>CAVYSC010000001.1:0-2000787 GCA_963771135.1 uncultured Acidobacteriaceae bacterium
TTAAACGGTTTCAGGCAGACCCCGTGTTGCAAAAATACGGCGATAATGCGCTTCCTCTTTATGCTATAGGCCTCTATCTCGGAGTAGAGGACTTCGGGGAGTTTTATGCGACAGAGCAGTCTCACGGATCACCCGGCCGACAAGAAAGCAGACATCATCTATATTGACGAATCCGACCAGATCGCGCTTATCGCGCAGGGAACGTTTCAAAAGAATGGGGAAAGAAAGAGGCGGAGGCTAATAAAGCCGACGATCTCAACACCGCCGCAGCTTGGCTCCTGCAAACGCCGATCGATGAAGTTCCACCCCAAATACGGCAGCATGCGAGACTGCTCAGGGAATCTCTGGAGCAGCAGACGATCAAGCGTCTTGTCTTCGCCTATGCACACAACAGCTTCGAGTCGCAGAACGTTGACAACGCGCTGGCGGCAGCCGAAAAACCTCGTTTCCAGCCTACCCCTGACGAAGGATATCGAAGTTGACGCAATCGAAATCGGCCTGCGGCAGACCGAGCAGCTCTCGCTTTCGGCAACAGGAACGATCCAAATCACCGAAAAGATCACCCTGATTGCCGACGATGTCATCTCGCGGCAGAAGGGCGATGGCTGGGAAGCCTTCGTATTTTCACTAAACGGGTCGTTCTTGCACTCCCTCTATGAGAAGTTCGGAAAACAGTTGTTCAGCGCAAATCTGCGTGACTACCTTGGCTCGCGCAAGAGCGCTGGCAACGTCAACCGGCGCATCCAGCAGACCGCAGAGAAGAGCCCAGGAAAGTTCTTTGTCCTCAACAACGGTATAACCATGGTGACGAGAAAGGCCGAAATCGACGCGCGCACACTCAACCTCCACGGACTGTCTATCGTCAACGGCGCACAGACAACCGGTGCAATTCATGAGGCTGGCCCCGAGCACGCAAAGCATCTTTCAGTCCTGGCCCGGGTCATCACTGTCGACAACGAAGCCGCAATCCCCGAGATTGTCGCCGGAAATAACACTCAGAATGAGATTGTTGCACTCGACCGAAAGAGCAACGATCCAGTGCAAGTGCGCCTAGCCAGCGAACTCGAAAAGAAAGGCTTGGATTATATCCACCGACGGGATAGCACGCGGAAGTCGTCGAAGACGGCGGCGCTAATTGCCGATCAGGTGGGCCAGGCTCTGTGCGCCTTCTCCGGCGATCTGCAGACTGCCATCCGCGCGAAGGCCGAGATCTTCGAACTTGAATCCACCTATGACAAAGTCTTCTCAAAAACGATCAGCATTGGCCATGTTTACGCAGTTCAGACCCTCGCATGGGCATTCGACAATATTAAAGCCGACCTGAAGGCCAAGGCTGCTGCGGGCACTATGACGGTTGCACAAACCCGCCAGTACAGGCTCCTCGAGTATTCTGCGTCGAAGCAGTTCGTCATCTATGTGGCCGGTGGATTGCGCGAAGAAATCGCAGGCGCTGCGATGGGAGACCCGAAGACATTCGAAATTCGGGATGACAAGATTCTGGGCGATATCGCACCCGCTGTCGCAGCATCGGTCAAAGCGCTTAGGGCGGTCCTACCCACCATGGCTCTGAACCTGCCAGCAGAAGCATACGAGGTCGTGAGGTCGACGGAGTATACGCAGACTGTGATCAACACTACCAAGGGCATCGTGGCTGGCACGGAGGCGGCTCTCGAGCCCAGCTTTCAGGAACTACGTGATCTTCTTTGGCTCCCCAAACCGGCTATCGCCACCAAGGCGGCGAAAGCATAGGAAATCCGGGGACAGAAATCCGGAAATCCCGGAGATCCGGAAATCTCGGAAATCTGGGGACAGACGGGTGGAGTGAACCCCTGAAGTGAGACACGGTAATTGGGGGACAGGCCGGTTAGTGGTTATAGGTTGACGCCGATGGCTACGGTAGTGGAATTAGCAACCAGCGAGGCGAGTTCGAACTCCATCGGCGACCTGTAGTCCAGTGCGGAGTGGAGTCGATGGCGATTATAGACGTCATCGATAAATTCTCCGATGGCCGATCTTGCATGGTCGATGTTCCGGTAAGTGGTGGCGTTGACCTCTTCGGCTTTGAGGGTCTTCATGAAGCTCTCCGCCATGGCATTGTCATACGGGCAGCCCGGGCGGCTCATGCTGGGCTGGATGCCGGCAGCTTCCAGCCGGGCGATGTAGTCGCCGCAGGCGTACTGAACACCCCGATCGGTGTGGTGGATGAGCTCGCCGGCAACGATAGCGCGGTCTCTCAGAGCCATCTCAAGTGCGCCCAGAGCCAGCGTCGCGGTGAGATGGTTTTCAAGCGCCCAGCCGACCACCTTGCGGCTGAACGCGTCCAGCACGACCGCCAGATAGACGAAGGCCTCGGCCAGGTAAACATAGGTTATATCCGCCACCCACAGCCGGTTAGGGGCCATCGGTGTCATCCGCCGCGCCAGATTCGGCCACACCCGCCAGCGATGGTCCGAGTCGGTGGTGGCTGGCCGGAAGGCAGGCTTGCGCAGGCATAACAAATTGTCGTCCCGCATCATCCTGACCAGCCGCTTGTGGTTTATGACACGGCCCTCGCGCCGCAGCAAAGCCCCGATCCTGCGGTAACCGTAGGCCCGATGAGACAGGGCCAACCGCTGCACAACGCCGCGCAGTTCCGTCTCTTCGCCGAGCGGCGCGGTCCTCTGCCAGTCGCGGTAATAGGCCGCCCGGCTTACTTCGGCCAGCCTGCACATCCTCTCCACTTCGTTGCCTTGCGAAAGCGTCATCGCCTGGATGTTGGCGAAGATGCCGTTGCGCCACGCGCGCTGCTCTGCCGCTGTGCCGCCTCGATGTGCCGCAAGGCTTGTTTGAAAAAATCAAGATCCAATTGCTGCTGCCCGACTTTGCGTTCCAGCTCTGCGATCTTACGCCGCGCCTGGGCCAGTTCCGTCGCCCCATCCGCACCATGCTCGCGCGTCAGTATCTCGGCTTTCGAAGGTCGGCCCGGCCTGCCCGCAAACGCCTTCTCTCCATCACGCCGAACTACATCTCGCCAGCGGTAGAGTAAGGTTCGTTTTACGGCAAGCTCTCGGGACAGCGCCGCACTGCTCTCTCCAGCCTCCATCCGCTTGACCGCCGCCCGCTTGAAATCCCCGCTGAAGGTCCGCTTCTCAACTTGGGACATCGCTCCTCTTTCGATTCGCCTGTCCCCCAATTATCGTGTCTCACTTCAGGGGTTCACTCCACGGGACGTTCCCCAAGCTTAGAAAATGATGCCGTGCCACTGGCAGCTGGCCGCTCTCGCTGACCGCTGCCCGCTGCCCCATGACCTTCGTACCCTCCGCCCCGCCGATTTCTCTTGCCTTCGTCCTCCCACCCCCCACACTCAGAGCAGAGCCTGAACCAGAAGGATCCGCCAACCGCGGGTCCTTTTCCGTTTCGGGCTCCCCGCAGCCCTCAGGGGATCTCCGGCGGCGCACCAACAGGATCTTTCTCATTTCGACGATTTTGCCCTCTTTCGCATGACCGCTTCGGAAGCGTGCCCACGAGTGCGCTGGCGACGCGCTGGAATCAGCGATCGGGCCATCATGTTAATCACGAAGGACGACGTGCCGGGCAATCCATATTCCTCGCGAAGCGAGGAAGACGGTAGAAGCGCCAGGCTTTAGCCTGGCGAATAAGCCTGCCTTGTCCCGGCGCCTTCAGGCGCGGCCGGGGGGCAAACTCCCCGCAATGGCGTCCCAAGACGCCGTTGTCAAGGAAGGTAACGGGGGATGTCAAATCAGTAACGCCAGCCAAGTGTGGCAAACAAAGCACTTGCGCGACCACCCCCCCAGGGGGGTACCCCACCGGACTACCGACTACGGACTACCGACTACTTTGCCGGCGTCAGCTCCGGAACCCACTTCACCGCGTCTCCCGGCTCAATCTCAATCCGAAGCGTTCCCGACGTTCCCTTGGTCAGTTCTATTCCGGTCTTCTTCACGGTCTGTCCGCTGGCGTCGGTGAACGTCATCGTCACCTGGTCGCTGCCCAGCAGGTGAAATCGGTAGTGAAAAGTGGAATGAGGAGCAATCGCCTGGGTGCCCGAAACTCCCACCCGGGTAATCCACTTCCACCAGATTCACGGGAGTGTTCTGCTGGTTGACGACTTCCGCCTGAATCCACGCGGAACGGCACCCGGAAAGCAGGGCGATCAGGAAAACCGTCGCGCAACACGCCGGGATAAAACGAGAAGAGGCTCGCATCGCTGCGATCAGCCTATCATCCACACGCACGATCCAACCGGGATCGCTGGTTGCGCTCTAAAGAAGGGAATTGCCTACAGCGGCTTGCGGTCCAGCGCCCGCGCCGTCAGCACCACGCCGGTTTCGCGCGTGTGCAGCGTGATCGGGAACGCCAGCACGTTCCACACCCACCGGTCGCCCTTGCTCGGCAGGTTCAGCACGCCGCGGAACGTGCGGTCGATGTAGGTCTCGCGCGTCTCCGCCACCGTCCGCAGAATGTCCGCCCAGTCGACCTCGAGTTCGGGCATCTCCAGGAACATGTTGCGGCCGGGAAACCAGTCGCGCGGCTTTTCCAGCACGCGCGCGCAGGTCTCGTTCACGTATTGCCAGGTGCCCTCGCCGTCCAGAATCTCCAGCACGACGTCGTCGCCCATGGCCATGTTGATCCGCGAATAGAAAAAGTCGCGGGCATCCACCACCACCGGCCTGCCACGCCGCTTGGCCTCGAACGACCGCAGCGCGGCCACCAGATCGTCGATCGAGCTGTAGCCCTTCAGCAGGTGCATGTCTTCCACCCCGCCGAACCGCCGCTCCAGCGTTGCCGACAGAATGATGATCGGCACCTGCGGCCGCCGCTCGCGCAGCGCATTCGCCACTTCCGTCCCGAACTTTCCCGCGCCCAGGTGGTAATCCAGCACCGCGATGTCGATGTCGTCCAGCATGCGCTCGGCTTCCTCGATCGTGCTCGCGGCCTCTGTCACGTAGCCGTACTTGCGCAGAATCGTCGAGCGCAGCAACAGATTGTCCGGATGGTCGTCGAGCAGCAGCACGCGGATCGGCGCGGTGGGCGGCTGTACGAGACTGAGCGAGCTATCGTGTTCGGTCGTGGACATGGGATTTTAGTTGGATGCGGACTGCCGCGTCCCCGCTGCTGACGGCGCCCGGAATTTACCGCTTTTCCAATTTACTCTTCCGGCTTGCTCCGCCGCTGTAATTGCTTCAGAAGCTCCGGAAGGCGGCTGAACAGCGCGGTGGCGCGCAGCCACTGTTTGTGCTCGAAGGCCGGCGACCCCGCGACCATCGATCCCGCCGGAATGTCTCCGTGCAGCCCCGCCTGCGCGATCGCGATGGTCCCGTCCCCGATCCTGCAATGGCCCGCGACGCCCACCTGGCCGGCCAGAATGACGTTCTTGCCCACATGCGTCGATCCGGCCAGTCCCACCTGCGCGCACAGCAGCGTGTTCTCGTCCACCGACGAGCCGTGCCCGACCTGAACCAGGTTATCGACCTTGACCCCATCGCCAATCCGGGTCGCGCCCACGCTCGCCCGGTCGATGCAGGAGTTGGTCTGGACCTCGACGCGGTTTCCCAGAATCGCCGGACCCGACTGCGGAATCTTGTGCCACCGTCCGGCCTCGTCTTTGGCAAAGCCGAAGCCGTCCGATCCCACCACCGCGCCGTTTTGCAGCAGCACGTCGTCGCCCAGTTGGCAATGCTCTCGCACCACCGCGTGCGCATGCGCGAAGAATCGATCGCCGATTCGAACCCCCGGATAAATCACCACGTGGGACAGAATCACCGCATCGTTGCCGATGACCACATTCTCGCCGATCACCGCATAGGCTCCAACGTGTGCCTTCGGCCCGATCTTCGCGCTCGGATCGATCGCCGCGGTGGGATGAATTCCCGGGGCCCAAACCGGCGGATGATAAAAGATCTCCACGGCCTGCGCGAAGGCGAGATATGGATTCTTCAGCCGCAGCGTCGTCGCCGGAATGTCGGGAAAATCCGGCGTGACCAGAATCGCTCCGGCTCGCGTGGTCTTCGCCTGGGAGGCATACTTCGGATTGGCCACGAAGGTGATCTGGTCCGGGCCGGCTTCCTCGATCCCGGCCACTCCCGCAATGTCCAGCTCCGGGTTCCCGCGCAGCTCGGCCTGCAGCAGGTGCGCCAGTTCAGCGGATCGCATGGACACATTGTAAATCTCTGTGCGCCAGGAGGTTGCGGGTGCTGCTCACGACAACAGTTTTGAAATCGTCGAAGCACTGTGGCATCATCAACCTTACGGCTTTGACAGCTACTCCTCACACTCCAGCGTCGAAACGGGGCATTCGTCTGCCTGGCCGCCGGGGTCTGCGCGTTTTGGCCCCGGCCCTGGTTCTGCTGGGGGTATGCGTCTTCGCCTGGGGGCTCCGCTACAAGCTCTCGTTCTATTCCCAGCCCCACTCCATCCAGCGCAAAATGGCGGAAGCCAAGCTGCTCCTCACCGAGCGCAGCACGTTGCCGGCGATTGCTGTGGGCAAAACCTCGCATCGCATCGCTCCGCTGGCCATTTCCCTCTGGGTTCCCGCGCTGCTGCTCGTTGCCGCCATGAACTTCCGGTTCGGCCGCGAATGGGCCCTGGAGCAGAGTCCAGTCCCTGTTTCCAGGGGATGGTCCCGTAGTGCCCCCGCCTTCATCCGTCCTCCTCCCCGCAGCTAATTTCATCGGCTTCTGATACTGCCGCGTTTCCTCGTGGCTTTGCTGGATTTGAGACGCGGCGTTTTCTCGCGTTGGGTCCATCTCCGGCCATTTCCTGCTTCAGGCTGGTGCCTGCAAGTTCAACAGAACAGGTGATTTTCAATATGCATAAGCGCGCAGGGATCATCCTCTCCGCCACGGTCGTCCTCGTTGCTGTCGTCCTGGTGGTTTTGTGGACCCGTCATCGTCCGGCCGCCGTCGAAGCCGCCCCCGCCCCTCCGGCCGCTCAGGTGGCTACCGTCCAGAAAGGCAGCATCGATCAGGTGCTCACCCTGGCGGGTCAGTTTCAGCCCTACCAGGAAGTGGATATCCACCCAAAGGTCTCCGGGTTCATCCGCCGGATCTACGTCGACATTGGCGATCGCGTGCATCGCGGAGAGACGCTGGCCGTGCTGGAAGTCCCCGAACTGAAGGCACAACTGGCGGGCACGGTCTCAGAAGTGGCGCGCAGCAAGGACGACATCACACGCGCGGAGCGCGAGGTGACGCGGGCGAAGTCGACGCACCTCGCCCTGCAGGACGAGTACGAGCGGCTGCTCAAAACCTCGCAGGCGCAGCCAGGCCTGGTCGCGGAGCAGGAGCTGGACGACGCCCTGGCGAAGGATCAGTCGTCCGGCGCCCAGGTGGATGCTGCGGAAGCGTCTCTCTCCGCCGCCCAAAATGCACTGCAGGTCGCGGAGGACAACCGAGACCGGGTCAGCGCGATCGAGAGCTACACCAATGTTGTGGCGCCGCTCGACGGCGTGATCGTCTGGCGTTACGCCGATACCGGCGCTCTGATTCAGTCAGGCACCAATTCCAATTTGCAGGCCCTCCCCATCGTCAAGCTGGCGCAGAGCGGAATCCTTCGTCTGCGCGTGCCGGTCCCGGAAGATGACGTTCAATACGTGCACATCGGCGACCCCATGCTGGTCCGCGTCGATGCGGTCCACCGTTCCTTCACCGGCAAAGTCGTCCGGTTTACCCGCGAAGTCACCGCAGCCACCCGCACCATGGAAACCGAGATCGACGTGCCCAATCCCAGCCTGACGCTCGACCCCGGAATGTATGCCAACACGCAACTCCAGCTGGAGCACGTCGGCAATGCAACGACCATTCCCCAGGAAGCCCTGGTTCTGACCGGCGATCAGGAGGAAGTCTACGTGCTCGATCGGGACAATCGCGTGCATATCCGCAAGGTGACGGTCGGCCTGCAGGGTTCTGTCCTGGTGCAGATTACCTCCGGGTTGAACCAGGGCGATCGCGTAATCCTTGGCGGCCAGGGCAAATACCACGACGGCGAGGTGGTGACGCCGGTTCTGGCCAGCGAACCCTCCAGCGATGTCACCCGCGCGCAGGGCAGCATGATCGACCTGCATGACCAGCAGGGAGGCATGCAGTAATGCCGAAGTTTGCTCTCAAGTATCCGTTCTTCATTCTCATGGTTTGTCTGGTCGTGTCCCTCGTGGGCACGGTCAGCCTGCTCAACATGCCGGTCGATCTGTTTCCCTCGATCGATATGCCCGTGGTGGTGGTGGCCACGTTCTACGCGGGCATGCCGCCGGAACAGGTGGAAGCAGACATCACCGATACCTTTGAACGATTCTTTACCTACGGCAACAACATCGACCACATCGAGTCGCGTTCGCTCACCGGCGTCAGCCTCATCAAGGTCTATTTCCGTCCCGGCACCGATCCCAATGCCGCGCTGAGCAACATCGCGAACCTTGCCATGGCCGACCTGCGCCGTCTGCCTCCTGGCACGCTCCCGCCCGTCGTGCTGGGCATGACGGCGGCCTCGCAGCCCGTCTGCCTGGTCACGCTCAAAGGACGCGGCCTGAACGAGACGCAGTTGAAAGACCTGGGCCAGTTCGCCGTTCGCGATCAACTGGCCGGCGTCAAGGGAGCTTCCGTCCCCGATCCCTATGGTGGCACCTACCGGCAGATCCAGGTCTATGTCGATCCGATGAAGCTGGAGGCTCATAACCTCTCGCTCATGGACGTCGTGAATGCGGTCAATCAGTCCAATTTGATTCTGCCCGCCGGCGACGTCCAGATCGGCAACAAGGATTACAACATCTACGCCAACGCTCAGTTTCCAGCGGTCAAGGAAATCAATTCGTTGCCGCTGAAATCGGTGAATGGCGCCGGCGGCGCTTCCTCCGTCCTGGTGGGCGATGTTGGCAAAGCGGTGGACGGTGGCGCCATCCAGACGAACATTGTTCGCATCGACGGCCAGCGCTCCGTCTACGTTCCCGTGTTCAAGCAGGGAGGCGACAGCAACACCATCACCATCGTCAGCGGCGTCAAGAACGCCGTGAAGCACCTCGTCGACATCCCGTCCAGCCTCAGGGCCACCGTCGTTTTCGACCAGTCGAAGTTCGTCAAGTTGGCCCTGAAGGAACTCGTGAACGAGGCTGGCATCGGATTGGTCCTCACCGGACTCATGATCCTGCTCTTCCTCGGCAGCCCGCGTGCCACCGTCGCCGTGCTGCTCGCTGTTCCGCTGTCGGCGGTCGCTTGTCTGCTGATGACCGATATCGGCGGCGGCTCCATCAACACCATGATCCTCGGCGGACTCGCGCTTGCCTTCTCCCGCCTCATCGACAACGGCGTGGTGGTGCTCGAAAACATCTTCCGCTACATGGAAATGGGCGAACCGCCGCGGATCGCCGCGGAAAAAGGCGGCAGCGAGGTCTCGCTCGCCGTGCTGGCCGCCACGATCACCACCTCCATCGTGTTCCTCCCGGTCGCCTCGCTCACCGGAATCAGCAAATACCTGTTCACGCCGCTCGCTTTGGGCGTGGTCCTCTCCATGTTTGCCTCGTACGTCTTCGCCATGACCGTGGTGCCGCTGTTCACCGCGATCTTCATTCGCGCGCACCATTCCGGCGAGGAGGAACACCGCCGCTCTCCCTTGCAACTCGTGGTCGGCAAGTTCAACGAGTATTTCACTCGCCTGACGAACTACTACACCGATCTGGCCAGGCGCTGCATGGTCCGCCCCAAACTCACGGCCGGCGTGATTCTCGCTGCGGTCGTCATAGTCACCGCAGGACTGTTCCCATTCCTGGGCAGAGCCTACTTTCCCCGCACCGATGCCGGGCAGTTCACGATCAACCTGAAAATGCCCAGCGGAACCCGGCTCGACGTCAGCAACGACGATGTCGCGCAGGTGGAGCAGATCGTCCGCTCCGTCGTGTCGCCCTCTGACCTGCACATGATCGTCTCCAACATCGGCGTCACCCACGGACCCTCTACCATCTACAGTCCCAACTCCAGCATGGACACGGCCTTCGTCCAGGTCAGCCTGAACGAGAAACGCAAGGCCAGCAGCTTCGCTTACATGGATCGCGTGCGCACGGCGCTTTCCCGGCAAATGCCGCAGCTCACGACGTATTTCCACGGCGGAGGCCTGGTGTCTGCGGTGATGAATCAGGGCCTTCCCGCGCCCATCGACATCCAGATCAGCTCCAACAATCTCGACAGCGACTATGGGCTGGCCCAAACTCTGGCCTCGAAAATCGAGAACATCCCCAACGTCAGCAGTGTTTTCATCCCGCAGAACATGCGCTACCCAGGCCTGCTGCTCCAAATTGACCGCGAGCGCGCCAGCCTGATCGGCCTCAACACCAAGCAGGTCGTGGACAACGTCATCACCGCTCTCACGTCCGACGGCATGATCGCTCCCAGCTACTGGATCGATCCCAAAACCGGCAACAACTACATGGTCACGGTGCAGTATCCGAACAGCATGATCGACAACATGAGCATGCAGCAATTCCGCAACATCCCCCTGCGGGGAACCGGCTCAATCGGCTATACGCCGCTGCAGTCCGTGGCTGACATCCAGCGCATCAACACCCCCACCGAAGTCGATCATTACCAGCTGCGCCGCGAAATCGACATCTACGTGGCGACCAGAACCGAGTCGCTTCAGGATGTGGGCAATGCCATCAACAAGCTGGTCGCCGCCGTGCCGAAGAGCCGGAACCTGAGCATCACCGTCCGCGGGGCGGTGGTCAACATGAACTCCGCCTTCAAAAGCTTCGGCATCGGGCTGATCATCGCCATCGTCCTGGTCTATCTGGTGCTGATGGCGCAGTTCGGATCGCTGGTGGATCCGTTCATCATCCTGCTGGCCGTCCCGCCCGGCCTCGCCGGCGTTGTTCTCATCCTGTTCCTCACCGGTAGCACCCTGAACATTATGTCGCTGATGGGAACCATCATGATGACCGGCATCGTGGTCTCCAACAGCATCCTCATCGTCGACTTCACGCGCATCCTGCACGCTCAGGGACTGGAGCTGATGGAGGCGACCATCGAGTCCTGCAAAATGCGTCTGCGGCCGATTCTCATGACCTCCGTCGCCACGCTGCTCGGCATGATCCCGATGGCTCTCGGCGTCGAAGCCGGCAGCGAGCAATACGCGCCGCTGGCCCGCGCCATCATCGGCGGTCTCGGCGTTTCGGTGGTGGTCACCATGTTTCTCGTTCCCGCCGTGTACCTCATCATTCACGCGCGCCAGGAAAACAATGAGCACGCGATGGAGAAAGCCGAAGCATGAACAAGGCCGTAATTGTGATTGCCGCGGTAACGATCGGTGGCAGCCTGGCAAAGGCGCAGCGATCGTTGCCGCCAGCTCCCGCACCGCATGTGATTCCCTCATTGCAGGCAGCGTCAGCAGCCGGAGCGGCTGGCACGCAGGGGCAAACGCCTCCGCAGGCCGCCTCGGCCGCCGGGCCGCAGCTCCCTCAGCTCACCCTCGCGCAAGCCGAGCAGATGGCCATTCGCAACAATCCCCATGTGAGCGTGGGCCGGCTGCTCGCGTTGGCGCAGCACCAGGTCTCGCGGGAAACAAGTTCGCTCGAGCTGCCCACCCTCGCCGCCGAGATGACCGGCGTGGATGCTGAGGATGCCAGCCGCATCTCGGCGGGCGGCCTCACTTCCTCGCGCCTGCTCACCCATGCCGGCGCCGGCGTCGATTTCACGCAACTCATCTACGACTTCGGCCGCACCCACAATCTCGTCCTGTCCCGCAAGCTGGAGGAAAAGGCCTCCAACGCGAATGCCCTGGCCACGACCGAGGAAATCGTTCTGGCCACGGACACCGCGTTCTACAACGCGCTCACCGCGCAGGCCGTGCTGCAGGTGGCGCAGCAGACGGTGAATGAACGCCAGGTCACCGACAACCAGGTGCGGGTGATGACCCAAAACAAGCTGAAATCCACCGTGGACCTGGCCTTTGCCGACGTGGACCTGTCGCGCGCGAAGCTGCTCCAGCTGGACGCGCAGAGCAATGCCGACGCTGCCATGGCGGCTCTGGACGAAGTTCTTGGGCTCGATCGCAACACTAGCTACGATCTGGTGCAGGAGTCCGCCGCCCCGCCGCCCCCGCCTGTGTCCGCGGAGCAGTTGGTGCAGCTGGCGCTGGCGCAGCGCCCCGATCTGCAGGCCCTCCAGTACGACACCCAGTCGGCGCAGAAGTATGCTCGCGCCGAGCGGGATCAGATGCTGCCCTCCATCTCCGCTGCGGGAACGGTAGGAATCGCTCCGGTCCGTCCCGACCAGTACTATGTGGCGAACTGGTGGGGCGCCGTCGGCGGCAACGTGAACATCCCCATCTTCCATGGGCTGCTCTATTCGTCCGAGGCGCGCGAGGCCAAATATCGCGAGCAGGCCACGGCGGAAAACAGCCGGGCTCTGCGCGACCAAATCGTCCGCGACGTGCGCACCGCCTGGTTGCAGACCAACACCGCATGGCAGCGACTGTCCGTGACGGAACAGCTCCTGAAAGAAGCCGATTTGGCGATGGAGCTGGCGCAGACCCGCTACAAACTGGGCCTCAGCTCCATCGTGGAATTGAGCCAGGCCCAACTCCAGCAGACCAGCGCCCGGATTGAGGACACGAACGCGCAATATCAGTACCGCCTCTCGCTCTCCACGCTCCATTACGAGACCGGCGTCGCCCCTTAGCCGGAGACACTGCTGCGGTTTGTCAGTAATGCGGAACGAAGCGCGCCTCGCGTTCGCAATCTCCGTGTCCTGCGTGGTGAACGCAAAAAAACTGTCAAGAGGCAGGCCTCCGCACCAAGGTAACTTGTGTTGATTCCGCAAAGGTTCTCAACCAAAACCAACAAAGAAATTTGGCGGGCTAATTCTTCTAACCTGCTATTCTGAACTTAGAGTTGAAAAAGAAAAAAGGGACTCGCCAGCCGCGAGTCCTTTTGCTTTTTGCCGCGTTGCCGCCGGCAACCAGCAACCAGCGCCAGCAACTGACCACTAGCGTTCTGTCCCTGAAATTCCTTTACTCTGTCATCCCGAGCGCAGCGCCGTGGGGCCCCATCACGCCGACAGGCGCGATGGGGTAGGCGGAGCGAGGGACCTGCTTTCCCCCGGGACACCCACAGTAAAGAAACTTGCGACGCACCACATGAGCCACATGCCCTCAGCCGCCTGCTTTCGAATTCGCAGCCGTCTCATGTTCACTCGCGGCCGTCAGCATCGCACACGCGGCCGCCGGATGATCACTCACGGCCGTCTCACTGCTGCCCGCGAATCAATCAGATCGCCTCGTCAAGGCTCTGACAGATCAGATCGCGGCTCTCTGCTGAACACGGTCGCAGCCGTTTCGCATCTGTCTCGATCGGCGCGGCTTATCGCGCACTCGCCAGGGTCGTTACCGGCGAAGTCATTTGTTTTCTGTCGGAGGTTTTTTGACCCAGGGTGTCATGGGGGGGTACCCCCCCAACAGGGCTGGATGCCGTCTCTACGGCGCTCCCGATCCCACCGAGCGGCTTCCCGTCTGCTCGTTAGCAGCGCCCTGCGCCGACTGATCGGGATACTGAGCATTCACCCGCATTTCGACGATGTTGCCCTGCATCTCCGGCGTGGCTGAGATCGTGTCCGTGTCGGTGCGGATGACTGTCAGGTATGGGCTGTTCTGCGAAGCCACGTAAACCTTTCCATACGGATAGCTGTAAACCGATCCGATGGCATGAGGATTCGCGGTAAGGGGAATCGTCTTCTCCACGGTGTAATTGTTCAGATTGACGATAGAAACGCTGCCCGGAACCAGCGGCAATCCGGTGGTGGGGTCGACGCCCGCTGCGATATCGCCCTGATTCGCGACGTAAACGCGGCTGCCGTCCTGCAGAACCGAAACTTCCACTGGATGCATGCAGAAGGTATCCGCGCCGGTGGGGCATCCCGGCCCGTTGGCCAGATTCACGGTCGCCAGCACCGTGCCGAAGGTCGCGCTGTCATTGCCGTAGACGTCGAGGCTCGCGTCGATGATGCTGATGGAATTGGAATCGTAATTCGCCGTGACCAGAATCTGACCATCGCGGTAGTAGTCGGCGTACACTGGCCCCGCTCCCACCTGGATCATGCTGTTGGGCAACGACGTCTTCAGCTGTGGATCGAGCGCATTCAGCTGCGCATTGATCACGGAGACCGTTCCGCTGCCACGGTTCATGATGAAGGCGCGCAGGCCATCCTGCGTCATGTAGCCGTAAACGGGGCAAACGCCCAGCGCCAGGCGCGCTGAAACCGTGTTGCTGTTGGTTTCAATGGCGTCTGCTTCTCCTGCCGTTGCCACCGAGGACGGATGGTCGCAGTCGCCCCACGTGGGTTGCGCTCCGCCACCGGAGTTCCCCTGGCTGATCGCGTACACGCGATTGCTGGAGCCATAGCCGGCCAGATTTACCAGAGAGGGAGCAACCTGGATTTCCTGCTTCAGCGCCGGCGGATTGCCAGTAAGCTGCGCCACGCAATTGGCTGGGCATCCCGCCCCGTTCGGACCCTCCTGCGTGACGTACACGTTGCTGTGGTCCTCCAGCGTGTTGGTCGCCGCGGCGCCCGGCAGCAGTGTGCTGGTCTGAATGTTCTTGGTCAGGATCGAGCCTGGGGAGTTGTTCGACGTCGTGATCGTCCCATCGCAGTTCGGAGCGAACACCTGAGCGCCGCTGGATTCCAGCGAAAACGTGAGCGGCCCATTGCCGCCCTGCGCCTGATCCTCAATGGAATCGCCGGAGAAATCCAGCAGCGTAATGACGCTGGGCGTAGGGTAGGTGGTCCCGCTGCACGGTGATACGGATCCGGCCGCCAGGGGAGTGAAATCGGGCTGCGAAAAAACCGTCACGTACGCTGTCGGTTGCGCCTGCCGGCCCGGTGGGATTGACGGGAGTGACGACGGGACGATACTGGTTACCGCATCCGGCGGCCAGAGCCAGAATCGTTGCAGAAATGCCGGCAACGATCGTCGGCCGGGAGGTAATCCATGCCATGCTGCGAACTCGCAAGTACCTGACTCCTCAGTCCAGCCACTGGAGTGGCTGCGGTTTCCCTTTGTGCTGGTAGAAAGATGATTGTACTGTACCGGGGCAGGTTTTCGCCCGGGGTGAAGAATCGCCATGAACGGCGTAAGGAACCCAAATCGGCTCGCTCGATCAGCCGCGCTGCGGTGGCAATCGCAGGCCGTGTTGCTCGCGTTTGTCCCGGTTACGGCCATTTGGGTCACGCTGGCCGCCGGACAGCTCTGCCATGACGATGCCCCAGCGGTGTGGCTATGTGCGGCCGTCAGCGTGGGATTCGTGGCGCTCGTCTGGCTTTTCCACGCGGCGACCGCGGGCGGCGCGATCACCGGAGGGCTCATTGCGGCTGCGCTTTTCCTGCGTACCCCGGACTGGCATACTGCGCTCTGGCCGCTTTTCACTCTCGTGATCATCACCTTCGCCGCCACTCGATTCGGCCGGCCCAGGAAGGAAGCGCTCGGCCTCGCGGAAGACACTCGCGGGCGCAGAGCTTCCCAGGTGGCCGCGAATCTCGGCGTTGCCGGCCTCGCCGTCATTCCTGCCGCCGGATCGGTTGCCTTCGTTTCGGGGACATTGGCAGACCGCGCCGCGTTGACGATGATGCTGGCCGCTTTGGCCGAAGCGGCCGCCGATACGGTTTCCTCAGAGCTGGGTCAGGTGCTGGGCGGCGAACCGCGTTTGCTCACCACGCTGCAACCCGTTCCTGCGGGAACCGACGGCGCCATCACCTGGGTGGGAACCCTGGCCGGCTGCGCCGGAGCGGCAGCCGTGGTGGCGACCGGCCAGGCGGCTCTGCTGCTCACCCGGACCGAAGCAGTGATCTGCCTTTGCGCCGCCATTGGGGGCTTGTTCTTCGACAGCCTGCTGGGAGCCTTTCCGGAGCGCCGCGGCTGGCTCAACAACGATGCGGTAAACGCGCTATCCACGCTGTTTGCCGCTGTCGTGGCTGGATTCGCCTGCCACTGGCGCTGATTCAGTCGATCGCCAGCCGATGCTGCAACTGTTCCAGACTCGCGCCTTTCGTTTCCGGATAGATCGCCAGCACCACGAAGAACTGCAGAGCCATCATTCCGGCAAAGAATGCAAACGGCGCAGCCGTGGAGTGTGCCGCAACCCACGGGAAGAATCCCGAGATCAGCGCGTTCATGATCCAGTGCGAGGAACTTCCCAGGCTCTGGCCCTTGGAGCGCACGCGGGTCGGAAAAATTTCGCTGATGTACACCCAAATGACTGCTCCCTGCGAAATGGAGAAGAAGAAGATGAATCCCACCAGCAGCCAGACCAGGTCGGCCTGATGGCTATGCGTATGGAAGATCGCCGCCACACCCGCCAGGGCCGCGGCCGTCCCCACGGAACCGATCAACAGCAGCGATTTGCGCCCCAGTTTGTCGATCACTGACATGGCCAGCAGCGTAGCGCAAAAATTCATCGCGCCCAACAGCACCGCCTGCTTATCCGCGGAGAGACTGCTGAATCCGCCGAACCGGAAGATGTCATTCGCGTAGTACAGGATCGCGTTGATCCCGGAGAGCTGATTGAACATGCCGATGCTCACGGCAAGGAAGATCGGCAGCCGGTACTTCCGGCGGAAGAGCGGCTCCGAGCGCTGCGACTGTTCCAGATGGATCGAATCCACAATCTCTTTTAGTTCGGCCTCGCAGTTCGGCGTTCCCATCAGCTCCAGCACCTGTCGGGCCTCTTCGATCCGGTTTTGGGTCACCAGCCAGCGGGAGCTGCGCGGGATGCCGAAGAGGAAGATCAGGAAGAGAAAAGCGGGAACTGCGGCGACACCGAATTGCCACCGCCAGGCATGACCTCCGTCGATCAGGCGAGCGACGCCGTAATTCGAGGCGTAAGCCAGCAGGATCCCGGCGACAATATTGATCTGAAAGAGGCCAACCAGCCGCCCGCGCAGCCGCGCCGGCGCCAGTTCCGCCAGGTAAACCGGCCCGAGCACCGACGACCCGCCGATCCCGAGCCCCCCGATCAGCCGAAAGGCCAGCAATGCCGGCCAGTTCCACGCCAGCGCACATCCCAGCGCCGAGAGCACGTAGAGCAGCGCCATGATGCGCAGAGCTTCCCGCCCGCCGATCTTCTGGCCGAGTGGACCGGCCCCAATGGCTCCCAGCACCGTGCCCCACAGCGCGATCGAAACCGTCAGTCCCAGGGCAGCGGAGCTTAGATGGAAAACCTGCGTGAGCTGAGCGGTCGTCCCCGCGATCACGGCCGTGTCAAAGCCGAAGAGGAGTCCGCCGAGCGCGCCGACAACCGTGCTGCGGACCAGATGGCCGTTCAGTCGCATAAGAAAGGGCAAGCATACCACCGCTGGCCGGACGGTCGGCGGGCGAGAGATGGGAGTGAACGGTAGGCCTGGAAAGGAGGGTTACGCAGCCGGGCGGGAATCGGTCGCAGACGGCAGCGAGACCGTTTCATTCGCCGGCGGCACACGTTTGGTCTTCGGATTCTGCGTGTTTCTCAGCCGGAGAATCAGTTGCAGCGGGTGCAGCGGTTTGTCCAGCAACTCGAAATCGTATCCGCGGCGGCGCGCATCGCACAGCAGATCCAGAGCGCCTGCTTGTCCTGAGAAGAGGATGATGCGGCCGTCGTGCCCCGCGCGGCGCAGCGCAATCCCCAGCTCCACACCCGTCATGCCTGGCATCATCACATCGGTGATCAACACATCCGGCGGATGCTCCATAGACCGCACCAGCACCTGGTCGGGATTGTGAAAGGCCTGGGCATGGAATCCCTCTTTGCAGAGGATGGCGGCGAGGGTCTGGGCGATCAGCCATTCGTCGTCCACAATGTAGACGCGGCAGATGGGGGATTCAGGAGAGGACGAAGGCGACACGGCAAGGCTCCTTGAAATCAGCAAACCAAAAAAAAGTGAAAAAGAGCGAAGACCGCCGGTTCTCAATATCCTCGTTTTTCCGGCCTAACTGGGATGCCGGAGCATCGGAATTGAGTTGCACTCTGGCTGCGCCCGGATTTGTCCCGCACCGATCCGGCCTTTCTCCGAAACAACCACCGCCGGCATCCAATCATGATTCAATCCGTGCGTACCCGCTTGCAAGCGTCAAATCATGCCGCGCTTACGGGGCGGAAGCTCCAGATTCCAGGTGACTTTGGTACCGCGTCCGCAGAGGAAGGATTGACGCCGCGCGGACAGGCTGATACGGTTCAAAGAAAAGCAGATATCCAGGTTTAAGACTGAACTCAACGCCCGAATGAGGAGTGCTCCGGACCGAGTCCGGACAAGGCATTGCGAAGACGGTATTACATCATTTTTGTGGCGCGGGAGAAGGACGGTCCGGTCCGGAAGATCCCCATCCCATTGCACTATGCGGGAGTGTTTGTGGCAGCAGCGGTGGTCGGTGCGTTCACCATCACCGGCATGGCTGGTTCCTACACCCGCATGCTGATGAAGACCGCGAGTTTCAACCAGGTGCGGTCGCAGCAGGCGGCATTGCGTCGCGACTACAGCCGTCTGCAGCTTCTGGCCCACGAGAAGGACGTGCAGGCGGCATCGCTGGGTTCACTCGCCAGCGAAGTCAGCGCGCTTTACGGCCTGCGCCGGAGCCGGCTGAGCAAGACGATCTCGCCCACTGTGGCGGCAACAGATACGGATTCCGACAACCTCGGCACCTTCAGCCAGGAAGCTTACGCGCGGTCGCTGGATCAGTTTGCGCTGCTGCGCAACAGTGCTCTCTCCGGTTCCATCGATCGATTCGAGCCCGGCCTGACCGCCGCGGCAAATGCCAATTGGGCGGACCTTCCCGGAGCGCCTGAGCTATGGCCGGTCACCGGGCGGATTACCAGCTCATTCGGCGAGCGCCAGGACCCGATGCTTACCGGCGAAGGCGAATTTCATACCGGGGTGGATATCGCGGCCCCCTTTGGGACTCAGGTGCATGCGGCTGCGGATGGGGTCGTGGAGAGAGCAGGCTGGGAGACCGGTTACGGACGCGTGATCGTTGTGAGTCACGGCAACGGGGTTGAAACCCTCTATGCGCATCTCTCCGGATTTGCTGTGACCATTGGACAACAGGTCCGGTGCGGTCAGGTGATCGGTTATGTCGGAGTGAGCGGGCGCACGACCGGACCGAATCTGCACTATGAAGTGCGCATCCACAATAGTCCCGTGAATCCGCATAAGTATCTGCGCGAAACGCTCGGGCAAATGGCCAGCGCACACTCTTTATCCGACACATTCTCCGACATCGGGAACTGAGCACTCCTCCGGCCGCTCTCGTAAAGCTCCTCTGGACAGGGACTAGCGCGAATCCCGCCGCAACTGCTGCGCCTTCTCCTCAACCTCGCGGAAGAATCGCAGGAAATTGCCGCCGAGAATCTTCCGGCAATCTTCCGCTGTATGCCCGCGCTCCAGCAGCGCCGCGGTGATCTTCGCCAGGTCCGCAGCCGAATCCAGTCCTTCGGGCAGCGCAGGCATGCCATCGAAATCAGAGCCGAGACCGACGTGATCGATTCCAGCTACGCGGGCGATGTGGTCGATGTGATCGATCAACTCGCTCAGTGGCGGACGGGGAATCTTCGCCGCCCACTGCCGGTCCTGCGCGGCGGTCACCGCGTATGGAACGGGCTTGCCCTCCGCCTTCCAGCGGGCCTCTTCCGCCTGCCGGTCAGCTTCCAGTTCGGGGCGCAATGCCTGCCACGCCTGTCGCCAGCTCTCGCTGATAAAGGCGGAGTAGAAGTTCACCATCACCACGCCACCCTGGCTGCCGGAGCCTCCGCTGTGCGCGACGGTTTTCAGCATGTCGTCCGTCAGGTTCCGGGGCGAGTGCGTCAGAGCCCGGGCCGAGGAATGGGAAGCGAACACCGGAGCGCGCGTCATTTCCAGAATTCGAGAGAAGGTCGTATCCGCAACGTGCGAGATATCGACCATCATGCCCAGGAGGTTCATTTCCAGGATCACCCGCTCGCCGAACTCGGTTAGGCCATCCTGGGTGTGTTGCACCGTCGGGTCATCGACGTCGCCCGACGAGTCCGCCCAGCCGTTGGAATTCGCCCAGGTAATGGTCATGTACCGCGCCCCCAGGCGGTAGTAATCGCGCAGCAGTCCGAGCGAGTCCTCGATGGCATGGCCGCCCTCGATGGCAAGCGACGCCGCCAGCTTTTGTTCGCGGTGCGCACGTTCGATGTCGTCGGCGCAATACGCCATCATCATCTGATCAGGATGAGCCGCGGTTGCTTCGTGCACCGCGTCTATGAGTTCGAGCGAGCGCCGTGCGAATTGGCCGGGAAAGCGTCGGGGGTCGGGCCAGGCGACAAAGAACTCCGCGCCCAGGTTGCCCTCACGAGCGGATGGCAGATTCAGGTGACCGCCGTCCAGCGGCGCCTCCAGATCGCAGGCCTCGTCCAGCATGCGCTGCGGCGTGTCCGCGTGGGTGTCGATCACCAGCGCGGAGCGGTGCAGGGCCGCCGCCATTTCAGATACAGTTTCGCGCGTCACGGGCAGCCAGGAGGAACTGCGATTGAGGCAGAGCACAATCGCCCGGCAAGGAAATAGCTACTTCTTCGCAAACTCCCAATCCGTTGCCGGAGCGATCGTCGTCACCACATTCTTCCGCTCCCGCCACCGCCCTGCCAAAAAGTCGTAGTTCATCCGGGCAATGACCTCGAGAGAAATCTCCTTGGGGCAAACGCCGGTGCACTCGCCGATGTTCGTACAGCTCCCAAAGCCCTCCGCGTGCATCTGCGCCACCATGCGCACCGCGCGGCGATCTCGCTCCGGCTGGCCCTGCGGCAGAATTCCAAGGTGGGCGATCTTCGCGCCCGTGAACAACGCCGCCGAGCCGTTTGGACACGCGGCCACGCACGCGCCACAGCCGATGCAGGCTGCCGCGTCCATCGCGCGATCCGCTTCTTCCTTGCCGATGGGAATGGCGTTGCCGTCCGGGGCATTGCCGGTGGAAACGGAAACGTAGCCGCCGGACTGAATGATGCGATCGAAGCTGCGCCGGTCCACCACCAGGTCCTTCACAAACGGGAACGAGCGCGACCTCCACGGCTCCAGGATCAACTCCTCGCCGTCCTTGAAATGCCGCATGGTGAGCTGGCAAACCGTGGTCGCCGGCTGCGGACCATGGGCCACGCCGCTGATCATGAACCCGCAGGAACCGCAGATGCCCTCCCGGCAGTCGTGCTCGAACGCCACCGGCTCCTCGCCGCGTTCGGCCAGGGTCTCGTTGAGCACGTCCAGGCACTCCAGCATCGACATCTCCGGATTCACGTTGTCCATCGGATAGCTGACAAATTTGCCTTTGGACCCGCGATTCCTTCTGCCGCCAGATCGTCAACGTCAGTTTCATTTACTTGTAGCTCCTCTGGCTGGGATGGACGTAGTGGAACTCCAGCGGCTCCTTGTTCAGTTCGGGCGGATTTCCCGGCCCGGTATAGCCCCAGGCCGCGGCGTAGCTGTAGTGCTCGTCATCGCGCAGCGCCTCTCCATCCGGCGTCTGATATTCCTCGCGGAAGTGGCCGCCGCACGATTCGTTGCGCTCCAGCGCGTCAATACAAATCAGCTCGCCCAGCTCCAGAAAATCCGCGACGCGGCCGGCCTTCTCCAGGCTCTGGTTCAGATCGTCGCTCGATCCGGGCACGTTCAGGTTCTGCCAGTACTCCTCGCGCAGCGCGCGAATCCTACCGATGGCATCCTTCAGCCCCGCCGCGTTCCGCGACATGCCGCAGTCATCCCACAGGATCTTCCCTAGTTCGCGGTGAAACGAGTCCACGGTGCGCTTGCCGTCAATCGCCAGCAGCCTTTCCACGCCCTGCTGGACTGAGGACAGTGCCGCCTGCGACTCCGCGCTGCTTTCACTAACCTTTTCCAGTTTGGTCGAGGCCAGATAATTGCCGACCGTGTACGGAATGATGAAATATCCGTCCGAGAGCCCCTGCATCAGGGCGCTGGCGCCCAGCCGGTTCGCTCCGTGATCGGAGAAGTTCGCTTCGCCGAGCACAAATAATCCCGGAATCGTGCTCTGCAACTGGTAATCCACCCACAGGCCGCCCATCGTGTAGTGGATCGCGGGATAGATGCGCATCGGCACCTTGTACGGATTCTCGTCCGTAATGCGCTGATACATGTCGAAGAGATTCCCGTAACGTTCCCGGATCGTCTCCTCGCCCAGCCGCTGAATGGCCTCGGAGAAATCGAGGTAAACGCCCAGGCCTGTCTCGCCCACACCGCGCCCCTCATCGCAGACGGCCTTCGCATTGCGAGAGGCCACGTCGCGCGGCACCAGATTCCCGAAGCTCGGATACCGCCGCTCCAGGTAGTAATCGCGCTCCGCTTCCGGAATCTGATCCGGCGATCGCTTGTCGCCCTTCTGCTTCGGAACCCAGATGCGCCCGTCGTTGCGCAGCGATTCGCTCATCAGCGTCAGCTTGGACTGGTAATCGCCGGAAACCGGAATGCAGGTCGGGTGAATCTGCGTAAAGCAGGGATTCGCGAACAACGCGCCGCGCTTGTACGCTCGCCAGATGGCCGTGGCGTTCGAGCCCTTCGCATTGGTCGAGAGGTAATAAACATTCCCGTATCCGCCGGTGGCCAGAATCACGGCGTCGGCGATGTGAACGCTCAGCTTGCCCGTGATCAGGTTGCGCGCCACGATGCCGCGCGCTTTGCCGTCCACCACGATCAGGTCCAGCATTTCGCTGCGCGGAAACATCGTCACCTGACCGGCATCCACCTGGCGTTCCAGCGCCTGGTATGCACCCAACAGAAGCTGCTGCCCGGTTTGTCCGCGCGCGTAGAACGTGCGCGAAACCTGCGCGCCGCCAAAGGAGCGATTATCCAGCGAGCCTCCGTATTCCCGCGCAAACGGAACGCCCTGCGCGACGCACTGGTCGATGATGTTCAGGCTGTTCTGGGCCAGCCGGTAGACATTGGCCTCGCGGGCGCGAAAATCGCCGCCCTTCACCGTGTCATAAAAGAGCCGGTAGACGCTGTCGCCGTCGTTCTGGTAGTTTTTGGCGGCGTTGATGCCGCCCTGCGCAGCAATGGAGTGCGCGCGCCGCGGCGAATCCTGAAAGCAGAAGCACTTGACGTTGTAGCCCAGCTCGCCCAGCGTGGCGGCGGCCGATCCCCCCGCCAGTCCCGATCCCACTACGATCAGGTTGTGCCGCCGCTTGTTGGCCGGGTTCACCAGCTTCATGTCGAAACGAGCTTTGTCCCAGGCCTGCTCAATCGGTCCCGAAGGAGTTCTTGCATCGAGTTTCATCTATCGCACCCAGCCCGCCAAAACGCTCACCGGAATCGCAATGTATCCCGCGGTAATGAGGATCGCGATCCACAGCGCTGCCTGCTTCAGCACCGGCGTGTGCCGCGGATGATTCAGCCCCAGCGACTGGAACATGCTCCACAATCCGTGCCGCAGGTGCAGGCCCAGCAGGATCAGCGCAAAGATGTACCACGCCGAGACCCACCACACGCTGAACCCGGCCACCACGTTGTGGTAGACATCGCCGGGAATAAATCGCGATTCAGGATGGATCGTGCCCGCCGTGAATTCCAGCAGGTGGAAGATCACGAACGCCAGGACGATTGGCCCGCTCCAGTACATCGTCCGGTCCGCGTAGGAAGAATTGATCGCCTTCTTTCGCGAATAGCCGATGGGCCGCGCCTGCCAGTTGCGCATCGCCAGTTGCACGGTGGCCACGATATGCAGCACCACGCAGACGATCAGAATCCCGCGGATAATCCACAGCAGTTCTCCCAGATTGTGCAGCAGGCGGCCGTAGGCATTCAGCCGCGCCGCGCTGTCGAAAATCTGAAGATTGCCCAGCAGATGGCCAATGATGAACAGGAACAGGATGCATCCTGTTACCGCCATCACCGCCTTCTTGCCATTCGTGGAACCCCAGAATCCTGGGGCTTGGTTTTCGCGCGGGCTCGCGACCGCAGTGCTCATCGTTTGCACCCAACTCTTTTGGATTCGGTCACAATGCCTTCCCTCAAGTTGACGCCCGAGTGGGCCGTCGGGATTCTGATTTTCTGCCTGTGTCGCGGCCTGACAGGAAATGTCATCGCGCCGCAGGCGAATCTTTATTATTCGTGGCCGGAAGAAGCAGCGTCAACTTTTGCGGCAACAGCCAGCGTACCGAAGTACTCAGCGGTGCAGTCGCCAGGCGATCCGGGCGATCTGCAGCTCTTCCTCGCTCTCCAGCACGCGCACCCTGGCGCACCGGGCCGGATCGCCGCTGGTCACGCCCAGAAAATCCAGTCCCCGGCAAATCCGGTCCCGCATGGAAGCGCTGTGCTCGCCAATGCCGCCGGTGAACACCAGCAGATCCAGGCCGCCGAGCTCCGCCGCGTACGCTCCGATGTACTTCCGCGCCGCGGAGGCGAAGCTTTCAATGGCCAATTCCGCCCGCACATCGCCGCCGGCGGCAGCTTTCTCCAGCAGGCGCATGTCGGACTCGCCTCCTGAGAGCGCAGCAAGGCCCGATTCGCGATTCAGCAGCTTCTCCACCTGATCGGCCGACAACCCCTCAGTCCGCAGCAGGAACAGCAGGATGCCCGGATCGAGATCGCCACTGCGCGTGGCCATCGGGATACCGCCCGTCGGCGTCATGCCCATGCTGGTATCGACGGAGCGCCCGCGATGCAGCGCGACCAGGCTGGCGCCGGAACCCAGGTGCGCGCAGACCGCGCGTTCCGGCAGCGAATCGCCGAGGCGCTCCACGATCGACTCGTATGAGAGCCCGTGGAAGCCGAACCGCTCGACGCCCAGGCTGTAGAGCCGCTCGGGCAAGGCGAAGCGCCGCGAGGTCTCCGGCATGGTGCGATGGAACGCTGTGTCAAAGCAGGCATACTGCGGCACGCCGGGAAGCAGCCGCGCCGTCTCTTCTATCAGCTTCACCGCTGGAGGGATATGCAGCGGGGCAAAATGCACCGCCTCTCGCAGCGTCTTCACAAGCGCAGGCGTGATCGCCTGATGCTCGCGCAGATGCGGCCCGCCATGGACAATACGGTTGCCAACCGCGGTAGGTCGCGATCCCGCGAACCGCGCCACCGCGTCCAGAATCTGCTTCAGCGCTTCGCCCTGCCAGTTCAGCGCGTAGGCCTCGTCCAGCAGCGTCTGGCCCTCTGCGGACTTCACTTGCAGGCGGCCGTTCGGATGGCCGATCCCGTCCGCCCCGCCGCGCAGCACCAGCGGAGGATCGCCATCGCCGGACGGCCGTCGATAAAGCCCGAACTTCAGCGACGACGAGCCGCTGTTGACCGCCAGCACCAGATCGTCGCCGGCTTTTACAGCGGCCATGTCCACCCGCTGATCTCCGGTTTGTCGATGCCCCAGGCGTGCGCATAATTCACGCTCTCGGTCATTTGATCCCGCAGCCAGTCCTGAGTGTGCGCGCCGATGTTGTGCAGGCGCGGCACGCGGTCGATGATGTCCAGCGCCAGGTTATACCGGCTCACGTTGTTCAGGATCGCCAGCTCCAGCGGCGTGTTGATATTGCCCTTTTCCTTGTAGCCGCGAACGTGGATATTGTCGTGATTGCGCCGGCGATAGGTGAGCCGGTGAATCAGCAGCGGATACCCGTGGAAGTTGAAGACCACCGGCTTGTCGCAGGTGAACAGCGAATCGAACTCCGCGTCGGAGAGCCCATGCGGATGTTCCGATTCCGGCTGCAGACGGAACAGATCGACGACGTTCACAAAGCGGAGTTTCAGATCAGGAAAATGCTGGCGCAGGATCGCCGCGGCGGCCAGCGCTTCCATGGTGGCGATATCCCCAGCACAGGCCAACACAGCGTCCGGCTCCGCGCCATCGTCGGTGCTGGCAAAGTCCCAGATGCCCGCGCCCTTCGTGCAGTGCCTGATCGCCGCGTCCATGTCGAGATACTGCAGGTGCGGCTGCTTGTCCGCCACAATCACGTTGACGTAATCCACGGAGCGCAGGCAATGGTCCGCCACGCTCAGCAGGCAATTCGCGTCCGGCGGCAGATAGATGCGCACCACGTCGGCGCTCTTGTTGGCCACCACATCCAGGAATCCAGGATCCTGGTGCGAGAACCCGTTGTGATCCTGACGCCAGACGACTGAAGTAATCAGCAAATTGAGCGACGAAACCGCCGCGCGCCAGCGCAGCTCCCTCTTGGACTTCTCCAGCCATTTGGCGTGCTGGTTAAACATCGAATCGATCACGTGGACGAAGGCTTCGTAGGTGGCGAAGAAGCCGTGGCGGCCAGTGAGCAGATAGCCTTCCAGCCAGCCCTCCAGCGTGTGTTCGCTCAGCATCTCCATCACGCGGCCATCCGGAGCGATCTCCGTGCCATCGGCGTCTTCCGGAAGAATCTCTTCCATCCAGGTCTTCGGGCTCGCCTCATAAATCGCCTGCAGGCGATTGGAAGCGGTTTCGTCCGGGCCAAAGACGCGGAAATTTGTCATGTTCTTCCGCATCACGTCGCGCAAAAAGTGCGCCAGAATCTCCGCCGAGCCCACATATTCGCTCGCCGGCTTCTTCACCTTCACCGCGTAATCCCGGAAATCCGGCATGTGCAGCGGCTGCCGCAGTTTGCCGCCATTGGCGTGCGGATTGGCCGACATTCTGCGCTCGCCCTTTGGCGCCAGCGCCCGCAGTTCCGCGACGGGCCCGCCTTTCTCGTCGAACAACTCCTCCGGCCGATAGCTGTGCAGCCAGTCTTCGAGCAGCTTCAGATGCTTCGGATTATCCGGGACGTCGAGGATCGGCACCTGATGCGCGCGCCAGAAGCCCTCCACGCGGTGGCCGTCGACTTCTTTCGGTCCCGTCCAGCCCTTGGGCGAACGCAGCACGATCATGGGCCAGCGCGGCCATCCCGAGCTGCCACCGGCGAGCTTGCCTCGTTCTCTTGCCTCGCGCTGGATCCCGCGAATCTCGTCAATGCACTGTTCCAGGGTGGCCGCCATCGTCTGGTGCATCGTCTCCGGGTCATCGCCTTCGACGAAGCGCGGGTTCCATCCATAGCCACGAAAGAGGGATTCCAGCTCTTCATGCGGAATGCGCGCCAGGATGGTCGGGTTAGCGATTTTGTAACCGTTCAGGTGCAGAATCGGCAGCACCGCGCCGTCGCGCACCGGATTCAGAAACTTGTTGCTGTGCCACGACGTCGCCATCGGGCCGGTTTCCGCCTCGCCATCGCCGACGACGCAGTTGACGATCAGATCCGGATTGTCGAACGCCGCGCCGAATGCGTGCGACAAGCTATAGCCCAGTTCGCCGCCCTCATGGATCGAGCCGGGCGTCTCCGGCGTGCAGTGACTGCCGATCCCGCCAGGAAAGGAGAATTGCCGGAAGAAGCGCGTCAGGCCCTCGACGTCCTGACTCTTGTCGGGATAGATCTCGGAATACGTGCCTTCCATCCACGCATTCGCCAGCGTGGCCGGCGCGCCGTGTCCGGGGCCCGAGATGTAGATCATGTTCAGGTCATACTTCCTGATAAGCCGGTTCATGTGCACCCAAACAAAGGTCTGCCCGGGATCGGAGCCCCAGTGGCCCAGCAATCGCTTCTTGATCTGCTCGGCTTCGAGCGGTTCGCGCAGCAGAGGATTGTCGCGCAGATAGATCATGCCGGCGCAGAGATAATTGCAGGCCCGCCAATAGGCGTCCAGTTGGCGGAGTTCCTCCACGGACAGAACCGTTTCGGGTGCGGATACAGCAGCGCTCATAGCAACTCCGATTCTCGAGTCCAAAGCTCTCTCTGTTTCCACGGTAGGACTCGCGCCAGGCAAAGTCCAGGCGGCGCCTCGCTTGGGGTGGTCATCCAGTGAATGGTCGCCGCATCACGCACAGGAGGGTGCGGACTCGATACCGGCAATCTCCAGCTCCAGGCCGCCGAAGTCCGGATGATCGTTATGGCGCAGCCGGTAGGCGAGATGCACGACGGATTCCGGCCCGATTTGCAGGTCGCGCACGCGCGCCGCGAGATTCCAGCCTACGGCGGAGAAGCCTGGCCCCTGTGCCAGGCGCAGGCGCACGTGCTTCTCCTTCATATATTGCGGTGGCGCGGTGACGCGAACATTGCGCGCCACGAAAACCGGCTCTTCATTTCCCATTCCGAAAGGCTCCAGGCGGCACAGCCACCGAAAGAGTTCCGGCGTCACCTGGTCCAGAGGCAGTTCGGCCTGGCATTCCAGAGGATTGCCCAGCTCTGCCTCCGCCAAATGTGCGGCAGCCCAGGCGGCGAGGCGCTCGCGCAACTCCGGCACGCGCTCGGATGGCAGAGAGAAACCGACCGCATGCGCATGGCCGCCGAAGCGGGTAAACAATTCGTGGCAGCTCTCGATGGCCTCCAGCAGATGAAAAGCAGCGATGGAGCGACCCGATCCATAAGCCTCGCCATTTTCGCGGGTCACGACCACGGCCGGCTTGCCGGTTTGGTCCACGATGCGCGACGCAAGAATCCCAATCACGCCGCGGTGCCAGCCATCGCCGTCCATCACGATGCAGCGGGCGTCGCGGAAGCACGGCTCATTGAGGCGAACGGCAATCTCGGCCAATATCGCGGCTTCGGCGTCGCGGCGCTCGCTGATTCAGCCGTTCCAGCTTGGCCGCCAGCTCCCGGGCGCGCGCATCGTCCCGCGTGGTGAAGAGCTCAATGACTTCGCTGGCGACGTCCATGCGTCCGGCCGCGTTGATGCGCGGCGCGAGCCGAAAGGCGACATCGACGGTGTTCAGTCGCCGGCGCGCCGGATCGATCTGGGCTTCCCGCATCAGCGCGCGCAGACCCAGGCCGACGGGGCGGCAAAGCTCTTCCAGCCCCAACGACACGAAGACGCGATTTTCGCCGAGGAGCGGAACAGCATCAGCAATCGTGGCAATGGCCAGCATCTTCAGGAACGAGGGCAGGATCTTCGTCCGCGCTCGATCGCGGTCCCACGCCTCCAGCATCGCCTGCGCCAGCTTGAACGCAACGCCGGCGCCGCAAAGATGGCGGCAGCCGTATGGGCAGCCGGGTTGATTTGGATTCAGCACCGCGAGGGCACGGGGCGTGCCCAGTTCCGGCTCGGGCAGGTGATGGTCGGTGACGATCAGATCCAGCCCCAGCTCGGCGGCGGCTTCCGCCGCGGCGAAGGCGCGGATTCCGGTATCGACGCTGATCACCAGTCGAACGCCCTCGCGGGCAGCGATCTCCAGAATCTCGCGTTGCATGCCATAGCCCTCGCGCAGCCGGTGCGGGATATGGAACCGAACCGTTCCGCCCAGGCGCTCGATGGCCGTCTTGAGGAGGACCGTGGCCGTCGTGCCGTCCACGTCGTAGTCGCCGTAGATGAGGATCGGTTCCTGCCCGGCCACGGCACGCTGAATGCGTTCTACGGCGCGCTCCATGCCCAGCATGGAGAATGGGTCGAGGAGATCCTCAATGCGCGGGTCGAGGAAGTGTTCCGTTTCGACCGCGGAGCGGATCCCGCGAGCGACCAGCAACTCCGCCACTACCTGGGGAAGCTGCGCCTCACGGGCCAGATCCGCTGCTGAGGATGAATCTTCAGGGGACGGTGCAGCCAGTATCCAGCGATGCGGGAGAAGAGAAGCCGAGGCCGAGCTCACGGCTCCTCGTCTTCGTCCTCGTCTTCAAAGACCACGCCGCCCAGATCGTCGACGGAGTCGAGAAGCTGCTGGTAGCGCTCATACCATTCCGTGGAGAGCTCATGGAGGAACATGACGCCCTGATGGGCAAAGCCCAGCTGGATGTGGCCGATCTTCCCCACATGGTTCACCAGGGATTGCGCCTCGTCCAGTTCCGACGAGCTGGACTCCATGTCCAGCGAGTAGCTCTGGTCCTGGACTTCCTCGATCAGGATTTCCACGTCTTCTTTCTCGAGGATCGCTTCGCTCATGGTCACGAAGGGCGCGCCCGCAGCCTTCGCCGTTTCAACGAAGTCCTTCCAGCTGTCCGGATTCTCCTCATCTTCCCAAACGATGGAAGGCACGCCTTCATCCACACGACCGGGGATGCGCTTCATGCCATGGCCTTCGATGAATGCGATCATGTCATCCCGTGTGGAGGCGAGATTGTCGGAGTGCATGGAAAGGGGGTTCATGTCGTAAAAGCCAGTGTATCCGATGCAGACCAGGGTCGGAGAGGTGCCAGGGATGGGTAGCGGGTCCCCACCAACGTGAGGCCCTCCTCTCAGAAGCCTGTTTACGCTTATCATCGTATGCACGCACGGAATGACTGCATGACGGAATCCAGCGAGCGTTTCGGAATCCGGCCGGGGCAACGCCACAGCGATGGCGTGGACGCAACGCGGTCCACTGCGCCGCCCCACCCGGCCCTGGGCCGCCGCGAGCGGGAAGTGCTTTCCGTGCTGCGCGAGCTGGGAAGCGCCACGGTGCAACAGGTGGCGAATTGCCTGAGCACGAGCCTGGCCTACACCACCGTGATGACGACGCTCGATCGGCTCTTTCGCAAGGGTCTGCTGCAGCGGGAAAAGCAGAATCGCGCCTTCCTCTATTCCACGGCAGTTTCCGCAAAGGATCTTGAGGGACAGCGCGCCGCGGATCTCATTCGCCGCTTCTTTTCTGAATCCGACGCCCAGCCGGAAGTTCTGCTTTCCTGCCTGGTGGATGCCGTGCATCGCTACGACACGGAACTCCTGGATTGCCTGGAATCCACCATTCGCGAGGCGCGCGCTCAATCCCGGCCGAAGAAGGAGGACGCCCGATGACTCTCACGTACGGCCTCAGGCTGTTCTGCCTTCTCACGGTGCTCGTGGGCGTGGTGTACGCCGCCGTTCAAGTCGCTCTCTCCTGCGGTAGTCGCTACATGATGCGCCGGCTCGATCGAGTCGGCTCTCGGCACCGGGAACGGATCCTGTATCTGTTGCAGGTCGCTCCCGCGCTTCTGGCCATCCTGGTCGCCGGCTTGCTCTGCTTCCCGGAGTATCTGCGCCATGAACCGGCCCATGCCGCGGAACCCGTCGGCTGGATCACCCTTCTGCTCGCGGTTCTCGTGTGTGTCTGGTTTGGGTCCGCGCTGCTCCGCGGCCTTCGCACCGCTCTCCGCACGATCGGATTTGCCAGAAACTGTCGGCGATTCGGCCGGCTCATGGGCGGCTCGGGCAGCGCGCCGATCCTCGCCCTGGCCGGTGCGGCGCCTCCGCTCAGCCTTGTTGGATTCCTCCGTCCCTCGATTGTCATTTCCGAGAGTCTGGTCGAAACCGGCGGCTTGAATCCTGAAGCTCTGCAGGTCGCTCTCGATCACGAGCTCGCCCACGCACGGCAACTCGACAACTGCAAGCTTCTCTCCTTCTGTTTCCTGCCTCGACTGATCGGTGACCCATGGCGTCAGGCCTGGCAGCTCGCCGCCGATTGCGCGGCCGACGATGACGCCGCCGCCGGCGACCCTGCCCGCTCCATGCTGCTCGCCGAAGCGCTGGTCCGCGCGGCCCGTCTGGTCAGGCCATCACGATCCACGGTGATCTGCGCAGCTCTCACCCGCGCGGAAGCTGGACTCGCTCACCGGATTGACCGCCTTCTTAGCCCCCGGCGTGCGCCACAATCCGCGGGAAAATCGCTTCTGACTGGATTCGCGGGTATGGTTCTGCTCGCGGTCGGTGCCGCAGCTGCGAGTTCTCCCTGGGTCTACGGCCTCTGCGAGTACATCCTGCATCTCGGCGGCTTTTGATCGAACGGCTGAGACCTCTAACGCGCCGTAGCGGAACCCTCAGGCGGTGCGCCGGCTGCCCCCATCAGCACAAGCGACCGCTGGGCAAAGGGCGATCCCGCCAGGAGCGCCATCGCCGCTAGCGCGAGTCCGAAGTCGATGTGGTGGAGCAGCAGGAATGGCGATAGGGCCCACAACTCATCGAACACAAGCAGGAAAAGCCACAGGCCGAGAAATTTTCCGCGAAAGCGCGGCGCATGCAGCAACGCCGCTGTGAGGACAAAAGCGCGGACGGGAATGAGCACGGCGGCCGTGATGACAATGACGAAAAAGATGACCGTGGCGCGAGGCAGGGTCGAGAGCAGGTCCTGAATCTCACCAAGGTTTGCCAACGCGCCAATGTAGAAGCCCAGGTACATGACCTGAAACAAAACGAAGAAGGTCTGGGTGACCCGCCAGGGAAGCCTCGGGAGCTGATCGGGGGACGCCAGAAAGCGGCTCGGCTGCAGGACCATCTCGGGCAACGCTTCTTCGCGAGGCGACGAAACAGGCGTCACGGCATCTGACGTCGCGATGGAGTCTGGAGTCGCGATTGGCGCGAAGCCGCTAAGCCGATCGTCCGAATCCGTGCTGAGGATTTCCACCGGAGCGATGAAACGATAGCCGCGGCGGGCGAGCGTTTCGAGGAAGCGCGGCGCGGCGGCATTGTCGCCGAGAGCTTCTCGGATGCGATTGATCGCGGAGTGGACGCCATGGTCCTCGTCCACGAAGGTGCCGTCGGGCCAAAGCTGGCTGGAAATTTCTTCGCGGGTAAGCAGGTGGCCGGGTCGGTCCAGCAGCAGCAACAACAGTTGAAATGGCTGAGCATTCAGGCGCACGCGTATGCCCTGGCGACGGAGCTCGCCGGTGGAGGCATCCGCCTCGAAGACGCCAAAGCGATAGCGGCGAGATGAGCCCGGTTCCGTCATGTCTGAGGAAGAGTGTAGCCGATGCAAAGAGTCATCTCGGCGGTAAGCGTCGGCGACGTTACGCGGCAAGTGACTGAAGAAACGCGGCTTGCACCGTGAGGAACAAACCTGGAGCAGATGAGCTTCCATGCATTGCGTTCCTGGCGGGACGGTAGCAAAGTACGACCCATGAAGCACGGATCAGGCAGGTTTCGGGCATGGCTGGCGTGCGGGGCGCTGATCGGTATTGCGGCAAGCTGCGCCGCCGAAGGTCCGTCGCATGCGGCATCAGCTGATTTTGACCAATATGCTCGGGGACTCGAAATCCGAATCGGGCAGGAGCACAGCACAGCAGGCGCCTTTCTGGTGGGCCTCGACGCCCAAACCGCGGCACGCCTGCGGCACGGCGACGTGATTGTGGAACGGCTAACTCCGGAAGGGGGCAAGGTTCTGCCCGGAGCGCTGCTGCACGACTGGCGCGGGACGGCATTCATTCCTGGGGGCACGGTTTCGGAGTTTGAGACCATGCTCCGGAACTTTCCCGCGTATCCCAGCGAGTTCTCGCCGCAGGTCCTCGAAGCAAAGCTGATTGCCGGCGGCGGCGACCAACTCCAGATGGAGATGCGGGTCCGCCAGCGGCATGTCCTGGAAGTGACGTTGGACGGAACCTACGAGGTCCGGTTTGGCCGGCTGGATGCGGAACACGGATGGAGTACTTCGCAAAGCACTCGGATCGAGGAGATCGGCGCGGACGGGCAGCCGGTGAGCATGGACGCGGAAGTACGGCTTCCTTTGGAGGCTCGATACCTGGTGGAGCTATGAGCAGCGCGATGGCGGCCTTTACGTCCAGATGGAAACGGTTTCGCTGACGCGGTCAGTCCCGGCGGGGTTGGGTTGGGTGGTTGGCCCGTTGATCGAGAACATTCCGCGGGATTCGCTGGAGTTCACGCTGCGAGCGGCATGCGCCGCTGTGCAGGAAGCCGGCAAATCCCCGACAAAGTGACAGCTGAAGGAGAACAACCATGGGTACGCAGGCGACAACAGCAGGTGCGGGAAAGAAGTTCAGTGCGGCGCAACGGGTAAATCGCTCGCTGACTGCGACAGCCGAAAAACGCGTGCTGGTGTGGATGGCGGAGAGGGCGCCGCGCTGGGTGACCTCCGACCGGCTGACGTTGCTGGGGCTGACGGCCCAGATTGGCGCCGGTTTGTTCTACGCCCTGGCGTATTACGATCGGCGCGCTCTGCTGTTGGCATGTGTCTGCGTGGCGCTGAACTGGCTGGGCGACAGCCTGGATGGGACTTTGGCGCGCGTGCGGCGACAGCAGCGGCCTCGCTACGGTTTCTATGTGGATCACATGGTGGACATCTTCGGGGCCACAGCGCTCATGGGCGGCCTCGCATGGTCAGGTTTGCTGCATGGAGCCACGGCGGCGGCGCTGCTGGTGGCATTTCTCGTGCTCGCCGGCGAAAGCTATCTCTCGACGTACACCCTGGGCCAATTCGAGATGTCCCAGGCGTTCTTTGGGCCGACGGAGATCCGGATTCTGCTGGTGGCAGGGACCCTCAAAGCGCTGGGCAATCCATACGTGCGATTGCTCGGGCACCGCGTGTTGTTCTTCGACGCGGCCGGCGCGATCGCCGCGGGAGTCATGCTCGCCATGGCCGCGGTCGTCGGGATTCGCCACACCGTGCAGCTCTACCGGCAGGAGCCGCTGCCATGAATCTCTTCGCTCGCTGGTGCCGGTTCAACGCGGTGGGAGCCATGGGCATGGTTGTCCAGTTGGCGGCGCTCGCGGCGCTGAACCGGTGGACGGGAGGCCACTATCTGATCGCGACGCTGGCAGCCCTCGAGCTGACCCTCGTGCATAATTTTCTTTGGCACCTGCATTACACCTGGCGCGACCGGCGCGACGATTCTGCTGTCAAGGCGCAACTGCTGAAATTTCACTTGTCGAATGGAATGATTTCACTGGTGGGAAATCTCGCGTTAATGCGGCTTCTGGTGAGCAGTGCGCGGATGCCGGTGCTCGTTGCGGACACCATCGCCATTCTGGTGTGCTCGCTGGTGAACTTTGGGCTGGGGCATACATGGGCTTTCGCGGCACGAGATTAGAGAAAGCTGGGGCTGCACGCTCCATATCCCGGCCTCTCTGCCTGAAGGTGGCGTTACGGTCGAATAACATCACCGCCCGCCTAACTAACTTAGAGGTTTGATTTTCGCGAATCTTGTGGTTTAGTGAAGAGGACTGTCGCGGATCCCGCGATGGCCGTCCCACTGCCATGCACCGCTTGATTTCCAATCTAAAACTAGCTTTCCGGCAAATGGCGAAGTCGCCTGGATTTGCGGCGACGGCGATCCTGATGCTGGCTTTTGGGATCGGCTCGACGACGGCGATCTTCTCAGTTGTTGACGGCATCCTGCTGCGGCCGTTGCCATTCCCCGCTCCGCAGCGCCTGGTAACGCTGGGCGATCAGATTGGCGGGACGGGTTGGGGATCGAGCGGCGCCGGGCCCGTGAGTGCTACACAGGCAGTCCTGTACACCCGTGACACGCACTCCTTTGCGAGCCTCGGGACTTGGCAGGATGAAGACCTGGAGCTTTCGGGGAGCGGAGAGCCGGCCCGGATCGCCGCCGCACGGATGACGCCCGGTCTCTTCGCGGCTCTCGGAGTGGCGCCGCTGATGGGACGCGTCTTCACGGAGCAGGAAGACACACAGAGGGCGCCGGTAGCCGTGCTGAGTTATGCCACCTGGAAGAACCGCTTCCATGGAGACGGCGGCATTCTGGGCAGAAAGATCCAGCTGAATCGCGAGCCCTATGTGGTCAGCGGTGTCATGCCGAGGAACTTCGAGTTTCCTATCGCTGCGGGAACGCTGACGCGCTGCGAGTTGTGGGTCCCGATGAGTTACACCGCCGATGAGCTGAACCCGGAAGAGGGAGCGAACTTCGCGTGGGGGATGGTCGGGCGGCTGAAACCCGGCGTGACTCTTGCAGCAGCGCAGAGTGATGCCGAACAGGTGGCGCAGGAGATCATGCGCGGCCTGCCGCCGGATCTTGCCTCTTTCCACATCCGGGCGATGGTGCATCCGTTGGGAGCAATCACGGTGGAGAGGGCAAAACCGCTGCTTCGGCTGCTCTTCCTTGCCGTCGTCGTGGTGCTGCTGATCGCGTGTGCCAATTTGGCCGGCTTGTTGCTGGTACGAGCCATCCAGCACCAGCGTGAGATTGCGGTGCGGCTGGCGCTGGGCGCGCCGGCGGGGGCGTTGTTGCGACAAACGCTCATGGAAAGTCTGGCGCTCAGCCTGACCGGAGGCGTGCTCGGCATCGGACTGGCCGCGCTGGCCATCCGGCTGGGGCGAGACTGGGTCCCGGCCAGTCTGCCGCGCATTGACGACATACGGCTGAACGGGACGGTGGTGGGGTTTGCGTTGGCTCTGGCGCTGCTCACTGGTCTGGTGTGCGGGCTGGCCCCGGCTTTTGCGGCGCTGCGAACCGATGTGAACGCGACGCTGAAGGAGGGCGGGCGCAGCGGTTCAGCGGGCGGCAACCATCCATGGCTGCGTTCGGTTCTGGTCGTCGCGGAAGTGGCAGTCGCGCTCATGTTGCTGACGTCCTCGGGGCTGCTGCTGCGGAGCTTCTCCAGAATGAGCAATGTCGACCTGGGATTCAATGCGGGTCATGCGATTACGGGGACCTATTCGCTGCCGCATGAGCACTACGCGAACCAGGAGCAGGTGGACGCCTTCAATCGCGAACTGCTGCAGCGGATGGGGCAATTGCCGGGAACGGAAGCTGTGGCGCTGAGCAACTCGCAGCTCAGCGCGCATTACTTCTACAGCGTCTCGCTGGTTGTCGAGGGCGATACCAATCTTCAGGGGAAGAGCAGCACATCCGCAGGCGATTTCGACATCGACGGCGACTTTTTTCATGCCGCAGGAATTGCTCTGCTCCGGGGACGCCGGTTCACCGACGCGGATAATGCGGATGCTCCGCTCGTGGCGATCGTCAATCATGAGTTTGCCGAGCGGTATTGGCCGGACCAGAACCCGCTCGGAAAGCGAATTCGGCTGGGCACACCGCAGATGAGCACTCCCTGGCTCACGATCGTGGGCGAAGTCGCCGACGCCAAGCTCGGCTCGCCCGACCAGGATGCCGGGGCGCAGTTCTACCTGCCGCTCGCGCAGCGCGAGAAAGACGCCGGGTCCTTCGCGTCGCCCGAAGACATCAATGGGAACGCGGGCTTCATTCTGGTGCGCTCGGCGCTTCCGCCCGAGCAGACGGAGGATGCGCTGCGGCGGGTGGTGCGCTCGATCGATCCCCAATTGCCGCTGACGCAGGTGGAGACCCTGGAGCAGGTTGTCGCGCACAGCGAGGCATCGCGCCGCTTCAACACCGTCCTGGTGTCGAGTTTTGCGTTGGCCGCGCTGCTGCTGGCGGTGCTGGGGATCTACAGCGTGATCGCGTTTTCGACGGCGGCCCGCGTTCAGGAGATGGCCATCCGCATGGCGCTGGGTGCGGAGCGCGGCGACATCGTGCGCCTGGTGCTGCGATCGGGTTTGCTGCTGGCGGCCATCGGCTGCATCGTGGGCCTGGCAGGAGCAGCAGCGGCCTCAAGCCTGCTGCGCTCGTTCCTGTTCGATATCAGCCGCTTTGATCCCCTCACGATGGTGGGCGCGGCGGCTGCCGTGCTGCTGCTGGCCATCGTTGCGTCGGCACTGCCCGCGCGACGGGCGGCCTCGGTCGATCCGATGAAAGCGCTCAGAGGCTAGGCCGCCGGTTTACGCGGCAGAGCATCGAGAGCGGACAGGACGATTCCCCGCGTGAGCACTTCCGGCAGCACGTGCGGCGGAGCGGAAGCATCCGCGGGATAAATTGCGTAGGTGGGGACGCCGCTGCGGCCAAGGGCAGCGAGAGCCTGCGTAATGATCTGGTTCTGATCGGTCCAGTCAGCACGAAGCAGAACAACACCGCTCTCGCGGAATCTCTGCTGAACTTCGGCATTGTCGAGAATCAAACGCTCGTTGACCTGGCAGCTCAGGCACCAGCTTGCCGTGAAGTCAACGAAAACCGGCCGCCCTGCGGCGCGCTCCTGTTCCAGCAAAGCGGGACTGAAAGGCTGCCACACACCCGCTGGAGCCAGTTTGCCCTGCTGAATCATTTGTGCCGTCTGCGTTACATCGGAGGGATTGGGTAAGCCGAAACTGCGCACCGCCCAGACTGGCACAGCAATCGCGGCAGCCAGAATCAACGCGGCGATGACCGAGGGGATTCGTCGCCCGGGCCAGCCTCCAAGAACCCATCCTGCAACCGCCAATAGGAGAAAGGCCGCAAGCAAGCCCGCAAGAGCAGAACTGCCCGCCACCAGCGTGAAAACCCAGACCAGCCAGATGACGGAAGCAAAGATCGGGATAGAAACCGCCTGTTTGAGAATTTCCATCCAGCGGCCGGGCCTGGGCAGCAGGCGAGACCAGGCGGGGAAATAGGCGAGCAGCAAATAGGGTGCAGCGAGACCCAGGGCGAGCAGGGTAAAAACCGCGAAATTGATGGCCGCGGAGTGGGCCAGCGCATATCCAATCGCCGCGCCCATAAACGGCGCCGTACACGGCGTGGCGACCACCATGGCCAGCACGCCGGTGAAAAAGCTGCCGGCAAAGCCGTGTTTTTGCGCGAGCGAACTGCCTGCGCTCGTCAGGGAAAGGCCGATCTCAAATTGACCCGCCAGTGCGAGGCCGAGGAAAAAAAGCAGCATCGCAACCAGCGCCAGGAAGATCGGCGACTGGAACTGGAATCCCCACCCAAGCTGGCGGCCGGCGGCCCGCAGGCTCAGGAGAATGGCAACGACCGCCCAGAACGAAAGGAGAATCCCCAGCGTGTAGATCCATCCATGCGTGCGGAGATGCCGCCGCTCCTGTTGCGACGACTGCACCAGCGCCAGAGCCTTGATGAACAGGACAGGGAAGACGCAGGGCATGAGGTTGAGGATCATGCCACCCAGAAAAGCGAAGACGAGGATTCCCGCGAACTGGCCAGCGGAGCCCTCACTGCCGGCGCTCTGCGGCAGTTCGCCCGGCGTCGCATGGATCAGGTAAGCCGCGCCGCCCGGCAATTCGATCAGGCCGTTGAGCTGGTCGGGTGCAGACGCGAGGCTCGGGTCTTTGGTCAGCGTGAGCTGGACACCTTGGGCCAGAGGCTGAGCCGGTTGAGGTGCGGCATTGGCAATCACTGCCTGATTGAGAGGGAAAAACTGGGCAGTCGATTCACGGGCGCCTGTCTGCACATCGAGCACAAAGCCGTGGGGCGTGGCGCGGAACCGGGCCTCATCGCCGGCGGGCAGGGGCTTGGGTATTTGGCTTTCGTAACGGGTGACAAGCGCTTGTGACGTGGGATCTGTAACGGCCACTGCAGGAGCGGCTGCGAGAGCAGTGCGGCTGGCGGAGAGATCGCCTTTTTCCGGGATGCAGACCTCACGGCAAACGAGCCAGGTCAGATGAGCGGCAATGCGTGTCTCCGGCGCGGTGGGATGAAAATCCGGAGGAACGCGCATGGGAACAGGGAAAACGACCTGATTCTCATACCCGAAGTCCATGAGAGGCCCAAGCGGCAGCCGTTGCGGTGGCGGAAACTCCATAGCGCCGGCGCTGATGCCGGCAGGGAGAGTCCACTGTGCCGCCGGTGGCTCGCCGGAGTCACCAGCGTTGGTCCAGTAAACGTGCCAGCCTGGCTCCAACTGGAATTCAATGCCCGCGGTAAACGATTCGCCGGGATACAACTGCTGCGGCGGCAGCAGCAGCGTCACGCTTACATGCTGCGCTGTCAGCGTCGGATTGGCCGCGGCAGGCGCAACCCGCGGCGCTGCGGCATGGGCAGCGGCGGCGAATGCCAGCAAAACTACGCCGGGGATCGAGACAGCGAGGCGAAGACGCATAGCGCGTGGCTGGCTCTTATTGTAGGCTGCAGGCCTGAGATCCCGGATGGCCCGCATGGAAGTTTGGCATCCTGAAGGAAATCCGCAGCGGTTTATAGGACAATGAAAGGTACGCACGACAGAGAGGTTGTACCTTGAGCGCCACTTCTTCCACGGCGGATATCGCCGCCGCTGCTGCCAACCGGGAAATCAGCATTGCCCACAGCCCAGACTCCGACGACGCCTTCATGTTTTATGGCCTCGCGACGAACAAGGTGCGGGTGAACGGATACAAGTTCAGTCATGTTCTTTGCGACATCGAAACATTGAACCAGCGCGCCATCCGCGAAGCTTTCTTCGACGTGACCGCCATCTCCTTCCATGCTTATCCCTACATGCAGGACAACTATGCTCTGATGGCATGCGGCGGGTCTGTCGGGGAAGGTTACGGACCGATGATCGTGGCTTCCCGGCCCTTTGACCTGGACGAAATCCGCAAGGTGCGGATCGCAGTGCCCGGAACCCTCACCACCGCGTATCTCACGCTGAAGCTTTTTGCGCCCGGGATCGAGACAACAGTCGTTCCCTTCGATCAGATCATTCCTCGGGTTTTGGCCGGGGAATTTGCTGCAGGGCTGATCATTCATGAGGGGCAACTGACGTATCCGCAGAGTGGTCTGCACCGCATCCTGGATCTGGGCGTGTGGTGGCGGGAACAGACGACGCTTCCGCTCCCGCTGGGAGGGAACGCCATCCGGCGCTCGCTGGGCGAACCGGCGATGCAAATTGTCACTCAGGCCATGCGCGACAGCATTCAGTACGGCCTGGACAACCGGAACGAGGCGCTGGATTACGCGATGCAGTTCGCGCGCGATCTTGATGCCAATCTCGCCGACAAGTTCGTCGGCATGTATGTGAACGAGCGGACGCTGAACTACGGCGAAGATGGCAGGGAGGCGATCCGCCGGTTGCTCGCCATGGGCCACGAGCGCGGCATCATTCCGCACCCGGTGAAGGTGGATTTCGTCGGATAGCCGGCGGAACAAAGGTACTCAGCGCGAAGAAGCGATCCGGGGCCGCGCCCCGGATGCCCTGAGCAGCGCCTCTGCGCTGCTATGATTCGCGTCCGAGTTTCTTCACCACATCGCTCGCAATTCGATCCCACGGAGACGAGCTTTCACTCTCGCCGTTGACCAGCTTCTTCTTCGAGCCGGTTTTGCGCAGGCTGTAATCGATTCGTATGTCATTCTGCTGGCTCATGGCGGACGGGTTGGCGTGTTCGCTGTCGGCCCCATTGCCGCCCATGCCGGCGCCGGCTGGAGCGGCCAGAATCTCCTCGCGCCACACGCTGACCACGTATCCGCATTGATGGCTCTGGGCCGCAGCGTCCTGATCCTTAGGGCTCACGTCCGGGACGGCGATCGCCTGGATGGATGCGCCATTAGGCAGAGTTTTCCCTGTCAGTTCGGTAACGACGTTCTGGATGTCCGACGCATATTGCGTCGCAAGATTGTGCGGTTCTTTGCCCTGGAAAACGCAGACGGTGACTCCCTGCGCCAGAAGCGTTGGTGCGAACAGGGCGATGACCGCCGCATACAGCAATACTTTGCGAAACATATAAGGGCTCCTTGCCGGGGTTGAACCACAGACCAACAGTAGGCGACAGCCACCAGCCGAACGTCAAGAGCTGCGGCGGGTCCACGAAACCCGCGGCTACGCCTGCATCGCCACGATCAGGGGTGCTGGTCCAGATACACCCGTAGGTTCTTCATTTGCTGCGGCCAGCCCTGTTGGTGCATGGCGTAGGCTTCAGCGCGTCGCGCGTCGGGAAGATCCCGAAACCCGGATTCCGCGAGACTCAGCAATGTGCCGCCGGCGGGCGTGGGAGCGAAGTGAAACTCCACCAGCGTGGGTACTTCTTCTGAGTAATCGCGACCGGGATCGACGGCATAAGGGTGCCAGGTATAAGCGAAGTATTGCTCCGGCTCGACATCCTGGATCACCGCGCGCCAGGTGAGGTGTTCCATCCCCGGCGTGACTACCTGGCCGGTGGACTCCTGACCTGGTTGGAAGGGGCTGTCGAATCGGACGCCAAACCAGGCGCCAAACTCGGCAGAATCGGTCACGGCGCGCCATACGCGCGAAACAACGCAGGGGAGTTCCACTTGAGTTTCGATGCGATCGGTTTCCATCGGGAGCCTCCGCGCAGCATGGTAGGCCGCAATGCCTTGTGCCGCAAGATCTCCGCAGACCGAGCAGCCCTACTGCGGGAGAGGTTTGGTCTTTGGCTGGGGAGACGGCGACAGAGGAATGACCTTCGGCTCGGGCTGCTGGGGCAGTGACTTCTCTGTGGGCTCCTTGCCGTTCATTACGCGGGCTGCGTAATCCGCAAGCGACGTGGCCGTAGCGCCTGCCACTCGTCCGTGGTCATCAAAGGAGATATTCCAAACCGTATAGCGGTGCAGGGCATCGCGATCGGTAAAAGTCACGCTGGTGGTGTGATTCACCTCGGACACGAGGAGCGTGGGAGTGGGCGCTCGCAGCAGCGCGGGATTCGCATCGGTCCCCCTGGGAACACGCGGCTCAGCCCCCACAATCTCCGCATAGCAAAGCGCAAGCTGAAGCCAGGAACCCCCGGATTGCAGGTCTTTTTCCGCGACCGAAGAAGGAACCGCGCGATTGAAGACCGAAAGGCTGCGCGGGCTACCCACAGCGGAGCGGAACGGAGTGGCGCTGCCATAGAGGACCGGCACCACCTGCACGCGGCCCGAGCCTCGCGGAACCAGAGCGGTGAAGAGTGAACGCGTGCCGCTGCGAGCCGTGCGGTGGTAATGGAGGATCAGGTAGCCAGGAATCTCCGGGCAAACAGCCTGAGTGTATTGCCAGCCGGCACGCGAGAGATCGTAGCCAAAGAAGGCGGCTTGCTCTCCGATCGCGCTGTGCTGGGCCTGAACCCGGGCAGCGTCGGAAGCGCTCATGGCCGAGGCGGAATAGTGCTCGAGAGAAATCCACGCCGAGCCGGAAACCTGCTGCGCGCAGGCCGGTACGCCTGCCGCCAGGGCGAATGCGCCCAGCAAAAGCCCGGCAGCAAGCGCCGCCGCGCGGGTCCTGCCAATTGGGAGGGACATTTCTCCTTCAATCTACCAGCAAAAAGGGCAGCCGCGCGGGCTGCCCTCGATCGCAATTCCGGTAACCGGCTACCGGGTCCGATGCCGGACGGGGTGGCGTGCCGGAGCGCGGTGAGCCGGCGCCGGCGGTGCTCCGTCCTTCAACGTGATCATGAGCGGTTTCTGCGTGTAGGAGTCGAAGGTGGCAACGTAGCTCACCTTGGCGCCCGCCGCAGGAATCTCTCTCCCCTTCAGCGCCGGCTTCATGTTGACAGTGAAGTCCGCCGTGTTGGATTGCTGAGCATCCTGGGAAACCGCGAGCTGGACGGAGGTGCCGTCGGATGCAGCCGAAACGACGACGCCGGGAACTTCAGCGGTCACGCCGTTCATGATGCTCCAGATCAGTTGCTGGTCCTGCTGGTCGCCGTTCGCCAGGATGAATTCCTCGTCCGAAAGGCCGAGAGTCTTCTTCAGGGCGTCCGTGCAGGCGGCCGGGAAGGAACCCGGAGCAGCGGGCGCGGATTCGGTCTGCGGAGCAGCGGGGGCCGGTGCAGCCCCAGCCGTGCCGTTGTCAGGAGCCGCCGGCGGCGGAGCGGGCGTTACCCCGGCGCAACCTGCTGTGTTCGCAATGGCCTGATGGGCCAGATCGGCAGGCGAGGGCGGCGGCGGAGCCGGAGTCGGATTGTAAGACGCCGGAGGGAAAATGTTGGCGGGTACGGCGGCCAGCTGCTCAATGTCACTAAAGCCTGGCGCAGGATTGCCGTTGATGCAGCTCGCGTCCGTGACGGAGCAGTGATACTTCTTGTACCAGTATTCTGCGGCGGACTCGATCTGCGTTTTGGCCTGGGGATAAAAATCCGCGGCGCGGACCAGGAACCAGATGGCGTTCTTCAGATCCCGCGGGTTCTGATCCAGGTACGACTGGCCGAGGTAATACGTGTCGATGGGCGCCGGCATCGTCGTAGTCTGCTCCGGGCTCTTATACGACTGCAGCTCTTTCGTGTACGCGTCGACAGCGCCGTTATAGTCCTTCTTGGCAAAATCGTCGGCGCCAACTGCGCTGTAGAAGATAGGTGTTGCGGCGTCCTTCGTCTTTTCGTAGTCGGCCTCTGACATGCACTGCTCCTTGGGAGCGGAGAGGCCCTTCTGGGCGTCGGCTGCGGCTTCATCGAGTTGCTGAATGTTGCCGTTCGCCTGCTGGTGTTCCAGATAAACGATCACCAGCAGGGCGCGCAGGTCCGTAGGATCTGCGGCGTTCAGTTGTTTGGCTGCCTCCAGCGTCGCCTGCGTGCTGACGGACTGATCCACGCCCATGAGCGTGCGGAGCAGGTCCACCTTGACCACGCTGTTGGGATACTGCTGGAGAAATGCCTGAATCGCCTGAGCCTTTGCCTGCGGCGTGGACTGGCTGATGGCGTTGGTGTAGGCGTTGTATTCGGCGGGATCCTTAATGGTGATGCCCTGGCAGGGGTTGGAAGGGGTTTGCGCGAGGGCGGCTGAGCCGGCCACCGCGAGGAAGCCAAGGCCGAGTGCAACCGTGGCGATCGCGAGCTTCTTCATTCAATGCTCCTGGAGGAATCCTTGTGATTCAAAATTCAAGCTTTCGAGGCAATCCAGCGGCACGCCCCGCAACTTCGACGGCCCCGGCGCCCGGACGGCCATCCGGCCCGGCGTCCTGTGATGATGCCGGATTATAAAAAGCGACGATGAGGACTGACAAGTTGAGCGCACGGCGTTACTGAAACCGCATGAATGAGATGCAGCACGGAAGGCGCCGCGTTGACAGGGCCGTGTAAACAGCAAGATACCACGATGGCCGGGAGTTGGGGACAACCGCCATTTCCCTCCGGCCGGTCTCTGGCAGCTTCCGACCTGCAGGCCAGGGGCATGCGGGGGCCTACTTCGAGGACTGAATGAGCCGGATCCGGGTGGTGAAGGCCCGGCCGAGTGGCTGAGAGAAGGTCAGGAACTGGGGCGACTCAACATTATTGTTGACGACGTATGGGTCCAGGCGGTCGGTGGCGTTGTCGAGCATGCCGCGCAGGCCGAAGTACTTGCCGCGGAAATGGAAGCGCCACTCGAGCCCCGGACTGAAATCGAGGAAATCAGGGTAGCGGTACGAGCCCGCGCGTCCGACGAGGACCTGGTTCGCGTCCACGGCGTCAAACGGAAAGCCAGTGTTCCACAGGAATGTGTAAACGAAATCCCAGTTCTTGTGAACGGAAGGGAAGAACGGCGCCCAGGTCGGAAGCCAGCCCCAGGAGATCGCGCGATTCGGCGTGTCCCACGGCAATGGACCGCCTTGCTGCACGCCGGAGTTCGACGCCATGCCGCTGATCGGAGGCCCGAGGAACGTGCCGCCCGCCGGGGCATAATCGAGGTCGGCATTCGTGGTTGCCGAGGAGCGCGTGTACGCGCCGAAAAGCGTGTAGCCCCCGCGGAAGGTTTTGCGGGCGTCGATTTCGATCGAGTGATAGCGATCCTGCCGATTGTTGGTCAGAAGATAATTCCCGGGTTGGCCTCCCGTGCCGTTCTGGTTGGCGTACACGAACAGATCCGACGTGTGCCGCTGCATGAAATTCAGGCCCGCGTAAATGTCCCAGGGTAGCTTGTGCTGCACGCCAATGCTCCAGTTGAGGGACCTGGGCTGGCGAAGCAGTGTGTCGTCGGCGGTGAAGGTGGTCTTCTCCGGCGGGCCGAGGGGAGTGAGTCCATCGGCGGCGTAATACGTGTCATAGCGCACGCCTGCCAGGGCGCGGGTTAGATATTCAAGTTGGGTGCGCCCGTAATAGAGGCCGACACCCGCGCTGAGTTTGGTGGAGTTCTCCTGCCCAGTCGGCGAATAGTTCAATGCAACCCGTGGCGCCAGCTCCGGCTGCCGGACAATCTCATCCCAGTCAAAGCGCAGCCCTGGCGCGATCAGCAATCCCGCATGGGGACTCCAGCGGTCTTCAACGTAGGCGCCCAGGCTGCTGTTGTGCCGCGTGAACGGCGCAAATGCGGGAAAAACGCTGCGCCGGCTCAGGGTGTTATCGATGCGCAGGTAACTGACAGGCGCAAAGGCAGTGTCGTCGTCGAAGCCAATGTGCGCCAATTCGACACCACCGCGAATTTGGTGCGAACCAAGCCAGTGCCGCGCTGGGAAAAAGACGTCGGAATAGCCCTGGAGGCGCTGAGAACGCGTGGTCAGAGTTTCGAAGCTGCTGCCCGTGGCTACGTTCGGGGTCAGAACGTAGGGGCTGGTTCCGTGCGGCTCCCATCCGTCTCGATAGCGCAGATCGCCGAATCCCAGGTCGACCATGACGCCGTTCCTGAAGCTCTGCTGATCTCGCAGATACGGCAGCCAGGCGGCGCTGTCGTGATTGTCAGTGCTCGCCTGCGGAGTGAGGCTCGAAAGCCCTTCGTAGGGCGAATGGTAATCATTGGCCAGCAGCGCCGTCGTGAGGCTGTTGGCCGAGCCTAAATTCGTCTGTAGCTTGAGCAGGTCACTCCCGCGCAGCAGGTGATTCGTATTGGCATTCGAAGGCAGGCCCCTGAAGTACTGGTCGTTGTATTCCAGTTCGAAACCATCGAAAAACCAGGCTCGGTTGCGCACCAGGGGGCCGGACACGGTCACGATCGGTTCGAGGGTGTCGAACCGGATGCCGTTTTGATTCCGGAACGAGGGCAGGAAGTTCGTTGCGTCGTAGCGAAACTTGTTATCCCCCGTCCCCGTCGTGAAAGCCACCACCCCCGCGGTGCTGTGGCCGTACTGGACCGGATAACGGGTGGTCTCCGCATCAATGGAGCGCACCGCGTCCGGACTGATCAGCAGATCGAAGGTTCCGAAAATCGGATCGCGGATGTCGAAGCCATCCAGCGTGTCCAGGGTCATCCAGGTATCGCCGCCCGCCGCGTGGATTTGGCCGGTGAAATCAGCCACGATCCCAGGCATGAAGGGCAGCAAATTGCGAACATCCCGGTACGTGGGGTACGGAATGTTGACGATCTCCGGAGTATTCAGCGTCACGGTGTTGGCAATCTCTTCTGGATCGATGCCGGGCGGGGAAGCAGTCACGTTCACTTGTTGCTGGATCAGCTGCTCGTGAGGGATGGTGATCCTGATGGTCTTGTCGTTGACATTGAGCCCGCTCGCGGAGGTTTGGTAGTAGCCGGGCTTGGAAACGGTCACGGTGAACGCGCTCGTTGTCGGCGGAATCCAGGAGGCACGTCCGGCGTAATCCGTGGTGAGCCTCTCAGTGAGCTGGCCCAGCTGCGTGACCTCGACCTGCGCGCCGGACACAGCAAGCCCGTTTTCGTCGGCTACGGTGAACACGATGGCGTTGGCGTTGGAGCCCGGCGTGGGGACTGGCCGTGCCGAGGTAGCCGGCGACTGAGCCGCGGCTACCCCGCAGAGCAGGGCGAGCAGGGCGGTTCCAATGCATTTCCAGAGCTGCATGCAATGCATTTCCGGGGTTAGTGATTGGATGCCTCGATGCCTGGATGGTAAGCCGGATGGAAGGAGTGTCACGCGGGAGTCATTTCGGAGCCCGGGACGCGGGAACCACGGAGGGTACGGGCTGGGGCGAGTTTTCACTTGCCGCCGTGAGGGCACGGGGCTAGTGTAAGGGGAATCTGGCGGCCTGCGCGAGTTCCCCAAAACGATGCGCGGTTTTGAATGCGATCTGCTTTCCCCTCCCAATAGTGGGGTTTCGGACCCCTTATCCACAAGATGTTGGGGTCCATCGGTTGACCCGGCCGGAAGCCCAAGGCTAAAGTTTGTCTTAATGGCCCGGCACTCGAACCTCCGCCGAACCCCTTCCAGGAGTGCTGTCTCATGCTGAAGCTGAAGAAAGTTCACATCCTTGGGTTCAAGTCGTTTGCCGACCGCACTGAAGTCTCGGTGCAGGGGCAGGGAATCGCCATTGTCGTGGGCCCCAATGGCTGCGGAAAATCCAACATTCTGGACGCAGTGAGCTGGGTGCTGGGGGAGCAGAGCGCCAAGAGCCTCCGTGGCGGCAAGATGGAGGACGTCATCTTCGCCGGGACCCGCGAACGCAAGCCGCTGGGCATGGCGGAAGTCTCGCTGACGCTGGTTGACCCGGATGCCTGGGAGGGCGGTCCGCTGCTGACCGAACCGGAAGTGGTGATCGACGAGGCGGAGCCGGACTGGGACGAGGCGAAGCTCCGCGCCGAGCGTGCCGCCGAAGCGGAAGAGATCATCGCGGATGCTCAGCCGGGGGTGGTGCTCGACGGAGCCGAACCGGAAGCGATCGGGGAAATGGCGGGGCTGAGCGAGCCGGCCAGCGACGCAGCCGGGCAGCACGCCTCCCCTCCGGATGTCGTGCTGAAGATTCGTCGCCGGAAGTTCTCCCGCACTCCGCAAAAGGGCGAGATTGTTGTCACGCGGCGGCTCTTCCGCACGGGCGACAGCGAATACCTGCTGAATGGCAAGCTCTGCCGCTTGCGCGACATTCAGGACATCTTCATGGGCACGGGCCTGGGTCCCGAATCCTACGCCATCATCGGACAGGAGCGCATCGGTCAGTTGCTCAGTTCGCGTCCCCATGATCGGCGGGCGATTATCGAAGAAGCTGCTGGGATCACGCGCTTCAAGACGAAGAAGCGGCTGGCGGAACTGCGTCTGGAGCAGGCGAAGCAGAATCTGGCACGCGTAAACGACATCTTCGAAGAAGTGACGCGGCAGATGGGCTCGCTGAAGCGCCAGGCGGCCAAAGCGGAACGCTACGCGAAGCTGCGCGACGAGATGCGTGCCAAGCTCAAGGTGGTGCTGGCCAGCAAGATCGCCCAGATGGATGCGCAGCACGCCACCCTGGAAGCCGAGATTGCGGAGCTGACTGCGCGCATCGACGCCGGCGCGGAGCAGGTGACGACGCTGGAGGCCGAGCATCAGGCTCTGACGGCACGTGGATATCTGCTGGAGGATGCAGCCAAGGACGCGGAGACGCGTGCCAACCAGCGGGCTCTGGAGATGGAGCGCGCCGATGCCCGCCGCCAGACGAACGAAGAGCGTATCGCGGAGCTGGAAGCGCGGAAAGCCGCGGCCCAGGCGGAGTTGGAACAGGCCGCCGAGCATCTCCGCACCATGAGCGCGGAGCGCGAGACGCAGAAGAGCTTTCTGGAGACAGCGGCGCAGGAAGCCGCGGCCTTCCGCGACCGCGCGCGAGCCAGTCAGGAGTCGATGCGTAGCGCGGTCAGCGCCGTGGCAACTGCGGAACAGGAGTGGGAAAATGGCCGCCGGCGTTCGGCGCTGTTACTGTCCGAACTTGCGGAGACGCGCAACCAGATGACGCAGGGCGAGGAAGCGCTGGCCGCGCTGGAGCGCGAGGCCGAGCGGCTGACGGCGGAAATGGATGCGGCGCGACGGGATCTGGAAGGGTTGGGCGCTGAGCGCGGTCAGGCTTCGCTGAACTTTGAGAGCGTGACGGAAACGCTGCGGCGCGCGGAAAGCGAGATCGCAGCTTTGCGCAGCCAGATCGACACGGGCCGCGCCGAGGACGAACAGGCGCGGCGCCATGCTGACCAACTCCGCGCCGAACACGCCACGCTGAGCGGGCGCAGGACTTCGCTGGAGTCGCTGATCCGCGAGCACAGCTACTCGACGGACACGGTGCGGAAGCTGTTCCAGCAGAATTCCCTGGGCGGCGGACTGGCGCCGGTGGGCACGCTGGCGGACTTTCTGGAAGTCACGGGCGAATACGAGAGCGTGGTCGACGAGTTCCTCCGCGACGAGCTGAATTACATCGTGGTGAAAAGCTGGGATTCGGCGCACGAAGGCGTCCGCTTGCTCAAGACCGGCGTCGACGGGCGCGCGACTTTCCTGGTGCATCCGGATGATTCGCAGGCAAAGTTCTCCTTCGCGGGCGAAGATGCCCCGCCGCCGCGGCACACGCCCCAGCCCATTGTGCCGCTGCGCAACTGCATTCGCGTGCTCGATGGATTCGGACGCTCGCTGGAAGTGATTCTGCCCAAGCTGCGCGATGGCTACGTGGCCCCGGATGCCGAGACCGCGCGCATCCTGGCGCTGGAAAATCCAAACGCTTTTTTCCTGGCGCCGTCGGGCGACTGCTTCCACAACGTGACGGTGACCGGCGGTAAGCCGGGTGCGGAAGGTCCGCTGGCCCTGAAGCGCGAATTGCGCGAGACGCAGCAGAAGCTGGCGCTGGTGGAGCGCGAACTGGGCGAAGCGGAGACGCGGAGCCTGATGCTGGCGAAGACGCTGGCGGATCTGACGAAGGCGCTGGACGCGAAGTCCGAGGAGCGGCGCGTGGCCGAGCGCGACAGCGCCAACCAAAGCGCGGCCCTGCGCCAGATGGAAATGGAGGTCCAGCGGCTGGAGCGGCGCCTGCAGGAGTGGACGCTGGAAAGCGATCGCAATCGCGATGCGCGCCGTGGAAAAGAAGTCTTCCTGGAGCAGCGGCGTGAGCAGGCGCAGCGGCTACAGACGGATCATCAGGTGGCGGAAGCCGGAATCGAGGAGTTGCAGCGGCGCGTGAGCGAACTGCGCGTGGCGCGCGACCTCGCGCAGCAGGAGGCGGCGCAGCTCTCCGCGGAGCTCGCGGGACTGGAAGAGCGCTGCCGCGGCGCAGAAGCGGCCTTCCAGCGCATCGACCGGATGTTCCGGGAGCTGGAGTTCCGGGTATCCCAGATCAACCAACAGCTTGCCGCGGCGGAGGCGGAGCAGGAGCAACGCGCGCGGGAGAACGAGCAACTGGCCGGCACGCGGCAGCAACTGGCGGACGCGCGGGAGGCCGCGCAGCGCGAAGCCGCCGAAGCGCACCAGCAAATTGCCGCTCTGCGCGCGGAGATGTCCGCGATGGAGCAGAACCTCAAAACGCTGCGCACGGAAATTGACGCGCAGCGCGAGAGTCGCAGCACAACCAGCAGCCAGGCAGCGGCTTTGGCCGCCGATCTGCGGCACGCTGAGGAAACCTGCGTCGCCGACCTGGGAGTGGAGGCTGCGGCTCTGCGCGAGGACGCCGCGCTGGAGCGCATCGAGGGTGAAACGCTGGCTGCCCAGGATCAAGGGTGCCGCGAGATGAAGCAGAAGCTCGAAAGCATGGGCCCGGTGAACATGATGGCGCTTGAGGAATACAACGAGACGGCGCAGCGTCATGAGTTTCTGGAGACCCAGCGCAAAGATCTGGTGGACTCAATCGAGAACACGCAGGCGACCATTCGTGAGATCGACGAGATTTCGCGGACAAAATTCGACGAGGCTTTCGCCCGCATCAACGAGAACTTCAGCGTGACGTTCGGGAAGCTCTTCAGCGGCGGCCAGGCCTTCATGCGCCTCACCGACGAGGAGAACGTGGCGGACAGCGGCATTGACATCGTGGCGCAACCGCCCGGCAAGAAACTCCAGAACGTGCTCCTGCTCTCCGGCGGCGAAAAGGCTCTCACGGCCCTCTCGCTGCTCATCGGCATCTTCCTCTTCCAGCCGAGCCCGTTCTGCGTGCTCGATGAAGTGGATGCGCCGCTCGACGAGACGAACGTTGGTCGCCTGGCGGACATGCTGCGCGCGATGGCGGAGGAGACGCAATTCGTGCTGGTGACGCACTCCAAGCGGATGATGATCGCCGCGGACATGATCTACGGCGTCACCATGCAGGAGCCAGGCGTTTCCAAAGTTGTGAGCGTGCGCATGGGCGGCGCAGAGCACGGAGCCACGCGCGCCAAAAACCGCGCGGACGAGGCGCAGTTGGCGACCGCGTAGGGAATCACTTTCGATTCTGTACCAGCAAAGGGCGGCCGCGCAGAGCGGCCGCTTTCTGCTTTAATGGGCAGGTACAGAGGGTGCTATGAGCCAGACTGTTTCCGCGCCGCCAGCAGAACTGACCTCGCAACAAGTCGTCGAACTCACGAAGAAGCTGAACTACGGAACCTGGCGTTTCCAGAAGGGCTGGAACCCGATGCATGTAGCCGATGCGGAGGGATGCTGGTTCACTGACGGCAACGGGAAGCGCTATCTCGACCTCTCCTCGCAGTTGATGTGCGTCAACCTCGGCCACAAGAATCCGGCAGTGATCGCAGCGATCGCCCAGCAGGCGCAGGATTTGGCCTATGCGGGGCCGGCGTACGCCACGACGGCGCGCGCGGAGTTGAGCCAGCTTCTGACGGAAGTGCTGCCGCCGGGGCTCACGAAGTTTTTCTTTACCACGTCGGGCACCGAAGCCAACGAGGCGGCATTCAAAATTGCGCGCATGTACACGGGCAAGACCAAGATCATCGCGCGTTACCGCTCTTACCACGGATCGACGATGGCATCCATCGCCACGACCGGCGATCCCCGGCGCTGGGCGATGGAGCCCGGCGGCAAAGGACACGGCGCGGTCTTTGCGCCCGAGGTGAACTGCTACAAATGTCCCATTGGCCACAGCTATCCCGGCTGCGGCATTGCCTGCGTTCAGTATCTCGAGCACATGATCCGCAATGAGAGCGACGTAGCGGCCGTGCTGGTGGAACCTGTGGTGGGCACTAATGGCGTGCTGGTGCCTCCGCCGGAGTACATGCCCATGCTGCGCGAGATTTGTACCCGTCACGGTGTCTTATTGATTGCCGACGAGGTGATGACCGGCTGGGGACGCACGGGCGAATGGTTCGCCATGAATCACTGGGGCGTGAAGCCCGACATTCTGGTGACGGCCAAGGGCATTACTTCGGCGTATGTGCCCCTGGGACTGTGCGCCACGACCGGCGAGATCGCTGCTTACTTCGACGATCATTATTTCGCGCATGGGCACACTTACGAGGCGCATCCGCTGACGCTGAAGCCCGCAGTCGCGACCATCCACGAAATGCAGCGCCTGAACCTGGTGGAGCGCGCGAATAAAATGGGCGCCTATATCGAACCGAAGCTGCGCGCCTTGCAGGCGAAGCATCCCTCGGTGGGGGAAGTGCGAGGGCTGGGGCTTTTCTGGGCGCTGGACCTGGTGAAAAACCGCGCGACGAAGGAGTCCTTCAATACCATGGCCCAAAAGGTGGACGGAACTCCTCTGGTCGTGGACAAGGTTGCGGCAGAGATGATGAAGCGCGGCGTCGCCATTCAGGCCTGGGTGAGCCACCTGATTGTGGCCCCGCCCCTCATCGTTACGGAGCAGGAACTGGACCTGGCGGTCGAGGCTCTCGATGCTTCGCTGGCGGTCGCCGATGCGGCGGCAGAGGCGTAGACGCGCGGTCCGGCGGTCCGAATGAGCGCAACTGCTGTGCGATACTGAGGAAGTTCCGAAGGCGGAATCGCAGCGGGCCGACACTGGGTCCACTGCGGTTCGCAAGCCTCTATCCTCGATGCCGGGATGGCGGAACTGGCAGACGCAGCGGACTCAAAATCCGCCGGCCCTCGCGGCCATGGGGGTTCGACCCCCCCTCCCGGCACCAAATCTCAGAGCATTAGTCGTGTTGCTGGCTGCCGGCTTCGCGGCAGGCGTCGCATGGGCAATGGCGGCGCAGATAATCCCAGGAATAGATCCCGCTGGCGTGGCCGTCGTTCCACTGGAACGAGATGGCGTAATTGCCGACCGGCGCTGAAGACTCGGGACGGGCCGCAGCCTGATACATCGGCAGCAACGTGGCCGGTTTTGGCTTTGGCTCACCCGGCGCGCGGCCCTGCGCTTCGCGTTCTTCGTGGCAGGTGGCGCAGGGACAGGCCAAGCGGAGCCAGGCAAAGCTCCAGCGGCTGCGATGGCCGTCTTTCCACTCGATTGCGAGGCCTTCGCCGGTGGTTTGCAGCACGCGCACCTTCACGGGGGTGACGGCGTTGCGCGGCAGCTCCTGATCCGGCTCGCGGCGAGCCTCTTCGGCGCTGACCAGACGTATTCCTTCGTGGCTCATGGAAAAACCAGTTGTCGGCGGCCAGCCTCCGGCTGCCAGCTAAGCCGACTGCAAAAACGCAACAGACTGGAGGCTGGTGACCTCGAAGCGCTTGCGGCACCGGATGTTCGAGCAGGCGACCATATCGTCCTGGCGAACCATGTAGGACTGCGCCTTGGCAAAACGCGCGCGGTCGCGCTCGTCGGCATGGCGCGGCAGCGACGCCTTGCGCATTCTGACCAGCCAGCGCAGCTGATATTCCCCGGGCTTGCCGCAGTGAGGACAGGTGAGCGTATGAGTGCGTTGCTCCGATTTCTCGTCAAAAAAATCGCGTTCTTCCATGGTCCCAATGCTCCCTTTGCAGTATTTCACAATCGCGGGGCGAGGAAGTGATACTTTGTCGGCAAGGCGCGCGTCCACGGCGAGCGAGCTTTCCCATCGAAGAGGCGAGGTTGGAGACTTGGCGAAGAAGCGCGCGAAAAAGAAGACGTTCTCGGCGGTGAAAGCCGTGAAGGCGAATGCGCGGGAGCGCGTGGGACAGCCGAAGCCGGAGCAGGTTCTGGAGGCTGAGCCGCGCGAGGAAAAGCTCGCGCGCAAGCACAAGACAACGCTGGAGCGGCTGATTGCCGAGGAGGAATGAGAGGGGAGGAGCGAAATGGCGAACATGATCGGAGGGGTGTTTCTGCGGGCGCGGTCGCCGGAGGCGCTGTACGCGTGGTACGAAGAGCATCTGGGGCTGCCCGCGGCGGATTACGGGTTTTCGCTGCCGGCGGAGCGGATGCGGGCGCCGTTTATCCTGGCATTCTTTCCGCAGGAGGCGAAGTACTTTCCGCCGGCGCAGCCGGTGATGCTGAACTTCCAGGTGGACGACGTGGACGCGCTGCTGGATCGGCTGGCGGCGGCGGGCGTCGCGGTGGATCCGAAGCGGGAAACGCAGGAGTACGGGCGATTCGGCTGGTTCACCGATCCGGAAGGGAATCGGGTGGAGGTTTGGAACCCAGCGCAGGACAAGCCGGAGTAAGCGCCAGTCAGCGTCCGATGGGCGCGCCGCAGGAGAGGGGGTACCCCCCTCCCCCCGGGGTGCGCCAGTTGATTGATTCCGGGCAAGTTGCTGCTAGTTACCCATTTGACATCCGGGTTGTCTTCCTGGATAACAGCAGCCGGTGGCCGGTGGCCGGTGGCCGGTGGCCAGTAGCCGGCGGCTGGCAGCCAGCGGCCTGGGGCGCGGCGGGAGTGAATCGGAGCCGGGATGGCAAAGAGCACGGGCGAGCCGCCTGGGCGGAGCCGAGCGAAATCACAAAACGGGTGTGCAAAAGGAAAGAGCCCTGATGGACAGGGCTCTTCGCATTCTCAGGATAGGTGCGCAGGGATTTTGAAGGCAAGGGAAATCGCCCCGGACGGCGGTACGGAAGTAATAGCCGTTCGAACCCGGAGGCAAGTCAGGGGGAAGCTTGCGTTCGGGCCATGGCAGCGTTCACGTACGGGGAACGTCCTGTCTGTCCCCGGGTTTCCCAATGGTACGCCGACCATAGCACTGGAGCATTTAACATGACAATCATGTCGAGTCGTTTGGCAATGATAAGTCTGGCTCGCGGTTGCGGAGGGGCGATCGTTGCTCTGCTCATTATTCAATGCGTCCCTGTACGCGCTATGCAGGCGAGCGCGGAGAAAGCGCAAGGGATGGATGGAGTGGTTAGTACTGACGATGCGGCGACGCATATTAGGTCCGGGGCGTTCACCTTGAGCGACACGGAAGCCATTGCGTCAGCTCCGAAGGAAGTGAGAGCGGCGATCATTCCGGTACTGGAACGCCAATTCCGCAGCAGCCAGGACATGTCCGCTAAGGGAAAAATCGCCAGTTCGTTGATCAGGCTCGGCGACCGGGGTGATACCTATTGGAACTATTTGACAGCACAGGCGATTCAGGCGGCTGACGATGATGTGCCTTATCCGTTCGGCGTTGATCAGGGCGGGCGTGTGTCCGATGCGTTAGCGCCTCAGTTTCTCCAGTGGGCGGTAGATCGTCATCTTTCTACGAGCCAGGCCATTGAGCGTGCGGTCTTCACTGATCCTGCTGCCGTAAGCGATCTGGGCTATACGGGCGATGCGCGAGCAGTGTCGATTTTGCAAAAGGCTCTGTTCTCGGCAAACTTCTACGTGGAGGTGGCTGCCGCGGAAGCTTTGGCCAATCTCCGGGACACCAATTCAGTGCCACTGATTATCGAGGCGTGCAGCAAGGCTCCAGCGCAGGTGGCGGAGCTGATTGCCTTGCCATTGGCATATTTTGATGACAAGAGTGCACAGGCGGCATTTGAGCTGTATGTCTCCAGGCAGGCAGCGGCCGATGAACGGAGGGCGCGTTCCGACGGATTGACACCCTACGGTCTGAGAGTGGAGGGTGGGAATCATCCTCAATGATCCGTTCGCGGCATCGCCGAGTCTGGGCAATTCTGGCGTTTGGGGGATTGCTGTTCGCGGCAATTCCCTGTCTGGGGCAGACGTACATCACGACCTGCGCTCCGAGAGCTGGCAGCTCTGTAACGAAGGAGTACTAATGCAGACTCATACTCTCATCAACCGTCTTCTGGCAGTTGCGGCCATGATTATGGTGTCCCGGAGCGCCGTCCCTCAAAACGCTACAGTTGCGGTCAGCGGTGCGCGGCCGGTGGCGAACGCAGTTGAGCGTCTGGACGAAACCGGGGACAGACGGGATGCTCCCCGGGCGCGACGCAGGGTGACAAGGTAACTTCATCGCTGCAATCTGGCGTGTGCGTGCCCGCCCTGTCTCCTCATTCGACTCGATCGTTCGCCTCAGGCAAACGATCCTTCGCTCAGGGCAGGGTCTCGATGGCGACAAGGGCGGAGCACCCGGCTCAGTGATCAGGAGTCAGGAATCAGGCGCACCCTGTCGCGAACAGCCCGCGACAAGGGTGGGGCACCCTCACTCGGCGAGGCGTACGATGGTGGCCGAACGAGCGCCTCTGATTTCCGAGTGAAGGAGGGCGCGATGCACCGGCATTCGATTCTGTACGCGGGGATTCTGGTTCTTGTTGGCGGCGGGTGTCTACAGGGCGCAGGGGCTGCGGCCGCTGCGCAGACCGCCGGGCAGGGAGCGGCCGATGCGCGCAGCGCCGCGCTGCTGAACGCCGCGGAGGATGGGGACCTGGTCCAGGTGCAGTCGCTGGTGGCCGAGGGCGCGCCGATCGATGCGCGGGACGCTCTGGGGTGGACGCCGCTGATCTGGGCGGCGTACCAGGGAAAAACCAGCGTCGTGGAATTTCTGCTGGCGAAAGGCGCCAATCTGCATGCCGAAGGGAAGGCGGGGCAGACGGCGCTGCATGAGGCCGGGTATATGGGCCATTCCGACCTTGTGATCCTGTTGCTGGGCAAAGGCGCGAAGATCAGCGGGAGCGACAAGCGGAAATGGCCGGCGCTGCCGGAAGCCGCGGGGCAGGACGATGCGAACGCCGTCCATCTGCTGCTGGCCGCGGGAGAAAACGTGGATGCCCGCGATGAGGACGGCGAAACCGCGCTGATGGCCGCGGCGCTCGTCGGCCACGCCGATATGGTCAAGCTGCTGCTCGCGCATGGGGCCGCAGTGGACGCGACGGATGAGGACGGGGCGACGGCGCTCATCATCGCCGCTGCTGCCGGTCACGCGGACGTGCTGCAGGCGCTGCTGGATTCCGGCGCGAAGCTGGAGGCCAGGGCAAAGGCTTATCCCAATGAAGGCGCGACGGCGTTGATGGAGGCTGCCGGGCGCGGCCGCACGGAGGCGATTGCAGTTGCTGCTGAGCAAAGGCGCGAACCTTGAGGCGCGCGACCAGAATGGATGGACGCCGCTGATGTGGGCCGCGGACATGGGTCAGTTGGCGGCGGCGCAACTGCTGCTGGACAAGGGCGCGGACCTGCAGGCCAAAGGCAAGGACGGCAACACGGCGCTGCATTGGGCCGTCAACGAGCAGCACCCGGACGTGGCGGAATTGCTCCGGGAACACGGCGCCAGGGAGTGAGGGCGGGGGACATCGGGAATCTGGGAGCAGGCCCACCCTGTCGCTCGAAAACAAGCGACAAGGGTGGGGCACCCCGGGATCAGTTGTTTATTAGTTATTAGTTGCGGCATTAGAAGGTGAAGGTTCCATTCATGACGATGATGCGGCCGAAGCTGCTGGAGCCGAAGGAGCCGTAGGGGCCGGTAGGCTGCACGACATCTCCTTCGATGAAGCCGAGGTTGAACAAGCCCGCATCGTTCGCCGGCGCGGCAAAGGCCGGATGGTTGACCAGGTTGTAGGCCTGCGCGCCGATCTTGAACTGCATGCCTTTCTCGCTCCGATAGAGGCTCTTGTAGAGACTGGTGTCGACATCGCCGTAATGCGGCCCGTAGAAGGCATCGCGGGGCACATTGCCGAAGTTGTCCTGGGCCGGGTTGCCGTAGGGGTCAGAGTTCGACACGCCGGAGCCGTTGAAGTAGTCGCCCTGGAAGCAGGGATGGGAGAACGAGTTGCAGGAGTGGTTGAAGTGGTTGTTGAGCACGTCGGCGAGAACGTAGTAGTTTCCGGTGCCGTTGTATAGGTCGTTGGCAGCGTTGTTATTGAAGACGCTGAAGGGCTGGCCGGTACGCCAGTAGATTTTGCCGGCGACGGTCCAGCCTCCGGCCGCGAGCTGGGTGACTTTGTTCTGGAACTTATTCGGCTCAATCCAGGTGAAATCGGCCAGGAAGTTGTGGCGAATGTCGTAATCGGCATTGGAGTACATCAGGAGCGAGGTGTGGTGGGGGACGATCTGGAACGGGAGGCCGTTCTGATTGAAGACCTCATCCTGGCCCTGGTTGGAAACATCGTCGAGAGCGTGCGACCAGGTGTACGAGATGTTCGTCGTGAGACCGTGGCTGTCGATGTGTTTGTAAAGGATGTAAGCGCCGTTGTAATTCGAGATGGCGTTGTCGTTGATGATGCCCATCTGGCCGAAGGGCGGATCGGGCGGATTGGGCGAGACGTCTTCGAAGCTGGAGTAGTTGGTGCCTCCGGTATAGGCATTGCCGTTCAGGCTCTCGTTGATGCCGTAGTCGTAGCTGATGCCGTCGTAGCCACGGTTGCCCACATAGGCCAGGATGAGAGCATCGGCGTGACTGAGCTGGTGCTGGACCTGGAGGCTCCACTCCACATACTTGGCGGTGACCATGTGATTGGGGGAGATGTAATGGGCAGGCGCGAAGAAGGGCGAGCCCGGGGGCAGGGAGGCGGCGATCTGGTTGGCGCTTTCGCCGCTGGTGAAGCCGGAGAACAGCGCGTTGTAGGAAGCCAGCGCGTAGGCCGGCGCGCTTCCGGCTCCCTGGCCGACGTTGCCCGCCTGGACAAAGGCGCCGTAGTTATCCGGGAAGGTTAAGTACTGGTTTTCAATCAGCGCGCCGGGGAAGGCGTCGCCAAAGAGTCCTGCGCCGCCACGGATATCCGTTTTGCCGCGGCCGCCGATGTCCCAGTTGAACCCGAAGCGCGGCTCGAAGATGATCGGCTCGAGCGAAGAGAAGACGTTGTGGTAGCCGGTGGCGAGCAGCTTGTTGTAGGGCGTGTCGAGCGTGGCGCCGCTCTGGGGGAAGTTGCCGATGAGGCGCGAGAAGCAGTTCGTTTTGCAGGTGATGTTGCCATCGCGGTCGAGGCGGAAGCCGTAATCGAGGGTCAGGTGCGGTTTGGCGCGCCATTCATCCTGAGCGTAGACGCCGTAGTTGTAGCCGGCGATGGCGATGTCCTTGGCCGTGTCGAAGGTCTGCTGGAAGTTGGAGCCGGAGGATCCGGGCAAGGTGCCGCCAGCGAGGTCTCCGAGAGAGTTGAAGGTGTAGTAGCCGGCGTAGGTGTTCACCATGGGGTAGCCATCGGTGACGTCATAGCGCTTGAAGTTCACGCCGAATTTGAAATTGTGGTTGCCCTTCAGCCAGGAGAGATCGTCGACGAACTGATACTGGACGGAGTTGGTGGTGGTGGGATTGCTGCCCCAATCGAAGCCGACTCTGCCTTCCTGACCGATGCCGACGGAGAAGTTAGTGCCGGCGTCGGAGCCATCGTTGAACTGGGCGGGCGAGGCTGCCAGCGTCTGCTGGAGGTTGGCGGGGCCATACGGCCACGAATAGTAGAAGGCCGAGGCGATGAACTGATTCGTCAGATCAGCGTTGAATGAGTAGGTGTGATTCAGCTGGCCGTTCCAAATGGGCTGGCTGCTGAACACGTTCAGCAGAGGACTGACGAGGCTGACGGAGACGGGCTTGGATCCCTGATCGTCGCTGATGCGGAGGGAGACTCTCTGCTTTTCACTGAGGATCCAGTCAGCGCGGCCGACGATCATGTGTTCGACGACAGCGCCGCTGGCGACGGCGGCCGCCGAGGTCATGCAGGGGACGGCGGTCCCCGAAGAGCCGGAGGGCACCGCGCCAAAGTAAGTATCGGGCTGGCCGGAGACGGGCGTGCCCGCGTAGCTGCCGCAGCCGAGGGTGCCGGAGGCATCCTGCAGCGGGCCGTTGCCGGTAGTGACGGGGACCGCGTTTTTGTAGAGCGAGGAGCCGTCGAGCAGACTGAACATTTGCGTATACAGCGGAACGCTGGTGGCCGGAATCGTGCTCAGGGTGGTGGACTCAAAGGCAGGGGTGGCGAAGTTGACGTAACTGAGCGAGGGCTCGATGTAGCGAATGCCTTCGGTGTCCGCGAAGAAGAAGAGCTTGTCGTGGATGACGGGACCGCCGATCTGGGCCGCATATTGATTGGAGATGGCTTTCTGCCTGGGAATGCCATTCAGGTTGTAAAAGAAGTCGTTGGTATTGAAGCCGGAGCTGTTATAGGTCCACTGGAGCAGGCCGTGGAGGCGGTTGGATCCGCTTTTGGTGTCGTAGGTTTCCACGCCGCCGGCCTGACGGCCCCACTCCGGGTTGTAGCCGTTCTGGACGAAGGAAGCCTGCGCGATTTCGGCCGAACCGATGCTGAGGGAGGAGGCGCCGGTGGTGGAGTCGTTGAAGAAGGAGTCCGTCTGGTCGGCGCCGTTGAGGATGATGAGATTCGAGATGCCGGGCAGGCCGCTGGAGCTGAAGTTGCCGTTGCCGTAGGTGCTGGTGTTCATGACAACGCCGGGGACGGTGTAGGCGATGGTGGTGATGTCGCCGCCGGGGTTGGGCAGGTTCTCGAACTGCTCGGTGGTAAAAGTCGTGGTGATGGTGGAGTCCTGGGTCTGGATCAACTGCGCATTGTTGGCGCTGACGGTGATGGTCTGCTTGCTGGCCGTGGGCGAGACCGTCAGGTTGGCCACAGACTGCTGGCCGATGAGAATCTCTACGGAGGTAGTGGTCGACTGGAGGCCTTTGCCGGAGGCCGAAACCCGCCAGGTGCCGGGCTTGAGGAAGGGCGCGGCGTAAAGGCCGCGGTCATTGGTCGTCAGGACGCGCGTGTCCCCGGTCTGAATTTCCACCAGCGTGACGGTCGCGCCGGGGACCACTGCACCGGAGGAATCGGTCACAACGCCGTTGAGGGCGCCGGTGACGGCGGTCTGCGCCGAGGCGGCGGGGGCAAAACTGAGCGGCGTGACGGGGACAAAGCAAAGGGCGGCAACGACTAACACCAGGGCCGAACAACGACGGTGGGTCACCTGACTGCTCCTCTCTCAAATCGATACGGCACCGGCACATGCCGGTCTGGGGTTTGCGGAACACGCCGCCCGTTGCGATGGAGTGCACAACCGATGGCGCTGGAGGGAATGAGAGGGATTATACGGCAGCGAACGGACGGTGGTCCTGTGCGTCGCGCGAGTTGGGAAAGCGCGGCGACGGCTAGTGATTTGCCGGCGTGGACTGCGGGCCGTTGAGGAAGGATTTGTATTGGGTGTCGATGATGCCGAGGTTGCGCGCGAGGCCGAGGCGCGCGACGTTGAGCTGGTAGACGCTGTTGACGTACTGCGTTTGCGCGGCGGCGAGCGTGGATTCGGCTTCGGCGACGGGGAGATTGTCGTTGACGCCGGCGGAGAAGCGCTGCTGGGTCTGGTCGAGCGCGGTCGAGGCTAATTCGACGTTGCTGCGCGCGACGTTCACCGTTTGCTCCGCGGTCTGGAGATCGAGAATGCTGTCGCGGAGCTGCTGATCGATCTTCACGGTGAGGTCCGCCATGCGGGACTGAATTTCCTGAAGCTGCGCATCCGCGACATCACGATCGCCGCGCAGCTTGCCTTCTTCGAAGATGGGGACGCTCAGCGTGCCGACCGCGGCAAAAGTGTCGTGATAGATGCCGCCGGTGACGCCGGTGACGCCGTAATTGCCGCCGAAAGTGAGGGTGGGGAAGCGCTCCCGCGCGGTCGCTTTGCGCTCCAGCTCGGCGACGAGCAGCTCCTGGCGGAGCATCTGGTAGTCCTGGCGATCGCGGTACGCCTGAGCACGGGCCTGATCGATGGGCATGGGCTGGAGTGCGGCGTAAGGCTCGGTATCGGTGAGCTCGATCGGCTGTTCCGGGGCGAGACCGATGGCGCGGTTGAGGGCGATCTTCGCCTTGGCGAAGTTATCCTGAGCCGCGATGACCGCCTGCTGCTGCTGCTGGTATTCGACGCGGGCGCGCAGCTCGTCGAGGTTGGCGACGACGCCGGCGAGGTGCTCCTGATGGGTCTGGTCGAGAAGGACCTTGTCGGTGTTGAGCAGCGACTGCGCGTACTGGACCTGGGAGCGCGCGGCCACCGCCTGGAGGTAAGCGGTGCCGACATTCAGGACGACCAGGCCACGCGCGGACTGCGCGTTGTAGAACGCGGCCTTCTGGCCGGCGGCAGCGGCGCGCCAGACGTCGTAGCCGCCCCAGTTGAAAAGAGCCTGCGAGAAGTTGATCTGACCGATGGTGGTGTCGACCCTGGTGATGAGGTGAATGCGCACGCCTTTAGGCAGGTGACTGGCGAAGAGCGCGACCGAGGAGGGATGAAATCCGAAGGCCTCAAGATTGTATTGGTGCACGCCCGTTTCGCCGTGGAGAGAGAGATTGGGCAGCAGCACATTCGCGAGCTGGAGCTTCTGGGCCTGGGCGGCCTGCTGCTGATCCTTCGCGAGGTTCAGGGCGAGGTTGTTCTGAATGCCGAGGCGCACCGCTTCGTCGAGAGACAAGGGGCGAACGGCGGTGGTGGCGGGCGCGGCCTGAATGCTGCCGGCGTAAGGATTGACGGCCGAATTGGAGGGATTGCTCTGCGCCGCGGCGGCCGCGCCCAGCGCGAGCACGACGGTGGCCACAGTTTGGGCAATTCGGGCCAAAGGCAGCTTCCTCTTCATGCGCAGACTCATCGCAATGCTTCTGTTTAGATCAGGATACCCGTTTATGGATGCGGAAATTGTCAGGGGCGGGCGCCGGAAAGTCACTTGCGCAGGACAGGAAAGGCGGTGATCGGCGCGGGATCTTCATGAGGAACAGAGCAACACCGGGTGAGAGGGCCGCCATCGAAACGAGCGAGGACCTTTTAATTCGGGCCCCTGCTTGCGCGATCTTCTTTCGGTCAGTGAAAGACCTGCGACCGGAAACAGCTGAAATCAGGAGGGCCCGTATGCCAACGGCGGAAGCTGAGGCGCTTCCAGGGTTGCAACTCGAAGCGCGGATGCGGTCACCGGAGTGGGAGACCTCCGTGGCCGGGGAAACCAGGGGACTAGTGTCGGTATTCATTCTAGTGCGATCTTCATCGCTGCCGGTTCACGAGGTGTGCGAGGCGGCCGAGGCAGCCGGGCTGACGGCGCACGCTCAGGTGGCATCGCGAGGGCGGGAATTGCTGGATGCGCTGCGCAGCGGAGGAGTGGATCTGATTGTCGCGGGCAGCGCGGGACTGCCGGACCTGGACCGGCGCGAGATGCTGGAGCGAGCGCGCTCGGCACACCCGCCGGTTCCGGTGATCCTGGTAGGCGAAGCGGGGGGCGAGGACGAGACGCTGCGGATGCTGGCGGAAGGCGCGACGGATTATCTGCCGTTTTCGCAACTGGATCATCTGCCGTCGGCGATGGCGCGCGCGGTGCGGACGCGGCGATCCGCGGAAGAGCAGACGAAGACCAGCAGCGAGCTGCAGCGGGCCTCAGGCATGCTGCGCGATAACCAGAAGCTGATCGGGGTGGGAAGGCTGGCGGCGACCATCGCGCACGAGATTAACAATCCGCTGGAGTCGGTGACCAACCTGCTGTATCTGCTGAACGAGGAGAAGAACCTGTCAGACACAGCGCGCGGGTACCTGGCGATGGCGCAGCGCGAACTGGATCGGGTAGCCCAGATCAGCCGCCAGACGCTGAAGTTTGCTCGCGAGACGCCGGGGCCGCAGCGCGCGCGAATTGACGAGCTGATGGAAGAGGTGCTGGCCCTGTATAGCCGGCGCATCGCGGAGAAGAACCTGCGGATCGAACGGCAGTACACCTGCCGGGAAGAGGCGCTGGTGTTTCCGGGCGAGATGCGGCAGGTGCTGTCGAACCTGGTGACGAATGCGATTGAGGCGTCCGCGATGAACGGGCGGCTGTGCCTGCGGGTACGGGGATCGCGGAGCTGGTCCGATCCGGGGGTGCGCGGCATCCGCGTGGCGGTGGGCGACACGGGTTCGGGAATTCCCGCGGACGTGCAGCGGCGGCTGGGCGAGCCGTTCTTTACCACGAAGGGACAGCGCGGCACGGGACTGGGACTGTGGGTGACGCGCTCGATTGTCGAGCGCTACGGCGGAGAACTTCAGCTGCGGTCGTCGACAGCGGCTCATCGCCACGGAACGGTCTTCAGCATCTTCCTGCCGACGAATCTGGGCCCGCGTGCGGTGCAGCGGCCGCGCGAATCCGACGAAAGCGGCGGGGCGCGCTCGAAGGTGGTTTCGCTGGAGAGCGGCAACGCGCTTTCGCGCGCCTCCGGCGAGCTGCTGAAGCGCAGCGCCAACGGGAACTGATCCAAAATCAGCGAGCCGAGGGAACCACGCCGTCGAGGAAGCGGCGAAGCGTGGCCGCCCATGCGTCCGCGGGGGCGCGGCGCAAATCGTAGTACTGCTTCGGATAGGACGAGAGATCGAAGAGCTGGTGCGCGCGGCTGGCTCCGGCGGGCGCGTGAAGATCCAGGAAAAGGCGCGGCACATCCGCGCGGGCGAGATCGGCGTTTGGATCGAGAAACTCTTTCTGTAACAGAAACAGTGGCAAAATGCGCGCGCGTGCGTCGGAGAGGAATATCCGGCGCGCGGGCGGATTCGGATCCTCGAGGATGGCGGCGGCAGGCGCGAAGCGCGCGGCCAGACGCGCCGCCAGCGTTGCGCCCACTCCATCGCCATAGACCACGATGCTGCGCGCCGGGATGTGGCGGGTGTCGGTGAGATACGTCCAGGCGGCGACGGCGTCGTCGTCGAGGAGGCGCTCGGTGGGATGGCTGCCGGCGCTGCGGCCGAATCCCTGGTAATCGATGGCGAAGACATTCACGCCGAGGCTGTGCAGCGCGGCCAGCGCAGGGACGCAATCGGAGAGGGAGCCAAGCGAGCCGTGGAGATAGAGGATCGTCGCGCTCGCGCTGTTGCCGGGCGCGGGCATCCACCAGCCGTCGAGCCGGGGCATGCCCGCAGCCGTGACGTCGAAGCGGATGTCGTCGAAAGCGAGGCGGGCGCCGGCAGGCGTGGCCGTGATCGCGCGCGAGGGATGGAAGAGCAGCTGCCACTGGCCCTGGTAAAAGAGCAGGCAGAGCGCGCCATAGGTGCAGGCGGCAGCGACGACGAAGGTGATCGCGATGGCGCCGAACAGCCAGCGGCCGCTGACCGTGGGCGGCGCCTGCGGCGGGCGGGCGAGAGGAGGATCGCGACGAGCGGGGGTCGGACTTCGGCATGGATTATCCGAAGGCGAGCTCGTCAGGCGATTCGAGCGGGGTTCCGCAGACGCGGCAGATGACGGCGGAGCAATCGCCGCAGACCAGCGGGTCGGTGACAGGGCGGGCGCAGACGGGGCACCAGAAAGCGGGCGGGGCCGGCGGCGGAGGCGGCGAAGACATGCTGCAACCAGGGTAGCACTTGCCGCGAGCGGACTCTGCTGTGCTGTAGGTGGCGGGCAATCGGCTGGGCGGTATCCAAACAGGTTCCGGTCAGGAAGAGGCGGAGATTCTCTCCGCGAAGGATGTGTACTAATCAGTGATGAGGGGAGGGAGGTGCTGAAGGAAAGGCGCGGATGACGAAGCGAACGAACCGCAGGGGGCGACGATGGCGACGGCAAGTGCAGAACGCGGAATGTTGTGGACGGATCTGGAAGGGCAGGAGCTGCCCGGGGGCTGGCGGCTGAGGCGGCTGGTTCGACCCGAGGGGCGCAATGCGTGGTTTGAAGCGGAGGGGCCGGACGGCCGTCCCGCGGTGATGAGCCTGACCGAGGCTCTGAACGACGAAGAGGCATTGCTGGAGCGATTGCGCGCGGCGACGGCGATCCGCCACCCCAATGTGGTGGAGGTGCGCGAGGCGCGGCTGGTGTGGTTGGGCGACACGCCGGTGGTGGCGGCGGCGATGGAGTGCACCGAGGAAAACCTGGCCGAGGTTCTGCGAGAGCGCGCGCTGGAACCGGCGGAGGCACGGCTGCTGCTGGACGCGCTGGTGAAGGGGCTGGCGGCGATTCATGCGCGGCGGCTGACGCACGGACGAATGGAAGCCGGCAGCGTGCTGGCCATGGGCGACACGGTGAAGCTGCGCAGCGACTGCTTGCATTTGGGGGAATTCGAGAGAGGCGTGGCGGAAGATCTGCGCGGCCTGGGACGAATTGTGACGCAGGCGCTGACGCGCAGGATTCCGTCGAACGAGAACGATCCGGTGCTGCAGTTGCTGCCCGAACCGATGGCGCGGGCGGTGCGCCGCGCGCTGAGCGGACACGCGACGGTGGAGGAAGTGGCCGCGCTGGCGGGAACGCGGACGGCGGTAGGGGCGACGCGGAAATCGGAGCAGAACTCGGAGCAGAGTTCGGCGCAGGCGAAGCCTGCCGCACTGAGCGCGATCGCGGAGATTCGCAAGCGGCAGGAATCGGAGAAGAAAGCCGAGGAGCCTGGCACGCGGGAGAAGCCGGCGGGAACACCGGTGGCGGTCCGGCCGGCCGAGATGGCCGCGGATCCAAAGGCGTCGACGGTGCAGATGGACCTGCCGCTGATGCCGCGGCGGAGAGTCAATCTGGAAGATGAGCAGGAGGAAGAGGCCGCGGGAACGCAGGAGCGGCTGCGGAGATGGCTGAGTGGAATGCAGGGACTGCCGAGGCGATGGGATTATCATCGGCGCGGCGCGCCGTGGGTGATTGCGGCGGCGGCAGGGCTGATACTGGCGACGGCGGTGATGCTGCACGGATGGCTGCATCGGCATCCGGCGGCGAAGGCCGCGATTCCAGCGCCACGAGTGATTGTGGGCAGTGCGCGCCCAGCCAAGCCGGTGGCCGCTGTCGCCCAACCGGCAGGCGCTACCCGAGTGTGGCGCGTGGTGGCGTACACGTATCGCCGGAAGGGCGATGCCGAACAGCGGGCGCAGGATCTGGCGCAGCGGCACCCGCAGTTAAGCCCCGGCGTGATGGCGACGCGGGGCGGAGATTTTCTGGTAACGGTGGGCGGAGCCATGAGCCGCGAAGAAGCGATGGCGTTGCGCGGACAGGCGGTGCGGATGGGACTGCCGAGGGACACGTACGCGCAAAATTTCAGGTAGGTGGACCAGAAGAGAGTGTGGCAGTTACGAATTTACAAATGCGTCGCGCGCAGTTAGGATTTTCCGGAATGATTTCGCGGCGAGCGGGACCGGGCTGGGCCTGCCTGCTCGACCGAGTCAATCGCCAGGCGGGCCGAGGCCAGCGTGGCGGAGGTTGAATGGGCGACGCCACCAGGGTTCTGATCATTGACGACGATCCGACGCACCTGAAGATTTATGGGTGGATTGTCGCGGCGGCAGGCTATGAGGCGCTGCCCGCGCTGGTGACCGCGGACCGCATCGATTTTCCAGACACCACCGCCGATGTCGTCCTTCTGGACTACCGGCTGACCGGGCAGATCAAGGCGACGGAGGCGGTGGCGCAGACGCGGAGCCGTTATCCGGAGGTCCCGATCATCGTGCTGTCTGACCTGTATGACCTCCCGGCGGATGTGGCCCCGCTGGTGCAGGCGTTTGTCAGGAAGGGCGAGCCGGCGCTGCTGGTGGAGACGCTGGCGACGTTTTCCCGGCCGGCCGAGCCAGTGCCGGACAGCGCCGCATAGTTTTCTGCCGTAACTCGTTGCGGCGAGGCAACCGGCGGGGCGGGAGAGCCATCCAACTGGCAGCTTTTCGTGTATCTATCCCCGGGGCGCCCGGAATGCGTGGCGCCCAAAAGATGACCGCGTACCCAACAGTGGTCCCGCTGAACAGGAAAGAGACGCGAGCGAAGACACGGTGAGACCACGGAGAAAGCGACGGGCGGAACGAGGCGCGCGGCGGGTCCGCGGGTGGGTCACGGCGCTGACTCTGGCGACGATCGCGATGGCCCACGCGGATACTCCCGCGGAACGCTCCGTTGCGGAACGAGCGTCGTCCGACCAGGTGGAGGCGGCGTACCTCTACAACTTCGGAAAATTCGTGCGCTGGCCTGCGACCGCGTCGCAGGGGCCGATGGTCCTCTGCGTGGCGGGCGAAGACAACGTCGGCCAGTTTCTGGCGCGGATGGTGGAGGGCGAGCAGATCGACGGACGCCCGCTGCAGGTGAAGGCGCTGGGAGGGGCGGACGATGCGGGGAGGTGCTCCATCCTGTTCGTCGGCCCTGGCGAACGCGAGCGTGTCGGCTCGTATCTGGGAGCAGCCTCCGGCAAGCCGGTGCTGACCGTGGGTGAGGCGCCGGATTTTCTTTCGCGCGGCGGGATCATCCAGTTCGTCCTGAACGACGATCACGTGCGCTTTTCCGTGAACCTGAACGCGGCGCATCGCAACAGCCTGCAGCTCAGCTCCGAGCTGCTGAAGGTTGCGGTGAGCGTGACGGGCGAGCCGCAGGCCGGAGGATTGCCATGAAGCAACTCTCCGGCAATTCCACGCCCCTGGCGTCCCGCGTAGTGGGTTCCAGCACCATCTCCGCGAAGCTGACGCGCATGAACCTGATGGTGAGCGGGCTGGCGCTGTTGCTGGCGGTGGTGGCGTTTTTCATCTACGACCTGGTTTCGTTCCGGCACAATCTCATCCGGAACCTGCAGACCAGCGCGCAGATTGTGGGCGCGAACAGCGTGTCGGCGCTGCTCTTCGACGATCCGGAGAGCGCCGCGACCACGCTGGGGGCGCTGCGCAGCTCGCCGGACGTAATGGCCGCGAAGCTGGTGGACAATAACGGGCGGGCGTTCGCCAGCTTTGAGCAGGCGGGCGTGACACAACTGCCGCGAACGATTGCGCTGCCGCACGGCGTGAACGACCAGACCTGGACCAGCGGCAACCGGGTGCTGCTCGCGCACCGGATTATCTTCCAGGGCAATCAGGCGGGGATCGTGTACATCTCGGCGCAGCTCACGGAGACCGCTCAGCGGGCGCTGCAGTATGTGCTGATTGCGGCGGTGATTCTGCTGTTGTGCATGGGCGCTGCGCTGCTGATCAGCGCCACCGCGCGCAGGCTGATCGCGCGGCCGGTGGTCGCGCTGGCGGAGACGGCGCGTCGCGTCTCGCGGGAGCACGACTATTCGGTGCGCGCCGGGCCGCACGCGGATCAGGACGAGATCGCGGCGCTGATTGAGGCCTTCAACGAGATGCTGAGCCAGATTCAGGATCAGGATCGCGCCCTGACGCGGGCGCGCGACAACCTGGAGCTGCGCGTGCAGGAACGGACCGCGGCGCTGCGGGCCGCCAATCGGGAGCTGGAGGCCTTTTCCTACACCGTCGCGCACGACCTGCGCGGGCCGCTGGATGCGGTGATGGGGATGGTCTTCCTGCTCGAGCACGTCGATGAAGGGGCCAGCCACCAGCAGCAGCGCGAGATTCTGGAGCAACTGCGCAACTCCACGCGCAGCATGGCGAACCTGATCGACGACCTGCTGAACCTTTCGCGGGCCAGCACCGCGGCGTTGAAGAAGGAGTCGGTGGATCTGGCCGCGATTGCGCGGCAGATTGCCGGCGAACTGCAGAAGGCGGAGCCCGGGCGGCAGGTGGAATTCAAAATTGCCGAGCTGCCCATAGTGGAGGCGGACGGCGGGCTGATGCGGATCGCGCTCGACAACCTGATCCGCAACTCGTGGAAGTACACCTCGCAGCACCCGACAGCCTGCATCGAGGTCGGCATGATGCGGCTGCGCGGCGAGACGCTCTTTTATGTGCGCGACGACGGCGCGGGATTCGATCCGCGGAAAAACGATCAGCTCTTCCAGCCCTTCCATCGGCTGCACAGCCGCGGCGAGTTTCCGGGGACGGGGATCGGGCTCACGACGGTGCAGCGGATTCTGGCGCGGCACGGCGGCCGGATCTGGGCGGAGGGCGCGGTGGAGCAGGGCGCGACGTTCTGGTTCACGGTGAAGAGCGCGTCGTCGGCGGTGGCGTAGGGCGCCGTCGCTTCTGAGAATCCTCTAATCTTCCTGTTTCAATTCAGGGCACTCGTTCGCAAAAGACGGGGCGAGGGGCCATGCCCGAGCCGGAAACCCAACTGACAGTCCACGCAGCCGCAGGGGAACCGGCCCTGGTGCGGGCGGAAGCGGCCGCCGGCAACGGCGCGGACGACGATGCGGAAGCGGAAGTGCGAGACACGCGTCTGGACCGGCTGCCCATGGAACTGCACGTGATGGTGAAGGTGGAACGGATGCTGGTGGAGGATTTGCTGGCGCTGGAGCGCGGCACGGTGTTGAGCACGGTGCACGAACACTCGCAGGACGTGCCGGTGCGCTGCGGCGGCGCGCTGCTGGTGTGGGGCGAGTTCGAGGTGGTGGAGCAGAAGCTCGCGGTCCGGGTGACGCGGCTGGCGTGACGAGAGGCCGCGGGATGAGAGGCCAGAGGATGGAAGCAGTTCTGAGCGCGGAGCGCAGAGGCTGGAGCGGGACGCTGGGCTGGATGGCAGGTCCCGCGGCGTGGCTGCGTAGCCTGGGAAGAACTCGAGGTGTGCCGGCGCCGCTGCGCGTGGAGGCCCGCCTGAGCCTGGGCGCGAAGAAGTCTCTGGTGCTGGTGAACTGCCGCGGACGCCAGGTGCTGCTGGCGCTGAGCGGGGACACGGTGGCTCCGGTGCTGGAGCTCTCTGTTCCGGCAAGTCCCCGAGCGCGCCGGAAGGGGGGGCGGTGAGCGCGCTGGCGCTGGCGATGGCGGCGCGGCCTCCGGCCGGCCTGAATCTGGGTGGGAACAACCAGGTTCCCTGGACGATTGTTTTTACGCTGACGCTGCTGACGCTGGTGCCGGCGATTCTGGTGTCGATGACGCCGATGGTGCGGCTGCTGGTGGTGTTTCACTTCCTCCGCCAGGCGCTGGGCACGCAGACGGCTCCGTCGAACCAGGTGCTGATGGGCCTGGGGCTGATGATGACCTGGTTCCTGATGCAGCCGGTGCTGATCCAGGTGGACCGGCAGGCGGTGGAACCCTACCGGCAGGGGCAGATTTCCGGATGGGAGGCGGTGGAGCGCGGCTCGGGGCCGCCGAAGGCGTACATGCTCGCTACGCGCGGGAAAAGGACCTGGCGCTGTTCGTTTCGGCGTCGATGACGGCGCGCCCGGCGCGGCCCGAGGATTTGCCGATGCGCGTGGTGGTTCCCGCCTACATCCTGAGCGAGCTGAAGGCGGGCTTCGAAATCGGGGCGGTGCTTTTTCTGCCGTTCCTGCTGGTGGACATGGTGGTGGCTTCGATTACCACGTCGATCGGGATGTATCAACTGCCGCCGGTCGTGATCTCGACGCCCTTGAAGATTCTGCTCTTCGTGATGGTGGACGGCTGGAATCTGCTGGCCGGGTCGCTGCTGAAGAGCTTTTAACCTGGGGCTCTGTCCTCGGCGGGAGCCAGGCGGGGCGAACGTGGCTGCGGAAGGGGAGGCGCGATGGGAGCGGATCAGGCGGCGGAGCTGATGCGGGCGCTGTTGAAGGAGGCGTTCCTGCTGGGCGCGCCGCTGCTGCTGGCCGCCTGCGTGACGAGTTTTTTGATCAGCCTGGTGCAGACGCTGACTTCGCTGCAGGATCAGACGCTGTCGACGGTGCCGCGGCTGCTGGTGGTCGCGGGGCTGCTGCTGGCGGGATTGCCCTGGTATCTGGACCAGCTGATGCGCTACACGGTGGGATTGTTTTCGGACTTTCACCGCTTCCTGGGGCTGACGTGATGCCGGACTGGAGCAAAGCGCTCGAGGCCATGACGCTGGTGCTGGTGCGGGTGAGCGGGCTGATGGTGTTTGCTCCGCTGTTTTCTTCGGCCGCGATCCCGATGCGGGTGAAGGCGGTCTTTGTTCTGGCGGTCTCGTTTCTGGTGGGCCCGGTGGTGGCGGGATTTCCCGCGGCGCATGCCGAGCTGGGTGTGATGCCGGTCCTGGGCGAGCTGAGCGTCGGCCTGGTCTTCGGGCTGGCGTTGTCGCTGCTCTTTGAGGCGCTGGAGATGGCGGGACAGGTGATGGGCTTCCAGTTCAGCTTCTCGCTGGTGAACGCGCTCGATCCGAGCGCGCCCGAGCAAACCTCGCTGATGGGGCAGATGTTCGGGCTGCTGGGCACGCTGACGGTGATCGCTGCGGGGCTGGACCGCACCATGCTGGCCGCGCTGCTGCGCACCTTTATCGCCGCTCCGGTGGGCACGGTGGCGCTGCGCGCCGGGACGGGCCTGGCGCTGGTGCCGATGGGCGCGGGGATTTTTGCGGCGGCGTTGCAGTTGGCCGCGCCGGTACTGGCGGCCACCCTGCTGGCAGAGCTGGCAGTGGCGCTGGCGGGAAAGCTGGCGCCGGCGCTGCCGGTGATGGCCATCGACATCCCGGCAAAAACGATGCTGGGCTACACGGTGCTGATCGGTTCGCTGGCGCTGTGGCCGCACTGGATCGAAGCGCGCTTCGCGCTGCTGCTGGACGCGGCGGGGCGGCTGCTGGCGGGGGTGGGGTAGACGATGCCGGGAGATCGCACAGAAAAAGCCACGCCGCGGCACCGGCAAAAGGCAGCCGAGCACGGCGACCGGGCGCGCAGCCGCGACCTGATGGCGGCGGCGGCGATGCTGGCCGGCGTTTTTGTGATGGGCGGCGTGGCGGAGCGCTGGGTGGCCGGCTGGGCGCGCGCGTATCGCGGCTTTCTGGCGCTGGGGGCGCCGGGCGTGTGGGAGCGGATGACGCCGGAGAAGGTGGCGCTCGCGCTGCGGCAGACAATGCTGAGCGGCCTCGAGCCGGTGGCCTGGGTGATGGGCGCGTCGGCCGCGGCCGCGGCGCTGACCGGGATCGCGCAGGGCGGCGGCTGGTCGCTGAACTTCGAGGCGCTGCAGATGAAGCCGGAGCGGCTGAATCCGGCGGAGAACGTGAAAAATATTCTGTCGCTGCGCGGCGCGGTGCGGCTGGCCAAATCGCTGGTGCCGGTGGCGGCGCTGGGTTTTTGCGCGGAGCGGGCGATTGCCGCTCAGACCACCGTGCCGCCCATGAGCCTCGCGCGCTATCCCGACCTGTTCGGGCTGATGGAGAATCTGCTGCTGGATGCGGCGTGGATCTTTCTGGGCTGGGCCGCGGTGGACTACGTGATGGAGTGGCGCAGCCGCGAGGACCGGCTGCGCATGTCGAAGCAGGATTTGCGGGATGAGTTCCGGGAGACGGAAGGGAGCCCGCAGGTGAAGGGGCGCATCCGCTCCCTGCGCCGGCAGATGCGCCGGCGGCAACTGAAGGCGGACATCGCAAGGGCGTCGGTGGTGGTAACGAATCCAACGCACTACGCGGTGGCGCTGAGCTTCGATTTCGAGACCATGGAGCCGCCGCGGGTGCTGGCGAAGGGGCGGGATTTTCTGGCCGCGCAGATCCGCGAGGAAGCGCAGTGGGCGGGCGTGCCGATTGTCGAGAACCCGCCGCTGGCGCGGTCGCTCTACCGCCAGGTGGAGGCAGGCCAGGCGATTCCGTATGAGCTATATGCCGCGGTGGCCGGAATTCTGGCATGGCTCTACCGGCGCGAGGTGGAGGAGCGGGTGCGGCGCGAGCGGGCCGAAGCGGCAGGCAGGCCGCGGACAGCGAGGGCGCTGGCATGAGCGCGATGGCCATGCTGCCGAGGGCGGGAGGCGGGCGGCTGCGCACGCTGGCGCTGCCGGTGGCCGCGATCAGCATCCTGTTCGTGATGATCGTGCCGGTGCCGGCGTTTGTGCTGGACCTGCTGCTGGCCTGCTCGATTGCGGCGTCGATCCTGGTCTTTCTCTCGGCGGTGCAGTTGCGCCGCGCCGTGGATTTTTCTGTCTTTCCCACGCTGCTGCTGCTGCTGACGCTTTTTCGCCTGTCGCTGAACATCGCCTCCAGCCGGCGGATTTTGCTGCACGGCAACGAAGGCACGGCCGCGGCGGGACACGTGATCGAGGCGTTTGGGCAGTATGTGGTGGGCGGCAACTACGTGGTCGGCTTCGTGCTGTTCCTGGCGTTGATCGCGATCCAGTTTCTGGTGATCAGCCACGGCGCGGTGAGGACGGCGGAGGTGACCGCGCGGTTTACCCTCGACGCGCTGCCAGGCAAGCAGATGGCCATCGACGCCGACATGAACGCCGGGCTGATCGACGAAGCGACGGCCAGGAAGCGGCGGCTCGCGATCGCGCAGGAAGCGGAGTTTTATGGCGCGATGGATGGAGCGGCGCGCTTCAATCAGCGGGACGCGCTGGCGACGATTCTGATCACCGCGATCAACATCGTGGCCGGGCTGCTGATCGGGACGCTGCAGCAGGGGGTCGATCTCAGCGAGGCGGTGCGGACGTATACGATTCTGACCGTCGGCGACGGGCTGGTGACCATGATCCCGTCGCTGCTGGTGTCGGTCGCCGGGGGCATCGTGCTGACGCGCGCCTCCTCCGCGGGCGCGCTGACGGCCGAGCTGGGCGCGCAGCTGTTTGGCAAAGGCTCGACGCTTTATGTCGCGAGCGGCGTGCTGGGCGCGCTGTGTCTGATTCCGGGACTGCCGAAGCTGGCGTTTCTGCTGCCGGCGATTGTGCTGGCGGTGACGGCGTCGAAGGTGTCCGGGCACGAGGCGCCGGCAGCGGATGGGGAGGCGGCGAAGAAAGCGGCCAAGCCGGAAAGTTTTGCGGCGCCGCGGCTCGACGAACTGAGCCTCGAGATTGGGTTTCAGCTGATTCCGCTGGTGGATGCGAAGCAGGGCGGCGCGATGCTGGACAAGGTGCGGACGCTGCGGCGGCATCTGGCGGCGGAGCTGGGATTCCTGATTCCCCCGGTGCACATCTCGGACAACCTGCGGCTGCGCGCGCGGGAGTACGTGGTGTTGCTGCGCGGGCTGGAGATCGGGCGCTGGCAGACAGAGGCGAATTGCCTGCTGGCGGTGAGCAGCGAAGCGAATGCGCGTCCGCTGCCGGGCAAGGAGACGCGGGAACCGGCCTGGGGCGCGCCGGCGCGGTGGATTCCGCCGGCGGCGGAGGAGGAAGCGCTGGCCGCGGGCTATTCGGTGGCGGATGCGGCGACGGTGATTGGGACGCATCTGGCGGAACTGATCCGGCGGCACGCCCACGAGCTGCTGGGCCGCGCCGAGACCAAGCGGCTGCTGGATTCGCTTGCGGAGAGCCATCCCAAGCTGGTCGAAGAGCTGGTGCCGAAGTTGTTGTCGCTGGGCGAAGTCCAGCGGGTGCTCCAGCAATTGCTGCGCGAGCAGGTATCGATCCGCGATCTGGGAACGATCCTGGAGGCGCTGGTGGAGACGGCTGCGCAAACGCGCGCGCTGCCGCAGCTGGTGGAGGCGGCGCGCCAGGGTTTGGGACGGCGTCTGACCCAGCCGCTGCTCGATGCCGGCGGCACGCTGCGCGTGATCGCGCTCGATCCCGCCTTCGAGGAAGAACTGGCCGGGCTCGCCGATCCCGGCGGCAACGGCCGGCTGCTGACCGCGGGCGGCCAGCCTCCCGTCCTGCGCCGCCTGGCCGATTCTGTGAAGCGGCTAATCGGTTCGGCGCCTCCTTCGGTCCAGCCCGTGCTGCTTTGTCCGAGTCCGGCGCGCTATCACGTGAAGCGCTGGCTGGAGCCGGTGTTGCCGCGGCTGGCGGTGGTGGCTCCGGCGGAAATTCCGCCCGGGGTCGCGGTACGGGCGACCGCGGTAGTGCGGCAGAGCTAACGCGGCAGAGCCAGGTGCGGCAGAGCCAGGTGCGGCAGAGCCAGGAGCGGCGGGATGGAATACGCAGGCCAGCAAGTGAATGCGGGGAGCGCGAGAAGGCCGGTGCGCCGGACGGAAGCGGCGGCCGACGACGAGCAGGAGCGGCTGATGCTGGAGCAGATGCCGGCGGTGCGCTGGATCGCGCGGCGCATTCACGAGCGGCTGCCGCAGCATGTGGATCTGGAAGATCTGGTGAGCGCGGGGACGCTGGGGCTGATCGATGCCTTCCGCAAATTCGATCCCGCGAAGAAGGTGCAGTTCCGCAGCTACGCGCAGTTCCGCATCCGCGGCGCGATTCTGGACAGCCTGAGGACGCTCGACTGGAGCCCGAGGGACCTGCGCCGCAAGGGCCGCGCGGTGGAGGAGGCGGTGCGGCGGCTGACGGCGCAGTTTGGGCGCGCGCCCGCGGAGCCGGAGGTAGCGCGGGCGATGGGGCTCGGCCTCGAAGAGTATCAGCAGCTGCTGGGCGAGCTGAAGGGGCTGGAGATCGGCACGCTGCACATGGAGCGCACCGAGGATTCGGGCGAAGAGGAGCTGGCGTATCTGCCGAATCCGAAGGAAGAGGATCCTCTGTTCCGCTGCCTGAAGGGGGAGATGCGGGAGCGCCTCGCGTCGGCCATTGACGCGCTGCCGGAGCGGGAGCGGCTGGTGATCACGCTCTACTACCACGAGGAGATGACCATGAAAGAGATTGGGCTGGCGCTGGGCGTGGTGGAGTCGCGCGTCTCGCAGATTCACTCCTCGGCGGTCGTGCACCTGCGCGCGCGCCTCCGCGACTTCGCGGCAAAGCGATAGGGAAGGGCCATGGAAAAGGAACTGGGCCAGGAAGAGATTGACGCGCTGTTCCAGGCGGCGCGCCGCCACGCGGTGTCGGGGGATGCGGGCGCGCGGGTGTTGCCGTGGAGTTTTTCGCGATCCGGGCAGATTTCGAACGAGCAGCTGCGCGCGATTTCCATGCTGAACGATATCTTCGCGCGCAACCTCACCCATCATCTGGGCGCGTGGTTTCGCAGCCGCGTCCAGGTTAGCCTGGTCTCGGCCGAGCAGATTCCGTTCAGCGAGTTTCTGGGGCGCATTCCGGAGCTGGCCTGGGTGAGCTCGGTGCGGCTGGAGCCGCTGCACGCGGTCGCGGTGCTGGAGATGGATCTGACGACAGCGCCGCCGATGATCGACCTGCTGCTGGGCGGGGAAGGCCGAAGCGCGGAGCCGCGCGAGCTGACGGACATCGAGGAATCGATTTTGGCCGGGGTAGTGGAAGCGGTGTGCCGCGAGCTGACCACGGCATGGATTCCGGTAGGGCTGACCTTTCTGTTTGAGAAGCGGCAGATGCAGACGCAGGCGGCGCGGCTGATTCCGGTGGGAGAAAAGACGCTCTGCCTGAGCTTCGAGCTGCGCGTGAGCGAGACCAGCGGGCTGCTGAACCTGGCGTTTCCCGCGGTGGTGTCGAACGCGATCCTGCGGCGGCTGGCCGGAGAGCGCACGCGGCAAAGCCGGCACTCGGCCGAGATTCGGCAGCGCATGCGCGAGCTGGCCGGGCGATGCCGCACCGAAGCCGCGCTCGATCTGCCGCGCGTGCGCGTCTCCGCGGCGGCGCTGGGCGGGCTCGAGGCGGGCACGCTGGTGCGCCTGAATCTGCCGGCAACGACTCCGGCGGAGCTGCGCGCGGGCGGCGTGGTGATGTTTGAGGCGGCTCCGGTGGGCCGCGCGGAGCGGCGGGCGGCGCATCTGGTGGCGCCCGGCGAGGTGACGGGATGAAGGACCCGGAGCGCAGCCGCGAGAACGAGCCAGCTGCGGAGCGCGGCCTGTGGCTCAGCCGGCTCGAAGCAGAACTGGCTCGCGAGCTGGGCCAGCCGGTCACGCTGACGGCGGGCGGCGAGCCGCTCGAAGCGGCCGGGAGCCTGAACGCCGCTCTGGCGCTGCCCGGCGCGCGTCTGACCCTGGCGGCCAATGCCGAGGAAGTTGCCGCGCTTCTGGTAGCAGGCCGGTTGGTGGCGGCCGGTCAGGCGGAGGCCGGCGCGGTGCGCGAGCTGTGGTCGGGAATTCTGGCCAGCGTGGCGGCGCGGCTGGAAGGCCGCGTGGAGCCGGTGGAGAGCGCGCCGGGCGAAGACGCGGAACCGGAATCGGGCGCAGAACCGAGCGCAGAACCGAGCCCAGAACCGTGCACGCTGCGCCTGGGCGATGCTTCGGCGCGGGTGATGCTCGGCGTCGAGAAGACGGAGGACGCATCCGCTGCCGTTCGGCGAGAACCGGTCGGCGCGGCGAGCGCGGAGGCGGCGCGCGGCCATTACGATCTCCTGCTCGAAGTGGAGCTGGACGCGCAGGTGCGCTTCGGCTCGCGCGAGCTGGAGCTGAAGGAATTGCTGGAGCTCGGCCCTGGCGACGTGGTCGAGCTGGACCGCAACGTCGCCGATCCCGTGGACCTGATCGTGGGCGGCAGGATTGTGGCGCGCGGCGAGGTGGTGCTGGTGGACGGCAATTTCGGACTGCGGGTGACGGAAGTGGCTGAGCCGGTGCGGCGGCTGGAGAGCATTCGATGCATGGCTTAACGGCTGATCCCGCCGCGGGCGAGGCGCGGCGAACGATGTTCTCCGCGTGCGGCAATCCGCGATGCGCGACCGGCTGGCTGCGGCTGTGGCGCAACCGGCGCGTGCCCGGCTTTGAGGGCCGCTGGGCCTGCTCGGCGGAGTGCATGGGGGAGATGGTGGCCGCGGCGGTGCGGCGCGAGATGGATTGCGGCGGTTTTGCGCTGCATGCCCATCGCCTGCCCATGGGTCTGATGCTGCTGGAGCAGGGAAGGATCAGCGCGGAGCAGTTGCGGGAAGCGCTGGGCGAACAGCGGCGGGCGTTTGGCGAGGACGGCGAGACGCGGCGGCTGGGCGAGTGGCTGGTGGAGCGCGGCGTGCTGGAGGAAGCAGCGCTGACGCGCGCGCTGAGCGCGCAGTGGAATTGCCCGGTGCTGACGCTCGATGCCTTCCACCCGGAAGAAACCGCGGGAGCGCTGCCGCGCTTTCTGGCCGAAGCCGCCGGCGCGCTGCCGGTGCGCGTGGCCGGGGGCCGGCTGCTCTATCTGGCTTTCGCCGGCAATATCGATCGCGGCCTGTGTGCGGCGCTCGAGACGATGACCGGCCTGAAGGTGGTCGCGGGGATTGCGCCGGACTCGGCATTTCGCCGCGCGCAGCGCGAGTATCTGGAGACGCCTGGGCCGCGCGCGCATTTTCTTGAGGCAGGCAGCTCCTGGCAGCTGGCGCGCGCGCTCACGCGGCGGATTGAGGCGGAACGGCCGGTGGAAGCGCGGCTGCGCCGGGTGCATGGGTGGTTCTGGCTGCGGACGTGGCGGCGGCCGCCGGCGGGCCTGCCGCGTTCGGGCGACGCGGAAGACGTGATCGGCGCCGTGGGAACAGCCGTGGAGAAATAAAACGTCCAATTCAGGGATCAATAGAGGGATGGTTGCCACCGCCGATAAGAAATAAGGGGGCGCGATGCCGGGAACCGCGGTGCTGATTGTGGACGACTCCTCGGTGATGCGCAAGATCGTCGAGCGCGCGTTGCGCCAGGCGGGCCTGAATCTGACGCGGGTGGTGGAGGCGGCGAGCGGCGTCGAAGGTCTGGCGGCGCTGGCCGAGGAGCGCGTGGATCTGATCGTTTCGGACATCAACATGCCGGTGATGGACGGCCTCGAATTCCTGCGCCAGCTGCAGCGGCGGTCGCTGGCGCCGGGCGTGCCGGTGGTGATGATCACCACTGAAGGCGGCGAGGAGCACGTGCGGCAGGCGCTGGCGGCCGGCGCGCAGGGCTACATTCGCAAGCCGTTCACACCGGACCAGGTGCGCGACCGGGTGCTGCCCTTATTGGCCGCGCTCTAACCGGGGGTGCGGAGAGGCCGGCGCACAGCGGAGAGCGGGAGGCGGAGGAAGCAGGGCATGGCAGAGGGACGGGCCGAACACATCGCGCGGTGGGAAGTGTATCTGGACCGCGCCGCGGGGGAAGTGTTTTCGACCATGGTCGGCGTGACTTGCGCGCCGGTTGAGTTCGCGCTGCCGGCGGAAACGGAATCCGTTTCCGCAGTCATTGGGCTGGCCGGCGCGCTGAGCGGGTCACTGGTGCTGCGTGCAGGCCGCGGGGCGGCGGAGCGCATTGCCGAGCGGCTGACCGGCGCTGCCGCCGAGCCGGCGATGGTGCGCGACGCGGTCGGCGAGGTCTGCAACATGATCGCGGGAGCGTGGAAAGGGCTGGATCCCAGGCTCTCGTCCGGCTGCCTGCTGTCGACGCCGACGGTGGTGGCCGGGTTCAGTTATGACGTCTTCAGCCAGCGCGCGCCGCTGCGGATTGAGCGCGCTTACCGCTTTGAAGAGCATCGGTTTTGGCTCACCCTCTTCTGCGCGCCCCCCTTTTGAGATTCCTCTAATCTTTCTCTCTCTCCTTCGGTCTGCCTGCTGCTGCTTGTCCTGATTGTGAGCAGCGGAATCTACGCGGCGGGAGCGGGATTGCTGGCGCGCAGCCAGGCGCTGGATGTGGCGGCGGCGAACCTGGCGAATGCGGGGACAGCGGGCTATCGCGCGGAGCGAGACGAGTTTCGCTCGGTGCTGCTGGGGCCCGAGGCACTCGACTCGCAGCTGGACGCCACGCTGAACAATTTTGGAGTGCTGGGCGGCAGCCGTCTTGATTTAGGACAGGGTGCGCTGACGCCGACCGGCAATCCTCTGGATCTGGGCATTGAGGGCGACGGATTCTTCGCGATCCAGACGAAGCAGGGCGTGCGCTACACGCGCGATGGAGAATTTGAGCGTGCGCAGGATGGCACGCTGACCACGCAGGCGGGTGAGCCGGTGCTCGACGCGAAGCTCCAGCCCATCCGCACGCCGGCCGGCGAGATCGGGGTGGGCGCCGATGGGGCCGTGTCAGTGAACGGCGCGGTGGCGGGCAAGATTGCGCTCTTCGGATTCGCTTCCGGGGATGCGCTGACGGCGGAAGGCGCGAACCGGTATGCCGCGGCAACGGGCACGCAGCCGTCGGCGGGAACGGGAACCATTCGCCAGGGCGCGCTCGAAGCTTCGAACCAGAACGTGGTGGAGGGCAGTTTGCAGCTGGTGCTGATGCAGCGCCAGGCCGAGATGATGCAGAAGGCGGTCTCGATGTTCTCGAACGATATGGACAAGACGGCCAGCGAGGATTTGCCGCGCGTCCCGTAAGGCGCGGCGGGAGGCGGACGTGATTCGAGCGTTGTACACGGCGGCCAGCGGCATGAGCGCGCAGCAGCTGAATCTGGACACCATTGCGAACAATCTGGCGAACTCGTCGACGGTGGGCTTTCGCCAGCGCCAGATGCAGTTCGAGGACATGATCTACCAGAATCTGGTGACGCCGGGCGCGGCGCAGAGCCAGGAGACGGTGTCGGCGGGGCTGCAGATCGGGCTGGGCACGAAGTCGGCGGCCAGCGAAATCATCATGACCCAGGGCGACCTGAACCAGACCAACAACCCGCTGGATCTGGCGATCCAGGGCACGGGGTTCTTCCAGGTGTCGCGGCCCGACGGCACGCTCGCGTACACGCGCGCGGGCAACTTCTATCTGAACAATCAGGGCACGCTGGTGGACGCGCAGGGCGATCCGCTGGTGCCGAACATCACCATCCCGGCGAACGCGACCGCGATCACCATCACGCAATACGGCGTGGTGAATGCGACGCTGCCGGGGCAGCAGAATCCGGCGCAGCTGGGGCAGATTCAGCTGGCGACGTTTGTGAATCCCGGAGGCCTCGAAAGCGTGGGGACGAATCTGTACACCGCGACGTTGTCGTCGGGCGACCCCGTGCTCGGCAACCCGGGCGGCACGGAGGGCCTGGGCACGCTGCAGCAGGGCTATCTCGAAAACTCAAATGTGGACGTGGTAGGAGCTTTTGTGCAGATGGTGCTGGCCCAGCGGGCGTATGAGAGCAACTCCAAAGTGATTTCGGCGGCAGACGAGATGTACAGCGAAACCAACAACATGGCGAAATAACCTGAGGCGGAAGATGAAGACACCGGGAGCGAGGGGCGTGGTGGGGGCGATGCTGGGGCTGAGCTGGTGCGCCGGCGTGGCAGCGCTGCCCCACACCATCGTCGATCCGGGGTTGCACCGGCAGTGGCTCGTTGAGCAGGACCGCGCCCATCCGGAGCGGCCGGCGCGACTGGTCGAAGTGCCGTGGGTCAGCGCGCCGTCTTCCCCGGGCGAGACGCCGCAGGATCCAGGGCCTCGACGGCCCGTCGCGGTGCGGGCCGGCATGCAGGTGACGCTTTCGTGGCGAGATGGCGAGGCGGAGATCCGCCTGATGGGCACGGCGCTCGAGGCCGGCCGCGTGGGCGAAACGGTGCGGGTGCGCGCGGGATTGCATGGCGCGGTGCTGCGCGGCGTGGTGCGCGGTCCGGCCGTAGTCGAACTGGAGCGCGGGAGGTTCTGATGCCGGAACAAGTGCGGCAAGTGCGGCGAGTGCGGAGAGAACTGGCGTTCGTAGCGGCGCTGCTGCTGCTGACGGGTATGGCGAGCGGGGCGAAGAAAAAGCCGGCCACCTCGACCGGCGCTACGCCTCCGGACATTGCGCTGAACGACTACATCGCGCGGGTGACCGCAGCGAGCGCGGCGGAGAAGCGGACGCCGGGCTCGATCTGGACGCCGAACGGCCGCCTGACGAATCTGGTGAGCGATGTGAAGGCGACGCGCATCCACGACCCGATTGCCGTGGTGGTGTCGGAGAGCCTGACCGCGTCGACCGATGGGACGGTGAAGAATTCGCGGGCGTCCACGGCGAATTCGCAAATATCGGCGCTGCTGGGCAAGCTGGGCGCGAGCAATGCGCTCAACAACCTGCTGAATCAAAGCTCCTCGTCGGCGCTGAACGCGCAGGGACAGAGCGTGACCGATTCGAGCATCGCGACGACGCTGGGCGGAGAGGTCGCCGATGTGCTGCCCAACGGGATGCTGGTGATCCAGGTGGTGCGGCAGCTGACGTTCAATCAGCAGACGCAGCTGATCCGGCTGCGCGGCCTGGTGCGCCCGGAGGACGTGAACGCGCAGAACCAGGTGATGTCGACGGCGATCACGGACATGGAGCTGGAGGTGGTGGGCAAGGGCATCGTGAGCGATGCCACGTACCGCCAGAATCCAGTGGTGCGGTTTTTGGAAAAGCTGATGGTGTTTTAGATGACGCGGCGAGCGAAGCGGCGAATCCGGGTGGCGGTGCTGGCAGCGGTGGCGTTCTGCGTGGTCGCCGTGCTGGGCGCCGAGGAGCAGGCGCCGAGCCGCCTGGCGCGCGTGAAGGATGTGGCCACGGTGGAAGGCGTGCGCGATAACCAGCTGGTGGGCTACGGGATTGTGGTGGGGCTGCACGGCACCGGAGACAGCTCGCAGACGGTCTTTCCTCTGCAGACGCTCGAGTCGGCGCTGGAGCGGATGGGCGTGAGCCTGCAGGGGAACTCGATGGCGTCGATGATGCAGACCCGGAACATGGCGGCGGTGTTTCTGGCGGGACGCTGCCGCCCTTCGCCGAACCGGGCAGCAAGGTGGATGTGACGGTGTCGTCGGCGGGCGATGCGCGGAGCCTCGAGGGAGGGCTGCTGCTGCTGACCCCGCTCTACGGCCCGGACGGGCAGATTTACGCGCAGGCGCAGGGGCCGCTGGTGCTGGGCGGCTATGCGGTGACGCGCGAACGGCAGCAGCAAGTCGGTGAACTATCCCACCACGGCGCGAATTCCTTCGCGGCGCGATGGTGGAGCGCGGGGTGCCGCTCGATCTGAACACGCTGCGCCGCTGGCGCTGCTGCTGAACGACGCGGACTTTCGCACGGCGGAGGCGGTGGCTGCGGCGATCGATCGCGAGCTGGGCCGCAAGCTGGCGCACGCGGTGGACAGCCGCAGGATCGAGTTGCAGCCGGCCGCGAACGAAGACATTCCCGCGCTGCTGGCGCGCGTCGAGGAGGTGGAAGTGCCGGTTTTCCCGCGCGCGAAGGTGGTGGTGAACGAGCGCACCGGGACGGTGGTGATTGGCGGCGACGTGCGCCTGCAGCCGGTGACGATCCTGCATGGCGGGCTGGTGGTGAACATCGTCACCCATTTCGAGGTGTCGCAGCCGAATCCGCTGGGCCAGGGCACGACCCAGGTGGTGCAGCAGACGGCGGTGCAGACTCAGGACAAGCCCGCCAACACCATCGAGCTGAAGGAGGGCGCGACGGTGGACGATCTGGTGGAAAACCTGCAGCAGATCGGGGCGACGGCGCGGGACATCATTTCGATCCTGCAGGCGATGAAGGAAGCCGGCGCGCTCGAAGCGGATCTGGAGGTGCTGTGATGCTGCCGGGGATTGGCGGCAGACCGGGCACCACCGTGGAGGAGCCCCGGCCAGCGTCCGGGCCAGCGCTCGATCCGAGGCTGAAGCCGGCGGCGCGGGAGTTCGAAGCGTCGCTGATGAAGGAGTTGCTGGAGCCGCTCCAGCACGATTCCTTGTCCGGGAACGGGACAGACGGTGAAAGTCCTGACGGCAGCGGCAATGCGCTGATGAGCTTTGGAACCGAGGCGCTGGCGAAGGCGATTGCCGACCGCGGCGGCTTCGGGATCGCGGACAAGATTCTGGCGCACTTCGCCGAGCGGGCGAAGGCAGCGGCAAAATCCGGCGGCGGCGCCTGAGAGCTTTGTAAGAATGGGCCGCAGGATGGGTACTAAAGTTTGGCGTTCTGCCGCCGATGAACTGAAGGAGGAAGGAGAGCAGGCATGAATGTGAACAACGACCTCCAGGGGTTGCAACCGCTGTTTCCGAGCCCGGAGGTAGAGAAGGCGCAGAGTGGAAAGTCCGGCAGCGCGGGCGCGCCGGCGGCGGCGGGCGCGGCGGATGAGGCCACGCTGAGCACGGCGGCGAGCGCGGCGGCACAGGTTGCGCCGGATTCCGATGTGCGGATGGACAAGGTGGCCGCGATCCAGCAGGCGCTGGCGGCGGGAACCTACAACGTGCCGGCGCTGGCGGTCGCGGACAAGATGATCAGCCAGATGCTGGGGAAGGGATAAGGCGATCGGGATGACGGCGGGGGATCTGCTGCGCGCGGCCCTCGAAGCGCTGGCGCGCGGGGACGCGGAGGAGTTGGCGCGCCTGGCGGAGGCGGCGGACGACGCGACGCCTCCGGAGACGCCGGAGGAGCGCGGAGTAATGGTGGCGCGGCATCGTGCGCTCGAGAGGCTGCTGCAGCTGACGCGGCGGAATCTGCGGCTGCTGCGCGGAGAGTATCGCGAGCCGTGCGGCTACGCCGCGCCGCGGGCATGATGCCATGGGCGCATTGAGCACAGCCTTCAACACCGCCGCGGGCGCGCTGGATGCGGATCAGGCGGCGCTGGACGTGGTGGCCAACAACACCGCGAACGTGAACACGCCGGGCTACACGGTCGAGATGCCGGCCTGGCAGCAGAACGATCCCGTGACGCTGAATGGGATGACGATGGGCATGGGCGTGACCATGACCGGGCCGGAGTCGCAGCGGAGCCGCGTGCTGGAGCAGGCGATGCAGCAGCAGACGCAGGCGGAGAGCGCGTCGGATGCGCGGCTGACGGCGCTCAATCAAATGCAGGCGCTGTTTAGCGGGGCCGCCGGCGCCGGCACCGACGCAAGCCAGGCCAGCGGGATTGGCAGCGATCTCTCGAATTTGTTCGACGCCTTTTCGGCGCTCGAAGGCGGTTCCTCCGACGATGCGGCGCGGCAGCAGGTGCTGAGCGCGGCGGAAGCGCTGGCGTCGGACTTCAACGGCGCGGCGTCGCAGCTCGAGAGCCAGCGGCAGTCCCTCGACCAGCAGGCAGGAAGCGTGGTCGAGCAGGCGAACGCGCTGCTCCAAAACGTGGCGCAACTGAATTTGCAGATTGCCACCACCAGCCCGAATGCCGATGCCGGAACGATGGAAGACCAGCGGCAGCAGGACCTGACGCAGTTGTCGCAGCTGATCGGCATTCGCACGGTGACGACGGAGAACAACGGCTTAACCGTCACGACGGCGGGCGGCGCGTTGCTGGTTTCGCAGGGGCAGGTTTTTCAGATGACCAGCGGCGAGAGCGGCGGGGTCACGCATTTTTACGATGCGCAAGGCAACGACATTACCGGAGACCTGACCGCGGGCGGCGGGCAGATCGGCGGGATTCTGACCGCGCGGGACGAGGACATTCCCCAGGCGGAAAGCTCGCTGGACACGCTGGCGTACTCCGTGGCCACGGCGGTGAACACGCAGAATGCGGCGGGCGCGGATCTGAACGGGAATCCGGGAGCGGCGATTTTCAGTTTGCCGGGGACGGCGACGGCGGCGAATCCGGCGGGCTCGGCCGCGGGCATCGCCGTGTCGATGACGGATCCCTCGCAGATTGCTGCGGCTGCGGCGGGCGAGGGCTCGGCCGACAATGCGAACGCCATTGCGATGGCGGACCTCGCGAACCAGGGAATCGTGGGCGGCATGACCGCGACGCAGGACTTCGCGGACTTCGTGACCACGCTCGGCAATCATGTCACCGAAGTCTCGAGCGAGAACACGGCGCAGCAGGCGGCGCTGACGCAACTGCAGAGTCAGATCGGATCGCTCTCCGGCGTAAGCCTGAACGATGAAGCCGCACAGATGGAGACGCTGGAGCAGTCGTACGAGGCGGCGTCGAAGCTGTTCACGGCGCTCGATCTGGTGATGACGGCGGCGCTGAATCTGGGCGAACCGACGACGTACACGACGTAAGGAGCGAGCCGTGCGCGTGAATCCGCTGTACATGAACGATCTGGTGAGCTCGCTGGACGCCAGCTCGTCGACGGAGCAAACGCTGACCCAGGAGCTGGCCAGCGGGTCGCGGGTGAACCAGCTGAGCGACGATCCGGTTGCGGTGGGCGAGAACGTGCTGCTGAGCGCCGAGATCGGGAACGACGACACGTTTTCGCAGACCGCCTCGACGACCGAGAGCAAGCTGCAGGTGAGCGATTCGGTGCTGGGCACGGTAGTGAGCCAGCTGACCTCGGCCATCTCGCTGGCGACGGAAGCCAACAACGGCACGCTGAACGCGAGCGACGTCGAATCGGTCGGCAATCAGCTGGCCGGAATTCGCGATGAAGTAGTGTCGCTGGCGAACACGATGTATCTCGGGCAATACATTTTTTCCGGCAGCCAGGGCAGCACATCTCCCTACACGCTGGACACGGCGACCATGCCGGCGACGGCGGCGTACCAGGGCGATGGGGACGTGTCGTATCTGGAGACGCCGAGCGGGCAGAAGATTCAGCTGAACGTGCCGGGGGACCAGATTTTTTCGGCGGCGGGCGCGGATGTGCTGGGCACGCTGAATGCGCTGGTGGCGGATTACTCCACCGGGGTTCCCGCGGCGACGGCGGAAGCCGACACGGCGGCGCTGAGCACGGCGCTGGGGCATGTGAGCCAGCAGCGGGTGAGCCTCGACACCTCGCTGTCGCGGCTGACGGCCGCGGCCACTTACACGCAGGGTGAGCAAACGCAGCTGACCGCGGCGCAGACCACGCTGATGCAGGCGGACGTAGGGCAGATCGCGACGCAACTGAGCACGGCGGAGACGCAGCAGGCGGCGCTGAGCCAGGTGATCGCGAAGCTGGGCCAGCAGAGCCTGTTCAATGATTTGTAGGGTACGGGTAGGGTTTAGGGGGTAGGGCGCCGGTGACGCTACGCTAATCCGCTCTGGTGATGGTCGCGCTCCACAATCGGGATGCGGACTTCGGCGAGGCAGCCGTGGCCGTCCGCGCGGTTGCGGAGGGTGATGGCGCCGCCGTGCGCTTCGACGATTTGGCGGGCGAGCGCGAGGCCGACGCCGGAGCCGGATTTCTTGGTCGTGTACAGCGGAACAAATAAGTTGTCGGGATTCGCCAGGCCGGGACCGTTGTCCTCGATCTGAATGGCGGCGAGCTCGCCATCGACGATGGCGCTGAGGGTGACTTGCGGCGTGCGCTGCGGCGCGGCTTTGACGGCGGAAGCTGGAGCGGCGGCAGTTCCCATCGTGAAGAGCGACGGAGTGTCATCCTCGGCGGCCGACATGTCCTCGCGGCTGAGCGTCGCGGCTTCGACGGCGTTGCGGACAAGGTTGATGAGGAGCTGCTCGATCTGGTCGGGATCGGCGAGCAGATCGACATCGGGCGCGGAAAGCAGGCGGACGTCGAGGCGAATTTCCAGCGAGACGACGCGCTCCAGCAGCGGCGCCAGCGGCACGCGTTTGAGGACGGGCGCGGGCAACTGAGCGAGCTGGCGATACGCCTGGACGAATCGGTTGAGGGAGTCGGCGCGGTTTTCGATGACGGAGAGGCCGCGGTTGAGATCTCTGCCCAGCGTGCCGGGACTGGCCGTCCAGATGGAATCCTGGTGGAGCGCGGGCGCGGGGGAAGAGGCCTCGGTTCCGTTGGATCGTGTGTGCAGGCGAGAGCGGAGGCTGCCGGCGATGGACTTGATCGGCGTGAGCGAGTTGGAGATTTCGTGGCCGATGACGCGAATGAGGCGGCGCCAGGCGAGGCGCTCTTCTTCGCGCAGCGCGACGCTGACGTCGGAGAGCACGATGAGCGTGTGCGGGACGCCGCGCTGGCGGAAGCTGCCGCGGCGGATCATCCAGCGCGGCGATTTGTCGGAAGCGGAGGCGAGCGGCGCATCGGCGGGGAGAACGGTGTCGGTGGGCTGATCGAGAAGCGGCTGCAGATCAAGATCGGCGGCGGATCGGCCCAGGTCGCGCGCGGGCAGCAGAGCGAATACGCGCTCGGCGGCGGGATTCAGCAGGCGCAGGCGCGCATCCTGGTCGAAGGCGAGGACCGGCGCGTCCATCTCCGCGATCACGCGGCGGAGGAGGGCGACGGCTTCCAGAGCGCCCACGCGCTGGGTTTGGAGCGTGTCGGCGAGGGCATTGATTTCGAGGGCGAGCTGGCCGAGGGAGTCGTCGCGGCCGGCGTTGCGGGCGCGGAAGGAGTAGTCCTCTTCGCGCAGCGCGGCGACGACGTTGGCCAGCGTCTGGACGGGGCGGACGGCGTTCTCAATGAAGCTGGCGAAGAGGAGGAGCAGGACGAGCAGGAGGATCGCGAGGGTGACGAGCAGCGGTCCGGTGGAGACGTGCAGCAGCGCGAGAACGGCGGCGGCGAGCGCCAGGATGGCGACGGCCGCGAGCGTGGAGAAGACGCGGAGGCGCGCCTCAAAAGAGATCGGGGGCCGGGATGGGCGAGAGCGGCGCATCGACAGCGGTCAGAGCACAAAGCTCAGAGCACAGCGTACAGCGATCAGCGGCCAGCAGCCAGCAAAACACCGAGCAGCGGAAAGCGGAGCTGCGTTAGATTCCGTATTTCTCCATGCGTCTGTAGAGAGCGCCGCGGCTGAGGCCAAGGGCTTCGGCGGCCTGGCTGACGTTGCCTCCGGAGCGGGAGAGCGCTTTGCGAATCAGGATGCTCTCGACGGACTCGAGCGACATCTCTTCGAGACCCTGCGCAGAGGGACGCGCGGCGGAGGAAAGGCCCAGGTCGGCGGATTCGATGAGCGAGGAGCGGGCCATGAGGACGGCGCGCTCGATGGTGTGGTCGAGCTCGCGAACGTTGCCGGGCCACGCGTACTGCAGCATGATCTGGAGCGCAGCCGGATCGATGCCCTGGACCTGTTTGCGATAGCGCTGCGCATAGCGAGAGAGAAAATGCGCGGCGAGGGATGGAATATCTTCGCGGCGATCGCGCAGCGGCGGCAGGTGAATCTCGACCGTGTTGAGACGGAAGAGGAGATCGGCGCGGAAGCGGCCCTCCTCGACTTCCTTCGGGAGATCGGCATTGGTGGCGGAGAGGACGCGCACGTTGACGCGCTTCGTTTTCGAGGAGCCGACACGCTCCATCTCGCCGCTTTCCAGCACGCGGAGGAGCTTGGCCTGCTGGCGCGCGGGAACGTTGGCGATCTCGTCGAGGAAGAGCGTGCCGCCTTCGGCCAGCTCAAAGCGCCCAATGCGCTCGGTGCGAGCGTCGGTGAACGCGCCTTTCACATGGCCGAAGAGCTCGGATTCGAAGGTGCCCTCAGGCAGCGCGCCGGTGTTGACGGCGACCATGGAGCGGGAAGCTCGGGCGGAAAGCGCGTGGAGGGTCTGCGCGACCACTTCCTTGCCGGTGCCGTGCTCGCCGGTGATGAGCACGGTCGCTTCGGAGGGGCCGATGCGCGCGATGGTCGCGAGGACGGGCTGCATGGCGGGCGCGGTGGCAATCATTTCCGGCAGGCCTTCCGCGCGGAGAAGACGATTTTCGGCTTCCAGGCGATTGGCGCGGCGGACGGCGTGGAAGAGGTCGATCTGGGTGCGCAGGATGGTGAGGAGCCGCGCATTGTCCCAGGGCTTCTGGATGAAGTCGGAAGCGCCACGGCGCATGGCCTCGACGGCGAGCTCGACATTGGCCCACGCGGTCATCACGATAACGGGAAGCTGCGACTCGTGCGAGCGGATGTGGGAGAGGACGTCGAGGCCTTCGCGGCCGGAGGTGGTGTCGCGCGTGTAATTCAGGTCGAGGAGGACGGCATCGAAGGCGCCACAGGCGAGCACTTCGAGCACCATCGCCGGTGAAGTGGCCTTTTGGACGCGATAGCCTTCCGGCTCAAGGAGCAGCTCGAGAGCCGCGAGGATGTGCGGCTGGTCGTCGGCGATCAGCACGCAGGGCGGGAGGCTGGTGGCTGCGGCGGAACTCGCGGGTTGTGTGGTCGTGGCCATCGAAGATCTGCTTGCTGCTGCCTGCAGGCTACCGGCTACTGGCTCTAACTTACGGCATGTGCGTGACCACGCCGGATTTGGCGTCATCCACCGAGACGCCGGTGATCTGAAGGGTCTCGCCGGTGGCGCGGTCGATATCGACCTTGGCTTTTTCAAAGGCGGTTTCGGCGTCGTCATAGGCTGACTCCGCCTGGGCGAGCAGGTTCTCCGCGGAAAGGACGTCGTAGCTGGATTTCGCGCCGAGCTGCTGTTCCTGCTTCGTGATGTCGAAGGTGCGCTGCGCCAGATCGCGAGCCTGCTGCGCGGCCTGCACGCGGGCCCGCGCCTGCTCGAGCGCGAACTGCGAGTTGCGCACGTCGAAGCGGATGCTCTTGCTCTGCTCCTCGTAGGTGATCTGGCTTTGGCGGTACTGGAGCACGGCGCGGAATTGATCGGCTTTCACCACGCGGTTGCGGAGATTGATGTTGAGCGTCATGCCCACCTGATATTCCGGCGAAGAGTAATTGAACGTGTTCTCGAACATGCCGCCGAAGCCGTTGGGCAGGCCGTCTGTGCATTCGTCAGGTCCCAGGTTGCAGTTCACGTTTTTGGGGCCGCCGAGACCTGCGCCCAGATAGAAGCCGTACATGTTCAGCGTGGGCAGCAGTTCGCTGTTGACGCCTTTCAGATTGGCCTCCTGAATGGCGGCCTGCTCCTGGTAGACGTGAACCTCGGGACGGTTCTTTTCGGCCTCGCTGATGAGCTGATCGACGGGCTTGGCGGCGTTCGGGTCGCTGGCGCCGGTGAGATCGAGCGGGACGACCGGCATCGCGTCGATCGTGGCGTCGTCGGTTTTGGTGAGCGCGTTCTTGATCTGCAGCTCGTAGAGGCGGAGATTGGCGAGCGCAACGGTCAGGTCGCCTTCGCTGGTGGCCACAGCGGTCTCGTCCTGCATGACCTGGAGAGCAGGGATGGCGTGCAGGTCCAGCTGCTTTTGGTCATCGGAGAGCGTCTGCTTCGCGAAGTCGAGGGAGCGCTGGCGGACCTGCGCGTCCTGGTAGGCGCCGACCAGATCCCAGTAAATGTCCTCGACCTGCGTGACGGTGGCGATTACCTGCGCCTGGAAGGCGTAGTTGGTGATGTCGAGATTGCGGCGGGCGATGTGAATGTAGCGCTCGTTGCTGGCCAGGCCGAAGCCGGCGAGCAGCGGCTGCGTGATCTGAGCCTTGAACTGCGCGTAAAGCTGCGGATTCACGACCTCATAGGGACTGTTGATGGTCTGGCGGTCGCCCAGGTACTGGACGGAAAGATTGGTGCCCAGCGGAAATGACTGGCTATAGCTGCCGGAAGCCTCGATGGTGTTGGTCTCGAGGATCGGCACGCCGGTTTGAAAGGTGTTGGCCTGCTGCATGCGGGTGTGATCCACGCCGCCCTGGAAGGTGAGATAGGGATCGAAAGAAGGCACGCCCGCTCCGGCGCCGAGAGCCGAGGTGACAATGCCGCCGGCTCCGGCAGCCGAGAGCCCGCTGGAGGTTGAGCCGCCGCCGCCCGACGAACCGAAGCCGCCCTGCGTCGACTGAACGATATTCGTGTCGACGCCGTACGCTACACCGCCGGCTCGGGTGCGCGCCAGATCGGTTTGGGCGATGGGGAAGTTGTAGCGAAAATAAGCGAGGTCGAGATTGTTCTCGATGGCGAGGGCGATGGCATCGTGCAGCGAGATGTAGAGCTTGCCGTCGCGCATCAGGTCATAGAGGCGTGGCGAGTTTTTCAGGTCGACGGGCGGCACAGTGCTGGGGCGGTACGGCGCCAGCGGGTTGTGGGAGTGCGGCATGGTGACCTGGAAGGACTGCTGGGCGGCGAGAGGCTGCTGCTGCACCTGCTGCGCCTGTTGGGCGATGGTCGGCTGCGCCGGCGCCGGTGTGGGAGCGCTGGGAGAAGACGGAGTCTGGGTCTGCGCGAAGCAGAGCACAGAGCTCAGAGCGCAGAACGCAGGAAAGGCGCCAGCCACCAGCAGCCAGCGGCCAGCGAAACGCCGAGTTTGGATCGTGCCGATCACGATGCGGTTACCTCCGCGGAGATGCTGGGATTGGCGGTGTCCGCGACCAGCCAGCCATCGCGCAGCGAGAGTACGCGCGAGCCGTAAGCGGCGTTGGTCTCGGAATGCGTTACCTGCACGATGGTGACGCCCTGCTGATTCAGATCGCGGAACAGCTCCATGATTTCCTTTGCCTGGCTGGAGTGAAGATTGCCGGTGGGCTCGTCGGCCAGCAGCAAAGCCGGCGAGTGGATGACGGCGCGAGCGATGCCGACCAACTGCTGCTGGCCGCCCGACAACTGCGAGGGGAAGAGATCCTTCTTGCCGACGATGTTGAAACGGTCGAGCGTGTCGGCGACCAGTCCCTGGCGCTGCGAGCGCGGGATGTCCTTATAGGAGAGCGGAAGGTCGATATTTTCCTGGACGGTGAGGTCGTCGAGCAGGTGGTAGCTCTGGAACACCATGCCGATATGGCGGCGGGCCAGGTCGGCGCGCTGGCGGCGATTGAGGGAGTGGACAGGCTGATCCTTGAACCAGTATTCGCCGAGCCACTGATCGTCGAGGAGGGCGAGGACGTTGAGGAGCGAAGATTTTCCCGCGCCGGAGGGCCCCATGATGGTGACGAATTCGCCCTCCTGGATGTCGAGGCCGATGCGGCGCAACACCCAGGTCTGGGTGGGACCGGTCTTGTAGCTGCGTTCGACGTGTTTGAGATGAATCATGATCTTCCTAAGCTGTCAGCAGCCAGCTTCCGGCGGCCGGCAAACAGGGATCGCCTCTCGCTGCCGGCGATTCCGCCGCCGCCGTCAATGTCCGATCAGCCGTCGCTGGCAGCTGGCGGCTGACGGCTTACTTCACTTCGAGAACCTGTTCGAGCGCCTCGCCCTCGGCGACGACCTTGCCGTCGAAGAGATGAATCTGCCGGTCGGCGTGGCGGGCGAAGCGCGGGTCGTGCGTGACCATGCAGATGGTCGCGCCTTCGCGATGCAGATTCTGGAGCAGCTCCATCACCGCCTCGGCATTGCGCGAGTCGAGATTGCCGGTCGGCTCGTCGGCGAGCAGGATGGAGGGCGATCCAGCCAGAGCGCGCGCCACGGCGACCCGCTGCTGCTGACCGCCCGAGAGCTGCGAAGGATAGTGCCGGATGCGATGCGCCATGCTGACGCGCTCCAGCGACTCCTGCACGCGGCGCTTGCGCTCGGCCGCGGGCATGCCGGAGCGGTAGGTCAGCGGGAGCTCCACGTTCTCGTAGACCGTGAGGTCGCCGATGAGGTTGAAGCTCTGGAAGATGAAGCCGATTTCCTGGTTGCGGATGCGCGAACGCTGGGAGAAGTTCAGGTTTTCGACCGCGTGGCCGTTCAGCGAGTAGCTGCCGCCGGTGGGCGTATCGAGCAGCCCGATGATCGACAGCAGCGTGGACTTGCCGCAGCCGGATGGTCCGGAGATGGCGACGTACTCGCCCTTGTCGATCTTCATGTGGACGCCGGACAGCGCGTGCGTCTCGATTTCGTCGGTGTAGAAGACCTTGGTGAGGCCTTCAATGCTGATCAGCGCTGAATTGTTTTCCATCCTGCTCTCCACTCGATGAGATTTTGACCGTTAGTCGAGACGAACCTCGTCCGCGGTGTCGTACCGGGACATATCCGAAAGGATGACGCGATCCCCTTGCTGAAGTCCACTGAGAATTTGAATCTGCGTCACCGATGCCTTGCCGACCTTCACCTGCACCCGAGTGGCGGTCTTGCCGTCGGGGTTGATCCGGAACAGGCTGATGGTGCTGTCCGCGTTGCCGAAAGCCGGGCGCCCCACGTACAGCACGTCGTGGAGGTGCTCGAGGTCGATGGTGCCGTCCACGCTCAGTTCCGGAACCGCCCCGGACGGCAGGGGTCCATCGAGTGTTACGTCAACGGTGCGCGTTCCGTTCAATACGGAGGGATCAATGCGGGTGACATGACCGGGAATGACGCCGTTGTGCGTATCCACTTCCGCCGGCTGTCCGAGCTGGATGTTGTTGGCCGAGGTTTCGGCGATTTGCAGAGAAGCCTTGAGCTGATTGGGGATGATGACCTCGGCGACCGAGGTGCCGGCGGTGACGTGCTCACCGACCTGGACGGGCGTGGGCAGGGAAGCGAGCACGCCCGCGATACCGGGCGTGACATTGAGTGCCGCTTCCTGCTTTTCATACAGCCCCAGCTGGGCCTTGGCCTGGTCGATTTTGGTTTGCTCGGAGGCGAGCTGGATCTCAATGGCCTGCTGCTGCACCTGAAGCTGCTGCTGGCTGAGCTGGTGCTGGGTGGTCAGCTGCTCGGCGGTGCTCTTCGCCTCGTCGTTTTGCAGGCCGCTGATGACGCCGAGTTTGTAGAGCTGCTCGTCGGTATTGGCCGTGAGCTCGGCCTGGCTGTACTGGGCGTTGACGGCGGCAGCCGTGGACTTGGTGCCCATCAGCGTGTTCTGGAGCTGCGCCTGAAGATTGCGATAGTCGGCCTCAGCGCCTTTCACGGCAAGCTGGGCGCTGAGCAGCTCCTGCTGGAGCTGCGGATCGGAAAGAACCATGATGATGGTATCGGGTTTGACCATGGCGCCGGGCAGGACGCGGATGCTGACGACCGTGGCATCGGTTTGGGCCGGAACCAGGCTGATGCTCTCTTCGCGGGGAACCAGGGTACCGAGGCCGCGGACCTGCACGACCATGTCGCCGCGCTTCACGGTGTCCGGCCATACCGTGCTGGCGTCAACGGTGGGGATGGCCGGCTTGAGGCGCATGACGGCCCATGCGGCGCCTCCGAGAACAGCAGCAGCGATGCAGCCGATGAGGATCTGACGGCGGCGTTTCTTCTTACGAATGTCCGGGCGAGCGATATCCATTGCTCAAGGATAACTGCATGTGCCGCGCCATTCTCGACGTGGCGCTAAGCTGCTGATGCACCAAAGATTATAGGCGCGAGGGCGGACAGGGCGGCAGGGCAAAGTGGCCGGATTTGGAAACGGGTGTCCGATTTCGGACAGCGAGCCGAAGCTAAGAAGCGGATCGCTGATAAGACGGGCAGCAAAGATCCGGACCGCTAACAAGCGGTCAGCGCACGCCCTACCGCAAGCGCTTGTCGGCGACGCGCGGTTTAGTTACCCGGACTTCAGCTATCCGGACTTCAGTTACCCGGCCCTTAGCTCCGCGCGGCCACCGCGCGTAGCTTTCCGTCCACCAGCGCGACGATTTGGGAATGGATGGCCTGGATGGGCTGGTCGCCTTCGATCACCGTCACGCGCTGCGGCTCGCGGGCGGCGATTTCGCGGTATTTCAGGTAGACCCGCCGGTGGAATTGCTCGTCCTCGGTCTCAAAGCGGCCTTCGTTCGGCCCGGAAGCGGCGGTGCGGTTGTTGCGGCGGCGGGCTCGCGCGAGCGAGCGGTCGAAATCGGCGAGCAGAAGGATGGTGAGGTCGGGGTTGAGGCCGCCGCACATGACCTGATGCAGACGAAGGACGATATCGCTGCCGAGCTGCCGGCCACCCCCCTGGTAGGCCTCGCTCGAATCGGTATAGCGATCGCAGAGGACGATGCGCCCCTGATCGAGCGCGGGCCGGATCACTTCCGCGATGGCCTGAGCGCGATCGGAGAACATCAGCCCGAGCTCAGCCATAGGGGCCAGGTTCTGGGTGCGGGAGTCGAGGATGAGCGCGCGGATGCGATCGCCCAGATGCGTGCCTCCGGGCTGGCGGGTGACGAGGACCGAGAGCCCCTGGGACTCAAGGTGGGAGGCGAGCTTGCGGATTTGTGTGGATTTACCGGAACCATCCGGCCCTTCGAAGGTAAGAAAAAAGCCGCGAGATGATGCGCGAGGCGAGCCTGCCGACATGGCAGGAGTGTAGCAGGGAGGCAGCGGGATCGGGGCGTGTGCCGGCCCTCCGCGGGCTGCCCAAAACCAGCCTTAGCTGGCAGGATTCCGGTCCGACGAAAATCGAATTAATTGCTTGATTCGAGCGAGGTTCCCACGTTAGTCTCAGGCGATCCTCTTGTAACGCTTTCCCCCAGGGCTATCCATCGCAAGCAGCGGCTAACGATGCAGAAGACGCTTCTCGACATGCTGATCATCGGGCTGCTGGTGCTGGTCTTCGGCTCGATCCACCACGGCCACGCGTCGCGTCGCACCCGTTTCTGGCTCTTCGGCTGGTTCTTCGTCCTGATCCATTTTGCGTTCCAGATGTACAGCGCGGTCGACCCGGCGGCGGTGGACGCGATGGCCTGGGCCAGCATGGGAGCGCTGATTCTGTGCGCGGCCTGTTTCGCGCTCTCTTCCACGCTGATCCAGGAGAAGGACGCGAGCCTGGCAGTGACCGCTGTACTTCTGACGATCCCAGGCATTGTGTATGCGGGAGTCCTGGCGCTGTGGGATGCGCCCAGGCTGGTGATGCTGGGATTGGCGGCAGCCGTGCAGGTGGCCTTCACGGTGGTGATCCTGCGCATGCGCAGCGGATCGACTGCAAAGCGGGGTCGGGCGCGGGTGGCGCAGAGATGGGGCCTCCTCATCGCGGCGGGAGCGATGGTGTGGATGGCCTGGGCGATCATGCGGGCAGGGCGGCCCGAAGTCGCCGTCCACGCGATTGGCTGCGAGCTGTTCCTGCTGAATGCTGTGCTCTACTGGGAGGATTTTCGCCGGGTGTCGGCGGGCGTGATGGCAGCCGTGCTGGGACTAGCGGTATGGGGCGCGATCTTTCCCGCCGCGCTGCTGGTGGACTGGCTGGCGCCGCATGTGAGCGTTTCCCCGGAACTGTGGAATGTGCCGCTGTACTTCGTGGCCTTCGGGATGATCCTGACGCTGCTCGAAGAGCAGAAGCGGGAGGCGGACGATCGCTTCCAGGAATACCGGCTGATGTTCGAGAACAATCCGCATCCGATGTGGATTTTTGACACGGATACGCTGCGCTTCCTGACGGTGAATGACGCGGCGACGCAGCGGTACGGGTTTACGGAAAAGGAATTCTGCAACATGACGCTGCGCGAGATCCGGCCGCCTGATGAAGTGGAGGCGCTGGAACAGACGATCGCGAACATGGGCGATGACGAGAACATGGTGGTTTCGGGCCCATGGACGCACATCCTGCGAGATGGGCGGCGAATTCAGGTAGAGGTTTCCTCGCACAGCATCCGCTTTCAGGGAAAGCAAGCGCGGTTCTCGCTGGTGCAGGACGTCACGGAGCGGCAGCAGCTGCACCATCGGCTGCTCTACCAGGCGCATCACGACATGCTGACCGGACTGCCTAACCGGTTGCTGCTGCTGGACCGGATGGAGCAGGCGCTGGCGATGGCGGAGCGGCACGGTAAAAAGGCGGCGGTGATCTGTCTGGACCTGGATCGTTTTAAGCAGATCAACGACACGTACGGCCACACGGTTGGGGATCTGTGCCTGAAGCAGGTGGCGGAGCGGCTGCGGACCCGGCTGCGCTCGACCGATACGGTGGCGCGCTCCGGTGGCGAGGAGTTCGCCGCGGTCGTAGGCGACCTGGCCTGCGTGGCGGACGCCGAGAAAATCGCGGACGATCTGCTGACGTCGCTGCGCAAGCCGCTGCTGGTGGACCAATACCCGATCGATTTGACGGCCAGCTTCGGCGTGGCGATCTACCCGGATCACGGCAAGGACGCGGCGGGACTGTGGAGGAGCGCGGACGCGGCCATGTACCGTGTGAAGCGGTCGGGGGGAAATCATTATGCCCTGGTATCGCAGGAGATCAACCGCTCCACGACCGAAGCGAACGAGCTGGAGATTTTCATGCGCCGGGCGCTGAAAGAAGGCGGGTTTGAGATGTATTACCAGCCCGAATATGCCGTGGATGGCCGCCTGTGCGGGCTGGAGGCGTTGCTGCGGCTGCACCATCCGCGTTACGGGATGGTGAGTCCGGACCGCTTTATCCCCATCGCGGAAGAAAGCGGACTGATCGTGCCGGTAGGCCTGTGGGTGGTGCGCGAGGTGTGCCGCCAACGCGAGGAATGGCGGCGTCAGGGGCTCAACGTACCGAAGATCGCGATCAACGTGTCTCCGCTGCAATTCATGCGCGTGGACTTCTCAGCCCAGGTGAGAGAAGTGCTGGCGGAGCTGGGCGCGTCACCGGACAATCTGCAGATTGAGGTGACCGAGACCGCCGTGATGCGCAACATGGACGAGGTAGCACGGCAAATGCGCGACCTGGCCGAGATGGGAGTCCACTTCGCGGTGGACGATTTCGGGACAGGATACTCATCGCTGCAGCACCTGCATCAGTTGCCGATCCAGACCCTCAAAATCGACCGCTCGTTCGTCGAGCGGGTCTGCGAGCCGGATGGCACGAGCGCGCTGGTGCAGGCGATTCTTTCGCTGGCCCACAGCCTGGGGCTGCAGGTGGTGGCCGAAGGCGTGGAACGAGAGGAACAGGCGGAGGCGCTGGCAAGGATGAACTGCGACATTCTGCAGGGATTCCTTTTTGCCCGTCCCCAGCGGGCCGATGCCATCCCGGCCCTGATGCGCGCGGGCCGGGTAGCGCGGGTCTGGCGGCCAGCCGGAGCGGTCGCCTCCGTTTAGGGACGAAGCAGAGCTGGATTGCCCCTCTGGGGCTGGAAGCACGACGATTTCCTCGCAAAATGTTGTATTGACCCCGGCAGAAATGGGGCGGTACACTTGAGCCACGATTCGCAACGGAGCGAGATTAGGGAAGGCGCGCCAGGACGACGTGTGCCGACCTTGTAGCCGGGGTTGCATCCGGAGCAAGTCTGCAGGTGAGTGTAGACGCCGGAGTCAACACTGCGCACCGTTGTTATCTGGAAGCATATCGATCCGGAGTTCCGCCAGGAATCCCTGAACACTGAGAGGTTTGGTGCAACAGTCACTTCGCGGCAAAATTGTCTCTCCTGGGCCGGAGCCCAGAGATATCTCTCTATACTGAACTTTGGCTGGTCATCCGCAAGCGACGCCTGTTCCTGGTATGATGGCGCTGGGTTGCGCCGCGACTGTTCGCGCTGGGTGGTTTCCTGCACGGCAAATATTACACGGCGACCGGCGAGTTGCAGATCCAGCCAAATGCGACAGCCGACCTCAAGACCGCGATTGCCTCGGCCGTCAGCGGCGGGTCCGGCGATCTGGACACGATTATTCAGAGCGACACGCTGATTCTGAACAGCAGGAGTTTGCTGCTGGCAGTTGCGAAGGATTTGAACCTGCAGAACAACCGGGTATTCCTGGGAAAGCCAAAATCGCCGGTGCTGCACAACAGCCTGGATGATCCGAGGGTACAGGCCGCCGTAGTGGGCATCCTGGGCGCCAATCTGGACGTGGAGGCGGTCCCGCGTTCCCAGATGATCACGGTCTCCTACCAGAGTCCTTCGCCGGCATTGTCGGCGGACATTGCGAATGCGATGGTCCATGAGTTCGTCAAGAAGAGCTTCACCATGCAGTACAGCACCGCGGCGCAGGCGAGCAAGTGGCTGACCGGAGAGCTGGACGATCTGCGCGCGCAGGTACAAAGCGAACAGGACCAGATGGTGGACTTATCGAAAGAACTGGGAGTGAACGCGCTGGATCCGACGCACAACAGTCTGATCGTGGGAGAACTCTCGGCTCTGGACAAAACGGTCGCCGACGCCACCGAGCAGCGGGTTCTGGCGGGGGCGAGATATCAGACGCTCCAGTCGTTGCCTCCGGATGAGATTGAGGATGCTGGACCGACCCCCCTCGGACAGGATGCAGGCCTTTTGACTCAGTTGCGTGTCCAGCGCGATACCGCTGCTGCGGCGCTGGCCAAACTGCGGCCGGTTTATGGACCGAACTACCCTCAGGTGAAGCAGCTCAATGCCCAAATCGCTGCGCTGGACCGGCAAATGGCGCAGCAGCAGAAGCGAATTGTTGAGCAGGCTAAGGATTCGTATGCAGTAGCGCAAGCAGCGGAAAGCCAGGCCAGGAGCGCGGTCACCGACAAAGTGCAGCAGATGTTCGGGCAGCGGACCGAGATCGTGAAATACATGCTGGTTTCGGAGGATTACGAATCGAACCGGCTGATGTATGAGAGCCTGATCGGGCGGCTGCGGGAAGCGGCGATTGATGCAGGGCTGAATGCCGCGACGGTCAGCGTGGTCGATCTGGCGAATGCGCCGCTGGGACCATCCAGTCATTCTCCGCAAACCCTCGGGCTTATTGGGTTCTTGTTCGGTGCCTTAGGAGGCGTGGGTCTGGCGCTGTTCATGGAAAAAATTGACACGCGCCTGCGGGATTCCCATGAGATCCAGGAAATTCTGGGATTGCCTTCGCTGGCCGTCATTCCCCAGAGCCACTGGAAGAGCCGGGAATCGGAAGTGGAACTGGCAGCCGGACCGGAACTCCTGCGCGATCCGCGTTCCCCATTTGCTGAAGCGTTCCGCGCCCTGCGCACGTCGATGCGATTGTCCTCGACGTCGCGGGAATCCAAGGTAATTGCGGTGACCAGCTGCCAGCCGGCTGAGGGCAAGTCGACGGTAACCATCAACATGGCGGCGGCGCTGGCGCAGAGCGGCAAAAAGGTCGTGTTGGTCGATACAGATATGCGGCGGCCTTCGGTATACAAGCGCCTGCGCATGGAAGGGGGCAAGGGCCTTTCTGAGATTCTGACCGGCTACTTCAGCCTGGACGACGTGATCCATACCCACGAGACACTGAAGACGCTGGACATCATCCCGTCCGGCACGGTACCGCCGCTGCCGGCGGACCTGCTGGCTTCGGACCAGATGGTCGAGCTCGTCCGGCAGTTGCGGGAACGCTATGATTACGTGCTCTTTGATACGCCGCCGGTGTTGTCGGTGACCGATCCGGCCATCATCGCGGCGCAGTCGGATGGCCTGGTGCTGGTCATCCGGCAGGGATACTGCACGAGGCGCATGCTGTCGCGCGCGGCGCAAATCCTGCGCGACCTGGATGTGAAGGTTTACGGGTTTGTGTTTAACGGCGTAGACGCGTCTCTGCCGGAATACTACGGATACCTCGGCTATTACACCTATGAATATGGCAAATAGGCGACGGGATATGGGGCAGTTGCGGCTGAAAAGAAACGGGGAGGTTGGGGTGAAGACGAAGATGCGCACGGTTGTGGCAATGGGGCTCGCGTTGTTCTGCGGCGCGGGCGTGGCGATGGGACAATATGCCGGACCGGGCGTAACCACAAACTCGCCCACGGCCAGCGCTCCGGCTTCGGCCATGCATCTGGAACAGGCGGAGCAGACCATTCTGCCCGGCGACGTGCTGGCGCTCGCCACTTATGGGGTGCCGGAGCTCACGACCTCGCTGGGCAGCGGTACCGCGGCTGGGCTTCGCGTCAGCGATCAGGGCATGGTCAACCTGCCCTACTTGGGAACCGTGAAGCTGGCAGGGATGACGCTTTCGCAGGCAGCCGACTACCTGGAGAAGGAACTGAAGGACCAGGGGATTCTGGTGAATCCGCAGGTGACGGTGCAGGTAATGAGTTCCCCGACACAGGTGATCACGGTGGTGGGCCAGGTGGAGAGGCCCGCGCCCGTCCCGGCCTTCGGCACGCACCTGCGCCTTCTGGATGTGATCTCGGCCTGTGGGGGCTTTACGCCACTCGCAAGCCACACGATTATCGTGCATCGGCGATCCGATCCTGAGCCGATCACGGTGACTCTTGGTGTGGACCCAAGCACCTCCGACGCCAGCAACATCCCGCTGATGGCAGGGGACACCGTTGTGGTGGCGGAAGTGGGGAGTGCTTACGTAGTGGGCGAGGTCGTGCGACCCACGGCGATTCCTCTTTCCAACAATGCCCCCCTGACGGTGGTGCAGGCCATTTCGCTGTCCGGAGGGTTGAAATACGGCGCGGCGCTGTCCAAGGCCATGATTATCCGGACAACCTCGGATCAGCAGCGCGTGGAGATCCTTTTTGACCTGAGCAAGGTCATGCACGGGAAGGAGAAGGACATCGCGCTCATGGCGAGTGACATCCTGTACATTCCGACGAACGGCTTCAAGGCTGCCATCTCCACGGGTTCTCCCCTGCAGACAGGCGTGTATGGCGCGATCGAGTCCGCTAACCTGCTCAAGTAAACGGATGACGGAGGGTCGCTCCTGTGGCGGCGCCTTCAGAAGGGAAATCAGCGAGAGCGCTTGCTCCGGCTGTGAGCCATGTCCAGACGTTTCATTCTTCCGCCACTGGTCATCTTCGGCGCGATCCTGTTTCTGGCCGCGGGCGAGCTCGCGGCCGGCACGGGGCTTTTCTTTGTCGCGGGTATGTCGGTGGCGATGCTGGCCATCGGCATCACGTACAACACTCTCGGCGGGCTGGGAACCATCGGCGGCCTGGTATTTACCTCCTTCGCTCTGAATACCCTGGTGATTTCTCAGTTTGCCAAGGTGTTGCTTTTCGAGCCGGCGGATAAACACCTTGGTGCGCCCGAGCTGACGATCGCTGTTTACGCGGCGTACTACCTGGCGCTCATGGTGGGGGTTTTTCTCTTTGCCTGGATACGGCTGGACTTGCCAAGACCGCTGGAGCCGGTGACTTCAACGCACTCGAATGTCATGTATGTTACGGCCTTTATCATTGGGCTTGCGGCAACCGTTTATGTCACGGCTCAAGCCCTGAAGAATCCGCTTGCAGCGCAGGGGTCGACGGAGCACGGTCTGGGACGTGCCTTCGCGGCTTTGCTCCCTCTGTCGCTGGTGCTGGCGGTGGACGGCCGGATCCGGAAGACAAAAGGGCGGCATTCTTTTGGGTGGTCGGCGCTCTGGCCCTTACTCGCTATGGAGTTTTTCGGCTTTCTGGACGCTTCACGAAGTAACTATCTGAAGGCTCCGATGATCGTGCTGGTCACATGTTACTTTCGCGGAGTCCCATTCAGGAAGCGGCATTATCTGGCAATTGGGGGGTTGATCGCCGGACTGGTTCTGTTTTTCTTTCCCTATTATGCGTGGGCGCGCGCCTGGCGTCACCAGTCTGACATCAAGCAGGAAACCACAACGATGTGGCGCCTGCTGGTATCAGCGCCTCAGCACTGGACTCAGATCGAGGCGGCTTCCCATGAACTGGTGATTCGTGCCGACCGCGAGGGAAACCAGTACTTCAGCAGACCCGGGACGTACATGCTGAATCGTTTTTCCGAGATCCAGCCGGATAGCCAGCTGATCCGCGCATGCGCGCGTTTTCATTATGGACTGAAGGCGTTCGTGCTCGACGTGGAAAGCTCGGCTCCGCACTTTATCGTCAAGGATCAACCTGAACTGAACGGAGCGTGGTATCGAGCATCCATCAGCGGACTGCAGTCGAGCTATCAAGGCAACGACTGGATCGCGATGAGCATCATTCCCGACGCCTTCGGGTCCTTTGGGTGGTGGAGTTTGATCCTGGTTCCGCTGTTGTTGGTTCCGACCACCTATGTCGTGTTCGACAGCATGTTCGACATGAGTAAGCCGTGGGGTACGGTGATCACCGTGACCCTGATTTTCCTTACCGTCGGCTCCAGCGTGGGTCAGCTTGTCGTTACCAGCCTGCTCGAGATACCGATATACACGCTGTTAGTCTCCTGGTTCTTTGGGTGGATCACCCGATATGCTTCTCTTCGCGGGGACCGGGCTCTCCCGAGATCCGCTGAATGGCCAGAGCCGGAGAACGCCGGCAGCATTGCTGGAATTTGACGCTGGAATGCCAGCTCACCTTCACGCGGCGAGGACCGCCCCGGGGACAACAGGTTTGGATTGAATCCAGAGAATCCAGCCATAGCCGCGGCCTGTCAGGCTGGGTAATCTCGTGGCCGGCTCGACATGGCGGCCTTTGCCAGGAAGACCGGAGACCCGCGCCGCGCAGTTACCCCGTCTATGCTGTAGCAACCAGCGGTTGACGCGCGGCAGTTTCAGAGTCGTACAGGAAGTGCCGCTTCATGCGCAGGAATCGACTTTCGACGAGGTCATAGCTGAGCTTCGCTACCAGGAAGGTGACCCCGAAAATCAGCGGCCGTTCGATCGCTCCTGCAAGAGCCTCCGAATGAAGATGGACGATCAGGTAGGCAAGCAAAGTGTTCCACAATTTCCGGAACAGCACGTGGTAGATGTAGAATCCGTAGCTATATTTGCCCAGTACGCGGAGCGGCTTCCAGCCAAAAACCACAAAACTGGCTGATCCCGGCCGCAACGCGGTCCCTATGAGACCCATACTGGCCAGAGCTATGAACGTGAACCCAATGGTGAGAAGCCAGGGGGAATTCCACGCCGGAGACAGCAGGAAGACGGCCAGCGTGGCCGCCGACCCCACCACAAATATCCACTTTGCGGATCGTTGCCACTGGTTTGCCGAAGGCCCCCGCAGCACCAGCGCCAGAATCGCTCCAATCAGCAGAGAGTCCATCCGGAATGGAAGACTTGAGTGAACCCATGGCTCGGCTACCACCGAAGAGAACGCGACCACCATAGCGATTCGCAGCGCCAGCGCGAGCAGCGAAATCCCCGCCGCCGTCCAGATCAGCCGTATGCGGTCGCGGACCAGCCATACCACCAGCGGCCACAGAAGATAAAACTGCTCTTCGATGCACAGGGACCAGAAATGCCCCATCTCCACCTCTGCGTTCGGATGCACCGCACTGGTCAGGTGATACAGCATACGATGAGGAATCGCAAAAAAGTTACCAATGTAGACCAGGAACGTGAGCTGCAACCAGTGCCACTGATAATGCAGAATCGGCGTTAGCAGCGCCAGCAGCAGCATGACGATATAGAAGGCTGGAAGGATACGCAGCGCTCGGCGCATATAAAAGCGCGTGAAGAAACGCGAGTCCGCGCGGGTATCGTACAGAATCCCTGTAATCAGGAATCCCGACAATACGAAGAACAGGTCGACACCTACCCAGCCGCGGTCAGTGACGGCTTTAGAAACCCGAAGAACGATGTTGCCGTGTGACCCTCCCCCATAGTGAACCAGGAACACCAGGGTGATCGCTAGAGCACGGATTCCGTCCAGGGCAGGAAGCCGCGTCCGGAAGTCGACCGGAGGAAAACTCCGCTGACTGGAAGCCACGAGATTGGTCCTCGAAGGGAGATGAGTTGGGGTGAATAGTCAGATATTACCAGTCGGGAAACAGTCCAGCAATGGCGGAAATCCATCGGATTCAGTTGGACGTTCCCCGCAATCAGCCCGAGCTCAGTCCCGTCCGTCGAGCCGATCCAGCACCAGGCGCAGCTGGCTGTCATTGTCATAGCCGGAGCGGAGGGCGCGCTCGCGGCCGCGGCGGGCGATCGCTTCGCGCAGATCGGGGCGGGGCAGATAGAAGCGGCACTTGTCGGCGCACTCTTCCACCGATGAGAAAAAGACGGCCTCGCGATCTTCCTCGAAGATCTCCTGGTGGCCAGGGGTGCGGATGGCAAGCAGAAATCCCTGGCAGGCTGCGATTTCGACCGTCTTGTGGGCGATGTCATCTTCATTCAGCCGAGTGATGAAGCTGACATTGATCTTCGATCTCCAAAGAGCTTCGCGGTAGGCATCGTCGCGCAGAAATCCGGACGTCACGTACCGAGTGAACTGTTCGGGTGACAGGACCTTTTGCCACCCGCTCCCGGAGAGAGAGACGGGAAGATGGTGATCCTCGGCGAGGGACATGAGGAAGCCGGGGCGCTCCTCATAGGGGTAGCCGATGTACGAGATTTCGCGATTGCGGTCGGCGTCTGACCAGGATTCCGGGGGCGGATAGTGGACGGAGGGCTCAAAGCTGAACAGGACTTTGACAAACGGGAGTCCCCAGTCGCGGTAGCGGACCACGTCGCGATTGCGCGGCACGCAATGCAGATCGAAGAGCCGGAATACTTTTTTGAATTGATACCAGCAGCGATCGTTGCGCGGGCCAAAAGGGTTGTCGAGGTTGTAGCAGACGGTTACGGCGCCAGTGGCGCGGATGGCCCGGACGGTAGCCGGCGTAAACACGATGGGCTTCTCGAACCACACCACATCCGGCCGCTGCCTGCGAACCTCGTCGATCAGATCCCGGTTGACACGGCGAATGAGGGGTCCGACGGGCGCGTAATAGCGAATGCCGGCGACCAGCCTGGATCGAGGGTGATACGAGCGAAGATTGAAGGGGATGATGTCCTGGCCGAGACGCGCCAGCGCTTTGGCGCGTTGAGCCGAGGTCATTCCTGAATCCATATTGCCGATATAGAGGATGCGGCGCTTACGAGGCAGACTCACCGCCGGCCTCCGTGGCGGCGGCCCGGTGCGAGCGCAATCGAAAAATGCCGATGGCTTTTGGAGGCAGAAGCTCGCTGCTGCTCGGAGACAAGGGTCGACGCCTGATTCATGGGATTGGCCGCAGCGCGCGGGATTATTATGCCTATGCTAACATCGGCATCGCAGCACCCACAATCGTTAAGGCAGCGGGCGGCGGCACGACAGGCGCGGGAGCGAAACCAGCGAAGGTGATTCCCGAAGCCACAGGCGCTGGCGCGGCTTTGCGCCGAAGAAAGTCGCACTGAACCGGCCTCAAAAGGCTATAGCAATGCTGGTTTCGCCCTAAGAGGCGGGAATGAACGACTGGAAAGAAGTCTTATACAAGTCTTACGTCAGCAGCGGCCAGGCGCCTGAGCGCGGCAATTCGTCCGCAGCCCAGTTTCGCCATCGTGCCGATTATCTGGAATCCACCATCCGCGATCATTTCCCGGCGGACCGGGCCTCCCGAATTCTGGACATCGGATGCGGGCACGGAGTCCTTTTGTATGTCCTTCAGCAGATGGGATACGGGAACATCCGGGGTGTGGACGGCTCTGCGGAGCAGGTTGAATTTGCGAAGCGCTTGGGCGTAGCTGGGGTGGAACTGGGCGACGGGATGACCTTTCTCCGTCAGTGCGGATCCGAAAGCGAGGACGTGGTTTGTTTGTTCGACGTCCTCGAGCACCTGACACGCCAGGAGGCTTTTGATCTGATTGTCGAGGTGCGGAGGGTATTGTCCCCTGGAGGGGTCTGCATCGGGCATGCGCCCAATGCGGAGGGGATTTTCGGTGCTCGGGTACGGCACGGAGATTTGACGCATGAACAGGCGTTTACCCCCAAATCCATCAATCAGATGTTCCGCGCGCTGCAGTTCGAGGATATCCGGTGTTTCGAACACAAGCCCGTGGTGCATGGCATAAAAAGCATGTTGCGGAGATTTGTATGGGAAGTGACAACCGTGCCTTTCCGCATCATGCTGATTGCAGAGATGGGAGCCGGAGGGCATATTCTGTCGCAGAACCTGCTGTTTACCGCGCGCCGTCCTCCGCATCAAGGCTGACATCCTCGACCAGTGGGGCGACCGCGCGGCACCGGCGATGCGGCGAGAGATTCTGCTACCATCAGCGTCACGGACGGACAATTCATGCCGCATGCCCGACGCCGATTTTTTCGGGCGGCGATAGATTGCAACCGAAAGAGAATCCGGACTTGCCAAAGAAACTCTCAGGTTCTGCTCGGGTGCTGGTCACCGGCGCCGCGGGTTTTCTTGGGTCACACCTGTGTGACGCGCTGCTGGCGGAAGGCTGCAGCGTCGTGGGCGTAGACAATCTGTGCACCGGAAACGCGATAAACCTGGAGCATCTGGCGGGTGAGCCGCGCTTTGAACTGATGGAGCAGGATATCTGCGTGCCGTTCGATCCCGGCCCGCTGGATTACGTGTTCAATTTCGCCTCGCCGGCCAGCCCGGCGGACTACCTGCGGCTGGGCGTCGAGACGCTGCTCGTCGGCTCTGACGGTACGCGCATTCCGCTGGAGGTCGCGCGGAAATATGGAGCCGCGTTCCTGCAGGCCTCCACGTCGGAGTGCTACGGCGATCCCAAAGTGCATCCGCAGCCGGAAGACTACTGGGGCAATGTGAATCCGGTGGGCCCGCGCTCTGTCTACGACGAGGCCAAGCGATTCTCCGAGGCGCTGACGATGGCGTACCACCGCTATCACCAGGTCGACACGCGGATCGTGCGCATCTTCAACACCTATGGGCCGCGTTTGCAGTGCCGTGACGGAAGGGTGATCTCCAATCTGATGACGCAGGCGCTGCGGGGCGAGGACCTGACGATTTACGGCGACGGCACGCAGACGCGCAGCTTCTGCTATGTTTCCGACGAGGTCGAAGGGATTCTGCGGCTGGCGCGATCGAACGAGCACTGGCCGGTGAATATCGGCAATCCCGAAGAGTGGACCATTCTGGAATGCGCGCGCCAGGTGCTGGCGGTGACGGGATCGGCGAGCAGGATCCGCTTTGAGCCCTTGCCGGTGGACGACCCGGTGCAGCGCCGGCCCGACATCACCCGGGCACGGACTCTGCTGGGGTGGGAGCCGAAGATCGACCTGAAGACCGGACTCCAGTTGTCACTCGACTACTTCCGCCAGTGCGTGGAGGAGGGTGGAAAGGCGAGGGCCGCGAAAACGGCAACGCCGGTGGCGAGCCTGACCCGGCCCGCGGTGGGCACCGACTAGCGGCTTCTTCCCCACAGGTGCTCGTAGGCCCCAGGGTAAATCCCTGATATATTTAGAAGTGCAGTGGTCGCGAGGGATTTTTTGCGTTCCGCGACCCCACAAAGAAGGAAAGGAAAGCAGACTTGTGTTGATGATTCGACTGGCGCGCGTGGGTGCGCGCAAACAGCCGTACTACCGCGTAGTGGTGATTGAGAAGGACCGCGCCCGGAACGGGCGTTCGGTGGAGGTGGTTGGCACCTACAACCCCCGGACGAACCCCGCGACGGTGAACCTGAAGACGGATCGCATTGAGTATTGGAGAGGAAAGGGAGCGCAGTTGTCGGATCGCGTGGCGAAGCTGCTCCGTTCCGGCTCCAGTACGGCTGGTCAGCCACCGGCGCCTGCACCCGGCCCGGCGGAGACGGACGCTTCAGCGGCGGCCTGACACCAGTGGCATTACGGAGGGGTCGCCCGTTCCCCTGCTCCAGATACCTCCCCAAAGGTTACTTTTAACCGCTTCCGGCGGAAAAGTCTGCGAATTATTCTTTTTTCCTTCGCAGCCTTAGGGTAGTATCCGTGCAGCCCCGGAAGCTGAACGACGTGTGTCTTCCGCCTGGGGGGCAAGATGAAGCAGACAACAGAACGACCCGATGACATGCGGGAATTGGTCAATCAGATCGCGCGGGCGCTCGTCGATGTTCCGGAAGCCGTGCTGGTAGAGGCGGTGGAACGCGACGAGAGCACCGTGCTTCGGCTCCGGGTTGCACCCACCGATGTAGGGAAGGTGATCGGGAAGCAGGGACGCACAGCGCGATCGGTGAGAACGATTCTCGGCGCTGTGAGCATGAAACACCACCACCGGTACACGCTGGATATCCTCGAAGAGGATCATCACGCAGCGGGTGCCGGCGAAGAGTAGCGGCCAGCCGGAAGGCATGGCACTCCCCCCTCTCGATCTCGCGTTCCCAGCGGGAGACCATCGTGCTCGCACCCCAGCCTTCCCAATCCTCTGACATGCGTAATTCCGCCGCTTCCCACGATCCCGAGCCTGGGCCGGCGGGGAAATCGACAGCCTGGGTGCTGCTGGCGCGCCTGATTCGCCCGCATGGGCGAAAGGGCGAGCTGGTGGCGGAAGTGCTGACGGATTTTCCCGAGCGCTTTCACGAGCGCAAGCGGGTTTATCTCATTCCTCCGGAGCGCGTGGGCACGCGGCCGCGGGAAGTTCATCTCGAAAACTTCTGGTTTCTGCGCAGCCGGATCGTGCTCAAATTCCAGGGCGTCGATTCCATCAACGAAGCGGACACGCTGCGCGGATACGCAATCGCCATCCCGCAGGCGGAGCGCGCTCCCCTGGAACCTGGCTCCGTCTACGTGGGCGATCTGATCGGTTGCACCGTCGTCGATCTGAATCAGGAAGGCGCGGAAGTCGGCGAGATCGTGGATGTGGACCGCGGATCCTCGAGCACGGAGCTGCTGGTGCTGCGCCGCCGCGGCCTGCGCATGCCCGCCGCCGAAGCGCTCATCCCTTTCGTCCGCGAGTATCTGGTGCGCATCGATGTCGCGGGGCGTCGCGTGGAGATGCGTCTGCCCGAAGGCCTGCTGGAGATCAACGCGCCGCTGACGGACGACGAGAAGCGCGAGACCGGCAGCCGCGGCTGAAGTACGAGGTCGCCCCGGAAGCGACTGCGAAGCGCTTGCCCCGCACGCAACGCTGGAGATCCCATGTTGCGCTTACCCGTTATGGCTAGTCGTAATTGACGAGCCTTCTACTGCTCCGTAAGATCGACATCGCATCCAGGCCATCCCGGCCCTGAGCCATGAAGATTCTCACCATCTCGCACTACCGCGTGATCGAGAAGCTCGGCGGCGGCGGCATGGGTGTGGTTTACAAGGCCGAGGACAACCGTCTGGGGCGCTTCGTGGCGCTCAAGTTTCTCCCGGATCAGTTGGCCGGCGATCCCGTGGCCCTCGCCCGTTTTCGTCGCGAGGCCCGTGCCGCCTCAGCCCTGAATGATCCCAACATCTGCACCATCTATGACGTCGGCGAAGAAGGCGGCGAAAATCTTCATCGCGATGGAATTCCTCGACGGCGCAACCCTGAAGGAGATGGTGCGGCGAGGCCCGCTCGATGCCGAAAGACTGCTGACCATCGCCATCGAGATCACGGAGGGCCTGGAGACCGCCCATACCAAAGGCATCATCCATCGCGACATCAAGCTCGCCAACATTTTCGTCACTCGGACCGGCCACGCCAAGATCCTCGACTTTGGCCTGGCGACGGAGATCTGTGAACGCGGTCCTGGGAGGCTCGGATTCGCTTACCAGGGGTTTCGATACGGAGCGCCTGACGGCTCCGGGCGCCATGCTGGGTACGGTCGGATACATGTCGCCCGAACAGCTCCGCGCCCAGGATCTGGACACCCGCACCGATCTCTTCTCCTTCGGCGCTGTGCTCTACGAAATGGCGACCGGGAAAATGGCCTTCGACGGCCCGAGTGCCGGTGCGATCTGCGCGGCGATTCTCCATGACGAGCCGACGCCGGCCCTGCAGATTAACCCGGCCATTCCTCCCGGCCTCGAAGCTCTCATCCGCAAGGCTCTGGAGAAGGACCGCAACCTGCGCTGCCAGTCGGCCTCGGAGATGCGCGCCGGCCTCCAGCGCATAAAGCTTGACAGCGAGGCCCGGCCCGTAATCTCGCCTGCTCCTGGCGCGATGCCCAAGGCGAAGCCCTCCTCCCGCCTGCATTGGATCTTCGCCGCTTCAGCAGCCATCGTCCTGCTGGCTGTTCTTGTCGCTGCCGGTCTGTGGTACCACTCCCGCCAATCGCATGGCCTCACCGACAGGGATACCGTCCTCGTCGCCCATTTTGCGAATCTCACCGGGGACCCGGTCTTCGACCATGCCTTGCGCCAGGGCCTGGAGGTGCAGCTCCAGCAGTCCCCTTACCTGAGCCTGGTTTCCGCGGATCGCATTGAACAAACGTTACGCCTGATGGGCAAGCCTCCCGATACTCAGGTCGCCGGCCAGGTCGCCCAGGAAATCTGCGTCCGCACCGGTACCGCGGCGCTGCTTGAGGCCTCTATTCAGTCCGTCGGAGCCCAATATGTGCTCAGCCTGCGGGCTACGAACTGCCGCTCCGGCGATGTGATCGACGATGAGCAGGTTCAGGCCGCCAGAAAGGAAGAGGTCCTGGACGCCGTCGGCCGCATCGCCACCCTGTTTCGGAAACGTGTCGGCGAATCGGCAGCTACCCTCCACAAGCACGACGTGCCCCTTGCCCAGGCCACTACGCCCTCCATCGCCGCGTTGAAGTCCTACAGCCTCGGATTGGAAACCGGGACGACCCAGGGCGAGGAGGCCAGCATTCCTTTCTTCGAGCGTGCCATCAGCCTCGATCCTGGATTCGCCATGGCCTACGCCTGGCTCGGATTGGAGTATGGCTCTTCAGGCTCTGCGCGGCTGGCCACGGAGAATATCCGTAAAGCCTGGGAACTCTCCAACAACGTCAGCGATAACGAGCGTTTCTTCATCTCCGCGTATTACGCCGGCCGCGCCACCGGCAACGAGGAGAAGGCTCACGAGATCTGCGAGGAATGGTCGGAAACCTTCCCTCGCGACCCTTTCCCCCATTCCTTTCTGGCCGGCTTCGTCGACCCGGTGCTCGCCAATTTTGGCGAAGCCGTTCAGGAAGGGCGCAAGGGCCTCACGATCGCGCCGGAGCATGGCGACCTATATTCCATCCTGGGGGAGGACTTGCTGGCCGCCGGTCGCCTCGACGATGCCGAGGAGGTTCTGCGTACAGCATCCCAACGGGGGATCAGCTATCAAAAGTTACTCATTCTCCAGTACGACGTCGCCTTTCTCAGAGATGACCGGCAGGGCATGCAGCAGGCCGCCAACGCGGCCCAGGGAAAACCCGAATCCATGGACTGGATGGCCGACCGCCAGGCGTTTTCGCTTGCGTATGCCGGGCGGCTCAGGGAGGCCAGAGGGCTCTCGCGCCAGGCGATTGAGTTGGCGCAGCAGGAAGGCGATCAGGAGAGGGCTGCCCAGTTCGCCATCCGATTTGCTCTCTGGGAGGCCTTCTTTGGTGACGCCCTGCAAGCGCAACACGACGCGACCGCAGCTCTCGGCCTGGGGAGAAATCGCGGAGTCGAGTACGGCGCCGGCATCGTCTTTGGACTCACAGGCGATTCCGTGCACGCCCAGGTGCTTGCCGATGAACTCCAACGCAGATTCCCCGAGGACACTTCGGTCCGTTTCAGCTATCTGCCTGTCATTCACGCCCTTCTGGCGCTTCGCCGCAGCGATCCCGCCACGGCAATCGATGGCCTTCAAATCGCAACTCCCTACCAGCTCGGTGTGCCCCGATGTGCGTTAGTGAGCTATTTCGGAGCGCTCTATCCCATCCTCATTCGGGGCGAGGCTTATCTGGGGGCGGGCAAAGGCGCGGAGGCTGTGCGGGAATTCCAAAACCTCGTCGATCATCGCACGGCCATGATCGGCGACCCTGTTTCGGCGCTGGCTGGTTACGGCCTGGCTCGGGCTTATGCGCTCTCCGGCGACACGAAAGACGCCCGGATCCAATATCAGGCATTCCTCTCACTTTGGAGAGGCGCAGACGCCGACCTCCCCATCTATCAGCAGGCCAGGCGGGAGTACGCAAATCTCCATTAGAGAGAGCATCGCTTCCGTTCTCCAGGGGTAACTTCTAGCGCCCCGCGGCCTCCAGCCAGTCCGCCAGCTCCGCATGTCCGCGCTGGCGAGCGTAATGAGCGGGCGTGTTGCCGTGATGATCCGCCTGCGCAGGATCGGCGCCGCGGGCGAGCAGCAATGCCGCGGCTTCGCGCCGGCCGGCGGACGCGGCGGAGTGCAGGGGCGTGAAACCACCCGCCTGCGTGGCATTCACCTCGGCTCCCGCATCGAGGAGCAGCCGAATCGTTTCGAGGTCGCCGGAGAGAGCCAGAGCCGCGTGCAGCGGCTGGTTCTGTTGCGGATTGCGCGAGACCGCATGGACGCCGGCGCCGCGCTCGAGCAGGAACTGCACCGCTTCCGGTCCGCCGAACGCGGCCGCCAGGTGCAGGGGAGTCCAGCCATCGCCGGAAAAACTGTGCACGCCGGCGGGATCGGCATCGAGGAGCGCGCGAAGCTGCGGCAGATCCCCGGTCGCAGCGGCTTCAAAGAGGTCGAGTTCCGCAACGCGGGTGCGCAGAAAATCGCGCATGACGGTTTGGCGGGTATAGACGGTCCACAGAAGCGCGGAAACGCCCTGCACGTCGCGCGCGCCGGCGAGTTCGGGGTGCTCTTCCACCTCGGCGGCGAGCTCGGCGCTCTGGCCCCGGCGGATCATGTCAAAGATGTGCGTGCTCATGCGGCGGAGGATGCGGCCTGGGGGACGGAACGGCTGAGAGAAACGAAAGGGCCGCGCTCACCAGGAACGCGGCCCCACTCATTCTTTAGCGGCGCTTCTTCCCGGCCTTCTTTGCTGACCGCTTGCCGCCCTTTTTCGCAGCTTTCTTCGAGCCCGCTTTTTTCCCGCCCTTCTTCGCTGCTCTCCTGGCTGCCTTCTTGCCAGACTTCTTGCCGCTCTTCTTCGCGGCCTTCTTTGCGGACGATTTCTTTCCTGCTTTTTTGGCTGCCTTCTTTGCCGCTTTCTTTGCCACTTTCTTCGCGGGAGCCTTCTTTGCAGCTTTTTTCGCAGCTTTCTTCGCCGGAGCCTTCTTCGCGGCCTTCCTGGCGTTCGGGATGACCCCTCCGGTTGAATCGCCCGCCGCCTTCTTCGCAGCCTTCTTTGCCGGCGCCTTCTTCGCGGGTTTGGGCGGCGCAGGAGCTTCTACGATCGGGCCGCTGTCCTCTTCGTCGCCCATCGCCATGTCGTCGTCATCGGAGGAGACGGTCGTGGAGACCTCTTCTTCCTCCTCCTCTTCGTTGAAGCCGTCCTGCAGATCATCCATCTCGTCGGCTTCGTGTTCGAACTCACCGTCCGCGCTTGCGTAGAACTTCAAGGTATCCTGCATCGATATGCCCTCCGGGCTCCGAGTCTGTGGGTACCGCCTTATGAGTATGCCAGAAATCCGGCAAAACTCCGCCGCGCGGATTATAGCAACACGGCGCAGCCCGTTGCCAATGTACGGTGCGGGAGGCCCGGAGCGCCAAACCGCCGTGCCAAAATAGGATGCAGCGCGCCGGCGAGCCCCAGGCTCCGCCGGACGCGGGAGCCGGCCGCCATGCAGATGGACATCATCACGATCTTCCCCGAGTTTTTTGCCGGGATCTTTCGCCAGGGGGTGGTCGGCCGGGCGATTGCCGGGGGCCGGGTCGGGCTGGCGGTCCACGACCTCCGCAATTTTGCCCACGATCGGCACCGTACCGTGGACGACCGGCCCTTTGGGGGCGGGGAAGGCATGGTTCTGAAGCCGGAGCCGCTGGCCGAGGCCGTCGAATCGCTGGGAATTCCGGCCAAAGCAGACCGGGACCGCGGGCGGGTGCAGGTCATCCTGCTGTCGGCCCAGGGGGAGCGGTTTACCCAGGCCGTCGCTCGGGAGCTGGCCGGGTTGAACCGGCTGGCGCTCCTCTGCGGGCGCTACGAGGGCGTGGACGAACGGGTTAGCGAGCTGCTGTGCGACCGGGAGCTTTCCATCGGGGATTACGTGCTCTCCGGCGGGGAATTGGCCGCCGCGGTAGTGGTGGATTGCGTGGCCCGGCTGCTGCCCGGAGTGCTGGGGAACGAGGCGTCGAGCGAGTTCGAGAGCTTTGGGCCGCCGGATGAGGGCCCGGGATCGGCCGAAGAAGGACCGCCGCGCGCCACCCACGGGGCCGGCGGGCTCCTGGATTATCCCCACTACACGCGGCCGGCGGAGTTCCGGGGCCGACAGGTCCCCGAGGTGCTCACCCAGGGAGATCATGCGACCATCCGCCGCTGGCGGCGGGAGCAGGCTCTCCGCAAGACGCTGCGGAACCGGCCGGATTTGCTGGCAGGGGCGGAACTGAGCCGGACGGACCGCGAGTATCTCCGATCCCAGGGATGGGAGCCGCTGGACCGAACCTAGTCCGCGTGCGCGGGCTCGTCCTGCGTGCGCCGGGTGCGATGGAACTTGCTCAGCAGCGTCTGCAGCATGATGTAGAGCACCGGAATAAAGAACAGGTTCAGCACCGTCGAGACGAGCATGCCGCCGATGATCGTGGTTCCCACCGATTGACGGCCCGCCTCGCCGGCGCCGGAGGCAATGGCCAGCGGAATCACGCCCAGAATGAAGGCGAACGAGGTCATCAGGATGGGCCGGAGACGCAGCTCGGAGGCCTCGATGGCCGCATCGACAATGGAGCGGCCCTTCGCGCGGAGCTGCTCCGCGAATTCGACAATCAGGATCGAGTTCTTGGCGGCCAGCCCGATCAGCATCACCAGGCCGATCTGCACATAGACGTTGTCGTCAAAGCCGCGCCACGAGACCGCCAGCAGCGCGCCGAGCACGGCCGTGGGCACAGCCAGCAAAATGATGAACGGCAGAGCAAAGCTCTCATAGAGAGCCGCGAGCGTGAGATACACAACGACAATACCGAGAGAAAAGATGATGAAAATCTTGCCTCCGGACTCGATTTCCTCCAGCGCCAGTCCGGTCCAGTCATAGGCCATGCCGTGCATCATCGTGTGGTTGGCAATGTTCTCCATGGTCTGCAGCGCGACACTGGTGCTGACGCCGGGAGCGGCGGAGCCGTCGATTTCCGCCGAGCGGAACAGATCGTAGCGGCTGATCACCTGCGGGCCTGAGGTGTTTTCGATGGTGACCAGATTGCCCAAAGGAATCATCTGCCCGCTGTCGGAGCGAACGTAGTACTGGCTCAGATCCGCGGCCGTTTCGCGGTACTGCTGGTCGGCCTGCACGTACACGCGGTAGCTGCGGTTGTTGAAGTCGAAGTTGTTGACGTACGCCGACCCCATGTAGACGCCCAGGGCGTCGGAGATCTGAGTGAAGGGAACGCCAAGCGTCTGGGCCTTGTCGCGATCGATGCGCACGAGCACCTCGGGATCGTTCGATGTGAAGCTCGTGTACATGCCGGTCAGGCTCTTGTTCCGGCTCGCGTTCGCGACGATCATATGCGCCGTGCGATCGAGATCGGCCAAAGTATTGCTGCCGCGATCCTCCAGCTCGAACTGGAAGCCGCCAAGGGTGCCAATGCCGGAGATGGCCGGCGGCTGAATGGGAATGATGAGCGCGCCGGGAATCATGAAGAGCTTCATGCGCAGCCGGTTCACAATGGCTGCGGCCGTGTCCTGGGGTCCTTTGCGCTTGTCGTAGTCGGCGAGGGAGACGAACATCATTCCGTAGTTGGGAGCGTTGCCGGAGAAGCTGAATCCGCCCACGGCGAAGGAGCCGTTGATGTCCTTGTCCTGATTCAGGACGGCGCTCACTTCCGCTTCGATGTGCGTGGTATACGCGAGCGATGCGCCCTGCGGAGCCTGGATGAGGATCATCATGTAGCCCTGGTCCTCTTCCGGCACGAACGCGGTGGGGACGTGGGTGTATTCCCACCCGGCGGCGGCCAGCCCGACGAAGAACAGCAGGAGCATGATCCAGCGGATCCGCAGGACGCCGTGAATCGTCCGCGCATACGCGGAGCCAAGGGCTTTCACCGAGCGCTCCGCCATGTGCAGCAGCGGGTGTTTGCCTTCATCGCGGCGGAGCAGCAGGGCTGCGAGCGCGGGCGAAAGCGTGAGCGCGTTGAACGCGGAAATCGCAATGGAGAACGCGATGGTGAGCGAAAACTGTCGATAGAGAATGCCGGTGGTTCCGGGGAAGAACGAGACAGGAACGAAGACGGCGATCAGGACCAGCGATGTGGCGACGACAGCGCCGGTGACCTCGCGCATGGCCGCCGACGTGGCGTGGTGAGATTCGCGGTCGCCCTCGGAAATGTGGCGCTGCACGTTTTCAATCACGACGATGGCGTCATCGACCACCAGGCCGGTGGCCAGCGTGATGCCAAAGAGCGTGAGCGAATTGATGGAGAAGCCGAAGATCCTGATGAAGGCGAAGGTGCCGACCAGCGCGACGGGAATGGTGACTGCCGGGATGAGCGTCGCGCGCCAGTCCTGCAGGAAGAAGAAGATGACGGCGATGACGATGATGATGGCTTCAATGAGGGTCTTGATGACCTCATGAATCGAAGCGCCCACAATCGTCGTGGTGTCGAAGGCGACGGCATACTTGATGCCGGGCGGGAAAGATTTGGCGAGCAGCGCCAGCTCGGCCTTGGCGTCGCGATCCACCTGCAGCGCGTTGGCATCGCTGAGCTGCTGCACGCCAAAACCGACGGCGGGTATGCCGTTGAAGGTCAGCGTGCTGGCGTAGCTGGAAGCGCCGAGCTCGGCACGGCCCACGTCCTTGATCTGCACAATCCCGTTGGGCGTGTTTTTGACAATGACGTTGTCGAACTGCTCGGGCGTGGTCAGGCGGCCGACGACGTTCACGGAGATCTGGAAGGACTGTTTGGAGTCGGAGGGCGGCGCACCCAGCTGGCCGGCAGGCACCTCGATGTTCTGCTGCTGCAGCGCGGTGATGACGTCGGTGGCGGTTAGATCGCGGGCTGCCAGTTTGGCCGGGTCCAGCCAGATGCGCATGGCGTACTCGCCCACGCCGAAGATCTGGACACCCCCGACGCCCTTCACGCGCTGGATCGCGTCCTTCACGTAAACGTCGAGGTAATTGCTCAGGAACAGATTGCTGTACCGGCCGTCGGGGGAGTAGATGCCGGCGCCAAACACGAAATTGCTGTTGGCCTTGGTGACCGTGATGCCGGTCTGGTTGACGGTCGCCGGTAGCTGTCCGCTCGCGGAGGAGACGCGGTTCTGCACATCCACGGCGGCGATATCGAGGTTATAGCCGGTATTGAAAGTCGTCGTGATGGCGCTGGATCCATCGTTCGCGCTGGTGGACTGCATGTAGCGCATGCCCGGAACGCCGTTGATGGCTTCCTCCAGCGGGATGGTGACGGCGGATTCCACCTGCTGCGCGTTCGCGCCGATGTAGTTGCTGGAGACGGTGACCTGCGGCGGCGCAAGTTGCGGATAGAGGGAGATCGGCAGCGTCGGGATAACCACCGCGCCGCCCAGAATGATGAGCAGCGCGCAGACCGTGGCAAAAACCGGGCGATGTATGAAGAAGTCGACCAAAACCGAGCCTCGCAGTTTCCTCTTTCCGTGGTGTCAACCCAAAGCGGTCGCTACGAACCGCTCCGCGGCGGAGCGCCCGGCGGCGGTCCAGCGGGCATCGGGATGATGGGCGCGCCGTCCACCAGCATCTGCGTCCCCGAAACGATGACCTGGTCGCCGTTGTTCAGGCCGCTGAGCACCGCGTAGTCATTGGCCACGGTGGCGCCCAGCGTGATCGCCTGCTGGTGCGCGACGAACTGTTTGGGTCCCTTGCTCTCCACCGTAAAGACGAAGGCCTGATCGCCGAGCCGCGAAACCGCGAGCACCGGAACCACCGGATGCGGCGTAGTTCCCCAGATCACCCGTGTCTCGACAAACTGCATGTTGCGCAGTTGGCTGGAATGGACCGGAGCCTTGACCAGAATTCCCTGGAGCGCGTCGTCCACCTGCGGCGAAACGAAATCGATCGCGGTGGTGTCGATCGGATTGCCCGCGCTGTCGACGATCTGGACGGGAAGCCCCATCCGCACCTGTCCCGCGCGCTCGGTGGGGATATAGATATAGGCTTCGAGATCGCCGCTCGCATCGTCGGTGGTGAGCTGCGTCGAGGGCGTCACGTAATCGCCGATGTGCACCGGGATGTCGCCGATGACGCCCGCGAAGGGCGCGGCCACGTGGTAATAGCCGAGTTCCTCCTGCTGCGTGTGCAGCGTGGCAACAGAGGATTCGTAATCGGCTTTGGAGTTGGCGTACGCCTGCGCAGCCTGATCCAGCGCGTCCTTGCTCACAATGCCGTCGGCGAAGAGCTTGCTTTCGCGGTCGTATTCGGTCTTGTCGAGGTTGTAGAGGGCCTGCTTTTGCTGGACCGTTGCGGCCTGTGACGCCACCGCGGCTGCCTGCTTCGACGGATCGATTTCCATCAGGGGCTGGCCCGCGCGAACGTGCTCGCCGGACTGCACCAGGATGCGCGTGATGTTGCCGCTGACCTGCGGATTGATGGTGGCCGAGCGGCGGGACCGGATGGTGGCCACGTACTCGTCAGACTGCGCAACCGGCTGGGCATGAACCGTGATGGTTTGCACCGGCAGCGCGGGGAATCCGGCAGACGCAGGCCTGGGCTGGGACTTGCTGCATCCCGCCACCGCCAGCAACGCGGACAAGGAAAGAACCGGGAGGACTGCTCCTGTCTTCAAACTGGAACCTCAGACAAGGGCCAAAGCCCGAATCAAAAAAAATCGAATGAAGGAGACCACTCAGGATACAGGATCAGCAAAGCGCCGATGAGGCCGCATTTTCGCGCGCGCCCGCTGATCCCAGGAGACGCGGCTTATTCGATTCAGCAGGGACTGCGGAAGCTTCACGAAAACTGCTGCGAGCTCATCCACCGAAGAAGAAATACGCAGGCGAGGAGTCCATGGTTCGCCAAAAAACAAAGCGGGCTGTCCATTCTCGGACAGCCCGCTCGATGGCGCCCTCAGGGTCGCGTGTGGCGATTGCCGCCAGCGTGCGAAGCCATGGGGCAGGGTCTGCATGGCAGGAAGAACCTCATCCTCCTGCCCGCTTAGCCCGCTCTCATTTCGCCTCCATAGAAGGTCTTCACCCATTTGAGATGCCCTCCCAAATGATTGATGTATTCGAGCATGGGCCCCGGAGGCAGGCACTCGGCTCGGGTGACCCTCCCGGTGCTTTGTTCCGGGTCACGGAATACATCGCGCTTCTGCACCGAAGCAGTTGGCTTCGTCCGTGTTCTGGACATCCATCCTCCTCTTTCGGATTTCAAGCGTTACCTCCTATATCTGGTTCGATCACCTGGAAGCGCGATTCGTTGCCACTGTTTCACGAACGACCGGCGGGCGCGTTGCGCGCCCTCACCTTGAACCAAATTGGCGAGCCCTCAAAGCCAAACGCTGCACGGATTTGGTTCTCGAGGAAGCGCTCGAAAGAAAAATGCAATTGGATGTCGCGATCGGTGAAGAGGATGAACGTTGGCGGAGCGACCGCTGCCTGCGTCATGTAGTAAATGCGCACTCGCTTCGACATCGGCACGCTGGCGCGCTGAAAATCGATGCGATCGAGAAAGCGGTTCATCTGGCCGGTGGAGACCCGCTTGCGGCGCTCGGCGGCGACGCGGAGGACCGTGTCGAGGATCCGCGGGACATTGCGGCCTTCCGTGGCGGAGACGAAGAGCACCGGCGCGTAGCTGAGGTATTTCAGGCACCGCCCGGAGCTGGCGCTCGAAGATAGCCTGGTCGGCAGGCGGTTTGCCGTCGGTGCGCCCCGTGGTGACCAGGTCCCACTTGTTCACGACGATCACCACCGAGCGGCCGCTCTCGTGCGCATAGCCGCCGATGGTCGCATCCGACGCAGTCACGCCCTCCGTCGCATCCAGAACCAGCAGAGCGACATCAGCCTGCTCCAGGTGGCGGCGCGCCATCACCACGGAGAGCTTCTCGGCCATCAGCTTGGTCTTGCCCTTGCGGCGAATGCCGGCCGTATCGACCAGGCGGAGCTGGTGGCCCTTGTAATCCATCAGCTCATCGACGGCGTCGCGCGTGGTGCCGGCGATCGGCGAGACGATGGCTCGCGAGGTCCCGGTGAGGGCGTTGAGCATCGTCGATTTGCCGACGTTCGGGCGGCCGATGATGGCCACGGCCGTCTCGCGCTGCTCAAACTCGCCGTGGACTCGCGATTTTTCCGCCGGCCGCTCTTCCGCGGGAGCTTCCTCGAGATGCGGCGCCGCTTCCTTCGATTCCGGCAACACAGCGAACACCTCGTCGAGCAGGTCGCCGATGTTCAGCCCGTGCTCGGCGGAGATCGGGATGAGGTTGCGGATGCCGAGCCGCCGGAAATTCTCCGCGGCGGCGTCCATGGCGGCGGTATCGATTTTGTTGACAGCGAGAAAGAGCGGCTTGCCGGTTCGCAGCAGCAGCCGAGCCAGGTCGATGTCGGGCGAGGCCAGCTCGGTCCGTCCATCGACGACCAGAATGATCGCGTCCGCCTGATCGAGCGCGACGCGCGCCTGGCGGAAGATTTCCGAAGGAATCAGATTCGGGTCGTCGGGAACAATGCCGCCCGTGTCGACCAACCGCGCGGTGCGGCCATTCCACGTGACTTCCCCGTAGATGCGGTCGCGCGTGATGCCGGGCTCATCGCCCACGATGGCGCGCCGGCTGCGGGCGAGCCGGTTGAAGAGCGTGGATTTGCCGACATTGGGACGTCCGACAATGGCGAGCGTTCCGCACACGGGGACTTGCCGTTCCGGAGGGAGCGGCTTCGCCGCAACGGGCTCTTGGGGCAAGAACGGCGCGGATGCGGAACGCGATTCGGACCGGCCCTCGCTCACGGCGTCGTCGCGGCGTCGCGCAACCCGGTTGGCGCCGCGGGCGGCGCGGGGACGGCCGCGCTCCTCGCGGCGCGGTGCGGCCTTTTTTTCGGGCGAAGGCGCGTGTCCGCGGCGGATGGCTTTATCCCTGGCCTGGATTTTGCGCTTCGTCTTCTTGGCGCCTTCGCGGTTCCGTTTGACGGGTTTCAAAAGTGGCTCACCTATACAAATGCGGCGGATTCCGGACGCAGGGAGCCGGGCGGGCCCGCAATGTCCATTATAGGAGGCTCTAACTCACCGTCTCTGCGCTGTACCGCGCAATCAGCCCGGTCCGGACCGCATGGCGATAGACGCCGGTGAAGGCCCGCGCCATCAGGATCAGATACAGCAGCGCCAGCGCGCTGCCGAAAGCCAGCGAGGCCAGCGAATGGGCGTGGTGCTCCAGCACGCCGCGCATGCCTTCAAACACATAGCTGGGCGGGATGATGCGCGCCAGCCACTGCATCCAGCGCGGCAGCACCGCGAGCGGATAGAAAACGCACGCCAGCGGCGAAATGAACGCGGGGATGGGCCAGATGAACCACTCCGCCGCTGGGCCGAAGCGCAGCACCAGCGCGCTGCCGAAAATCCCCAGCGAAATGCCGAACAAAAACAGCACCAGCAGGAACGCCGCCAGCAGCGCTCCGTAGACCAGGAACGAAAGTCCGAACACGATCGTTGCCAGCGCGACCATCACTGCCAGTCCGATGAGACTGGTGGCAATGCTCGACAGCACCAGGCCGCTGAGGTATTCGGAAACCGACAGCGGCGAGGCAAACAAGTTGAGGAAGTTGCGCGACCACACATCTTCAAGAAATGCCGTTGTGATGCCCTGCATGATGCGGCTCATGAAATCCCACAGCAGCACGGCGCCCAGCATGGCGGGCACAAAATTGAACCGGGCATTCGAAACGGAGTTCAGATAGCGCGTGATGAATCCCCACAGCACGATGTCGATGGCGACCCATGCGAACAGCGGCACCACGCGCGCGGGACTGCCGCGCAGCAGATAAAACTGGCGCAGCAGCAGGGCAGCAACGCGGCGGAACGACATCAGTCCTCCTCCGTCTGGCGGATCGTCAGCGGCTCGCGCGCCACGGTCACGAAGAGGTCTTCGAGCGTTTCGTGATTGTGCTCGCGCAGGCAGCGCGCGCGGATCGCCTTCCAGCAGGATGCGGCCATGCGACAGAAAGAGCACGCGATGGCAGACCTCGCTCACTTCGATCATGTTGTGCGACGTCCAAAGCACGCCGACCTGGGCGCGGGCGGCGAACTCGCGAATGGTCGCGCGAATCTCTCGTGCGATGGCCGGATCGAGCGAAGCCGTCGGCTCATCCAGCAGGAGCAGGCGCGGCTGGTTCAGCATCGCCTTGGCCAGCGCCACGCGGGTCTGTTCGCCGGAGGAGAGCACGCCGCATTTCGTATCGCGAAAGCGAATCAGATCGAACTCGCTCAGGACCGCTTCAATGCGCTCGCTGAGCGCCGGAACCGTATAGAGCATGCCGAAAACGCGGAGGTTCTGCGCGACGGTCAGATTGCCGGGCAGCGGCGCGTAGACGGCGGCGAAATTGGTGCGGCTGAGCGCCTGCCGCCGCCGGCGGCCCAGGTCGCAGCCATCGATGACGATCGATCCCGAGCTCGGCTCCAGCACGCCCAGAATCATGTTGATGGTCGTGGTTTTTCCCGCGCCGTTCGGGCCGAGCAGCCCAAGGATCTCGTGCGCAGCCACGGAGAAAGACACGCCGTCGACGGCTACGGTTTCGCCGTAAAGCTTGCGCAGCTGCGAGACAGAGAGGATGGAACCAGGCGAAGGCGCGGCGTCGTGGGGCATCCAGAGATGAGTGTGACACCCTGGCGAGGCGAGGGCAATCCGCGCAGATCGCCCTCGCGCCGCTTAGGCGTTATGTCCCGAGGAACAGGACGTGGACGTAGATGCCCAGTCGAACGTTGTACGCCAGATACCAGCCGTCATGGTCGGGATCGGGATACAGAATGATGTCGTCGGAATCCCACATCCAGCCGTCGCAATAAGCCATGTCCGCCGGAGCCACGCTGAAATAGAAGCCCCCGAACCAGAACCGGTCAGGGCCTCCGCCCCCGAGGCGCCACACGTGTTGTGGCCCGATCGCCTGCGGGAAACGACCGTGCTCCCAGGGATGATCCAGGTGGTACGCGGTGTCATTGCGCCCGGTGTGGCCGTACCAGCGGCCCGTATTCGCGTCCACATGCGGCTTGGCAGGATTGCCGGGAGAGGGCTGCTTCGGCAGCGGTCTGGAGGTGCGGGGTCCGTGGGAAGGAATGTATCCGCCGCCTACGGCAGGAGCCGGGCCGCCGTGCGCTTTGGGCATCGCCTTCGGTGTTGGCGCGGGATGGCCGGTAGGTCGGCTATGGTTCTGGGCAAGGGCCGGGAGAGTAATCGCCAGCAGAACAGCCAGGGGAAATACGAGTCGCTTCATGGTTTCCTCCGGGATCGATGGGGTGAACAGCGGCCGCAACCATCCGATGAATCTCACAGCACGGGCGAGCGTGGCTGCGGTTCCCGCGGACCGAAGGGGGCCGACCCGCGGCAGGGCCATGATACACGCGACAGCCAGCGTCGGCCTTTCAGGGCTCGCCGGCCAGCTCCAGAAAATCCCAGGAAACGGTAATCTCGGCCCCCAGGCCTTCGGCAATGCGCACCGCGGCGTCCTCCACCTGGCGCATCAGGCCGGCAAGGTAATCGCGCGAGCCGGAGATGGCGGCGATGCCCAGCGTGGCGGATTGCCACGTGAGCGCTTCGTCGAGTTCCGCAATCGAGATGTTGAAGCCATGCGCCAGCTTCTCTTTCAGGCTGCGCACCACCTGCCGGCGATCCTTGAGCGAATGGCTATGGGGAATGCGCAGCTCAATGGTCATGGCGGCGACGGGCATCGAGAGTCAGGATAGACCACGATCCCGGTTGATGCTTCTGCCGAAAACGAGCAGAATGTTCAGGCCGGAAGCAAATGCTGTTGCCAGTCCGGCCGGCCAATCGCAACGACGTTTCACGCGAGGAGGTATTGCAATGAAAATCCAGGCTCATCTTCATTTCAACGGCAATTGCGACGAGGCATTCGCTCTGTACCAGAAGACGCTGGGCGGAACGGTCATCGGCCGGCACGCTTTCGCCGGCAGTCCCATGGAGGGACAATTTCCCAAAGACTGGGGCGACAAAGTGATGCACATCAGCATGGCCTTCGGCGATCAGGTGCTGATGGGCAGCGATGCGCCGCCGCCGCATTACACCAGGCCGCAGGGGATTCAGGTCTGCCTCGAATTCGACGACGTGGCGGAGGCCGAGCGCGTGTACAAGGCGTTGTCTGAGGGCGGACAGATCGGCATGCCCTTCCAGAAGACTTTCTGGTCGAATGGCTTTGCCATGTTCCACGACCGCTTCGGCATACCGTGGATGGTCAACGTCTCCACGCCGATGTAAGCTGTTCGGAACATTCAATCTCCACGGGCAACAAGGAGCCGGACATGAGCAAGGTAAGAGTGCTGGTGGGAACCAGGAAGGGCGCGTTCATCCTGACCGCCGACGGCAAGCGCGAGCAGTGGGATGTCAGCGGGCCGTTCTTCGCCGGCTGGGAGATTTACCACATGAAGGGATCGCCAGTGAACCCGGACCGGATCTACGTCTCGCAGACCAGCAGTTGGTCGGGGCAGGTGATCCAGCGGTCGGATGACGGCGGCAAGACATGGGCAGCGCCCGGCGGCGGCGTCCAGATGGGCCCGCAGGGCTTTCCGGTGGGCGAGGCGAACCGCTTCGTCTATGACGCGGAGGCCGCGCCGCTGACCACGCACCAGTTCTACGACGGCACGCAGAAGCCCTGGGTCTTCAAGCGCGTGTGGCATCTGGAGCCGTTGCTCACCAACGCGGAGGAGGTCTACGCGGGCGTCGAGGATGCGGCCATCTTCCACTCGAAGGATGGCGCGCACTCCTGGCAGGAGCTGCCCGGCCTGCGCGGGCACGGCACCGGTCCGAAGTGGCAGCCGGGCGCGGGCGGCCTGTGCCTGCACACCATCATCCTCGATCCGAAGGACCCGCAGCGGATCTATATTGCGATCTCCGCAGCGGGAGCTTTCAGAACCGACGATGGCGGGAAGTCCTGGAAGCCCATCAACAAAGGCCTGCGTTCGCAGTACATTCCCGATCAGGACGCCGAAGTCGGCCACTGCGTTCACCACATCGCGATGAATCCGAAGCGCCCCGGCGTGCTCTTCATGCAGAAGCACTGGGACGTGATGCGCTCCGACGACGCCGGCGACACCTGGCGCGAAGTGAGCGGGAACCTGCCCACGGATTTCGGCTTCGCCATCGACGTGCACGCGCACGAGCCGGAGACGATCTTTGTCGCGCCCATCAAGAGCGACTCCGAGCACTATCCGCTGGACGGCAAGCTCCAGGTGTGGCGCAGCAAGACGGGCGGCAATGAGTGGGAAGCCATGACGAACGGGCTTCCACAGGCAAACTGCTACGTGAACGTGCTGCGCGACGCCATGTCCGTCGACCAGCTCGACCAGTGCGGCGTGTATTTCGGCACCACCGGCGGGCAGGTTTACGTCTCGCCGGATGCGGGCGACCACTGGAAGCCGATCGTCCGCGATTTGCCCGCGGTGCTCTCCGTCGAGGTGCAGACGCTCCCATGATTCGCGTCGAGCTGCCGCATCATCTGCGCGTGCTGGCGCAGATTGATGGCGAGGTGACAGTGGACGTGGCCCAGCCGGTGACGTTGCGGCGCGTGCTGGATGCGCTCGAGGCGCGCTATCCCGTCCTGCGCGGCACCATCCGCGACCACGACACGCTGCAGCGGCGGCCCTTCCTGCGCTTCTTCGCCTGCCAGGAGGATTTGTCGCACGATTCGCCGGAAGCGTCGCTGCCGCAGGCAGTCGCGGAGGGCCGGGAACCGCTGCTGATCGTCGGCGCCATCGCCGGCGGGTAAACGGCTCTGATCGTCAAGGCGTCGCGAACCGGCGCCTCCGGGATTCATTGCGCCTTGGGCATGCGCGGCTCAGTCATGCTTTGGGGGTCGAGGATTTCCGCGATCTGCTCCTCGCTGAGCAGCTTCTTTTTCCGCGCCAGCGACACAATCGACTCGCCCGACGCGACGGATTCCTTCACCAGCTCCGCAGCCTTGGCATAGCCGATGTACGGATTCAGCGCCGTGGCCAGGGCGATGGTGCTCTCCGCATAGTGGCGGCAGCGCTCTTCGTTCGCCGTAATGCCCTCCACGCAGCGCTCGCGGAAGACGCGCAGCATATTGGCCAGAATCGTGATGCTCTGGAGGACGTTGTACGCCATCGCCGGCATCATCACGTTCAGCTCCAGCTGCCCAGCCTGCACGGCGAGCGCGACTGCCGTGTCATTCCCCACAACCTGAAAGCTGACCATGGCCGCGAGTTCCGCCATGACGGGATTCACCTTGCCGGGCATGATCGACAGAGCCGGGCTGGAGCGAGGGCAGATGAATTTCATTGAAGCCGGTATTGGGTCCGGACGAGAGCAGGCGCAAATCATTCGAGATGCGGATGACCTCAAGGGCGAGGTTGCGCAGCTCGCCGCTCACCCGCGCCATCGGTGCCTGCGACTGCATTGCCCAGCGCAGGTCTTCGGCGGGTGTGAGCCGCTGGCCGGAAATACGCTCGAGATTCGCGATGGCCTTCGCGCGGAATTCGGGATGCGTGTTGAGCCCGGTGCCGACCGCCGTGCCGCCAAGACCCAATTCGCGCAGGGAATCGCCGGCCTGGCGCAGCGCTTCGGCGGACTTGCGGAACGCGATGCCGTAAGCCGCAAATTCCTGCCCCAGCCGGATCGGCACCGCATCCTGCAGGTGCGTGCGGCCGGACTTCATCACCTGGTCGAACTCGGAGCCTTTCTTCGCAAACGCGCCGGCCAGCCCGTCGAGCTCGGGGTAGAGTGTCTCCAGCGCGAGCAGCGTCGCCACGCGCATCGCGGTGGGGAAGACGTCATTCGTGGACTGGCCGTAGTTGACGTGGTCGTTGGGATGGACTTCGGCGTATTCGCCCAGCGCGCCGCCCAGGATTTGATTCGCGCGGTTGGCGATGACCTCGTTGGCATTCATGTGGAAGCTGACGCCGGCGCCCGCCTGGAAGACATCGACGACAAACTCATCGTTCCAGCGGCCGTCGATCACTTCCTGCGCGGCCTGAATGATGGCATCCACCCTCCGGGTGCCCCAAATCTCTCGGGTGCCCCACATCTGCCCGCTTTTGGCAGATGTGGGTTGAGTAGATGCAGGGTCCGAGTCTCTGATTGTCCCCAATTCCTTGTTGGCTTCCGCCGCGGCGCGCTTCACCATCCCGATGGCGCGGATCAGCAGCGGATGCGCGCGCATCTCGGAGATCGGGAAGTTCTCGACCGCGCGGGCGGTCTGCGCGCCGTACAGCGCGTCGGCAGGAACCGCGATGAAGCCCAGCGAGTCTTTTTCGCGTCGGGTTTTGGGCATGGCTCGCCTCTATGGATCAGATGACCCCATCACCAGAAGAGTAGAACCAAAATCTGCCCGCGGCCCTACTCGCATTCGCACTTATAGAAACGTTTGGAGTCGTAATCGCAGGGATTCTTCTCTTTCTTCCAGTCCTTGTCGGGGTCGCCGTTTTTGGGCATTGAGTAGACGTTGCACTCGGTTTTCGTGCACGCCTTTTTCTCGCAAAACACCTCATCGTCGGAGGGAGAGCTCTTCTTCGGACGTATGTGCCTGATGCAGGGCGGGTCGTCCGCGTCCAGGTTTTGACCCTGGAAGATCGCCCTGGCTTGATGAGCGGAGAGGCCGGCAGCGACAGCCTGCTGCCGGGTTGCGAAGAATCGGATTTGGAGGGTGCCGTCGGAGAGCCGAGTCGCGTCGAATGCTCCTCCGTAAAGGATCACGCTGGAAATTCCGTGGGCCACAGGGTTTGCCTTTCCCCTCGACCGCCTTCCGACCGTCCCTCTTGCAACTTGCTCCCAGCTCGACAGCACACACGGCAGTCGAGGAATGGCTGGATTGTACAACGGTAGTTGCCGTGCTCCATGAAAATCTCCCGCCAGGCGTGGCACGACGGGCGGTGGCTACTCCGGCACCACCGGCAGCGGGATCGCGCTGAAATGCTCGCGCGAGGCAGCCCAGGCGATCGAGAGCCCCGATCCGGCGATCAGAACTCCGCCCACCAGCATAAAGACAGTCGGCCTCTGGTGCCAGACGAGGTACGCCATCAAAGCGCCGGTGACCAGCTGCGTGTAATGGTACTGCGCCACATTGCCTGCGGAGGTGTGCCGCAGCGCAATGAAGAAGCAGAGCGTGCCCAGCGCGCAGAACAGGCCCATCGCGACCAGCAATCCGCCGAGCCCCATCCCCACAGGCGCGGCGTGCCCCAGCATAAGCGCGAATCCGGCGACCGCCATCACCAGCCCGGAGAAGAACGTCAGGCTCTCCGGCGTTTCCGTCTGGGTGAGCACGCGCGACCACACCATGTTGACGGAAAAGCAGGCCACGCACAGCAGGCATGCGGCGTAGCCGGCCCAGTCGGCGTGGCGGCCCGCGCCCAGCGGATCGACGGCAATCACCACCCCCGCAAATCCGGCCAGGATCGCCAAACTCTTGCGCCATGTCAGCCGCTCGCGCAGGAAGATTGCCGACAGAATCGTCGTCACCATCGGCGCCATAAAGACCAGGATGTAAAAGAGCACGAGGCTCAGATGGCGCAGCGCGATCACCACGCCCAGGTTGTTGCCCAGATCGAGTATCGAGCGAACCAGCTGCCGCGGAAGATTATGCGGCCAGAGCTGCCGCACCTGCCGGCGCACCACCGCATGCAGCACGAGGAACGCCGCAATAAACAACCCTAGAAACGCGACGACTTCATAAGCGGGAAGCCCCGATGGCCCGACGAGCTTAATGGTCGTGTCGGTGAGCACCCAGAAGGTGAATCCGGCGAGCGCAAATCCGATTGCGCCGAGATGAGAGACGGATGGCTTCACTGAGTACCGATTACCGACTGCCAACCACCGACTACTGACCGCCGACCACCGACCACGGACTACGGTCTACTGACTACGCAAGGATCGGCACGCCCGCAAACTCTTTCTGGATGCGAACCTTCCACTCCGCCGGTCCCGTTTGGTGGACCGACGTGCCCTGCGCATCGACCGCAACGGTCACGGGCATGTCCTCCACCGTGAACTCGTAGATGGCTTCCATGCCGAGATCCTCGAAAGCGACCACGCGCGAGGCGCGAATGGCTTTCGAGACGAGGTACGCCGCCCCGCCGACCGCCATCAGATAAACGGCGTGGTTGTCGCGGATCGCCTCGATCGCCGCAGGACCGCGCTCGGCCTTCCCGACCATGCCCAGCAATCCAGTTTGCTCCAGCATCTGCCGGGTGAATTTGTCCATGCGTGTCGCGGTTGTCGGTCCTGCCGGCCCCATCACTTCTTCCCGCACAGGATCAACAGGTCCAACGTAATAGATAAAGCGATTCGTGAAGTCTACGGGGAGCTTTTCGCCGCGGTTCAGCATCTCCGTCATGCGTTTGTGCGCGGCATCGCGCCCGGTGAGCAGCTTGCCGCGCAGCAGCAGGACCTCGCCCGGCTTCCACGTCGCAGCCTCTTCGCGCGTGACCGTGTCGAGGTTCACGCGGCGTGCGGACGACACGTCGTACGTGAGCTTCGGCCAGTCCTCGAGCGAGGGCGGATCGAGCGCGACCGGCCCCGTTCCATCCAGGACGAAGTGCGCGTGCCGCGTCGCGGCGCAGTTTGGGATCATGGCCACGGGCAGGTTCGCGGCGTGCGTCGGATAGTCCTTAATCTTCACGTCGAGCACCGTCGTTAGGCCGCCCAGTCCCTGCGCGCCGATGCCGAGCTGATTCACCTTCTCATAGATTTCGAGGCGCAGCTCCTCAATCCGATTCTTCGGGCCGCGCGCGATCAGGTCGCGCATGTCGATCGGCTCCATCAGCGATTCCTTCGCCAGCAGCATCGCCTTTTCCGCCGTGCCGCCGATCCCGATGCCCAGCATCCCCGGCGGACACCAGCCCGCGCCCATCGTCGGAACCGTCTTCACCACCCAGTCCACGATCGAGTCCGACGGGTTCAGCATGACGAATTTCGATTTGGCTTCGGAGCCGCCGCCCTTCGCCGCGACCGTCACCTCAACGTTGCCGCCGCGCACCATCTCGATCGAAACCACGGACGGCGTATTGTCTCGCGTATTCTTCCGCGCCCCCGCCGGATCGGCCAGGATCGACGCGCGCAGCGTGTTGTCCGGGTTCAGATACGCCCGCCGCACGCCCTCATCGCACATCTCCTGCACGGTCATCGTCGCGTCCCAGCCCACGTCCATGCCGATCTTCAGGAAAATCGTCACGATCCCCGTGTCCTGGCAGATGGGCCGGTGACCTTCGGCGCACATCCGCGAGTTGACCAGAATCTGCGCGATCGCATCCCGCGCCGCCGGCGACTGCTCCCGCTCGTACGCCCGCGCCAGCGACGTGATGTAATCCACCGGATGGTAATAGCTGATGTACTGCAGCGCGTCCGCCACGCTCTGGATCAAGTCTTCCTCTCGAATGGTCGCCATCAATCTGTCCTGTCTCTGGTGTTCTGCCTCTGAAATTCCTTTACTCTGTCATCCCGAGCGCAGCGCTGTGGGGCCCCATCACGCCGACAGGCGCGATGGGGTAGGCGGAGCGAGGGACCTGCTTTCCGTCCAGACACCGCAAAGAAACTTGCGACACACCACTCTAGGGTAAACCGAAGGCGGTCAGCGGCGCGCCCGGCCACCACGGCGGCGCGGCCATCGTCTAATCTAAAGTCATGGGCAATAACGCGCAGCCAGCAGGCGCCTTCGACGTCCTCGTGATCGGCGCCGGGCCGACCGGAATGGCCTGCGCCATCGAGGCGCAGCGCGCCGGTTTCCGCTCCGCGCTGGTCGACAGGGGCTGTCTCTGCAACTCCCTCTTCCACTATCCCTCCCACATGACGTTTTTCACCACCTCGGAGCTGCTGGAGATCGGCGACATCCCGTTTCCCAGCCCCAACGCCAAGCCCACCCGCAACGAGGCGCTGGAGTACTACCGCAAAGTGGCGATGTATTACCACCTCGACGTCCGTCCCTATCAGGCCGTGGAGCGCGTCACCGGCGAAGATCTGCGCTTCGAAGTCCACACGCGCGACCGCTTCGGCCGCGCTCAGGTTTACGCCACCCGGAAGGTCGTAGTGGCGACGGGCTACTACGATCTGCCCAACCTGATGAACATTCCCGGCGAAGAATTGTCCAAGGTGATGCACTATTACGTCGACCCGCATCCGTACTATGGCATGGACGTAGTGGTGATCGGCGGCAAGAACTCCGCGGCCATCGCCGCCCTCGAATTGTGGCGTCACGGGGCGCGGGTCACCGTGGTCTATCGCGGCTCCGCGATGCAGCCCCACATCAAATACTGGATTCTGCCGGATATCGAAAATCGCATCAAGAATGGCGAAATCAAAGCGTATTTTCAAACGAACGTCCGCCGCATCGACCCCGACACGGTCACTCTGGAGACCCCGGACGGCGAGCTGATTCTGCCCAACGACTTTGTCTTCGCTTTGACCGGCTATCTTCCGGATTTCACGTTTTTGGAATCGCTGGGTATACGCATTGAGGGCGGCGATCGCTGCCCGGCCTGCGATCCCTCGAGCCTGGAGAGCAACGTGCCCGGCATTTACCTGGCCGGCGTCATCATCGCCGGCGAGCGCACCAACGAGATTTTCATCGAGAACGGGCGCTTTCACGGGCGCCAGATTGCGGCCGATCTGAAACAAAGGCTGGGCCATCCCGCCGGGGAACTGGCGCGCGTTTGAGAGGCCGACGCGGGGCAGCCTTCCCGCTCGCCGGGCTCCTGCCGGAGAATATTCAGGACCGATGATGAAGTTTCCGCTTTTACGCACGATCCGCAGCCAGTTGATGGCCGCGCTCATTCTGTTCGAGCTGATCGTGGTCGGCATTTTCGCCCTCCTCCTCGTCCACCAGCAGAACGCCGAGCTTCTGCAGCACCTGCGCCAGCGACTCGAATACCAGGCGCATCTGGTGGCGGGCGAAGGCGGCATGGTGATCCAGAACAAGCACGCCGAGGATCTCCAGGCCGTCGTGGTGACCGCGGCGGAGGCGCCCAGCGTCGATGCCGCGCAGATCACCGACATGCAGGGCCGCACCCTGGCCAGCAGCGATCCCACCACGCTCGGCCGGCTCACGCTTTCCGCGCAGGAAAGAACCTACCTCCGCGCACTCACGCATCCTGAGATTTTTTCCACCTCCTCCAGCAAATGGGAGGCCGTCGCGCCGGTGGTTGCCCTGGGTCGCGTGCAGGCGCTGGCGTGGATTTATCCGAACGAGCAGCAGGACCGCCAGGATTTGAATTCGCTCCTGCGCATGACCGTGCTCTGGTCGCTGTTCGTCTTCGCCGGATGCACCGGAATCGCCGCTATCCTCGCGCAATCCATCACGCGCCAGCTCGGGACCCTCACCCGCGCCACGCGCCGCCTGATCCAGGATCCCCAGGACGCCGGAGCCTTTCCGCTGCCGGTGAAATCGGCCAATGAGGCCGCGGACCTGACCACCGCCTTCAACCGCATGGTGGCGGCGATGCAGGAGCAGCGCGGCGGCCTGAACGAGACGCTGGCGCTGCTCGATTCCATGCTGGCCAACGCGCCGATCGGCTTCGCCTTCTTCGATCGCAAATTCCGCTTCGTGCGCGTGAACCAGTTCCTCGCCGACATGGACAGCTACTCCTTCGCGCTGCATCTCGGACGCGGCGCGGACGTGATTTTGCCGCCGGCCATGGCCGCGAAGCTGGAGCAGAGCCTCGCGAAGGTCTTTGAGACCGGCGAACCGGTGCGCAATCTCGAGCTGGCCTGGGAAACCGCGCCCGGCCGCTCGCGCAGTTGGCTCGCGCATCTCTATCCCGTCCGCACCGATCCCGAGACCACGCGCTGGGTCGGCGCGATCCTCGTCGACACCACGGAGCAGAAGCGCTCGGAAGAGGCTCTGCGCCGCACCGAAAAGCTGGCGGCGGCGGGGCGGCTGGCCGCGTCGGTCGCGCACGAAATCAACAATCCGCTGGAAGCCGTCACGAACCTGCTGTATCTCATCCGCCAGGAGCCGCTCTCGCCGGCGTCGGGCAACTTCGTCGATCTTGCGCAGCGGGAAGTCGCGCGCGTCTCCGAGATCGCGCAGCAGACGCTGCGTTTCTATCGCCAGTCCACGCTGCCGGCCGTCACCAATGTCGCGGAGCTGCTGGATTCCGTGCTGGCGCTGCACACTGGACGCAGCCAAACGGATCACGTCGACGTGGTGCGCGATTATCCCAGGGACCTGCCGCTGTTCTGCTTCGCCGGCGAGTTGCGCCAGCTTTTCGCGAACCTCGTCACCAACGCGCTCGATGCCATGACGCCCGAGGGCGGCCAGCTGATCGTGCGCGCGCGCGCCGCACGGCAGCAGGGAACCGGCGGCGTGCGCGTGTCCGTGGCCGACACCGGCTGCGGCATTCCGCCGGAGGCGCGGCGCCACGTCTTCGAGCCGTTCTTCACCACCAAGGAAGCGACCGGCACCGGACTGGGCCTGTGGGTGAGCGAGCAGATCATCCGCAAACACCAGGGCACCGTGCGCCTGCGCAGCCGCGCCACTGGCGAGCGCACCGGAACCGTCTTCAGCGTCTTCTTCCCGGCCCACGGCGCGGAGCCTGCCGACGCGGAAAAGGAAACCGAGCAGGAAGCAGTGCGGTAGGGGCCTGGGAGGCTAAAGCTCTATCTCGGCCGCCGGCTCGAGCTCCGTTTCGCCCGCGCGGACGTCCGCTTCCGGCTGACGAATTTGTGCGCCATCGCGAGCAGATCGTGCATCAGCTCCGGCGTGCAGCGCGCCAGCCGCACCAGAACGCCATCGTAGCCGAGGTAATGGTCGGGGGCGTAATAAAGATCCGGCGCTTCGGCCAGCAGCGCCGGGCGCTCGGCACGGTCCATCCGGATCAGAAACGAACCAGGCTCCGCGGACTTGTTCGTCGGCACGCAGGCCATCATCTGTCCGCAAACCTTCAGCGCGGGCGCGCCCCACGACATTCCTTCTTCGACGTTGGGCAGCGCGCGTCCCATCCGCAGCGCTTCGGCGACGGTGACCGGCATGGAACGAGGATAGCGCGAATAACAAATCAACCGAATTCGCCAATTTCATTGACACTCGTCCCGAAAGGTGTAGGATCAGGGGCAATTTCTCAGCGTTCGTGGGCTGGATTCGTGGACAACTCGTCTTCTGCGCCTGAAGTGTCAGGTGCGCGGACGCCACGCGGCTCCCGGCGACTGCAAAGGGGATACCATGCGGGCCTTCAAAGTAGTGCTTCTCTCGGCGGCTGCCATTCTGCTGGTGGGCATGCTGTCGCAGCAGGCGAGTTCCCAGAGCAAGGCGAACTTCTGGTTCCTGAACAACACGGGCAAAACCGTGCAGAACTTTTTCGTTTCGCCGCACTCCCAGCAAGCCTGGGGCGACGATGTGCTGGGGCGCGCCACGCTGCCCGAGGGAATGGGCACGGCGGTCATTTTCCCTCCCGGCGTCCACCACATCTGCGTCGAGGATTTCAAGCTGGTCTTTGCGGATGGGACCAATCAGACCTACACCGCGGGCATCAACGTTTGCCACGTGCACGCGCTGGAGTTCGACGAGAGCACTGTCACGGGGTTCTGACGCCACCGCGCATCCCTCGGGTGCCCCCCAACCTGGCCTGAGCGAGCCGAAGGCGGGTCGAATGTCGAGCGTTTTGTCGCGATAGGGGTACCCCCCATGACGGCGAGACAACTTTCGGTGTTGCAGGGATGCAAGTTAGCGGTGTTGACGGCCTCGACAACAGGGGTTCAGGCTCCGCTGACGACGCGACGGCTTTGAGATCGGGGATGTCGTCGGAGCTGCAGGTGGGTTTGGGCTGATCGGGGTGGAGGCGGCAGTACTCATCGCGCTCGCGGATGCAGCGGCCGCAGGCCTGCTGCCACTTGCCCTGCGCGCCGGGGCCACGGCACCAGGATTCGGCGCCATAAGAACATTTGCGTTCGGATAGCGGCGGGAGAGCGTTGCGACGGTCGGCGTCGAGACGCAGCTCGAGCATTTTCTCCTTGTAGCCGTCGTCGGGCAGGACTGCGCCGCTGTTGGCCTGTTCGCTGACGTTGTCGAGATCCTCCTCGTTGAGCCAGCCGGATTCGGGCATGTCGGCAGGGGTTTCCGGTTTGGGACGACCGAGGCGCTCACATTCCTGCTCATAGCGGAACTTGTCCCAGCTCCAGACGGAGTCGAAGCGCCCGGGGGCGGCGGGCGCAAATTCGGCGGGGCCGAGGAGTTCGCCTTCGGGCGACTCGAAGACTTCGGTGACCGGCTCGACGGGCTCGGCCTTGACGGGCTGGAGGCGCGCGGGGCGCGGGAAGGTCATAGCGGCGACCTGCAAGGCGTAGAGGATTTTGCCGGCGCGCCAGGGATCGATGGTTCCGGCGAAGAGTCCCTGAGTGACCTGGGTGCTGACGAGCTGGACGGTCTCGGAGTTTTCGATGAGAGGGACGACGACCTTGAGACCGGAGGGACAGATGGGGTGGCGGTGCTTGCCGTGCTGGTGGCAGAAATCCTCGCCAATGAGGGGGTTCTGTTGGCACGGACGGCCACTGACGGTGAGGTAGCGGCAGCGGCGCCTGGGGCCGCGGGCGGTGCCGGTGGGTTTGGTGATTGCCAGCATGAGTTCCTTTCGGGGGGTCCGGGTTCACCACAGAGGACACAGAGAACACGGAGAAATGCTGGGAAAAGGAAAAGGCCGCGCGGGGCGCGGCCTTTTCTCGATTTCCATCCTAAGTTCAGGATATCAAGCGGGAGGAATTAGCCCGCCAAATATCTTTGGCAGTTTTGGCCGGGAAGCCTCGTGGAATCAACAGGCATTACTTCGGTGCGGAGGCCGGGGGCTTGACAGTTTTTTGAGGGGCGGCGAATGGGGCGGGTTTGGGAGGCTTGTGGCGGCTGGGCAGCGTGATCTTTCGCTCGCGGTGGGCCGCCATCGTGTGGGTGCCTTCCATCAGTTCGTTGAAAAGTTTGCGGCGTGCCATGGTTCTTCGATGGTACGCGGGAAGCGCAGGGATCGGCGAGGTGCTGGTTTGGGGCGGGTCGGCTGCGCTCGTTCCGAGCTGCGCCGACGGGCTCCCACCCCGTTCGCGCAAACGCGACGGGGACCCCGGGCCTGTGCGGCAGCAAGGAGGCGCGCTGCGCGCGGCTTTACGGCACGACTGAAGTCGTGCCCTAATACAAAGCCAGGGCGGCGGTGCCCGATGCGGAAATAGCGCTATGGGCGGCGCGTCGCGGTGATTGCGGGGAACGTTCCGTGAGTCCCCGGTTTTCTGAGTTGTCGGCTGCGGCCCGGCGGAGCCGGTGCCGCTTTTCGCCGACGGCCTGCGGCAGCAAGGAATCGACATCCCAACCGCGCCAAAGGCGGGCGCGGTTGGGATGTCGGGTGCTTTATGAATACCTCCCCACCCTGTCACGAAGAGGCGGCGACAAGGGTGGGGCGCCCGACTCTATCCCTGCGCGTTAGTGTCGGTTTCTTCGTGCGGATCTGACGCGTCAGCTTCGCGCGGCGCGTTGTCTGGTTCCGGTCGAGATGACTCAGCGTCCGTGGAGGGCTCATCGACTTCGAGTGGGAGCATGGGGGAAACCTCGGGCGGCACGGGCTCAAGCAGCCTGACTAGTAGGTTCCCGGGCCTACACTTTGCGGAAAGCCTGACGCCGACTTCTTGTCCCGGTATTGCGTCTACGCGGGTGTGCCCGACGTTATCTAGCTGGAGCGAACTGACGGTTATTGAGCAGACAAGCTTCGAATCGCTAACGATCAGGAGTTCGTCGCCGACGGCGACTGGGATCCCACTTGCTCTTATCACGGCAACATATCCGTCGTCGTGTATCTCAATTACTTCCCCGCAGTTAACAAACTGGGTCAATTCAACTCGGCGGGCAATGGCCGCCCGCTCAAGGGCGCGTGCGAGGGCTTGGCAAACGGCGCCTACTAGGTCTATGGACTTGAACTCATCTGCGCCAATGACTTCATCTACCTCTGCGTGTGCCGCCTCGTTGCGTAGCTTTATAAAGGTGCGTAGCTCCGATTCGAGCGTCGCGTTTTCTCCGCGCCGCTCATGCAGGTATCGGTCAATTTCTGGGTCGCGTGTGAGTTGCTGCGTGACGTTGGGTACGCCGAGAAAGCCGAGTAGTTTTACTAGCGCGTCCAGTCGGTAGTTCTGCCTCTCGACGAAGAATGCGTTCTTCAGTAGGGCGTAGGGTTGTTTTCCGGAAAGTCCCGCGAACAGATGTTCGGCAATTTCTTGTTCTCCTAGATTTATGGAGCCGCGATCCTCGCTGTATTTTGACAGGATCTCCGCGATTCCGAGGCGATGTTGGGTCCGCACTGCCGAGGGGAGATCGCCGTAGCCCTCATATAGGCTCGGCAGCGCAGCGAGATACTCAGCGGCGAGACCCTCGACGAAGATCTCGTAAGCTGCGTACAGCCTGGTTATGGCCGCGCAATGGTCGTAGATTTGCCAGTCCAGTTTCCGCGGCGCTTGCTCAAGATGGGCCACCTGCTCGGGCAGGTGGGCTGCCGAGGTCAGCCATTCTCGGACGGAGTCATTGAAGGCCGCTATTTCGCCGATTACTCGGATGTCGTCCAGCAGTCGGTCTATGAGGCTGGAGAACATTCTTTATCCGAGCAGATCGTTGAGCATGGCGTCGAAAAGGCGGATCCTCGTTTGAACGTCCAGCTTCGTGTTGCCTCGTCCAGTGAATGTCCCCTCCGGGTGCTGTTCGAACAGCTGTTTGGTGGCTTCTATTACGTTTTCCCGTATTGAGACTAGGCGGTCCCTTTCATCGAGATGGCGTGAGAGCCCCACCATGACGGCGTCGCTGAACGCCACATGTGCGCGCGGTGCCCACTGCTTCTTGGTTTTGTCCCAAGGGCGCGCCGCAAGGTCGCCGTAAACCTCTGCGCCGAGGTTTACGGTTTTCTCAAATGTGGAGCGCAAAAGGGCAACGTCTTCATCTGTGAAAGCGCGTGCGCGCACCATGTAGAGGTCGAGGAAACCCTTCATCCCTTTTTGGTAATGATCGGCGTGGCGAAGAGCAAAAAATCGCAGGATTATTTCGATGTCGCGCATCGCAACGTAATATCGGTTGGCGAGGAGGTCAGCGTCCCGGTTCAACTCGGCCGATTCGCTGTAGACGGGCAATGCTCCAGATCTGGCGAAAGGTGGTGTCCTTGGCCAGATCAAGGAGGAGGGAGTTGAATTTTCCCTGGTAGAGGGCGTTCCGGATTTCTTGGTGGCTGAGCTTGATTCCTCCGGTATTTAGCCGCTCGAAGACCTCCTGTCGCAGTAGCGCTTCATCCTCTGTGGTAAGCGCGGATTCCTTCAGGAGCACGATATACGAGATGGACCTTCTGTCGAGGCCCTTGCGGATCTCCGAGGGAAGTCTTTCATATATGCGTCCGTTAAGTTCGGGCCATTGCTCTAGGCCCTGCAGCTTAAGCTTATTAGTGTAGAAATCCTGCACCGCTGTGATCCGCTGCTGCCCGTCCATGACTTCATACTTGGCAAGCGCGGATTCATAGACAAATAGCGGGGGCACGGGGATGTTCATTATGAAGGATTCAATGAGCTTGGACTGCTGGGATCGGGTCCCAGCGGGGGCGCCGCTGGTAGAAGGGCCGCAGTTCCATCCAGTTGGGCCGCTTTAGGGCTTCCACAAAATTGGGAAGCTGCTCTCGGTTAGATTCGGTCACGATTCGGAGTTCTCGTTTTGAGTACTTGAGATTGATCTCCTCGTCGGGGACCTTCGGTTGCGGCATCTTTGTGGGTGCTTCCCACATTTTTTCTTCGGATGGTGCGAGTGGTGACATGGCGGACGTTCTCTCCTTGCAATTCGCAGGAATCCTGCTGGGCGAGATGAGCGATTTTAGCAGGGCGGGCGCCCAAAAATGTCGGCCGGGTTTTCGATGCGAGCGGGGCTCGCTCGGGATGACAGGGGGGTACTCCAAATCCTCGTCGGCACCAGCGGCGACGGCGCCACGGCGCGAGAGGAAGGATCAGGAAGGTGAGATCGACGAATTAACGAGCCCGAACGCCCACGATGACCAGGCCAACGCCGGCGATCAGCGAGATGGTGCTGAGGATGGGGGAGATGGGGACGGTACGCGTCTGTTTGTGCGTCACCTGAATGGGACCCATGTCCACATCCTTTTTGCTGTGGGTGTAGCTGATGCCCCCCATGGCGAAGCCGACGACTCCGAGCACGATGAGGAGAATGCCGATGATGGTGGCTGTCTTCATGATGACCTCAGCGGGTGAGATGCGAATTTTGGGCGAAGATGGGCGAGCCTGGCGAGTATTTCGGCATCTCAGGGAGCAGATGTAGTGATTTCAGCGGTTTCGCGGAGTCCGCGAAGCTGCTCCAGCATGAAGCTTGACCCGATTCGAGCCTGGCAGTTCTTTCCAACGGCACCTGCCGCCTCTGTTTCCTGCCGATCTTCCACACGAAATGTCTAACAAGAGGGAAACGCGAGGTTCCATGGAAGCGAATGCCTACAGCAAATACGCCCTGAAAGATCTGCATCACTCGATTGCGCTGATCGATCGCAGGATCGTCTATTGCGGGAACGATGGGAAATACGATTCCGCGGAGACCCGGGAGCTCGCGATCCAGAAGCTTTCGCACAAGCGCGCGGCGCTGGTGAAAGCGGCGCTGGTCCTGAGCAATCTGGGCGTGACGTACGACGCCGATTTCCTTTCCCGCCCGTCGGTCGGGGCGAACGGGCAGGAGAGGAAGTCCCGCAAGACTGCGCGGTAAGCGGGATCCAGGGGCCGGCGAGCACCCGGTGACCTCGAACCCACCCTGTCCTGCGGACAAGGGTGGGGCACCCAGGGTTTTCAGGATTGAGCTCTACACGTTGTAGGTGGACGAGGAGACTCGCCCGCCGCGGCCGGTCCAGTTGGTGTGGAAGAACTGGCCGCGCGGCTGGTCCGTGCGCTCGTAGGTGTGCGCGCCGAAGAAGTCGCGCTGGGCCTGGAGCAGGTTGGCGGGCAGGCGGGCGGTGCGGTATCCGTCGTAAAACGAAAGCGCGGTGGAAAAGGCCGGAGCGGGCACGCCGAGCGCGATGGCCTTGACCAGAGCCTTGCGCCACGAAGCCTGATATTCGTTGAGCACGCCCGCGAAGAAGTCGTCGAAGAGCAGATTGTCCAGCGCGGGATTCTTGTCGTAAGCCTCCTTGATTTTGCCGAGGAAGCGGCTGCGGATGATGCAGCCTCCGCGCCACATGAGCGCGATGCCGCCCATGTTCACGCGCCAGCCGAAATCCTTTGCAGCCTGGCGGAGGAGCATGTAGCCCTGCGCGTAGGAAATGATCTTGGAGCAGTAGAGCGCGCGGCGCACGTTCTCAATGAAGTCGGCGCGATCGGCGGTAGCGGCCTGACCGGTGGGGCCGTGCAGGACTTTCGAGGCTGCGACGCGCTCTGCCTTGATGGCCGAGAGACAGCGCGCGAAAACCGCTTCGCTGATGAGCGTGACCGGCATGCCGAGATCGAGTGCGCTGTTCACGGTCCATTTGCCGGTGCCTTTTTGGCCGGCGGTGTCGAGGATTTTGTCGACGAGCGGGGAGCCGTCGTCGTCCTTCTTGGCGAAGATCTCGGAGGAGATTTCGATGAGGTAGCTGTCGAGCTCGCCCTTGTTCCAGTCGGTAAAGATTTGCGAAAGCTCGTCGGGCGTGGCGTTCAGCGCATGCTTCAGGAGGTCGTAGGCTTCGCAGATGAGCTGCATGTCGCCATACTCGATGCCGTTGTGAACCATCTTGACGTAATGGCCGGCGCCCTGATCGCCGACCCAGTCGCAGCAGGGCGTTCCCTGGCCGTCGGAGGTGGTGGCTTTGCCGCTGGCGTCGACTTTGGCGGCGATGGCCTGGAAGATGGGCTTCACGTACGGCCACGCTTCGGGATTGCCGCCGGGCATGATGGAGGGGCCGAAGCGCGCGCCTTCTTCGCCGCCGGAAACGCCGGTGCCGATGAAGAGAATGCCTTTGGCGGCGAGATCCTGGGTGCGGCGGTTGGAGTCGGTGAAGAGGGAATTGCCGCCGTCGATGAGGATGTCGCCGGGCTCGAGCAGAGGGAGCAGGTGCTGGATGTTCTGGTCGACGACGTCGCCGGCCTTGACCATGAGCATGACGCGGCGCGGGCGCTTGAGGAGCGAGACGAACTCCTGGAGCGAATGCGCGCCGACTACCTGCGTGCCTTTGGCTTCGTTGGCGAGGAAGTCGTCAACTTTGGAAACCGTGCGGTTGAAGACGGCGACGCGGAAGTCGTGGTCGTTCATGTTGAGGACGAGGTTCTGGCCCATTACCGCAAGGCCGATGAGGCCGATGTCGCAGGAAGCGTCAGACATGGATTTCTCCGAAAAAGGACTTCAGTAAAAGTTTGCGCTATGGAGAGAGGATAAACCAGTGGTCAGACCTCTGGGAAGGGATCAGTAATCAGTAGTCAGTGATCAGGAAAAGCTGCCAGCAGCCAGCGGCCAGAAGTCAGTAGCCGCCAGCTTTGCCGTAGTTTTGGCGGTGGTCCTGGCCGGCTGAGAGCGTGCCGGTTTTGGGATCGACCTCGATGCATTCGCCGTCGCCCCATGCGTGGCGGAATTTGAGTGTGTAGCCCATGGATTGCAAGGCGGAGAGGGTGGCCGGCGAGAAGCCCGGCTCAAGGGAAACCGTGTCGGGCAGGAATTGATTGTGGAAGCGCGGCGCGTCATCCGCCTGCTGAATGTTGAGGCCGTGATCGGCGACGCTAAGGAAGATGTTGGCGACGGTGGAGATGATGGTGGCGCCGCCGGGCGAGCCGAGCACCATGGCGACTTTGCCGTCGCGGAGGACGATGGTCGGGGTCATGCTGGAGAGCGGGCGCTTGCCGGGCGCGATGGCGTTCGCCGGTCCCTGGATGAGGCCGAACATGTTGGGCACGCCCTGCTTGGAGGCGAAGTCGTCCATCTCGTCGTTGAGGAGGAAGCCGAGGCCAGGGACCGTGACGCCGGAACCGAAGGCGCCGTTGAGGGTAGTGGTGACGGCGACCGCGTCGCCCTGCGCGTCCATCACGGAATAGTGCGTGGTGTCCATGGCTTCCTGGCGGACGTCGTTCATGGTCGGCGGCGGCGGGAGGAATCCGGCGGGACGGACGAGCGAGGCGGAGGGCGTGGCTTTGTTGGGCGAGATGGTGGCGCGCCACGCAGCGGCGTATTGGCTGCTGAGCATTTGCGCGATGGGCATGTGAACGTAATCGGGATCGCCGAGGTACTGGTTGCGGTCCATGAATGCGCGGCGGAAAGCTTCGACGATGAGGTGAACGTCCTGGGGCGAGCGGTCGGGGAGCGCGCTGAGTTGGAAGCCGGAGAGGATGTTGAGGGTTTCCATCAGGGTGACGCCGCCGGAGGAGGGCGGCGGCGCGCTGAGGATGGTGTATCCGGCGTAGTGGCCGATGATGGGCTCGCGGACTTTGACCTGGTAATGGGCGAGATCTTTCGCGGTGATGAGGCCGCCGCCCTGCTGGATGGCGGCAGCGATTTGCTGGGCCATGGGGCCGTGGTAGAAATCGGCGGGGTCGGCGGCGAGTTTGCGGAGCGTAGCGGCGAGGAGCGGCTGGCGGAAGCGGTCGCCGGCTTTGTAGAAGTCGCCGTTGCGCTGGAAGATTTCGTGCGAGGTTGCGAATTTGGAGAGGACGGAGTCGTGCAATTCCTGCGTTTCTTCGGGCGTGAGAATGAAGCCTTCGGCGGCGAGGCGGATGGCGGGCGCCATGACCTGCTGGAGGGTGAGGCGGCCGTAATGCTGCTCGGCGTAAACGAGGCCGGCCTCGGAGCCGGGGACGCCGATGGCGCGATAGCCGATGATGCTGGCGTCGGGAATCACATTGCCGCGGGCGTCAAGGTACATGTTGGGCGTGGCGGCGAGCGGGGCTTCTTCGCGGTAGTCGAGAAAGATGTCTTTCCCGGTGTGGTCGTGGATGAGCATGAATCCGCCGCCGCCGATGTTGCCGGCGAAGGGATAGACGACCTCGAGCGCGAAGCCGACGGCGACCGCGGCATCGACGGCATTGCCGCCCTTGCGCAGGACCTCGACGCCAGCGTCGGTGGCGAGATGGTGGACGGAGACGACCATGGCGTGCGGTTCGCGGACGGGTTCGTCGCTGCGCAGAGTTTGCGCGGCTTGCGGCGTGAGCGCGGAGAAATTAGGGCCCGCGGAGGGCCGAGCTTGCGCGGCAAGGTGACAGGGGCAGCGCGGATGCGAGAGAGAGCGCGAGAGCGGGGCGAAGTCTCATGGGAGGGAATTTTACGTGAAATGCAGGTGCTTCGACTGCGATGGCTCGCTGGCGCGAGCCATCTCCGCTCAGGATGACAACGAAGAGAGTGCAGGTGCCATGACAACGAAGGCGAAATGCAGGTGCCTTCGGCTGCGCTCAGGCCAGGCTCTTCGACTCCGTTGATCGCGCCTGGGCGCGATCAACTTCGCTCAGGATGACAGCGAAAGGAAAGTGGTAGGGTGAGGTCATGAAAAATCTGGCGTTGTCGCTGGCAGTGGGCGCGGTGCTGTGCGCGGCTGGCGCGGGCGCGCGGGCGCAGGGGAATTATCCGCAGCCGAACCAGAGCACGGCGGGGGCGCCGAACGCGACGGCGCTGGAGGCAATGAAAGCGGCGGAGAATCTGGACCGCTGGCGGGAGACGCTGATCCCGATGTTCATGAACGATTACGGGGATTTGGCGCGGTATCGGGCGGCTGATGCCGCTTTGGGAAATCCGAAGGCCAGCGAACAGCGCGTGGTGTTCTTCGGTGACTCGATCACGGATATCTGGGACTTGAACCAGTATTTTCCGGGCGAGGGATACATCAACCGCGGGATCAGCGGGCAGACGACGGAGCAGATGCTGGTGCGGTTTCGACAGGACGTGGTGGATCTACATCCGGCGGTGGTGGTGATTTTGGCGGGGACGAACGATATCGCGGGGAACACGGGGCCGGAAACGCTGGCGCAGATCGAGGGCAATTTCGAGACGATGGTGGAGGTGGCGCGGGCGAATCGGATTCGCGTGGTGCTGTCGTCGCTGACGCCGGAGAATGGGACGCAGGGCCGAGTGGACGACGTACACGGTGCTGCGTCCGCCGCAGGAGATCGTGGAACTGAATGAATGGCTGCGAGCGGTACTGCAACGCGAATGGGCTGGTGTATCTGGATTACTACTCGGCAATGGCGGATGCGCAGGGGCGGATGAAGCCGGAGCTGACGGCCGATGGGCTGCATCCGAGCCCGGCGGGATTTGCGGTGATGGCGCCGCTGGCGGACAGAGCGGTGAGGCAGGCATTAGGGAACAGGGATTAGGGAATGCAGACACGACGGAGATTTTTGAAGAATGCGGCGGCGCTGGCGCCGGCGATCGCGCTGGCCGGCAGAGGCGCGTGGGCGGCGGAGCGGGTTCCGCTGGGCGTGCAGTTGTTCACGGTGCGGAAAGAGGCGGAGCGGAATTTGCCGCACGTGCTGGAGCAGATCCGCCGGATCGGCTATCAGGAAGTGGAGACGTACGCGGGCATCTACACGTTCTCCGCGGATGCGCTGCGGCACATGATTGACGACGCGGATCTGCGCGTGCCGAGCGGGCACTTCAACTACGACGATCTGGGCACGCGGTTTGAGTACGCGACGGAGCTGGGGCTGGCGTGGATGGTGTGCGCCATGATTCCGCAGACGATGTGGAATTCGTTCGGAGATTTTCGCACGGCGGCGCGGCAGTTCAACGCCTGGGGGAAGCAGGCGAAAGACAGGGGAATGCGCTTCGCCTTTCACAATCACGACTATGAGTTTCGTCCGCTGTCGGAGCAGGCATCGGCGGGTCCAGGCGGGAAGGAACACACCGGATACGAGGTGCTGATGCAGGAGACCGATCCGGAGCTGGTGTTCTTTGAGGTGGACGTTTACTGGGCGGCGCAGGCGGGGCACGATCCGGTGGCGCTGATGAAACGGCTGGGAAGCCGGCTGAAGTTGTTGCACCTGAAGGATCGCGCGGCGGGATTCCCGGTTTCGTTCGACATGAATCCCGAGTCAGGGCATTTTGAGCCGGTGGGCAAGGGGACGCTGGACTGGAAGGCGATTCTGGCCGAAAGCGAGCGGCTGGGCGTGGAGCACTACTTTGTGGAGCAGGACCAGAGCAAAGGGCCAGCGATCGATGCGGTGCGGGCGAGCTACGAGTATTTGAAGAAGATGATGTAGGAAAGCCGGTAGCCGGTAGCCGGTAGCCGGCAGTCAGTGGCCAGTAGCCGGTAGCCAGCAGTGAGTCGCCAGTAGCGTCGTCCCTCCGGGACTCGGTGTTCTACGGGTGCTTACCCAGTACTGAAGTGCTGGGCTAAATTCCGTTGCGCCTACGGCGCGTTGGGTTGGTGCCATCGCGTTGGGCTGTGTCCTACGGAGGGTGATGGGCGAGAGATGAAAATGCGCAGGGGCTAAAGCCCTCTTCTATTGGGCACAGTTTCGGCACGACTGAAGTTGTGCCCTGATACAAAGCGCAGGGGCTGAAGCCCAGATTTGCGCGAGTACGCAACGGCACCCATTCGACTCATCGCCTGCTGCGCTCGCTCAGGGTAGCCCTTCTCAACCCAGCGAACTTCGTTCGCCAGGGACCCGATCTGAAGTCCTGCCCTGATACAAAGCGGCAGGAGCGGGATCGTGTCCTCCCACTTCTGCCAAAGCCGGGCAGAAGTGGGGCACCCGGCCGTACGGGATAAGATAAGGGGATGTATCTCACCGATGAGCGGAGACGTGTGCGCCCATGATGCGTTTTTGGCGCCTGCTGGTGTACGCGCGCCGCTACGGCCTGCAGGCGATCTCCGCCGTGGTGCTGGCGGCGGGCGTGGGCGCGCTTGATGCGTACCGCGTGCTGCTGATTGGCCCGATTTTCGACAACGTGCTGAACCCGCACGCAGCGACCGCGCGCGCGAACCAGACGAACATGCTGGGCGCGATCGGGCAACGGTGGCACATCTCCGTGACGCCGCAGATGCTGCTCCCGCATTTTCTTCCCATTAAGAACGACTGGGGCGTGATTGCCTTTGCGTTGGTGGCGGCGACTTTTCTGAAGGGCATTTGCGATTACGCGGGGACGTATCTGGCGAATTGGGCCGGCTTCGGCATGATCACGGATCTGCGCAACGACCTGTATGAAGGAATGCTGCGGCGTTCGGTTTCGTTCTTCCAGAAACATGCGACGGGCACGCTGCTGTCGGCGCTGATTACGGACATCGAGCGGGTGCAGTACGCGACGGCAACGATCCTGTCGGATTTTCTCCAGCAATTCTGCACGTTGCTCTGCATGATTGTGGTGGTGGTGGCGCTGGGGCACAAGCTGGCCTGGGTGCTGCTGCTCTTTATTCCGATCGCGATCGCATCGATCGCGCGCATCGGACGCGACGTGCGGCGGACGACACGAAAGGGCCAGGACAAGCTGGCCGATATCCAGAACATCCTGCATGAAACGATCACGGGCAACCGGATCGTGAAGGCATTCAACATGGAGTTCTGGGAACTGGTGCGCTTCCGGCAGGCAGCGAGGCGGCTGTTCCGGGCGAATCTGCGGGTGGTGCGGTCGCAGGCGATCACCTCGCCGCTGATGGATTTCATCGGCGCAGTGGCCATTGCCGCGCTGCTGTGGGTGGGCCGGAACGAGATCGGCCACGGAACCATGCTGGTGGGCACGTTCTTCGCCTTCATCATCGCGCTGTTCAAGCTCTACGATCCGATCCGGCGGTTTGGGTCGTACTACAACAGCTTCCAGCAGGCGGCGGGCGCATCAGCGGCGATTTTCGACTTCATGGACGATCAGGACGAGGTGCCGGAAGCGAAGCATCCCCAGACGCTGAAGCCATTTCACGACAGCATTGCACTGGAGAACGTGAGCTTTTGCTACCAGGAACAGGACGCGCACAGTGAAGGGCCGCGGGTGGTGCTGAGCGATGTGGATCTGACCGTGCATCGCGGGGAAGTGGTGGCACTGGTGGGGCCGAGCGGCGCGGGAAAATCGACGCTGGTGAATCTGATTCCGCGGTTTTTCGACGTAACGGGCGGGCGGATTCTGATCGATGGGCACGATGTGCGGGAGGTAAGCCTGGCCCAACTGCGAGCGCAGATCGGGAAGGTGACGCAGGAGACGATCCTGTTCAACGACACGGTGCGGAACAACATCGCGTACGGGCAGCCGGATGTGGCGTTCGCGCGCGTGGAAGCAGCGGCGAAGGCTGCGCTGGCGCACGAGTTCATCCTGAAAATGCCGGATGGCTACGACACGGTGATCGGCGAGAAGGGATTCCGGCTCTCCGGCGGGGAGCGGCAGCGGCTGGCGATTGCGCGGGCGATCCTGAAAAACGCGCCGGTGCTGATTCTGGACGAGGCGACGTCGGCGCTGGACGCGGAGAGCGAGTCGCTGGTGCAGGAAGCTCTGGGGAATCTGATGGCGGGACGCACGGTGATCGTGATCGCGCATCGGCTGTCGACCGTGCGGCGCGCGAATCGCATTGCGGTGCTGGAGCAGGGGCGGATTACGGCGATTGGCTCGCACGAAGAGCTGCTGCAGAGTTCGCCGATTTATCAGAAACTGTACCGGTTGCAGTTTATGGATATCGGCGAAGGGAACGGGAATCATTCCGGAGCCGACGCGGAGCCGGGGATTGCTGCCGCGATGGCTGCCCAGGCGGTCCAACCGGCGGCGACGGAGAAACAAGGACGATGAGTCAAGCAAAAGGCAAGAGCAAGGCCACACAGCCGGTCTATTCCATGACGGGATTTGCCCGGCGCAGCGCGCGCGTGTCGGAGACGCTCGGCTTTACGCTGAGCCTGAAGAGCGTGAACCATCGCTTTCTGGATCTGCACCTGCGGCTGCCGGGCGGCGCCGAAAGCCTGGAAATGCAATTGCGGCGAGTGCTGAAGGAAAAGCTGCGGCGCGGACACGTGGAAGTGACGCTGAACCTGGAGCGCAGCCAGAAGGCCGAGGCAGGCTACGATCACGAGCTGGTGGCGGCGTATGTGGAGGCGTTTCGGGCGGCGGCCAGAGAGCATGGACTGAGCGGCGAGCCGGATCTGAACGTGATGTTCCGGCTGCCAGGCGTGCTGCTGGCGGAAGCGCGCAGCGGCGAAGACGAAGTGGCGGCGGTGGAAGCCGCGGCGCTGCAGGAAATCGACGCGCTGGTGGCGGCGCTGAACTCGATGCGCGAGCAGGAAGGCGCGGCGCTGGCCGGCGAGTTGCGGGCCGGCATGGAGCGGCTGCGGAAGCTGGTGGACGAATCCGCGCTGCTGCGGGAGGATGTGCAGAAGCTGTACTTCGAGCGGCTGTCGCAGCGGCTGAAGTCGATGGTGGATGGCGATTTCAACCAGGACCGCATGCTGCAGGAAGCGGCCTTGATTGCCGATCGCAGCGATGTGGAAGAAGAAGTGACGCGGCTGCGGACGCACATCGAGCACTTCACCGGGCTGCTGGAGGAAGGCGGCGAAGTGGGGAAAAAACTCGACTTCCTTCTGCAGGAGATGAATCGCGAGGCGAATACGCTGCTGTCGAAGACGAGCGGCGTGGCCGGGAACGGGTCGCGCGTGACCGAGGCCGGGCTGGGCATGAAGACCGAGATCGAGAAGGCGCGGGAACAGGTGCAGAATCTGGAGTAGAGCAGGGGTTACGGGATACGGGTTACGGTTTAGGATGCAGGGACTCAGGGACGGGGCTTGCGGGGAAGAGCTCCGGCGATGGTGACGGGAAGAACTTCTGGGGGAGAAAGAACGCTTGGCGGGGATTCTGTTCATCATTTCAGCGCCGTCGGGGTCGGGGAAGTCGACCATTGTGAACCAACTGCGTTCGCTGGTGGCGGGGCTGGAGTTTTCCGTATCGTGGACGACGCGCGGGCCGCGCGGCTCGGAGATGGACTCGCGGGAGTATCACTTTACGACGCGCGAGCACTTCGAGGAAATGATCCGGAACAACGAGTTTCTGGAGCATGCGGAGGTGTTCGGAGCGCTTTACGGGACGGCGCGGAGCACGCTGCGTGAGGCGTTTGCGCGGGGGCGCGATCTGCTGCTGGATATCGATGTGCAGGGCGCGGCGCAGGTGCGGCAGAAATGCGGGGATGCCGTCTCCATCTTCCTGATGCCGCCGTCGCCGCAGGTGCTGGCGATGCGGCTGCGGAACCGCAGCCGGGCGGAAGGCGACGCGTGAAGAGAAGAGGTGATCGAGCGGCGGCTGGCGAAGGCGAAGCTGGAGATTGAGAATTACCGGGAATATGACTATATTCTCGTCAACGACGTTCTGGATCGGGCCGTGGAAGAGATGGCCGCGATCGTGGCGGCGGAGCGCATCCGGCGCAACGGGGCAGCCGGAACGCCGGACGAAGAGCGGCAACTGGAGATTGCGGAGCGATGCCGCACGGCGAATTCCGAGGCCAGGATCCGGCCCGTGCTGGAGGCGTTTGGCGTGACCGAGGCCGCAGCCGGTTCGAAGGGCTCGGCTTAGATTGGGAAGCGGAGGAACGGGGATGAGCATCGAGCAGGAGTTCGACAGCAACTTCCGGTACGTGCTGGTGGCGGCGCGGCGGGCGCGGCAACTGCAGAATGGCGCGGAGCCGCTGGTGTCAGCGAAGTCGAAGAAGGCCTGCCGCGTGGCGCAGGAGGAGATCGCGGCGGGGAAGATTGCTTATGTAAAGCCGGACGATGCGAAGGTGCTGAAGCCGGAGGTCGAATCGCCGGACGTGCCAAGGTTTGTGTCGTAGGACAGTAGTCGGTGATCAGTAGTCAGTAGTCAGCATTACCCACCCTGTCTGCGATGCAGACAAGGGTGGGGCACCCAGTTCTTTAGCCAGCATCTACTCTCCCAGCAGTAAACTGTCTCTATGAAGGTCACGGTCGGCGTGTGCGGCGGCATTGCCGCGTATAAGGCTGCGGAACTGGTGCGCGCGCTGCAAAAGCACGCGCTGGACGTGCACGTGGTGATGACCGAGGCGGCGCAGCAGTTTGTGCAGCCGCTGACCTTTGCCGCGCTGAGCGGACACCGAGTGATCACGGGCCTGTGGGACGGGGCGGAGGAACCGGGCGCGGAGGCGGCTTCGTCGATTGAGCACATGGATGCGGCGCAGACCACGGATGCGCTGGTGGTGGCTCCAGCGACGGCGAACATGCTGGCGAAGTTCGCGCATGGCATTGCGGACGATTTTCTGAGCGCGCTGTATCTGGCGACAACGGCGCCGGTGATTGTGGCTCCGGCGATGAACGTGAACATGTGGGAGCACGCGGCGACGCGGGCGAATCTGGAGACGCTGGCGAATCGAAACGTGCGGATCGTGGCGCCGGAGAGCGGCTATCTGGCGTGCCGCATGATCGGCGCGGGGCGGCTGGCGGAGACCGAAGCGATTGTGGATGCGGTGCTGAGCCTGCTGCTGCATCGCAACGATCTGGCTGGAGAAACGGTGCTGGTGACGGCCGGGGGAACGCGCGAGGCGCTGGATCCGGTGCGCTTCCTCGGGAACCGGTCGAGCGGCAAGATGGGCTACGCGATGGCGGAGGCAGCGCAGCGGCGCGGGGCGCGCGTGATTCTGGTGACGGCGCCGACGGCGTTGCGGGCGCCCATGAACTGCGAAGTGGTTCCGGTGACCACCACCGAAGAAATGCGGCAGGCGGTGCTGAGCCGGCTGGATCAGACGACGATCGTGATCAAGGCGGCAGCGGTGGCGGATTACCGGCCGCGCGTGCAGGCCGATCAAAAGCTGCGGCGCAGCGGGCCTCTGACGCTGGAACTGGAGCCGACCGAGGACATTCTGGCGGAAGTGGTAGCCGAGCGACGGCCGGGGATGCTGATCGTCGGATTTGCGGCGGAGACGCACGACGCGCTGGCGCACGGACGCGACAAGCTGCTGCGCAAGGGTGTGGATGCGATTGTGCTGAACGACGTGTCGCGCGAGGGCGTTGGGTTCGATGCGGATCGCAACGCGGTGACGTTTTTGACGCGCGAGCGGGCCATGGAATTGCCGGAGATGCGCAAGCGCGAGCTGGCCGATCACATTCTGGACGAGATTTTGACCTTGCGCCGCCCGCGGAAGATGCTGAGCGAGTCGGATGCGCCGGTGAGCGGAGACTGATTTGGCGCGACGTCTGGCTCCGGAAACGGAAGAGGCGGTGCGGGCGCGGATTGGGTACTTCCGCGACCTGGGCATCTTCGACTTCTACCGCCGGGACTGCGCGACGAGCGACTTCGCGTCCAGCGGAACTTCATTAATAGATGAGCCAGAACCAGAGAACGCGGCCGAGCCGGCTGCGCCGGAGAGCCGAACGATGCCTCGATCCGCAACGCCATCGCTGCCCATCCTGGAAGAACGAGCCGCGCCGATTGCGCCGAAGGACAAGGCCGCCGCGCTGGAGGCGATTCGCGCGGAACTGCACGAGTGCACGCGGTGCGCGCTGGCGAAGCTGGGGCGGCACGCGATCGTCTTTGGGGACGGCGACGCTAATGCGCGGCTGATGTTTGTGGGCGAGGGGCCGGGCGCGGATGAGGACGCGCAGGGGCTGCCGTTTGTGGGGCGGGCGGGGCAACTGCTGAACAATATGATCGCGGCGATGGGGCTGAAGCGCGAAGAGGTGTACATCGCGAACATTGTGAAGTGCCGGCCGCCGCAGAACCGCGTGCCTGAGCCGGAAGAGGCGAACACCTGCTCGCCGTTTTTGTTCCGGCAGATCGACGTGATCCGGCCGGAGGTGGTTGTGGCGCTGGGGGCGACGGCGGCGACGTATTTGCTGGGCGCGAAGAGCCCGCTGGCGGCGCTGCGGGGGAGGATCCACAATTTTCACGGATCGAAGCTGATCGTGACGTATCACCCGGCGTATCTGCTGCGCGATCCCAATCAGAAGAAAGCGGCCTGGGCGGATTTGCAGATTGCGATGAAGGAGTTGGGACTGAAGGCGAGCCGCCAGCAGCCAGCTGCCAGCGGCCAGCAGGGGTGAAGCGATGAACCCACCCTGTCCGCGATGGAGCTGCGGACAAGGGTGGGGCACCCGGCCTTTGTTGTCTTCCGCTACCAGGGGAGTGGGTCGTTCATGTGGAAGTAGCCGCCCGTGGGGCCGTCGTCGGGGAGAGTGGCGAGGCGGACGCTGGTTTTGGCGCCGTCGGTGATTTCCATGGGAGCGGCGTCGGTGCCCATGTCCGTCTTCACCCAGCCAGGATGCGCGGAATTGACTTTGATGTTGGTGTCGCGCAGCTCGTGGGCGAGGTGGATGGTGAACGAGTTGAGGGCGGCCTTGGAGGCGTCGTAGGCGAAGGATTTGGCGTCGTAGATGGGCGAGCCAGGCGTGGCGTGGAGCGTGAGCGAGCCGAGAATGCTGGAGAGATTCACGATGCGGCCTGCGGGCGATTTGCGGATGAGCGGGAGCAGGGTTTGGGTGAGCTGGACGGCTCCAAAGAAATTGGTGTCGAAAGTCTCGCGCAGGATTTCGGCCGAAGTGGTGCTGGTGTGGTTGCCGCCCATGAAGGATTCGCGCGAGATGCCGGCGTTGTTGACGAGAATGTCGAGGCGGCCGTACTTCTTGTCGAGATAATCGTAGACAGCCTGATAGTCGGCGGGGTTGGTGACGTCGAAGCGGACGGCTTCTGCGGCGATGCCTTCGGACTTGAGCTGGCGGGCGGCGGCGGTGCCTTTTTCGGGATCGCGGGACCCGAGGACGACGGCGATGCCGAGCTGGCCGAGCTGGCGGCCCGTTTCGAGGCCGATGCCCTTGTTGCCTCCGGTGATGAACGCGACTTTCTGTTGCGACATGAATCCCTCCTGGGTGTTTTATGAGATTCACTAGCGGACCTGCGGATTCATTTCCAGTGCAGAGAACACATTTCACCACAGAGATCACAGAGGGCACAGAGAATTTGAACGTTGAAAAGCAAAAACATCCACTGCGTTCTCTGTGATCTCTGTGGTGAAAAAGTTCGGGCGGTGATTCTGGTAGGCTCCGGGAAGGAATCATGCCTGCCTTTTGCGATGTTGCCGTGCCGGTGCCCCTGGATCGCGTGTTTACGTACGCGGTGGGAGAAAATGCGCCGGTCGCGGGCGCGCGAGTGCTGGTGCCGTTCCGCAACGAGAAGCTGGCCGGGGTGGTAGTGAGGCTTCACGACGACGCTCCTCCGGTGGAGGCGAAACCGCTGCTGGCGGTGCTGGATGCCGAGCCGGTGCTGTCGGCGGAGCTGATGGAGCTGGGGCGATGGATCGCGCAGTACTATCTGGCTCCGGTGGGCGAAGTGCTGCGGGGGATGTTGCCGCTGACCGCCGAGGTGCGGCGGCGTGTGCTGTATCGGATTACGGAAATCGGGCGGAAAGTGCTGGCCTCCGGCGCGGAGCAGGGCGCGTCACGACGGTCGCGGCTGCCGGCCGAGGAGCAGGATCGCGAGTACGCCGTGCTGAACGCGCTGGAGGCGGGTGAGGCGGTTCCGGCGGCGCGGCTGCGGTCGTCGACGGGGGCTTCGCCGGCGCTGCTGGCGGGGATGGTTCGCAAGAAGTGGATTGCGCGGGAAACCGCGGCGGAGTCGCGGGACGCGCGGCGGACGGTGCGGTACGCGGTGTTGGTTCCGGACATGCGGTTGCCGAAGCTGAATGAGAATCAGCAGGCGATATTGGCGGAATTGGCGGGCGCGGATGGCGAGCTGCCGGTGGCGGAGCTGCGGCGGCTGGAGGTTCCGGCATCGACGCTGGCGACGCTGGTGAAGAAGGGACTGGTGCGGATTGAGGCGCGGCCGGCGGAGTTTCATCTGACACGGCTGCACGGGCTGGGCGGCGCGGAGCATGAGCTGAATGAGGCGCAGACTGAAGCTCTGGGGGAGATCGCGGGAGCGGTGGAATCGCGGGAGTTTCGGCCGCTGCTGCTGCACGGCGTGACGGGGTCAGGCAAGACGGCGGTGTATCTGAAAGCGATGCGGGGGGCGCTGGATTTGGGACGGACGGCGATCCTGCTGGTTCCGGAGATTGGGCTGACGCCGCAGATGGCGGCGCAACTGCACTATGGGTTCGGGAAAGAAGTGGCGCTGCTGCACTCGGCGCTGACGCCGGAGGAGCGCAGCGAGCAATGGCGGCGGATTCGCGCGGGTGAGGCGCGGGTGGTGGTGGGGACGCGGTCGGCGATCTTTGCTCCGGTGACGAACCTGGGCCTGGTGATCGTGGATGAGGAGCACGATTCCAGCTACAAACAGGAGTCGACGCCGCGGTATCACGCGCGCGATGTGGCGGTGATGCGGGCGAAGCTGGCTGGAGCGGCGGTGGTGATGGGGTCGGCGACACCGTCGCTGGAAACCTGGCACAACGCCATGCAGGGGAAGTACCGGAGGATCACGATAGCGGAGCGAGTGGAGCAGCGTCCGCTGCCGGAAGTGCGCCTGGTGGACATGCGGCAGGAGTTCCAGGAAACAGGGCAGGAGCATTTGTTCTCGCGGGCGCTGATGGAGGCGACGCAAGCGACGCTGGAGCGCGGGGAACAGGCGATGATCCTGCTGAACCGGCGCGGCTACTCGTTTGTGGTGGTGTGCCGGGCGTGCGGCGAGAAGCTGGAGTGCGAGAACTGCTCGATTGCGCTGACCTATCACAAGGCGGCGATGGAAGGGGAGGGCCGCGCGGTGGGACAGCGGCTGGAATGTCACTACTGCGGTTACAAAAAGACGGTGCCGAGGCAGTGTCCCAAGTGCGAGAGCGAGTATTTGTATTTTCTGGGCGCCGGCTCGCAGCAGGGCGAAGAGCGATTGCAGGAAGTGTTTCCGGGGGCACGGATTGGGCGCATGGATCGCGACACGGTGCGCGGGCGGGGCGATCTGGAGCGGCTGCTGCTGCGGCTGCACTCGGGCGAGATTAACCTGCTGGTGGGCACGCAGATGATCGCGAAAGGGCACGATATTCACGGCGTGACGCTGGTGGGCGTGGTGGGCTGCGATTACGCGCTGGGGCTGCCGGACTTTCGCGCAGCGGAGCGGGTATTCCAGTTGATGACGCAGGTTTCCGGGCGCGCCGGGCGCGGAGAGAAACCGGGGCAGGTGATCGTGCAGACGTATCACCCGGAGCATTACGCGATCCAGTGCGCGGCGAAGCACGATTTTGCGGCGTTCACGGAGCGAGAGCTGCGATTCCGTCGAGCGATGCATTATCCGCCGTATGCCGCGCTGGCCAATGTGCTGGTGCAGAGCGTGCGGATGGAAGAAGCGGCAGGATGGGCGGCGGCGCTGGGGCGGTGGTGCCGGGATACCACGTTGCCGGGCGTGCGCGTTCTGGGGCCGGCGAGCGCGCCGCTGGCGAAGATCAAGCGGACGTACCGGTTTCATCTGGTGATGAAGGCGGAGAGCCGGCGGGCGTTGCAACAGGCGCTGCGCGGACTGCTGGCGTTTGCGGAGCAGGCGGAGATTCCGCGGGGGAACCTGGTGGTGGATGTGGATGCCGTGAGTCTGATGTAGAGAGCGACATGGAATATCTGAACGAAGAACAGGTTCGCGAGCGGCTGACGTATGAGGCGCTGATTCCGGCGATGGAGCGGGCGCTCACGGATTTGTCGCTGGGGAAGATTCAGCAACCGGTGCGGACGGTGCTGCGCGTGCCGGAACACGAGGGCATCTTTGCGGTGATGCCCGCGGTGGACGGCGAAGTGATGGGCGCGAAGCTGGTGACGATCTACGAGAAGAACGCGCGGGAGGCGAAGCTGCCCACGCATCAGGCAACGATTTTGTTGTTCTCGGCGAAGACGGGCGAGCCGCTGGCGGCGATGGATGGGCGGCTGATCACGGAGATGCGGACGGCAGCGGTTTCCGCGGTGGCGACGAAATTGTTTGCGCCCAAGCAGGCGCGGGTGCTGGCGATCCTGGGCAGCGGAGTGCAGGCGCGGTCACATGTGCGGGCACTGCGGAGGATGCGGCAATTCGAGGAAGTTCGGGTTTGGAGCCGAACGGCGGAACACGCGCGGAGATTCGCCGAAGAGCATGAGGCGACTGCGGTGGAAAGCGCCGAGGCGGCGGTGCGCGGCGCGGACGTGGTGGTGAGCGCTTCGAGCGTTCAGGAGCCCCCGGTGTGCGGAGCATGGCTGGGCGAGCGGACGCTGGTGTGCGCCGTGGGCGCGGTGGGCAGGGAGCGGCGGGAACTGGACGATGAGGCGATGCGCGGCGCGGTGGTGGTGGAGTCGCAGGAGGCGGCGATGCGGGAGTCAGGAGACGTGATCGGTTCCGGCGCGCCGGTCTACGCGGAGATCGGCGAAGTGCTGGCGGGATTGTGTTCCGCGCCGGAGCGAAGGGTGGTCTTCAAATCGCTGGGCGTGGCGGCGGAAGACGTGGCGGCGGCAGCGCTGGCCTGGCGAGGCTCCGTGCTCTGAGATTCGAGCAGAGAGCTGGAACTTCAGTAACTTCGTTGTGATGTCTGACTTAAAAAGGGGATGACATTCGCAATTCAGGGTGCGATGCTGGAATCGCATTCCGAGGACGTGATCTTGCGAAGAGGCCGGCTGGCTCTCCTGTTGGTGTTTGCAGCGACAGGGCTGGGAAGTGTTTTTGCGCAGACAACACCTCCGGGGAAGGCGGACGCCGGAGCGCCGCGCAAAGTCACCACAGTCGCGCAGATTCGCGCCCTTACACGAGATGAGATCGTTAGCGGCGTGCCGGTGGAACTGCGCGCCGTGGTGACGTACTACGAACCGGGCGAAGGACAGGTCTTCGTGCAGGACGGCACGGGTGCGATCTTTGTGCAACCGCCGCCGTCGCCGCCAGTGGTGACTCCTGGCGATGAGGTGCTGATCCGGGGCGTCACGGTACCGAGCTTTTCGGTGAATGTAAAGGCCGCGTCGATTGAGGATCTGGGCAACGGGCGGCTGCCGGAGCCGATGCCGGTGACGTGGAGCGGCATGGTCGCTCGCCCGAATGATTGCCTGTATGTGACGATGATGGGAACCGTGCGGTCGGCTACGCGGCAATCCGTCGCGAACTCCGGCAAAAGCACAGGCGCCTATTTGTTGATGGATGTGCAGACGGATGGCGGCCCGGTGCGCGTGCACGTGGAGGAGCCGGACGGGCTCGATCCGATCAAACTGCTGGATGCGCAAGTGAAGCTCACCGGCGTGGTCGGTGGGATCTTTGACGGAAAATTCCAGCAGACGGGCTCAGAGTTGTGGGTCAGCTCGGCGAAGCACATGCAGGTGCTGAAGCCTGGACCTGGCAATCCGGCGGCACTGCCCCTGACCGACATTTCCCGGATCATGGCGCACTCGTATGTGGATGAGAAGAGCCAGCGGGTCCACGTGCGGGGAAGCGTGACGCTCTTTGAGCCCGGCCTTCAGGTGGTGGTGGAAACGCCGCAGCGGCAAGCGGTGCTGGTGAACACCTACGAGCAGTCGCCATTGCGCATGGGGCAGGTGGTGGATGTGGTGGGGTTCCCCGAGCCGGGGCAGTACTCAGAGGTAATTGCGCAGGCGACCGTGCTGCCGAGCGAGATGGTGCAGCCGATTGAGCCGGTTGCGGTGGGATGGGAGGGCGCATCCAGCGGAGCGTATCCCTACGAGCTGGTGTCGATGCAGGGGACGTTGGCGGCGGAGGTGCACGAGGCGCACGAGGACACGCTGGTGGTCCAGAGCGGATCGCATGTGTTCTCGGCGATTCTGGCCAGGCCGGTGTGGTACCAGGTGAATGACGAGTCGGCGCTGCCACAGTATCCGCTGGGGAGCCAGGTGCGGGTGACGGGGGTTTGCTTTGTGCACGGGGGCGGCCCGTGGAGCACGCCGCAGTGGTTCGATCTGGAGTTGAACTCGGCCCAGGATGTGACGGTGCTGGCGAATCCGTCGTGGTGGACGGTGCAGCACCTGCTGCGGCTGAGCGCCATTCTGCTGGGCCTGACCGTGGTGGTGCTGCTGTGGGCGGTGGTGCTGCAACGGAAAGTGCGGCAGCAGACCGAGCAAATTCGGCTGACGATGGAGTCAGAGGCGACGCGGGAGCGGCGCATCGCGCAAGTGGAGACGGAACGCGGGCGGGTGCTGGAAGCTATCAACAGCATGACCAGCCTGGACGAGGTGCTGCGGATGATTCTGGGGCTGATCTGCAATCAGCTGCAGGTGCAGGCGTGCTGGTGCGAACTGGCGAACGGCACGCGCCTGGGGGATCCGGCGCCGGATGACGGGTCGGCGCTGCTGGTGCGGCGCGATATTTATTCGGGCGCGGGGGAGCGGCTGGGCGCGCTGGTGCTGGCCGGCGCGGACGTGTATCACAGCCACGCCGGCGATGTGCTGGAGATGGGAACGAGCCTGGCAGCGCTGGCCATCGATACGCGGCGGCTGTACGAAACCCTGGTGCACCGTTCGCAGTACGACCAGCTGACAAACGCGGCCAACCGATTCCTGCTGGAGACCCGGTTGGAAGAGACGCTGGCGCAGGCGAGCCGGACCAGGTCGCGCTTCGCGCTGGTGTACATCGATCTGGACCAGTTCAAGCGGGTGAACGATCTGTACGGGCACCGGGTGGGCGATCTGTTCCTGCAACAGGTGACACAGCGGCTGTCGGAGCGCCTGCGGTCAGTGGATACGCTGGCACGCGTGGGCGGGGACGAATTTGTGGCGCTGATTCCGGTGGCGCACAGCCGCGAGGAAGTGGAAGAGATTGCGCAACGGCTGATGCGGGCATTCGATGAGCCCTTCGAGATCGAAGCATATTCGGTACGGGGCTCGGCGAGCTGCGGCATCGCGATTTATCCAGAAGACGGCCAGACCAAGGACGAGCTGCAGCGGGTGGCCGACCGGGCGATGTACGCGCGCAAGGCGGGGTAGGCCGAGGAAGCCTGCGCGGTTAGCGAATTCCCAGAGAATTGAGCAGGAGCGAGGGCGCGCAGCCCAGCAGGACCACCAGCGCGGCCAGCACCCACAGGGTGAGGCGCGTGGCGGGAGCGATGTGCAGCTTCGGCAAGTCTTGCGGCGCGGGGGCGACGAAGGCGGCCTTCAACACGCGGAGATAGTAGTAGAGCGAGACGGCGCTCATAGCGACAGCGAGCAGGATGAGCCAGAGCAGGCCGAGATGCGGCTCGGATTCCAGCGCTGCCGAGAAGATGTAGAACTTGGCGAAAAAGCCGGAGAGCGGGGGAATGCCGGCGAGCGAGAGCAGAAAAATGAGCAGGCAGAAGGCAAGCGAGGGAGCACGGCGAAAGAGTCCGGCAAGATCGGAGATGCGATCGATGCCTTCCGACTCGAGTGCTCCGAGGATGCCGAAAGCGCCGACCACTGCCAGCGCGTAGGTGATGACGTAGTAGAGCAGGGCGCTGAGGCCAAGGGGCGAGTGCGCGATGATGCCGAGCAGCATGTATCCAGCGTGGCCGATGGCGGAGTAAGCGAGCAGGCGGCGGAGGCTGGTTTGCGCCAGCGCCGCGAGATTGCCGACGACCATGGAGAGCGCGGCGATGAGGATGAGCGTGGGCACCCATCCGGGCGCGTAAGCGTGGAAGGCTCCGCTGCCAGCAGCCGGAGCCAGGGCCAGCGCGACGACCTGAGCAAAGATGAAGAAGCTGGCGACCTTGGAACTGGAGGCGAGGAATCCGGCGCTGACGGTGGGCGCGCCCTGGTAGGCGTCGGGGGCCCAGAGATGGAAGGGGGCGGCGGCGATCTTGAAGCCGAAGCCGATGGCGACCATCACGATGGCCACCCAGAGGAGCGGATCGTAACCGGGACCGGGCGACGGGCCGCTGAGCGCGGCGGCGATTTGAGGCAGCTCGATGAAGCCGGAGAGGCCATAGAGCAGGCTCATGCCGAAGAGCAGGAATCCCGCGGACATACCGCCGAAGAGGAAGTATTTGAGGGCGGCTTCCGCGGACTGGCGGCTGTGCTTGTCGAATCCAGTGAGGATGTAGAGCGAGAGCGAGAGGAATTCGAGCGCGACAAAGATGAGCAGAAGGTTCTGCGTGGCGACGAGGAACATCATGGCCACGGTGGCGAAAAGGAGGAGCGCGAGATATTCGCCGATGTGATCTGGTGAAGCGGATGGAAAACGAGAGCAGCAGAGTGAAGATTGCCAGGGCGAGGAGCGCCGCCTGGACCACATGCGTGAGCGGCGTGAGGACCAACATGCTGCCAGGGAGGCTGGCAATGGGAGTGAGGCTGACCCGGAACAGCGCGATGATGCAGCCCGCAGCGCTGAGGGCAATGCCAGCGCGGAGGCGTGCGGCGAGGGCGGTGCGACGGAGGACGGTGAGGTCGAGCGCCAGCACCACGATGCCGGTGAGGGCGACGGAAATCTCCGGCCAGGTGAGGCGCAGCAGTTCGGAGTAGCTGACGGGATTCATCGCCACGCTCCGTTCCGGAGGCCCGAGAAGAGCGGCGAGTTGAGGCTGGGCAGGATCAGCCGGGTGAGGATGGTGGGATAGAGGCCGACGATGAGCGTGGCGGCGAGGAGCAGAATTGCGCCGAGCTTCTCCGGCAGAGTGATGGGCGGCAGGGGGTGGTCGTGATCGGGGGCGGCATAGGCGGCGCGTTCGCCGAAGAAGACGGTGGTGAGGGCGCGCCAGGTGAAGGCGATGCCGACGAGGATGCCGATGCCGGCGACCACGGCCATCCAGGGCAGGGTGCGCCACGCGCCGACAATGATCTGGAACTCGGCGACGAAGCCGCTGAAGCCAGGCATGCCGATGGAGGCCATTCCGGCGAGAACGAAGGTGACGGCGGCGAAGGGGATCGCGTGCGCCAGGCGCATGGGGCTGAGCTCGCTGAGCTGGCGCGTGTGGGCGCGGTCGTACACCATGCGTCCGACGACAGCGAAGAGCAGGCCGGCAATGATGCCGTGGGAAAACATCTGGAGCACGGCGCCGTCGAGGCCGATCTGGGTGAGCGTCATGAGGCCGAGCAGGACGAAGCCCATGTGGCTGACGCTGGAGTAGCCGATGACGAATTTGAAGTCGCGCTGGACGAGGGCGACCGATGCGCCGTAGACGATGCCGATGATGGCCAGCACCGCGATGACGTCGCGCCAGGAGCCGAAGCCGAGGACGTGGAATCCCCAGGGATCAAGGCCGGCGGGAAAGAGCATCATGGCGACGCGCAGGCAGCCGTAAGCGCCGAGCTTCATGACGACGCCGGCGAGGAGCATCGAAGCGGCGGTAGGCGCGGCGGCGTGGCCGGTGGGCGCCCAGGTGTGGAAGGGCCACATGCCGGCGAGCACCGCGAAGCCGAGGAAGACCATGGGGAAGGCCCACATCTGGAAGTGGACGGGGAACTGCGTGTGCGCCAGCGCGTCGAGCGAGAGCGTGTGGGCGCCGGTGGCGGATCCGCTGAGAACCCACGCGGCGACCATGCCGGCGAGCACCAGAGCGCTGCCGGCGAACGAATAGAGAGCCAGCTTCATCGCGGCGTATTCGCGCTGCGAGCCTTCCTTGCCGGGCGCGGCATCGCGCGGGACGGAACCCCAGATGGCGATGAGGAAGTACTTGGGGATAATCGCGATCTCGTAGAAGGAGAAGAGGAGGAAGAGATCGAAGCTGAGGAACACGCCGTAGACGCCACCGATGAGGACGAGGAAGAACGCGAAGAATTCCTGGGTGCGCTCGTCGATGTTCCAGGAGAAGAGAATGCCGGCGGTGGCGGCGATGCCGGTGAGCAGCAGCAGGGTGAGGCTGATGCCGTCGGCGGCGAGATGGTAGCGGATGCCGAGCTGCGGAATCCAGGGAAGGTTCGCGACGGTGACGAAGTTTCCCGGCTGCCAGTGCGCCAGCGCGGTGAGGCTGAGCGCGAGACCGGCGAGTGCGGTGAGCAGAGCGAGGATGCGCGCAGCCTGCTTCGACGGCGCAAGGCGGCAGACGAGCGCGCCGAGGAAGGAGACGTAGATGGTCCAGGCGAGCATCAGAGCCTCACTCCTGGAGTCAGGGTCAGGATCCACTGCGAGATGGTCGAGTGGATCATGCCGGTGATGATCTGCGGGTAGAGACCGATCAGGAGCATCAGCGCGATGACCGGTACAAAGGCCAGGCGCTCGGTGAGGGTGAGGTCCGGCATGGACTGCCAGCGCGGATTCACCGGGCCGGAGAAAACTTTCTGGATGACGGTGAGCAGGAAGACGGCGGTCATGAGCAGGCCGAGCACGGAGATCGCTGTGGCCCAGGTGACGAGCGGGAACGATCCTTTGAAGATGAGGAACTCGCCGGGGAAGCCGTTGAGGCCGGGCAATCCGAGCGAGGCGAAGATGGCGATGCCCATCAGTCCGGAGAAGACGGGGACGACTTTGCGCAGGCCGCCGAAGTCGCTGATGCCGCGCGTGCCGGCGCGGCGCTCGAGCAGCGTGAGGAACCAGAAGAGCGCAGCCGCAGTGAGGGCGTGGCTGAAGATCTGGAGCATGACGCCGGTGAGGGCGGCGGATTTTTCGGCTGCGAGGCCGGCATCGGCTCCGGTGAATTTAGCGGCCACGCAGACGCCGAGGATGCAGTAGCCGAGGTGATTGACGGAGGAGTAGGCGAAGGTGCGCTTGAGGTCCTTTTGGACCCAGGCGGCGAAAGCGGGCAGGACGATGGTGGCGACGGCGAGCCAGAGCAGCGGCTTGAGCGCATGCTGCATTTCCTGCGGGAAGATCGGGAGGAGGATGCGCAGGAAGCCGTAGATGCCCATCTTGGACATGGCTCCGGTGAGGAGCATGGTGGTTTCGCTGGGCGCTTCAGCGTAGGTGGCGGGCAGCCAGGTGTGGAAGGGCACGACGGGCGTCTTGACGGCGAATCCCAGAAACGCGGCCCAGAAGAGGGCGGCGCCGATGGCTTGCGGACTGAGGCCCCAGTGGAGATTCTGCGCGAGAGCCAGGGTGATTTTGTCGGATTGCGCCAGGCGGGCGAGATCGACGAAGTCAAAGGTTCCGGTGGCGAGGTAGAGGGCCAGGAAGGCGAACAGCAGCGCGATGCTGCCGACCATGGTGTAGAGGAAGAACTGGGTGGAGGCGCGATTGCGACTGGGACCTCCATAGAGCCGGACGAGGAAAAAGGCGGGGATGAGGCTGAGCTCCCAAAAGATAAACCAATGGATGAAGTTCAGGGCCGTAAACGTGCCGAAGAGGCCGCATTCGAGGAAGAGGACCAGAGCCAGGTAGAGGGAGCCGTGCTTCTGGTTGGACCAGGAGGCCGCCAGGGACATGAGGACGACCATGGCGGAGAGGACGAGCATGAGGACGCCGAGGCCGTCGACGCCGACGTGGTAGGCCATGCCGAGCGAGGGCGCCCAGTTCATCCAGACTTCGTACTGGAATCCGGAAGCAGCGGGACTGAAGCCGTGCCAAATCGCGAGCGCGATGCCGAGCGAGGCCAGCGCGACCAACATCGTCAGGGCGCGCGCCGCGAGCGCGGTTGCGACCGACGAGCAGGACCGCGAGGCCGCCGAAGAGAGGGAGCAAAGTGAGGAGCGGTGATCATCCGCGATGCCCCCAGAGCATGAGTGCGGCAAGCACGACGAGCGCGCCGGCGATGACGCGGAGGTAATTCTGGACGCGGCCGTTTTGCAGGCTGGCGATGAGACGGCCGCCGAAGTTGACCTCGCGGCACCCGAGATCGAAGCCGCCATTGACGACGAAGCGGTCGACGCCGGAGTCGAACCAGCCCAGGCCGGTGACGATCCAGGAGACGAGGTTCACCACGCCGCCGAAGATCCAGCGGTCGAGAAACGCGGAGAAGGCGGAGGCGAAACGGGTGAGCGCGATGACGGTGAATCCGTAGAACTCGTCGACGTAGAGGCGATGGGCGAGCGCGCTGAAGACGGTGGGAATGCGGCGGCCGAGCGCATCGGGATCGGTGGCGCGGGCGATGGCTTTGCGGCCGTAGAACCACCAGCCGAGGAGGAGTCCGGCGAAGACGAGGAGCGAGGAGTAAAGCATCAGCGCGATGAGGCCGGGCTCCATGAAGGCATGGAAGCTGAAGGTCAGCGGCTGCGCGGAGAGGAACGACTGGAACCAGGGCCAGGCGGGCGTGCCGACGAATCCGAGGAAGACGGCGAAGACGGCGAGCAGGACGAGCGGCACGGTCATGACGGAGGGGCTCTCGTGCGCATGGACGATGACGCACTGCTCGGGCGGACGCGGCGACTCGAATTCGCCCGTGGCTTCCGGCGCGCGCTGCGGGCCGAAGAAGACGTAGTACATCTGGCGCGTCATGTAGAACGCGGTCAGTAACGCGCCGAAGGCGCCGAGATAATACGGACCCATCGAGAGGCCCCAGACGTGGGCGTGCTCGAGGATAGCGTCCTTGCTCCAGAAGCCGGCGAAGAGCGGGAATCCGCAGAGGGCCAGCATGCCGGCGGCGTAGGTGACAAAGGTGATGGGCATGAAGCGGCGGAGGCCGCCCATGTTGCGGATGTCCTGCTCCTCGGAGCAGCCGTGGATGACGGAGCCCGCGCCGAGGAAGAGCAGCGACTTGAAGAAGGCGTGGGTGATGAGGTGGAAGATGCCCACGGCGACGCCGCCGACGCCGAGGCCGAGCATCATGTAGCCGAGCTGGGAGACGGTGGAGTAGGCGAGGATGCGCTTGATGTCGTTTTGCGCGACGGCAATGCACGCGGCGAAGACGGCGGTGATGGCGCCGACCCAGGCGATGACGGCGAGCGTGGTGTGGTCGAGCAGCGGGTAGACGCGCGCCATGAGGTAAACGCCGGCGGCGACCATGGTGGCGGCGTGGATGAGGGCGCTGACCGGCGTTGGGCCTTCCATGGCGTCGGGCAGCCAAACATGCAGGGGAACCTGGCCGGATTTTCCGACGGCTCCGCAGAAAATGAGCAGGCCGATGCCGGTGGAGACAGCCATGCCGGCGGCGGTGAGATGCGCGCCCATGGCGGCGACGGCGGTTTGTTCCAGACAGCCCGCGCCGTTGTTGTAGAAGAGCAGGGTGCCGGACTGCGCGTAGAGCCAAACCATGCCGAGCAGCAGGCCGAGATCGCCGACCCGAGTGACGATGAAGGCTTTGACCGCGGCAGCGGCGGCGGCGGGACGGTGGAACCAGAAGCCGATGAGGAGATACGAGGTGAGGCCGACGACTTCCCAGCACATGAAGAGGAGCAGCAGGCTGTTGGCGATGACGACGCCGAGCATGGCTCCGGCAAAGAGCGAGAGGAAGCAGAAGAAGCGGGTGAAGTTGTCGTCGTGGGCCATGTAGCCCAGGCTGTAGATGAAGATCACCAGGCTGACAAAGCTGACCATCACCAGCATGACCGCGGCGAGCGGATCGAGGAGCCAGCCGAGCGCGACCCACTGCGAGCCGAACTGCATCCACGGGAAGTTGAGGACCTGGACGGCGGGTTGGGCGATGGAGTGGACGAGGGCGAAAACCGACAGGATCAGCGAGACGGAAAGCGCGCCAATGGCCAGCGTGGCGGAGAGACGGCGCTGGGCTTTGGGCAGGAGCGCGGAGATTCCGGCCGCGACGATGGGCAGCGCCGGAATGAGCCAGAGGTACTGGAGGATCCAGACCGGGCTTTGACTGGCGATGGGGGTCACCCTTTCATCTCCGTAATCTCGCTCACATCGGAGGTGCGGGCGTGCCGGTAGATGGCCAGGATGAGCGCCAGGCCGACGGCAGCTTCCGCGGCGGCGACGGCGATGGCGAAGATGACGAAGAGGATGCCGGTCAGTGCCTCCGGATGCGGGCCGAAACGCCAGAAGGCGATGAAGTTCAGATTGGCGGCATTCAGCATGAGCTCAATGCCAGCCAGCACGAGGATGGCGCTGCGGCGGGTGAGCGCGCCGGCGAGTCCCACGGCGAAAAGCAGAGCGGAGACGAGAAGACAGATGGCCAGAGGATTCATGGGGCGCTCCTCTGGTTTTGTTCGGGCTGCGGCCGCTTTTCGCGCAGGGCCAGGATGACGGCGCCGATCATGGCGGCGGTGAGCATCAGTCCGATCACTTCCAGGGGAAGGATGTATTGCTGCATCAGCGTGAGACCGATGGCGCGCATGGGCTCGGGCGGAGCGGACGGAATCGCAGATGGATGGGCGATGCCGCTGGTCTCGACGGCCCAGGCGAGGACCGCGAAAACAGCGAGCGCGAGGACGACGCCAGCGGGACCGGCGGGCGAGAAGGAGGGTTCGGCCTTGTCGTCGCCGCCGCGGGTGAGGAGAATGGCGAAGACGATGAGGATGGCGATGGCGCCCACGTAGACGAGTAGCTGGGCGAGGCCGGCGAACTCGGCACCGAGATTGAGGTAGAGGGTGGCGAGTCCGGCAAAGGCGACGGTGAGCGCCAGCGCACAGTGGACGAGGCGGCGCAGCGTCATGGCAGCGACGCTTCCGGTCAGGGTGAGAACTGCGAGGATCAGGAAGGGAACAGTCGTCCTCATCTTGCCTAATCGGGCGCAATTCAAAGGCACGCCCGAAGCCCAGTCAATTGATCCGGCTCAAGCGGACGCCGGACCTTATTTACCTTTTCACGTCACCAGTCCAGGAGACTGTGACCCGTATCACTCGGGGCGGATGACAGGGGCTAAAGCCCCTCTCGTTTGAGTTCTCCTACGGCACGACTGAAGTCGTGCCCTGATACAAAGCTCAGGCGCTCAAGCGCCTGTCGTTTCCGCTTAATCTGCAAACCGGTACTCCCGCTTCTCAATTTGTCTGCCGCTCTCGAGCGTGCGCGCGAGGGTTAAATACGGCAGCAGGATCACCAAAGCACAGACCAGCCAGCGTACCACAGCGCCGAGCGCGTCCGAGCCCGCGACGGATGCCGGCAGGAATCGCCAAATGCCCGCAGAGAGGATGACAAAGAGCGTCATCGGCAGCATGAATTTCCAGGCAAAATTCATCAGCTGATCCATGCGCAGGCGGGGCAGCGTGCCGCGCACCCAAATGAAGCAGCAGATGAGGGTGAGCAGTTTGCCGAAGAACCAGATCCAGGAGGGAATCCACGCGAGGAAGCTGACGGGCGAGGACCATCCGCCGAGGAAGAGCGTGATGCCGAGGCCGCTGACGGCGAACATCTCGATGTATTCGGCAAGGAAGAAGAGCGCGAACTTGAAGCCGGAGTACTCGATGAAGTAGCCGGCGATGATTTCCGATTCGCCTTCGGGCAGATCGAAGGGGCTGCGGTTGGTTTCCGCGGTGGCCGCGATCATGAAGAGGATGAAGCCGGCGAGTCCCCAGGGGGTGAAGGCGTACCAGTGGGCGATGCCATGCGTGAAGTGGGCCTGCCGGTTGACGATGGCGGAGGTCGAGAGCGTGCCCGCGATCATGACGACGGCGATGGAGGAGAGGATGAGCGGAACCTCATAGCTGACCATCTGCGCGATGGCGCGCATGGCGCCGAGCAGGGAATATTTGTTGCGGCTGGACCATCCGGCCATGAAGACGGCGAGCTCGGTGGCCGAGCCGATGGCGAAAAAGAAGAGGACGCCCGCGTCGAGATTGACAGCCGTCATGTTGCGGCCGATGGGCAGGACGGCGTACGCGAGGAAGGACGCGGCGACGAGAACCAGCGGAGCGAGATAGTGGACGACGTGGTCGGCCGCGCGGGGAACGATGTCCTCCTTGGTGAGCGACTTCACCGCGTCGGCGATGGGCTGCAGAATGCCGCAGGGGCCGACGCGGTTGGGTCCGTAGCGGTTCTGCATGCGGCCCAGGCCTTTGCGTTCCAGCAGGACCGTGAGCGCGAAGAGCGAGGCGAAGACAATGATGATGGCTGCGACCATGCAGAGGATGGAAACCAAAGCCTGCAACGGCGCGGGTGTGTGGAAGACGAGCCAGGACTTGATCCAAACCCAGATTTGATCGGCTGTGGGAGCGGGGAGGGTCATTGGATCACCGGCTTCTTGTCGGCGGGCTGCTCAGCCGGTTGGGGCGGGGCGCCGTTGGCGGAGGCGCCGTTCGCGCCAACCGCGGGCGGAGCCGGCTGTGCAGCCGCCTGGGCGGCTTTGGCGGCTGCTGCTGCCGCGGCCTTTGCTTTGGCCTCCTCGACCTCTTTGGCGCGTCGCTCGTCGCATTCGGCCGCTTCGGTGGGATGAATCCTGCGGTAGTAGTCGTTCGACCTGGCCAGCTCGGGTTTGGTGTAGAGCAGGCCGGCGAAGCGGTTGCTGGTGCTCAGCTCAAACTGGTTGTCCATGCGGATGGCGTCGAAGGGGCAGACCTCGACGCAAATCTGGCAGCTCATGCAAGTGGAGACGTCAATGTTGAAGACGGCGGGGTAGAACTGCGGCTTGCCGACGAAGTCCGGCTTCTTGTCCTTGCTTTTTTGGATGTGGATGCACTGCGGCGGACATTCTTTCTCGCAGATCTGGCAGGCGACGCAGCGCAGGCCGGCCTCGGGATCGGAGCCGTCGTAGAGCAGGAAGGGAAACTGGCGGGTGGCCTCGGGCAGCTCGCGGCGTTCCTCGGGGAACTGCACGGTGACGAGGCGGTCCTTCTGGACATAGCTGCCGAAGAAGTTGCGCGCCGTTTCAACGAGTCCCTGAATGATGCCTTCACCGAACATGAGTGAATTCCTTTAGCTGCCAGCTGCCAGCTTCCAGCAGTTCCTCAGGGGCTAAAGCCCCCAGTTCTGCCGGGACTTTGTTCCCCGGCCTGAAGGCCGGGGCTTCTACCGTCGTGTCGCTTACGCGACACCCTGAGTGGCGTGACGCGATGTTGCGCCAGCATCCCTGTTCTGAAGCCAGCGAAGAGTCGGGCCGCAAATGCGAGGCGCTGGAAGCTGGAAGCTGGTGGCTGGCTGCTGGCGTCATCGGTCTACCTCGCCGAGGACGATGTCCACGCTGCCCAGAATGATGACCACGTCGGCGATGTTGTGGCCGAGGCACATATCTTCCAGAATCGTGAGGTTGATCATGCTCGGGGGGCGGACACGATAGCGATACGGGATGGTTGAGCCGTCGCTGATGAGATAAAAACCCAGTTCGCCTTTGGGGGCCTCAATGCGGCCGTAGGCTTCGCCGGCTTTGGGACGCAGACCGCGCAGGCGCGTCTTCGGATCCATGATCGGGCCTTCGGGAATATTGCGGAGGGCCTGCTCGAGAATCTTCAGCGACTCGCGCATTTCGAGGATGCGCATCATGTAGCGGTCGTAGACGTCGCCGTGATCGCCGAGGGGCACGCGGAAGTCGAAGCGGCCGTAGACGCCATAGCTGTCGACTTTGCGGAGATCGTAATTGACGCCGCTGGCGCGCAGCATGGGTCCAGTGACGCCCGCATTGATGGCCAGCTCGCGCGAAAGAACTCCGACGCCCTGGGTGCGGGCCATGAGGATTTCGTTTGCGCGCAGGAGGGCTTCGAACTCGTCGACGAATTTCGGCAGGCCAGCGACCAGCTGGCGAACTTCCTCAAGCCAGGCCGCGGTGCAGTCGACGCGCAGGCCGCCGAAGCGGAGGTAGTTGCACATCATGCGCGCGCCGGAGAGGGATTCGAAGAGGTCGAGGATTTTCTCGCGCTCGCGGAAGGCGTACATGAGGGGCGTGCCGCTGGCGCCCATGTCCTGGAGGAGGAAGCCGACCAGGCCAGCGTGGTTCTGGAAGCGGCTCAACTCGGCGACGATGACGCGGATGTATTCGGCGCGCTCGGGAACCGGGATGCCGGCCAGCTTTTCGACGGCCAGCACGTAGCCCCAGTTGTTGGTCATGGAGTTGAGGTAGTCGAGGCGGTCGGTGTAGGGGATGGCGGCCAGATACGCGCCATGCTCGGCGATCTTCTCGTGATTGCGGTGCAGATAGCCGAAGACGGGCTTGAGGCGCACGACCTTCTCGCCCTCGAGGCGGACGTCCATCCGGAAGACGCCATGCGTGGAGGGATGGTGCGGGCCCATGGAGACTTCGAGGATGTCTCCGACGCCGTCTTCGCCGGCTTCGACGCGGCGCTCCAGTTCGGCGACGCTGGTCATGGACGCGTCTCCTTCGTGCTGGCTCGCTGGAGCGAGGCAAACGGAAGCGGAGCAAGACTGTCGTCGTCCGGCGGGACGTAGTCTTTGCGCATGGGAAAATCCTGGAAGCCATCCCACATCAGAATGCGGCGCAGATCGGGGTGGCCGTCGAAGACGATGCCGTAGAGGTCGAAGGCCTCGCGCTCCTGGAATTCGCAGCTACGCCACACTGGCGTCAGCGAAGGGACGTGGGTCTGATCGGTGCGATTCGCGGTGCGCAGGCGCAGGACGACCGGCAGCGAGGGCGGGACGTGCTTCTTCTCCATCGAGAAGAGGTGGTAGACGGCTTCGAGGTAGCCGGGAACTTTGGTTTTGCGGGTTTCCTCGACTTCCTGCTCGGCTTCGACGCCGTCAGGACCGGCGACCATCTTCTTCACTTTGATTTTTTCGGTGGTCTCGGTGTCGAGCCAGTCGACGCCGGTGACGAGCGTGCAGAAGTCGAGACGAAGATCGGGGCGGTCGCGGAGAAAGAGCGCGACGGCGACGGCGTGAGCGTGATCGAGCAGCAGGGAAAGCTGGGCGGAGGGGCTGGCGTTGGGAATGACGGTGACCGCTGCGCCGGCAACGCCGGCTTCGATCTGCGCTTTGAGGTCCTTAGCTGTCGGCAGCGTGGTCATTGGATCACCCTCAGGGGATTGCCTGTTTCTTCGAGGAACACCTCGTCGTTCTGAGGCGGCTCGAGGCCGTGCGCGCCGAAGTCAGGAACCGGGAACTCGCTGGGCTGATCGGCATGCAGATGGCGGGGGCGGCTTTCGCCGCGCAGCGCCTGCTCGTCGATCTTTTTTTGCAAGCGTCATGAAGGCGTGGATGAGAGCTTCCGGGCGCGGCGGGCAGCCGGGGATGTGGACGTCGACGGGGATGTAGCGATCGATGCCGCGGAGCACGTTGTAGCCGTCGCGGAACGGGCCGCCGGAGATGGCGCAGGCGCCCATGGCGATGACGTACTTGGGCTCGGGCATCTGGTTATAGAGGCGGACGACCTGGGGCGCCATCTTTTTGGTGACGGTGCCGGAGACGATGATGAGGTCAGCCTGTCGCGGCGAGGGGCGGAAGACCTCGGCGCCGAAGCGGGCGAGATCGTAGCGGGCCATCGTGGTGGCGATCATCTCGATGGCGCAGCAGGCGAGGCCGAAAGTGAGCGGCCAGACGGAGTTTTTGCGCCCCCAGTTGTACAGCTCTTCCAGAGTGGTGGTGAAGATCCCGTTTTTGCTGAGTTCGAGTTTGAGGTCTTTGAGATCGTCTGCCATGAATTAAGCCAGCCTGTAGCCAGTAGCCCGTAGCTGGTCGCTTTTAGCTCCCAGCGTTGAAAGTTCCGACTCGCCGCAGCCGGCTACAGGCTGCCGACTACCGGCTCGTCTCACGCCCATGTCAGAACGCCCTTCTGGCAGGCCCAAACGAGGCCCTCGACCAGCAGCAGCAGAAATACCAGCATGGAAATACAAGCTCCCGCCGAAAGCGAGGTGAACGCCACGGCAAAGGGGAGCAAAAAGACGGCTTCCACGTCGAAAACGAGAAAAACAATGGCGTACAGATAGTAGGACGCGCCGAACTGAATCCAGGCGTCGCCTTTGGACTCGAGACCGCACTCGTAGGTGGCGTTCTTCTCGGCGCCTGGTTTTTGCGGCGAGAAGACCCTGGCCCAGAGCCAGGCGAGCACGAGCGGCGTAAGGCCGAAGGCGACCGCGCCGAGGAGCAGCGCGACGACGGTCCACCAGGGATGCTGCGGAATGTCCATCTCTGCCTTATTCCCCTGGTTGAGGGTATCGTCCGCGGCCTGCGTGCTCGGTGACCGCAATCACACAGCGCGCAGGAAAACCCTTTCCCGCCAGGGCAACGGGCGATGAGGATTCCGTGAATCCTCACTTCAATCCTCGCACACTTGTGTCTTATGTCACAGCCTGGGGTGCATGACGCAGAGCAGACTTTACTTGAGCAGGTTCGGGGCGCATCGCACGCGTCCGCGGCTCAGGGAGAATCATGAGCACATCGGGTAAGACTGCCATCTTTGACGGCAATGAAGCAGCGGCCTCCGTCGCGTATCGATTTTCCGAAGTCGTTTCGATTTATCCGATTACGCCGTCTTCGCCGATGGCGGAGTTCGCCGATGAGTGGAGCGCGCAGGGGAAGCGGAATCTGTGGGGCGCGGTGCCGGTGGTGGCCGAACTGCAGAGCGAGGGCGGCGCGGCCGGCGCGATGCACGGCGCGCTGCAGGGCGGGGCGTTTGCCACGACATTTACCGCGTCGCAGGGCCTGCTGCTGATGATTCCGAACATGTACAAGATTGCGGGGGAGCTGACGCCGATGGTGATGCACGTGACGGCGCGGTCGATCGCCACGCATGCGCTGTCGATTTTCGGGGATCACTCCGACGTGATGGGCTGCCGGCCGACCGGTTACGCCATGCTGGCGTCGAATTCAGTGCAGGAGGCGGCGGATCTGGCGGTGGTCGCGCACCTGGCGACGCTGGAAGCGCGCGTGCCATTCATGCATTTCTTCGACGGATTCCGGACCTCGCACGAAATCAACAAAGTGCTGCCCATCGCGGATGAGACGCTGCTGGCGCTGCTGGACGAGAAAGCGATCCGGGCGCATCGGGAGCGGGCGCTTTCGCCGGAGCGGCCGGTGCTGCGCGGCTCGGCACAGAATCCGGATGTGTTTTTCCAGGCGCGGGAGGCGTGCAATCCCTACTACCTGGCGTGCCCGGTGATCGTGCAGGACGTGATGGATCGCTTTGCGCGCGAGACCGGCCGCGCGTACCGGCTGTTCGACTACTACGGCGCGCCGGATGCGGACCGGGTGATCATCCTGATGGGCTCGGCTGCGGGCGCGGTGGAAGAAGCCATTGACGCGCTGAACGCGAAGGGCGAAAAGCTGGGGCTGCTGAAGGTGAGGCTGTACCGGCCGTTTGCGGCGGAGGCCTTCCTGACGGCGCTGCCGGAGACGGTGCGGAAGATCGCGGTGCTGGACCGGACGAAAGAACCCGGATCGACGGGCGAGCCGCTCTACCAGGACATCGTGACGGTGGTGAGCGAGGCGCTGACGTCGGGACGGCTGGCGCTGTCGCAGTTCCCAACGATTGTGGGCGGGCGGTACGGGTTGTCGTCGAAGGAGTTCACGCCGGCCATGGCAAAAGGGATCTTCGACGAGCTGGCGAAAGCGCATCCGAAGAACCACTTCACCATGGGGATCGAGGATGACGTGACGCACACGAGCCTTGCCTGGGACGAGAGCTTCTCGACGGAAAGCCCGAAGACGGTGCGGGCGCTGTTTTACGGGCTGGGCTCGGACGGGACGGTGGGCGCGAACAAGAACTCGATCAAGATCATCGGGTCGGAGACGCCGTTCTACGCGCAGGGCTACTTTGTGTACGACTCGAAGAAGTCGGGGTCGCTGACGACATCCCATCTGCGCTTTGGGCCGGAGCCGATCCGCTCGACGTATTTGATCTCGCGCGCGAACTTTATTGCGTGCCATCAGTTCGAATTCCTGGAAAAGACGGATGTGCTGGCGGCCGCGGAGCCGGGAGCAATTTTCCTGCTAAACAGCCCGTGGGGTCCGAACGACGTGTGGCAGCATCTGCCGCGGACCATTCAGAAGACGATCCTGGAGAAGCGGCTGAAGCTCTACGTGATCGACGGCTACCTGGTGGCGCGCGAGAACGGGATGGGGAACCGCATCAACACGGTGATGCAGACCTGCTTCTTCGCGATCAGCGGGGTGCTGCCGCGCGAAGAGGCGATTGCGCAGATCAAGAAGGCGATCCAGAAGACCTACGGCAAACGGGGCGAGGCAGTGGTCCAGAAGAACTACGCCGCGGTGGATGCGGCGCTGGCGCATCTGCATGAGGTGAAGGTGCCGGATAAGATCACGGCAAGCTTCGACATATTGCCGGCGATTCCGGCCGCGGCGCCGAGGTTCGTCCACGATGTGCTGGGCGCGATGGCGGCTGGATACGGCGACCGGCTGCCGGTGAGCGCGCTGCCGGCGGGCGGGACCTTTCCGACGGGAACAGCGAAGTGGGAGAAGCGCAACATCGCGCAGTTCATCCCGGTGTGGGACGAGGAGCTGTGCATCCAGTGCGGCAAATGCGTGATGGTGTGCCCGCATGCGGTGATCCGGGCGAAGGTGTACGACGGGTCGCTGCTGCCAGGCGCGCCGGCGACGTTCAAATCGGCGAAGCCGAAGTGGCGCGGCATGGACGGCGAGCTGTACACGCTGCAGGTGTCGGCGGAAGACTGCACGGGCTGCCAGCTGTGCGTGGAAGTGTGCCCGGCGAAGAGCAAAGCCGATCCGGCGCACAAGGCGCTGAACATGGAACCGCAGCAGCCGCTGCGCGTGGCTGAGCGCGGCAACTGGGAGTTCTTCGAGAAGCTGCCATCGATGGCGCGGGATCGCATCTCGCACTCGCAGGTGAAGGACATCCAGCTGCTGGAGCCGCTGTTCGAGTTTTCTGGCGCGTGCCAGGGATGCGGCGAGACGCCGTACATTCGGCTGCTGACGCAGCTCTTCGGCGACCGCCTGATGGTCGCCAACGCGACGGGGTGCTCGTCGATCTACGGCGGGAACCTGCCGACGACGCCGTATTGCCAGAACGAAGAGGGGCACGGGCCGGCATGGTCGAATTCGCTGTTTGAGGACAATGCGGAATTCGGGCTGGGCATGCGGCTGGCTGCCGACCAGCAGAAGTCGTATGCGGAAGCGCTGGTGGCGAAGCTGGCGCCGGTGCTGGGCGAGGAACTGGTGCGCGCGACACTGGATGCCGACCAATCGAAGGAAGAGGGCATTGCCGCGCAAAGAAGGCGCGTGGCGGAGATTCGGGCCAAGCTGGCGGCCGGGAATTCCCCTGACGCGCGGAGCCTGGACGCCGTGGCGGACAATCTGGTGCGGCACAGCGTGTGGATCATCGGCGGCGACGGGTGGGCGTATGACATCGGCTTCGGCGGGTTGGACCACGTGCTGGGCTCGGGCAGAAACGTCAAAATCCTGGTGCTGGACACCGAGGTCTACTCCAACACGGGCGGGCAGATGTCGAAATCCACGCCGCGGGGCGCGGTAGCCAAATTCGCAGCCGGGGGAAAATCGACGAGCAAGAAGGACCTGGCGATGGAGGCCGTGGCCTACGGCTCCGTTTACGTGGCGCGCATCGCGATGGGCGCCAACGACAGCCACACCGTGAAGGCGTTCCAGGAGGCGGAGGCGTGGGATGGACCGGCGATCATCCTCGCTTATAGCCCCTGCATCGCCCACGGTTACGATCTGTCGCAGGGGCTGGATCACCAGAAGGCGGCGGTGAACTCGGGCTACTGGCCGCTGATGCGCTACAACCCGGCGCTGCGGGCCGAAGGTAAGAATCCGTTTCTGCTGGATTCCCGCGCGCCGTCGATCCCGCTAAAGGACTACGTCTACAACGAGACGCGCTACACGATGCTGCTGCGGGCGAATCCGGAGATGGCGGAGACGCTGCTGAAAGAGGCGACGGACGACGTGGAGCGGACGTGGCGGGTGTACTCCGGGCGGGCGGCCATGCCGGGACGCGGCGCGACGCCGAACATCTCGCCGCGGGAAACTGTCGAGCTGGCCGGGGCGCGCGGCGACGACTGAGTTTTCATCGTGGATGGTCTCATCCACTCCGGGGCCGGCGGTCATCGTGGCCCCGGATTTTCTTTGCGCGCGAGATTCCGGAGCCATGGGTTAACACGCGGCGGCAGCGATTCCCGCGCTGTTCTACAATGACCAGAAGCCGCCGACCCGAAAAATAAAGAGAACCCCTCGGAGTTGGCGCGCGTCCTTCCATCATGATTGAACATCCTCTCGCAGAAGCCCTGACATTCGATGACGTTCTTCTTGTGCCCGCATCGAGCGACGTCGCTCCGGCGCAGGTGAGCACGCAGACCCGGCTCACGCAGCGCATCACGCTGAATACGCCGCTGCTGAGCGCGGCGATGGACACGGTGACGGAATCGCGGATGGCGATCGCGATGGCGCAGCAGGGCGGCATGGGCATCGTGCACCGCAACCTGACGATCGAGCAGCAGGCGGGCGAGATCGATAAGGTGAAGCGGTCGGAAAGCGGAATGATCGTCGACCCGGTGACGGTCGCGCCCGAGCAGCTGATTGGCGACGCGCTGGAAGTGATGCGGCGGTACAAGATCTCCGGCGTGCCGGTCACGCGCAACAGGAAGCTGGTCGGCATCCTCACGAATCGCGATCTGCGGTTCGAGACGCGGACGGACATTCCGATCAGCGAGGTGATGACGAAGGACAACCTGATCACTGTGCCGGTGGGCACCACGCTGGAGCAGGCGGAAGAAATTCTGCACCAGCATCGCGTGGAGAAGCTGCTGGTGGTGGACGACAAGTACGAGCTGAAGGGCCTCATCACGGTTAAGGACATTCAGAAAAAGCTGAAGTACCCCAAGGCGTCGAAGGACGAGCAGGGTCGGCTGCGCGTAGGCGCGGCGATTGGCGCGACTGGGGATTTTCTGGAGCGGGCGGAAGAGCTGGTGCGGAACCGGTGCGACGTTCTGGCGATCGACTCCAGCCATGGGCACTCGTCGCGGGTGCTCGAAGCCGTTCGCGAGGTGAAGAAGCGCTTTCCCAACGTCGATCTGCTGGCCGGGAACATCGCCACGCGCGACGGGGCGCAGGCGCTGATCGATGCGGGCGCCGATGCGGTGAAGGTTGGGATCGGGCCCGGCTCGATTTGCACGACGCGCATGGTCACGGGCGCGGGCATGCCGCAGATCACGGCCATCAGCGAGGCCTCGAAGGCCGCGGCGAAGCATGACATTCCGCTGATCGCCGACGGAGGCATCAAGTACTCCGGCGACATCACCAAGGCCATTGCGGCGGGAGCCTCGGTCATCATGATCGGGTCGCTCTTTGCCGGCGTGGACGAAAGCCCTGGCGAAACGATCCTGTACCAGGGGCGGTCCTTCAAGGCATATCGCGGCATGGGATCGCTTTCGGCCATGGCGCAGGGGGGCGCCGAGCGGTACTTCCAGGGCGGGCAGGATGCCAATATCGACGCCAGCAACGAGAGCGTCGTGAACCGCGAGCGCAACGGCAGCGGCAATCGCCTGGATAAGTTTGTGCCCGAAGGAATTGAAGGACGCGTGCCGTATCGCGGCGCGCTGGAAGCGATGGTGTACCAGCTGGTCGGCGGCCTGCGGTCCGGCATGGGACTGGTGGGCGCGGGGAGCATCGAGGAGCTGCACAAGAAGGCGCGCTTCGTCCGCATCTCGTCAGCCGGCCTGCGCGAGAGCCACGTCCACGACGTGATGATCACGCGCGAAGCGCCGAATTATCACGTGGAGTAGGGGTCAGGGATCAAGCCGTTAGGGATGAAACGGCCGGGGATAAAACGGCTAGCGGTGAAGCGGGGAGCGGCAAAGCGGTCAGTAGCGGGTCAGATGCCGAGCTTCTTGACTTCCTCGTTGTAGTACTTGCGGTAGAGGATGTCCCACTCCTGGCTGCCTTCCGGGATGATGCGGCGCTGGGACTCGATTTTTTTCCGGGCGGCCTGATCGATGCGCATCTCCTCGAGCAGGATATGCTCGAGCGCTTTGCGAGCTTCCTGGCGGATGGTGTTGCGGTCCTCGAGGAAATCGCACTCGGGGGTCTCGGCCAGGGTGTCGGCCACCACGTGGGCGAGCTTGTTGAGCTTGTCGCGCGAGATTCTCACAGCACCGCCTTGTACTTGCGAGCCAGTTCGGTCTTCACCTTCTTGAACATCTCGTGGTAGCTGGCGCCGGTTCGGTGCATCTCGTCCTGGTAGGCTTCGAGGATGACGCGCACCTCGTCGTTGATGCGGTCTTCGAGGGAAAGCTCATCGAGGAGCCCGTTGTAGACGCGCTCCTCCACGGCGGGCTGTTTCGCGGTGTGGATCATTTTGGCGTCGATGAGGTGCTTGACGGTATGGCGCGCCAGATAGTTGACGTACTCGCGGGAAAATATCATCGGAACTCATTCGGAATATAGCACAGGAAAAGCAGGGGGTAGGGTGTAGGGGACACGGTGTAGAGAACGGGGATCAGGGATTAGGGAACTCGATTGGCGCTCAGGGGCGCGAGCGAAGCCAATTCTGAACCGAGAGGCCGGAAATGCGCCGAAACTCGCGCTCGTTGCCGGTGACCAAAACGCAGTCAGCCGCGAGAGCATGCGCGGCGATCAGCATGTCGTTCGCGCCAATCGGTGTTCCGCGTCGCTCGAACTCGGCGCGTAATCTGCCGTAGAAGCGGTCCGCGCCGGGTTCGAGAGGCAGCACCTGAAGCGTCTCCAGAATCGCTTCCACGCGGGCGGCGAGGCGCGCCGAGCCGCTCTTCTCCACACCAAAGCGAAGCTCGGCTGCGACCATCACGCTGGTGCAGAGGCTCTCCCGTTCCGAAGGCGAAAGGCGGGAGATGGCGGCGGCGACGTGTCCGGCGGGCTGATGAATGAGATCGGAGACCACGTTGGTGTCAAGCAGGTAGCGCGGCATCAGAGCTTGACCGGTTCAGCAGGCTGGTCAGGGATTTCGGGCAAACGATCGGCCGCAGCCAGAGGTTTCCACGAAGCCAGAAGTGCGAGCAGGTCGCGTTGCGGCAGAGGCTCCAGGATGAGCCGCCCCGTCGTGGCCTCGCGGCGGAGGATTGCCTCTTCCCCGGGAAGCTCGAACTCCCGCGGAATGCGCACCGCCTGATTACGGCCGTTGCGGAAGAGGTGAACGCGGCGGATGGGATCGGAACTCACAGTGAATCCAGCATAGCATATGCCGCTGGCCTATGTCACTTTTGTGCGCGCTTCGACTCGCGAATTCGCCGGATTTCTTCCATGCGCTGGGCGAGGAGTTTTTCGCGGCCTTCCTGGGTAGGGTGGTACCAGCGGCGGCCAGCCAGGGATTCGGGCAGGCATTCCATGTCGGCGACGTGACCTTCGACGTTGTGGGCGTATTCGTAACCGCTGGAGTAGCCGAGTTCCTTCATGAGCTTCGTCGGGGCGTTGCGGAGGTGCAGCGGCACCGGCTCCTGGCGTGTCGCCTCGATATCGGCCATCACAGCGCCGTACGCGGTGTAGATGGCGTTGGATTTTGGAGCAAGCGCGAGGTAGACGACAGCCTCGGCCAGGGCCAGCTCACCCTCCGGAGAGCCGAGGAAGTCGACCATGTCGCGCGCGGAGAGACAGAGGTTCAGGGCTTCGGGCGCGGCCAGGCCGATGTCTTCGACGGCCATGCGGACGACGCGGCGGGCGACGTAAAGAGGATCCTCGCCGGATTTCAACATGCGGCCGAGCCAGTAGAGGGCGGCGTCGGCATCGGAGTTGCGAACGGATTTGTGCAGCGCGGAGATGAGGTTGTAGTGCTCCTCGCCCTGCTTGTCGTACAGCAGGACGCGCTGCTGGAGGGCCTCGGTGGCGATGGCTTTGGTGATGACGTTGCCGTCGGTAGCGAGCTTGGCGGCGACTTCCAGCGCGTTCAGTGCGTTGCGAGCATCGCCGGAAGCATAGCCAGCGAGGAGCTCGAGCGCGCCGTCTTCGGCCTGGAGGCGCTGGGCGCCGAGGCCGCGGACCGGATCGGCGAGGGCGCGGCGGAGGAGCGTGAGGATCTGCTCGTCGGTGAGCTGGCTGAGCGTGTAAACGCGGCAGCGGGAGAGCAGCGCGGAGTTGATCTCGAAGGAGGGATTCTCGGTGGTGGCGCCGATGAGGCGAATCGATCCGCGCTCGACCCAGGGGAGGAAGGCGTCCTGCTGGGCTTTGTTGAAGCGGTGAATTTCGTCGATGAAGAGGATGGTACGCGTGCCCCACGAGGCGGCCTTTTCGGCGTCGGCCATCACCTGCTTGATCTCTTTGATCCCGGCGAGGACGGCGGAAAACTCGATGAAGGTGGCTTTGGTGGTTTCGGCGATGATCTTGGCGAGCGTGGTTTTGCCGACGCCGGGAGGGCCCCAGAAGATCATCGACGAGGCATCGTCGCGCTCGATCTGGACGCGCAGCGGTTTGCCGGGGCCGAGGAGATGCTCCTGGCCGAGGAATTCGTCGAGGGCGCGGGGGCGCATGCGCTCCGCCAGGGGGGCGGAAACGGGAGTCGAGTGAGCGTCGGGAGCGGGGTTGAAGAGGCTCATGAGCGGCTCCGCTGCCGGGCGGCTTCATAGAGCAGGATGCTGGCGGCGACGGCGGCGTTGAGCGATTCGACAGGCCCGGGCATGGGGACGGCAATGCGGGCCTGCGCGCGGTCCAGCAAGTCGGCCGAAATGCCGCCGCCTTCGTTGCCGATGAGGATCGCGGCGGGGCCGGCAAGGTTCGCCTGCGAGCAGGGAACGGCGTCGTTCTGCACGGCAGCCAGCACAGGAATCTTCCGGTCGGCCAGCGCGTCAAAGACCCTTGCGGATCGCTCATAGATGACGGGTACGCGAAAGGCTGACCCGGCGGAGGCGCGGAGGACTTTCGGATTCCAGACGTTCACGGTTCCAGACAGCGCGAGAACACCGGAGGCGCCGAAGGCCTCAGCAGAGCGAATGAGGGTGCCGAGGTTGCCGGGATCCTGCAAGCCGGCGACGACGACGACCAGCGGAGCAGAACCGGCGAGCGCATCATCCAGCGAGAAGCGGGGTGGCTCAACGAGCGCGGCGATGCCCTGGGGGGATTCGGTTTCGACGGCGCTGGAGAAGACGGGGGGCGTGAGCTCGACGACCGGCACGGACGACGGCAAGCCGAGACGATCCAGCCGGCGCAGGGCGGAGCGATGGCCATTTTCGCGGGCCGGCTCATGATCCGGTCCGCGTCCGTGGGCGCGCTCCAGGTCGCGGCGGACAAAGACGGTCCTGATGCGTAGGCCGCTGCGCAGGGCTTCGACGAGCAGGTGTTCGCCTTCGATGCCGATACCGTCGGAGGCGTCGCGGCCAGTCCGCGCGAACGCCGCGCGCAATTCGCGGACCCTGGCGTTCTGGCGACTCTGTACAATGCTGATGAGGCGCGAGCGATCCGAAACCGTCGGCATGGGGGGATTCTAAACCTCCTGGACCCGCAAAGAGTCCCACACGGTTTCGCTGTCAAAGGTCGCCGGGCCGAGACGCACCTCGACGGGAGAGGCCTTGTCAGCCGAGATTCTGCGCATCCATCCGGATGAGCCCGAAGCGGACCGGATTCAGTATGTCGCGTCCTGCATCCGCAGCGGCAAAGTCGTGGGCGTGCCGACGGATACCTTTTACGGCCTGGCCGTGGACCCGGTGAATTTGCGTGCCGTCGAAAGCATCTACGAGATCAAGTCGCGGCTGAAGCACAAGCCGCTCTCCCTGCTGATCGCCAACCTGAACCAGGCGTATCAACTGGCGCGCGAGGTGGGCACCTGCTTCGATCTGCTGGCCGAGCGCTTCTGGCCTGGGCCGTTGACGGTGATTGTGCGGGCGAGCTCACGGCTGCCGCTGCGCAGTACCGCCAACACCGGCAACGTTGCGCTGCGCGTGCCGGATGCCGCGATTCCGCGGGCGCTGGTGGAGGCGCTGGGGATGCCGATCACCGCGACGTCGGCCAATTTAGCGGGGCTGCCGGAATGCACCTATGCGAACTGCGTGCGCGACCAGATCGGCGACCGGATTCCGCTGATTGTGGACGGAGGGCCGACGGGCCGCAGCGTGCCGACCACCATCGTCGATCTGAGCGGCGCGGAGGGCGAGTGGCAGATTCTGCGCGAGGGCGCGATTCCCACGCACGCGATTGCGCTGGCGTTGCAGCAGCGATGATCGTTCCTGAAACCAACCTGAGAACCGCACACGCCGAGACGGGCACAGTGGGGAAGCGTGCCGGGAGCCGGTTGCTGCTGTGGGCGGCCGGAACCGTTGCCGTCGGCACGGTGATGTGGGTGGTCTGGGTGAACGGACAAATCCAGTGGTACGCGCATCAGGATCAGGCGCGGCCGGCCGATGCGGTCGCGGTGTTCGGCGCAGCGGAATATGACGGGCGGCCCTCACCGGTACTGCGCGCGCGGCTGAGCCACGGGCTCGATGTGTATCGTCGCGGCCTCGCGCCGCTGGTAATCACGCTGGGCGGAGGCTATGAAGCGGACAATCAGCATTCGGAAGGCGGCGTGGGTGCTGCGTGGCTGATCGCGCATGGCGTGCCCGAGCAGTCGATCGTCGCGGAAACGGAAAGCTACGACACGGAAGAATCCGTGCAGCGGCTGGAGGCGATCGCGCGGGAAAACAAACTGAAGAGCATTATCGTGGTCAGCGACGGCACGCACCTTTTCCGGATTCACGCCATCTGCGAGCATGACGGGCTGACCGTCTACACTTCGCCGCGCCCGGAAGGGCAGGATGTTTCGGTGCCGACGCGCGCCGAGCGGCTCGTGCACGAGATTCTCAGCTACACCGCGTGGCGGCTGCATCTGCATTAAAAAAGCAGGGGTGAAGCTGCCAGGGATAAGGCGGTTAGGGATAAGACGGCCAGCGATAAGGCGGCCAGCGATCCAGCGGCGGTAAGCGGGAAGATCCGCGGGTCAGTGAGCGTAGGGATCCGAGACGCCCAGCATCTTCGCCACTTCGCCACTGAGCAGCATCTGCTGGCCTTTTTGCAGGTCCACGTCATCGGGCACGTGATGATAGTTCCGGGTGACGTCGTCTTCCTGGTCCCCGATGCTCTTGAAGAAGAGGGCATGGCCGCTGATATGGACGTGCGTTTCCGTGATTTGCCATTCATGCGGCGCAATTTCCGTGCGGATGACCTGGAAGGTGCCGCCGGCGTTCAGATGGCCCAGCAGTCCCCACCCGAAGGAGACAGGCTTGTCGAGCCGGCCGAAGAGATCCTCGAGCCGCATCTGGGACTCGTTCACCACCATCGTGCCGGACATGGCGGCCAGCACCCGCGAACTCATGGAGGGCGGTGAGAAGTTCGGATTGGGATAGTAGGAAAGCCGGATCTTGCCATGTTCCCGGCTGTCGATGCGCCAGATAAACGCGTCGGGGAGCATCTTCAGCAAATTGGTCGCCTGCTGATCGTCATGCCGCTCGTTCTGGCGCTGCTGGGCGCGGAACGAGGGGTCCTGCACCGTCCGCCGCATGCGCGTCAGATCCGCCTGATGCATCGGGGGCGGGGGCATCTGGCCGTAGCTCCGGATAATTTCCGACAGGTTCCCCTGAGGGGTCTGGACGATCAGCTTGATCTGGTTTTTTGTGGGGGACTGGTAGTCGTCCTCATAAATCCAGCGGGTGTGATCGTGGTCGGAATACCAGAGTTCGTTGCCGACCACCTTGCGCACGATGTCCTGAGCGGACTGCGCGTGGGATACGCGCGGCGCGGCCAGCAGAAGGAGGACGGCGAGAGGCAGGCAGAGGCGAGAAATATTTTTGGATCGTGCAGATGCGTTCATTCGGGGATTCCCGCGACGGGTTGGAGGGCGGCGCCGGCGATCATCATAGCTCATGGTTCTTATATCGTCTTAGGGGGACGTGATGCCAGCGAGCGGCAGCGGTCCTCTTTGTCCGACTCGCGATTGCTGGGCGGGGTTGCCCCGGATCCTCCGCGCGCCGACGCGCGCCTGATGCCGTAACCTTGTTGAAGAGAAATTATGGATACGAATCTGCTGACTTCTGCCCTGAGCGATGTGGAAACCGAGCTGCTCACCGTGTTTGCGGTGGACGCAGCGAATGGCAAGGACGCAAAACCCGAAATCCGGCTGCTGAGCCAGGACGAAAGCGCGCGAAACGCCGCACGGGCAGTGCTCGAGGGCGGGGAGTTCAAGGCGGAAGCGAACGAAACCCTGCTGCTGCACACGCCCGCCGGGCTGAAGGCGAAACGCCTGCTGCTGGTGGGATTGGGCAAGGCGGCCAAAGCCACGGTCCACGACGTGCGCAAAGCCGCGGGAACGGCGGTGCGGTTCGCGAAGCCGAGGGGGATTCGGGATATCGCGATCGTCGCGCCGGTGGCCGAGTCGCTGGATGCGAAGCTGGCGGTGCGGGCGCTGGTTGAGGGCGCACTGGTGGGGGATTTGGATCCGGACACCTATCGCAGCGACCGCAAGGACCGCAGCGTGCAGACGCTCCGGGTGATGGCGGGCTCCGGACTTGATCGCGCGGCGGCGGAAGCCGGATTGCGCGAGGGCGTGATTGTCGGCGAGGCGCAGAATTTTGCACGTTCGCTGGTGAACGAGCCGGGGAATCGGTTGACGCCGACCATTCTGGGCCAGCGGGCGGCGGAGATGTGCCGCGAGTTTGGGCTGGCGTGCGAGGTGCACAGCACGGACAAGCTGCGCGAACTGAAGATGGGCGCGTTCTGGAGCGTGGCGCAGGGTTCGGATGAGCCCCCCGCGCTGATCGTGATGAAGTACGATCCGCCACCCCAGCGAGCAAGCTCGCCGGGGACCCCGGAACACAAAGGCGTGACGACGGGGCCCGTGCTGGGGCTGGTCGGGAAGGGAATCACCTTCGACACGGGCGGCATCTCCATTAAGCCCGCGGACAACATGGAAAAGATGAAGTACGACATGGCGGGCGGGGCGGCCATGATTGGGGCGATGCGCGCGATTGCGCAATTGCAGCCTGGAGTGCGGGTGATCGGCATCGTGTGCGCGGCGGAAAACATGCCGTCGGGCAAAGCGCAGAAGCCGGGCGACGTGCAGATCGCGATGCCGGCTGGGTCGGATCGTCCGGGCAAATCGATCGAGATCATCAATACCGACGCGGAGGGGCGGCTGGTGCTGGCCGACGGCCTGACGTACGCGAGGCAACTGGGGGCGACGCACCTGATCGACGCGGCCACGCTGACCGGGGCGTGCATGGTCGCTCTGGGCATGATCAACGCCGGGGTTTTTTCGAATGACGATGCGACGTACACGGAGTTTGCCGAGGCGCTGAAGGTTTCGGGCGAGCGCTTCTGGCGGCTGCCGGTGGAGGAGGATTACCGGGAGCTGATCCGGTCGCAGATTGCGGACATCAAAAACACCGGCGGGCGCTACGGCGGCGCAATCACGGCGGCGATGTTCCTGAAGGAGTTTGCCGAGGAGACGCCGTGGGTGCATCTGGACATTGCCGGCGTGGCCTGGCAGGACGAGGCGAAGCCGTGGATCGCCGCCGGGCCGAGCGGCGTGGCGATGCGCAGCATTCTGGAGTGGGTGCGGCGCTACGAGGCCTGAGATGGAGCACATTCGGATCGGGCCGGAGGAGCGCGTCTTTGTGCTGACTGGCGCCGGCGTGAGCGCGGAGAGCGGACTGCGGACGTTTCGCGATCAGGGCGGACTTTGGGAAGGCTGGCGGGTGGAGGAAGTGGCCACGCCCGAAGCCTGGGCAGAAGACGCTGCCCGCGTGTGGCGCTTCTACAGCGAGCGGCGGCGGAATGCACGGCGTGCCGAGCCGAACGCCGCCCATCGGGCTTTGGCAGAGCTGGAGCAGAGGCTCGGCGATCGATTCTTCCTGTGCACGCAGAACGTGGACGACCTGCACGAGCGCGCGGGATCGCGGCGGCTGGTGCACATGCATGGCGAGCTGTTCGCATCACGGTGCGAATTTTCGGGCGCCGAGAAGGGTGCGTTCGGATGCGCAGCGAAGCCATTCCCGGACGATGCACTGTACGAATCCGAGGCGGCCATCGGCCGCTGCGCGTGCGGCGGGCGATTCCGCCCGCACATCGTGTGGTTCGGGGAGACGCCGCTGAAGATGGGACGGATCGAGCGCGAGATCGCGCAGGCAACGACGATGCTGGTGGTGGGCACGTCAGGGGCGGTTTATCCAGCGGCGAATTTTGTGCACTGGGCGGGGCCGGGAGTACGCAAGATCTACATTGGGCCGGAGCAGCCGGCCAATGCCGAAGCCTTTACGGAGATCGTGCTGGGCAAGGCAGGCGAAGTGCTGCCGGGACTGTTCGAGGTGGAGTGAGCCGCGAAGCTACTCGTGGATGGCGACGTGGACTCCGTCGCGGAGAGCCGACCGCATGCGGGCGATTTCGGCACTCATGACGCGCGTGGCCAGCAGGCATAAGCGCGGCGAGCATTCCAGCAGGGAATTGACCAGGGGAGCGGGAACATAGCCCAGTTCGGCGTCCTCGGCGATCCTGGCGGAGAGACTGTAATGACCGGTCAGCGCCGCGGGAAGGCCTACGATTTCGCCGGGGCCGATGAGGCGTGCAGGAAAAGCACCTTCCGCATCGTCCAGCGCCATGCGTATCGAGCCTTTCCGGACGAGAAAGACGCCGGAGGCGGGGTCGCCACAATGGAAGAGGGTGGCGCCGGCAGGCAGGGAAATGCTGGAAGCAATGCGCTCCAGCTCAGTTTCGAGTTCCGATAAATCAGTTGTCATGGCATCGAGGGCCGGCACCGCAGCCGGCCATAGAAAAGATTGTCGACGGTTGGGATTTGCGGCGGATGTGATCGACATCACAGGGGCCTGGTCACGGCGCACGGTTGCCAGTCGACCGGTGGGGACGCGAACTGCCGCCGTTACTGGTCGTGGTTGGCGCCGAAGCCGGCGTTGAGGCCCTGAAACGTTTCATCGTATTTGACCGGATCGAGGCCGCCGGCATAGCGCAGCGGTTCGACGCGCTGCACACAGATCTCCTTCGCATCCGGTTGCGTGCCGAGAATTTGCATGACTTCAGCAATAAAGCCGGCGAGCGGCATGGCGCGCGGATCCTGCTTTTGGCGCTGCCCCATCAATTCTGTCTGGACGTAGGGCGGGATGAGCTCCAAAACTTCGACTGGCGTGTCGCGCAATTGCCAGCGGAGCGACTGCGTCCACGAGTGGATGGCGGCTTTGGTCGCGCAGTAAGTGGGCGTGAGGGCCATGGGCACAAAGGCCAGACCCGAGGACACATTCATGACCGCGGCGCGAGGGCGCTGCTTCAGGTGCGGCAACAGCGCGGCGGTGAGCCGCAGCGGGGCGAGCAGGTTCGTGGTGACGATCGCCTCAGGCGTGGAGAAGCCGACGTCCTCCCCCAGCTTTTCCGGTTTCATGATGCCGGCGTTGTTGATGACGACGTTCAGAGAGGGATGGTTGCGGACGATATTTTGGGCAAAAAGGTCCAGCCCCGGAAGGTCCTGCACGTCGAGCACGGTAGACCGCATCCCGGGATTGGCGGCGGTGACTGCATCGAGCAGGTCGCGGCGACGGCCGGCGACGATCACCTGGTTGCCGAGCTGGTGGAAGGCTTCCGCGAGGCCGCGGCCGATGCCGGAGGTGCCGCCCGTGATGAGGATGGTGTTGCCGGTAGTGAGCATGGGTGACGAAGTTCTCCTGTCGCCAGCATAGATGGCCGAGGGGAGGCAGAGGATTCCGGAGCCGGGCGCGGGTCGGGCATAATGGCTGCACAGCCGCTGGCCCAATCCCTCACCGGAGTTTCTGCATGCTGCGGCGCGGGGCTCCTCAGCTGAGCCCGGGGGGGCTTGCGGCCGTGGGCGCGTGGCTCACGGCGCGCGGGGCACGGATGCTGCAGTGAGGGCGGCGGCATCCTCCGGAGCAAAGGATCGCATCGCGATGTAAAATAGATCGCGGTGCGATCTAAAAGCGGCGAGCCGATGGCAATGACTCACGAAGAGCGGCGGATGATCCAGGACCTGGCGCGGTTCCGCTACGGGCTGCGGCGGTTCCTGCGCTTCAGCGAGAAGGCAGCGCGGAGCTGCGGCGTGACGCCGCAGCAGCATCAGCTATTGCTGGGGATTGCGGGCTTCGCCGAAGACGGGGCGGCGACGATTTCCGAGCTGGCGGAATTTTTGCAGGAGCGGAATAACTCCGTGGTGGGGCTGGTGGAGCGCGCGGCAGGGGCAGGGCTGGTGCGGCGGCGCAATGCCACGCTGGATCGCCGGCAGGTGGTCGTGACCATGACGGCGCGAGGCGCGCGCATTCTGGCAAAGCTGAGCCGGCTGCATCAGGATGAAGTGCAGCGAGTGCGCGCGGGATTTGGGGGCGCGGCGCGGCAGAAAGCGGCAGCGCCGGGCAAAAGGAAGACGGCGAAATGAAACACGTGGCGAGCGAGGAACATGTGTCGGGATATCCGCTGTGGCGCCGGCTGTCGGCGATCGTGCGCGGGGACCTCAGAGAGATCTACGCGCGCGATCTGCGGAAATGGCTGCTGATCGCTCCGGCGGTGGGCGTGGTAACGGGTTTGGTGGTCACGGGGATTGCGATCGTGATTCTGCGCGAGCTGTGGCCGGCGGTGCTCAGCTTCTACCTCAGGCACTGGTGGGCGATTGTGCCGGGCCTGGTGCTGGGGTGCGGCGTGGCCGGGGCGCTGATGCAGTTCTTTACGCCCGACCCGGATGAGCACTCGACCGAGGAAGTGATCCGCTCGTACCACGAACACAATGGACGGATTGACGCGCGCTTCTTTGTGCCGAAGATTCTGGCGGCCATCGCGACCGTGGGCATGGGCGGCAGCGCGGCGCTGGAGGGACCCAGCATCTACGGCGGCGGTGCGATCGGGTCGTGGATGTGGAAACATTTTGTGGTCCGCGAAGGCTCGCGCCGAGCCAGGGTGATGCGCAAGCTGCGGCTGGATGACCGCGAGCGGCGGATTCTGCTGATTTGCGGGGCGGCGGCCGGCATGTCGGCGGTATTTCGCGCGCCGCTGACGGGAATCGTATTCGCGCTGGAGATGCCGTACCGCGACGATCTGGCGCATGAGGCGCTGGTGCCGTCGCTGCTGGCCTCGGTGGTGGCGTTTGTGACGCTGGGCGCGTTTTTGGGGACAGCGCCGCTGTTCGACTTTCAGGGATCGACATCGTTTACCCGGACGGATGTGTACTGGAGCGCGCTGCTGGGGCTGCTGATCGGGCTGGTCTCCGTGGTGTTCACGATGCTGTTCCGCCGGGTGCGCCGGATGTGGATCGACTGGAGCTGGCCGCACTGGATCAAGTTGGCGACCGGTGGGCTGCTGACCGGACTGTGCGGTTTGGGATTTCTGGCGCTGTATCCGGGGAATCTGACGCCGCTGGGGCCGAACTACGAAGCGGTGGACATGATCCTGAACGGGCATCACGGGTCGGCGCAACTGGTGGTCTTCAGCGTGTTCAAGCTGGCGGCCACGCTGTTCACCCTGGCGGCGGGCGGCGTGAGCGCGATGTTCGTGCCGCTGTTCCTGACGGGCGGCAGCCTGGGCACGGCCTTTGCGCAGAGCATTGTGCACACACCGGCGACGGGCCTGTTTGCGGCGGTGGGCATGGCATCGTTCCTGTCGGCGGGGTACAAGACGCCACTGGCGGCGGTGGTCTTCGTGGCGGAAGCGACCGGCGGCCACGCCTTCATCGTTCCGGCGCTGATTGGCGCGGCGGTGGCGTACGCGGTTTCCGGCGACGCGTCCGCTTCCGGCGAGCAGCGCCTGCACGAAGGCGAGCGCGTGCGGGAATTCGAGGCCTAAAGCGTAGGCGGTTCCGGGTCGCGGTATGCTGGTTCGCATTGAGAGGTGCGTCATGGCTATCGAGGTGCGCGGAGTGTGCCCTTTGCTGCAGGTCTACGACATGCCGACGGCGGTGCGGTTCTATCGGGACAAGCTGGGCTTTGACGTGGTGAACACCTCGCCCCTGATGGCGCCGGAGAAGTTCCACTGGTGTCTGCTGCGGTTAGGCTCGGCGGAGATCATGCTGAACACGGCGTACGAGTTCGATCACGAGCGGCCTGTGCCCGCGGATCGGGCGCGCGTGGCAGCGCACGACGACACCTGCCTGTATTTCGGTTGTCCCGATGTGGACGGGATGTATGAGGAGCTGCGCGAGAAAGGCGTGGCCGTGAAGCCGCCCAAAGTGGCTCCGTACGGGATGAAGCAGCTGGGTGTCCGCGATCCGGATGGATTCAACCTGTGCTTCCAGTGGCAGGCGGAAGAGTGAGGCTTTTGGTCCTCAGCGATCTTCATTTGCCAACCCTGCGTCTCTCCCGATAGCGTATAGAGTTTTCGCGCGGAAGCTTCGCACGCTTGCTGCGCGATTGGGAGGAAGCCGCACATGGCCCAGAAAGAGCTGCAATACCAGTCAGGATTCGGGAACGAGTTCGCCACCGAAGCGGTGAAGGGCGGGCTGCCGGAAGGGCAGAACGCGCCGCAGAAAGCGCCGCTGGGGCTTTATACCGAACAGCTGAGCGGGACGGCGTTCACCGCGCCGCGCGCGACGAACCGGCGCACGTGGACGTATCGGATACGGCCATCCGTGACGCACAAGCCGTTTTCGGAGATCGCTTCGCTGGGGCTGGGTCTCTTTCGCAGCGGACCGTTCACCGAACTGCCCACGCCGCCGAACCAGATGCGGTGGAATCCGGTGCCCATGCCGGAGAAGAAGACGGACTTTGTCGAAGGCATCGTGACGCTGGGCGGCAGCGGCGATCCGGCGATGCAGATCGGCGTCGGCGTCCACGTATACGTGGCCAACACCTCGATGAAGGGGCGGTATTTCTACAACGCCGACGGCGAGATGCTGCTGGTGCCGCAGAATGGAGCGATCCGCGTTCACACGGAGCTGGGCATCCTGGGGCTCAAGCCGGGCGAGATCGGCCTTGTCCCGCGCGGGATGAAGATGCGGGTGGATGTGGATGGCCCGTCGCGCGGGTACATCTGCGAGAACTACGGGCTGCCGTTCCGGCTGCCGGAATTGGGGCCGATCGGGGCGAACGGCCTGGCGAATGCGCGCGACTTCCTGACGCCCGTCGCGGCCTATGAGGATAAGGAAGGGGACTTCCGGATCGTCGGCAAGTTCCTGGGCCGGTTGTGGGAGGCGGAGATCGATCACTCGCCGCTGGACGTGGTGGCGTGGCATGGCAATTACGCGCCCTGGAAGTACGATCTGGCGCGGTTCAACTGCATCAACACGGTCAGCTTCGACCATCCGGATCCGTCGATTTATACCGTGCTTACCTCGCCCTCGCTGTTGCCGGGCACAGCCAATGTGGATTTTGCCATTTTCCCGCCGCGCTGGCTGGTGGCGGAGCACACGTTCCGGCCGCCGTGGTTCCACCGGAACATGATGAATGAGTTCATGGGGCTGGTCTTGGGCGAGTACGACGCGAAGGCGGAAGGCTTTCTGCCGGGCGGCGCGAGCCTGCACAACTGCATGAGCGGCCACGGGCCCGACGCCGAGACGTGGGAGAAGGCCAGCAAGGCCGATCTGAAGCCGGTGAAGCTCGACGATACGCTGGCGTTCATGTTCGAGACGGGGCTGCCGGTGCGGCCGACGAAGTTCGCGCTGGAGACGAAGATTCTGCAGCACGAGTACTTCGAGTGCTGGCAGGGGCTGAAGAAGCACTTCAAGGGCGAGAAGAAATGAGCGCAGTGCGGACGCTGGCGCGCGTCGTGGATTATGCCGGGCTGTTTCCGCCGGCCGGGCTGGACATGGAATCCGCCGTGCGGAACTACCAGGACGCGCTGCTGGGAGAGAACGGCTGGATGCTCGGCTCGTTTGTGGTTCCGGCGGCGCGGCTGGGCGTGTTCGTCGAGGCCTTTGAGCGCGTGTGCTGCGGCGAGCGCGAGCAGCCATGGACGCTGAGCGTGGTTTGCGCGGGCGAGGCGGATCGGCGCGCGGTCGAGGAATTCCAGGAGGGCGCGGTCTTCCTCCGCAGTGTCGAAGCGAAGGCGACGGATCGGGCTTCGGCTGAGGCAGCGATTTCCACCCCAGCGAACAAGTTCGCCGGGGACCCCGGTTCTTTGCGCGGATTGCCGGAGTCGCGCTTCTGCTATGTGGAGTTCCCGCCGGAGCGCGCGCCGGAGATCCTGCCGCTGCTGGCGGCGAAGAGCGGGCGGGCGAAACTCCGGACCGGTGGGCTGACGGCGGATGCGATTCCTTCGATCGAGACGGTGGCCGGATTTCTGCGGGCTTGCGCCGCGCAGCGCGTGCCGTTCAAGGCGACGGCGGGGCTGCATCATCCGGTGCGAGGGCTGCACTTGCTGGCGCCGGAGGGAGCGGCGCGCGCGACGATGCACGGCTTTCTGAATCTCTTTCTGGCGGCGGCGCTGGCGTGGTTCGGCGCGGAGGAGACGGCGGTGCGGCGAACGCTGGCCGAAGAGAAGCCGACGGCGTTTCGCCTGGATGACGACGTGATCCGCTGGCATGAGCATGCCATGACCGCGGATCAACTCGAGCTGGTGCGGCGCGACTTCGCGATCAGCTTCGGCTCGTGCTCGTTCGCGGAGCCGGTCGACGATCTGACTGCAATGGGATGGTTATGAGCCAGGAACGCAGGCGAAGCTGGGTCGAGTCGGCCAATGATCCCGAGGGAGATTTTCCGGTCGAAAATTTGCCGTTCGGCGCGTTCGAGCGCGATGGCGAGCGGCGGACGGGGCTGGCGATCGGCGATCAGATCCTGGATCTGCATAGCTGTGCGCGGGCTGGGTTGGTGGCGGATGAGACGAAGCTCGATCTGCGCGCGTTGGCGGATTCGGGTGAAGCGCGCGAAGTGCGGCGGCGCGCGGCGGAGTGGCTCAGCGATCCTTCGCATCGCGGGCGCGTCGAGAGTTGCCTGATCCCGCAGAGCAGCGTGCGGATGCTGCCGCCGTTTGCGATCGGCGACTACACGGACTTTTACGCGTCGATCCACCACGCGACGAATGTGGGGAAGCTGTTTCGGCCCGACAACCCGCTGCTGCCGAATTACAAGTGGGTGCCCATTGGGTATCACGGGCGCGCGTCGTCGATTGTGGTGAGCGGGGCGGAGGTGCGAAGGCCGAGTGGGCAGACGAAGGCTCCCGACGCAGGCGCGCCGAGCTTCGGGCCGAGCAGGATGCTCGATTACGAACTGGAAGTGGGCTTTTTTGTGGGGCAGGGTAATGCGCTGGGCGAGCCGGTGCCGATCGGCCAGGCCGAGGAGCACATTTTGGATTCTGTCTGGTGAATGACTGGTCGGCGCGGGACATCCAGTCGTGGGAGTACGTGCCGCTGGGGCCGTTCCTCGGGAAGAGCTTCGCGACGACGATCTCGCCGTGGGTGGTCACGCTGGATGCTCTCGCTCCGTTTCGTGTGCCAGCGGCGCGGCGGCCGGAGGGCGATCCGGAGCCGCTGCCGTATTTGACGGACGAGCGGGATCGGCAGCGCGGCGCGTTCGATATCCAGCTCGAGGTTTCACTGCTGACGGCGCGGATGCGGGCGGCGGGGGACCAGCCGGCGCGGGTGAGCCTTGGCAACCTGCGCGATCTCTACTGGACGCCGTCGCAGATGCTGGCGCACCACACCAGCAACGGCTGCAATCTGCGGACCGGCGATCTGCTGGCGACGGGGACGGTATCGGGGGCGACGCCGGAGTCGGTAGGCTCGCTGCTGGAGCAGACGAAGCGTGGCGCGGAGCCGCTGGTGCTGCCCAATGGCGAGCAGCGGAAATTTCTGGAGGACGGGGATGAGGTGATCCTGCGCGGCTGGTGCGAGCGGGAGGGGCACGCAAGGATTGGGTTTGGGGAGTGCAGAGGAATCGTGCGCGAGTAAAGGAAAAACTTCACCACAGAGAGCACAGAGAACACGGAGCCATTATTTGAAAAAGCTCATATACCAGGTGACGATCGGCTGGCCGGCGAAGAGCGCGTAGAGCGCGGCGGCGCAGAGGAACGATCCAAAGGCCAGTCTGGCGTGGCCGGGGCGGCCATGTGAACGGGCCGCGAGTGCGAGGCCGAACACCGCGGCGGCGAAGGTGCCGAGGACGAAGGTGAGTGCGGTGAGCGCGGGGCCGAGCCAGGCTGCGATCATGGCGAGGAGTTTGGCGTCGCCCAGGCCCATGCCTTCGCGGTGACGCAGGGCGTAATAGATCCAGCGAATGAGGAAGATGAGCAGCGCGGCGCAGATGGCCCAAAGCGCGGCCTGAAGGCACGCGCGTGCGACGGTGCCGGACACGGAAACAGTTAGGTCATCCCTGAATCCAGCTTGATTGGGAGCTGCCGCCACGATTCCCGCGTAGGCAATGCCCAGCACAATGCCCGGCAGGGTAAACGCGTCCGGCAGCCGCATGGTCTCCGCGTCCATGACGGCGAGGCCGAGGAGCAGGAAGCTGAGGACGGCGGCACCGGCCCCGGCGATGGTGAGCCCGTAACGAAGATACGCGAGCAGGAAGAGCGCGGCGGTGGCGATCTCGACTGCCGGATAGCGCCACGGGATGCGCCAGCGGCAGGCACGGCAGCGGCCGCGGAGGATGATCCAGCTAAGGACAGGGAGATTGTCGGAAACGCGGATCGCCGCGCCGCAGCTGGGGCAGGCGGAGCCTGGGCGCACGATGGAGCGATGCCGTGGCAGGCGCACGATGCAGACGTTGAGAAAGCTGCCGAAGGCCAGCCCGAAGAGCACGGCGAAGATGGCGATGAGGGTGGTCGCGGCGGTTCTCCCTGGTTCCTCTGCGAGTGTAATGGCAGGACAGCGTTCAGCGTACAGCGATCAGGGGCGGGCGTCGTGGGGTGAGAAAGCGTTCCCACCCTGTCGCCAACGGCAGGCGACCAGGGTGGGGCACCCGGCCCGCGGAACGCGGCCGGGGCTCACTGTCCGAGATCGGGAGAGGTGTCGAAGACGACGTGCCGCACCCCGGGCTGATGCTCGGCCGTCTTTTGGAGCAGATAGTCCAGACCCGTCAGGTAATAGCTCACGCCGGCCCACCCTTCGCCGAGAACCGTGATGTGCACCGTGTCCTGCACCTTTCCGTAGTTGGTCACGTGCCACGGTCCCTGGCCGGAGTCGGCGAGAGCAGCGGCCTCGGCTCCGGCGCCGCCCTGCATGGCCGGCGGTGCGTACAGCACGGTTTTGGTCCGCCACTGGATTTCCGCCTGCATGGGGACAGGATGGGCGGGGTCTGCTTCCGTCGTAGTGGCGACGGCCTGGGAAAACGCGTCGGTGTTGGCCTGCATCGCGTAGGTGACGTTCGTGGTCCTGAGGTCGATGCTCACCGGGATGGAGAGTTCTGGCAGCGTATGCTTCTCGCCGCTTGTGGAGAAGGCCGTCGCCTGCAAAACCAGCTTCCCGTGGCCGGTCGTTGCCGGCGCAAGGCCGAAGTCCCGCACGGCGAGGGTTCTCTGCGATGCGGACTTCCTGCCGATCACGAAGGCGAGGCTGCCGTCCTTGTCCTGGGCCAGAACCTTGCCGGAATCGTCGCGCAGCTCCCACCCTAATTCGAGGTGGTCCGCGCAGGTGACTTCAACTTCGAAGTAGAGCGGATTCTGGACGACAGACTGCTCCACCGCGGTGTTCACGCAAAGCGTGCCGTCCTGGTTGCACACCGTGCCGCGCTGCGGGGCGCTGCGATCCTGTGGGTAGATGAGTGGCGCTGACAGCAGGAACAGCAAGCAGACGGTCGATCCTGATTTGTGCCGCATATTCGCCTGATGCGGCCAGTGTAGCGCGGACGCTCAGGCGTTGCGACCATCGTGGCTTGTACCTTTTCTCGCGCTCCCCGCCAGCGGTCGCGCCGAAAGCTCGTTATAAAGTGGAGCTATGTCCCAGGACAGGGAACGACAGGCCGTGGCGCACGGCCGTGCGGGTGAATTGTTCGCTGAGGCGGTTGCGATCATGGCGCGGCTGCGGGCTCCGGGCGGCTGTCCGTGGGACCGCGAGCAGACCTTCGCGACCATTCGCAAATACACCCTGGAAGAAACCTATGAGGTGCTGGACGCCATCGAGCGCGAGCACTGGGCGGACTTGGCCGATGAGCTGGGGGATCTGCTGCTGCAGGTGCTCTTCTACGCCGAGATGGCCGAGGAGGCCGGACACTTCAGCATCACGGATGTGATCGCCGGGCTGAACCGGAAGCTGGTGCGGCGGCATCCGCACGTTTTCGGGGAAGCGGCCGCGGCGGAGGCGGGGAATCGAGCCGAAGGGCTGGAGACGGAGGGCATCGGCGCCGGCGAGGTGCTGCGGAACTGGGAGGAGATCAAGCGGCTGGAGAAAAGGCAGCGGCCAGTTGCCAGCGGCCAGCTGCCAGAAACAGCTTCCAGCGGCCAGCTTCCAGCAGCCAGCGGACGACTGGAAAGTGTGAGCCGGGCGATGCCGGCGCTGATGGAAGCGGGGAAAATTGGATCGAAGGCAGCGAGGGTCGGATTCGACTGGCCGGAGGTGGGCGGGGTTGTGGAAAAGCTGAGGGAGGAGACAGCGGAGGTGGAGGCAGAAATCGGCGCAGGCGAAACGGAAAAGGCTGCGGAAGAGCTGGGGGATCTGTTGTTTACGGCGGCGAACCTCGCGCGCCACCTGAAGGTCGACGCCGAGTTAACCCTGCGCGATGCGAATGAGAAATTCCGGCGGCGGTTTGCGGCCATGGAGACGGCGAGTGAGCGTCCGCTGGAGGAGCTTTCGCCGGAGGAACTGGAAGCTCTGTGGTCCCGGGCCAAGGCAGCGAAGCCAGAGCGGAACGCCGGGCCGGAGGACGCGCAATGAGCGGCTTCCCGCCGGAGACGGTGCAAGCGCCGAACGGCACGGCGATTGTTCTGCGGTCGTGTGAGGGATACGACGAACTGGAAGCTTGCGTGCGGCTCCAGATCGAGACCTGGGGCTACGACGATGGGGACGTGATCCCGCGGCGGATGTTCAAGGTGGCGCAGCGGGTGGGCGGCCAGGCGATTGGGGCGTTTGATCCGGCCGGGGAGATGGTGGGCTTCGCGATGTCGATTCCGGGCATGAAGCCGGGCCCGGATGCGTCGCGGCCGCAAGTGCCGTATTTACATTCACATATGCTGGCTGTGACGCCGAAATACCGGAATGCGGGCGTCGGGAGGCGGCTGAAACTGTACCAGCGCGCGGAGGCGGTGAGCCGCGGCATCCAACTGATGGAGTGGACATTCGATCCGCTGGAGATCAAGAACGCGTACCTGAATATCCACAGGCTGGGCGTGATTGTGCGCGCCTATAGCCCGAATTTTTATGGTGTATCCTCGTCTCGACTGCAGGCTGGGCTTCCCACGGACCGTCTCCATGCGGAATGGTGGATGGAATCGGAACGAGTGAGGGCCATCCTCAGCGGGATTCCTTACTCGCCGCCCCAAATTCAGGAGACAATCATGGTCCCCAAGGCGATCGCCACATGGAAGGCTGAAAGTGTCTCCCATGCCCAGGCGGTACAGGCGGAGAATCGCGACCGCTTCCTCGCCGCGTTTGGGCGCGGGCTCGCGGTGGTGGGATTCCAGACAGACGATGAAGGCAACGGCATTTACGAACTCGGAAGACTGCACCAACCCGACCTGGGAGTGTTATGAGAATCGATGCCATCTTTTTGCGTGAGCTTCATCTTCCCCTCGTCCATCCATTTCAAACCAGCTTCGGCACCACGACGGAGCGGCGCATTCTGCTGGTGGAGCTGCGCGGCGAAGGCTTGACGGGCTGGGGCGAGTGCGTCGCGGGCGAGCACCCGTATTACTCCGAGGAGTCGATTGACTCGGCGTGGCAGGTGATCCAGTGCGAGCTGGGGCCGATGCTGGCCGCCGCCGATCCGGAGCACGGCGGGAAGTGTCCGGGGATCTTCCGCAAGGTGCGCGGCAATCGCATGGCGAAGGCGGCGCTGGAGAACGCGGTATGGGACCTGGAAGCGCAGGTGCGGCGGGTTCCGCTGGCCAGCCTGCTGGGCGGCGCGCGCGAAAAGATCGACTGCGGAGTTTCCATCGGGATCCAGCCCAGCATGGAGCAGCAGATGGCGGCGGTGGAAAAGGAACTGGCCGCGGGCTACCAGCGCATCAAGCTGAAATGCAAGCCGGGCTGGGACGTGAAGATGCTGGAGGCGGTGCGCAGCCGCTGGCCCAGCATCGAGCTGAGCGTGGACGCGAACTCGGCGTACCGGCTGAACGATTCGGATCACATCGTGAGCTTCGACGCGTTCGATCTGATGATGATCGAGCAACCGCTGTGGGCGGACGATTTCTACTTCCACTCGATGCTGCAGAAGCGGCTGAACACGGCGATTTGCCTGGACGAGTCGATTCGGAACCGGCGCGACGCGCTGGCGGCCATCGAGATGGAGTCGTGCCGGATCATCAATATTAAGGTGGGGCGCGTGGGCGGATTCAGCGAAGCGATCGCCGTCCACAACGCGGCGCAGGAGCGGGGGATTCCGGTGTGGTGCGGTGGGATGCTGGAGACGGGGATCGGGCGGTCGCACAACATTGCGCTTTCGTCGCTCGAGAATTTCTCGCTGCCGGGCGATGTTTCGGCCTCGAAGCGCTACTGGAAGGAAGACATCATCGAGCCGGAAGTGACGGTATCGGAGCTGGGGCAGATCAATGTGCCGGAGACGCCGGGCCGCGGGTTTGAGGTGCGGACGGATCTGGTGGAGAAGCTGACCGTGCGGAAGGAAGAGATTCGCGCGATGGCAGTGGTGTGAGGGCAGCAGAGAGAGGGCGAGGAATAAAGCGGTTAGGAATAGAACGGTTAGGGATAAAACGTTCAGCGAAGGGAGCAGCCAGTCGGCGGCTCCCTTTTTCCTTTGCCGCTGGCCGCCGGATTCCGTTGACCCTGGTTCCGGCGGTTGCATAGACTGAGAGACAGCCAAGCCCTGCCCATCCCTATGCCGTTCTTTTTCTGCCTGCGCCGTTTTTTGCTGCACTCCGGATTGATCGCCGCTCTGCTGGCGGCGCCTTGTTTGGCGCAGCAAAGCATTCCTGTTCCTTCGCCGGCGCCGGGAACGGTGCCCGCGCCGCCATCCCAACTGCCGCCGAGCGCACAGGCGAATAAGGGGCCAGCGCTGCTCGATCCGGCGGGACCGACGGTGAGTCTGCAAACCAGCGAGGCGATGTTCGATCTGGCGGCGGCGCTGAATGCCTGCGGCTATGACGACGGCCTCAGCGAGTCGGACCCGGTGCGGCAGACGGTTCGGGACGAAGTGAGCCAGGCCGCGCAGGCTTCAGAGGCCGCGCGCGACGATCGCGACAAGCTGTGCCTCTTCATCGAACAGCACCGGCTGGACGATCCGGCGCAGAACCTGGCGCAGTACGTGTCGCTGGGGCTGTATCTTTCGCCGCCGCCGCAGCTCACGCCCAGCGTGGACGAACAGGATCTGCCGCCGGACGCCAATGGCGCGCTGCTGGTACTGCCGCTGGTGCGGAAGTTTGCCCAGGACATCGATCTGCACGTGATCTGGCTGGAGAACCGCGCTGCGTACGACGGCATTGTGAGCAAGCTGCACGGGCCGCTGTCCGAGATGATCGTGAACACGAATTACTACCTGAAGATGCCGGCGTCGATCGCGACGGGGCGGCGATTTCTGGTGGTGATCGAGCCGATGCTGTCGCCGGAGGAGACTAACGCCCGCGTCTACGGCACGAATTACGTGGTGGTGGCTTCGCCGAAGAGCGGCCAGATCGCGATGAACCTGGTGCGGCACGTTTATCTGCATTACGAGATTGAGCCACTGCTGTACTCGCGCGAGAGCGACATGATCCGCATGGATCCGATCCTGAAGACGGTGGACGACGCGCCGCTGCCGTTCAATTTCAAGAACGACATTGCGCCGCTGATGGTGGAGAGCATGATCCGTGCTATCGAGGCGCGGCTGATGGATACAGGCGTGACCATCGTGAAGGTGCCGGCGGGCCTGCCACGAAGCGAAGCCGAGCCGTATGAGGTGGCGCGGAGCGAGTCGCAGCAGAAGGACGCGGAAGTGCGCGATCAGGCAGTGCAACACTCGATGCAGCAGGGCTTCGTGGTGACGCGCTACTTCTACAACCAGTTGCTGTCGTTCGAAAGGACGGCGCAGAGCATGTCGGAGGCGATTGGCCCGATGGTCTACGGCATGGACGTGGACGCGGTGGTGCACGCGGCGCGCGACATCACTTTCGATCAGCACTGGGAAGGCGAGATGCTGGGCCACTCGCCACGGGCGTTGCAGGGGCTGGACGTCGCGGAGATGAAGCTGATGAAGGGCGACGTGGCGGGCGCGAGCGCGATGGCGCAACAGGCGATTCAGAACCACACAGGCGAGCCGGGGCGCGCGGAGTTCATCCTGGCGCGCGCGGATCTGATGAACAATCAGGTGGAGCAGGCGGTCGCGGCATTCCACAAGACACTGGCGGAGTCGAAGGATCAGCGACTGATTGCGTGGTCGCACATTTATCTGGGCCGGATCGACGACGTGGAAGACCAGCGCGACCAGGCAGTGGCTGAGTACAAAGCGGCGCTGGATGCTCGCGATGGACAGCCGGACACGCTGGCCGCGGCGCAGTCGGGGCTAAAGAAGCCGTTTGCGCTGCCGGGACAGCCGGAGAGCGCACCGCCGGCGAAGCCGCCGGCAACGCCGCAGCCGCAGTAGGCGAGCGATCATCGCGCTAAGTCTGCGATTGTTTGGTTAGGTTCTGGCAACGAGAGAACGATTACCCGCCATCTCACGAGAGGGCAAGCTCCGCCTGCACCCGGCAAGCGCGCGATTCAGACCGGGGAGGCTGCACGAAGGACCGGCGGCTGCACCGGACCTGCCATTCTGCGCCCTTCGACGCAAGGGAATCTGCTTCGGCAAACCGAAAAACTAACCCGGGGAATGGTCGGCGACCATGCCCGGCCGACTTGCACCCTTAACTTCATTCCGAGAAGGTCGAGATTTCTGCTGTGAAATCCCTCGCTCGTGTTCCCGCGGTTTTGCATGGTCCGGAGGCCGAATCGAAGTGCATCCTGGAGGTGTGGCAGGAAAGTTCCTCCACCGGGCGCGTTTTCACGCGCTGCCGGATCACCGATGAATCTCCCAAAGTGCCGGATGGACCCTATCAGGTGGTCTTCGCGAACCACTCCGTCAAAACGTGGAAGACTTCGGGGACGTGGGAATTGGTGTACCTCGCCCCGGAAACGGGAGCGGACCTTTTTACGCGTTCGCTGGGCATTGCCAGCTGACCCTGCGGCAGCGAGAGAGGCGTGCGCACGGATGCGGCGCGTTGGGGATCAGCGTGGTTGGCGCTGGCCGCGCAGGGCACCTTCCACACCCTCTGCCATAATGAGGGAGGAAGCCGCGCATGGAATCTCCTGCTCACGATCCCGGCGCACGTATCGACGCACAGGTCGCGGCACGGGCCGACGCGCTTTCCGCCGATGAGGAGAAGACCCCGCTCCCAGCTCGCCTGGAGGAGCTGGAGGTCCGGCTCGGCCATTCCTTCGCCAATCGAAAACTGCTGGAGCAGGCGCTGACGCACCGGTCTCTCACGAGGGATGGGGGCGCGCGCGAGGGAACAAACGGCCTGCCGGAATCAACTGAAGACAATGAGCGGCTGGAGTTTCTGGGCGATGCCGTAGTGGGGCTGGCCGCGGCCGACTCGCTGTATCGGCGGTTTCCGGATCTGGCGGAAGGGGATCTGACGCGGCTGCGCGGGGCGCTGGTCAGCAGGAGGCATCTGGGGCAGGTAGCGCGGCAATTGGATCTGGGCCGGTATCTGCTGCTGGGGCGCAGCGAAGAGAACAGCGGCGGGCGGTCGAAGCCGGCGCTGCTGGCGAACGCGATGGAGGCCGTGCTGGGCGCGCTGTATCTGGACGCCGGGCTGGAGGCTGTGCGTCGCGCGATGGACGGCCTGGTGATTGACCCCTCGGCCGAGACGCTCCGCGAGCAATTGCTGGCCGGGGGCGGCATTGGCGATTACAAGTCGGGGTTGCAGGAATTGCTGCAGGCGCGACGGCTCGGCCAGCCGGAGTACTGCACGACGGCCGAGCGCGGCCCGGACCACTGTAAAGAGTTTTTGGTCGAGGTGCGTTGCGGAACGCGCGTGCTGGCCACGGGAACCGGGCGCAATCGCAAGCTTGCCGAGCAGGAAGCGGCGCGACAGGCGCTGGAGATGCTGCGGGAGCAAACCGAATGAGCGCCAGCGTGCCACCCCCCCGTGACGCAGACGACATTGTCGTTCCGGCAGCGGAACCGGCAGTGGAACCGGCACGCGATCGCGAGGCCGAAGCAGCAGAGTTGCGCCGCCGGCTGATGGGCGAGTCTCCCGCGAAGGAAGCGCGCGGGCGAGAGCCGGTGGTTCCGAATGTGCTGGATATTCTGGGATCGCTCTGCCGCGTCATTGTGGCCGCGGTCTTTGTGCTGACGTTCATCGCGCAGCCCTTCCGGATTCCGTCGGAATCGATGGAGCACACGCTGCTGGTCGGGGATTTTCTGCTGGTGAACAAGATGACCTATGCGCCGGCGGGCCGGTGGCGGTGGCTCCTGCCGTATCGCGATCCGCAGCGCGGCGACGTGATCATCTTCCATTACCCCGATAAGCCGTCGGAGCACCTGGTGAAGCGCACGATCGGCTTGCCGGGCGACGCGGTTCACCTGCAGGATGGCATCGCCAGCGTGAACGGAGCGCTGCTGGATGAGCCGTACGCCGCGTTTGAGCCCGCCTATCCCGATGCCTACCGCGACAATTTTCCGCAGCAGCTCTACACCGACCCCGGCGTGGACCCGGGATGGTGGCAACAGATGCGATCCGATGTGCACGCAGGCGAGCTGATAGTGCCGCCGGGGGAGTACTTCGCGCTGGGCGACAACCGCAACTTCAGCCGCGACAGCCGCTACTGGGGCTTTGTGCCGCGCCGGAATATCGTGGGGCGTGGATTTCTCATCTATTTCTCGCTGCGGGAGCGCTCGGCCACCGACCCGGCGCAGGATGATAGCCTAGGACAGAAAACCGATCTGCTGGATTGGCTCAGGCATTTCGCGCGCTGGGACCGGATAGGGCGCGTGGTGCGGTGATTGCCTGCCGGCGCATGGACTTAATTTGGAAAAGAAGCCCCGACAGCCGAACGACGAAACTCCTCTCGAAGCCTTTGCCTCCATTTGCGGCGTGCTGGTGGTGGGACTCTTCGTTCTCACCTTTATCTTCCAGAATTTCGCCATTCCGTCCTCCTCGATGGAAAACACGCTGCTGATCGGGGATCACGTGCTGGTGAACCGGATCACGCTGGCGCCGCCATCGAAGTGGGCGCGCTTCCTCTACTACCGGACGGTGCATCGGGACGACATTGTGGTGTTCTATAAGCCCACGCTGGAAGCGAACGGCGAGCACCTGTTCCTGGTGAAGCGGGTGGTCGGCTTGCCCGGCGACCATATTCACCTGGAAAACGGAGTGGTCTACCGGAATGGCGTGGCGCTGCACAATACATGGGTGAAACAGCCGCCGGACCGGCCGGATTTCGATCCGTATCGCGATGACTTCCCCGATGTGCCGCCGCAGGACGAGGAAGTGACGGCGGAGTGGGCCGAGGCTCTGCCGCAATACGTCCACGGCGGGGATCTGGTGGTGCCGCCGGGGATGTACTTCTGCATGGGCGACAACCGGACGGTGAGCCTGGACAGCCGCTACTGGGGGTTCGTGCCGCGCGCGAACATCGTGGGCCGCCCGCTGGTGGTCTACTGGTCCTTCGAAACGCCGGAGACCGAGCAGTACAAGACATCGTTCGGCGATCAGGTGGCGTGGATCGGCCATGAGACGCTGCACTTCTTCACGGAAACCCGCTGGAGCCGCACCTTCCATTTGATCCATTAGCCATGAACTCAGAGGAAGAGCTGGGCGAAGAGCTATCGTCGGAACAGCGTACTCGGCGGAAGCGGCAGCTGGCGGTGATTCTGCTGCTCCTCATCCTGCTGCTGCTGGCGATCTTTGTTCCTCCGCTGGTGAGCCTGGGGCGATATCGGCGCTCGATCACCGCGGGCATTGCTTCAGCGCTGGGAAGGCCGGTCGCCGCGGGGGCGATCTCGCTGCGGTTGCTGCCGCGGCCCGGGATTGCGCTGAGCGACTTCACGGTGGAGGAGGATCCGGCGTTCGGCGACGAGCCGGCGCTGCATGCCGGCTCGGTCGTGGTGGCGCTGCGGCTGAGTTCGCTGTGGCGGCGGCGGCTGGAGATCAGCCGGATCAGCCTGGATCAGGCGAGCCTGAATCTGGTCAGAAATCCGGCCGGGCAATGGAGCCTCGATACGATCCTGCTGCGCGCTGCGCAGATTTCCAACGCGCCGACGGCGCAGCGGCATGCCGGGCCGACGCCGCGCTTCCCCTACATTGAAGCCACGAATTCCCGGATCGATTTCAGGAATGGCGTGGAGAAGAAGCCCTTCTCGCTGATGAACGCGGAATTCGCGATGTGGCAGGCGGGCGGCGGAGTGTGGCGGCTGCGGCTCCGAGCGGAGCCGGTGCGCACCGATTTGCCGCTGCAGCTTTCCGACGTTGGCGAACTGAACGTGTCGGGGTCGCTGGGACGCGCGGCCAGCCTGCAAACGCTGCCGGTGAATCTGGACGTGGCCTGGAGAAACGCGCAGCTGGGGCAGATGAGCGAATTGCTGAGGGGGCAGGAGACAGGATGGCGTGGCAGCCTGGACCTGACCGGACGACTGACCGGCACGCCGACCGATCTCCGGCTGCAGTCGACGATCCACGTCGTCAACCTGCGGCGGCAGGAGTTCCAGCCGCTGGCGCCCATGGACGTAGACGCGACCTGCAACGCGGATTATTTGCACGAGCAACGGGCGCTGAACAACATCACCTGTTTTTTGCCGGTTGCCCCTGGGCACCTGCTCCTCACCGGCACAGTTCACGGTTTCGCACCGCTGGATGGAGATCTGCAACTGGAGATCAATCACGTTCCCGCGGAGTTTCCGGTGATGGCGCTGGGGCTGATGCGTCCCAACGTGCAGAATGCGACGGCAACGGGCGACATCAATGGCACATTCCGGCTGGTGATGGGCGAGCAGCGCGTCCTCTCCGGGGACGCGACGGCGACCGGAGTATCGATTGCAAATGGCGGCGGGACGCTGGTTCTGCCGACGTTGCACTTTGTGGCCGCGACGCCGGCGGCGAATCCTTCAGGTGTTCGCGCGAGCCGTTCGGCGGCGAAGCAGCGGCGCGCATTGAGCCCGCAGCCGGCGCATGGAATTCTGCTGGAGCCGGCAGCGATTCCGTTTGGGGAATCTTCGCCGGTGACGGCGGACGGCAGCCTGACGCGGAGCGGGTTCTCGCTGCACGTGGCGGGCGCAGCCTCGCTGCGGCGGCTGGCCGCGCCGGGAGCGACGATGGGCCTGCTGCGCCATGCGCTGGCCGCGGCCGGCCAGAAAGGACGCGCGGACCTGGACGTGACCACGACAGGAGCCTGGCTGCCTCCGCTGGGCGGAACGTCGCTGGGGTTGAGCACCACCGGCACGCTGCACGTGGCGGGCGTGCAACTAAGCCCCGGCTTTCTGCCTGCGCCGGTGGACGTGGACTCGGCGGATATTTTGATGGATGCGCAGCAGATCACCTGGCGCAATGCGGCGATTCGCTACCAGGGCATGGTCCTGCGCGGATCACTCGGTTATCCGGAAACGTGCGATCAACCCACGCCATGCCCGGCGACGTTCACGGTGCAGGCGCCTGCGTTGAGCGGCTCGGCGCTCTCGACGGCGCTCCAGGGTGAGCGGCGCGGGTTCTTCGGAAGGATGCTGGCCAATGCTCTGGGCGGGGCGAGCCGCTCGGGCTGGCCGCCGCTCGAAGGGACGATTGAGGCGAAGACGTTCAGCCTGGATCGGCTGTCGCTGCGCGACGTCACGGCGACGCTTTCGGTGGACCAGACGGGGTTGACGCTCCAATCCGTCGACGCGGCGGCTCTGGGCGGCGAGGTGCATGCGACCGGGGCGATGACCCTGGCGAACGGCGTTCCCAGCTGGAATCTGGATGTGCGATGCACAGGAATTCGCCCCTCCGCCGTATCGGTGATTTTCCGCGAGCACTGGGGTTCTGGGCTGTTTGATGGCGAAGCCAAGCTCACCCTGAGCGGGCGAAGCACTGCCGAACTGGAAGCATCCGCGGCAGGAGAATTTCGCTTCACCTGGCAGAATGGCGGGCTGGCGGCCGCGTCCGGCGCGGGACCGCTTGCACATTTTTCGCTTTGGACGGGCACCGGCACGGTGGTAAACCGTCTGCTCATGCTGACCGAAGGAGGCCTGTCGCATGCCGGGCGAGTGACGCCGGTGCGCGGCAGCATCGGATTCGACCGGCACCTCAATCTGAGCGTCCCGACAAGCAGCGGTCCGACGCGGATGCGCGGTACGCTCGCGAATCCGGCAGCGGCGCCTTAGAAGGAACTCGGCGGAAGCTGCTTAACCGTCTTCACGTGCACGCTGTCCTGGACTTCGGGAACGCTGCCGTCGTTGACGATCACCTCCGTTGGCGCTTCCTGGAAGATGACGCGGTGCATGATGCGGCCGTGGGCCGGGATGCGGACCTCGACCGTGTCGGACGTGTTCGCGCCCTTGACCGTGACGGGAACCTCGGCTTCGGCAGAGCCGTCATTCACGATATCGATAGCGACCAGATCGGTGTCGTGCGCCTCCGCGGAATAATAGACGCCGCCGATGGAGAGGTCCGGCAGCCCCTTGTCCTGATTGACCCAGTTTTGGAAAAACCAGCGCAAGTCCTTGTGGCTGGCCATTTCGAGCAGATGCTCGAAGTAATCGGGGATCGTATCCTGCGCCGGATTGTAGGCCTGAAGGGCGCTTTGGAGCGCGTCGTCGCCGGCGAGAGAGCGGAGCATCCACAGGACGTAGGTTGCCTTGGTGCGATAGTAGACCGCGGTTTTGGCGTGCAGCAGGTCCTGGCCGCGGTCATCGCCGGATGCGGCGGGCTCGACCAGCGCGAGCGCGGTACGTCCGGCGTTCAGGTTTTCGAGCGCGGCGGTGCGGCCGTCGGCGGCCTCGATCCAAAGCGTGGCCACGAAATTCGCGACGCCTTCGTTGAGCCAGGCGCGCGGCGACCAAAACGCGGCATGAGCCAGCCCGTGCGCGAGGATCGGCGCGAGCCTGGTGGCATCGCTCGAGGCCAGCGGAATGGCGAGAACATTGCCCGTCTCGGCCGGTGCGTCGCCGGATTCCGGCAGATCCAGCACGGTGAACTTCGGATGCGGCTGGTTGCCCAGCCAGCGCTGCACCAGCGGCTCAACGCGCGTGGCCGCGGCGATGAAGTCCTGGACATGGTCCTGCCCGGAAGCGGTGGCGAGGACACGGATTCCGTCGGCGTCAGTCTCGGTGCGGCGCGCCAGAAAGAGCGACGGGACCTCAAAGCCAAGTCGCGTGGCGGGCAGCCCACAGGTGATGACGCCGGGATACTCCGACGTGGGCATGACCGCGGGCTTGCTGAGCGGAACCCAGCGGCCGTTGAGAAGGGCCGCATTTGGCGGGTCGCCGGTGAACTCGTCGGTGACGCGCAGCGCCATAGTGGCGTCCTGATCCATGAGCTCCTGGCGTCCAATCTCGACGAAGAGCCGGTCGCCGTCGCCGAGCGCGGCGGGCACGGAGCTGACCGGATACCAGACGACGTCGCCAAAGCCGCGCAATCCGGTGAAGCCCGCGGAGATGCGGTCCCAGTCGGAAGCGACGGCGGCGGCGGCCGGCGCACCGAGGGCGGTGACGCGCTCGGCGGAGATAGGGATGGCGCCGCCGTAATCGACCGTCAGCGTGATGTCCGCGCCGGGCGCGAGCGGCTGGGGCAGCGTGATGGTGGCGTCGCGCAGCTGGCCGGTATGATCGGCGTCGCTGGGGAGCATGGCCTGCGAAAAGGGAAGCGGCTTGCCGGCGAGCCCGACAGTCTCAAAATGCAGCGAGGAGGAAAGCTGCAACGGGACGGCGGCAAGCGGGGTGGCGCCCGCATTGCGCAGGGTCACGCGAGCCTGGGCCTCGATCGACTGACCGCTGGGCTCAAGATGCACGTCGAGATCCCAGGCCGTGATGTCGACGGCGCGGCGTTGGGCGTCCGTGAGCACCTGCGGTGCGGCTGTCGATTTGGAGGAGGGCCTGGGAGGGCCGGAGAACAGAACCTGCGGGTGTTGCGGTTGCTGTGCGGAAGCGAATGAGCCGCTGAGCAAAACGACGGCGATCCAGGACAAAAACTTCATGAACCCAGGCCCTTCTGTTGCTTCTTCCGCGGAGTGTGCGCGGCCTGCGGGTGACGAGCGGCGCGCCGCTGCCGCGCGGCTTCAAACAGGACCACCGCGCCGGCCGCCGAGACGTTGAGCGAGGCTACCTGGCCAGCCATGGGGATGCGAAGCAGATGGTCGCAGGTGCGGCGAACCAAGTCGTGCAGCCCAGCGCCTTCCCGTCCCAGCACGAGGACCGCGCCGGAGGTGAAATCGTACTGGTCGTAATCCTGGGTCCCGCGCTCATCGAGGCCGACGACCCAGAGGCCGTGCTCCTTGAGGAGTTCCAGGGCGCGCACCAGATTCACCACGCGAGCGAGACGCAGGTGCTCGGCGGCTCCGGCGGAGGCTTTGACAGCGACAGCGCTCAAGGGGGCGGACCGACGCTCGGCGAAGAGGACGCCGTCGACGCCGGCGCCTTCCGCGCTGCGCAGCAGGGCGCCCAGATTCTGCGGGTCTTCGACGCCGTCGATGGCCAGGACCAGGCGGGGCTCGGGGCCTTCCAGCAGGTCTTCCGCGTCGAGAAACTCGCGTTCCCGGACGACGGCCACCACGCCCTGGTGCGCGGCCGTGCGTGCCAGGCGGGTGAGGGCCTCCCGCGGCTCGGTGCGGAGCTTGACGCCCGCCGTCCTGCACAGCGCGGCTACCTGCGCCAGGCGCTCGTCGTGCCGCTCGCGGGCCACGCAGACGTGGTCAAACTTGCGCGAGCCGGAGCGCAGGGCTTCCTCCACGGGGTGGAGGCCGTAAAGAATCTCCATTGTTACCAGTCTATCCTTGGCTCCAGGGCGGTCCTGCGATAATAGGGCCACTGTTCCGGGACGGGGGTTCGCGACCGCTTTTCCTCGAGACAGGAGGAGTGGAAACGGCTTTGGCCTTTGCCGAAAAGCTCGAAAAACTTGTGGCCGGGAGCGTCTTCCGGCCGGGGTTACCCGTCTGTGCCAATGACATGAGCACCGCAGCCCTGCAGTTGGCGGAGCAAATTCGGCAGGAAAACGTCCTGGTGGCGGAGGGCCTGAAGCGCCACGACTCGGAGCTGATCGACCGCCTGATCCTGCAGTACCAGCACCGGCTGCTGCGCTACCTGTTGTATCTGACCGGCAACCGCGAACTGGCCGAGGACCTCTTCCAGGAAACCTGGATGCGCGTGCTCCTGCGCGGCTCCCAGTTCAACGGCAACGCGCGATTCGATACGTGGCTGTTTACCATCGCCCGGAATCTGGTAATCGATTTGCGCCGCCGCCGGCCGATGGCGAGCCTGGAAGAGCTGTTCGAAAAGAACGAGGACGACCGGCCGTTCGAATTTCCCAGCCCGGAAAAGACACCCTTCGACCATCTGGCCACGATGGAGAACGGCGCGCTGGTGGCCGAGGCGCTGCTCACGCTCGAGCCGCTGCAGCGGGAGGTGCTCACGCTGCGATTCCACGAGGAAATGTCGCTCGAAGAGATTGCGCGGCTGACGCGCGCGCCGCTGTCTACCGTCAAGTCGCGGCTCTATCGCGGGCTGGCGGCGCTCAAGCCGCATGTTGCGATTGCGCGCGCCCAAAGCGATGGGCGCGGGGAGGCGCGATGAACCGGACGACCGGACATCCCATGCCGGAAGTGGTGCTGCGCACGCGGCGCTCGGTGATGGAAGCCGCGCAAATCATGCGGAGCCAGCGCCAGCAGCGGAAGCGGCAAATGGGGTTCATCCTGCTGGCGGTGGCTGTGCTCGTTATGCTCGCGGCGCCCGCGCTGTGGAGCGCGTTTTCCGATCTGGCCGCCGGCGAGGAACTCACCGACATGCCGCTGATGATGCTGACGCTCTCGCTGGTGCTGCTGACGGCGATGTTCGCGGTGCTGCTGGTAAGCTGGCGTGGCGGACGGGGCAGCACGAATCAGGATCCGCGGTAACGGCTCATCCGAACCATTGCAAAATTGCAGTCATGAAATCCGAAAACTCACAACGTTCAGCTTCCCAGAGTCCGCAGGCCGACGGCTTTACCGGCGAGCTGCGCATGATTCCCGCGTGGTCGATCGTGGGGGCGCTGATCGCCTTCACGTTCATGCAGTACCTGATGTGGATCATGGTGCCAGCGCACCGTCACCATCCCCCCAATCTTCCCTTCGGCTTCCGCCTTTACTTCAACATCACGCTGGGGGCGCTGGCCGCTTTGTACGTGCTGATGGTGGGCTATGTGAGCCGCGACTCTCCGCGGCGGGGGATGAGCGTCGCCTTGTGGACGGTGGTGTGCGTGGTGATCCCCAGCGGCATCGGAGCGGTGCTCTACTTCCTGCTGCGGCAGCCGGTCCTGTCGCTGTGCCCGGTTTGCGGGGCGCGGATTGAAAGCGATTACCACTTCTGCCCGCAGTGCGCTTACCAGGTAGCTCCCTGCTGCGGCAACTGCCATCGCACGGCGCGCATGACGGATCTTTACTGCGTCCATTGCGGGCACGAGCTGGCCGCCGATCATCCGCCGAAACGGCTGCACGCGTTCACGGAGTAACCGCCGGATCCCGCGCTCCCGCCGCCTTCCGTTGACCGTGGTTCCCGGACCTTCCTATATTCTTAGCTTGTCCGTATGCCGATCACTGCGCTCATTGTCGACGACGAGAAGCTGAGCCGCGAAGAGTTGAAATACCTGCTCGACGACGGCGAGGTGGAGATCGTGGGAGAAGGGACCAACGGCATCGAAGCGGTGGACCTGATCCGCACGCATCACCCCGACGTCGTGTTTCTGGACGTGCAGATGCCCGGGCTGGACGGGTTTGCGGTGCTGAAGAAGCTGCTGGATTTGGGCGAGGGCGATCGCCTGCCGCAGATCATCTTCGCCACCGCGTTCGATCAGTACGCGGTGCGCGCCTTCGACGTGAATGCGATTGACTATCTGCTGAAGCCCTTCGACCGCGATCGCGTGATGCAGGCCGTGGAGAGAGCGCGCCTGCGGCTGCAGGAAGTGAACGGGGAGCCGCAGCCGGCGACCGGGGATATGCGGGTGGACACGCTGCTGAAGCTCATCGAGCAGCACCAGACGCCGCGTCCGCACAGCGGCAAGATCGTGGTGCAGGCCGGCAGCCGGCTGCTCCTGATCGATCAGAAGGACATCTGCTTCGCCTCCATCGAGGACGGCATCATCTCCGTGGTCACGCCGGCGTTCGAGGGGCAGTCGAAGTGCCGCACGCTGGAGGAGCTTTTGGATCTGCTCGATCCGGCGGCCTTCTGGCGCGCGCACCGATCGTATCTGGTGAACATCAACCACATCCGCGAAGTGGTGCCGTGGTTCAAGAGCACGTACCAGCTGCGCATGGATGACAAGAAGCAGACGGAAATTCCGGTGAGCCGGGCGCAGACGCGCCGGCTGCGGGAGCTGTTCAATCTGTAGCGCGATGCTTGTCTTTGCCGCAGCGACGACGACGAAGTGCATCTGCTCGATGCCGCCGCAAAAGCTGGCGGAAGCGGTCGCGCTCAGCCACTGGGGCATCGGCCTTTACTTCGGCGGAACGGCGTGGCTGCTGCTGACGCTGTGGCTGGCGGCGCGCGCCGGAGCGCCGATTGCGCGGCTGGCGGCGCGCATCTCAGAACGGCCCTGGCTGCAGGGGCTGGTCGCGGCTCCGCTGTGGCTGCTCATTTTCGTGGCGCTGAATCTGCCGCTGGCGCTGCTGGGGCACCACGCCGGCCTGCATTTCGGGTTGTCGGTGGAATCCTGGCCGGCATGGTGGGGCGACTGGGCGAAGTCCACGGGAATATCCATTGCGATCGGCACTGTCGTGCTGAGCGTCCTGTACGCGCTGGTGCGGCACGCGCCGCGACGCTGGTGGCTCTGGTTCTGGATCATCACGATTCCGGTTGAGGTGTTCGCGGTTTTCGTCACGCCGATCGTGGTCGATCCGCTCTTCAACAAGTTTGAGCCCCTGCAGAAAGTCGATCCGGCGCTGGTGGATCAACTGGAGCGCGTGGCGGCGCGCGGCGGCCTGCACATTCCGCCGAGCCGCATTTTTCTAATGGACGCGAGCCGCAGAGTCACCGGTCCGAACGCGTACGTCACCGGACTGGGCGCGTCCAAACGCATCGTGGTGTGGGACACGACGATCCACGAGGAGACGCCCGACCAGATTCTCTTCACCTACGGGCATGAACAGGGCCATTACGTCCTGCATCACGTGGCCAAAGGGATCGCATTTTCTGTTCCGATCATTCTGTTTTTCTACTGGATCGGTTTTCTGTTGCTGGGCTGGCTGGTGCGCGTGCGAGGTCCGCAGTGGGGCATTGCATCCGCCGGCAGCTGGTCGTCGCTGGGGCTGGTGCTGTTCCTGCTGGTGGGGCTCAGCTGCCTGGCCGATCCGATCGGGAACGCGATCTCTCGGCACATCGAGCATCAGGCGGATGTGTACGGGCAGGAAGTGATCCATGGGCTGGTGCCGAGCGCGCAGCAGGCCGCGGTCAGCTCCTTTTGCAGCGACGCGCAATTGTGGCTGGATAACCCGCATCCGAATGCCTTGGTGGAGTTCTGGACTTACTCGCATCCCTCGACGGAGCAGCGCGCGGAATTCGCGGAACACTACGATCCGTGGCTGCCGGGGCGACACCCGCAATACTTCAGCAACCAGCACTGAGCGCAAGCCGCCGCGCCGGCCTCAGGGCGCTGGCGTCGAGGACAGGCCTCCGCCCTCCTCGACGGCCACGCGGTCGATGATGCGCTGCACGAGGACCACGTTGACGTTGAGGTGGCGCGCGACGTCGGGCACAAATTCCGTGATGAAGTTGCCGATGGGCGCCGTGGCCCACGCGGTGGCGATGCGTTCCGCACTCGGTCCCCAACCTACCCGCTGATAGGGCACGTAGCTGATGTCGACGGCTTCGTCGGCGATGGTCCCGACGACGTTCGAGTAATTCACCATGCCTCGTCCGGTGTCGCTGACCGTCCAGAATGGCTGATAGAGACAGTGGGCGATGCGGCGCGGCAGCGGGGCATTGGGCATGCGGATGTAGTGCGGATATTCGTGGTCGATCGAAGGAATGAGAAACGTGCCGAAGAATTCGCCGGTCATGTCCTGGGTGAGGAGCACGCCGCTGAGTTTTGCCCAGCCCTCGACCCCTGGGCCGTAAGAGGAATGCGAATCGGTGGCCACGCTATAAGCGGAAGTGCCGGCGATGGTGAGCAGGTTGAAGGGATCCGCGACGCTGCGAGCGGCCAGCCGCGCCAGCTCTCTCGGCGTGTAGATGTGCACGGCATTCTGCCTGAGATAAGAGCCAAAGGTTCCTGTTTGCTGCTGACAGCAGAACCTGCCCGGCGAGAGCGCGCTGCACGACTGTGCCTGGCAGGGGCGGGGTGTGGGCACGTAACCGGGATTCAGTGCGGGAAGGGGAAGGCCTTTCCGCCGCGTTTCCTGGGGCGGGAAGGGCTGCTGCGGATTGATGACGGCGGTTGCGGCCAACTCCACGTGCGGCACAGGCGCGTTCGGCAGTGGAGCCTGCGCCTGGGTTGCCGAGCAGGTGCCAAACACCAGCGCAACCAGGGCAAATCCCTGGCGGCAGACGCGCACGGTGCATGGCAGGCAGGTGGATTTATGGCGGCTCAGCGCCGTTCCGGGTTCTGCTTTCATCCTGGTTTGCCGTAGCTTCCGCCGGTCCCGCCGGCGATCGGAGCCCTCATTCATGGAATAGACGAACCCCGCTGCATTTGGGAGCGGAACCGGCTGCGCCGGCGATGCTGTTGCCAGCGATTGACAAGGCTGGGCACGAATTCCAGCAAGAGATTGTTGCCCGCATCCCCGGCAATGGAAGTGGCCCACGCTTCCACGACCACGCGCCCGTTGGCGCTGGGCGCTGGATAGTAAAAAGGAGTGAGAGCGCAGGCAGCCAGATGCCCGAGCAGATCGGAGTAATTGATCCTGACGTGTCCGCTGTCGGTATGGGTTAGCAGCGCCTGCTCGGCAGCGCGCACACCGCGCGCGGCGATCCGGCCATGGGCCACGCGGTAGTACCGGGGATCTTCTCGGAGCACGACGGGAAAGAAACTGCTGACGAAGAAGCGCATGGTGGCGTCGCGCACAAACGCCGCGCCGAGGCGTTCGCCAAAGGCTCCGCTGTCGGTGCCGAACTTCGGATTGCCGTCGACCCCCTGTTCGAAGCCCGCGGAGACAAACGAAGGAGCCGCCGACCAGGGCACGGCTTCCAGATGGAGCCAGAACTTCATCTTTTGGCCGGCGGTCAGCGGCCGGATTTCCTGGTCCGGATCGACATACGGCCTCCAGCCGCGAAGCCGCGCGCCGGGCCGGTTGTTTGCGCGGGGATAGACGGGAATCGATGCCGCCGAGCCGGCGCCGATGGCGGGCAACGGGATGCCCGGAAGTCTCGCTGTCGATTGTGCGCAGGCCATTGCTCCGGGAAGGAGCAGTCCGCTGAGCAAAAACCACCGTCGGATCAGCGCAGATGCGATGCGGAAATCCCCCATTCCCAGTGGGTTGGAGGGCGCAATTCCGGCGCAGGATGGCCGGTTACTGATCGGGAACGCGTTGTTTCCGGCGATTGACCCGCTCGAGGGCGCCGGGAATACTGGAATCCAGCAGGCTGCGTTGCACGCCTGCACAAAAGCTATGGATGCCAAAGCAGATCAGCCCCTCGGCGAGCACCTGGAAGAAGACCTGAGGAAAATCATTGCGTATCTGAACGATCGCGTGGTTCCGGAGGTGCGGGAGAACTCCTCGAAGGCTTTGCGCATCGCCGCCGAGCAACTGACCCGGTTGGCAACGCATCTGGAACGCCGCCAGGGAAAATGAGACTCTCGTGATGCGCCTGTTGAAGCGCGGTCCCAGATCGATCTCGTTCCGGGCTCTGGCCCCGGCATCCGCCGCGATTGCGCTGGCGCTGGTGGCCGGCTGCTCGCATCACCGGCAGACCGCCTACACGCCGCCGCCGCCCGCGATTCAACCCGCACAGCCGAGCACGGACGAGTCCGCCCCTCCCACGCCGCAGCCGGAATATCGCAAGCATGAGCGCGGCGAGCGGCGCAGTCCGGCGCTGAGTGCCGATGAGGAGTTCGTTGAAACGCACGCGCCGATCTACACCGAAACCGGGATGGCGAGCTGGTATGGGCCGCCCTACAACAACCATGCGGGCGCGAACGGGCGCATCTACGACGAGAACGCAATCTCGGCCGCGAACCGTACGCTGCCGATGGGATCGCTGATCCGCGTTACTTATTTGCGCACCGGGGACTCGGCGGTGATGCGCATTACCGATCGGGGCCCCTTCGTGGCCAACCGCGTCCTCGATTTGTCAGAAGGGGCAGCAAAAGCAATCGGCTTGTTCCGCGCGGGTGTGGGCGAGGTGCGCATCGACGTCTACAGCGCGCCCGAGCCGCTTGATTCCGGTGGCCACTGGTGCGTGCAGGTGGGCGCGTTCTCGCATCGCGGTGCGGCGGTGCGGCTGCAGCAGCGGCTGCAGCGCGAATACCGTACGGCCAATGTGATCGAGTTTCAGGGACCGACCGGGTACTGGGTGCGCATCCGCCCGTACGAGGGCGACCGCACGCAGGCTGTGGCGATTGTCCGCCGGCTGCACCCCAGCGAAGGCGAAGCCTGGCTGGTGAGGCTGGATTAGAGGCAGTGGACAGGGATTAGGGATCAGGGATCAGGGAAGCGGAGCCAGCCGGGCGCGGCCTGTCTTATTCAGCTCTTTGTAAAAGCCGAGGTCCTCGGAGCGAAGCATCTTGGTGATGTACGCGATCTGGCCGAAGTGCAGGCCGAAGTGCTCGATGACCTGATAGACGGCATCGAGCCCGTGCACGCGGTAGCCCTGGATCTCGTACTCTGCGAGCAGATCGGCCTCGGTGAGCCGGAGCAGTACCTGCTCGGCTTCGCGCACCGTGGCGTCCAGTTTCTGGACGAGTTCGGCGCGCGGCAATGGGGCCATGCTCGGCGAACTCCGCGGGACGATTGCGGCTTGATCCTCCTCGCGATTGAACGCGGCGACGAGCCACTGGCGATGTTGCCGTTCAGGTGAAGAATGAGATTGCCGATGCTGTTGCTGGCCTCATTGGGCCGCCACCACACCTGCTCATCGGTGAGCGACTCGACGCAGGATTGCAACCGTGGCCAGTACTGCGTCGTCAGCTTATTGCGGGAAAACTCGAGAAAGAGGGAAGTGGGGGTCATGGTTCGGTCCTCCCCCCTGAAGTTCCTCCGCGGGCGGGAAGCTGTCAAGAAGTCCCGGAGATTGTGGGGCAGTTTGAGAGGGATGCGCCTCAGCGGCTAAAGCCGGAACCATTCTGCACCGATTACGGCACGAGTAAACTCGTGCCCTGATACAAAGCCCCAGTCTCGGAGTGCTTTTCCGCGAGCCGTCATGTGGGACGCCCCAGAATCGTGCCGTTTCAGAGCAGATCGGAACTGACCCGTTCCTCTCCTGTAATCTGACCTTTCATCGATCATGAAGACTCTCCACCCCCAATTCCTTCGCTCGGTCATGGACCCGGCCCATCTTCCGCCGCCGGGTGCGCCGGAGATCGCTTTCCTGGGCCGGTCGAATGTAGGGAAATCGAGCCTGATCAATGCGCTGCTCGGCTCGAAGCAGGCGCGCGTTTCGTCGACGCCCGGCCGGACGCGGGCGATCAACTTTTTTGCTCTGACGGAAGCGCCGCAGCGCCCGCCTCAAATGCTCTTCGCCGATCTGCCCGGTTACGGCTACGCGAAAATATCCAAATCGATCTCGGCGGAGTGGCCGAAGTTCATCGAGCCGTACTTACGGGAGCGCGAGACGCTGGCGCTGTGTGTGTGTCTCGTGGACGCGACCATCGCACCGAAAGAGAGCGATGCCCAGCTGTTCGCGTTTCTCGAGCACGCGGGCCGCGGCTTTGTGATTGCGGGCACGAAGGCGGACCGGCTGAGCGGCAATGGCCGCGCGAAAGCTCTGGCAGCGTTGCGCGAGGCCTTTGGCGCGCACGAATTGCTGCTGTGCTCGGCAAAGACCGGTGCGGGCATGAAGGAATTGTGGCAACGAATCCGCGAGGCGGCGGAGGAGTTCCGCGCCTAATCCTGTTGCAGGCGCGCCAGTAACTGCGTCGGGTGGATCGGCTTCAGGATGATCTCGAATTCATGCCCGTCCTGGCGGGCATCCTGCATCAGGTCGATGGTCGCCGCCTGGCCGGAGAGCAGCAGGATCCGGCAGGTTGGCACCAGGGCGCGAATGCGGATCGCGGTCTCGATGCCGCTCATGTCCGGCATCACCACGTCGGCCAGGAGCAAATCCGGGCGCCAGGTCTTCGCTCTCTCCACGGCTTCAGCGCCGCAATACACGGCTGTGGCCTCGTAGCCATTCTGGCCGAGGATGATGGTCAGGGTGTCGGCGATGACACTCTCGTCATCCGCCACCAGCACCCTGGGGCGACCGCTTGCTGGAGGTTGGCCGGCCATAGTCCCTTTGCGATCAGCAGAACTGGGGAAAGCGATGAAGCTGTTCTTTGAGTGTAGCCAGCCTGGAGCTGCAAATAAATAAGAATTTTGTTAAGCGCGAGTCGCGGCGCGGTTTGGCGCTTGCTGATTTCTCCGTTTTTTGCAGGGCTTGCCGGTCTCTTTGACTTGCCGCCAGCGAACCGATATAAACGTGATTTCCAGCCCATTGGGGCTTCTGTCGGGGGCGCTGTCAGGCTCCTGAGCGACCACCACCGCTACGGGATGATCGGGAAGGCGGTGTAAATCCGCCACTGCCCCGCAACTGTAAGCGCGGCTTTCTGCGTCCAGTGCATGACGACGCAGGAGGATGCCAAACCACTGAGCCACTGGAGCCCGGCTCCGGGAAGGCGGTTTGGCTGAAGCGCGAGTCAGGAGACCGGTCCCGTGTGCTGAGTCTGCGTTCCGCGCGGGCTCGTACCGCGTTCCGAGGGGAACGGAGGATTTATGACGTTCGCTCTGCGGCCGATGCGCCGCTTTCTTCCGGCATTTCTGCTGTTCGCTTCGGCGGCTGCGCTTCATGCGGTCAGCGTCTCCGGGACCGTCACCGACCCGCTGGGGTACCCCATCGCGAATGCCATCGTGGCGCTGGTGCAGAACGGCAAAGTCGTCGTCGCCGGCCGTACCGGGGCGGACGGCGGCTACACGCTGGTCAGCGCCCGCTCGGGACGCTTTTACGTCCTGGCCTCCGGCCGTTCCTTCCGGCAACTGGAGACGCAGAGTTTCTACGCCGGGACGCTGAGCGCCGTGGTGGAGAACGTTGTGCTGGAGCCGGAGTGGGTGCGCCAGTCGGTCGTAGTGACGGACACAGGCCGGCCGGAGCCGCAGGCGCAGGCCACCGGATCCATCACCGGCATCGGCCAACTGCAACTGCAGGATCGCGCGACCCTGGTGGACGCTCTGCGGATGGCGCCGGGCCTGAACGTGGTGCAGACTGGCGGGCGCGGCGGGGAAAGCTCGATCTTTATCCGCGGCGGCAGCTCCGACGGGAACCGTGTGCTGCTGGACGGCGTGCCCGTCGAGGACATCGGCGGGCAGTTCGATTTTGGCAATGTGGCCACCACGGGAGTGGCCCATGTGGAAATCTACCGCGGGCCGAACAGCACGCTGTACGGCGCGGATGCGGCGGCCGGCGTGGTGGCGCTGACGACGCCGCGGGGCAGCACGCAGTTCCCCTCGGTGCTCTACGACGGCAGCGCAGGGAATTTTGGCACCTATCGCAATGAGGTGCAGCTCGGCGGCATGATGCATCGCCTGGATTACTATGGCGGCTTCTCCAGCCTCCAGACCGGCAACTCGATCCCGATGGACACGTACCACGACGACACTTCCGTCACGAACCTGGGCTGGAGCTGGTCCGCGAACACGGAGATTCGTGTGACCGCGCACAACAGCGACTCCGCTACGGGCGTTCCTTCGGCCAACGGCGGCTACGCGTTCGACGGAATCGCCAACGATGGCAAGCAGTCCGATCAGGACAGCTACGGAACCGGGACGATTACGCACACCTTCAGCGATAACCTGCATGGCGTGGTTCGCTACGGTCTGGCGCGCAAGCGCGAGGAGTCGCAGCAGTGGTATGCGGCGGGGAACCTGCTGCCGGGGACCACGGCGGGCGCGAACACGTACGGAAACGTGGTGACGCTGACCGGGGCGAACGGGTATTCGGTGACCGGCCAGGCGCTGATGAATTACGGGACGAGTTCGGGGAGCATTTATCCCTGGACGCTGAATTTGGACTCGAACCGCGACGATCTGTTCGCGCAGATGGATTACCAGCATGGCCCGCACCTCGGCGTCCTTGGCGGCTTCCGCTTCGAGGACGAGCGCGGCATGGCGGGCGAACCCGTGTACGCGTTCCGGCAGGCTGTGGAGCGCGAGAACTATGACTACCAGGCGCAGGTGGGCGGGGAATTCGGGAACCGGCTCTTCTACACGGCGTCGGGTGGCGTGGAGAAGAACGGACTGTTCGGGACCGTGGCCTCGCCGCGCGCGGGAGGCACGTGGTACATCGTGCGTCCGGGGCGGGGCATTCACGGGACGAAGGTCAACTTCAATTTTGCGCGAGGCTACCAGGAGCCGACGCTGAACCAGCAGTTCGGCTCGCTCTACAGCTTTCTCGAGGCCAATGGCGGGCAGGCGACGGTCACGCAGGACGGCATCGCACCGATCGGCGCGGAGCTTTCGCGCAGCTACGACGGCGGCGTGGAGCAAAGCCTCTTCAGCGAACGCGTGACGGCGCGGGCGACGTATTTCCACAACGAATTCGGCAATCAGATTGAGGCGGTGCCTGCCTCGCTGGTGCCGACGCTGCTGCCCAATTTGACGCCGGCGCAACAACAGCAACTCCAGTCCCAGCTCAACAACGACTTTGCTTACGAGCTGGATCTGAACTCGCTCTCCTGGCGCGCCCAGGGCGTGGAGACGGAGATCGATCTGGGCCTGCGGCGCGATCTCTACATTCGCGGCGGCTACACGTATCTGGACGCCGTGGTGCAGCGCTCGTTCCAGTCGACCGAGTGCCTGGAAGTGGGGATGACTTCGCCGTGCAGCAACCCGAATATCCCCGGTGTTGTGATTGGCGATTACGCGCCCATCGTCGGCGGCCGGCCGTTCCGGCGTCCGCCGCACACGGGCTTCGCCAGCGCGATCTACACCGGCAAGCGATGGACCGCCATCATCGACGGCGCTTTCGCCAGCCGGAGCGACGACTCGACGTTTCTGGGCGGGGATGACGTCAACTTCGGCAACACGCTGCTGCTGCCCAACCACAATCTGGACTACGGCTACTCGAAGCTCGACGCTGGCGTGAGCTACGAGATGCAACCCTGGATGACGGTCTACACGCAGCTCAATAACCTGTCCAGTGATCAGCACATCAGCCCCATCGGCTATCCGTCGCTGCCGTTCAACGCGCTGACGGGGGTGCGGTTCACCTGGGGATTGAAAGGGAAGTAGGGAACTGCGCCGCTTCCTCCGACGTATGCTCGTGTGGAAGCTACCAGCTACCGGCAGCCAGCAACGAGCTATCGCCGCGGGCCAGAGGCTGCCGGTTACCAGAATTGTCCAGGAGGTATTCGCGATGCAGAAACGATTTCCGATTCTTGCTGTGACGGCGGCTCTCGTCCTGTTGATGCCGTCGGCGGCGCGCGCCGCCAGCGGCACCTTCGACCGCACGCTGCATGTCAGCGGCACGGTCATGCTCAGCGTGCACACCGGCTCGGGCTACATCCATGTCACTCCGGGGCCAGCCGGTGTGGTCCATATCGTTGGACACGTACAGGCCAATGGCTGGAGGTTTGGCGCCTCGCTCGGAGATCGCATTCAGCACGTGGTCAACAACCCACCCATCGAGCAGACCGGCAACACCATCACGATCGGTGCCCATCAGGATTGGCTGAACAACGTCTCAGTCGATTACGAGATCACCGCGCCGCGCGGCACGCAGCTCGACGCCGGCACGGGCTCCGGCGATCTGCGCCTTTCCGATCTGGACAGCTCGCTGCGCGCGAGTACCGGCTCCGGGGACATTCAGGCCAGCGGTTTCACCGGGCATGTGGAGTTGCGGAGCGGTTCCGGCGACATCCATGCCGATTTGCAGTCGGCGAACGATGTGAGCGCGCACTCCGGCAGCGGAAAGATCGTGGTGAGCGGCATCAACGGCGGAGTGTTTGCGGAAACCGGCTCGGGAAACATTGAGATCACGGGACGGCCCGCGGCCGGGTGGCAACTGCGCAGCGGTTCCGGCGACGTGACGCTGAATACCGGCAATGCGGGATTCACGCTGGATGCCAGCACCGGATCCGGCGACGTGCACAGCGATCCATCCATCACCACGCACGGCAGCCTGGGGCGGCATCACGTCTCCGGCCAGGTGAACGGCGGCGGACCGACGGTGCGCATCTCGACCGGCTCCGGGGATATTCGGATTCACTGACGGGGAGCGGCCAGGGATCCAGCGGTCACGGAGCAGGGGGCTGGGATGAGGCGGTGAGAAGGGCAGGGCGCTGGTTCACACGGCAGAAATGCCTGACTTTTCCCTCTGACCTACCCGTCCCGTAACCGCCTCATCCCTGGCCGCTTCCACCTTGTTCCCGCATTGACTCGCCTACGGAATTGCCGTATTCTAAAGTCCTTGCGCAGTGTGCGTCTTCGCGTCCGTGCGTGGGTTGCCGGCGGAGGAATGCACGGACCCAGGAAAAGCTGACGGATCGGGTTCGACAAGTTCTGCGCCAACTCACGCGAACAGCATTTGGTAGCCGCGGAAGAGTTTCAGGCCCGCGGCGGTTTCTGCGTGGGCGTTTTTCAGGATCATGCCGGGCCCGGTTCGCACAACCGCGCACGAGCAGGCAAGAGCAACGCCGGAAAGCAGAGGGAAGGAACAAGGATGTCGACATACATTCCGAGCGCGCACGAGATCAGCCGGAAGTGGTTTGTGGTGGATGCCAGCGGCAAGACGCTGGGCCGCCTGGCCACGGAAGCGGCCAGCGTGCTGGCCGGGAAACGGAATCCGAAGTACACGCCGTTTCTCGACATGGGCGATCACGTGATCGTGATCAACGCGGCGAAGGTTCGGCTGACAGGCTTGAAGAGCCAGTCGAAGACCTATCGCCGGTACACCGGTTTTCCGGGCGGGCTGCGCGAGGAGTCGTTCACGCGGCTGATGGAGCGCCGGCCTGAGAAAGTTGTGGAAGAGGCGATCAGGGGGATGCTGCCGAAGACCAAGCTGGGGCGGAAGATGGCAACCAAGCTGAACGTCTATCGCGACGACAAGCATCCGCATGCAGCACAAAAGCCCGAACCGCTCGAAGTGAGCGCATAAGACGCATAGGAAAAAGGGAGCAGAGAAGACTTTCATGGCAGATCTGGTTCAGTACTACGGCACGGGACGGCGGAAGTCGGCGATTGCGCGCGTGTATCTGCGTCCGGGCAGCGGCGAGTTCAAGGTGAACGGCAAGGCGTTCGACACCTACTTCGTCACCGAGCAGCAGCGCGTTGCCGCGAAGCGGTCGCTGGTGATCAGCGACACGGCTGCGGCTTTCGACGTGGTGACCACGGTGAGCGGCGGCGGCGTGGCCGCCCAGGCCGACGCGGTGAAGATGGGCATTGCCCGCGCTCTGCTGCAGTTCAATGCCGAACTGCGCAAGACGCTGAAGACCGAAGGCCTGCTGACCCGGGACGCCCGCATCAAGGAACGCAAGAAGTACGGACAGAAGGGCGCCCGTAAGCGGTTCCAGTTCTCGAAGCGCTAAGCGCTTCGGCGCCAGTAGCCCGTAGCGGGTAGCCGGTAGCAGGAGCTACAGGCCACAAGCTACAGGCTCAGAAGGTTTGGTAGTTCAATCTGCTCGCTGCGGCGAGCATAAATTCCGGCCCGGCACCATCGTCCGGAATGCAGTTCAATAAGGAGGCTGTTTGGCAACCATCACCATGAAGGAGCTGCTCGAAGCGGGCGTCCACTTCGGGCATCAGACGAAGCGCTGGGATCCGCGGATGAAGGAGTACATCTTCGGCGAGCGCAACGGCATTTACATCATCGATCTGCAGAAGACCCTGAAGATGTTCAAGGAGGCGTCGAAGTTCGTGACGGACCTCGCAACCCAGGGGAAAGTGATTCTGTTTGTCGGCACCAAGCGGCAGGCGCAGGATGCCATTGCCGAGGAAGCCACGCGTTGCGGGATGTTCTACATCAACAACCGCTGGCTGGGTGGGCTGCTGACCAACTGGGTGACTGTGCAGAAGTCAGTAAAGCGCCTTCAGGAACTGGATGAGATGGCGACCGACGGCCGCTACGAGCTGCTGACCAAGAAGGAAGTGATTCGCCTGGAGCGCGAGCGCAAGCACCTGCAGGCCAACCTGGCCGGCATCAAGACCATGCGCCGGCTGCCGGATGCGATCTTTGTCGTCGATTCCTCGAACGAGGCGATCGCGGTGAAGGAAGCCCGCAAGCTGGGCATCCCGGTGGTCGCGGTGGTGGACACGAACTGCGATCCGACGATGGTCGATTACGTGATTCCCGGCAATGACGACGCGCTGCGCGCCATCCGGCTGTTTACCTCCAAGATTGCTGACTCGGTGGTGGAGGGCGCTGCGGCCGCGGGCGACAAGCAGTTTGCCCAGGCTGAGGGCGGCGTGACCGGAGAAATGCAGGCGGTGAACGGCGAAGCGACGGAAGCGGCGCCGGAAGCGGAAGGCGACGTCGATCTGGAGACAGCGCTCGGCGGCGGGATCCGCAAGGCTCCGGCAATTGTGGCCGCGCTGGACGAGGCCGAGGCCGCGGAAAGCGGATACTAAGGACGGTTCTGCATCGCGCGAAAGCGTGGCTGCCGTCTCGGAGCCACGCTTTCTGTGTGTATGGGCTCTTTTTCAATGGCCCAGGGCAGGACGAGAATTCTGAAACAGGGAAGAATAATGGAGTAAAGGAATGTCTACCGTGACTGAAAAGATCGATGCAAAGCTGGTGAAAGAACTGCGCGAGAAATCCGGCGCGCCTATGGGCGACTGCCTGAAGGCGCTGCAGGAGTCGAAAGGCGATATGGAAGAGGCTTTCGTGATCCTGCGCAAGCGGGGCATGGCCTCGGCGCAGAAGAAGGCCTCCCGCACCACCAACGAGGGCGCGGTCGCCCAGTACATCCACGCCGGCGGCAAAATCGGCGTGCTGGTCGAGGTCAACTGCGAGTCCGACTTCGTCGCGCGCACCGAAGATTTCCAGGAGCTGCTCAAGGACATCGCGATGCACATCGCGGCCACCGATCCGCGCTACATCCGCAAGGAGGATGTGACGGCCGAGGACCTGGAGCGCGAGAAGGAGATCTATCGCGCGCAGACGGCGGCCATGGGCAAGCCTGCGAACGTGGTCGACAAGATCGTCGAGGGCAAGATGGGCAAATTCTACGAGGAGGTCTGCCTGCTGGAGCAGCCCTTCATCAAGGAGCAGAGCCAGTCGATTAAAGATCTGATCGCGTCAAAGGTGGGCAAGCTCGGCGAGAACATCACCGTCCGCCGGTTCGCGCGCTTCAAGGTAGGCGATCCGAATTGGACCGTGGCGCAGACGAAGGCCGCGGAGGAAAGCGCGGCAGGCGAGTAAGCGCGGCGGCGGCCACCAACAGCCCGAGAGCCCCACCCTGGCACAGCCTGGGTGGGGCTTTGCTTTTGCCGTGCGTGCGCAGTTACTGCTCTCCCAGCGTGAACCGCACGTTAATCGTGGTTTCCACCGCAACCGGCTGGCCGTTCAGCAGGAAGGGGCGATACCGCGCCTCGCGGATCGCATCCAGCGCCGCCCGAACCAGCAGCGGAGGGCCCTGGAGCACGCGCACATCCTCGATGCGTCCCGCAGCCGAGATGGTCGCCTCGACGATGACCGTTCCCTGGGTGTGCGTGGCGACAGCGATCGCCGGATACTGCGGCTGAATCGGGGCGAGTAACTGACCCTCCGCCAGGCCTGAGGAGACTCGGATTGGTCCAGACGGCTTCGCCAAATGCACGGAAGGAAGAGGCGGCGGTGAGGACGGGCCGAGCCACGGCACGGACGCGGGATTGCCTGTGCCCGGGCCGCTCCCGATTGGTCCCAGCGGCTCGGGCGCATTGGTCGCGACGCGGTCGATGTTCGTCGGGATGCGGGTGGGCAATGTGAGTGCTTTCTCCATATCCATCGGCTGCGTGGCGGGGGCGCTCGCTTTCTGCGGCGGCGCGGGCGGAGCAGCGTGCGGCGGCGAGATCAACGGCACGGCCAACAGACGCTGCGGCAGCGCGGCGGGGTAGAGGTACGGCACGAGCACGAGAGCTCCAAGCAAAGCCGCCTCCAGGACCGTGGTGCCCACGGCGTAGCGACTGCTGCGGGTGCGGATGCGTCCAGCGGATTCAACCAGGCTGTCTTCAAACATGGCTCCCTCCAAAAATGGGGCTCAGAGCACAGAGCTCAGAGCGCCAATGCGCGTTGCGGAGAGAGCAAGGAGCGATACGGATGCAAGCGACCGGCGAGCGGGTTAGCTCGCCTGTTCCTTGCTGCGTATAGACAATGGGGGAGCGGAGAGTGTTCCCAAAAAATGCGGGAACCGGACTGCATAGATTCGTCGCCGCCGGAATGAGGATGCAGTAAACTCCCGTTGACCGGAACAATCGGCATTGCTCGGGATGCGAGGCTGCTATGTCTCGTCGGCAGGGTTCTATCGCAGCCGCCGTCACGCTCTTCTTCGTGGCGCCGCTGGTTGCTGAGTTTCTCCTTGGCGATTTTTCGATCGCGATGCTGGGGCTCTTGCTCCTGTTTGCGCCGATGTACGGCGGAGGGGCGGTGCTGATTCGCGAGACGGCGCGGCGCTGCGGACGGGGCTGGCCCTCGATGCTGCTCCTCGCCGCAGCCTACGCGCTACTCGAAGAGGGCTTCACGACGCAGTCTCTTTTCAATCCGAACTACCTGCACATGCACTTTCTGCGTTACGCGTGGGTTCCGGCGCTGGGCATTGGCGGGTGGTGGACCATGCTGATGCTGAATGTTCACGTGTTCTGGAGCATGGGTGTTTCCATCGCGCTGGTGGAAGGGCTTTTTCCCTCTCGCGCGCGTAGGCCATGGCTGGGCAAGGTGGGCACCAGCGTTGTCGCGGCCCTGTTCATTGCCGGTGTCGCCATCGGTGTCGTCATTAGCCTTCATCAGAGCCACTTCCACGCCTCGCCCGTGCAGTTTGTCATCACCGGGGTCTTGTGCCTTCTGCTGATCGTCGGCGCGTTCGCAGTTCCCAGGCCTGCGGAGAAACGAGGATTGCTGCCGGTGCCTTCGCCGTGGGGGACGGGCTGCGGCGCCTTCGTTCTGGGCGCATTCGTTTTTCTGGCGTTCCCTATGCTGGGCTGGGGCGCGGTTGTGATCATGGCCATCGCCGATCTTCTCTTTCTGGTGTTTCTGTGGGGGCTGTCGCGCCGCCGCGACTGGACGCCGCTGCACACGCTCAGCGTGGGCGCCGGGGGAGCGATCTTCTACGGCGTGCACGCCTTTATCGGGCATCCGGTGGTCCCCAGCCCGCTGTGGGTAGTGCGCGCCGGCGGAGTAGTCTTTCTGGCGGCAGCGGTCGCCGTCATCGCGGTCGCGGCTCGTCGCACGCGAGCCTGGATGGCTGCCCAGCAGAACAGCGTCACGGTTGTGCAAGCATAAGGATCGGGGACCAGACGCGAACATGAGCAGCCAGATCACCGCGGAGGAAATCAAGCGAGAGGCTCGGCCTCCGGCCGCATCCGCGCGAGGGCGGATGGTTCGTCGAAACCTGGCGGGCGCAGGAGATGATTCCTGGAGCGGCTCTTCCGGAGCGCTACGGATCAAAGGGGAATCGTGCGGCGGGCACGGCGATTTACTACCTTTTGGAACCGGGCAATTTCTCGGAGATGCATCGGCTGCGCTCGGATGAGGTCTTTCACTTTTACCTGGGCGATCCCGTGGAGATGCTGCAGCTCTGGCCGGATGGCACGGGCCGGCGCGTGTTGCTGGGCACCGATCTTGCCGCCGGCATGCTGCCGCAGGCGGTGGTGCCGCAGGGAATCTGGCAGGGGTCGCGGCTGGTCGAAGGCGGAAACTTTGCGCTTCTCGGCTGCACGGTCAGCCCCGGCTTCGATTACGCGGATTATGAGACTGGCACGCGCGCGGAACTACTGGCGGAGTGGCGGGAGTGGGCGGATCTGATTGAGGGGCTCACACATCGCTGATGCTTAGCTCCCCGGCGCCCACTGGTCCACCACCGTCTTCGCGATCTTCGCAATCAAAATCAGCGCGGGATTGTCCGCCGTCCAGCTCGTGTTCTCGTTGTCGTGCGTGTAGACAGAGAGGACGATGACGCCCTTCGGCGTGTAGATTGCGCCGACGTCGCTGCGGGCGTGATCGATGGCGCCGGTCTTGTTGGCGATTGCGGACTGGCCCTCGGTGGTATCCAGCGACTCGAGATAACGCGGAATCCCGTCGCGGTCCGATTGTGTGCGCAGCATGTGCATTGCTGCCGCGCAAAGATCTGCATCGGAAGGAACGTCCACGCCTTCCGGCGCGTCCGGCTTTGGGCCGAGAGCGCAGGTGACGAAGCGCTCCATCAGGCCGCCCATCTCGCGCGCCGTGGTCTTGCCCAGGCCATATTGCGGCTGATCGGCAGGCGCCGGGCCCACCGCTGACCGATACACCTTCTTATAAAGCCAGGTGTTCTTCAAGCCGAGCGCGACGATCTGATCATCAATCGTCTTCAGCCCGAGCCGATCGATCATCAGGTTCGTCGCCGTGTTGTCGCTCTGGTTGATCATCAGCGTCAGCGTGTCTTTCACGTTGAGGTGCAGCGGCGTGTCAAAGAAGAGCAGCACGCCGGAGCCCGGGACCTTGTCCTCATGGAGCAAGGTGATCGGATCGGTGAAGCCGAGACGGCCGGCGCGAATTTCCTGGAGCGCCGTATAGAGAATGGTCAGCTTGATCGTTGAGGCGGTCGGCACGGGCTGGTCGTCGTCAATCTCCACAGTCTGCCCCGTCGCCAGATCGTGGGCGTACACGGAAACCTTGCCGTGAAAAGGCGCGATCAGCGATTGCAGTTGCGCCGCCAGAGCGGCATCGTTATGGGTTTGCTGTGCGGGAAGGGCAGGCGCGGCGAAAACAGCCAGGAGCAGGGCGAGCAGAGGCTTCCGAAACATGAAAGCCAATGTACCATTTCGGAGGGACAGCGATCCGTACTGCGGAGGAGTGAGCACGATGACCTGGGGCCGGTGGGGACTGGCGGTGCTGCTGATCCTGGCGTGCGGTGTTTCCGCGCAAACGAAGCAGACACCTCAGATGGCGAAGGCCCGGCCGAGGCTCCAGCTTGCCGTGACCTTCGATGATTTGCCGGTGAGCGGGCCGCTGCCTCCGGGCCAGAGCCGTGTCGGCATCGCACAGCAGATTATCCGCACGCTGAAGGCGGAACATGTGCCCCCAACATACGGATTCGTCAACGCGGTCCATGTGCAATACGATCCGGGTACGGTGGACGTGCTGGGCACATGGCGAGCTTCCGGCAATCTGCTGGGCAATCACACGTGGTCGCACGTGAGCCTGGACAAGGTCTCGCTCCAGGAGTTCGAAGCCGACCTCGAAAATGACGAGCCGATTCTCGATCTGCTGATGGCCGGACACGACTGGCACTGGCTGCGCTATCCGTACGTAGCCGAAGGCGACACGGCGGAGAAGCGCATGGGCATCCGCGACTTCCTGGCGCAGCACGGTTACAAAATTGCCGCCGTAACGATGAACTTCGACGACTACGACTGGAACGGCCCGTACGCACGCTGCATGGAGAAGCACGATGCCAAAAGTGTGACCTGGCTCGAGACCAGCTATCTGCACGCCGCCGACGAGAACATCGGCTACTACCGCGCGATGTCGAAGCAGCTCTACGGTCGGGATATTCGCTATGTGCTGTTGCTGCACATCGGCGCGTTCGACGCGCACATGCTGCCGCGGCTGCTGCAGCTCTATCGCCAGCTAGGATTCATGTTCGTTCCGCTGGAGCAGGCGCAACAGGACCCGTTCTACCGGTACGATGTGAATCCACGGCTGCCGCCGGGCCCCGACCTGCTGGAGAACGCCATGCGCGAGAAGCATCTGCCGCTGCCCAGAAAAGCGGACTACCTCAAGCAACTGCAGGCGATCTGCCAGTAAGAGGAGCGGTCGCGGTCCAGCGAGATTTCTCCGCTCCCGCGGGCGTATTCTGCAAGGCATAGAGGAATCGCCATGCCGGAGATCGCGCTGAAGGTGAACGGCTCGGAACACCGGGTGCAGGCGGGCAGCGACGAGAGCCTGCTGAGCGTGCTGCGCTACCGTCTGCAGCTGACGGGCACGAAGTATGGTTGCGGGGAAGGGCAGTGCGGCGCCTGCACGGTGCTGCTGGATGGCAAGGCGGCGCACGCGTGTCTCACCCTGGCCTCGAGCGCGGCTGGCCAGGAGGTCACCACGATCGAGGGGCTGGAGCGGAACGGGGAACTGAGTCCGGTGCAGCAGGCTTTCCTCGAAGAGGGCGCATTCCAGTGCGCCTATTGCACGTCCGGAATGATCCTGGCGGCAACGGCGCTGCTGCGCGAGGATCCGCATCCCAGCGATGAGCAGATTCTGGACGCGATGAACGGCAACATGTGCCGCTGCGGGACGTATCCGCGGATTCTGGCGGCAATCCACCGCGCTGCGCAGGCCGCGCCGAGGGAGGCCGACGATGTCCGTTCATGACGTGAAGGATGAACTCACGGTCGAGGCCACGCTGCACGATGTGGCCCGCCAGGTACGGGCATTCTCGCTGGATCGGCGCGACTTTCTCAAGCTATGCGGCGGCGGCTTGCTGGTCTGCGCCGCGGACGCGCCAGCGCTCGCGCAGGAATCGGGCGGCAGATGGGGACGACATCCCTTGCCGGAGCAAATCAGCGCGTGGCTCTACATCGATGCCGGCGGCAAGGTGACAGTCTTTACCGGCAAGGTGGAGGTGGGGCAGAACATCCGCACCTCGCTGGCGCAGTCCGTCGCGGAGGAGCTGCACGTCGGGTTCGACGCGATCACGATGGTCATGGGCGATACCGCGCTGGTTCCGTGGGATGCGGGGACCTTCGGCAGCCGCACCACGCCGACCATGGGCCCGCAACTGCGCAAGATGGCCGCCGCGGCGCGCAATCTGCTGGCGCAAAAAGCGGCGCAGCAGTGGAAGGCCGATCCCTCGACGCTGGTTGCGGCGAACGGGATGATCACGAACCCGGCAAATTCCCAGCGAGTGACTTACGGTGCACTGACGCGGGGCGACCAGCTCATGGAGACGGTGTCGGGCGACGTGACGCTTACGCCTGCGACCGAGTGGAAGATCGCCGGAACCGCGGTGCCCAAGGCGAACGGCCGCGAGTTCGTCACCGGCCGGCACAAGTATCCATCGGACATCGTTCGTCCAGGCATGATGCATGGCAAGGTGCTGCGGCCTTCGGGATTCCGAGCCTCCCTGGTTTCCGCGGACACGACCGCGGCGGAGAAAATGCCTGGCGTGCGGATCGTTCGCGACGGAGATTTCATCGGCGTGGTCGCGCCGGATGCGTGGACGGCAGAGAAGGCGATCGGCGCGATCGAGGCGAAGTGGGCGGTGCCGCCGCAGATCAGCAATGCGGAGCTGTTCGATGCTTTGAAGAAGAATGCTCAGAACGGCGATGCCAGCGGCAAGGCCGCCGCGGACCAGGCGCTCGCCAACGCCGACGTGAAGCTGGACGCCGAGTACACCGTGCAGTACATCCAGCACGCTCCGCTGGAGCCGCGCGCCGCGGTCGCGGAGTGGAACGGAACGCACCTCACGGTCTGGACCGGAACGCAGCGGCCCTTCGGCGTGCGCGATGAACTGGCGCAGGCCTTTCGCCTGCCCGCGCAGCAGGTCCGCGTGCTGATGCCCGACATGGGCAGCGGGTACGGCGGCAAACACTCGGGCGAGTGCGCGGTGGAAGCGGCGCGGCTGGCCAAGGGCGCGGGCAAGCCGGTGAAGCTGGTTTGGACGCGGGAAGAGGAATTTACCTGGGCGTACTTCCGTCCCGCCGGCGTGATCTCCATCCAGAGTGGCGCGAAGCAGGATGGCGCCCTGGTCGCGTGGGAGCAAACCAATATCAACTCCGGGCCGTCGGCCGTGGAGACGCCCTACAACGTGGCGTCGAAGGTCGCGGCTTTCCGCGAAGTGTCTGATCCTCCATTGCGCCAGGGATCGTATCGGGCGCTCGCGGCGACGGCGAACCATTTTGCGCGCGAAAGCCACATGGACGAGCTGGCGCACGCGCTGAAGATGGATCCGCTGGAGTTTCGGCTGAAGAACCTGACCGACGCCCGGCTGCGCGCTGTCTTCCAGGCCGCGGCCGAGCGATTCGGATGGGGCAAAGAGCAATCCACCGCGCAACGCGGTTTCGGCGTTGCCGGCGGCACCGAAAAGGACGGCTATGTGGCGGCCTGCGTGGAAGTGGAGATCGGCGCGGCGAAGAAGGTGCGCATTCGGCGCGTGGTGCAGGCGTGGGAATCCGGCGCGGTGGTCAACCCCGACGGGCTCCGCAATCAGATGATCGGCGCGATCGTGCAGGGGATTGGCGGCGGACTGTTCGAGCAGATTCGTTTTGCGAACGGCAAGATTCTGAACCCGCTCTTCTCCGACTATCGGGTGCCACGCTTCCGCGACACGCCGGAGATTGAGGTGGTGCTCGTTGATCGAAAGGATTTGCCCTCAGCAGGCGCTGGTGAAATCGGCATTGTGGCGCTGGCTCCGGCGGTTGGCAACGCGATCTTCGCGGCCACCGGCGAACGTCTGCGGGCGATGCCGATGGCCGTGGGTGCATTCACTGCGTAGCCGGCTTAGTGCTGCGCGGCCAGAAACTTGTCGAACGGAATCTGGAAAAAGAACAGCTGGTCGCCGTCGGCGTTGCGCAGCTCGCGCAGCACAAGGCTCGCGCCGCTCAGCGGGTTGGGTCCCAGACCATCGATGTCGTAGAAGAGATAGCCGGCGCGCGTGGTGTGTGGTTCCACGGCCAGTGCGGCGTACTCGAATTCGTCAAATTCCGCTTCAATGGCCTTATTCGACGCTTTCGGCGGAGTATGGACATGGAAGGGACCGATGGGGACGCTGGCGCCTCGCTTGTCGCGGAGGCTTACGCGGCGCTCGACGTCCTCCGGCTCGGCGGCCTGAATCCGGTTGCCTGCGGAGTCGACAAACAGGATGCGCGCGTCAGAGAGCGAGATGGGCCGATCGCCAAGATTGGTCACGATGATGCGAATCGGGATGAATCCGTAGTTCCAGTAATCGATGTGCAGGAAACTGCAATCGTCGTGCCGCAGGCAGGGCACGGCGGCAATGGCGACCTGCTCCTTCGCGTGGAAATCGACCGCGGGATACTCCGTGGCGGCTTTCGCCGGAGGCGGTCCATGGTCCGCAGCCACGGCGGGAACAACCGCGCACGCGGTGATGGCGAGACAAGCCACGATCCGCGCGAGGCGGCGCGGCGCAGGGGGAATGAGCAGCGGCCGGGAACGCATCACGATTATCATCCTCGCATAGGACTCGGATTCCGGGAACTTCGTGAGCGAATGCTGATTGGGTACAGCCTGGCGCTTCTGCTGGTATTGGTGGTGGGCGCGCCCTGGTGGCTGCTGCGCATGGTCACCAGCGGAAAATATCGAGAAGGACTGGGCGAGCGGCTGGGCCGCGTGCCCGCGCGGGTGCGCGGCTGGCTTACGAGCGCGCCGCTGATCTGGATTCATGCTGTCTCTGTGGGGGAAGTGCTCGCCGCGAGCCGCCTGATCGAGGATCTGACGCTGCGCCTGCCGGATTGGCAGATTGTCGTTTCCACCACCACCCGGACGGGCCAGATGCTGGCGCGGGAGCGGTTCGGCGCGCAGCGGGTTTTCTACTTTCCGCTGGATTTCGCCTTTGCGGTGCGGTCCTGGCTGCGTGCGCTTAACCCGCATCTGCTGGTGCTGGCGGAAACGGAGTTCTGGCCGCGCATGCTCACCGAGTGTCGCCGCGCCGACGTGTTGATCGCGGTGGTGAATGCGCGCATATCCGACCGGTCCTGGCCGCGCTATCGGCGGCTGGCGCGGCTCTGGCGTCCGTTGCTGAGCGGCGTGTCCGCGGTGCAGGCGCAAACCGAGCTGGATGCGGAGCGCCTGCGCGCGCTGGGGGCGCAGAACGTATGCGTGGGCGGCAATCTGAAGTTCGACGTGCGCGCCACCCGGCCGGCAGCCGTCACGGAGCGCCTGCGCGAGCACCTGCCGCCTGGCGCGCGGGTCCTCGTCGGCGGATCGACCCTTGCCGGCGAGGAAGAGATGCTGCTGGAGGCTGTGCCAAGTGGCGTCGTCACGATCCTCGCACCGCGCCATCCCGAACGGTTCGGCGACGTGGCGCAAATCCTGCGGCGCCGAGGAGTGCCATGGGTGCGCCGCACGGAGTGGATGCAATCGCCTGCGCAGCTTCAGCCGGGCAGCGTATTCCTGCTCGATTCCGTGGGCGAGCTGGCCAGCGTTTACTCGCTGGCCGAGGTTGCGTTTGTCGGCGGGAGCCTCGTTCCGTCTGGCGGACACAATCCGCTGGAGCCGGCGCAGTTCGGCGTTCCCGTGCTGATGGGCGAGAGCTATGAGAATTTTCGCGGCATCGTCGAGACGCTGCGCGCAGCGGACGCGATCCGGATCGTCGGCCGCGAAGAATTGAAGGCCGTCGTCGCTCAGATGTTTGCCGATGCCGCAGCGGGACGAGCGATGGGCGAACGCGGCCGCCGCGTCTTCGAGCGCGAAGCGGGCGCGACCGCCCGTGCTGTGGAAGCAATCCTGGAAATCCTGGCGGTGCGCGCATGAGCCGTGCTCTGCTTCCGCTGACGCCCCTCTACGCCGCCGCGGTTGCCGCGAAGAACCTCGCGTATGACCGTGGCTGGGCGCGCGCGGAGCAGTTGCGCGGGCCCGTGATCAGCGTGGGGAACCTCTCCGTCGGCGGCTCGGGCAAAACGCCGCTGACCATCCGGCTGGCCGAGCTGCTTCGCGACCAGGGCATCGCCGTCGATGTGCTGTCGCGTGGCTACGGGCGAGGGTCGGATGCTACCGCAAAAGTGGATGCCAACGGTTCCGCGGAGCAATTCGGGGATGAGCCATTGCTGATCGCGCGCGCGGGAATTCCGGTCTTCGTGGGGGACAGCCGGTACGAAGCGGGCCTGCTGGCCGAGCGCGAGGCGGGTTCGCCGCGCGTGCACCTGCTCGACGACGGCTTCCAGCATCGCCAGCTCGCGCGCGAGGCAGACATCGTGGTTCTGCATCGCAACGATTTCGCGGACCGGCTGCTGCCGGCGGGCCGATTGCGCGAGACCTTTCACGCGCTCGACCGCGCGCACTTCGTCGTCTTGCGCGAAGAAGACCGCGACCTCGAGGCGGAGCTGCGCCGCCGGGGCTGCGATCTGCCGGTTTGGTGGATGCGCCGAACGGTTGTGCTGCCCGAAGCGCGCCGCGTGGTTGCGTTTTGTGCCGTTGCCCGGCCCCAGGAGTTCTTCGCGGAAGTGCGCCGGCAAGGGTGCGACATTCTGGAGGCGCGGGTCTGGCGGGATCATCATGCGTGGACCGCTGACGATGTTGCGGTGCTGGCCGCCCTTGCGCAGCGCTATGGAGCAGACGCGACACTGACTACGGAGAAGGATTGGGTGCGATTGCGGCCTGAGCAACGCCAGACGCTGGAGGCTGCGGCGCCATTGCGCGCCGCCAGGCTGACCGTCAATCTTGCCGACGAGCCGGCGATCCTGGATGCTGTGCTGGCGCGGCTGGGCGCTGCCAGCGCCATGAGAAAATAAGTGGATTGTCCACACCCTCCAAGCCACTGCGTCTGCTCGTCGTGCGTCTGGGCGCGATGGGCGACATCCTCCATTCCATGCCCGCGGTGACGGCGCTGCGCCAGGCTCATCCGGACTGGGTGATCGGCTGGGCGATCGAGCCGCAATGGCGCGGCCTGTTCTGCGCGAACGGCTGCCAGCCGCGCACTCCAGGCATGCCGCTGGTGGACCAACTCCACGTTGTTCCGGCGAAACAATGGGCACGCAAGCCGCTGAGTCCGGCTACATGGAAAGATATGGCCGGCGTGCGGCGCGAAGTTCGAGGCATGGGGTACGACGTTGCGGTGGAGATGCAGGGCGCTGTCCGCGCGGCGATGGTGGCCCGCTGGGCGCGGACGGGTCACATTGTGGGCGAGGCGAATCCGCGCGAAAGCGTAGCACGCTGGCTTTTCGATGAGCGCGTGGAGACCCACGGCGTGCATGTCATCGAGCAATCGGTGGAAGTGGCGAACGCCATTGCCGGCGAGAGCCTGCCGATCCCGCTGCCGCTGCTGCCACGCGATCCGGCTGCGGAAGCGCGCGCCGCGCAATGGCCGCAGCCGCTGGTGCTGCTCAGCCCGGGCGCCGGATGGGGCGCGAAGCGCTGGCCGCCCGAACGCTACGGCGAAGTGGCGCGCCGGATCGCAATAGAAGGGTGCACCGTCGTGGTGAACTGCGGCCCCGCGGAAGAGACGCTGGCGCGGCAGATTGCCGAGAGCAGCGGAGGCGCGGCCAGGGCGCTCCCGCTCGATATGGCGGAACTGATTGCCGTCACGCGGCGCGCGGCTCTGGTGATCGCGGGCGATACCGGCCCGCTGCATCTGGCTTGCGCGCTGGGCAAGCCGGTTGTGGGCATCTATGGGCCCACGGACCCCGCGCGCAACGGGCCGTTCCACACGCCGAGCCGCGTGCTGCGGCATCCTGAAAGCGTGCGCGACCACACGCGACGCAGCGAGCCGGAAGCCGGCCTGCTGACCATCACGGCTGAGGACGTGACCGCGGCCGCCCTCGGGCTTCTGCGGGAGACGCGCGCATGACCTGGCATCGCGTCGCGCGGCGCGTCCGCGTTCCTCTGGGATTTGTCTTCGCGGCGTTTTTCCTCTGGCTTGCGCGGCCTACGCCCGTCTTTCTGGCGGCAAGCCTGGCGCTGGTCATTCCGGGGCTATGGCTGCGAGGCTACGCCTCGGGCTACGTGAAGAAGAATGCGGAGCTGACTGTGACCGGGCCGTATGCGCGCACGCGCAATCCGCTTTACCTGGGCTCCATGCTCATCGCCTTTGGATTCGCGCTCGCGGCGCGCAGCATCTGGATCGCCGTGGTTCTTGCCGCGCTCTTTCTCGCCATCTACCTGCCCGTGATTCGCTCGGAGGAGCAGTATCTGCGCTCTGTATTTCCCGAGTTCGACGCCTACGCCGCGCGGGTTCCGCGCCTGCTTCCGCGACTGAGCCCGGCAACCTCAGCCTCCGCCCCAGCGTCCTTCTCGGGGGGCCTCTACCGCAAGCACCGCGAATACAATGCCCTGATAGGGGCTGGGAGCCTGTATGCTGCTCTCATTCTCAAGTGGATATTTCTGAAGTAAAGGAATCGCCCTGATTTTGCGTTATTTGCTTCCCCCAATCCCACGCACAGCGCCTGGTCTTCGCGCAGCGGCGCTCGCCTTGTTGACGATGCCGCTTTTGGCGGCTGCGCAGATTCCGTCCGCGAAGGCGTCCATGCCGCCTCTGCCGCCGCCGTCGTCCGGTTACACTTTTCCCGCGCGACAGACGCTCACATATTCAGTGGACTGGCGCGTCTTTCCCGCCGGCACCACGACGCTGCATCTGGAACAGCAGGGAAACGTCGAGAAGGTCACAGCAACGGCGGACACGCTGGGCGCGATCAATCTGATCTATCGCGTGAGCGATCGATTCCAATCTTCCTTCAATCGCCTGACGGGCTGCTCGTATGGGTTCTCCAAGCAGATTCAGGAGGGCCGCCGGCGCGTGAGCACCGACCTGACCTTCAATTACGCGCGGGGCACGCGGCTGCTGACCGAGCGCAACCTGGTAAAGAACACGAACAAGCAGCAAACCGCCCCAGTGGGACCGTGCGTAACGGACTTGCTTTCGGCCCTCTTCTATCCCGCCTCGCAGTCGCTGGTTCCGGGCACCAGCTTCCAGGTGCCGCTCGGCGATTCGCTGCACACCGTGGTGGTCAGCATGAACGTGGAAGCGAAAGAAATTGTGCAGACGCCGACGGGGACGTATCACACGATTCGCGTGCAGCCCACGGCCTCGAGCGGCGTGGTGAAGGCGCGCGGCAATATCTGGATCTGGTACACCGACGACGCCCGCCACATCCCGGTCCAGATGCGAGCGCGGCTCTTCTGGGGTACGATCACCTTCCGCCTGACATCGATGAGCGATCAGTAGAGTTAGTGGATGCGGAACCGCTCTCGCATCAGCCGCTGCAGGCGCGGCCGATAGATCAGGTCAAACGCCAGTTCCTTGCCCGGAAACATGGCCAGCGCGGCGCGCCGCGTGTCGGCCACCATCTCTGAGGCTTCATCGATGGTGACCGATGAGTCCTGGCCGATCACCGACATCACCATGTTCACCATGATCTGCAGCCGCCGGAGGCGGCGTTGCTCGTCCTTCAGTTCCTCCGGGGTTTGCGGCACAGGTTCGGAGTGAGCAGCGTAATTGGAATCGGGTTGCGAACCCATGCGGTCGGGGCCCTCCACGCGCAGGATCGTACACCGAGTAAGACTCCCCTCGCTGCGGAAAAGATGCGCTGCGGTGGGAACCTCACGTTCGGCGACGGTCGTAAGCCAAAGAAATGTTTGGGAATTCGGCCCGCGCCTGCCGCGTAAAGGAATCTGCTTCGCCCCGGGTCATCCGGAGGCATTGCCGCCCCGCCCAGGAGCGCCCCAGCCATCGCGGGGCATCGGCCAGCCAGTGCCGCCGGGCCGGCGTGTCCTCGCGCTGCTCCTCCAGCGCGGCTGCGGCGATCTGCCCCACCCTGGGCATCACGCGCGCGGCCTCCGTCTCGACGGACCATACCAGCCGCTCCGTCTGTGGATCGGCCTGCGCCGCCGGAACGGGAATCGCGCCTCGTTCGCGAAAGACGCCTGCGGCGGGCGGACTTTCCCGAGAGCCACAAGAGATGAGGTCTGGCTGCACACCGCGCTCGGCCATTTCCTGGAGCAGCGTTTTCGGATCCGCTGCCACGCCGACGAGCACTGCGCGCCGCTGGCGAATTTCGTTCTTGAGGATGCGCAGCGCCTCGCTCAGATCGGCGACGAGAAAATCGCAGAGGCCGCTGCGGAGCCCCTCGCGCAGCAGCTCGGGCTCGGGATCGACGCAGAGCGCGGCCGCCCCGGCCAATGCCGCGGCAAGCAGGACAGAAATGCCCTCGGCATGGAAGCCCACGCGCAGCAGCAGCATGCCGCCGAGCCTGCTCTCCCGCTCGCTGCCCGGGTCACTGCGTGCGCGCGCCAGGCGCGCCAACGCCAGGTATTGATCGTGAATTTCGCCGAGCTCGGGCAGCAGCAACGTGCTACGCCTCCATCTCCTTCAGGCTCGGACTCACCTTCAGCTTCGCCGCGGTCGCCCGCTGCACGTCGTCGACGCTGAGCCCTGGTGCGATCTCCTCCAGCACCAGACCCTCGGCCGTTACCCGAATCCACGCCATCTCCGTGGCGATGGTTTCCACCACGCGCACGCCGGTGAGCGGCAGGGTGCACTTCTTCAGGATTTTGGGCGCGCCCTCCTTCGTGGTGTGTTCCATGGCGACAATCACGCGGCGCGCGCTGGCGACCAGGTCCATCGCGCCGCCCATGCCTTTCACCATCTTGCCAGGAATCATCCAGTTGGCCAGCGTGCCTTCTTCGTCCACTTCCATTGCGCCCAGCACGCTCAGGTCGATGTGCCCGCCGCGGATCATGGCAAAGGAATCGGCGGAGGAGAAGAACGACGCGCCCGGCAGCGCCGTCACCGTCTCCTTGCCGGCGTTGATCAGGTCGGGATCCTCTTCGCCCGCGCGTGGATAGGGGCCGACGCCGAGCATCCCATTCTCAGACTGCAAAACGACCTCGATGCCCGGCGGCACATGGTTCGCGATCAGGGTCGGCAGTCCGATTCCGAGGTTGACGTAGAAGCCATCGCGCAGCTCGCGGGCTACACGGCGCACGATGCGTTCGCGTTTGGCCTGCGCCGGGTTCATCGCCAAGTTCGATACAGTAGTCATGGTCATGCGTCCTGCCGTTTTCAATATACGAGCAACTTCACTGGTGCGGGGAACAGCGCTCGTGGTGGGGAGCCTGGCGATGGCTCTGGTCTGCGTCGGATTCCCTGACGTGCACGCCTCGGCCTGGATGCTGATCCCGGCGGCCGGCGCGGTCCTGGGAACCTTCGAGACCACCCGCTGCCTGCGCCGCCGCTGGAGCTTCTATCACGGCGGGGTGCTGCTGCTGCTCTACGCCGATATCCTGGTGCTGGCCGTCATCTTTTTCCTGCTGCTTTATCCCTGGGCGCAATGGCTGCAGAGGACGTGAGGAGAGTCAGGCTTTCGTCAGCTCCGCGGCGAGTCCCTGCAGGGAATCCTCATAGGGCGGCCGCAGCACGCCTCGCTCCGTAATGATCGCCGTTACGTATTTCGCCGGCGTCACGTCGAAGGCCGGGTTCTCAATGCCGACTCCATTGGGCGTAAGCTGTTTCCCCGCGTGGTGCGTCACCTCGCGCGCGGCGCGCTGTTCAATCGGGATCGCCTCGCCGCTGGGCGTGCGCAGGTCAATCGTTGACCACGGAGCGGCCACATAGAACGGAATGCCGTGCTCCTTCGCGAGGACCGCAACGCCATAGGTGCCGATCTTGTTCGCCACGTCGCCGTTGGCCGCGATGCGATCGGCGCCCACGATGACCGCCTGGATCTTCCCCTGGCGCATCAGGCTGGCCGCCATGTTGTCGCACAGCACGGTGGTGGGAATATGGTCGTGCATCAGTTCCCAGGCGGTGAGCCGCGCGCCCTGCAAAAACGGACGGGTCTCGTCCGCGAAGACGTGTAACTCGTGGCCCTGCTCGACGGCCGAGCGGATGACGCCCAGCGCTGTGCCATACCCGCAGGTGGCCAGCGCGCCGGCGTTGCAGTGCGTCAGCACGCCACCGGTTCGCGGCAGCAGCGGCGCGCCAAACGCGCCCATTTGCCGGCAGGCGGCGATGTCCTCGTCGTACATGCGCTGCGCTTCGGCGATCAGCGCTTCCCGCACGGAGGCGACCGTGGCCCCGGGTCGCCCAGCGTGGTCGGTGAAAACCCGCTTCATCCGCTCGATCGCCCAGAACAGATTGACGGCGGTCGGCCGGGTGGCGGCCAGCGTCCTGCACATCGTGTCGAAATCCTGAGCGAGCGCGGGAACCGTCGCAGCGGAGCTGTTCTTCACGCCGAGCGCCAGACCCATCGCGGCGGCGACCCCAATGGCGGGCGCGCCCCGCACCACCATGGTAACGATTACGTTAGCTACGTCCTGGTAACCAGTGGCCAGGGTGTAAACTTCTTCGAGCGGCAGGCGGGTTTGGTCCAGGAAGCGGACGCCCTCTGAGGTCCATTCAAGCGTCGGAATCATCGTTTCCAGTGTAATGGTTGCTGTATGCTGGACGGCGGCGCCGGCCCCCGCGAACAGCTCTGGGGCGGCCGTGATTCATAGTGGTACAAATATTTCGGGCCTCCACTTTCGTGCCATGACAGGCTCTAAGACTAGTGTTACCATCGTTTATTCGTTTGGGTACTGACAAACCCTTTGTCGGTTGTTCCAATTCCCCCCCAGGGGTTTTTCACAACACAAGCTCCAGAAATGGGATCGGCGCGCACTGGAGAAGAGGCATCGCGTGAATGCCCCCCGCTGCGACCTGGCGTAGAAGATGAAAACAAAATTGGTTTGCCCAGCTTGTGGGCACGAACAATTGGCGCGTATTGCAAGACATGGTTTTCTGCGGAAGAAGCTTTTTCCGATCTTCGGCTTCTATCCGTGGGAATGCGCCATGTGCCGGAAAGAGTTTCTCATCCGGAAGCGCGGCGCGGGCTACCGTCGCGTAAGAAGCGCCTCAGAAGCGCCGAGAGACCCTGTGGTTTCGCGGGAGAGCGGCCGCAACAGCCGCTGAAACTTCCGCCGCACGCCTCGCATCATGCGTTGACTCCAGTTTAATAAGGCCCTTTACCCATTCATTGCACCGAAGGCCCGAACTGCCGCTGGATTTCCTCGGCCGCTGCGCGCAGGTTCTCGAGAGAGCTGAGCGCGGGCAAACTCGCTCCCAGTCGCTGCAACTCGGCCAGCGCGGCTTCCGTCGGAATGTTGCCGACCAGCGCGTCCTGCGCAAACGGGCAGCCTCCAAAGCCGCCCATAGCCATATCGAATCGGCGGCAGCCGGCTTGATACGCGGCCGCGACTTTGTCCGCCGCTTCCTGCGGGCGCGCGTGGAGGTGAACCCCGATCTCAATCGCGTCGTCCACCGCGCCGAGCACAGCCGTGACCACGTCGGCGATCTGGGCCGCGCCGGCGAGCCCGACAGTATCGGCAAGGGAAATCTGCGTCACGCCCGAGTCGCCGAGGAGGTCGCACGCGGCGATCACTTCGTCGCGGCTCCAGGAATCGCCATAAGGATTGCCGAAGGCCATCGAGATATACGCAACCAGTCCGAGTCCGGCCTGAAACGCAGCCTGGCCTACCGCTTCGAGCGCATCGAGGGCGTCTTCCGGAGACTGGTTCTGATTGCGCCGCAGGAATTCCGGCGAGATGGAGTAGGGAAAGCCGAGCGTCGTGACCGCGCCCGACTGAATGGCGCGCTCCGCACCTTTGGGATTGACGACGATCCCGATGATCTCAACGCCCTGCGGCGGATCGAGGAATTGGAGGACGCGCTCCGAGTCGGCCATTTGCGGAACCGCTTTCGAGGAAACAAAGGAGACCGCGTCGATGCGGTGGAATCCGGCGTCGATGAGGGAGCGCAGATAGACAGCCTTCCTCTCCGCGGGAATCACGTTCGGCAATCCCTGCCAGGCGTCGCGCGGACACTCGATGATCTTGACCGCTTCGCTCACGTGAGCAGGGTATCAGGAGAGTGGATTCGCCCGCGCGCGGCTCAATGCGCGCGCTCCACTCGCTGCACACAGAACTCCCGCGCCATCGGCGGGCAGAGCAGGAGATAAAAGTCGTCGCGACTGGAGCGGTTGTCCTCGCGCCAGTCGGAATAGAACAAGCGCAGCCCGACCATGGTCTCCTCCGCCGGCGGGCGTTCGTAGCGCTCTTCGAACTGCCGCTGGCGCACGGTCAGGGCGATCAGTTCCTGCGTGACCGGGAAGGACCGCAGCTCGTTGGGCGGGACCACGAATCCCGACAGCGGCCGCTCAATGGCCAGATGCTCCTCGCTGCGAACCCACAAGCGGTATCCCGCCAGCCGGAAGGAGCGCTCGCCATCGTTCCACACGTCGACGGCGATCTGCGGCCACGCGACTGTGTCGTAGAAATGCTCGCCGCCGTCGGCACGGTCGCGGCGATAGGTGATGCTGAGGGGGCGCGCGGCAAAGCGCGCGTCCACGCGGCCGGCTGCTTCGGCGCGAATGCCCATCCAGAATCGCGGCTGGACGGTGATTCTCGCTTCCCATTGCTCGCGCTGCAGGGCTATGGCGGCTTCCGCCGCTGCCAGCGAGCGACGCGAGACATGCAGATAGGTCAGCGTGACCAGCGCGGTGATCACTGAGGCGAAAAAGCTGAGCAGCGCGCCAAGCGCCAGCGCGTAGGTGTCGCCGCGACGATGCCAGGCCAGCAGAAATACCAGGGTCAGCGCGCCGCAAAACAGCAACAGCGCGACGAATGCCAGCAGGAATCGCAGCCGGAGCTGCGTGAGCATGAGCCGCGCCAGCCGGTGATGGCTGGTCATGAGGGCAGCGGCTTTTCGGGGATTGCTGCGGGGCCGAGGCGGGACGAACCGTCGATCATCGTTCCAGGACCTGAGTTTTCACTGCACAAAAATAATCGAGCCGCTTCAGCGGCCGAAGTACGAGAACAATTCCACCAGCAGGATGCCGCCGAAATGCGCGGCGAGGCCGAAATTGAGCGCTCGGAATTTCTTATCGGCGCGATAAGCGAGCGTCATCAGCAGACCGTAGACCGGGAACTGCAAGTAGAGCACCCATTGCTGCAGCGTGCTCACCATTTCGGCGGTGAAATGGAAGGCCGGCAGGTAGAGGAACTCCACCCAGGGATAAAGCATGGTGAACGGTCTGGGGCCTTCCAGCGCGAGGATGCTGGCGGCGCGCACAACAAAGGGATCGACCGCCACGCAGATCAACAGGGGCCAGAGCGCGTGGCGGCTCCAGGTCGAACCCTTCTCTTTGGCGCGCTTGCGCGGCACTACACCTTTGCGCGGCCGGGTCGCAGAGGAGGAAGGCATGGGTAGAGAATACTCCGAGAGTTCGGAGAAGCCAGTTCCACAATTGGGGCAGTTTCGCAGGCTTCCTTGTTGCCAAAAGCGATTTCGCTTCCTCGGTTTAGGCGAGATACAAACGGCAGAAGCCATCGCAAGCTACTGTAAACAAATCTGTTAGAAGCGAAGAGCCTTCTATTGGTCCTTCAGCAGAATCATTGGATCCACGGCCAAGGCGCGACGCGCCGGTATCCAGGCCGCCACCAGGCCCAGCACCAGCATGGTCAGGACGACGCCGCCCAGCACGACGGGATCCTTCGGGGTCGCCTGGTAGACGATGTAGCCAAGCACCTTCGTCGCCAGGATGCCGAGCACAATCCCCGCGACTGACCCGATCGCAAGCAATCGAAACGCTCGCCCTAATGCGGCGCGCAGCACCTCCTGCTGACCGGCGCCGAGCGCGACGCGAATCCCGAGCTCCCGCAGCCGCTTGCTGACCACGTAGGAGGCCATGCCGAAAATTCCCGTGATTGCCAGCATGGCTCCGAGCAGCCCTAGCACGCCCAGCGCCACGGTCGCGACGCGCGAGGCAAACAGCGCCGAGTCCAGCTCGCGGTTCCATGTTTTGATCGTGATCGGCAGTCCTGGGTCCAGTTCACGAAACGTGCGCTCCAGCGCCTCCGCAATCTCCTGCGGATCGCGGTTGGATCTTACCACCAGCGCCATGTTGGTGTCGGGCGCCTGCCGAGCCGGGAAGAACATCGCCGGTTGTTGATCCTCGGTCAGCGTCCGGTAGCGGCCATCCGCGACCACGCCGACAACCTGGATCGGCTTGCCGTTCCACAGCTTGAACTCTCCGCCAGGCGCCTTCCCCACCGAGCCGAAGACCTTCTTCGCAAAGGTCTCATTCACCACCGCTACCTTCGGCGCATTCTGGTCGTCGTGCCAGGTAAAATCCCGCCCGGCCATCATCGTGGTCCCGGCTGCCGCAAAGTATCCCGGCGAGATGTCGTAATTCATCGAATCGAGCAGGGAGTTGGTCACGCGAAAATCCGTTGTCGTCTCGGAAAACACGGTTGAGTCGCTGCCTCCCAGGCTCAGCGGCAGGTTGTTCGCGTAACCGGCTGCCGTCACGCCGGGGATCGCCGACACCGCGTCCAGCATTTTCTTCTGCATCACGCGCGCCGCATCGTCGTTGTACCCCGCCATGCTCAGATCGGCCTCAGCCACCATCGCGCCCTGCGGCCGGAATCCGAAATCGCTGTGCAGCGAGCGCTCCAGACCGCGCACGGCCACGAGGGAAGCCGTGACCAGCACCGCGCATATGGCGACCTGTCCCGCCAGGAGGAGGTCCCGCACCGTCAGCCGCCGCATTCCCGCGCCCAGCGAGCCGCTCCGGATGATCTGCCAGGGATCGGCCTTCATGACCTGGCGCGCCGGCACGATCCCGAACAGGAAGCCGCTTAACAGCGCCAGCCCCAGCGCCACCGCATAGGTACCCAGGTCCGGGTTCACCGGCACGTTGATGGGAATATCCGGAATCGGCTGCCATGCGCTCAGCCAGCGCAGGATGCCCACGCCGCCCAGCAGGCCCAGCGCACCGCCGGCCAGCGATACCAGCACCGCCTCGGTCAGCAACTGGCGCAGCACCAGCCCTCGCCGCGACCCCAGCGCCATGCGCACGGCGATCTCCTTCGCTCGGTCCGCCGCCCGCGCCGCAAACAGGCTGCCCAGGTTGGCGCACGCGGCCAGCAGGATCAGCCCCGCCAACAGCATCACGCCGGCCATGAACGCCCGCGCCGGTTTGCCCAGGTAATCGCCCACCAGCCCTGGTTTCGCGAGCGAAAACTCCAGCCCATCGTCATCTTTCGGATAGGTTTTTGCCAGGGATGCCGCCTGCCCGTTGATTTCCGCCGTCGCCTGACCCGCGGTCACGCCCGGCTTCAGCCGGCCGACGATCCACATGAAGTGCGATCCTCGCGCATCCAGCGCGTTCCAGTCTTCCAACTGCGGCTCCTGCACCAGCGGCACCCAGACGTCGGGGGCAAAGAACAGCTCCGTTCCCCGGAACGACGGCGGCGCCACCCCGAGAATCGTGTACGGGTGCTTATTGATCTGCACCACCCGCCCCACCACTCCGCGGTCATCCTGGAAATGGCTGTGCCAGTATGCGTAGCTCAGCACCACATACGGCGCGCTGTTCGGACCCTTTTCATCCGAGGCATGAAAGAAGCGTCCCAGGTACGGCTGGATGCCGAGGGCGTCGAAGTAATTCCCGCTGGCGAGGTACGGCCACACCGTCGAAGGGCTGCTCCCCGTGTCGATTCCCACCGCACCCATGATGTCGTATCCGACCAGGCTCTCAAAGCTGTGGTTCTGATCGCGCAAATCGCGATAGTCCGGATAGGACTGCGAGGGTGATACCACGCCATGGCCGAAGGTCCGCTGGACCATGTACAGGTTCTGCGCGTTGGGCAGCTTCAGCGGATGCAGCACGAGCGCGTTCAGCACGCTGAAGACGATGGCATTCGCGCCAATCCCGAGCGCCAGGGTGGCCACTGCCGTCAGCGCAAATCCCGGCGATTTGCGCAATTGCCGCACCGCATATCGAATGTCCTGGATCACGGCCTTGCTCCTGCTGGGGGAATCTTAGGATGCTGTTACCTGCAACTGGTCCGCCAGGGATCCTGATCTGAAACCAAAGGCTTTATCGGAGGGAGCAGCACGCGCAGATGTCCGAAAACGGCGGCCGCTGTTCGGAAGTGAACACAAGCCTTGCCAAATACGGGCTCCGCACTTTCCCGGGGCCGTTGCGCCAGTGTCCCGCCTCAGGTCTGGATCACGCCGGGATTGAACTTCGGCACATCCGGATTGAGGGCAGCGGCTTCCAGCGCGGTCAGCAGAGCCTCCCGGGTCTTCGCGGGGTCGAGGATGGCGTCGACCCACAGCCGCGCGGCGGCGTAGCGGCAGTCAGTCTGCGCGTCGTAGGTGGATTTGATGGAGGCGAGCAGCTCCTGCTTCTCCTCCTCGGAGAGCTTGCGGCCATCGCGCTCGAGTTGCCGGACGCGAATCTCCACCAGCGTGTTCGCGGCTGAGTCGCCGCTCATCACTGCGTAGCGCGCCGTGGGCCACGCGAAGATGAAGCGCGGATCGTAGGCCTTGCCGCACATGGCGTAGTTGCCCGCGCCGAAGGAGCCCCCGATCACGACGGAGATTTTCGGGACGACGGAATTGGCAACCGCGGTGACCATTTTGGCGCCGGAGCGAATGATGCCGGACCACTCGGCGTCGCGCCCGACCATGAACCCATTGACGTCGTGCAGGAAGATCAGCGGGATGAGGTTCTGATTGCAGTCGAGAATGAAGCGGGCGGCCTTGTCGGCGCTCTCCGCGTAGATGACCCCGCCGAACTCAATGCGCTTCTCGCCGGTGTGGCTGATTTGCGGCTGCGGCGTCTTCTGGTTGGCGACGATCCCAACAGAGAAGCCGCCGATGCGAGCGTACCCGCAGAGCAGAGTGCGGCCGTAGTCAGGGCGGTACTCGTCGAACTCGCTGCGATCGACCAGGCGCGCGATCACCTCATGCATGTCGTAGGCGTTGGCGGTGGCGCGGGCGGGACTGGGGTCGACGAGCGAGTAGAGATCGCCCGCGGAATAGAGCGGCGCATCTTTCGCGGGATCGTAGGGCAGGCGATGGAAGGGCGACTGCGGCGGATTGCCGAGGCGCGCGACCAGCGAGCGCAGACGAGCGAGGCAGAGGTGGTCGTTCGGCTCCTTGAAATCGACGGTGCCGGAGATTTCCGCGTGCATCGTCGCGCCGCCGAGCTCTTCGGCGGAGTATTTCTGGCCGATGGCGGCCTGCACCAGCGCAGGCCCGGCGAGAAACAGGCCGCTGCCCTCGGTCATCAGCACCTGGTCGGTCATGACCGGGAGATATGCGCCGCCGGCGACGCACATGCCCATGATCGCGGTGATCTGCGGGATGCCCATGGCGGACATCACGGCATTGTTGCGGAAGATGCGGCCGAAGTCGTCCTGGTCGGGGAAGACGTCTTCCTGCAGCGGAAGAAAGATCCCCGCCGAATCGACCAGGTAGAGCGTGGGAATGCGGTTCTCCATGGCGATGTGCTGCGCGCGGAGAACCTTCTTGGCGGTCATCGGGAAGAACGCGCCGGCTTTCACTGTGGCGTCGTTGGCGACGATCAGGCAGAGTCGGCCGGAGACGCGGCCGATCCCGGTGACCACGCCGGCCGAGGGCGCACCGCCCCACTCCTCGTACATGCCGAAGGCGGCGAAGAGGCCGAGCTCGCAGAAGGCGGTGCCCGGATCGAGAAGCAGCTCGAGGCGCTCGCGGGCGGTCAGGCGCTTTTTCGCGTGCTGCGACTCGATGGATTTCGGGCCGCCGCCCTGGCGGATCTCGGCTTCCTGCTCGCGAACGACGGAGAGCAGCGACATCATCATCTGCGCGTTGTTGCGGGCGCGGTGGTGATTGGTGTCGAGCCGGGAGACGATCTGGTTGGGAACCCTGGGCAGTGCGTTTTGATCCATGGGGATTGCGGGACGAAAACTGGTCAGCATATCAGGATCAGGGATCAGTCGTCAGTAGTCAGGGATCAGCCGGCCACTTCTGATCACTGATCGCTGTTTCCTGGTTTCTGTGTCAGTGCGTGGCGGCGACGCTGGAGGCCTGCGTGGGATCGCTGCCCGTCGCCGAGTTCTTGAAGCTGGTGAGCGCGCCCGCGGTGCCGATGGTGTAAGTCTCGAGATCGGCGTTGCCGCCGTTGCAGATGGCGGCGATGTAGGTATGGGAGTTGTCCTCGACGAGGGCAACGGGTAGGGAGCCCGTGCTCCAGGGCGAGCCGGAGATCTGGGTGAGCGCGCCACCCGTGCCGAGCGTAAAGCCGCTGATCGTGCCGTCGGTGCGGTTGGCGACGTAGACGTAGGCGTTCGTAGAGTTGACCAGAACGGCATCCGGTCCGGCTCCGGTGGAGAACGGCGATCCAGTAATCTCCGTGAACTGGCCGTTGGACACGATGGAGAAGACGCGGACGCCGTTGGTGACGGTCTCGGTGGCGAGGAGATAGTCCGTACCGGACAGGGCCGCGATGGCCAGGCCGGAGTCGGCGCCACCGTTCTTCGCATTCACGGCGCCAATTTCGGTGAGCGCGCCGCTGGTGGAGTCGAAGCTCAGCACGTAGATACCCGCGGTGCCGCAGGAGGCGTAGACGTAGTTGTCGTTGGGTGCGATCACCAGGCCGGGGTTGAGGCCGGCAAGGTCGGATGACGGGGTGCAGTTGGGTAATGTGGCGACCGAACTGCTGAGCGGCTGAGAGAGGGCGCCGGTGCTCGAATTGATCTGGAAAGCGTAAACCTGGCCCACCACGTCATCCATGGCAATGAGCCAGCCCCCGCTTGTGTCCACCTGGACCGCACGCGGTACTTCAAAGCCACCCTCGATAGAGCCGGTGCCAAGCGTGCCATCGGAGTTGATGGGATAAACGCCGATCCCATTGGCCCCGCCGGCGACGTAGAGATAGCTGTTCTTAGGAGTCACCGCCAGTCCGATTGGAGCCACGACCGCGCTGAAGGGGCTGCCGGAAAGCGACGTGAGCGAGGAACTGGCAAAGGTGAAACCGCCGATGCCCAGGTTGCTGCTGGCCAGATTGCCGACGTACAGGTAATCGCCGGAGGAAGTGCCGCCACCGCCTTTGGTGAGGGGCGGGAAGAACTGGCCGCATCCGGCGAGCAGGAGGAGGCCGCAGCCTGCCAGAACTGCCCATCGCAGCGAAGGAGCGAGCCGGATACCCATCATCGACCTCACGCTTATGTTACTCGTGCGACTGCCGTAAACCTACAGACGCGCGACGGGCGCGGGACGCTCTGAGCGCGGTCTGAATGCGTGGGGCGCGCACCGGTGGACGCGTTACGCTGCGGCGATGCGCTCCAGTTGGGCAATGTGGTTGAGGTCGTGGCCTGCCATGGTTTCCACGATGGTGGAGAAGGTCATGGCGCCGCGCTCGGGGTGGGTGACGGCTTTTGCGGCGTGCGTGGGCAGCGAGGCTTGAATGAGAGCGAGATTCCAGCGGCGCACGGCGGCGAAGGTGGCGAGAGCGTCGCCAGCCGAGAGGCCGGAGTAAGGAGCGGCCCACTTTTCCTGGTCGAAGGGCTGGACGGTGTGGCTGTCCTCGGCCAGGGTCTGGCGCAGGCGAAAACCGAAGGCGATCTCGCAGTCGGCGAGATGGCTGAGGATGTCGCGGGCGGACCATTTGCCGGGCGCGGGAGCGGCGGTGATCCGGCCGGGACCGATGGCGGAGGCAAGCGATTCGAGGCGCGCGGCGGTGGCGGCGAGCACCTGAACCGGCTGCTGGTCGCCGAGGAAGCGGGCGTACGGGTTGAGGGTGGTCGTGGCCATATCAGGTTTCCGCCGCCAGTATCCCACTCTCGGCAGGCGATTTGAAAGGCGCACTTCGAGCGGGTACTATAGGAAGAGACGAGTTTGTCCGGCAGCGCGGGTGTGCGGGCCGGAGAAATGAGTGGGCGAAAGCCCACTTTTTATTTGGGCAGTTAAAAAGCGGTTAGCTGAAGGGCGGTTAGCTGAGAACCGGTTAGCTAAGAAGCGGTTAGCAAAAGCGATGGGCTATGGCGTTTGAGGTGGAACAGATTCGGACGACGGCACAGCGCGTGGCGGCTTCGCACGGGCTGGACGTGGTCGATCTGGAATTCCACGGCGGAGCGAAGCACCGCATCCTGCGCATTTTTATTGAGAAGAACGCGGACGAACGCAGGAGGCTGGCGGCGGAATTGGAAGCCGGCGCCAATGTGGGGACGGACCCCAGGCCGCAGGACGCGGGTGGCGTGGATCGGCTGGCCGGGGTCACGCATACGGATTGCGAGGCGTTCAGCCGAGACTTTGGGACGGTGCTGGATGTGGAGGATGTGATTCCGGGGGCGGATTACACGCTCGAGGTTTCGTCGCCGGGGTTGGACCGGAAACTGCGCGGGATGGAAGACTTCCGGCGCTTCCAGGGGATGCTGGCAAAGGTGCAGACGTTTGAGCCGGTGGCGGGCAATCGGTACTGGCAGGGCTGGATCGGACAGGTATCCGAGCAGGGAATTCGGCTGGAATTGCAGGGCACGGCGAAGAAGAGCGCAGAGCGCAGAGGGCAGAAGGCAGGCAAGGCCGCAGCGCCGGATGTGGAGATTGCGCTGAGCAACATCGAGAAGGCGCAACTGGTGCCGGAGATTTGAAAAGCAGGGAATAGGGATTAGCGGGTGCATCCCGCGAGCCGCAGAGTTCGCGTTTGCGCGGAACAACCAGGATTGAGGACTGAGAGAAACAGATGGCAAGCGTACTGTATGACAGCATCGAGGCGTTGAGCCGGGATAAGGGAATCGACCCGCAGATCGTGGTGTCGGCGGTGGAAGACGCGATTGCGCTGGCGACGCGGAAGTACTACAAGACGCAGGAAAACATGCGCGCGGAGCTGGACAAGGAGACGGGCGAGATCCGGGCCTACGTCTACAAGACAGTGGTCGAGAACGAGGAGCAGATCGAGGACCCGCTGAACCAGATCGCGCTGGAAGAGGCGCGCGAGCTGGCGCCGGACGTGGAAGTGGGCGGGGAAATCCGCTACTACAAGCCCACCGACGTGCTGGGACGCATCGCCGCACAGATGGCGAAGCAGGTGATCTTCCAGAAGGTACGCGAGGCGGAGCGAGACACGGTCTTCAATGAGTACGCGCACCGGGTGAACGAGGTGCTGACGGCGACGGTGAAGCGGCTGGAACTCCAGGACGTGATCTTCGACATCGGCAAGGCCGAAGCGCGGATGCCGCGGCGCGAACAGTCGCGGCTCGAGCAGTTTGCCGTGGGCGAGCGCGTGCGCGTGGTGCTGCTGCGCGTGGATCGCGCGGCGCGCGGGCCGCAGGTGATTGTGTCGCGGGCAGCGCCGGAGCTGGTGCAGAACCTGTTCCAGAGCGAAGTGCCGGAAATTTACGACGGTACGGTGATGATCCGGGCGATCGCGCGCGAGGCGGGCGAGCGGACGAAGATCGCCGTGGTGTCGCGGGACAAGGACGTGGATCCGGTAGGCGCCTGCGTGGGCATGAAGGGCATGCGCGTGCAGTCGATCATCCGCGAGCTGCGCGGAGAAAAGATCGACATCATCGAGTTCAGCGAAGAGATCACGACCTTTGCGGAGAAGGCGCTGCAGCCGGCGAAGGTAAGCCGCGTCAGCATCTCCGATCTGACCGACAAGCAGCTGGAAGTGATCGTAGACGACACGCAGTTGTCCCTGGCCATTGGCAAGAAGGGCCAGAACGTGCGCCTGGCCGCCAAACTGCTGGGCTGGAAGATCGACATCAAGAGCGAGGAAGAGAAGCGCCAGGAAGTGGAACAGCAGATGCAGGCCATGGCGGGCGCCACGGCGACGCCGATTGAGCAGGTGGGCGAGCTGGGCGACTCCATCATCCAAAAACTCGTGGCTGCCGGCATTACGACGGTAGAAGGACTGGCGGACATGACTCCGGAACAGCTCGAGGAGATTCCGGGGATCGGGGAGAAAACCCTGGAGAAGATCAGCGTGGCAGTGCGGCATTACTTCGGACAATACGAGCCGGGCGAAGAGCGTCCGGCAGGGCTGGAGGCGAAGGCGGAACACGCCGACGCGGCGTCCAGCGAGGAAGAGGTGGATGCGCTGAAGCAGGACCTGACGCAGGAAGGCGACGAGCCTTCGAGCGCGGACGGCACGGGGCGCGTGGTCGACGAGATCGCCGAAGAGCGGATCGCCGAGATTACGGAAGTGGGTCCGGCACTCGATACGGAGGGTGCGGAGAGCCTGGTTCCGGGGCGCGACGACACCAGCGCGGTGCTGGCGGAGCACGAGACGAATTCCGAAGTGGCTCGCGATGAAGCGGTCGTGGAGGGAAATGTCGAGGAAGTCCGCGAGGAAGAGTTGGGCGAGAAGAAGATGGACGAGGGTACCGGCGGGTAAAGACAGTCGCTGGTGGCCGGTTGCTGGTTACCAGCGTGGTTTGGTGTGGAAACGGCGCGGGCGCGCTGGGATTGAGGCGCGAACGCGGCGTTTTCAGGGATAATGAAGAAGATCGCAGAACCCACAGCCAGGAGTTGTCCGAATGAAGAACTAAGGACCGGTGGGAAGTCGCAAAACGACATGGGGACGGATGAGCACAGTTCGAATCAATGAGTTAGCGCGCGAGCTGGAAGTCAAGAGCAAAGAAATTCTGGATGCTCTGACCGCGGTGGGCGTGACGGAAAAGAAGACGCACTCGAGCTCCATCGAGGTGGACGAAGCGGAGCGTGTGCGCACGCACATTCTGCGCGAGCGCGGCGGCAGCGGCATGGCGGCGAAGGCCGAGCCGGAAGTGAAGCCGAAGATTGACTGGTCGCAGGCGCACAAGCCTGGCGACATCGCGAAGCAATTGCTGGAGCGGCGGCAGCAGGAAGAGCGCGCGCGAACGGCGCGTCCCGCGGCGGCGAAGCCCGCGGCAGCGCCCGCAGCGGCTGTTTCCGCAAAGCCCGCGGCAACGAAGCCGGCGGCGGCAGCCCCAGTTCCTGCGCCGGTGGCTGAAGAAGCGAAGCCAGCGCCAAGAAAGATTGTTCCTCAGCCGCGCCAGGCGTCAGCAGTGGTAGCCGCGCCCCCTCGGCCAGCCGTGGCGACGCCCCCGGCCGCGCCGGCGATTGCGGCAAAGCCCCCGGCGGGTCCGGTCGTGGCAAAGCCCCCGGTGACGGCGGCTCCGGCAGCCGAGGCTCGTCCGTTGTCTTCGACGGGACAAGTGGTCGCCGTGAAACCGTCTGCAGCTCCTCCGGCAGCAGTTCCAGCGCCGCCCGTGGCAGCGGCACCGGCGCCTGTGGCAGCTACGGCGGAAGCCGCAGCGCCGATAGCTGCGGTGACCGCGGAAGTGGCAGCCCCGCCACAACCTGAGCGTCCTCCGGCGCCAGCGCCGCGGCGCGTGATCATGCCGCAGACAGGGCCGCGGCCGGTGTACAGCGCGCCGGCAGCCGCGCCGGCAGGGCCGGCAGGGCCGGGAGGAATTCAGCGGGGCAGGCCGATTTTCGACCGCCGTCCGGCGACAGGGCCGGGAGGGCCGGGACAGCGTCCGGGCATGGGCGGTCCGCAGCAGCCAGGTGCACGGCGTCCGATGCATCCCACGCGTTCGGCTCCCAGCGGCCCGGGTGCGCCGGGCCAGCGTCCAGGCATGGGCGCGCGGCCGGGATTCGGGCAGCGTCCGGGATTTCGTCCGGGCATGGGAGCGCCGGGACTTGCGCCGCCGCCGGGTGAAGCGCCGCGTCCGGCGCGTCCCGCGCCCAGAGGACGCGGACGGCAGCAGTACCCCAAGACCAAAGAAGGCCCGATGAAGGGCTTTGCCCCGCCGTCGCGCGCGACGGCGCAGATTCCGACAGGGCCGGTGCCGATCACGCGCACGATTACCGTGACGGAAGGCATCAGCGTGAAGGATCTGGCGGAAAAGCTGGAGGTTCGCGCGAAGGATTTAATCGCGACGCTGCTGGTGCGGGGCGTGTTCGTGACCGTGAACCAGACGCTCGATGCCGAGCTGGTGAAGGACGTGGCAGCGCAGTTCGGCGCCGACGTGACGGTAATCACCTTCGAGGATCAGATGGCGAACGAGGCCATGGAGAGCATCCTTGCGACGGAGAACCCGGACGAGCTGGAAGTGACGCGGCCGCCGGTGGTCACGGTAATGGGACACGTCGACCACGGCAAGACCTCGCTGCTGGATGCGATCCGCGAGACCGACGTGGCGAGCGGCGAAGCTGGTGGGATCACCCAGCACATCGGCGCGTACAAGGTGAAGATCAGCAAGCCGGATTCGCCGGCGTTCGGGCGCGAGATCGTCTTCCTGGATACCCCGGGTCACGAGGCGTTCACGCGGATGCGCGCGCGCGGCGCGAAGGTCACTGACATTGTGGTGATCGTCGTCGCGGCCGATGACGGCGTGATGCCGCAGACGCTGGAAGCCATCGACCACGCCAAGGCGGCGAACGTGCCGATGATCGTGGCCGTGAACAAAATCGATAAGCCCGAGGCGCAGCCGGATCGCGTGAAGAAGCAGCTCGGCGATCGCGGGCTGGTTCCGGAGGACTGGGGCGGCAGCACGGTGTTCGTCGATGTCTCGGCCAAGAAGCGGATCAATCTGGATCTGCTGCTCGAAATGGTTTGCCTGGTTGCCGATCTGCAGGCGCTGAAAGCGACGCCGAACCGCAGCGCGGTCGGCACGGTGCTGGAAGCCAAGCTGGATCGCGGGCGTGGCGCAGTGGCCACGGTGCTGGTGCAGAATGGCACGCTGAAGAACCAGGCCAACTTCGTGGTTGGGAACACGTTCGGGAAAATTCGGGCGATGTTCGACGATCGCGGCCGAGCAGTGGATGAAGCCGGGCCATCGACGCCGGTCGAGATCGTGGGGCTGGAAGCGATGCCGGACTCGGGCGACACGTTCCTGGTGGTGAGCGATCGGGACAAGGCGCGCGGTATCGGGCAGTATCGCAAGATGCGCGAGCGCGAACAGCAACTGGCCAAGTCCTCGCGCGTCACGCTGGAAGGCCTGGCGAGCCAGATCGAGCAGGCCGGCATGAAGGAGCTGCCGCTGATCCTGAAGGCCGACGTCACAGGGTCGGAGGAAGTCCTGTCCGACTCGCTGCAGAAGATGTCGACGGAGAAGGTGCGCATCAAGGTGATCCACTCCGGAGTGGGCGCGATCACTGAGAGCGACGTGCTGCTGGCGTCGGCGTCGAACGCGATCATCATCGGCTTCAACGTCCGGCCGGAGCGCAAGGTATCCGACCTTGCCGAGCAGGAAGAAGTTGAGATCCGTCTGCACACCATCATCTACGAGCTGCAGGACGAGATCCGCAAGGCGATGCTCGGCCTGCTGGAGCCGATCTTCAAAGAAAACTACATGGGACGCGCGGAGGTGCTCAACATCTTCCACATCCCGAAGGTGGGGACGATTGCCGGCTGCCGCGTCACCGATGGCGTGCTGCGCCGCGATGCCGAAGCGCGGCTGGTGCGCGATGGCGTGCCCGTGTTCAAAGGCAAGCTGACCTCGCTGAAACGCTTCAAGGACGATGCCCGTGAAGTGACCAACGGCATGGAGTGCGGCGTCAGCATCTCCAACTACAACGACGTGAAGGTGGGAGACACCATCGAAGCGTTCGTGACGGAGAAAGTGGCCGCAGTGCTGACGGCTTAGCGGCAGCGTGTAGGGGATAGGGTGTAGCGTATAGGCGCCTGGCGAGAGCTGGGCGCTTTTTATTTCAGTTGAGATACCCGGTCGGTTTCGTCCTTGGCAAATGCATGTAGATAGCCGCTCCAGGAATACGAGCTGCGGACCAGAAAAGTGCGGCTGCCGATCATAAGGTGTGCGACTTGGGTGATCTCGCCAGTTTCGGATTTCGTGGCGGGTTCGATTGTGATGGTGCTTTTCTCGTCGCGAGGTGTGCCTCCCAAGTGCGGCTCCATGGCAGTTTCAAGGACAGCAAGAGCTGTCATAAAGCGTCCGCCCAGGACCCGGAAAACAAGGAAATAGGCCTGATACAGAGTGCCTGACGCAGTGGCAGCGTTCTGCACGACAAGCTCCTGCACGCCGGGGCGTATGAGGCTTTGGTATTCCAGCTTGGCGTTGTTATACGCGTCGTAGAGGGAGATTGTGTCGAGCTCTTTCCAGGCTGCGCCGGGCTCTCTGCCGAAGAGGACAAGGTCCAGGCCGTACCCGCACTCCAGGCGCAGGACCGACGTGTCCATGCCCTGCTCGAGATGTGGGTGATCCAGGCTGATCTGAAGGTCGCCTACACAATTTGCCCAATCCGGATCTGATGGACCCGAGATCCCGAGACGCCGCGCGATTGTGGTCCGGGCGGCAGGTGCTCCTGTCCGGAGCGCTTTGGCGATCGATTCAGGAGACGAGGTTTTCTGGGCAAGGGCTTCGCCGGACCGGCAAGAAAGAGGCAGAAGCAGGATAGCGAGGGTAATCGCCGCTTTCATGCGAAAACTATAACCCTGGCGAGAGCTGGGCGCTTTTCATTTGAGGTGAGCCGGGGCAGGTCGGTGTCGGACGCGCTGATGGCGCAGGCGCCGCGAGGATTGTCGCCGCGATCGCAGCCAATCCCCCAGCATCGGCAGCAGGATCCAGAGGATAACGCCGATTCCTCCCAGTTCTCCAACGAACAGAAAGCAGACCGTGAGACGGCCCATGAGCGCAGGTTCCATGTCGTTATTTCACGGCAGGTGCCCTAAAGAGGAAGAAAGGCATTTCCAGGGAAGTTGTAAAGGAGAGTCAGGAGTCAGTAGTCAGGAGACAGGAGTCAGGGGCGGTGTCGACGGGCAGGCCCTCCGATGGCAGCCGGTTCGCCCCAAGGCCCGCGAGCAGAACCGTTCCTGTGAACAACAACGTGTCGCCGAAATAGTTGAGGCCGTCCACCGGCGCGGTGTGGAACTCCGCCACCAGGATGGGGCCGTAGTAAAAGACCGTGACGAGCAGCAGCATGGCGCCCGCACCAGCGGCGGCGATGCGGACGGCAGGACGAATGAGCAGCCCAATCCCGCCGAGAAGCAGGGCGAGGCCGACGATCCAGGCCAGAAGCACAGGCGCGGGCATCCACGCGGGCGTGATCTTTTCGAGCGGAACGCCGACGACGTGGTGCGGATGGAGGAAATGCTCGACGGCGTAGAAGATCATCACGGCCGCAACAATGGCGCGGCCGATGCGCATGAGCGCCGTGCCCGCCAGGCTTCCGCGGGGCCACACGCTGCCGCCGAGCACCATGGCGCCCCCGGCGAAAGAAATCTCGCGGACGAAGAGAATCCAGAAGAAGCGCTGACGGAAACCTGTAGGGATGTTCGGCACGTCGAGCGTGGCGACGATGAGGAGCATCATCAGAGCCACCAGCGGGGCCGACCAGCGCACCGCGCGCGAAATGAGGAAGCTGACGGCGGCTGCCAGCCACGCGGTGCCGACGAAATAGACCCAGAACAAGTGCGCCGGCAGCCAGTGTGGGACGAGCGGTGCCAGATCGCGCGGGGCCGTGTAGTGCTCGGCGGCAAAGATGGCAACGGCGATTGCGTAGGCAAGCGGGCCGAGAACGAGAATGCGCACGGCGCCGGATGCGGCCACGAATTGCGGGCGGATAAGGACAACGCCCACCAGCAGCGCGGCGGCGCCCGCGGCCATCATTCCGGCGACTTCGACGGTCATTCGGGTCTCCTCAGCCCAATGCTGCCAGCGCGTTGCGACAGGGCAGAGCGGCCAGTTTAGTGGGGAGCAGCAGCCCAGGAACATAGCCACTTTGCGCAGATGAGGCATGGCCAGATATTGCATCGCGAGGCAACGTGTGATATCTAATGAGTATTCAAGTTTGCTCCTAAAGAGCGAGCCTGAATTTCATGCAGAGTGGCTGAGGGACGGGCCCTGTGACGCCACGACAACCGGCCTGAGCAATTCAGGATCACGGTGTCAACTCTCGCCCGCCGTAACAAGCGGGGTACATGAGATTCGGGGTGCAGCCTGTATCGCATCTCGCGCAATCCTCAGAAGTACAGTAGTACGCCGTCACGCGTGCCCGTAGCTGTATCCCAACGCCGCTCTCTAAACAGAGGGCTGGAATGGCTGCTGCTTACGAACTGCAATGCCGGGAATGCGGGAAGCGCTACGACAACGCCCCGCTGTCGATCTGCGACGAGTGTTTTTCTCCGCTGGAAGTGAAGTGCGATCTGGATGCCGCAAAGCGCGCGTTTACGCGCGAGAAGATCGCCGCCGGCCCGACGAGCATGTGGCGCTACCAGGCGCTGCTGCCGGTTCCTGACGACTACCAGCCCACCACGCCTGCCGGATGGACGCCGCTGCTGCGCGCGCCGCGGCTGGCGGAGCGGATCGGGGCGAAGAATCTCTGGCTCAAAAACGACGCGGTGTGCCTGCCCACGCTGAGCTTCAAAGATCGCGTGGTCGCGGTGGCGCTGGCGAACGCGCAGACCTTCGGCTTCGACACCGTGGGCTGCTCGTCAACCGGGAACCTGGCGAACGCCGTGGCGGCGCAGGCGGCGCGGCTGGGGCTGAAGGCTTACATCCTGGTGCCGTCCGATCTGGAGCCGGCGAAGATCCTGAATACGCAGGTGTACGGCGCGACGCTGGTGCGCATCAACGGCAACTACGACCACGTGAACCGGTTGTGCTCGCAGATTGCCGATCGCTACAACTGGGGATTCGTGAATGTGAACCTGCGTCCGTATTACGCGGAGGGATCGAAGACCGTCGGGTTTGAGATCGCGGAGCAGCTCGGCTGGCGGCTGCCGGACAACGTGGTGGTGCCGATGGCTGGTGGCTCGCTGATCACAAAGATCCGCAAGGCGTTCAAAGAGCTGATCGAACTCGGCCTGGTCGAAGAGAAGGAAGTGCGCTTCTTCGGAGCGCAGGCGACGGGCTGCTCGCCCATCGCGGTCGCGGTGAAGACTGGAGCGGACGCGATCGAGCCGCAGCGGCCGCAGACGATTGCGCGCTCGCTGGCCATCGGGAATCCGGCAGACGGCGCCTACGCGGCGCGAGCGATTCGCGAGAGCGGCGGCTGGGCCGAGGATGTGTCGGACGTGGAGATCGTGTCGGCCATCCAGGAGCTGGCGGAAACCGAGGGCGTCTTTACGGAGACCGCGGGCGGCGTGACCACCGCGGTGACGGCGCGGCTGTACGCGCACGGCCGCATTCACCCGGACGAGCTGACGGTGAGCTGCATTACCGGCAACGGCCTGAAGACGACCGATGTGCTGCACGGCGCGTACGAGCAGGGCGCGGCTATCCGGCCGAGGCTCAGCGATTTTGAAAATTATCTCGAAGACCAAAAGGAAGAGCGGGAGCTGGTGGGAGGTTCAAGTGTCCGTTAGGGTTTTGTTGCCGAATGCTTTTCAGAAGCACACGAATGGGACGCGGGAAATTCGGTCGGAGGCGGGAAATCTGCCGCAACTGATCACGGAGATCGAGACGCAGTTTCCAGCGCTCAAAGCGCATTTGCGCGACGAGCAGGGGCAGGTGCGCCGCTTCATCAACTTCTACGTGAACGAGGAAGACATTCGGTTCCTCGGAAACGAGAAGTATTCGTTTCAGGATGGCGATGAGGTGCTGGTGATCCCCTCCATCGCCGGCGGGTCCTGCGCCGCCGAATGCTCCGCGCACGGCGGCACGCGCGCTGCGCGCGGACTGTGCGGCTGTTGTTCCTACTGCGGGCAGGAAGAGTGTATCTGCGGGGCATAGGGAACCCCGCGCGTCGGATCGCCGCATCTCACTGCCAAAGGGGGATGTTATGGCCGATTCAAAAAAATGCGCGAGCCCTGCTTGTAGCTGCGTTCCACCCAACGGACAAAAGTTCTGCAGTCCCCACTGCGAGGCGATGCAACGCACTCCGGAAGTCATGTGCCAGTGCGGGCACGCGAACTGCAGCTAGACTCGCGTAGTTCGCTGATTGGAAACTCGGCTGGAATCAGTGGCTGCCCACCGCGAGGGATATCCCTGCCCGTTCCCTTGTGGTACCTTCCAGGCAATCCCCCCTCAGGAGCGGGCGCGCTATGGCCTGGACCGAGACATTCCACTGCGACGTGTGCAATAAGCAACGAAAAGAAGAGTCGGAAGACTGGTGGCTGGTGTCGGATGAGCCGGTCGCGTCGGCGACTGCCGAGCGTCATGTGCCCGCCATCAGGATCATGCGGTGGGATCTTCTGCTGTCGCACTCGGCGGAGGCGCGGCACCTCTGCGGGGCATCCTGTCTCCACACGATGCTGGACCGCTGGATGCAGGCGCAGGGCAAAGCGTGAAGCGGGGTTCTGAGACCGGCGAGCCTCAGTTGGTATACACGCGCACGTAGTCCACCAGCATGGTGGAAGGGAAGACGGTGGTGCTGTCCACGTCGCCGGGCCAGTCGCCGCCGACGGCCAGATTCAGGATGACAAACATCGGTCCCTGATCGAAGGGCCAGGTGCCGGTGGTGTTGGCGGTGTTGAAGGTCTCGTAGATGTTGGACGGACTGTCGATGTAGTACTGGATCTGGCCCTTGCTCCAGATCATTCCGTAGGTATGCCACGCCGCAGCGGAAAAGCCTGTTGCCGTGTACGGCTGGCCGCCATTCAGATTCGTGCCGTGAACGGAGGCCTGGTACCAGTCCGACGGTTGGGGCGGCGCTCCTGCGTAGAGCGGGGGATTGGCGCCGTCGATATGTTCCATGATGTCCATTTCTCCACAGGCGGGCCAGGAAATCGTGGCGATGTTGTTCCCCAATAGCCAGAAGGCGGGCCACATGCCCTGGGATTCCGGGAGCATCATGCGGGCCTCGATGCGGCCGTACTGAAAGCTGAAGAGTCCCTGAGATTTGAGCCGCGCTGAGGTGTAGACGCCGGGAGACGGCGCCTGCGCCACGATGTGGAGATAGCCGTCCGCGCCCACGTAAGCGTTGGGGCTCGACGGATTGCAGGGGCCCGTGGTGGAACCCCAGGCGCAGTAGGTTTCCTGCTCGTTATTGCCGCAGCAGTCCAGGCCGGTGTCGTAAGTCCACGTGGAGGGATTCGGCTGTGCGCTGGTCGTGCCGGAGTTGCTGAACTCGTCGCTCCAGACCAGCGTGCCGGAGGGAATATTGGGCGCGAACGTCTGCGTGGCAACGGCGCTGTTGGTGTTGCCGGGCGCGGCGGCCATCGCGTTGACCGTAAGTTTGGAGGCGACCAGAACGGGCGCGAAGTACTGCGGCGAGGAAGTAGTGGGCGTGCTGCCGTCGAGAGTGAAGTAGATGGTTGCTCCGGCGGTGCTGTCCGTGAGGGAGACCAGGGAGGCTCCATTCTGCGCAGCCGCGGTCGCGATAGCGGGCGTGGCCGTTTGCGCAGACTTTGTGCCGCCGCCTGAATTCGTGCTGCCGCCGGACGCGCCGCAGGCGACGGTGAAGGTGACGGTCACGAAAAAGCCGAGAAGCAGAGCAACGGCAAATCTTCCACGGAAGCGCTGAATAGCGGGCAATGGATTGCGCATGGATCTCACCTTGCCCTCCCTCGAATCGTGCAGCGTCAGGAGAATCGAACCGGCCTTCACTCTACGTCATCGCGGGGGCGGCAGGAAAGGACGGGCGTGAGGAGCGGCAGCGCTCTGGTAACCTGCTGGGATGTTCGCGGCCTTTCGGCAGCTGAGTTCCCGACAGCGGCACGCGTTTGCGGCGTGCTTCCTGGGCTGGACGCTCGACGCGTTCGATTACTTCATCCTGGTGTTCTGCATCTCCGCTGTGGCTGCGGATTTCCGCGTCGCGCGGTCGGAGGTGGCGGAGGCCCTGTTCCTGACGCTGGCCTTCCGGCCGGTGGGGGCCTTCCTGTTCGGCGCGCTGGCGGACCGTTTCGGGCGGCGGCCGGTGCTGATGCTGAACATCGCCTGCTACTCGCTGCTGGAGATGAGCTGCGCGTTCGCCGGGTCCATGCACACGCTGCTGATCCTGCGCGCGCTGTTCGGGATCGCCATGGGCGGCGAGTGGGGCGTGGGCGCGGCCCTCGCCTTTGAGTCGCTGCCCAGGGAGAATCGCGGATTCTTCTCGGGTTTGTTGCAGGAAGGGTATGCGGTCGGATATTTGGTCGCGGCCGCGGCGTACGCGTTGCTGTTCCCGTGGTTCTCGCACTTCGCCTGGCATGGGCACGCGTTCGGGTGGCGCGGGATGTTCCTGATCGGCGCGGCGCCGGCGTTGCTGGTCTTTTACATCGGCGGCAAGGTCGAGGAGTCGCCCGCCTGGAGCGAGGGCCAGGCGGAGCGCGTGTCGGCAGGTGCCGCTCCGATGAACGCGTGGAAAGGCGTGTTGCAGTACGGCGGAACGTTCCTGTTTCTGGTGCTGCTGATGACCGGCTTCAACGCCTTCTCGCACGGCACCCAGGATTTGTATCCGACGTTTCTGCAAAAGGATCATGGATTCTCGGCGCAGCTGACGGGGATGATTGCGATCCTGTACAACGTGGGCGCGCTGGCCGGCGGACTGCTGTTCGGGACGCTCTCGGAACGGATCGGGCGGAAGAAGGCGATTCTGCTGGCAGCGGCGCTGTCGCTGCCGGCGATCCCGCTGTTCGCGTTTTCGCATTCTGTGGCGGCGCTGGCGGGCGGCGCGTTCCTGATGCAGTTCATGGTGCAGGGCGCATGGGGCGTGATTCCGGCCTGGCTCAGCGAGCTGTCGCCGGGACCCGTGCGCGCCACCTTTCCTGGCCTCGCTTATCAACTCGGGAATCTAATCTCGTCGAAGAATGACGTGCTGCAGGCGAGAGCGGCAGAGCATCTGGGCGGCTACGGCGTGGTGCTGGCCGGGACCGTGGTGGTGGTCGCGGTCTATCTGATCGTAGTGACAGCCTTCGGGCAAGAATCGCGCGGGGCCGTGCTCAGCACGACTTCTGGCTAGCTCCGCTCTCGCAGGATCGCTTCGGCAGCAATCAAATCGTCTTCGGTATCCACGCCAATGGTGTCGGACGGCGCGTTGGCAACATAAATGTCGATGCCGTTATCGAGCAGGCGCAGCTGCTCCAGACGCTCCACCTTCTCGAGCCAGGAAGCCGGCAGCGCGGCAAAGCGGTCGAGCGCCGCGCGGCGATAGGCATAGATGCCGAGATGTTTGCGGTAGCCGGCGAATCCGGACTGGTCGCGGTCGTACGGGATCGTCGCGCGCGAAAAATAGAGGGCGCGATCATCGCTGGCGGTCACGACTTTGACCGCATTCGGATTGGCAATATCGAGCGCTGGGCAGCGGACCGCAAGCGTGGCGACCTGAACCTCCGGCCGGCGGAAAAGCTCCAGCAGCGGGGGGAAGTGCTCGGGCGTCAGCAGCGGTTCGTCGCCCTGGATGTTGACGCAGATGTCAGCGGGGACGGACTGGGCAACGGCATGAACACGGTCGGTGCCGCTGGGGCAGTCAGCAGGCGTAAAGACGGCCGGCAGGTTGTGGCTGTTGCAGAAGCTGAGGACCTCGTCGGAGTCGGTGGCGATCAGGATCTGGTCGAAGAGCGGGCAGGCGCGGGCGGCACGGTAGACCCAGGCAATCATGGGCTGGCCGGCGATGTCGCGCAGCACCTTGCGGGGCAGCCGCGTGGAGCCGAGGCGGGCGGGGATGACAGCGAGGACGCGTCCGAGGTCGGAAGGCAATGCGGGTTCTCCGAAACACAGTGTACTGGCGAAACGGGGCCGCATCAAAATCAGCATCACTTGATGCTAGAATTGATGCGCGGAGGGAAGCATGAGGACGACGGTCACGCTGGACGACGAGCTGGTGAAGGACGCGCAGGAATATTCGGGGATCAAAGAAAAGAGCCAGCTGGTGAATGCGGCGCTGAAGATGATGATTGAGTGGGAAGCATCGCGCCGAGCCGCAGCGCTGGGCGGCACGATGCCGGGGTTCAAAGCCGCGCCGCGCAAGAGGCCCTGGGCGGAGGCGGCACGCCGGAGGAGAAAGAGGGCCGCGTGATTCTGGCGGATACGTCGGTCTGGATCGACCATCTCAACCAGGGCGATGGCACGATGTCCGCACTACTGCGGGCACGCCTGATTCTGGGACACCCCTTTGTTTTTGGCGAGGTGGCGCTGGGGTCCGTGCGAAACCGGAAGACAGCTCTTGCCATTCTTCACGATCTCCCCAATGCCACGGTTGCGAAGAATGAAGGGGTTCTGCAGCTCATCGAGGACTGGGCACTTACGGGGAGCGGGATAGGCTACACAGACGCGCATCTGCTCGCCTCCGTCCTGTTGACCTCCGGCTCGCGGCTGTGGACGCGGGACCGGGCGCTGCGCAAGGTGGCGCGGCAGCTCTCACTGGATGCGGGGCTGAAGTAGAGGACCGCCGAGTGCGGGCGCCGGAAGGGTCCGAAGTGCTATAGGACGCGATGCGTCTGACCCAGGCGCGGCGGTTGCGCGTGGCAAGCGCCAGCCATTACCTTGATCTGACGGAGAAACGATGGCAGCCGACAGCACGATCAGCCCCAATCTCGAATCCACTTTGCACGAAACCCGCGTGTTTCCGCCCCCGGCGGAATTCGCGCAGCAGGCGCACATCAAGAGCCTGGCCGAGTACGAGGAGATGTACCGCCGTTCCGTGAGCGATCCGGAGGGATTCTGGGCGGAAGCGGCGCGTGAGCTGCACTGGTTTGCCCCATGGGAGAAGGTGCTGGAGTGGAATTTGCCATGGGCGAAATGGTTCGTCGGCGGCAAGCTGAACCTCTGCTACAACTGCGTGGATCGGCAGGTGGAGAACGGGCGCGGGGAGAAGACGGCGATCCTGTGGGAGGGCGAGCCGGGCGAAGTACGGCGGCTCACCTATCGCGAGCTGCTCGGCGAAGTCCAGCGGTTTGCGAATGTGCTGAAGGGGCTGGGCATCCAGAAGGGCGACCGCGTGGCCGTCTACATGGGCATGACGCCGGAACTGGCGATCGCGATCCTGGCCTGTGCGCGCATTGGCGCGGTGCATTCGGTGATCTTCGGCGGATTCGCAGCGAACGCGATTGTGGATCGCGTGAACGATTCCCAATGCGTGGCGATCCTGACGCAGGACAGTTCGTGGCGGCGCGGCAACGAAGTCAGGCTGAAGGCGACGGTCGACGAGGCAGTCGGCAATTGTCCGACCGTGAAGAACGTGGTGGTGTACCGGCGAACCGGCTCGGCGGTGGAGATGCAGCCCGGGCGCGACCACTGGTGGCACGAGCTGACCGCGGCGGCGGAGAAGGAATGTCCCGCGGAGCCGTTGGATTCCGAGGATCCGCTCTACATCCTGTACACGTCGGGCACCACGGGCAAGCCCAAGGGGTTGGTGCACACGACGGGCGGGTACGCGGTGCAGACGTATCTCACCAGCAAGTACATCTTCGATCTGAAGGAAAACGATGTGTACTGGTGCTCGGCCGACATCGGCTGGGTCACGGGGCACTCGTATGTCGTCTACGGACTCCTGCAGAACGGCGCGACGACGGTGATGTACGAGGGAGCGCCGAATCATCCCGAGATGGACCGCTTTTGGAAAATCATTGAGGACCACAAGGTGACGGTGTTTTACACCGCGCCAACGGCGATCCGCGCCTTCATCAAGTGGGGCGACGAGCACGTGGCGAAGCACGACCTGAGCAGCCTGCGTCTGCTTGGTTCCGTGGGCGAGCCCATCAATCCTGAGGCGTGGATCTGGTATCGAGAGACGATCGGCGGCGGTCGCTGCCCGGTGGTGGATACGTGGTGGCAGACGGAAACGGGAGGAATCATGATCTCGCCCATTCCGGGTGCGATCGCAGCGAAGCCGGGGTCGGCGACGCGGCCGTTTTTCGGTATTGTGCCGGAGGTGGTCACCCGGGAAGGCCAGCCGGTGCCGGCGGGACAGGGCGGCCTGCTGGTGATCCGGAAGCCTTGGCCGGCCATGGCGCGCACCATCTGGGGCGATCCGGACCGCTATGTCAAGCAGTACTGGTCGGATATCGCCGGCTCCTACTTTACGGGCGACGGTGCGCGCATGGATCCCGACGGTTATTTCTGGCTGATGGGCCGCGTGGACGACGTGATCAACGTGAGCGGACACCGGCTGGGCACCATGGAAGTAGAGTCAGCGCTGGTGGCGCATGAGAAGGTGGCGGAGGCGGCGGTGGTGGGGCGTCCGGACGCGCTCAAAGGGCAGGCGATTTCGGCGTTTGTGACGCTGGAGAGCGGGAATGCGCCGTCGAAGGAGCTCAAGGACGAACTGCGGGCCTGGGTGGCGAAGGAGATCGGGGCGCTGGCCCGGCCGGACGATATTCGCTTTACGGATGCGCTGCCGAAAACGCGATCGGGGAAGATTATGCGCCGGCTGCTGCGGGAGATGGCCACGCACGGAGATGTAAAGGGCGACGTGACCACGCTCGAAGACTTCAGCGTGATCGCGAAGCTGCGCGAGCAGGAGGAAGGCTAGACCCTCCGGTCCAGGGATTACGGTGGACAGGTTGGTGTGACCCTCCGGCAATGCCGGCGGGTCATTTGTTTTTGCGAGCAAACGGCAACCGGCAACGCACGGACGCCCATCTGGTGATAGGGATAGCTGTTCCGGATGGATGCGGCGGGCACAGTAGCGAAAAAGAGAAAACGGTGGCATCTGGCAGCGTGGCTGGGCGGCGCTTTGATCGCGCTGGCCGTGGCGGGCGTCGTCCTGATGTTTGTCTTCTGGCCTTTCCGGTACCGGAAGGTGCATCCGCTGCTGGAGCAGTCGTTCGAGAGCCGCGTAGTCGTGCAGCACTACTACCGGACGTACTTTCCCCATCCTGGATTTGTGGCGGACGGGGTGACGTTCTGGCGGAATGGGCACGAGGGCGAGCCTCCGCTGGCGACGGTTGATCATTTGCATGTGGTGGGGACGTGGACCGGGCTGCTGTTCAGGCCGCACACGCTGTATCAGATATGGCTGCGCGGCATGAGGGTGAACGTTGTGTTGTCGAGTGGCGCCCCGGCAAAGAGCACGGGCCCGACGAAGTCTACATCCAGCAAGGGAGAGAGCAAGCTGCGCGTGGAAACCATCGTGGCCAATGGCTCCACGCTCGATCTGTTGCGGAAGGGGGAGCCGCCGCTGCATTTCGTCCTCGAGACTCTGCAGATTCACAACGTCCGCGCGGGCGAGCCTCTGACGTTTTTTACGCGGCTGCGGCTGCCCAACCTCGGCGCGGTGGTGGCAGCGAATGGAAGCCTGGGGCCGTTCCGGTCCGGAAGGTATGCGGAGATGCAGGTGCAGGGAGGATATTCGGTCACGGATCTCCAGCTAAGCAGAGTGAGCGACCTCGATGGCAGCGTCTCGGCCAGCGGCGGATACAGCGGACGCCTGAACCAGATTACGGTGCAGGGGAAGCTGGCGATTCCGAACTTCAAGGCGGGCGGGCATGCGACACGCCTGGACGCGGCGTACACCGCGGTGGTGAAAGCAACGCAGGGAGACGTGGACATCCGGAGCGCCGAGGTGAAGATGGCGGGAAGCACGCTGGCGGCGAACGCTACCATTTCGGGGAATCCAAAGATTAGCAGGGTGAACTTTGCGACGACCGATGGGGATCTGCATCAGCTCCTCGAAGTGATCGAGAGCAGTACGCCAACGGTGGCGGGAAAGGTGAGCATTGCAGCGCAGGCGGAATTTGGCAGTGGGCCGCAGGCGTTTCTGAAGCGGCTGCGGCTGCAGGGACACATCGCAGTTAAGGACGTCACGTTTGTGACGAGCAAGACGCAAACGGAGATGGATGCCTTCAGCGCGCGGGCGAGAAAGCAGAACAACAACGATCCGGTGAAGGTGACAGCGGCGGCCAGCGGAGACACCAGGTTTCGGGATGGCATGGCGTACTTTCCCGATATTCAGGTGGAGTTGCCTGGAGCGAACGCCCACCTGGCGGGAACGTTCAACCTGCTGAACACGCGGGTGGACCTGACGGGCAAGGTCGCCATGCAACAAAAGCTGTCAAAGGATGTTACGGGGTGGAAGAAATGGCTGATGACGCCGCTGGACCCATTCTTCAGGCACGGCAAGACTGGCGCTGTGGTTTCTATCGCCGTGACGGGCACGTCGCAGAACCCGAAGATCGGGCAAAATCTGCTGCACACCAAATAACTGAATCTCAGGCGAGGGCTTCGTTCAGGTTCTCAATCGCTTCGTCAATCTCAGCGTTGTTCTTGTAGCCGATGGTGACGGAGTCGACGTGGGCCACGCGGAAGGCGAAGCGCATCGCACGGCGGCGATCGTCGCGATCGAAGGTGCCTTCGCCAATGAGCTTCATGCTGATGACGCCCTTGCGATTCGCCAGCGTCTGATGGATGCGCGCGACCACTTCCGGCACGTCGCCGCCAACACTGGCCAGGTAGTCCGGAGCATCCATGCGGACGCCTTTGTGATTGACGCGGATCATCCCGATCTGCAGCCAGGGGTTGTCGGGCACGCGGGTGAGAGCCGGCAAGCCGTGAACCGAGGCGCCGCGGGCGACGACGGCGCCCTGGTGCTGGGCGGTGAGGACGGCGTCCTGCCAGTGGCGGGTGTCCTCGGGCCACGAGGCGGTGTGCTGCCAGTGGAGCAGCAGAATGTCGAAGTAGTCGGTGCGGGCCTGGCGCCGCAGCTGGTCGATCTTGGCAAGGGGCGGCGTCGGATCTTCGGTGGTCACCTTGGTCATCAGCCGATAGCTGTCGCGCGGAATGCCCTGGAGCGCGATGCCGAGCATGCGGTGCATGTCGTCATAGGAGTCAGAAGTCTCAAAGAAGCGGATGCCGCGATCGTAGGCGTAGCGGACCAGGCGATTGAAGCCTTCCTGGCCGAGCCCGCGCTGCGTAGCGCCGCTCATGGTGCCGGTGCCAAAGGCGAGGCGCGTGACCTTCACGCCGGAGTCGCCCAGCGGAACCCAAGTGGCCGCGGTTTGCGGCTCCGCTTCGAGCGGGAGCGTTCCAAGCGAAGCGATGGCCCCGGTGGCGGCAGAGACTTTCAGGAAATCGCGGCGGGAGAAGGACGTCATGGGGCCCTCCTTTGCAGAAAGCGTACAGGAAAGAGCAACCGGCGGCCAGCCACCAGCGCTCAGGAAATCTCGAAGATGTTCTCCGATTTTGCCGCCTGGGCAAGCGCCCGGTCGGCCAGGTGGCTGGCGATCGCGTAGAACTGCGCGGCGAGGGGCGAATCGGCTCCGGCAAGCGCGACAGGCATACCGGTGTCGCCGCCGTGTCGGATTTCCGGGATCAGCTCGACGGAACCCAGGAATGGGATATTGAACTGCTTTGCGGTGCGCTCCGCGCCACCGCGGGAGAAGATGTCGATTTCGTGGTGGCAATGCGGGCACGTGAAGTGCGACATGTTCTCGACGATGCCGAGCACTTCCACGTTCACCTGATGAAACATCTCCAGCGCCTTGCGCGCGTCCTGCAACGCAACATCGGAGGGGGTGGAGACGACGATCGCGCCGGTGAGGGGGACGGTCTGGACCAGCGAGATGACCACGTCGCCGGTGCCGGGCGGCAAATCGATCAGCAGGATGTCCAGCTCGCCCCACTCCACCTGCTGCAGGAACTGCCGGATGATCTGGTGGAGCATCGGCCCGCGCATCACCAGCGGCTTGTCGCCGGGCGAGATGAATCCGATGGAGATGACTTTGACGCCGTGCGCGACATTGGGCTCGATCTGGTTGTTCTCGAGCACGCGCGGCTGGCGCGTGGTGCCCATCATCAGCGGAACGTTGGGACCGTAGATATCCGCGTCGATCAGGCCGACGCGATGGCCGAGCTTCGCGAGCGCGATGGCCAGATTGACGGCGAGCGTGGTTTTGCCCACGCCGCCCTTTCCGGATCCGATGGCAACAATGGACTTGACGCCGGGCAGCGCGGCAGGGGGCGGCGGAGTGGATGGATGCGCCATAAAGCTAGGGTACAGGGTATAGGCGATAGGGTGTAGGGACTGGGCTGTCCGGGCGGACGCGATTCGCGCTTATGTTTTGATGGGCGTCGCGGGGTCGAACCTGGGGATGCGCCGGCGGCGGGCTTCCGACTCGCGAATCTCACGGCGGCGTCCGGCGTCTTCGTAGCGGCGCTTCTCCTCGTCGTTTTGGAGTTCCAGGGGCGGAACCGGCACGCGGCGGCCCTGCGAGTCGATGGCCACAAAGGTGAGATAGGCCGAGGCCACATGGCGATGGATTCCGGCGAGCGTGTTTTCCACCCAGACCTTGACGCCGACCTCCATGGATGTACGGAACGCACGGTTGATGGAGGACTTGAGGATGAGCAGGTCGCCCACGTGCACGGGGGCGATGAAGTCGATGTGCTCCATGGATGCGGTGACCACGTAGCTGCGCGCGTGGCGAATGGCGGCCATGGCGCCGACGAGATCGATGAAGTTCATGAGGCGGCCGCCGAGCAGATTGCCCAGGGTGTTGGTGTCGTTGGGCAGGATCAGCTCGGTCATCTCCGACTGCGATTCGCTGACGATGCGCGGCGGCAGCGCGGGGCCGGTGGTCTTGATGTCCATAAAACTAGGGTACAGGGTGTAGGGGGTAGGGTACAGAGAGCCAGTGATCAGTAGTCAGTAGTCAGGGGAGTTTTGCCGCGGGCGTGAGTATTGGGGAATGATGGTGTTGGGGGGATCGGGAGCGAGCATGGACAAAGCAGCGAGCCTGAAGGAAATCCTGGAGCAGGATCCGAAGAACGCGTTTGCCCGCTATGGGCTGGCGATGGAGTATGCCGGGCGAGGCGAAACGGAAAGCGCGCTGGCTGAGTTTGACCGGCTGCTCGCCGACCATCCCGGCTACGCGGCGGGTTACTTTATGGCCGCGCAGACGCTGGCGAAGGCGCGGCGCGTGGCGGAGGCGAAAGTCCGGCTGAGCGAGGGCATCGCCTGCGCGCGCGCTGCGGGAAATCAGCACGCCGCCGGGGAGATGCAGGCGATGCTGGACGAGTTGGAGATGGAAGAGTGACCCCGATCCCACATCGGATCGCAAGCCGCTTCAGAAAAGGTTGAGCGGGATCGAATCGGCGAGCGCGCGATAGCCGGCCGGGCCGGGGTGCAGGTGGTCGCCGGAATCCCACTCGGGTTTCAGGCGCTCGGGGTCGGTGGGATCGGCGATGACCTTGTTGAAGTCGAGGACCGCGTCGAAGTGGCCGCGGGCGCGAATCCAGGCGTTGACCGCATCGAGGTCGGCGAGCGTGGCGGCATCGGGGTGGTAATAACCGGAGCCGGCAAAGGGCGTTATCGTGGCGCCGATCACCTCGATGCCGTGCGCGTGCGCGCGCTGGATGATCTGCTGATACGCGCCGATGACGCGCCGGACGAGTTCCTGATGCGCAGCGGCAGCCACCGGACCGTGAAACGTGAGCCCGCCCAGATCGTTCACGCCCTCAAAGACAATCAGCCAGCGGACGCCGGGTTGCGCGAGCACGTCGCGGTCGAAACGTGCAAGCGTATTGGGACCCAGGCACTGCGTGAGCAGGCAATTGCCGCCGATGCCCTGGTTGAGCACGGAAATATCCCGCGTGGAGGGCGAGGCCTGCAGGCGCGCGGCGAGATCGTCGGTCCAGCGGTCGTTCCCGTTCGTGGTGGTGGCGTGGCCGTCGGTGATGGAATCGCCGAGAGCGACGACCGCTCCGGCTCCGGCAGGCGCCAGCAAGTCGACGCCGGAGATCTGGTACCAGTGCTCGATGGCTTGCGCGCCGGTCAGCGACGGCGCGGAGACCTGGTTGCCGTGAACATAGTAAGCGTCCGCGCGAGAGCCCGGGTGGCCGGTTTCGCGAGCCGGCGGTGAGGGGAAGTAGATCGTGATCGCGAGGCTGGAAAGCGCGGGCATTTCCAGATGCACCGGATCGGAGATGTATTCGGCGCCGGCGGGCACGACTACGGACGGCGAGCCGTTGAAAGTGACTGCGCGGTCGGTAGCGGCATCGATGGCGGAGGAGGAGCCGGCCGTGAGAGCGCGCGCGATGTGGACGGACGTGAAGAGCAGCGGCTGCGTGCCGAAGGCGTTCGAGACATGAACGCGCAACGTGTCCCCGCCGATGGACAGGTGGACGATCTGGCGCAAGGTGGCATCGCGCAGGGCGTCAGGCGGCAGGGAATTCTGCGGCTCAGGAATTTGCTGCGATGCGGCCCAGGCGCCGACCCACTCCGACGGCGCGGGCGCCTGAGCGCGAAGGCCGCCGGCAGAGATCACGAAGCCCAGCAGGGCGGCGATGCAGAGCGCGCTTTTTGCGGATTTCATGGCAGATGAACTAGTCTGGGTTCCGAACTAAATCGCTTTTCGCAACGACCGCTTTTCGCAATGAAGGATACCATCGATGATCGCTCGATCGCGTTCTGTGCCGTCCTGCCCGTCTCTGGTTGCCTTTCTCGCCGCAGTGGTTCTGATCGTCCCTGCCGTCGGGCAGGCGCAGCAAACGGCAGCGAAGAAGGCTTTGCCGCCGCCGGTGACGTTCACAGCGGACGAGGCGCACGCCTACGCGATGAAAGAGTTGGGCATTGAGGTGCTGCGGCCGGGACCGAGCGGCGATCCGAACGCGCCCGATCACGCCAACTATGACGAGACGAAAGCGAATCCGTATCCGAATTTGCCCGACGCGTTGACGCTGAACAACGGGCAGAAGGTGACCACCGCGCAGGAGTGGTGGACGGAGCGGCGTCCGCAGATCGTGCACGATTACGAGGAATACGTGTACGGCTCCATTCCGAAGGACGTGCCGCAGGTGACGTGGTCGGTGGTGGCGAGCGAAAAGGAGTTTGTCGGGTTCCATCCCGTGATCGCGACGGAACTGAAGGGCCATGTGGACAACCGGGCGTATCCGCTGATCAAGGTAGATTTGCGCATGACGCTGGTGACGCCGGCGGATGCAAAAGGGCCGGTTCCGGTGCTGATCATGTTTGGGCCGAGCGGCTTTCCGAACCCGGTGCAACCGTCGCAGGAAGATCTGGAAAAGATCAATAGCGCGATGAAGGCGCTGCTGGTGAAGCAGGATCCGTCGCTGGCGCCGGTGATGGCGTCGCATCCGGCATGGCAGCCGTTTCCACCAAAGGGCTTCGAGTTTCCGCAATTGAACGCCGATGGCGGGCTGCCGAACACGTGGGAGTTGATCGCCGCGGGCTGGGGTTACGCCACGCTCGATCCGCAGAGCGCGCAGGCCGACAACGCGGAGGGGCTCACGCGGGGCATTATCGGCCTGGCGAATCACGGGCAGCCGCGGAAGCCGGATCAATGGGGCGCGCTGCGCGCGTGGGGGTGGGCGGCCAGCCAGGGACTGAATTATCTGGAGACGAATGCCGCGGTGAATGCGAAGGAAGTCGGCATCGAGGGCGTCTCGCGCTACGGCAAGGCGGCGCTGGTGACGATGGCCTTCGATCGGCGATTTGCGATGGTGCTGGTGGGCTCGTCCGGCAAGGGCGGCGCGACGCCGTTGCGGAGGAACTTCGGCGAGTCGGTCTACAACCTCACGGGCGGCGAGTACTACTGGATGGCCGACAACTTTCTGAAGTACGGCGCGTCGAAGGCGGCCTTTGGCAGCATGAATCCCGGCGACGTGCCGGTGGATTCGAACGAGCTGATCGCGCTCTGCGCGCCGCGGCTCACGTTCATCAGCTATGGCATTCCCGCGAAAGGCGATGCGCAGTGGCTGGATCATCGCGGTAGCTGGATGGCGACCGTGGCGGCCAGCCCGGTGTGGACGCTGCTGGGTGCGCCCGGCCTGAGCACAAAAGATCTCGACTACCGCACCGCGCCCATGCCTGCGGTGAACGACGGCCTGCTGGACGGGAAGCTGGCATGGCGGCAGGATGACGGCGGCCACACCGATGCGCCCAACATGATCTATTTCATCCGCTGGGTCGACAAGTTCCTCGGGAGGAACGGTCAGGGATAAACCGGTCTGCGCAGAAGCGGGTAGCGCACCGTCTGCGCGGCGTGTTGTGGGCTCGTGCAGGAATCCCGCCGCACGAGCATAATGACGTAGATGAGAATTCCCCTGTTCCCCCTGGACACGGTGCTGTTTCCGGGGGCGGCGCTGCCGCTGCACATCTTCGAAGACCGCTACCGCGAGATGATCGGGGAGTGCCTCGCGCAGAAGACGGAGTTTGGCGTGGTGCGCGGTGAGCCGGAGCGGCTGGCGGTGATCGGCTGCACAGCGAAGATCGTGCGTGTGCTGGAGCGCTTCGCGGACGGACGCATGGACATCCTGTGCGAGGGCACGCGGCGCTTTGAGATCGAGGGTCTCGACGATTCGCGCAGCTTTTTGCAGGCGGACGTTGAGTTTTTCGACGACGAGGGGCAGGGCTCGACGCGAGGCGAGCGCGAGGAGTGTGCGGCCCTCCACTTTGCCACGCTGCACCTGGCAGGGATTGACGTTCCGGCGACGCATCTGGATTTGAACGGGCCGGTGGCCTTCCAGTTGGCCGACGCTCTGCCATCGGATTTGGGTTTCAAGCAGCAACTGCTGGGCAGCCGATCGGATGCCGAGAGAACCACGCGGCTGCTGGATTTCTACCAGGAAATGCTGCCAAAGCTGCGGGATATGGGTGCGAGCCCGCCGAACTGAACGGCGCCACCCGCACACCGAGAGAAGCCCGGTCTTCAGAACGAACAGAACGACAGAGCCAAACAGGGAATCGGCAGGGGTGATTGCCGCGTCCAAAAGAGAGCGACACAGGCGAGGAGCGAGGATGGCAACCCGAGAGATGCGGAAATCCGACCCGAAACCGGGCCCGGCCCATTTGCCGCAGACGCTGGGAGAACTGCGGGCCAGCCGCGAGTGGAATGAGACGCGGCTGCGCACGCGCAGCGTGAAGGACGAGATGCGCGCTAACCTGATTGCTCGCATCAAGGCGCGCGAAACCATCTTTCCCGGCATCGTGGGCTATGAAGACACGGTGGTGCCGCAGATCGTGAATGCGGTGTTGTCGAAGCAGAACTTCATCCTGCTGGGGCTGCGCGGCCAGGCGAAGAGCCGGATTCTGCGCGCGCTGACACGCTGCTCGACGAGCATACGCCGTACGTGGCGGGATGCGAGATTCGCGACAACCCCTATGCGCCGCTGTGCCGGCGCTGCCGCGACCTGATCGCCGAGAAAGGCGACACAACGCCGATCGCATACATGGGCCGCGACGAGCGCTACGTTGAAAAGCTGGCCACGCCCGACGTAACCGTCGCCGACCTGGTGGGCGACCTTGACCCCATCAAGGCAGCGCGCGGCGGGCAGCACCTGGCCAACGAACTCACCATGCACTACGGGCTGCTGCCGAGGGCCAATCGCGGCATCTTCGCCATCAACGAGCTGCCCGACCTGGCGGGCAAAATCCAGGTGGCGCTGTTCAACATCATGCAGGAAGGCGATGTGCAGATTAAGGGCTACCCGGTGCGGCTGATGCTGGATGTGGCGCTGGTGTTCAGCGCCAACCCCGAGGACTACACGGCGCGCGGCAAGATTATTACTCCGCTCAAGGACCGCATCGGATCGGAGATTCGCACGCACTACCCCGAGACGCTGGAAGAAGGCATTGCCATTACCACGCAGGAGGCGTGGGCTGAGCGCGGCGCCGGGCAGATTGAGATTCCGCAGTATGTGCGCGCGAGTGATGGAGCAGGTGGCCTTCAGCGCGCGCGAAGACAAGAAGGTTGACAGGCGCAGCGGCGTAAGCCAGCGGCTGCCGATTGCCACGATGGAGCTGGTGGTTTCAAACGCGGAGCGGCGGGCGCTGTTGCACGGCGAGAGCCTGGTGGTGCCGCGCGTGGGCGATATCTACACGGCGCTGCCGGGCATTACGGGCAAGCTGGAGCTGGAATACGAAGGCGAGATGAAGGGCGCCGACACGGTGGTGCGCGACATTGTGCGCGCGGCCATCGGCAAAGTGTGGGATCGCTACTTCGGCGAGATGAAGACGGAGCAGATCGAGCAGTGGTTTAACCTGGGCGGAACGGTGAAGATCAGCGACGACCAGGCGGCTAAGGCGACGCTCGCGGAATTGAAACAGATCCAGGGGCTGCTGGAGAAGCTCGCTCCGCTGGGCGTGAAGGCGGGCGATCCGCCGGAGACGGTGACCGCGGCAGCGGAGTTTCTGCTGGAGGGGATGTGCGCGCATCGGCGCATCAGCCGCAACGAGGAGCGCAGCTTTGCCGCGCAGCGCAAGCCGCAGGAACGGATGGAGCGCGCGGAGCGGATGGAGTCCGAGCGGGAGTACGAGCCGTGGCAGACGCGCAAAACGCGGAGGGGCAGCTTTAACTAACCCGGGCTCCGGGCTACGGGCAACCGGCTACAGGCTTATTCATGAAAAGCGTTCGCTACACGAAGTTCACAGGCGATCTCTCCAATGAGATCGACATGGACGATCTGTTGAAGGCGCTTTCCGACTACCTGCTGGACTCGGGATTTCAGAATCCCTACGCGGAATTCCAGGACCTGGACCAGACGATGGAAGACCTGCGCGAGGCGCTGCGGCGCGCGCTCGAGCAGGGCGACGCCTTCGACGATGCTCTGCAGCAGAAGATCGATCAGATGTCGGCGGAAGGCAAGCTGGACGAGCTGATCGATAAGCTGATCCAGAGAATGGAGCGGGAAAACTACATCACGACGGACCGGCCGGAACAGCCGCAGCCCAGCGTGTCGCAGGCAGCTGGCGAGGTGGGCGATGCGCAGACTGAGGCGCATTTTGAGGTCACGGACAAGAGCCTGGACTTCCTGGGCTACAAGACGCTGCGGGAGCTGCTCGGATCCCTGGGCAAAGCGAATCTGGGCCGGCACGATACGCGGCACTGGGCGACGGGCGTGGAGACCAGCGGAGGGTCGCAGCCCTATGAGTTCGGGGACACGCTGAATCTGGACGCGCCGGCAACGCTGAAGAGCGCGATTGCGCGCGAAGGGCTGACGCTGCCGCTGAATCTGGAGTACCGCGACCTGCAGGTGCACCAGAGCGAATATCAGAGCTCCTGCGCCACGGTGGTCATGCTGGACTGCTCGCACTCGATGATTCTGTACGGCGAGGACCGGTTCACCCCGGCGAAAAAAGTGGCCATGGCCATGGCGCACCTGATCCGGACGCAGTATCCCGGCGACACGCTGTCGCTGGTGCTGTTTCACGACTCGGCGGAAGAACTGCCCGTCTCGCAGCTGGCGCGCGTGAAGGTGGGGCCATACTACACGAATACGCGCGAAGGACTGCGGCTGGCACAGCGGATTCTGGCGCGGCAACGCAAGGACATGAAGCAAATCGTGATGATCACCGACGGGAAACCGTCAGCGCTGACGCTGGAAGACGGGCGCATTTACCGCAACGCGTTCGGGCTCGATCCGCTGGTGGTGAGCGAGACCCTGGAAGAAGTGGCGCGCTGCAAGCGGCAGAACATCCTCATCAACACGTTCATGCTCGCGTCGGATTACGGGCTGGTGCAGTTCGTGCAGAAGGTCACACAGATGTGCAAAGGGAAGGCGTACTTCACCACGCCGGAGACGCTGGGCGAATATCTGCTGATGGATTACATGCAGCGGCGGATGAAAACCATCCACTAAACGCTACGGTTTAGGAGCCACGTACCGCACGTGGTAGCCGCGCGGCGACGCGTGGAAGCCGGATTCCTCGAGGAATGATGCGAGGCAGTGCTGGTGCGCGGGCCGGCCGCCGATGGTCGCGATCAGCAGGCCGCCGTGGTGGCGCGATTTCGGGTCCTCTAACAGCTTCTGAGCGTAGTCCGCCAGAAAACCAGCCAGATCGCGGGCTGCGGTGGAGCGTTCCGGCTCGTCGGGCGGCAGGAAAACGTGGAGCGCGGGGTTGTTCCGGCGCAGATACGCGACCAGATCGCCGTTGCGGAGGACCACGGTCGCGCCGACGGAGCGGGTCAATGAGGTGGAGGCGTCTTCCGCTTCGGGCCAGCGCAGCGTGCTGCCCCAGGGACTCGCGGGGTCCGCGGCGGCGAGCGCCAGCATCTCGGATTTCTCTGTCGCTCCTGAACGCAGGGAGCGTAGCAGCTCGACAGCAGCGGGCTGGGCAAACTGCGCGGCGCCAAGCCCGGCAACAAAGTAACCGCGGCGAACTTTTCCCTGAGCCTCCAGCGCCTTCAGGACCTCATAAACAGCGGAGAAGCCGCCGGGAACGTTTTCCTGCGCGGCGGTTTCCCGCGTGACGATGCCATAGCGGTGCAGGAGCTGCTGCGCAAGCGCATGGGACCAAGCCGTTTGTGCCGCGGGCGTACTTCGTTCAGGCGCAGGAACCAGCGTCCATCGTCCTTGTGCGCTCGGAGGCGTGGTGCGGCGCGAGCGGAAGGCGGGCTGATTGTGAACGCGCTGGCTGGAGCGCGAGCTCTCCGGCCGGGCGGTGAAGGCGCGCAGAGCGTGGAGCGTGTCGTTGGTGACCATGCCGCGCCAGACCAGCGACCACAGCGCATCAACCGTTTCGCCGGGATAGCCGCCGCCGACGGCTTCGTGCAGTTGGGCGAAGAACGTCGCGCCGGAGCGCCCGAGTTCGGCCATAATCGCCTCTTCGCGCGGAGTGACCGGCTCAGCGGCTCCCATGCGCGGCGGGAGCAGGCCGGCGATGCGGTCGGCGAGATACAGAGCAATGCGTCCGTCGCGGTCGCCGATTGGATCGACGCCGCACCAGACCACTTCGCCGGCGGCGATGAGCGTATCGAGATCGGCGGGAGCGTAGCGCGCGATGCGGGCGGACAGAATCTGCGATTCGAGCAGCGATCCCGGCAGCGGCGCGCCCTGGAGCGACTCGATGGTGTCGAGCAACGCATCGAGGCCGCGGCGCTTCTGCAACACTCCGTGCCAATGCGTTGCAAATCGCGCAAACAGCCGCGGCTCGGCGGGCTCGATTTCCTTCCGTAACCGCGAGAGAGATTTAGCGCGAATCAGGCGCAGCGACTCGGCGTCGCAGAATTCGCGATGCATCCCTCCGGGCCGGAAGCCGCCTTCGAGAACACGGCCGTCGCGGACGAGTCCGCGCAGGGCTTCTTCCACGGCCTCCGGCGAGAGGCCGAAGCGGAGCGTGACTTCCTGAAGGGTGAAGGGACCGTGCGTTCGGGCATAGCGGCGGACGAGTTCCAGCACGGGCGCCGCGACCGGTTCAAGAAGCGGCGTGGGCAGACCAGGCGGAAGCTTGATGCCGAGTGCGTCGCGATAGCGGGCAGCATCTTCCACCGCGATCAATCGAGACTCGCCGGCAATCGGGATCTCCACGATTCGCCGGGCGCGCAGGAGCCTGGGAAGTGCATCGAGCAAATCCGGCGAAGCGAGGCGCTCCGTCAGCTCGTCGCGCGTGAGGTCGCCGAGCCGCAGCAGCAAATCGTGGACCCCGTCGGCGGACCGGACGCGGTGGGATTCGCCGAGAAGCTGGAGATGCGCCTCCACTTCGGAGATGGCAATGGGATCGAGAAGCTCGCGGAGATCGGCTTCGCCCAGCAGATCGCGGAGCTGCGACTGATCGATGGAGAGCGCGGCGGCGCGGCGCTCGGCGAGCGGGGCATCGCCGTCGTAGATGAAATTCCCCACATAGCCGAAGAGCAGCGAGGCCGCGAAGGGCGAAGGCTTCGGCGTGTCGACGACGTGAACCTGAATCTCGCGGTTCTCGATCGAGCGCAGTACGTCAACCAGGGCGGGCATGTCGAAGATGTCGCGCAGGCACTCGCGATGCGCTTCGAGAATCATGGGGAAATCGGGGTATTGCGCGGCGACGGCGAGCAGGTCGGAAGCGCGCTTGCGTTGCTGCCACAGCGGGGCGCGAATGTTCATGCGGCGGCGCGGCAACAGCAGCGCACGAGCCGAGGCTTCCCGGAACTTTGCGGCGAAAAGCGACGTGCCCCCCAGCTGGCGAAGAACGACATCGGTGACGGCGCGGGACGAGGGGAAGAGCAGGGCAGGATCGGGCGTGGCATCGGTATCCGGAAAGCGGAGGACGAAGCCGTCGTCCGTCGCCATCGTCTCGACGTGCGGCCCACCGTCGCCTTCAATCTGCGCGGCGGCGGCCATCGCCCACGGCGTGTGCACGCGGTTGCCAAACGGCGTGAGGACGCAGACGCGCCAGTCGCCGAGTTCGTCGCGAATGCGCTCAACGACGATGGTGCGGTCGTCGGGAACAACTGTCGTGGCGCTCGCCTGATCGGCGAGGAAGCGCAGAAGGTTCTCGGCGGCCTGGGCGTCCAGATCGTGCTCGCGGACCAGGCGGCTGATGGCGGCATTGGGCGGCAGAGCGCGCAGCTCGCGAACCAGCGCGCCGATGCGGCGGCCGAATTCGAGCGGGCGGCCGGCGAGGTCGCCGTGCCAGAAGGGCAGCTTGCCGGGCCTTCCCGGCGCGGGCGAGACGAGCACGCGGTCATGCGTGATCTCGTCGATGCGCCAGGTGGACGCGCCCAGCGCGAAGACTTCGCCCACGCGCGACTCGAACACCATCTCTTCGTCCAGTTCACCCACGCGCACCGGCTTTTTGTGCTCGCCGGAGAGAAAGACGCCGAACAGGCCGCGGTCGGGAATGGTGCCGGCGTTGAGGATGGCCAGGCTCTTCGCTCCCTCGCGCGGAGTGAGCAGGTTGCTGGTGCGGTCCCAGGTAATGCGCGGGCGCAGCTCGGCGAATTCGTCGGAAGGATAGCGGCCGGAGAGCAGGTTGAGCACGTTTTCGAGCGTGGCGCGGCTGAGCGTGGCAAAGGGCGCAGCGCGGCGCACCAAAGCGTGCAGGTCGTCGACGGAAAGGACGGCTTCGCGCGGGCGTTCGCCTCGGGCGCGCGGCAGCGCCAGACGCGGCGGATGCGCCACGATGGCCACAATCTGCTGAGCGAGGACGTCAAGAGGATTGCGCAGGATGGAAGTGGCTTCCACGAGCCGCTCGTGCATGGCGCGCGTGATGGCGGCGCACGCGATCAGATCGGCCCGGTACTTCGGAAACAGGATGCCTTCGCTCACCACGCCCACATGGTGCCCGGCGCGGCCGATGCGCTGCAGGCCGCTGGCGACGGAGGGCGGCGACTCAATGTGGATGACCAGATCGATGGCGCCCATATCGATGCCGAGTTCCAGCGAGGAAGTGGCGACAAGCGCGCGAATGCGCCCGGCCTTGAGCTGCTCCTCGATTTCGGCGCGCTGCGCGGCGGCGAGCGAGCCGTGGTGCGCGCGGGCAATGGGCAGCTCTTCCGCTGTCGCAAGCTCATTCAGCGAGCCGGCGAGGCGCTCCGCCGTGCGGCGGTTGTTGACGAAGATCAGCGTGGAGCGGCGCTGGCGCACGATCTCCAGCAGACGCGGAGGGATGGTCGTCCAGATGGACGCGCGTTTCGGGCCTGGACTGGCGGGGTCGGGCGGCGCCGCGGGCGCGAGGTCCTCGACCGGGACCTCGACGCGAAGGGAAAGCTGCTTGGGCGAGGCGGCGTTGATGATGGTGACCGGACGGGCAGACTGCGTGGAGAGATCGGTTCCCACCAGGAAGCGCGCGACTTCCTCCAATGGGCGCTGCGTGGCGGAAAGTCCGATGCGCTGCAGGGGCCGAGCCGCGATGGCCTCGAGGCGTTCCAGCGAGAGCGCCAGATGCGCGCCGCGCTTGGTGGGAAGCAGTGCGTGGATTTCATCGACAATAACGGTTTCGACGGTGCGCAGCGCGGCGGCAGCCTCCGAGGTGAGCAGGAGGTAGAGGGATTCCGGAGTGGTGATAAGGATGTCGGCCGGCTGACGCCGGAAGCGAGCGCGCTCGCGCTGGGGCGTGTCGCCGGTGCGGACGGCAATCTCCGGAATGCGCAGAGAAACACCCGAGACGCGAGCGAGATCGGCAATGCCGGCAAGCGGGACGCGCAGGTTGCGTTCGACGTCGACAGCGAGCGCCTTGAGCGGACTGAGATAGAGCACGCGCGTCTGCCCGGCGGCTTCCGGGTGGAACACCAGGCGATCCAGGCACCACAGGAAAGCGGCCAGCGTCTTGCCGGTGCCGGTAGGGGCCAGCAGCAGCGTATTCTCTCCGCGCGCAATCGGCGGCCACGCGAGAGCCTGCGCGGGCGTGGGCTCGCCGAGAGCAGAACGGAACCACCGGCGCGTGACCGGATGGAAAAGGGCGAGCGGGTCGTCGGCGGGCGCGGCGGAGCGGCGCGGCGAGGATGGGTTCTTCGGCGGCATGCCTCGATGTTGAGGATATCGCCGTGAGGAGATCGCCGCCCGTCTGCGTCCCTCAGCGGCAAGGCAATGGGCAGTACCAGACCGCTTTTGGCGCGAGCATGGCCTTCCAATGCTGGGAATCGTTGGGAAGTTGCTCGCTGGCGCCGAGGAACAGAATGCCGTCGGGTGCGAGCGAGCGGTGAATCACCCGCAGGACGCGGTTGCGCGTGGCCGGCGGAAAATAGAGAAGGAGGTTGCGGAGGAAGATCACATCGCACGCCCTCGGAAGCGGCGGAGAGCTGCAGAGATTGCGGCGCTGGAAGCGGCACAGGCTGCGGAGCGCGGGCGAGACTTCCCACTCGTCGCCGGCGGGCGCCAGGTATTTGGAAATCAGATCGGGGGACAGGCCGCGGTCGATTTCCATGCGCGAATAGCGCCCGGCCGCGGCGCGCGCGATCATCCCGGCGGAGAGATCGGTGCCGAGAATGTCGATGGACCAGGAGGCCAGCTGCGGGAAGTGCGCGCCGAGCAGCATGGCGAGGGAGTACGCTTCCTGGCCGCTGGAGCACGCCGCGGACCAGAAGCGCAGGGCGCGGGCATCGCGACGACGCACGAGCAGAGCCGGCAGCAGCACATCGCGGAGAAGATCGAAAGCGGCAGGTTCGCGGAAGAAGCTGGTCTCGTTGATGGTCATGGCCTCGGCCACGGAGCGCTCGAGAGACGAAGGCTGCGCCAGGCGCAGCGCGGCGACCAGCCCGGCGACGGAAGAGAATCCCTGAGCGCGGACCAGGTGCTGAAGACGCGACTCGAAAAGGTAGTCGTGGCAGGAATCCAGCTGATTGCCGGAGTTGCGCGCGACAAGCTCGCGGAGGAACTCCACGTCCTGGGCCGCGAGCGTCATACGGCAACGGCCTCGCGCTGGGATGGGCGGACGCCGCGGGCGAAGTGCTGCATCTCCCCCGCGATCGCCGAAAGCGGCAGGATTCTGTCGGCAAGGCCGGCGTTGGCAACCGCGCCGGGCATACCCCAGATCAGGCTGGTGGCCGCGTTCTGGACGAAGACCGCGCCTCCTGCGGCGCGCACGGCGCGGCAGCCCGCGAGGCCGTCGGACCCCATGCCAGTGAGCACGATGGCGAGCAGCCGGCCGGAGCAGGCCAGCGCGGCGGAGCGGAAGAGGACATCGACGGAGGGACGGCAGAAATGCTCAGGTGCGTTCTGGTTCAGGCGAAGACGGAAATCACGGCCAAGCTCGAGATGCCAGTCGCCGCGGGCCAGGTGAACGATGCCGGGCTCGGGGTGGATGCCGGCGACGGCTTCGCGGACGCGGACCGAGCAGAGCGAGTCGAGGCGGTCGGCCAGCAGGCCCGTGAAGAGGCGCGGCATGTGCTGAACGATCAGGATCGGCAGCGGAAACGTCGCGGGAAGCTGCGGGAGGAGGGCTTCGAGCGCAGCGGGCCCACCGGTGGAGACGCCAATCACCACCAGACGTGGCGCGAGAGCAGAAAAGGCGGCGTGGGTTGCCGACGCCGCCGGGACGGGCGGCACGGATTCCGAAACGACGGGTTGGGCAGCGCAGAGCGCCAGGATCCTGGGGAGCAACTCGCTGCTGAGCGTAGCCACCCCCTCGCGAACGTTCTGCTGGGCAGTGGGCTTGGGCACGTAGTCCGTAGCGCCGCGGGCGAGCGCTTCCAGCGTGACGCGGGCGCCGCGCCAGGTGAGCGTGCTGCACATGATGATGGGCACGCGGAAGTCGCGGCGGCGCAATGCGGAGAGTGCCTCGAGGCCGTTCATGCGCGGCATATCGATGTCGAGCAGAACGAGATCCGGATGGAGTCGGTCGAACGCTGTGACGGCTTCCTCTCCATCGGCGGCGGCAGCGACGATCTCGAGTTCCGGATGGGGATCGAGGACCATGCGCAGCAGCGATCGCATCACGGAGGAATCGTCGGCCACGAGGATGCGGATTTTGTGGGGGACAGTCATGGGATCCTCAACCGGCGTGGCGGGCGTGCGAACGTTTTTGCGACTCGGCAAGAGCAGATGCCAGGCGCACCGGGTCCAGCCGATCGGGATCGAGCGTGATCAGAAGGCGATCCGCGAGTTTCCAGGCGCCGGCAAAGACCGCCTGCGCGCGGTTGTCGAGCGTGGAGGGATTGGGCTCATGCTCGGCGGTGGAGACACTGAGCACTTCGCCCACGGAGTCGACTAAAAGGCCGAAGGGGCGTTGCGCGGATTCGAAGACAAGGACGTCTTCCAGCGACGGCGCGGAATCCATGCCCAGCAACCGGCGCAGCGAGATGGCGGCCAGCACTTCGCCGCGGTAATGCACCAGCCCCCCGAAGAATTCCGGCGCGAGCGGCACCGGCTGGAGGAGCGGCCTTCCGAGGATTTCGAGGACTCGCGCAATGGGCACGGCGAAGAGCATGCCGCCCACGCGCAGAGAACAGACCTCCTGCGATCCTTCCCGGCTCGCCGCGGATGAGGCCCCGATCATCGCTCTGCCTCTTGGGACAAAATGCGCCGCTCTTCAGCTGGTTCGAGGCCGGCAATGGAGGCAAGCGGCACAATCCCGGTGACACGATCGCGGAGCAGCGCGACGCCCTCGGTGGTGGTGGCGCTGCCGGCCTCGCGCAGCAGGCTGCCCGGCGCGACGTCGAGCACGCGAGAAACCAGCAGCCCTACCTGACGCGTGCCGTCGCGGCAAACCACCACAGTGGCCGGCGCGTCGGCGGAATCCTCCGCCCCGATCTCGAGGGGCAGCAGCTCGTCGTCGAACCGGACCACAGGGCGCGAGCCGGCGCGCTCGATGCGTGAGCGGGGAATCCGCTCGATGCGGATGACGGGTTCCAGCGGCACGGCGGCTTGTCGGCTGCCGATTTCCACCAGCAGGAACTCGTCGCGGTGCGGCGCCTCGGCGGCGGAGTCGGGCGAGTCCTCGGTCAGTCCGATCCCGGCGCTTTGCGCGATTGCTCCGGGGTGCAGGATCAGGGCCATTTCTCCGTTGCCGAGGATCGTTGCCCCGGCGTAGAAACCGATTTCGCGCAGAACCGCAGCCAGCGGCTTCACGACGATCTCTTCGGGATCGGCCAACCCATCGACAACGAGGCCGAAACGACGGCCATCGGCATTGAGGACGGCGATATCGCAGGCGGCCGCTTCGCGCGGCGGCTGGCGGAGCACGCGGTCCAGGAAAAGCAGGGGCAGCAGACGTCCGCGCAGCCGATAAAGTGCGGCGTTTTCCAGCCATTCGATGCGGGTTGCGACCTCGGCTGCGGTGACGTGCACCAGCTCAACCAGCGCCGACTGCGGGATCGCGAAATTCTGGCCGCGGCTGCGAACAATGAGCGCCGGGATGATGGCGAGGGTGAGCGGAATGCGCAGGCGGAGGGTGGTTCCGGCGCCGGGATGGCTGTCGATCTCGACTTTGCCTCCGATGCGCTCGACGTTGGTGCGAACCACGTCCATGCCCACGCCGCGCCCGGAGACGCTGGTGACGGCGTCCGCGGTGGAGAATCCGGGGAGAAAGACGAGCTGGAGCACCTCGCGCTCGCTCATGTGCGCGGCGCGGGCGGCAGAGACCAGGCCGCGGTCGGCCGCCTTGGCGCGAATCCGCTCGATGTTCATGCCGGCGCCATCGTCCTGCACCTCCACGATGACGTGGCTGTTCTCATGCCGCGCGCGCAGGCGCACCAGGCCTTCGACGGACTTGCCGGCAGCGGCGCGTAGGGGCGCGCTCTCGATGCCGTGATCCACCGCGTTGCGAATGGCGTGGGTGAGAGGATCGCGGATCGCTTCCAGAAGGCTTTTATCCAGTTCCGTTTCCTGGCCTTCCAGTTCCAGACGGACCGGCTTGCCCAGCGAGCGGGCGAGGTCGCGCACCAGGCGCGGAAACCGCGAGAACACATGGCTGACCGGCTGCATGCGCGCCTTCATCACCGCTTCGCGGAGGTCGGCAGTGACCATGTCGAGCCGGCGCCCCAGCGGGGCAAAGGCGGCATCGGCGCTGGTGGCCTGGAGAATCTGATTGCGCGTGAGCACCAGCTCGCCGATCCGGTTCATGATGCGGTTGAGCAGCTCGATATCCACCCGGAGCGTGGAGTCGGCGGCGGGCGATTCGGACGAAGCGGCGGCTGTACGGGTGGCGACGGCAGCCCCGGGCCGAGGGAACGAAGCCGCATCCGCCGGCGCGGGGTCCAGCGCGGGCGGAGCGGTGGGTTCGTTCCTCTGCGGCCCTGCCTCCGCGGCGCCTGTAGGAGGTCGCAGAGGCGAAACGCGAGGTGAAGATCGAGAGCGGCGCGGTTTGCCGCTGGATGATCGGCGGACTGGCGAACTGGCCGCTGCGGCGACTGGCTCGGCGGTCGACGCGGCCGCGCGCTGCAGAGCTTCGAGGCGAGCGATCATCACTCGGTCTTCCAGACCCGCTTCGCCTTCGGCGCCGGTGGATTCGATGGACCGCAAAATGCCGCGCAGCCGATCGAGCAGCGCCAGCAGGCCGCTGATGATGTCGGAGTCCACGACGAGCCGCCCATCGCGCAGCAAGCCAAGGAGATTTTCGCCCGCGTGCGCCAGGGATTCGAGCCGCGGAAACCCCAGGAATCCCGTGGTGCCCTTGATGGTGTGGACAGAGCGGAAGATTGCAGCGAGCAGCTCGCTGTCGGCGGGGCGCGACTCCAGCTCGGTCAGGCCCCGTTCCATGCGGTCGAGGCCCTCCCGGGCTTCCAGCAGGAATTCCCTCGTGAGGTCGTCCACTCAAACCTTATCGGTCGGAACGGAACCGGACTTGAAGCCGGTTGCCCCGGAGTCCGCCAGCGATTACGCTCAATGGGTTATGTCCACCATCGATCCTGCTGTGCTGGTGCCGCTCCGGGCAGCCGCACAGGATGCCACCAAGCGGGCTTACGCGCCGTACTCAAAGTTCTTTGTGGGAGCGGCGCTGTTGTTTGACGACGGCACCGTCGTCACCGGCTGCAATGTTGAGAACGTCAGCTATGGGCTCACCAGTTGCGCTGAGCGCAACGCGCTCTTCCGCGCCATCAGCGAGCGTGGGCCGGGGGCGAAGATTGTCGCCATCGCGGTGGCCAACGCCGCCGGAGTGGCGTGCCCTCCCTGCGGCGCGTGCCGCCAGGTGATGAGTGAATTCGTGACCGCGGACGCGGTGGTCACCTTTCCCGGAGAGCGCGGCTGGGAAACGCTGCCCTTTGCGCAGATTTTCCCCAGCTCGTTCCACTTCGTGCCGGAGGCGCCATGAGCCTGCACGCCTTCGACGTCATCCGGAGGAAGCGCGACGGAGAAGAGCTCACGGACGACGAGATTCGCTACATCGTGGAAGGCGCGGCGCGGGAGACGATTCCGGAAGAGCAACTGTCGGCGTGGCTGATGGCGGTGTTTTTGCGCGGACTTTCGCTGCGTGAAGTCGATACGCTGACCGCGGCGATGCGCTTTTCCGGCGAGGTGCTGGACCACCAGGGCCTGGGACGGAGGACCGTCGACAAGCACTCGACCGGCGGCGTCGGCGACAAGACGTCCTTTCTGGTGGCGCCGCTCGCAGCGGCGGCAGGCCTGGCCGATCCCATGATCAGCGGGCGCGCGCTCGGCCACACCGGCGGCACGCTCGACAAGCTGGAGTCGATTCCGGGCTACCGCACGCAGCTTTCGCTGGCGGAGATGCGCCAGGTGCTGGAGCGTTGCGGCGCGTGCATTGTGGGGCAGACGAAGAATCTGGTTCCGGCGGACCGCAGGCTGTACAGCCTGCGCGACCGCACGGCGACCGTCGAAAGCCCGTATCTCATCTGCGCTTCCATCATGAGCAAGAAGCTGGCCGCAGGACTGGATGCGCTGGCCATCGACGTGAAGACCGGGTCAGGGGCATTCCTGCGCAACGAAGACGATGCCAACTTCCTCGCCGCGCTGATGGTGGAGACAGGCGAGCGCGCGGGCACGCGGACGGTGGCCATCCTGACCGACATGAGCCAGCCGCTGGGGCGCTTCGCCGGCAACTGGGTGGAGATTCAGGAATCCATGGCGCTGCTGCGCGGCGACCGGCATCCGCTCAGCGAGGATTTGCGCGAGGTCTCGCTGGTGCTCGCCGGATGGATGATCTTTCTCGGCGGCAAGGCGGCGAGCGCGGAAGAGGGGCGCGCGATCGCCGAGGCCAGGCTGATGGATGGTTCGGCGCTGCGCCTCTTTTGCGAGATGGTCGCGGCGCAGGGCGGCGATGTGCAGGCGCTCGATGCGGGCGAGGCGTTTCACACGCCGAAGTTTCGCCGCATCTTCCGCGCGGACAAAAACGGCTATTTTGCCGCCGCGGACTGCACCAAAGTGGGCTGGGCGGTGCAGCGGCTGGGGGCCGGCCGTGAGCTTGCCGGCGAGCCAGTGGAAGCGCACGCGGGCCTGGAGATGCACGCGAAGCTGGGCATGAAGATCGAAGCTGGCCAGCCGCTGGCCACGATGTTCGCCGAGGATGAGGCCCGCTTTGCCGAGCCGGAAGAGCTGCTGCACGAAGCGCTGACCATCGGCCCCGAGCCGGTTGAGCCGCCTCCCCTGGTCAGGCGCATCATCTCCTCTGAAAACAAAAATAAATTTCTCAAAGCGGCGCAGCGCACATAGGATTGAAGCGACCCACAGGAGAGAGATTTGGCTCGGTTCACGGGTGTGCTGGGACTGCTGACCATGCTGCTGCTGGCATGGATTTTCTCGACCAATCGCAGGGCGATCCGCTGGCGGACGGTGATCTGGGGAATCAGCCTGCAGGTCGCCTTCGCCTTCATGGTGCTCAAGTGGCCCTTCGGCGAACGGATGCTGCACGCCGCCGGCCTGGGTGTGAACAAGCTGCTGAGCTACGCCTTCGACGGCTCAACATTTCTCTTCGGCGATCTCGGCGCGGAGCATTCGAAGATCGGCCTGGCGTACCAGACCAGCTTCTTCGCCTTCCAGGTGCTGCCCACCATCATCTTCATCTCCGCGTTTTTCGCCGCGTTGTATTACCTGGGCGTGATGCAGCTCATCATCCGCGCCTTCGCCAAAGCGATGCTGTGGACGATGAAGGTCTCCGGCGCGGAGAGCCTCAACGTGGCCGCCAGCATCTTCATGGGGCAAACGGAAGCGCCGCTGACCATCCGTCCGTTTCTTCCGGGCGCCACGCGCTCGGAGCTGATGTGCATCATGACCAGCGGCATGGCGCATGTCTCTGGCGGCATCATGGCGGCGTACATCATGTACGGCATCAACGCCAGCAGCCTGCTCGCCGCGGTCATCATGACCGCCCCCGGAACGATCCTGCTCGCGAAGATGCTGGTGCCGGAGGTCGAGAAGCCGGCGACCGAAGGCGCGGTGCATCTGCCCGAAAGCGAAGAGTCCAAACAAGAGAACTTCCTGGGCGCGCTGGCGCGCGGAACGATGGACGGCGGACGGCTGGCCTTCAACGTGGGCATCATGCTCATCTCGTTCCTGGCGCTGATTGCGCTGGTGAACGGCATGATGGGCGGCGCGCATACATGGCTCGGCCACTGGCACATCCCGTTCCCAACCACCCTGAACGCGGTGCTGGGCTTCTTCTTCGCGCCCATCGCGTGGCTCATCGGCATTCCCTGGCACGACGCGCCCACGGTCGGCAATCTGCTGGGCACGCGCATGGTGCTGAACGAGCTGGTGGCGTACACGTATCTGGGCAGCTACGCGCAACATGGCGTGCTGGCGGCCAAGTCGGTGACGATTGCGACCTTCGCCCTGTGCGGCTTCGCGAACTTTAGTTCCATCGGGATCCAGATCGGCGGCATCGGCGCGTTGGCGCCCAACCGGTATCACGACCTGGCCAAGCTGGGGCTGCGTGCCATGCTGTGCGGAACGATGGCGAACCTGATGTCGGCGTCGATTGTTGGGATTCTGATTAAGTAACCATGGCGAGCACACTTTTCGACAAAGCCGGTGAAGCGGCGGCATTCGTCACAACGCGGACGCAGTTGCGCTCGAAGGTCGGCATCGTGCTGGGCTCGGGCCTGGGCTCCTTTGCGAGGAAGGTGGAGCAGGCCACGGCCATTCCGTATTCGCAGATTCCGCATTTTCCGCAATCCACGGTGCCAGGGCACAGCGGGCGGCTGATGATCGGGACCGTCAGTGGCGTTTCCGTCGCCGTGATGCAGGGCCGCGTCCACGCGTATGAGGGCTACAGCTCCGACGAGGTGACCTTCCCGATCCGCGCGCTGGTCCGGATGGGTGTGAGCAAGCTGGTGCTGACGAATGCCGCCGGCGGCATCAACCCCGCATTCCGCCAGGGCCAATTGGTTTTGATCTCCGACCACATCAATTTGACCGGGCGCAATCCGATCGCCGGCGCGCACGACGCGCGCTTCGGGCCAAGATTTTTCGACATGTCCGACGCTTACTCGGCGCACTTCCGCGCCCTGGCGAAGGACGCCGCAAAGGATATAAATCTGGACCTCGAAGAGGGCGTGTATCTCAGCGTGCTGGGGCCCAGCTTTGAAACGCCGGCGGAGATTCGCGCCTTCCGCACGATGGGCGCGGATCTGGTCGGCATGTCCACGGTGCAGGAGACGATCGTGGCGCGGCAGATGGGAATCGAAGTGCTGGGGATCAGTTGCGTGACGAACCTGGCAGCCGGCATCCAGGCGACACCGCTGAGCCACGAAGAAGTGCTGGAGACGGGGCGCGCCGTGGAAGCGCGGCTGGCGGAACTGCTGACGCGGTTAATTTCCGCAATGGCGGGATAGTCACCAGTTATTGAGCCGGAAATTTACCTCCACATCAACCGCTACGGGAACAGGCTTCCCCTTATACATCGCAGGCTTGAACCGATATTGCTTCACCGCTTCGATCGCTTTCTCGTCGAGGCCCATGCCAAGCGACCGAACAACATGAATGTTCTCCGGCTCTCCGTCGGTTCCAACCGTCACGCCGACGACGCAGATGCCCTGCAATTTTGCCTTGCGAGCTTCCTTTGTATACTGCGGGGCGACGATATACGTCGGGGCGGGGCCGTTGACGCTTTCCGCGGTCATAGGAGTCGCTTGCTGGGGAGGAGTGGCGTCCTTGGCCCCCGCGGGCCCACCGCCGGTTCCGTTGGCGACAGGCGGCGTAGACGAGGCCGCCTTTGGCGCCTCATGGTGCCACTCCGGCACCGGCTCCGCGCTCTTCACCCACGCCGCCACAATCAGATCCCGCAGCATCGACGCGCCCGCCGCCAGCCGCTCCGCGGTAAAGTGCCGCGAGTCCGGCGTGCCCGTGCCGTCGAACCCATGCTCCTTATCGAACTGATACACCCGTTCGACCAACGAGTTCGTGTGGCGCAGGTAGGCGAGGTAGTCGGTCCACTCGTCGCCGATCGCCTGCGGCGGCATCATCAGCGCCTGCACATCGGACTCATTGATCGCCGCGTCGACAAACTGGCTCTCAAACTGCCAGTGGATCTGGTGATCGGTGGTGTAGCCGTTCGGGTTCGGCCCGGTCCAGCCGTTGTACTGAATCGTCGTGTGCAGCGGCTGCGAGCCGTCGGCCACGTAATGCCCCAGCCACCCAGCGTAGAAAACAATGGCAGCCTCCACCGGCGCGGTATCCTGGTGTGCGGCGCTCAGCTGGCGATAGTCGCGCATGGCGGATTTGAGCCGCTCCCAAACCTCTTCCGTGATGTACGGCTGGAAGCCGATATGCTCAGGGCGCATTTCCGCGGCTTCAGCTGGATGCGCGGCGATGTACGCATAGCAGGCGGCGATGTAGTCGTAGCGCTTGCGAGGCAGCGTGCCCAGCAGGTCGGCCCACTCCAGATCGATAAAGTGGTCGGGCGCCTGCGCGGCCACCAGCTCCGGCTCAGCGGGCGAGCGCCAGCGGTCGGGCTCCGGGCCAAGGTAGGTGATCTCGTCGAGAGCGGCCGGCGAGCGCAGGAAGGCGGGAAGGCTGTCCGGCAGGCTTTGCGCTGCCAGATGATTGATGATCTTGTGACCCTTCGCTCCCCACGCGAATGAAGAAGGAACAGCGGTCAGCGGCAGAACCAGCAGAAGGATGAGCAGCCGTGCGGATTTCATGATGCAGCGAGTATAGCGGCAGCCGGCGAACTGCCGGCAGCCAGCCGCCAGCGGCCTGTGGCCGGGCGCTGATAGCTGGAAGCTGGTTACTCGGTGGGCGGCGAACCCAGCAGCATCTGGATGGCCTGGCGGTAATCGAGTTTTTGCGGCACCGGCTCGAAATCGCCCATGGTTTCGTCAATGCGGATGCGGAGCGCTTTCACCAGCAGAACCTTGCCCGTCAGGTTGAGCTTCATGCGGGTCAGCTCCCAGTCATTGCCGGAAAGGCGATCCTGCTCCAGGAAGACGGTTCCGCCGCGGTTGAACCGGCCCACGATACCCCAGCCGAAATCGACATCGGCAATGAAATGCGCGGTCAGGCGGTAAAGTCGGTCGCCGGACGAGTCAATCCACACATCGCCGGCCAGCCCCAGGAGCAGCCGGGATGCGAGGTCCGGCGGGTTCCAGTGTGGGTTGGGCGTGAAGGTGAGGTGGTAGCAGGTGTCCGCTGCCGGGGGCACCGCGGCGGGGGCACCCGCCGCGCCGGGGATCGGAATGTTCGGGATGGTATCCACCACGCAGCTCTCCGAGTCCACGTAGCGGTACAGGAACGCATCCGGCAGCAGGCCCAGCAGCTTGTCCACGCGCGCCTGATCGGCCTGCTCGCGGCGGAATCGGTGCTGCTGCAGGGCCGGGCTGGCAGCGAGCGCGCGGAGCCGGGTCGCCTCCGCCTGGCGGGCGGCCGGCGTCAGGGGCGCGTCATTCACGGCGACCAGCCGGGCGACGTCGCCCTGCGCAGTTTGCACGATCTCCTGGGTGAAGACGCGGCGGTCGTCCTGCTTATGGAAGGCGAAACGGAGGGGCTGATGCGAGGCTTCCTCGGCCAGACGCAGGGCGACGGCATGGCGGACCAGCGCGGCAGGATCGGGAACAGGCGGCAGAGTTTGCGCGCGGGGGCGGCGGCGGCGGCAAGCAGAATCGCCGAGCCAAGGACCGCGGGGGCTCGGCGCAGCAGGATGCCACGGGCTGGAGGCAGGCGCATCAGGCAATAGATTAGACGGAAGGCCAGGGAGCCAGGTTCCGCCGCCGTAAAAAAGGCGGTATCCGATGCAGGGCTTCTGCACTAAAATTGAGGATATGAGCCGGGAAAATCTGCGTCGGGGTCTCACCGTTGTCGTGGCGGGATTGATGCTTCTGCCTGCTGCCTGGGGTGACCGCCGGGCGCGCAAAGCGAAGAAGCCGCCGGAAACGTGCAACATCACCGTGACCGTCCTCAAGCCTGACGGCACGCCGCTGGAGAATGCGGCGGTGGTCTTCCAGCCCGTCAAGGACAACAAGCCCTGGGGCAACATGGAGCTGAAGACGAAGGAGAATGGCCAGGCCAATCTGAACCTCATCCCCATCGGCCAGGACCTGCTGCTGCAGGTGATTGCCGATGGCTACCAGACCTACGGCCAGGTCTACAAGCTGCCGGAAGCCACCAAGCACATCACCGTCAAGCTGCACGTGCCCGCGCCGGAGTACTCCATTTATCCCAAGGGAAGCGGGCGGAAGCCGCAATAAAGCAGGGTTTGCGGGTTACGGTATAGGGTTTAGAACCGGACGAGTCTCGTCCGGCGCTTCGTTTTTGCGGAGTGGCTTTCGGAAATCGGGGTTTTTCCCACGATGGAACAGACGGCCTGACCGAAGTTTTCCGCTGCGGGATAGGTACACAGCGGGAGCGGCTATCCTGAAGGGGACGTGCCTTCCACTCCGAGTTCAGCTTCCGCTCCGGCGCTGCCCACGCTGCATGAGTTTTTTGCTCCGGGAGGCGTGCTGTCACGGTCCCCCTTGCCCTATGAGTTCCGCAAAGGGCAATTGGAGATGGCGCAGGCGGTGGAACGCGCTCTCGCCGACCAGCGGCACCTGATTGTGGAAGCGGGCACGGGCACCGGCAAAACTCTGGCCTATCTGCTGCCGGCTCTGCGGGCCTGCGCGGCCACCGGGCGCAGGGTGATTGTCTCCACCGGCACCAAAAATCTGCAGGAACAGCTCTTCTTCAAGGACGTGCCGTTTCTGGAGTCCCTGCTGGGACCGCTCGCCGTCTGCTACATGAAAGGCCGCGCGAATTATCTGTGCCGGCACAAGCTGTTCGCGCTGCGCAATCAGCCGATCCTGTCCGGGCTTGAGGAGATCTCGCAATACCAGGCCATCGCCGAGTGGGAAAAGACCACGGAAACGGGCGATCGCGCGGAAATCGACGATCTGCCGGAGGCGAGTCTGCTGTGGGCCAAGCTGGATGCGCGCAGCGAGGCTTGCCTGGGACAAACCTGCCCCGATTACCAGCGCTGCTTCATCACCGAGATGCGCCGCCGCGCCGCGGAAAGCGACGTGGTGATCGTGAACCACCACCTGTTCTTCGCCGATATGGCGGTGCGGCAGCAGGCGGGTGGCGCTCCGGACGCAGGCGTGCTGCCGGAAGCCGGAATTGTGATCTTCGACGAGGCGCATGAGCTGGAAGACACCGCCTCGAGCTACTTCGGCGTGAGCCTGAGCAACGTGCGCTTCGAGGAACTGGCCCGCGACGTCGAAACGCTGCTGCGCGCCAGCAAAGAGCTCAACGCCGAGGTCGTCACCGCGGCGCAGATGATCCGCGAGCGGGCGCGCATGTTCTTTGCGGCGCTTCCCACCCGTGCGGAAAGCCGCGGCAATGGATTCGGCAGCGGCGGCGACGGCCGTATTCCGTTCACCAATCGCGAGGAATTCCTGGAGGCGCAGGGTGACGTCTATCTTGGCGTGCTGAACGCGTTGCACCGCATGGAAGGCGAGCTGGAGCGCGTGAAGGGCGCGGACGAGGCGCAGCCGCTGCGCCGGCGAACGGCGGGGATGCGCGAACAGTTGAAGTTCCTGATGGAGTCTCAGGACCACAACACGGTCTTCTGGCTGGAGCGCCGCGGCGGACGGCAGATGAGCACCCATTTGCAGGCCACGCCCATCGATGTGTCGGAGATTCTGCGGGAGCTGCTCTTCGAGGCCTATCCCAGCGTGGTGCTCACCTCGGCCACGCTGACGGTGCAAGGCGGGTTCTCGCACATGCGCAAGCGCCTGGGGCTGGATGAAGCACGGGAGCTGGTGGTGCCTTCGCACTTCCGCTATCCGCAGCAGGCGCTGCTCTACCTGCCGCCTGACATGCCCGATCCGCGGGAGCCCGATTTTCAGGACCACGCGGCGCGGCGGATCCGCCAGATGCTGGAGATCACGCACGGGCGCGCCTTTTGCCTCTTCACCAGCTATCAGCAAATGCGGGAGCTCTACGAGCGGCTGCTGTGCGAGGTGAATTACCCGCTGCTGCTGCAGGGCACCGCGCCACGCAAGGCCCTGCTCGAGGAGTTTCGCGTCACGCCGAATGCCGTCCTCTTCGGAACCTCCAGCTTCTGGCAGGGCGTCGACGTCCAGGGCGAGGCGCTGAGCTGCGTGATTGTCGACCGCCTGCCGTTCGCGGTGCCGAGCGATCCGGTGGTCCAGGCGCGCATGCGGGCGATTGAAGAAGCGGGCGGCAAGCCGTTCTTCGAGTACCAGGTGCCTTCGGCCGTCATCACGCTCAAGCAGGGCTTCGGGCGGCTCATCCGCTCGCTCGACGATCGTGGGGTCCTGATGCTGCTCGATCCCCGCCTGGAGCGGCAGCGCTATGGGCGCATCTTTCTCGAGAGCCTGCCGCCGTATCGCGTCACCCGCGAGATCCGCGATGTCGAGGCGTTCTTCTCGCGTGCTTGACGGCGCTACCGGCCAGCGGCGAAAGTGGAATCCCCGATTCTTCCAAAGGAAGGTTCCACGATGCGGCATTGGATTCATACAGGGATTTGTGCAGCGCTGGGCTGCGCCGCTGCGGCAGCGCAGGTTCCGAATAGCCTGAAACCATTCGTAAAGGTCGATACGCCCGCCGTCGTGCTGGAGCACGTCCGCGTGATCGACGGGACCGGCGCGCCGGCCCGGGACGATCAGACGATTGTCATTCAAAATGGAAAGATTGAATATGTCGGGCCGCAGCAGACGGACCAGCAGAGGCCCGCGGGCGCGCCAGTGCTGGACCTGACCGGAAAGACCGTGTTCCCCGGTCTTGTGATGATGCACGAGCACCTGTTCTACCCAACGCCGGATGGTGGGCCGGGGCTATTGCCGCTGTATGGAGAAATGGCGGATTCGGCGCCGCGTCTGTATCTCGCCGGCGGCGTGACGGCGGCGCGCACCGCCGGCAGCGTGGAGCCGTACACTGACATCTCGGTCAAGCAGCTGATCGATGCGGGGGCGATTCCTGGTCCGAGGCTCTTTCTAACGAGTCCCTATCTGGAGGGATCGCCGTCCATCGGGCCACAGTTGCACACGCTCACCGGTCCCGACGACGCAGCGCGGCTGGTGAATTACTGGACCGCCGAGGGCATGACTTCCTTCAAGGCTTACATGCACATCACCCCGCAGGAGCTGAAGGCGGCGATTGATGCCGCGCACGCGCACGGACTGAAGATCACGGGACATTTGTGCGCGGTCGGCTTTCAGGAAGCCGCGTCGCTCGGCATTGACAATCTGGAACACGGATTGGTGGTGGATACGGAGTTCACGCCGGGCAAGCAGGAAGGTGTCTGCCCGGACCAGCGCCAGGGCGAAGAAGCGCTGGCCAAGCTGGATGTGGAGGGGCCGCAGATTCAGGGGACCATTCGCGACCTGATCGCGCACCACGTTGCGGTCACGTCGACGCTGGCGATCTTCGAGAGCTTTGCGCCCAACCGGCCGCCGATGGCCGAGGAGATGCGCGAGCGTGCGACACTGACGCCGGACGCGTGGGCCAGCTTTATGACGACGCGCGCGGCCATTGCCGAGCGGGCGGCGAATGGTCCGCAACCGGCGCTGGGGGCGCGGATGCTGCAGATGGAGATGCAGTTTGAGCATGATTTCGTGAAACAGGGCGGAGTACTGATGGCCGGATGCGATCCCACGGGATACGGAGGCGTCCTGCCAGGCTTTGGCGATCAGCGCGAGCTGGAGCTGCTGGTGGAGGCTGGATTCACGCCGGAAGAGGCCATCCATGTGGCCACGGAAAATGGAGCGACCTGGCTGGGCGAGGCCGATCACTTCGGCACCATCGCCGTCGGGAAGGACGCGGACCTGGTCGTGGTGGACGGGAATCCCGCCAAAAACATCATGGACGTGGAGAAGGTGGACACCGTGTACAAAGACGGCGTGGGCTACGACCCGGAGAAGTTGCTCGTCTCGGTGCAGGGGCGCATGGGATTGCGTTAGTGTTCCCTCTGAGAATTCCTTTACCCTGTCATCTCGAGCGCAGCGCTGTGGGGCCCCATCACGCCGACAGGCGCGATGGGGTAGGCGGAGCGAGGGATCTGCTTTCCGTCCGGACACACGCCGTCAAGATGCTTGCGCTAACTCCCGCGCTACGATAGAGACGTGGCCCGCAATCTCTACATCCTGGCCGGAGTGATGCTGCTCTTCGCGGCGATCTCCTTCGGCATGGCGCTGGTATCCAGCCACACGCAGCCTATGCTGCCGGCCAACGGAACCCTGTGGAAGACGACGGCCCTGTTCCTGACCGTCGGCGGCCTGCTGGTCGCGCTGTTCGGCATCATGACCGCGCTGTTCGAGCAGATCGACCGGCGCACCGAGGAGCGGCGGCGGCGCCAGTGGGGCGAAAATCGGCACGACCGGTAAAATGAAGGCAGCCGGTAGCCAGCAGCTGAAATCACCCACGCTACCCGCTACCAGCTACTCATTCGAAGGGTTCCATCCAGGACATGTACGAAGTCACCGTCGAACGCGGATTTTCCTCAGGCCACTACCTGCGGAACTACAAAGGCAAGTGCGAGAATCCGCACGGGCACAACTACAAAGTGCGGATCACCCTGTGCGGCGACAAGCTGGACGCGGCCGGGCTGCTGCTGGACTTCCGCGACCTGAAGCAGGTGATGACGCCGGTGATCGATCGGCTCGACCACCAGATGCTCAACGACATCGAGCCCTTCACGGAGATCAACCCCTCGGCGGAGAATCTTGCGAAGTATTTTTACGACGAGACGAGCCGGCAGTTGAGCGCGATGACCGGCGGGCGCGTGCGCGTGAAGGACTGCACCCTCTACGAGACCGACACCACCACGGCGACGTACTACGAGTAAGCCGTGTATCTGATCGAGATCTACAAATCCATTCAGGGCGAGTCGAGCTTCGCCGGCCGGCCGTGTATCTTCGTGCGCCTCGCGGGATGCAATCTGCGCTGTGCATGGTGCGATTCGGAGTACACGTTTACGGGCGGCTACAAGCAGACCCAAGATGAGATCGTCGCGGAGATTGAGAAGCTGGCGCCAGTGAAGCTCGTGGAATTTACCGGGGGCGAGCCGATGCTCCAGGAGCGGGAGCTGGTTTCGCTGATGGAGCGGCTGCTGAGCCAGGGCTACGAGCTGATGATAGAGACCAGCGGCGAGCGGCCGCTGGAGCGAGTCCCGAGCCCGGTCCACAAGATCGTCGACGTGAAGTGCCCAGGGTCGGGCGAGGCAGGTAGCTTCCGCATCGAGAACCTCGCGTGCCTCACCGAGCGCGACGAAGTGAAATTCGTGATCGCGAATCGCGCCGATTACGAGTTCGCGCGGGACTTCCTCCGCGAGCACCGGCTGGAAACACGAGCCGGAGAAGTGCTCCTGTCCCCGGCCTTCAGCAAGACGCCGGCGCCGGAAAGGACAACAGAGAATGCGCTCCTCGATCCGCGAGAGATGGTGGAGTGGATGCTGGCCGATGGGCTTCCCGCGCGGCTAAGCCTGCAAATTCACAAGTACGTGTGGGAGCCGCTGAAGAAGGGCGTATGAAATCAGCGCAGAGCCGGTCGGCGGAAAACCGCCTGGCAACAACCTGTTGGCGAAAAGCCAGTTAGCGAAAGACCCGCTCGATCGGCGCGCCGGGCGGCAGGCTTTTCCACGCGGTACAATGAGATTCAGCGCAAGCCTCAGAATCTGTGCACAGTCGGGAAGCGGAAGAGGGCTTTTCTCGCCGGCACCGGGGGCGGCGCACCGAGACTCTCGATCATCATGATGCATCGTTTTTCGCCGCTCTCCACCCTGCTCGCTGCCAGCCTGGCCGTTGTTGCTGTGCCCGCCGTGGCGCAGTCCGGCTCCAGCTCGAACCAGGACACCTCTCCGTACCACGGCCAGGTGGTCGAAGACATCGTGGTCCGCGTGAACGACCAGGTGATCAGCCTGTCGGATTACAACCGCGCCGAGCAACAGCTGGAGCAGCAGGCCCAGCAGGAGAACTGGTCGCAACAGGAACTCTACGAGCAGAAGCACGATCTGCTGCGCTCGCTCATCGACAAACAGCTCCTGCTCTCCAAGGGCAAGGAGATGGGCATCAACGGCGATGACGGGGTGATCCGCCGCCTGGATGAGATGCGCAAGCAGTACAACCTCGCAACCATGGACGACCTGCAGAAAGCGGCTGAAGCGCAGGGAGTTTCCTGGGAGGATCTGAAGGAACAGATTCGGGAGAACGTGATTACCTCGGACGTGGTCAGCCAGGAGGTGGCGCCGAAAATCACGGTGAGCCCATCGGAGATCGAGGCGTATTACAACGAGCACAAGAAGGACTTCGAAGAGCCCGAGCAGGTGCGGCTCAGCGAGATTCTGATCCCCACGCCCAACCCCGACGACGCGGCTCAGGTGGCGACGGCGGAGAAGCAGGCGGACGGCATCGAGGACCGGCTGAAAGCCGGAGCGGATTTTGCCACGCTGGCGAAGGCGGACTCCGGCGGGCCCACGGCGTCGGAAGGCGGCGAGCTGGGCGAGTACAAGCGCGGCGTGCTGCCGAAGGTCATGGAAGATGCCACCTTCTCACTGAAGGCGGGGCAATGGACTGAGCCGATCCGGACCCAGCAGGGCTGGCTGATCCTCGAGGTTACACAGCATCAGGGTGCAGGCCAGCAGCCGCTCTCCGCCGTCCAGGACCAGATTCAGCAGACGGTCGGCATGCAGAAGATGCAGCCGGCGCTGCGCGACTACCTCACCCAGCTGCGCAATCAGGCCTACATCACCATCCGCCCGGGCTTTGAGGATTCCGGAGCGAGCCCGGACGAAATGAAGTTCATCCAGAGCGCCTATGTGCCGCCAGGCCCGAAGCACAAGAAGCAGACGCGTAGCCGCTTCCGCACCAAGCCCGGCCGGCAGCGCAGGTCGGGAACCGGCCATCTGCAGACGGTGAGTGCAAAGCCGGCGAAGGTCCAGAAGCCCGGCAATAAAGAGAAAATCCGTTTTGGCCAGGCGCCGCGCGAAACGCTGCCCAGCGCCGAGACGCGGAACGTGGATGCCGGGGCAGGCCAGGGATCAACTGCGGCGCAGGAGACGAGCGGCACAACCGGCGCGACCGGGACGACGGTGACCAACGCCAACGGCGATGTGGTGGACACCACAACGCCCACAAAGGGCAAAAAAGTTCGCTTCCAGGATCAGAAAAAGCTGCCCAAAGAGAAGCAGTGGAAGAATCGGCCGAAGCAGCAGTACGTTGCGCCCGCGCCACCTCCAACAGAGCTCCAGAAGGAGCAGCGCGAGAGTCAGGCGTACGGCCTGCAGGGCGACACCACGCACGTGAAGAAGCCGAATCCCGCCAAGACAGGACCGAAGCGGCGGCTCTCCAGGAAGGACAAGAAAAAGCAGAAGGAGAATAACCAGACACCACCGGCGCCGCAGCCCGCGACGCCTCCGCCTTCCGGAACCGCTCCGGCCTCACCGAGCGGAACGTCTGGTTCCAGCCAGCGGTAAGACACTGCCACCACCATGAAAGAGCCCATGGTCGCCGATCTGGCCAGCCGGGAGAACCAGGGAATCACCGGGTTCTTCGCAGCAGGATCGAAGCAGGCGCGCACGAAAAAGGACGGCACGCGCTACTTTGCCCTTACCCTGGGCGACCGCACCGGGAACATTGAGGCGCGCGTGTGGGACGCCGACGACGCGGGCGACTTTGAGCCAGGCGATGTGGTGAAGGTGCGCGGCCAGGTCTGCCGCTACAACGAGAAGCTTCAGGTGAACGTCGACAAAATCCGTCGCGCCGCGGCCAACGAATACGAACTGGGCGATTTTGTGCCCCAGTCGGACCGGAACCCTGACGAGATGTGGGCTGAGTTGCAGGCGTGGGTAGCCAGCTTCGCTGATGCGGATTTAAAGGCACTGCTCGAGGCGTTTCTGGCCGACGCGGAGATTGCCGAGGCGCTGCGCCAGGCGCCGGCCGCCAGAGGCCTGCATCACGCGTGGATCGGGGGCCTCCTGGAGCACACGCTCTCGCTCATGGGCATGTGCGAGCTGGCGGCGAAACATTACCCAGGCATCAACCGCGACCTCCTGCTCACCGGGGCGGTGCTGCACGATGTCGGCAAGCTGCGCGAGCTGCGCTGGGGAACGAGTTTCGATTACACCCTGGAAGGCCAGTTGCTGGGGCACATCACCATCGGCCTCGGCATGATCGAGCGCAAGATGGATGGCATCGCCGGGTTTCCCGCGGCCAAGCGTGTGCTGGTGGAGCATCTGGTGCTCAGCCACCACGGAAAACTCGAGTTTGGCTCGCCGAAGCTGCCCATGACGCCGGAAGCGATCGTGCTGCACTACCTGGACGACCTGGACGCGAAGATGCAGACGGTGCGGGCGGAGTTCGCACGCAGCGAGGCGAACGGCCGCTCCGGCGCAGAACTGACGGACTGGGTCCGATCGATGGATCGGCCGCTCCTGAATACCGAAGCGTACCTGAAGAGCGAGCAAAATGAGCGCGCAGAAAGGGTCCCGGATGCCCTACCTTTTGAAGACTGAGCCCGGCTCTTATTCGGTGGATGATTTGGCCCGCGACGGCGAGACCGTGTGGGATGGCGTGACCAACGCGCAGGCCGTGAAGATGCTGGCCGGCATGAAGCGCGGCGAAATGCTGGTGATCTATCACACCGGAACAGAACGCCGCACAGTGGGCCTGGGCAAAGTGCTGAACGTCGACGCCGGCGACCCAAAGAAGCCCGTGATTCGGCTGAAGTTCGTGAAGAAAACGAAGACGCCGCGGACCCTCCAGCAGATCAAGAGTCAGAGCCTGTTTACGCGTTCGCCCCTGATCACGCAGGGAAGGCTCTCGGTGGTGCCGCTGAGCGAAGCGCAGTACGCGTGGCTGGTGTCGGAGTAAATGAGTGGGGAGCACGGTTCCAGAGCTTGTGGAAAACACCCCTGAAGCGGTTTTTGTATCAGGGCACGAGCTTACACCGTGCGTAAGAATCCTCCGCGACAGCGGCTTTGTATCAGGGCATGACTTCAGTCGTGCCGCAAGCGCCGCAAGGCGAGTCCGGCTTTAGCCGCTGGGGGACGTTTTCTCGTCGTGGGTTCTTTCTGTAAGGCTCCGGACCGCGCCTCTGCGACTGGACTCCTTGCCGAATCATCTACAATTTAGGCAGGTTACTGACACGTATGCTGCGTTTTGCCACAGCCGGGGAGTCGCATGGAGAGAGCCTGATCGCGCTGCTGTCCGGGCTGCCCGCGGGCGTTCCCATCCGCGAGAATTTCGTGAACCGCGAGTTGTGGCGGCGGCAGCAGGGCTACGGCCGCGGCGGCCGCATGCACATTGAGACGGACACCGCGCATTTTCTCAGCGGTGTCCGTCATGGCAAGACCATCGGATCGCCGATTGCGATCGAGATCGAGAATCGCGACTGGAAGAACTGGACCGAAGCGTTGCCGGTGGCCGCTGGGGATCCGGCAAAGCACAAGGCGGTGGCCTCGCCGCGGCCGGGACACGCGGATCTGGCCGGCGCGCTCAAGTTCGATTTTCCGGATGCACGGTACGTGCTGGAGCGGGCCTCGGCGCGCGAGTCCACGGCGCGCGTGGCCGCTGGCGCCGTTGCCAAACATCTGTTGCTGGAACTGGGCATGGACGTAGCCAGCCACGTGATCCGCGTAGGCCGCGCGGAGCTGGAACGCGATGCGACGTGGGAGGAAATTGCCGCTCTGCGCGCGAAGGACGAGGTGCTGCTGAACTGCGTCGACGCTGAAGCCGAAGCGAAGATGAAGGGCGAAGTGGATGCAGTGCTGCGCACCGGCGACACGGTTGGAGGAGTCTTTGAAGTGGTGGTGCACGGCGCGCCTCCGGGGCTGGGCACGTGCGCCAACTGGGATGATCGGCTGGACGGCATTCTGGCGCAGGCCGTGATGTCGCTGCAGGCGGTGAAGGCCGTCGAAATTGGCCGCGGCGTCACCGCGGCGGAGTCGCTGGGTTCGGAGGTCCACGACGCCATTGGGTACGCGACGGAGCTGAAGGACGGCCGCCACACCCGCTTTACGCGGGAGCACAACAATGCCGGAGGCGTGGAAGGCGGCATCTCCAATGGAGAGGAGATCGTGGTGCGCGGCTATCTCAAGCCGATCTCCACCCTGCGCCGCCCGCTCCAGTCGGTCCGCTTCGACACCCGCGAGGAGACCAAGGCCGCGTACGAACGCAGCGATGTGTGCGTAGTGCCGGCAGCAGGTGTCGCGGCGGAAGCGATGGTCGCTCTCGCCATGGCGCGGCTGGCTCTCGACAAGTTCGGCGGCGATTCGCTTCGGGAGCTGAAGAGAAACTACGAAGGGTACGCAGAGCAAGTGAAGAAATACTAGATTTAGCCCGTAGCCAGTGGCTCATGCCAGCGACTCGCTACCGGCTACAGGCTTTTTTGGAAATGATTCGCGAAATCGTCAAATATCCGGACCCCATTTTGCAGCGGCCGACCGAAACGGTGACGGAGTTCAATGAGGAACTGCGCACGCTCGCTGCTGACATGTTCGAGTCCATGTACAAGGCGCAGGGCATTGGCCTGGCCGCGCCCCAGATCGGTGTCGGCAAGCGCATCACCGTCATCGATCTCAGCAACCAGAAGAATCCCGACGAGAAGCTGGTGCTCGTCAATCCGGAGATCCTCCACAAAGCTGGCCGGCAAGTGGAAGAAGAGGGCTGCCTGAGCCTGCCGGATATCCGAGATAAGGTGGCCCGCGCGGCCAGCGTGAAGGTGCGCGCTCAGGATCTCGATGGCAACTGGCGCGAGCTGGAAGGCACAGAATTGCTGGCTCGGGCGTTCCAGCATGAGATCGACCATCTGGACGGCATCCTGTTTCCGTGGCGGCTCAGCGCGCTCAAGCGCGATTTGATCCTGCGCCGGATCCGCAAGCTGCAAAAAACCGGCGAGTGGAAATGAAGCTGGCCTTCTGTGGGACTCCGGCCTTTGCGGTGCCCACGCTCAAGCTGGCTCTGCGCACCGGACACGACGTAGCGCTGGTGATCACGCAACCCGACCGTCCAGCAGGACGCGGGCAACAACTCACCGCGCCGCCTGTCAAGCAGGTCGCTCTCGAAGCGGGACTGCGCGTGATCCAGCCCGAGAAAATCAAAAACAATCCGGAGCTGCGCGCGGAGCTGGAAGCGATTTCTCCCGATGCGATTCTCGTCGTGGCCTATGGGCGGATCATTCCGAAATGGATGCTGGATCTGCCTCGCTACGGGAATCTGAACCTCCACGGCTCGCTCCTGCCGAAGTATCGCGGGGCCGCGCCGGTGCAGTGGGCCATTGCGAAGGGCGAGCACGCTACCGGCGTAACGACCATGCGGCTGGATGAGGGGCTGGATACGGGGGACATCCTGCTGCAGCGCACCTTGCCGCTGGCCCCGGACATGCAGGCGACGGATGTCTTTCCGCTGCTGGCCGAAATGGGCGCCGACCTCATGATGCTGACGCTGGTCGAACTGGAAGCCGGGCGCATGGTGCCGCGCAAGCAGGACGAATCGCAGGCCACGCTGGCGCCTCTGCTGACCCGCGAAGAGGGACGCATGGATTTCTCGCTCCCGGCGATGGAGATTTACAACCGCTGGCGGGGATTCCAGCCATGGCCTGGCGCGTGGACGACGCTCGCGGGAAAAAAGCTGACGGTGCACCGGTTGCTGCCCACCGAAGTCCGCGGCACGCGTGGCACCGCACCCGGTACGCTGCGGCTCGACGAGGGCACCATGTTTGCTGCTTGCGGCCAGGACACCTGGATCGAGCTGGTGGAAGTGCAGCTCGAAGGCAAGCGTCGCATGACGGCCGGAGAGTTTCTGCGCGGGCACGCGGTCGCGGCCGGCGCGCGGCTCGGCGAATAGTTATGATTGCGCCGGCGCGGCAGGCTGCCTACCGCATCCTCCTGCAAATCGCGACGACGGATGCGCACAGCGACGATCTGTTGCGCGAGCGGGGTGTGGATGCGCTCTCCGCGCAGGACCGCAATCTCGTCACCGCGCTGGTTCTGGGGACGTTGCGCTGGCAACTGGCGCTGGATGCCCGCATTCGCGGCCTGCTGGCCCGGCCGAATGCCAGGCTGAGCCCGGAAGCGGCGGCCGCGCTGCAGATGGGCGCGTACCAGTTGCTGCATCTGGATCGCGTGCCGGCACACGCGGTGATTCATGACAGTGTGGAACTGGTGAAGCAAAGTCGCGAGCGCGGCGCGGCAGGGCTGGTGAATGCCGTGCTGCGGAAGATGGGCGAGACGGCGGGGCAGGGACTCTCCGCTGCGCAGGCTGCCGTCCTGGCGCATCCTGCCTGGATGGTGGAGCGCTGGGCGCGACGCTTCGGCGAGGCCATCGCCGAACGAATTTGCTGGTGGGATCAGGAACCGGCCGCAGCGACTCTCCGGATCGAGCCCAACATCGAATTGTCCGACATCGAGACCGAGCCGGGGGCTTTCCTCGCCTGCGCGCGCCGTGTGCTGCGGGGCGATGCGGGACGGAGCGCCGCCGTCCGCACGGGACAGGCGCGCATTCAGGACGAAGCCTCGCAGTTGGTGGCTGAGATTGCCGCTGCATCCGCCCGCGGAGCACAGGCCAGGAAGGTGCTCGATACCTGCGCCGCTCCCGGCGGAAAAACGGCGATCCTGCTGGAGCGGCTGCCGCATGCGCAGGTGACTGCGGTGGACGTGAGCGCGAAAGCGGGTGCTGGCCGCACGGGCGGAGACGCTTCGCGCCGGGAGAACGACGGCCGGATTCAATGGGAGATCACCGACGCAGCAAAGCTGGACCTACAGCCCGAGTGGGACCGCATCCTTTGCGATGTGCCGTGCAGCGGGACGGGAACGATGGCGCGCAATCCCGAAATTCGCCTGCGCGTCACCGAGGCCGACCTCACCCGCCAGCAGACGCGCCAAATCGCCATCCTCCGAGCGGCGCTGCCGGGACTCGCCCCTGGCGGCCGGCTCGTCTACTCCACTTGTTCGCTGGAGCCGGAAGAGAACGAGGACGTGATTGCCGCGGTGCTGCGCCAGGCGCCGGGGATCAGCCTCATCCCAATAGCGAAAATCCTCGATGAACTGGCCGCAACCGGCGTAATAACCGCGGAGGGTCGCGACCGGCTCCGCAGCGCCACGCAGGGCGATTTCCTGCGGACGATTCCCGGAGTGCATCCGTGCGATGGGTTCTTTGCGGCGGTCTTGGAGCGCCGTCAGCAGGCGAGCTGATTGCGGTTGAGGCGCAGTCCGTCGAGCCGCCCCAGCATCGTCACCGCCACGCGATCAGGCTGGAACAGCTCCGTGGCCATCGCCATCACCTGCTCTTCGGTCACGCCTTCCACGCGTTCCAGAATCTCATCCAGACTGAAGAAGCGCTCGAAGTACATCTGCTGGCGGGCCAGGTTCGACATGCGCGACATCGAGCTTTCCAGCGACAGCAGCAGATTGCCCTTCAGCTGATCCTTGGCGCGCCGCAGCTCGCCCGCCTGCAGCGGCTCGGTCTTCAGCCGGCGAAACTCCTCCATGATCAGGTCGATCACCTGCACGGCGCGGTCCGCTGACGTTCCCGCATATACGCAGAGCGCCCCTGTGTCGCGGTAGGGATTCAGATCGCTGTAAATGGCGTACACCAGCCCCCGCTCCTCGCGCACGGTCTGGAAGAGGCGAGAACTCATGCCCCCGCCCAGAATCGTGTTCAGCAGCAGCGTGATATACCGCGATTCGTCGGCCACCGGCGGCGACTGCACGCCCAGGCACAGCTGCACCTGCTCCAGCGACTTCTTGTTGCGCAAATTGATCCGTGGCGTTACCTGCGGCACGCCGCTGTCGCTGGAGATGCTTCCCGGGCCGAGCGCGCCGAATTGGCGCGTGACCAGCTCCACGAAGCTGTCATGCTCCAGATTTCCTGCGGCGGAGAAGACCATGTTCCCGGCGAGGAAACGCTGTTCGTAGAAGCGGAGCAGCGTGTTCTGCTCGAAGCTGCCGACGGTTTCCCGGGTTCCCAGGATGGGCTTGCCCAGCGGATGTCCCCTCCAGAAACTCTGGGTGAAGATTTCATGGACCAGCGTGTCCGGATTGTCCTCATCCATCTTGATCTCTTCCAGGATGACGCCGCGTTCGCGGGCGATCTCCTCTGAGGCGAAGACGGGATTCAGCACCAGGTCCGACAGCACATCCAAAGCGGTCGGGACGTGGTCGTCGAGCACCTTCATGTTGAAGCAGATGGTTTCTTTGCCGGTAAACGCGTCCAGATTGCCGCCGATGGCGTCCACTTCGCGGGCGATGCGCTGGGCGGAGCGGGACTTCGTCCCCTTAAAAACCATGTGCTCGGCGAAATGGGAAATCCCGTTCAGTTCCGGCAACTCATGACGGGAGCCCGCGCGCATCCAGACTCCCATGGCCACAGAGCGGACGTGTTCCATCCGCTCGGTGAGCACGATAAGCCCGCTGGGCAGGACAGTTCGGCGGATATTGCGTTCGCTGTTCATCGCTGTGCGTGTGGTCCGGAGAGGGAGCCCTGCCGGGTGTTCGATGCGCTATGCTCGGAATCAGGATGACTGCCGGCGGGAAACTCAGTACCACCATCTTAGACGCTGCTGGACCCCCTCGCGGTGAAGGACTTTTTGGCCTTCAGAATCAGGCGCTTAGCGCCAAGCTCGCGGAATTCCACTTACCCGCATGGCGAATTCGCCAACTGGAAACCGGGCTCTACAGCCAAAGAGTCACCGATCTGGACCAGGTGACCACCTGGCCCAAAGAGCTACGCGAGCAGGTCGCGGCCGCGGGATTCCGCGTGGGTCTGCCGGAGATTGTGGAGACCTTCCGGTCGGTCGACGGCACGGAGCGATACCTGATCGCCTGCGCGGATGGGCAAACGGTGGAGACGGTCTGGATGCCGGAGGGCGACGGCGCAGAGGACGACGATGCCGGAGCAGAAGCCGGCGAGGCGCCCAGCATGGCGCCGGTGGGCCGAACCTGGACGCGCGCCACCATCTGCGTTTCCAGCCAAATCGGCTGCGCGGTCAATTGCCAGTTCTGCCTCACGGCGAAACTGGGCATTCTCCGCAATCTCTCTGCTGGCGAGATTGCCGGGCAGGTCGCCGCCGTGCTCAATCGCCAGCAGGCCGAGCCGGGCCGCGACCGCATCAACCTGGTCTTCATGGGAATGGGCGAGCCGTTCCTGAACTACGACGCCTTTATGGAAGCGGTGCGCCTGCTCGCCGGCCCCATCGGGATTGCGGAGTCGCGGATGACGGTCTCGACCTCAGGGATTGTGCCTGGCATCCTGCGCTTTGCCGAGGAGCCGGTCCGTCCCCGGCTGGCGATTTCGCTGAACGCGCCCACCGACACGATTCGCGAGGGCATCATGCCCATCACGCGCAAGTGGACGATCGCGGACGTGATCGAGGCGGTGCGGAAGCTCCCGCTGCGCTCACGCGAACGAGTGACCTTTGAGTATGTGCTGCTGGGAGGCGTCAACGATCAGCCGCAGCACGCGGACGAAGTCATCCGGCTGGTGCGGCGAGCGGGTTTTCCGGCCAAGGTCAACCTGATCGCCTGGAATCCCGGCCCGGGGGTGCCGTTTTCCATGCCCACCGAGGAAGCCGTGGCGCGATTTCAGGAGCGTCTGCGGGCAGCGGGCATCCCAGCCTTTATCCGCAAGCCGCGCGGGCGCGACATCTACGCCGCCTGCGGTCAGCTGAAGAAGACAGCCGGTAACGCGGCCCTCTAAAGAGGGGTCATCGCTCACCCGAGCGCATGGGCAGCGCCAGCAGCGCCTCCGTCACCCGGTCAGCGGCATGGCGCAGCACGTCGCCCTCGGCAGTGAAATCGCCCGTCACGCAGCGAATGCCCATGGCCTCAATGCGGTCGACGTCCGCAATGGTCACCTCGGCGCCCTCCGCGGCATAGCGCTGGCGCAGCGCCTCCGACACCGGCGCGGTATTCACCAGAGCGTAGTCGAAGATCGGGCGGCCGGCGTGCTCGTAGATGCGCTCGATGTGCTGCGACGCCGTCAAATGCAGGCTCTCGTTGGCCTGGGTCATCAGGTTGCAGATAAAAACGCGCGTGCCCCGCGCCGCGCCCAGAGCTTCCGGGATGCCATGGACCAGCAGATTGGTGACGATGCTCGTGTAGAGCGAGCCAGGTCCGACCGTGATGAGATCGGCGGCGGCAATGGCATCCAGCGTCTGGGGCGGCGGTGGAGGATCGGGAGGCTCCAGCATCAGCTCGACAATGCGTTGCCGGCTGGCCGTGATGCTGGTTTCGCCGCGCACGAGGGAGCCATCCTCCATGCGCGCTGCCAGCGTGACGTTCGCCTGCGTGGCAGGCAGGATATGTCCGCGCGTTGCCAGGATCTCCGCAGCCTGCTGGATGGCCAGCGCGAAGTCCCCGGTCATCTCGGTGAGAGCAGCGATGAAGAGGTTGCCGAAATTGTGGCCGGCCAGCTCGCCGCCGGTGCCGAAGCGATGGCGGAAGAGGCGGGAGATGAGGCGCTCGTCCTCAGAGAGCGCGACCATGCAGTTGCGCAGGTCGCCGGGAGGGAGCATGTTGAAGTCGCGGCGCAACCGGCCGCTGGAGCCGCCGTCGTCGGTCACCGTGACCACCGCCGTCAGGTCCGCGATGAGGGGTGTGCGCGCCGGCACTTCCAGCAGGCCCGCTCCATGCGGAACGCGGTGTTTCAGTCCGCGCAGCAGGGTGGAAAGCCCCGTGCCTCCGCCAAGCGCCACCACGCGCAAAGGAAGTTGTGGCGCAGGAGGCGTGTCCGGAGGACAAATGGCAGCGGCCGGTGATGTTGAAGCGGAAACGCTCACAGAGTTCGTACGCACTGCTCTGTTGAGTTTAAACCCGCCCGTGGAGCCGCCTACGGGACTTCGGGATAGAGCAGTTCAGTGAACCGCGGATCGTCGACCATGTCGAGGAAGTCCGGATCGGTGCGCGCCTGAATGCGCAGCCTGGGATTCAGCTCGATGGCACGCGCCAGATGCTCCAGCGCCTCTTCGTTTTGCCCCGTCATGCTGTTGAGCAGCGCGACGCCGTAGTGGGCGAAATCGGACTTGGGGTTGGCCCCCAGAAGCGACTCGAACTGATCGCGGGCATCCTCGAAATTGCCCGTATTCAGCAGCGAAACCGCATAATCGTACTGTTCCTCGGGCGTGGCGAAGCTGAGCGACGATTCCGCGCTGCGCCGTTCGCATACGCTCTGATACATGCGCACGCGTTCTACCAGTTCCGGCGGAGCATCGCGCAGAATCTTCTCGAAGAGGGCGCGCGCCTTCTCGAATTTGTTGTCCTGCATCAGCTCCAGGGCATTTTGATAGTCCTGGAGGACCCGCGGCTGGCTGTCTCCGCCGGCGCTGCGGGCTTTCGCCGGGGTGGTGCGTGGGCGGCGCGCTGCTGGCGTTTCCCGTGCTTCATGCATTCGAGCCATAGATAGATTTGTCCCCATGGACTGCTCGCCCAGATGCGGCGGCATGCGGCAGCCCTTTAGAACCAAGTTTTATACGCACATTGCGGCGGTACGTCAAATCCGGGCCTCAGTTGCCCCTGAGTGCGCGCCTTGAGGAGAATGGTAGCGGGACTTTCAGAATGCGCCAGCGAGCAGCGGCACTCTTTGCGGCGGGCCTGATGACAACGGCACTCCTGTGCCCAAAACCAGCGCGCGCGGAGAAACCATCAACCACCCCGGACCTGAGGCCGAGCCTGCGGATTCCGGTGGCGCCTCTCGGCTATCTGCCTCCCGGCGCGTTCTACATCACCTACCGGCTCTCCTCGGCGGCCATGGGATTCTTCGATAACGACCGTCTGCTTTTCACATTCCAGGTGCCAGGACTGATGAAGCGGCTGCCCGGAGATCCGGGAGGAGACCAGGAAATCCGGGCGGTGGTGCTGGACGCGCACAGCGGGAAGGTGCTCCAGCAGACACAGTGGCGGCTGCGCGACCGCGGGCCTTATCTGTGGCCGTTTGCGGATGGCCATTTCCTGCTGCGCATTGAGAACACGCTCTACCTGCTGGGCCCGTCGCTGGAATTAACGCCCTGGTTGCGGGCGCCGGGCACGCTGCGGCTGGTCCAGGTCTCACCGCAGCGGAAATGGGTGGTCGTGGAGTACGACGATCCCGCGAAGGCGCACAACGGTCCCAGCCTCGAGGGTGACACCGGAACCCAGATGCCCGTGAAGGCGGTGATTGTGCCGGTTGGATCCAAAAAGCCGGTGGCCGCCGCCGACCTGGATCAGCCAGGCGACCTGCCGCTGATGGGCGACGGGCTGATGGGTGTGCTGGAGGGCAACGAAGTCGCCTCCTGGGTGTTGCGCGACGTTCCGTTTTCGGGTGCGCCGCAGGTGGTGGGCCCGGTGCATTCGTTTTGCCGTCCCCACGTGCAGCCGCTGAGCGACACCGCCGCCCTGGTTACGTGGTGCTCGCAGCAGGATGCCGATCGGCCGGTATTTGCCGTGAATCTGGCCGGTAAGGAGCTCTGGCGGGATACGTGGCAGCAAAAGTACGTCTGGCCGTATTTTGACTTCGCGGAAAACGGCAGCCGCTTCGCCTACGAGTCGGTAGAGACCAACGGGTCGATGAGCGTGGTCGGCTCCACGCTGGACCTGGACGAGATTGTCGGGCAAATGGTCGGCGTTTACGACACCGAGACGGGCAAGCTGGTGCTGGTGAAGGATGCGTCGCCCCACATCACAGCTGGCCAGAATGTAGCCCTTTCGCCGGACGGCAGCCGCTTCGCCGTGCTGCGCGACGGGGCGATTGAGATTTACGATCTGCCGCCGGTTTCCACTCCTGCGCCTGCGCAGGCAAAGGCCCCGGAGAAAAAGCGCGAGAAGTAGCGGCCCGCTACCGGTTACCGGCCACCGGCTGCTGGCTACCGGCTTCGTTTGACATCCCTGGCGCACGGGTGACATTCTCATAGGTTTTGTTGGGGTGATTGTATGAATCCTCCGGGGACCGCCGCCAGCCTGCCCACTGAACCGCTTTCCGTCGCTCAACCTTATTTGATTCAGCAGAAGTGGGACGCCTATACGGCGGATCAGCACGCGATCTGGGCGGAACTGGTGCGGCGCAGGATGCCGCAGCTCCGCGAGCATGCGGCCCAGGAGTATCTGGACGGCTTTGAGCAGATCGGGTTGCGCGAAGACACCATCCCGAACCTGAGCGAAGTGAACCGGCGGCTGTCTCCGCGCACCCGCTGGAACGCCACGCCGGTGAGTGGATTCCTGCCGCCGGACGCGTTTTTCGAGATGCTCGGCGCGCGGCAGTTTCCCACCACCACCTACATCCGCGGCCGCGAGTCCATGGAGTACACGCCCGAACCGGACATTTTCCACGACGTTTTCGGCCACGTGCCCATGCACGCGCACCCCGTCTTCGCCGATTTCCTGCAGCACTACGGCCGTGTCTGCGCGGCTCTGATGGGCGATAAGGACAAGCTGGAGAAGATGGGGCGGCTGTTCTGGTTCACCGTGGAGTTCGGCGTGATCCGCCAAAACGGAAAAGTCAAACTCTACGGCAGCGGCCTGATTTCCTCGCACGGCGAAGGGACGCACGTCATCGAGGGGCGGCCGGAGATCCGGGATTTCGATCTGGATCTGGTGATGGAGCAGAAGTTCCTGGTCTCGGAGGAGCAGAAAGTGCTGTACGCGGTGGAATCCTTCGACCAGATTTACGAGGCGGCTCAGGAAGCCGAGAAGCGCCTGAGCTGAGCCGGTTGACCTCGGAACTCCGGCGCCGTCAAAAGCCGGAGAGACCCGCGACTCAGAAAAGTAACTCGATCCGAGCAGAATTTGCAGACCTTTGATGTGCGCGGGTGCACAATACAAAGATCGAGTTGTGATTCGTAAGTCGACTCCGGCTCGCAGGAGGAGTATTTGCCGCGGATTCACTTTCATCTGCAGCTGGCCGAGCTGAAGGACAAGTTGCTGGCCATGGCCGCTCTGTCGCAGCAGGCGGTGGAATCCGCCGTGGACGCGTGGCTGCAGCGCGACCCCAGCTTGTGCCAGTACGTCCGTGACAACGAAAGAGCCATCAACTCCGCGCAGCGCGAGGTGGACGAAATGGCCTATGAGCTGCTCGCCAAAGAGCAGCCCATGGCCATCGACCTGCGCTTCATTCTGGCCGTGATCAAGATCAATGCCGACCTCGAGCGCATCGGCGATATCGCGGTCAGCATCGCAGTGCGCACGCTGGATTTGCTCCACCAGGACCCGATCGATCTGCCGGTGGACCTGGCCGGCATGGGCGACTTTGCCGGACGAATGATTCGCACGGCGATTCAGTCGCTGCTCGATGGCGACGCGCTCGTGGCGGAATCCGTGCGCGACATGGACGACGAGATCGATCGCATGAATCGCGTGGCCATTACCGACCTCACCCGCCGCATTCAGGAGGAGCCGGAGTGCACGGACCAGGCGCTGCCGGCGATTTTGATCTCGCGCAACCTGGAGCGCATCGCCGACCACGCCACCAACATCGCGACCGATGTAATCTTCTGGGTGCGCGGCGCCGACGTGCGCCACCAGCTCAGCCTCTCCATCGATTGAGCAAAAAACCTGGTTACCCGACTTCATCCCGTCGTTGGCAGAGGTGGGAAAGCACGAGCCCCAATCTGCCGATTCCGGCTTTGTCTCAGGTCGCGGCACTAGAACTCGCGAAAAAGCACTTCAAGGCTGGGGCCTTAAAAAACACTTCGAGACTGGGGCTTTGTATCAGGGCACGACTTTAGTCGTGCCGTAATCGCCGCAAACGAAACCGGGCTTCAGCCCCTGTGCTTTGTATCAGGGCGCAATCTCGAAGGTCGTGCCGAGGCACCGCGCCGTTAGGCGCAATGGAGATTAGCCCAGCACTTCAGTGCTGGGAAGACGGCCCCCAACACGAGAGTCCCGGAGGGACGGCGCTGCGAACCCGCTCACCCCTCTGCCTTGTATCAGGGGACGACTTCAGTCGTGCCGTAACCAGCCCAAAAACTACCCGGGCTTTAGCCCCCGCGCTTCTGCCTTGCCCGCTCCAGCGCCCACCTCGCCGCCGCCGCCAGCTCCGCATCCGTCACATCTTCCACCACCACGGCATCCCCGATGCCTTTGGGCAAAACAAACCTCCGCGTGCCGGCTCGGTTCTTCTTGTCTCGCCCTGCGGCATCGAGCAGCCGCTCCACGCTCGCGCGAAACGGGGGCAGCGGCCCGTAGGCGAGAATGGTCTGTTCCATCCGCGCAGCTTGCGCGGCAGTGATCGTCCCGCGCTGGAGCGCAATGCGCAGGGCCGCCAGCATGCCCCACGCGATCGCTTCGCCGTGCAGCAGACGCCGATAGCCGGTGGCCGCTTCGATCGCGTGGCCCAGCGTGTGTCCGAAGTTGAGGATCATGCGCAGCCCGGATTCGCGCTCGTCGATGCCGACGACCTCCGCCTTCATGCGGATCGACGCCGCGATGACGCGGCTCAGGGCCGCCGGCTCGCGCGCCAGAATCGTCGCGGCATTCCTCTCCATGAACCGGAAGAGCGCCGGGTCGCGGATGATGCCGGCCTTGACGCTCTCGAAGAGTCCGGCGCGCACTTCACGCTCCGGCAACGTTTGCAGCACATCGATATCGGCGAAAACGGCGGCAGGATGATGGAAGCTGCCGATGAGGTTCTTCCCGGAAACAAGATTGACGCCGGTCTTGCCGCCGACGGAAGAGTCCACCTGCGCCAGCACAGTCGTCGGAACTTGGACGTATTCGATGCCGCGCATGTAAATCGCGGCGAGGAACCCGCCGAGATCGCCGACGATCCCGCCGCCGAACGCGATCAGCAGGGAAGCGCGGTCCGCTCCGGACGACGCAAGCTCGCCCGCCAGCCGCTCCACCTGTGCCAGCCGCTTGAACCGCTCGCCGGCGGGAAGAAACAGAACCGTGGGCTGCGCGCTCGCGGGAAACGCCGCGAGCAAGCGGCTGCCCCAAAGCGACCAGATCGCCGGCGAGGTGAGCACAAAGATCCGGCGGCCTGAACGAGCTGCGACATGTCGTGCCAGGGCCGAAAACAAATTGCGTCCGACGTACACCGTGTAGTCGGCCGATGCCGTCCTGACGGGAATCCGCGTGATCTTCAAGGTGAATCCAGAGTAATGCAAGCGGCGAATTGTGGCGCTGCGGATCGGGGCGCTGAGGAGCATCGCCGGCTGCCGCCGTAATTTGTTACGTGGTCGCACACCGTGCGTCTCCGCAATGCGCATGGTGCGATAGCCTGAAAGCAGATGGCGGAGGTACGGCAGCCGGATTTCATCATCGTGGGCGCGGGCGTCGCGGGCCTGCGGGCCGCCATTGGCCTGGCCGAAACCGGCGCGCGCGTCCTCGTCGTCACCAAAGAGGCCCTGGCCGAATCGAACACCCACTACGCGCAGGGCGGCATCGCCGTTGCCATCAGCGGCGAAGAGGATGTGGCCCTGCATCTGGACGACACCGTGAACGCTGGCGATGGCCTCGTGAATCGCGAGGCGGCACGGGTCCTGGTGGAAGAAGGTCCACGGCGCGTAGACGAGCTTCTGCGCTGGGGCACGGATTTCGACCGCGAGGATGGCCGCCTGATGCTGACGCGCGAAGGCGCGCACAGCCGCAACCGCATCCTGCACGCGCACGGCGATGCGACCGGCGCGGAAATTGCTCGCTCGCTGCTGCGCCATGCGCGCGCCATGCAACAAATCGAGCTGCGGGAGTGGACCACCACCATCGATCTGGTTCTTCGCGATGGCGAGGTTGCGGGCGTGACGCTGCTGGACTCCGAGGGCCATGCGCGGCACGCCGGCGCGCGCGCTGTACTGCTGGCCAGCGGCGGCGCGGGACAGGTCTACAGCGACACCACGAATCCCGCCGTCGCCACGGGAGACGGCATCGCCATGGCGTCGCGTGCCGGCGCCGAGGTTGCCGACATGGAGTTCTACCAGTTCCATCCGACCGCCCTGAGCTTGCCCGGCGTGCCGCGCTTTCTGCTGTCGGAAGCACTGCGCGGTGAAGGCGCATGGCTGCGGAATGCAAAGGGTGAGCGATTCATGGAGCGCTACCACGCCTTGTTAGAACTGGCGCCGCGAGACGTAGTGGCTCGGGCGATCACGCGCGAAGGGATCGGCGTGGGCGGCGAAACGCTCTCCGTGTATCTGGATATGCGGCACGTGACGAACATCGATCCGGCGACGCGCTTTCCCGGTATCTCGAAGTTTTTGGCGACACACGGGCTCGATCTGCGCCGCGACCTGATCCCGGTCCGTCCAGCCGCGCATTACCTCATGGGCGGCATTCGCACCGATGTGAACGGGAGGACGTCGCTGCCCGGATTGTTTGCCGCGGGTGAGGCCGCGTGCACCGGCGTTCACGGAGCGAATCGCCTGGCCAGCAATTCTCTGTTGGAAGGACTGGTCTTCGGCGCGCGCGCCGCAGATGCTATGGAAGGTGCACTGCACAAGCCTCGGAGCTCAGAGCTCGGGACGCCGCGCACCGAATTCCAAACAGCGGAGAGCGCGTCGCTCACCGCGCTGCGCCGGGAGTTGCAGAAGACAATGTGGGAAGAGGCCGGGCTGCTGCGCGAAGCAGAAGGTCTGCAGGCTGCGCAGCGTCGCCTGGCGGCGATCGCGATTCCCGATGCGATCCATCGCCAGGCGCTCGAGCTGCGTAACCTGCACGCTGTCGCCGAGCTGATGGTGGCCTCGGCGCTGGCGCGTCAGGAGAGCCGCGGCGCGCATTACCGCAACGACTTTCCTCAGCGCGACGATGCGCATTTCGGCAGGCACTCGGTCATCGCGAAGGGCCGCGACGTCGCGTTTCGCCAGCTCTGATCGCTCTCTGCTCTACTGCCGCAGCAGCTTGAACGCGTGAGTCCACTCATTCCTGATGAACCCGGGAATGCACCACAGGATACACAGCGGCTCCAGCGCGCGGGCCGCCTCCACCGAACCCATATCGGCTGGCTCCCAGCCAAGCTTTTCCAAAATCTCCGCGACCGTTGCCTTCGCAGCGTTGTCATTGCCGCAGAGGAACATGGTTGGCCGTATCCCTCCGGCGAACTGTGGATTCACCATGCGCGCGCTGCCAACCGAGTTGAACGCCTTCACGAATCGCGCGTCCGCAAATTCGCGCTGGAGCTGCTCCATCAGCGACTGATCGAGCGTCGTGAAAAACTTCAGCACTCCGTGATCCGGCGGCGCGTCGGCAATGGGATTGCAGGAGTCGATGACGACTTTGCCGGAGAGATGAGCGCTGCCCGCGAGCCGGAGCGCCTCGATCGCCGCGGTTCCTTTCACGGCAAGCACCACCACTTCGCCAAACGCGGCCGCCTCGCTGAAGCTGCCGACGAGCGCCTTCGGGTTCGCGGCCTTCCAGTCCGCCAGTTTCGACGGCTCGCGGGTGCCGATCGTGGTTTCGTAGCCGTGTTTCAGAAATCCAGCGGCCAGCGTTTGCGCGACGATGCCGGAGCCGAGTACGCCGATTCTCATGGCCTTCCTCCGTTTGGGTGGAGCAGGGAATGCAGAGACTATAACTCCGATTAGTCAACGGCAGGCAAACTCAAGGGCGAGGATTGGGCGCCGGCGCGCCCTTGGGAAACACCCTGCTGAAAACAAAGAACACAACGAGGATGCCGAGGATGACCGCCAGCGAAACGAGCGTAGATATCGGGATCCAGCGCCCGGTCACCATCTTGAATGCGACGAAACCCAGAATCAGAGCCAGAGCATAGTGCAGGTTGCGGAATCGGTCGAGCAGGCCGGCCACGGCAAAATAGAGCGAGCGCAGCCCGAGCACGGCAAAAATGTTGGACGTAAAGGCGATCCAGGGATCGCGGGTGACGGCCAGCACTGCGGGAATAGAGTCAACAGCGAAGAGAAGATCGGTCGCCTCAACGGCGGCGATCACCAGCAGCAGGGAAGCGAGCGCGAGGCGCGGCCCGTCGGCATACCGCAGGCAGCAGGTCTGGATCCAGCGAATCGCGCCGCCCGGTGGCGATGCGCCCGGAGGATGCAGCAGCAGGCGCAGCGCGGCGAGCGCCAGGATTGCTCCGAAGACGAATTCCACCCAGGCAAAATGCGCGAGCAGCGTCGTTCCGGCGAGGATCAGCGCGCCCCGCAGCACAATCGCCCCAAGAACGCCCCACAGCAGAACCTGACGCTGTTGGCGCGCGTCCAGGCGCAGCGAGCGGAACAGCAGCAGGAAGACGAACAGGTTATCGATGCTGAGCGAGGCTTCGATCAGGTAGCCGGTGAGAAACTCGAGCCCTCGCTGGCGGGTACTGGTTGCGCCGATCCAGAGCGCAATGCCGCAGGCCAGCAGCGCGAGAAATGTGGTCCACAGCCACGCCCCTCGAACCGACGCGGTCCGGCCACGCCGTTGCAGGACGAACAGGTCCACCAGCAACAGCGCCGCGATCAGAACGGAGAATCCGAGCCAGTGGGTGGGCATCGACCGATTATCGCCGATTGCGGCGCGAGGCTTACTTCTGACCCTGGTCGAGCAGGCGAATGGTTTCCAGCAGCGTGTCTCCGGAAATCGTCAGGCTTTGCGCGCCAAGCTTGTCCAGCGTGTCCTCGGCGGTGTGCCAGTACGCATTGTTGTAGCCGTAATCGAAATCGATGATGTCGGCGCAGGGCACGCCGTGCTTCATAAATGGGGTGTGGTCGTCATCCACGTACATCTTCGTCTGGAAGAAGAAGGATTGCCAGCCGTACTCCGAGGCGGCTTGGTAGACGAGGTCGTCCAGCCAGGGCGTGGAGTTCATGTCGCGCGCGATGTCCAGATCCTTGTCGCCCAGCATGTCGGCCAGCAGGAAGGCCTTGATGCGCTTCAGCGTGCCATCGGCCGACCAGATTTGTATCAGATGCTTCGAGCCATAGACGGAATCGGAGGCGGTCCAGTTGTTGATCGCCTCTTCGCCGTCCGTGAAGACCAGCCACACGCTGTACCCGTTGTTGGGCTTGCCGCGAAAATAATTCGCCATCTCGATCAGCAGGCCCGTGGTCGAGCCGCCGTCGTTGGCGCCGACGTAATGAATGTTGCGCAGCGGGTAGTTGGTGTCGTAATGCGAGGCCACCACAATGATCCCGTCTTTCTTCCCCGGGAACTTCACGATGAAGTTATGCATCGTCACCATGCCGATCGGCGTCTTCGCTGCAAACGTATCCTCCACCAGATCGTCATGGCGGAACTGACTCCGGATGAACTGCTCCGCGCGGGCGTGACCAGGACTGCCGACCCATCGCGGCCCGGAGACATTCACGAATTGGCGTGTGTACTCAAGCGCGCGAGCCCCATCGAAATGAGGCAGGTTCTGGATCTGCGCGCCGGATTGCGCTCGCGCGCAGGGACAACAGGGCAGAGCCAGCGCCAGGGCCGCGGCGAGGCAAAGGGCAGCACGCCTCATGCGGCCGCCTTTGCGGCGCGCTTCCTGCGCGTCGCCGGATGCACGAACCACGATACGCCGATGCTGATCACGTACAGAATCAGCATGGGACTCGCAAACACGCACATCGTCAGCACATCGGAGGTCGGTGTGATGATGGCGGCGATGACGAAGATGATCAGGACCGCGTAGCGGATGTTCTTCCATAAGAACTTTGGACTCACGATTCCGAAAAGAGATAGGAACATTACCAGGATTGGCAATTCGAACGTCAGGCCGAGGCCGAGAATCACGGTCAGGAAGAGGCTCGTGTACTCGTTGATCTCGATCATTGGCCGGAAATCCTTGTTGAAGCTCAGCAGGAAATCCAGCGACCCGGGATACACCCAGCGATAGCCAAAATACGCGCCCATCAGGAAAAGCGTGACGGTCGCCGTCATGAACGGCACCACGTACTTCTTCTCGTTCTTATAAAGGCCCGGCGAGATGAACAGCCACACCTGGTAGAGCACGAACGGGCACGCGAGAATGCAGCCTCCGAGGAAGCTGATCTCCAGATACATGTTGAACGGGTCGATCGGATTGAAGTAAGCCAGCTGGGTCGGCATGTGGTGCTTGGCCAGCGCCCAGGTGATCGGCTCCTGCATGAACGCGTAAATGCGGCCGCGGAGCCACCACGCGATGAAGAATCCGCCGATGACATACAGCGCCGAGTGAATGATCCGCCGCCGCAGCTCCTGCAGGTGCTCCAGCAGGCTCATGCCAGGCAGTTCGGCCCGCTCGCTCACGGCCGCACGAGCGCGATCGACCAAATCAACCATGAGTCAGCGATTCCGCGGTGTCTGGAAAGGGAAGCGTCCGGTTGAAGTCGTCCGGCGGTGCGGCGGCAGCATCGGAGGCAGATGCAGCGGTTCCATTTGGGTTGGTCTCCGCCGGCTGGCTCGGCACAGCGCGAGCCGCGGCAATGGCCGCGCGCGACTCCGGCGCGATCGGCTCCGAGGAACCAGGCGACGCCGTAGCCGGCTCCGGTACCGGGGCGCCGGAAGCCTCCTTCGGGTACGCATAGGGCCGCGCCGTGCTCACGGGCTCGCCCGTGGAAGGAGGCAAAATCGTCGGCTCGCCTTCGACCCGCGAGCCCACTCCGGCTTCGATCATGGCCTGCTCGGAACCGGCCGCCAGTGCCTGCGATTCGGCCAGCTTCTTCTTCCGCTCCTCCTCTTCCATGTTCCGCAACTCTTCCTGAATCTGAAACTTAAACTCGTTGCTGGCGCGGCGGAATTCACCCAGCAGTTTGCCCAGTTGCCGGGCCATTTCCGGCAGCTTCTTCGGCCCAAACAGAATGAGCGCGAGCACGAAGATAAAGGTGTAGTCGCCGAAATGCATGGAACCTCTATGATACCCGCCGCGCGGGAGGGCTCACAATCGAAAGCTGTCCCATCCACGCAAAAGGTGCCGCTGCTGCTCTTCAGTTGGCGCATACTGTTCGGCAAGGGTTAAATCAGCAATCCCGCTGCTGTCGCAGCCATCCGCCGCGGCGGCATCTTCCTCCTGGGACACGCTTTCGGGTTTCTTCGGAGATTGCCATGAGCGAGTTGATTTCCTCCCGCGCCACCACCACCCTCGGCGAGCTCTTTCGCGACTACGACGGACCGCCATTTGCTATCCGCCTCTGGAATGGCTGGACCTGGAGCTCCGCCCCGGGCAACGGCCACGCGCCGGCATGCACTCTCGTGCTGACCACCCCGAAGGCGCTGCAAACGTTGCTGCTCAACCCCAGCCAGGTTTCGCTGGGCGAGGCTTTTCTCGCCAAACATATCGACGTCGAGGGCGACCTCTTCAGTGTCTTCGACGTTGTGGAGCACGTTCTCCGCCGTCCTGTCCCGCTCCGGCAAAGGTTGCTGCGCGCTCTGGGCTCGCTCGGCTACGCGATCACCCACGGACCCATGCATTCCCGCCGCCGCGACCGCGCTTCCATCGCTTACCACTACGACCAGCCGCCGGAGTTCTTCCGCCCCTGGCTCGGCCCCACGCTCGTCTACTCCTGCGCGTATTTCCAGAACGAGTCCGACTCGCTCGACGCCGCGCAGGAGCAGAAGCTCGACCTCATCTGCCGCAAGCTGCGCCTGCACCCCGGCGAGCGCTTCCTCGACATCGGCTGCGGCTGGGGCAGTCTCATTCTCCACGCCGCTGGCCGCTGCGGTGCGGAAGCCGACGGCATCACGCTCAGCCGCGAGCAGGCCGGCGTGGCGGAGCAGCGCATCGCTGGCTCCGGCCTGCGCGATTCCTGCCGCGTCGCTCTGCGCGACTACCGCGAGCTCGATCCGGCGCAGCGCACCTGGGACAAGATCGCCAGCGTCGGCATGAGCGAGCACGTCGGCCTCAACAATCTGCCGCGCTACTTCGCGCTCGCGTACCGCCTGCTCGAGCCCGGCGGCGTCTTCCTCAACCACGCCATTGCGCGCGCAGAACACTCCGCGCCGCGCGGCACCGATTCCTTCATCCGCCGCTACGTTTTTCCCGATGGCGAGTTGGTCACGCTCACGCAGACAATTACCGTCGCCGAACGCGCGGGCTTCGAGGTTCGCGACGTGGAGAACCTGCGCGAGCACTACGCGCGCACGATGCGCTGCTGGGTGGAAGGCCTGCGCCGCCATCGCGCTGCGCTGCTGGAGCGCGTGCCCGAGCGCACGTACCGGATCTGGCTGCTCTACATGGCCGGATGCGCGGCGGCCTTCAGGCGCGGCGACATCGCGGTGTATCAGGTGCTGCTCAGCAAGCCCGACCGCGGCGACAGCCGACTGCCGCTCACGCGCGAAGACTGGTATCGCCCCGCGCGTCAGCCCGCCCAACGCGAAACGCCCACGCCGATGCGCCCAGTCGCGCTGGCCGATGCGGTAAACTCAGGCTACGATACGCCTTCGCGGAAAGCTGAAACCGCTCCGCAACCGGCGCGTCTAATCAGGTAGAGCAGCAAACCGGGTGGCAACATCTCCGTTGGCCGCGAGCCAACTGCCACCGCAATGGCTTTCAACATCCCCGTCCAATTTGGACTGAAGGCGGCAGTTTTTGAATGTACTCGAAGAAGTAGCTGAATCCGTATTCGCTGAATCGGCGGCCTGTTCCCTCGACCATTACCTCGCGTTGCCCGACCATTCAATGGACGCGCGCATTGCCGAGGCTCGACGCGCGCTCGGCGCCAGCACCATTCTGCTCGGCCATCATTATCAGCGCGACGAAGTCATCCGCTTCGCCGACTTCACCGGCGACTCCTACAAGCTCTGCCGGGCCGCGGCGGAAACCGATGCGCGCTACCTCGTCTTTTGCGGCGTGCACTTCATGGCCGAGAGCGCTGACGTGCTCGGTCGCGATGGTCAGCAGGTCATCCTGCCCGATCTGAACGCCGGCTGCTCCATGGCCGACATGGCCGAGATCGGCCAGGTCGAGCAGTGCTGGGACGATCTGCTCGCCGCCGGCGTCCGCGCAGACGAAATCCTTCCGCTCACCTACATGAACTCGACGGCGGCGATCAAAGCCTTCTGCGGCGAGCGCGGCGGCCTGGTCTGTACCTCGTCCAACGCGCGGCGCGCTTTTGAGTGGGCTTTTGCCCGCGCGAAAAAGATCCTCTTCCTGCCCGATCAGCATCTCGGCCGTAATACCGGCCACGCCATGGGCATTCCGCTCGGCGAAATGCCGGTTTACGATCCCTGGCAACTTGCCGGAGGCATCACGCCCGAGCGCCTGCGCGCGGCGCGCGCGATCCTGTGGAAAGGACACTGCTCCGTCCACCAGCGCTTTTTGCCCGAGCACGTCGACAAGGTCCGCGCCAAATATCCCGGCATTCAGGTGATCGTGCATCCTGAGTGCCGTCTGGAAGTCTGCGAAAAGGCCGACGCCCTCGGCTCGACCGAGCGATTGATCAAAATCGTCAAAGAAGCGCCGGCGGGAACCAGCTTCGCCATCGGCACGGAGATTCACCTGGTCAATCGCCTGGCGAAGGAATTCGCGCCGCAGGGCAAAACCATCGTTACCCTCGACGATACCGGCTGCCTCTGCACAACGATGTATCGCATCAGCCCACAGCATCTGGCGTGGGCGCTGGAGAACCTGGTCGAAGGCCGCGTGGTCAACCGCATCCAGGTCGCCGAGGATGTGAAATACTGGGCCCGCATCGCGCTCGACCGCATGTTGGGAATATAGCGTCCAGCGTCCAGCTGCCAGCCGCCAGTTTCCAGCATGGTTTTGCTGGCATCTGGCCGCTGATAGCTGGCAGCTTCTGATCACTGATCACTGACTCCTGCCCATGAAAATCTTCACCCTCGACGAAGCCCAAAACCTGCTCCCGGTCGCGGAGTCGCTGCTGAATCGCGCGACGGAAGCCAAGCAGGCGGCGCAGGAACTCGAAGAGGGGCTGTCCGCGCTCATGCGGCGCATCTTCGCGCAGGGCGGGATGCAGGTGGATGTCGCCAGTGTGCAGCGGCGGCGTACGACGGTGGAAGCGCTGATCCAGCGCGCCAAAGATTCGCTGTCGGAACTGGACGCGATCGGCGTGCAGGTAAAAGACCTCGAATCCGGCCTGCTCGATTTCCCGTGCGAGCTCGAAGGCGAAACGGTTCTGCTCTGCTGGAAGCGCGGCGAAGCGCGCATCGGCTTCTGGCACCGCATCGAAGACGGCTTCCGCGGCCGCCAGCCCATCGACGCGCGCTTCTCGCGCACCTCGCCCGACAAACTGCATTAGGGCCCGCATGACGTCACCCGCACAGGGGGTACCCCCCTCGCGCCCTATCGGTGGCAAGCCGCTGATTCCGGGTGGCTTGCCGGAGGTGCTCCCCAGGACGGCGGCAAGCTCCTGATTCCGCGGGACTTGCGGCGGCCATTTGGGGCTCTTCACCCCGGTGTTACCGGGTGGTCAACAGGAAGCGGGTTTTCAAAGTTCAGAACTTCTCGGCTTGGGCCGGGATGAAACAGGGTCAGAGTTCAGGCTTTGTAGCCCTGAAAGGGAAAAGCTCTGTCCGCGTCGATCGCCAGACAGAGCTTTGCAATTTCAGCGTAGGTCGAGCGGGGAATTAGGGCAAGGGAAATCGTCAGGTCGGCCGGTACGAAGGTCATGTGCGGGCGGCCAGCAGCCAACCCTGACCATCCTGTCCGGCGCGCGACACGAACAGGCGGTGATACGGCGACAGATGACGTCGGTTTTGTGCTTTGTATCAGGGCACGACTTGAGTCGTGCCGTAAAGCCGTACAAAGTTGACCGGGCTTCAGCCCCTGCGAATCCGGACCGACTGACACGTGCCGCAGGCGCGGAGCGTCCCCACGCGCCGTAGGCGCAACGGAGATGAGCCCAGCGCTTCAGCGCTGGGAAAGGACGCAGATAAGCCGAGTCCCGGAGGGACGACGCGGGGAACCTCCTGAATCCAATGCCATCCCCGGAGTTTTCCGCGCGACGCGTACGAGGTGCCGCGAAGCGGCACGACGGTAGAAGCCCCGGCCTTCAGGCCGGGGGGCCTCGGCGCAATCGGAATTGCCGGCCTTTAGGCCCGGAGCAAACGAACTTCAGCCCCTGCGAATCCGGACCGACTGACACGTGCCGCAGGCGCGGAGCGACCCCACGCGCCGTAGGCGCAACGGAGATGAGCCCAGCGCTTCAGCGCTGGGAAAGGACGCAGATAAGCCGAGTCCCGGAGGGACGACGCGGGGAACCCCCTGAATCCAATGCCAGCCCGGAGTTTTCCGCGCGACGCGTACGAGGTGCCGCGAAGCGGCACGACGGTAGAAGCCCCGGCCTTCAGGCCGGGGGCCTCGGCGCAATCGGAATTGCCGGCCTTTAGGCCCGGAGCAAACGGGCTCCAGCCCCTGCGAATCCGGCCGACCGACACGTGCCGCAGACGTGCAACGACCCCGCGCGCCGTAGGCGCAACGGAGATGCCGCCGAGCGCTTCAGCGCTGGGACTGAGCCGAACTGCCGAGTCCCGGAGGGACGACGCTGCGCCGCCGGGATATGCGGGCGAATTGCGGCAGCGCGGATTCTCCGAGGTGCGATAAGGAGAGCCTTCGGCGACGTCGGGAGTATATCGCGCAGAATCCGCTAAAGAATGGAGCTTGTCCGCAAGCTCTATTCGCCGTGTCTGCTCAGAGATCTCGGCGCGCAGCAAGCCTGCCGAGATCGCTCATAGAATTCGCCTTACCGCCTCGATCTGCTTCTCTATCATCGGGTCGCCCGGAAATTCGTTCTCTGCGGTTGAGATGTAGGTCAGAAGTCGGGTGGTCTGCACCTGGGTCAGAATGCCTCCCCGGCCTAGGAATTGGGCGACGGCTGCGAGCAAGGTTGAATACGGGTGAACGGTTATCCGCGAGTGCTTTGCCTCAGTGTTGATTGCGTTAGACAAGACCTGGAAGATCTCGGCGAATGCTGCCGCCGAGGTTATCCCGGACCCTGTCATTCTTGCGAGTAGCACTTTTCCTAGCGTTGTCAGCGGATGCGGATGCTCTTCGATTGCGACCGCGTGCCGCGCGTATCCAAGTGCCTCATCCGGACGCGAATCAAGAATCAAGAGAGCCCTCTGCTCCCAGTATCTGGAATTCCACTGCCACTCTCTCAGTACGCTCACGTAGAAATCTTCCGCAGCAAAGTTAAGTAGAGGGCGTACCACCTTATCCGCATCGAATAAACGGCCCGCCAATCGGGACTCAGGTGTCCGGCGCATTATGCTGATTCTGTTTACATGAGGGCTGAGAGATCGCGCTACATGTGTAAAGCACGCCTGAAGCATCTTCGGGTGGGTAGTAACCGCGTGACGCAATACGCGTTCTCCGATCACGCTTTGTAGCGGTACCACATAATCGTCGTGGGTGGCATTTTCGGTAATTCGGAGCGGCTTGTCCTCCCCAAAGAGCGGGCTCAATGGGTAGTGTCGTCCTACTGCGGAGTACAAGATACTGTAAGCTATGCCCTCTGCATAGCAGTAGTGGGACAGAGCTACGCACAGGTAGGCGAAATGGTCTGCTTCGCTCGCAGCCGCGCATAGAGATTCTACGATAGTCTCGAGGGGCCGAAAATCATTTAGTACTCTGCAAATTGCAACTGCGACTGGTTCCCGGAGCAAGGTCTTGGCGAAACGCTCTGACTTTCTAAGAGCTGATGCGTCGGCCACTAAGCCATATCTGCGATAGCGCTCAATCAGGTGACTAAGCTCGTCCAGTTGCAAAGGCGACGAGCGACGGGCGGTACGTCGTACGTGGCCGGCGGTCGCTTCTACGTAATTCATGCGATAAATGCGCTCGGAAGCCAGCACCACCAGCCGAACCTTAATCTCTGGGGCGCTGAGGATATCGGCGATCTGTTCCGAGTGGTCCGCGAATCCGTCCACTAGCAAGAGGATGGGCCAGACGGCCTGGGATAGACAGTCGATCGCGTTTCGCACGTCGATGCGCGACGCGGTATTGACGGCCAACACCACGCGACCTGACATTACCTGCCTGTGAGCAACACGTTTAATGGTTGTGCTCTTGCCCGTGCCCGGTTCGTCAGCCGGCAGGATAAAGCCGCGGCATTTGCTGTCGGAAAACGCCTGATCAACGGCTTTTCCGATCCCCGTGTTGTCCTGTCGCTCGATGTCGAAGTGTCGGTTGATGTCTTCCCACGCTGGCTCACGCCCGTTCATGAAACGGCTAGGCTGTGGCGGGAGCGGCTCCTCGGCTGCCGGGACCGCTTGAAAATCAGAGTAGAACCTCAGCGCCTGCCCGGGTTGCACGGTATCCCCAAAGAGGTTGACAGTTTGTGGAAGAAGCAGGTCCGAGATTGTAGGCGGCAGCGGGAATTCAGAGCGCAGCCAGGCGAGGAATTGCTCGAACGTGCCTTCGATTAGGGTCAGCCCGTGCCGCTTGCAGTCGGCGATCGTCACTGCGTTTGGATGGGGTTCGATAAGCAGCGATGGTCCTCTGTCCGTTCGGGGTGTCGTCTTGTTCCGGTAGCTCAGGTAATATTCGAGGTCAGGCTCGTCCAGCGACGTTCCGGCGATGATGAAGGCTTCGGTAGGCAATATTTCGGAGAGCAGATGCATCCAGGGGTTCATCCCGCTCATCACCGATGCATATTCGTTGCGGGAGAAGACGAAGCTTGAGTCCGGTCTGCCAACCCAGCCGTGCAGATGAATGATTTGAAGAGCGCGGCGATCGGGAGTGGGTTCAAGAGGATCATCGTAGTTGATGCTGTATGGAGTTTGTCGTGCGTCTGGACACGCGTATAGTCCCTCGATGACGTCGTCGATGTTGAAGGTGAAGGCCCTGCGCCAGGTAGACAGCAGCGACCCTAATGATGGCTGGGCACGCAATTCTGGAAGGGGAGGATTAGCTCCTCCCGGACCTCTTCAGGTCCAGCACCATGCAACTCTCGCTAGAGCGGTTCGGTCGGACAGGCTCTTTAGCGAGCAAAGGCGTTGGCGCAAGGCCTCTGCACCATAATGGGCTTGCCCGACCCGTTTAAGCTGCCCAACGATATGCCGGACCCCAGCAGGAGGTTGTAGCCGCCCGCGAATAAGGTCTTTTTGAAGTCCAGAAGGTGTTCGCCGGGGATCAAATTGATCTCCTCTTAGAAAAGACTTCCTGAAGGGACTTATGTCGAAGGGATTATATAGACAATGGTGCCGCCAGTCCATTCGCCGAAGAGACGAGTCATGATTGCCTGTCCCCCTTCGGCCAGCCCGTAGCGGCGTTGACAGACTCCTTGTGGGCGGAGCACCCATTACCTCCGTACCCCCTGCCCCACCGATTCTCCTTGCCTCCACTCCGCCGCGCGCCTAACCTGAAACTCAGGGAAGCTCTGTTCACGCGAACAGAGCTTTTTCCTTTGCGAGTCCATGGGGAGTCCATCCAGTCCTCCGCCCTCCTGGTTTCCGGCTGCGAAGCTGCCGGGCGCAAACGGTCTGGATGTACTCCTTAGTCATCCCTGGAGACATGTTGTCGAGGCTGTCAACAGTCTTAAAGTCTGAAAACTCAACAACGTGATCTGTCGAGGCTGTCATGGCCCCCACCCCATCGGGACGAATCGGCCCGATTTGCGGTACCTGGGTAACTTCGGCAAGATAACTCGATAGTTATCCCGCTCCCGGCTGGCCCAACCCTCGTTCCCGGCGATGGCTCTGCTACAGTCGATGGCTGAGCAACGACGGAGGAGGGAAGCAGAGCCATGCGAGCGGCAAGGTGGATGGGAATTGCGGTGCTGGCGAGCGGCATCGCCGCCTCGGCGCAGGTCACGGGCTGGCGTCCGGACCTCACGCGGCAGCAGGATTACGTCGCGCATCGGTCCTCGAGCGCCGACCCGACGGGCGGGAACCATGACTTTGTGAGCGTGGCGCCGGGGCAGACGATGACCGTGCTCGATACGGCGGGGCCGGGCGTGGTCTCGCACATCTGGTTCACTATTGCCGACCAGGAACCGTACTTCCTGAAGCGGATTGTGCTGCGGATGTACTGGGACGGCGAGCAGGATCCGAGCGTGGAAGCGCCGATTGGGGACTTCTTCGGGCTGGGGCTTGGCTATGCGCATCCGTGGCACTCGGCGATGCTGAGCGTGGGAAACGATAATGCGCTGAACTGCTTCTTCCCCATGCCGTTCGCGCAGCATGCGCGGATTACGGTGACGAACGAGGGCGCGGAGCCGATCGGGTCGCTCTACTACAACATCGATTACCGGACGTACGATCATCCGCTGCCGCCGGGAACGCTGTACTTTCATGCCGAGTATCGGCAGGCGCAGCCGAATGTCGCGCAGAACGCGACGGTGAATCTGGACGGGAAGAATAACTACGTGTGGATGGAGGCAAAGGGGCAAGGGCAGTTTGTCGGCGTCACCATGTCGGTGATTGAGAACCAGGACGGCTGGTGGGGCGAGGGCGACGACATGTTCTTCATCGATGGCGCGACGGTGCCGCAGATTGCCGGGACCGGCTCAGAGGATTACTTCCTGGGCGCCTGGGATTTCGGCGGGACGCCGTTCGACTACGACACCTATGGCGCGCCGATCGTGGGCAAAGAGCTGCAGGGAAGCCGGTGGAGCGTCTACCGGTTCCACCTGGATCAGCCGATTCCGTTCATGCAGTCCATGCGGGCGACGATTGAGCATGGGAACGCGGATGATCGCGGGGACAACTACTATTCGGTCGCGTACTGGTATCAGACGCTGCCGCATGCGCCGTTGGCGCCGCTGCCTCCCGTGGAGGAGCGGATTCCGCGGGTAGTGCCGGTGGATCAGCCGGCTTCGGCGAGCCCGTAGCGGCGCTGCCAGGCTTCTTTCAGCCGCGCGCGGACGATTGCTTTTTCGTCGGCGGTCGCGTCGGGATTGTCGCGCTGCGCGAAACGCGATGCTTCTTCTTTCGCGAGCTCGAGGAGCTTGCGATCGCGGACGAGGTTCGCCACTCGGAACCCGGGCAGGCCGGCCTGGCGGGTTCCAAAGAACTCTCCCGGCCCCCGCAGGGCGAGGTCCAGCTCGGCGAGTTCGAATCCATCCTGGGTGCGGACCATGGCCGCGAGCCGCTCCTCGGCATGCGGCGTGAGCCGCCCGCCGGTGATCAGGATGCAGTAGGATTTCGCCGCGCCGCGGCCCACGCGTCCGCGCAGCTGATGGAGTTGCGCGAGGCCGAACCGCTCGGCGTGCTCGATGACCATCACCGTAGCGTTGGGTACGTCGACGCCGACTTCGATGACCGTGGTGGCGATGAGGACATCGATGTCGCCGCGCTGGAAGCGGCGCATGACGACTTCCTTGTCGTCGGCCGAAAGGCGACCGTGAAGGAGTCCGACGCGGAGGCCGGCGAGTTCGCTGGGTGCGCAGGCGCTCGTACATGTCGGTTGCGGATTTCAGCGGCAGTTTCGGCGAGGGCTTCTCAAAGAGTTCCTCGGTTTTCGCCTTCTTCGAGGATTTCTTCGCGGGCTTCGGGGCTTCCTCGGTCACTTCTTCCGGCAGCGCAAAGTCGAGTTCGGGCTGGTCGTCGCGTGGGCCTTCGATCACGGGATAGACAACGTAGGCCTGGTGGCCCTTCGCGACCTGCTGGCGGACGAAGGTCCAGACTTCCTCGCTGCGGTCGTCGCTGACCTGGCGGGTGACGATGGGCGTGCGGCCGGGCGGCAGCTCGTCGAGAACGCTCAGGTCCAGGTCGCCGTAGAGCGTAAGCGCGAGCGAGCGCGGGATGGGCGTCGCGGTCATGACGAGGACGTCGGGCTCGGCGCCGTCTTTTTTCATCAGGCGGAAGCGCTGGAGGACGCCGAAGCGGTGCTGCTCATCGACGACGACGAGGCCGAGATTGGCGAACTCGACTTTCTCCTCGATGAGAGCGTGCGTGCCGATGATGAAGTCCGTCTCGCCCTGAGCGATGCGGCGGCGCGCGGCGCGCTTCAGATCATCGTCGAGCGAGCCCGTGAGGAGCGTGATGCGGTATTGCTTCGGCGAGCGGCTGAGGATTTCGCGCGCGGAGAGATAGTGCTGCGTGGCGAGAATTTCAGTGGGCGCCATGAGCGCGGCCTGGTAGCCGTTCTCGATGGCGATCAGCATGGCCTGGAGCGCAACGATGGTTTTGCCGGAGCCGACGTCGCCCTGGAGCAGGCGGCGCATGGGCGCGGGGCGGCGCATGTCCGCGGCGATTTCGCCGAGAGCGCGCTTTTGCGCGGCGGTGGGATGGAACGGGAGCACGGAGCGCAGCGCGGCGCGGACCTGGGCGCTGGTCTCGAAAGAGACGCCGGCTCTCTCCTGGAATTTGCGGCGCTTGATCTCGAGGCCGAGTTCCAGGTAGAAGAGTTCCTCGAAGATGAGGCGTCGATGGGCGGGCGTTGCGAAGGACTGGAGCTGGGTAAGTGACGTGCCCGCGGGCGGGAAGTGGACGGCGCGGAGAGCTTCTTCGCGGGAGGGGAGATCGAGTCGATCGCGGAGAGAGGCGGGCACGGTCTCCGGGATATTGCTCTGGAGTTCGGTGAGGATGTTCCAGACGATGCGGCGGATCCATCGGGAGGCGAGGCGCGGGCCGGAGAGGGATTCGTAGACAGGGGTGATGCGGCCGACCTCGAGGAGGCGGTCGAGGGCGTCGTCGGAACCTTCAGGTAAAACTTCAAATTGCGGCTGGATCATTTTGAGGCCGCGTCCGGAACGGGAGGGCTCGACTTTGCCGTAGAGGGCGACGAGTTGCCCCGAGTGGAAGCGGCCTTCGAGATAGCTGCCATGGAACCAGAGGCACTTCATGGAGGTGGTGCCCTGGCCGACGGTCATTTCGAAGAGGGGCATACGGCGGGTGCGCAGCAGGGCCGCACCGCGGACTTCCGCGATGACGCTGGCGGTTTCGCCTGGCTGGAGCTCGGCGAGAGAGCGGGGATTCAGCCGGTCTTCGTAGCGAAAGGGAAGATGGAGGAGGAGATCTTCGATGGTGAGGATGGACTTCTCGGCCAGAGTCCTGGCGATAGCGGGGCCAATGCCCTTGACGAACTGGACCGGAGTTTCGAGCGTGAGCACGGAAAGACTAGGGTATACGGGTTACGGTTTACGGGATAGGAGTCAGTAGTCACGAGCCACTCGCGGACCTGAATCCTGGCCTCTGATCGCTGATCACCGGCTACCGGCTACCGGCTCCCGCCTCCCGTCCTTCAGGTAGTGATCAAAAAACTGCGCGCCGAGGGTGTAGGCGGTGAGCCAATCGCGGTGGAGCAGGAAGTCGTGGATCTCGTCGGGGAAGATGTGCTCCTCGAAGGGCACGCCCTGGGCGCGGAGCGCAGCGGCGAGACGAACGGTGTTGGAGAACTGCACGTTGCGGTCGTCGTCGCCCTGGATGAGGAGGACGGGGGACGTCCAGGTTTTGATGTCGGCGAGCGGTGAAGATTGCCAGGCGATGCGGGCGGCGTCCGGGTGCTCGAGAGGATTCCAGGGAGCCCAGTTTTGCAGCTCGAGGTTCCAGTCGTGGACGCCGTGGAGATCGACGCCGGCGGCAAAGAGGCTGGAGGCGCGCGCGAGCGCGAGAGCGGTGAGGTATCCGCCATAGCTGCCGCCCCACACGCCGATGTGTTCCGGCTGCACGTCGGAGCGGCTGCGGAGATAGACGCCGGCGCCTTCCACGTCGTTGAACTCGCTGGCTCCGTCCGCGCCGTAGTGCAGAGCTTCGCGGAAATCGAGGCCGTATCCGATGCCGCTGCGGTAATTCACCGAAAGCACGATGTAGCCAAGGCTGGCGAGGTACTCGTTCATCGCATAACCGTTGGAGTAGTACTCCATGTAATGCCAGCCGAGGAGCATTTGGCGGCGTGATCCGCCGTGGAAGAACACAACAGCGGGGAATTTTTCGCCGGGGCGAGCAGCGGTGGGGAGAAAGAGCTGGCCGTGGATGCGGAGACCGTCGGCCGCGGAGAAGATGACCTGCTGCGGGACGACGAGATCGTTGGCCGGGAAGGTCGGCGGGGATCATCTGCGGGGCAATGTCGTGGAGCGTTCCGTCGGAGGAGACCATGGCGGGGCGCAGCGGCAGGTGGGCGTCCGCGCGGAGCACGGCGATCGTGCCGGTGGGCGAGAGGACAGGAATGACCTCCAGACCGTCGCCATGGGTGAGCTGGTGCGGCGAGCCGCCATCGAAGCGGAAACCTGCCAGAGATGGCGGCGGTCGATGTCGTTCTGGTTCGAAGAGAAGACGAGCGTGCGGCGGTCGTGGCTGAAGGCGACGTAGTCGACTTCAAAGTCGCCGGGAGTGAGATCGGTGGCGGAGCCTCCGCTGGTGGAGATGGAATAAAGATGGAGCCAGCCGGTGCCTTCCCATGGAAAAACGATGCGGCCATCGGCAGCGAAGAACAGCGGCTGGCCCGATTCGATGCCATGGAAGACACTGCCGGGGCCGGAAGGAGCGATCCAGATTGGACGGCCCTGGCCGGTGGCGACGTCGGCGATGCGAATGGACCACGGCGCTCCTGCGCGGTGCGGCTGGAAATCCACGCCGGGCGTGTGCGAGGGCAGGCGGACGAAGGCGACGGAGCGGCTGTCCGGCGACCAGACGGGATCGCGATCGATTTGCGTAGAGGGATCGAGATAGTTGAGCGCGTGGGTGGCGAAGTCGAAGACTCCGATGAAACCGTGATCGCCGCGACCGCTGGACCACGCGAGATATTCGCCGTTGGGCGACCAGGCGAGGGACGCGGGCGTGCCGCGGCCGTGGAAAAGCTGGACGGCCTGAGCAGAGGGATTGCGGAGATCGAGGGTCCAGATCTGGTCGTTGTCGATGTAGGCCACCGTGGCGCCATCGGGCGAGAGGGCGGGATTGCGACCGGGCGCGAGCTTGCGGGCGTTCGTTCCGTCGGCGTCGACCATCCAGATCTCCTGCTGCACGCCCTGCGCGAGGAGATCGGGATTGGGCGAAGGCCGTTCGGGAAATTCAAGTCGCCTCCGCGCACATAAACGATGTGCTGCGCGTCGGGAGTCCAGGAGATTTCGCCGATCTCGATGCCGTCGTCGGCGTCGTCATGGGTGACGCTATGAAGTGAGTATCCGGCGCCCTGAGGATTGGCGACCCAGAGGTTGCGGCGCCCCTGATCGTCATAGACCCAAAGAAAGGCTCCGCCCTTGGGCGCGGCGTGCATCTGGGATGGAAACGGCGCGCTCATCACCTGCTGCAGCGTGAAGGTATGGGTCTGGCCGGCGGCGGTGTCCGTCAGCACAACGCAGAACAGGAGAGCGAGAGCACACTCAGCAAAGCGGCGGATCATGGGCGTCTCCTCGAGATTGCGGGATTCGCCCATTATCGCGATGCCCAGCACAGACGGCAACTATACTCAGCAAGGTGAGCGCGAGGGCAAATCCGGAGAAGAGCGATGCCACGAGCGGCGAGGGGCAGCTTGGGTTCACATTCGAGCAGCCGGTAACGCGGCGGGTGTGGAAGGTTGGCGACCTGGTATGCGACGTGCGCCTGCACGTGGAGCATGCGTACGGCGACTTATGGGTCGAAGGGGAGATCTCGAATCAGAAGGCCGCGCCGTCAGGGCATGTCTACTTCACGCTGAAGGATGGCGAGGCGCAGTTGCCGGTGGTGCTGTTCCGGCGGCAGGCGTCGCTGTTGCGGTTTAAGCCAGCGGATGGGCTGCATGTGCTGGTGCGGGGGAAGGTTTCCGTCTACGAGCAGCGGGGACAGTTGCAACTGGTGGCGGAGTTTGTGGAGCCGGTGGGCGCGGGGTCGCTGCAGATCGCGTTTGAGCAACTGAAGGCGCGGCTGGAGGCGCGGGGGCTGTTCGCTGCGGAGCGGAAGAAGCCGCTGCCGGCGTTTCCGCGGTGCGTGGGGATCGTGACCTCGCCGGCGGGCGCGGTGATCCGGGATTTTCTGAACATCGTGCGGCGGCGTCACGCGGGGCTGGATGTGCAGCTGTATCCGGCGGCGGTGCAGGGCGAAGCCGCGGCGGCGGAAGTGGCGGCGGGGATTGCGCATTTCAATCGCAACCGCGATGTGGACGTGGTGGTGATCGCGCGCGGCGGTGGGTCGCTGGAAGATTTGGCGGCGTTCAACACGGAACTGCTGGCAGAGGCGATTGCCGCGTCGGAGCTGCCGGTGATTTCGGCGGTGGGACATGAGACGGATTTCACGATCGCGGATTTTGTTGCCGATCTGCGGGCGCCGACGCCGTCGGCGGCAGCGGAGCTGGTGACAGCAGCGCTGCACAACGTGGCGGAGCGCGTGCAGAGGCTGGACGAGCGGATGGCGCGGGCGTGCCGGTATCGGCTGATGCAGGCGCGGACCGCGATGGCGCACGTGCGGGTGGAGACGATCCTGATGTGCGAGCGCGACCAGCTGCGGCGACGACAGCAGCGGGTGGATGATCTGGGTTTGCGCATCGAGGCGCAGTGGCGGGCGCGGCATCGGAGCCTGACCGCTCGATGGCAGGGAGCGACCGCGCGGCTGCAGCGGCAGGATGTGGCGTGGCGCGTGGGCACGGCGAAGGAGCGGCTGGGCGCGCTGGAGACGCGGCTTGGGCGGGCGGCGCGCGAGCGCATGCGCGGATGCCGGGAGCGTGAAGCGGCGCTGAGCCGGGAACTGGCGGCGCTGTCGCCGCTGGCCGTGCTGCAGCGCGGGTATGCGCTGGTGTACGACGAGCGAGGCGCGCTGATAAAACAGGTTCAGAACGTCCGCGAAGGGCAGAACCTCACGACGCGCCTGGCCGGCGGACGAGTGAAGAGCCGGGTAACAGAGATCGAGAAAGAGCACAGGGGTTGATGAGAAAGCTGTTTGGAACCGATGGGATTCGGGCAGTAGCGGGCGAAGCTCCGCTGGATGCGAAAACAATCTATGCGGTGGGCTTGGCGCTGGCGCATCAGGTGAAGGGCGCCCATGCGCATCCACGCGTGCTGCTGGGGATGGACACGCGCGAGTCGAGTGAGTGGATTGCGGCAACGCTGGCAGCGGGACTGCAGACGGGCGGCGCATCGGTCGAAAACGCGGGCGTGATCACCACGCCGGCGGTCGCATATCTGGCGAGGCGGCATGGGTTCGCAGCGGGCGTGGTGATTTCCGCTTCACACAATCCCTGGCAGGACAACGGGATCAAGGTGTTCGGCAGCGATGGTTATAAATTGCCGGACCAGACGGAACTGCGCATCGAGGAGGAGATTTTCCGGCGGCTGGAGAAGGCGGAGGTGCCGGAGATCGGGCAAGCGCCGGCGGTGGACGCGCAGTATCGGCGGGAATATGAAGAGTTTTTGCGCGGAGCGGTGCCGGGGCTGCGGCTGGATGGCCTGAAGGTGGTGCTGGACTGCGCGAACGGCGCGGCTTCGACGATTGCGCCGGAGGTGTTTGCCCGGCTGGGCGGGACCATTCACCTGACGCACGCGAAGCCGGACGGACGGAATATCAACGCGCAGTGCGGGGCGCTGCATCCGGAGGTAGTGGCGGCGGAGGTGAAGTCGCTGGGCGCGGATGTGGGCGTGACGTTCGACGGCGATGCCGACCGAGCGCTGTTTGCGGACGCGCACGGCAAGGTGGTGAACGGCGACGCAGTGATGCTGCTGGCGGCGCGCGACATGAAGGAGCATGGGCTGCTGCGGAACGACGCCGTGGTGGCCACGACGATGTCAAACATGGGGCTGGAGGCGGCGCTGCGGCGGGAAGGTATTCGGATGCTGCGCGCGCCGGTGGGCGATAAGTACGTGCTGGAGCGGATGCAGCAGGAGCAGGCTTCGCTGGGTGGCGAGCAGTCGGGGCATATTTTGTTTCCCCATCTGGCCACGACGGGCGATGGGCTGCTGACAGCGCTGGTGGTACTGGATGCGGTGCGGCGATCGGGAGGCGCGCTCGAGGAACTGGTCGCGGATTTGAAGGTCTATCCGCAGGTGATTGTGAACGTCCGCGTGCGGGAGAAACAACCGCTCGACCAGATTGCCGCGGTGGCGGAGACGATTCGCGCGGCCGAGGCCGAGCTGGAGGAGAGCGGTCGCGTCGTGGTGCGCTACTCCGGGACCGAAGCGCTGGCGCGGGTGATGATTGAGGCGGAGAGCGAAGAGGCGATGCGGCGCCACGCCGAGCGGATCGCGGAGGCGATCCGAAAGGAGCTCGGGGCGTAGAGTTTTCCACCTCCGTTTTTGTTTTTGCCGGAGCGGCGGGTTGCATGCCAGGCGCGTCGCCTGGCGAGTACACTCAGGGCGATGAGCACTGTCACCCGACGCAGGTTTCTTGCCGGCGCGGCGGCTTCCGTGGCCGCTGCTCGCCTTCACGCACAAAAGTCAGCCTCCACGCGCGTCACGCTCGCGCTGCCGGCGCAGGCGAACGGGCCACGGATGCCGGAGCACTTTGTCGGGCTGTCGTACGAGGTGCAGCAGCTCAGGGATCCGACGTTCTTCTCGGCGGCGAATACGGGGCTGATTGAGCAGTTCAAGGCGCTCTCAGCAAACGGCGTGCTGCGCCTCGGCGGCAACACCAGCGAATACGAGTGGTGGAAGCCGACGGACGAATCGGCGGAGCCGGAGCATCCGCACACGAGGGTGGTCACCGGCGAGCCGCAGGCGCAGTATTATCCCGTGACCGCGGAGGCGGTGCGACATCTGGATGCGTTTCTGCGGGCGGCAGGCTGGAAGTGCATTTACGGCATCGGCCTGGGGACCAATGTGCCGCAGCGCGCGGCAGAAGAGGCGGCGTTCGCGGCGAGGACGCTGGGGCCGCGGCTGCTCTATTTCCAGGTGGGGAATGAGGCCGATCTGTTCGCGCCGCACTTGCGCGATCCGGAGCACTGGAATGCGCAGATTTATCTGGAACAGTGGCTGGCGTGTGCCCGCGCCATTGCGTCCGCCGTGCCGGGCGCGCAGTTCGGCATGCCGGATATTGCGTCGCGGCTGGAGTGGCTGACGGAGATCGCGGAATTGTGGCCGACAGTTCAGAATCCGCCGAAAATCGCGGCGCTCACCCATCATTATTACTTCGGCGGGCCGGCGACGAATCCGGCGGTGAACATCCCGAACCTGCTGAGCCCGGCGGCCATGGCGAAGGTGCAGAGGATGGCGGACGTTGCAACGGCGGCGGCGAAGAAGATGGGCGTTCCGCTGCGCATGACGGAAGGGAATACGTGCTATCGGGGCGGAAAGCCTGGCGTTTCCGACGTTTTCTCGGCAGCGCTGTGGGCAGCGGATTACTCGCTGCTGCTGGCGAGCAATGGCTATACAGGCGTGAATCTGCATGGCGGCAGTGGACCGTCGGTGGCGAACTCGGTGGGTGGATCGCTGCCGGGCGATGCGCTGCTGCGCGAGCAGGGTGCGACGGCGGAGCAGATTGCGACGCATCCGCACCCGTTCTACACGCCGATTGCGAGCTTCGGGACGCAGTATGAGATGGAGCCGGTGGCGTATGGGCTGAAGTTCGCCGGATTGATGAGCGGCGGCACGTTGGTGGAGAGCGACCTGACTGGCCGGCTGCAGGGCAGCGGCGTGGATGCGACGGCGTATGCGGCGAAGATGCCGGGAGGCGCGGTCCGCGTGATCGTGCTGAACAAAGACGCCGAGCGCGATGTGGCTGTGGATCTGAATTTCGGGGTGCCCCGGAACGGAACCGTGGAGATCGAGTTCCTGCACGCACCGGCGCTGGACAGCAGAACCGCGGAGATCACGCGGTCCGGGTCAGCGCGGGTCAGGCACGGCGTCTACAGCACGACCGTGGAGCATGCTTCGGGAGTCTGCTTCACGTTCCGGCCGGCTTAAGCGCTGGCGTTGTGGCCGGTTCTCAACAGCGGACGATCTTAGGCGAATCGATCCCGCGCGTCGCATTGCGCGAATCGACGACGAGTTGCGCGTCGCCCACGATGCGCGGGTAATCGTAGCTGGAGTGGTCGGTGACGATGAGCACGCAATCGTAGCCGGAGATGCTGTCGAGCGAAGCGCAGGTCAGGTTCAGATCGTAATGGCGGCCACGCCCGACGTGCGGAAAGTACGGATCGTGGTAGTCCACGACCGCGCCGCGCTTCTTTAGCAAGGAGAGGATCGTCAGTGCGGGCGATTCGCGCAGATCGTCCACATCCTTCTTGTAAGCCACGCCCAGCACCAGCACCCTGGACCCATTGAGCGGCTTGCGCTCGCGGTTCAGGGCCTCGGCGGTGCGTTCCACGACGTAATACGGCATGCGAGTGTTGATCTCGCCGGCCAACTCGATGAAGCGGGTGCGGAAGTCGTACTGTTTGGCCTTCCAGGAAAGGTAGAAGGGATCGATGGGAATGCAGTGTCCGCCGAGGCCGGGACCGGGATAAAAGGCCTGGAAGCCGAAGGGCTTGGTTTTGGCGGCGTCGATCACCTCGAAAATGTCGATGCCCATGCGCTCGCAGAGCTGTTTGAGTTCGTTCACGAGGGCGATGTTGACGCAGCGGTAGATGTTCTCGAGAAGCTTGGTCATTTCAGCCGCGGCGGGCGAAGAAACGGCGACAGTGCGGTTGAAGATGCTCGCGTACAGGGCGCTGGCCAGCTGCTGCGAGACCGGACCTGCGCCCCCTACGACTTTGGGGATGTCGCGGCGAGCGATGGTGTCGTTGCCGGGGTCTTCGCGTTCCGGGGAAAAGGCGACGTAAAAACCCGGAGAGGCCGGGTCGGCCGGCGATTCGGCGCGGAGGGCGCCAGGATTCCCGGAATTCAGGAGGGGAATGAGGAGTTCCTCGGTGGTGCCCGGATAGGTGGTGCTTTCGAGGACGATGAGCTGGCCGCGGCGGAGATGCGGAGCGATGGCCTGAGCGGTCCCGGTGATGAAGCTGAGGTCGGGCTCGAGGAACTCGTCGAGGGGCGTCGGGACGCAGATGATCACCGCGTCCATGGCGCCGATGGCGGCATAGTCGGCAGTGGCGGAAAAGCCGCGGCGGCGGGCGCTCTGGATCTCGGTTTCGGGGATGCGGACGATGTAGGAGTTGCCGGCGTTCAGGGCGGAGACCTTCGTCGCGTCGATGTCGAAGCCGGTGACCGGGAAACCCTGCTCGCTGAAGAGCAGGGCGAGGGGCAGGCCGACATAGCCCATGCCGACGATGCCCACCCGGAAGTTGCGGGAGGCGATGCGGGCGAGGAGCTCGTCCAGCGGTCGAGAAGCCGGTTGGCTGAGGGTGATGCTGGCGGTCATGTTCCTCTTCATTCTAGAGCGTGCGCCGGGAATCGCGGCGTCTGCGGGCCCAGGGGGCCGTCTCCCGTGCCTTGCATCGAGGATCGGTGAATGCATTTAGTCCGGACGCGTTTGCCAAACGGGGTTTCGCAGCCTGCGACTGGTGGATTGTGCCAATGTGAAACAGGGCTGAAAGACGGCCCCCAGGAGCCGCGAATTCCAATTGACACTGCCGCTGTGACGATCTAGCATTTGGGTCGCGATTCATCGAGTAACTGATGCGGCCCAGCACCGGGAACAGCTGCTCCGACACTCCCAAAGGAGGAGACGTAGAAGCGCCGAAGCGGGGTTCCAGCGCGGCCGTTTTGTCAGTAATTTCACTGTGCAGGGAGCAGTTTCTATTGTATGTTGCTATTAAACGTAAACCGCTGGACGTGAAGTCACTCCGCCGGCCCGATTGATCCTGGATGTTGTGCAGCAGAAAAGGGTGTGTTCCCAGGACTTTCTCGTCCATTGCCCCACTGGATATTGAATCACTGCAAAGCCTCGGTCGATATGCAGGCAGCAGACGCATCTTTGATGCCGCGGGCATCTGTTCTCCAACGCAGCAATTTCCCCCGAGAGCGGGGTATGGCGACTTCTGAATATCTGAGAAACGGTAGTTCCGCGAAGCGAGCCCAGGCGCCAGTCTCCGGTTTGCCCTCCTCGAAGCGCGTGCGCATCGAGCCGGCCATGGCCATGTCAGCCGGAATGGTCGCCGCTGATGTGGTTACCATGCTCGCGGCGTTTGGGACGGCGCTCCTGCTGCGGCTGGCCATGACAGGCCTGGGGCTGCATTTCGAGGGCTACGCAGCGCTGCCGATCGATACCGTCTATCTGCTGTGGTTCATGATGGCGTACCTGCTGGTGGCGCGGCGTTACGGGCTGTATACCTCGGTGCCCGCGGTGAATGGCTATCATGACCTGCGGATGGTGCTGCAGGGCTGCCTGACTGCGGGACTGCTGCTGTGCGGGGCGCTGTATGTGTTCCACGGGATCGAGGTTTCCCGGATCCTCGTCCTGCTGCTGGTGATCACTTCTTCGGTCCTGCTGACCGTCCGGCGCTATCTGTGGCGGCGTGCGCGGTTCCGGCAATTCGCGCAGGGAATCGAACTGAGAAACGTGGTGATTCTGGGGACGAACCAGTTGGCCTGTGCGATGGCGCGGGAACTGCAGGAGCGCGCCCGGCTGGGCTGCCGGTTTGTCGGCTTCATCGCCCGGCCCGGAGCATCGTTAAGCCCGGGAATCGCCCCAACTCAGGTACTGGGCGGCATCGAAAAAATACGCGGTCTGACCCGGCAGCACTTCATCGACGAACTGGTGCTGACGGAGTTTTATCCCACCGAGGAAGCGATTCGGCTGGTTCAGGATGCGCGCGAGCTCGATATCGACGTGCGCGCCATTGCCGGCTATTACGGCGACCTGACCACGAACGCGCCAGTCGAGTACCTGGGAATTTTCCCTGTCGCCGCGCTGCACCGGCGTCGGCATCGGGTAGTGGGACTTATCGGCAAACGGGTGGTCGACGTGGTCCTGTCGCTGGCCGCGCTGTTTGCCACCGCTCCGCTGCTGATTGCCATTGCTGCGGCGGTGAAGCTGGAAAGCGAAGGGCCTGCGCTCTACGTTTCGGACCGCATCGGCAAACGCGGGCGGGTGTTCCCGTGCTTCAAGTTCCGCACCATGGTGAAGAACGCGGAAAAAATGAAGCATGAGGTGGCGGAGCTCAACGAGCGGGATGGCATTCTGTTCAAGTGCAGCAACGATCCGCGAGTGACTCGGCTGGGCCGGTTCCTGCGCAAGTACAGCCTGGATGAGCTGCCGCAGTTTCTGAACGTCCTGCGGGGCGAGATGAGCATCGTGGGACCGCGGCCGCCGATTGCCAGCGAGGTGGAGAAGTACGAGCTGGAGCACTTCCGGCGGCTCGAAGTCACGCCGGGGCTGACCGGCCTGTGGCAGGTGCAGGCGCGGCACGATCCTTCCTTCTCCAAATACATCGAGCTGGACACCGCATACGTGGAGAACTGGAGCTTCTGGCTGGACCTGAAGATCCTGCTGCGGACGGCCGGCGTGGTGCTGCAGGGAACGGGCGTCTAGTCTCCGGCCTTGTCAGAATCCCACTTCCTGGCGGAAACTGGTTCGCGACAAAAGACAGCGTCGGATGGTCTCGCTGTAATGGCATCTGCGGGATTGTTAGGCCTGCGTGTCCGGAGGTCCAGTTGAGCAAGTTCCAGCGCAGAGTGTGCGCCCTCGCTGTGGGGGCGCTGTTCGCATGTTGCGGGTCCAGCCTTCGCAGCCAGGAGCAGCAGCCGCATCCCGGCGGGCCACATCCCGCCGAGCCCCAGAAGCAGGAACCCGTTCCGCCTGAGCGGAGTTCGGTTACGCAGCATGTGATCACGGTGAACGGCCAGACGCTGCACTACACAGCGACGGCGGGGACGCTGCTGATCCGCGACGGGGAAGACGACCATCCCTACGGCAGCATTTTCTATGTCGCCTACACGCTCGACGGGTCCGATCCCAACACGCGGCCGGTGACCTTCCTGTACAACGGCGGACCGGGCTCGTCCACGATCTGGCTGCACATGGGATCGGTGGGGCCGGTGCGGGTGGTGACCGACAGCCCGGAGGCGACCGGACCGGCGCCTTACCAGGTGGTGCCCAACCAGTACACGCTCCTGGACAAGACGGATCTGGTGTTCATCGATGCTCCGCTCACGGGCTTTTCGCGTGCGGTGGGCAAGGCGACGCCCAAGGATTTCAACGGCGTCGACCAGGACCTGAAGGCCTTCGACAAGTTCATCCTGCGCTGGGTGACGGTGAACCAGCGCTGGAACTCGCCCAAGTACCTCTTCGGCGAGTCCTACGGGACCACGCGCTCGGCGGGACTGTCGGATGCCCTCCAAAACTCCGGAATCTCGCTGAACGGGGTGATCCTGCTCTCGTCGATCCTCAACTACAACATCATGGTGCCGGGGATCGATGAATCGTACATCGGGTATCTGCCGTCGTATGCGGCCATCGCGTGGTACCACAACAAGCTCGCGAACAAGCCGCCGGACGTGAAGGCGTACATCGAGCAAGTGCGCGAGTTTGCGCGGGGCGAGTATGCCGAGGCGCTGGCCCAGGGCGACATGCTGCCGCCGGCGCAGTTCGATGCGATCGCGCAGAAGGTGGCCGCGTTCACAGGGTTGAGCGTGCAGTACGTGAAGGATGCGAACCTGCGCGTGAATGCGAGCGAATTCCGCAAGCAGCTGCTGCACGACCAGGGGGAAATCCTCGGACGCTACGACGCGCGGTTCGAAGGCACGGACGCGAGCAATGTGGGCGAATTCCCTGGATACGATCCGTCGGACACGGGCATTGCCGGGGTCTTCACGGCAGCGTTCCATGACTATCTGAGCCGGGAACTGAAGTATGAGAGCGACGAGCCCTACCGGGTATCGTCGGAATCGATCGGGCAGTGGGACTGGGACCATCACGCGCCGGGCATGGCGTTTGGATTTGGGCGCGCCCAGAAAATGCCGGACGTGGCGCTGGACCTGGCGGATGCGATGCGGAAGGACCCGAAGATGAAGGTCTTCTCCGCGAACGGGATGTTCGACCTGGCGACGCCGTTTTTCCTGACGGAGTTCGACATCAACCACATGATGCTGGCGCCGCAAATCGCAAAAAACGTGCAGTTCGGCTACTATCCGGCGGGGCACATGGTCTACCTGAACGTGGATGCGCTCAAGATGCTGGTGCACGACCTGGACGGCTTCTACGCGCAGACACAGCACTGAGCAGCCGTTAGCGGCGGCTGAAGAGGAAGGGCGGCGGGGGGTAAGCCTCGGCTGCCCTTTTCGCTTCCAGCGGGCGGTTACGGCTTCGCTTCGTGGCGGAGCGCGGCCGAGCTCTTTTCGCGGGATCGAAAGCCGTGATGGCCGATACAGCCGCGCGGGAGCGGTCAGGATACCCTGTCAACATGGCGACGGTGGAGCTTCCTAAAACTGGGCAGCGCGCCGGCCGCCTGGAGGCGGCGCGCACGGTCGTGGAGCGTGGGATCGCGGAGCGGGCCTTTCCCGGCGCAGCCTGGGGTGTGCTGCATCACGGCGAAGTGATCGAACTGGAGGCGGCAGGGCGTTTTACCTATGAGGAAGGCGCGCCGCCCGTGCGACCGGAGACGGTCTTCGATTTGGCCAGCGTGACGAAAGCGGTGGCGGCGACGTCGGCGGCGATGCTGCTGATGGATCGCGGCCTTCTGGAGCTGGATTCCCGATTAGGCGACATTTTGCCTGGGTTCGTGGTGGGCATGGAGCCAGGCAGCCACAAGGAGCGCGTGACGCTCCGCATGTTGCTGGCGCACACTTCCGGACTGCCGGGGTATGTGCCGTTCTTCCAGCACTGCCGCACGCCGGAGGCGCTGCTGCGCGCCGCGCTGTCGCTAAAGCTGGAAGCGCACCCCGGCGAGCGCACGGAGTATTCCGACCCCGGGTTCATCCTGCTGGGCAAGGCGCTGGAGGTGATGAGCGGCGAGCCGCTGGATCGCTTCTGCGCGCGGCAGATCTTCGAACCCCTCGGCATGGGATCGGCACGGTTCTGTCCACCTCAGATTGCGCGGGGAGCGATTCCGCCTGCCGAGAATGACACATGGTTCCGCGAGCGCGTGATCCAGGGCGAAGTGCAGGATGAAAATGCCTACGTCATGGGCGGCGTTGCAGGCCACGCCGGGCTGTTTGCCAACGTGAGCGATCTGCTGCGCTTTGCGGCGTGCGTGCTGGCCCAGGGAAAAACGGCGGAGGGGCGCCAGCTCTTCCAGGCTGGGACGGTGGCGCAGTTTGCGACCAGGCAGGGCGAGGGCCGCGCGCTGGGCTGGGACGTGCCGACGCCGGGCGGGTCAACGGGCCAGTATTTCTCAGCGCGGGCGGTCGGGCACCTGGGATTTGGGGGGACTTCTCTTTGGATTGACCCGGAGCAGGAGTTGGCGGTGGCGCTGCTGACCAACCGGACGTGGCCCGACCGAGCGAATCAGGCGATCAAGCAGATTCGGCCGCTGTTCCACGACGCGGTCGTGGAGGGTCTGAACTAATTCCGAGACACTCGCAACCGGCAGAAAGGCCCTCGCCGCGGCGAGGGCCTTCGCATCGGAAGGTTGAGCCGGATCAGTAGATGCGGAAGTTGACCTCAATGTTGATGTTGACCGGAACCGGGTGGCCCTTGTAGATGGCGGGCTTGAATTTGTATTGTTTGACCGCCTCCATGGCCTTCTCGTCGAGCCCCATGCCGAGCGGCCGGACCACATGAATGGCCTGGGGATTGCCCTGGGCGTCCACGATGAGGCCGACGACGCAGATGCCCTGATATTTGGCACGCCGGGCTTCGTCGGAGAACTCGGGATCGGGAGCGTAGAGCAGGACGGGATCGGAAACGCCGCCTCCCGGACTCATGACGCCGCCGCCGTAGCCGCCGCCTTCACCGGGGCCGACGCCCGGGCCGCTGCCCGAGCCAACGCCGCCGCCATTGCCGCTGCCGAAGCCGGACCCGCCGCCTGCGCCCTGCGAGGCCAGCGCCACCTGGGGTGACTGTGGGATGCCGAGGTTGGGCAGCGACGCCTGATCCGGCAGCTTGATTGGATTCGGCATCACGATCGTGGGCTCGACCGCGAGTTTCGGGTGGTCAATGCGAAGAATCTGCGGGGGGGTGATCTGCGTCTTGGCCATCTGTGGCAGCTTGCCTTTGGAGGCCTCGACGATCTCATGATTGCCGCCACCGCCGCCGCCGCCCATGGTGAGCTTGGCGGGCGCGAGCGGCATAGCCGGCGTGATGTCGACCACGGTGTTCTTTTGCTTGATCATCCGGGTACGCCAATCCGCCAAAGCTACCAGCAGAATTAGCCCCAGCACCAGGGCGTGGGTGCCAAACGAAATCGCCTGCGACATCGGGCTCCGCTTCACCGCCATCCGGTCGATGACGGCGACGGGCTGCGAGGTCAGCTCCAGCGGAGGAAGCTTTTTGGGGAAGAAGAAGTCGTGGAGGTTGTTCCACAACGTCTTCCAAAGCGGATCTTCGTCGATGACGTTCAGGCTGGTGGAAGCGATCGGCTGAGACGTGAGCTGCAGCGGAGGCTGCTTCACCGGGCGGAAGGCGTCGCGAAGATTGGACCACAGCGAAAGCCACATGGGCCCGTCGGCTTCCTGGAGGATGTCACGCTGCACCTCCGCGAGCCGAGCGTCCTGGGCTTCCGTTTCAGGCTTGGACAAAACCGAATTCCCCATAACTGCTCGCCGGGACGAATCCCTGGCTTCTCCTGATTATCCACTCCAGGCGACGTCTTGTCCTGGGGTGTTTAGCCCATTTCTTCGGATGCCGAGAGTCTCCAAAGGATACCTGGGTTTTACCCTTGCAGAAATAGACGCGCGGGCCGCGAGGAAGTCACGGGAAACAGCGGATAAGGCGGTCGCAAAACAGCGGATACAATAAAGTTTTACCCACCACGAAAGACGGAGTTCCGATGCCCGCAGTTCCCGAGCCGGGGGAGGAGAAGCCCGCCGCGCATTCTGCCTATCCGCCCCTGAAAGAGACGCTTTCTCTGCCGCGGACGGAGTTCGCGATGAAGGCGAATCTGCCGCAGAATGAGCCGAAACGCCTGGAATCCTGGCGGCAGACGGCGCTCTACGACCGGATCCGGCAAGCCCGGCAGGGCAGACCGCGCTACGTTTTGCACGACGGGCCGCCGTACGCGAACGGGCCGCTGCACCTGGGCCACGCGCTGAACAAGTGCCTGAAAGACTTCGTCGTCAAGTCGAAGACCATGGCTGGCTTCGACGCGCCGTACGTGCCGGGCTTTGATTGCCACGGCCTGCCGATCGAGATCAAGGTGGACGAGCAGCTCGGCCGGAAAAAGCTGGCCATGCCGGCGGGGGAGTTCCTGCGCCATTGCCGCGAGTACGCGCAGAAGTACGTGGACCTGCAAACCAGCCAGTTCGTCCGGCTGGGCGTGTTTGGGCGGTGGGAGCAGCCCTACCTGACCATGTCGCGGGCGTACGAGGCCCGGACGCTGGAGACGTTTTACCGGTTTCTGGAAGGCGGATTCGTCTATCGCGGGCTCAAGCCGGTGTACTGGTGCATCCACGACCGAACGGCGCTGGCCGACGCGGAGATCGAGTACGAGATGCACTCGAGCCCCAGCGTCTACGTCCGCTACGACCTGACCAGCGATGCGGCGGCGATCCATCCGGCGCTGGCCGGGCGCAAGGTGGCCACCATCATCTGGACGACGACGCCATGGACGTTGCCGGCGTCCCTGGCTGTAGCCTTCCATCCCGAGTTCGAGTATGTCGCGCTGGAGCAGGGCGGCCAGGTCTACATTGTCGCGGCCGCGCTGGAACAGGCCGTGAGGGAGAACTGCGAGCTGGAGGCTGCGGTTCCGGTCGCGAAGTTTCTGGGAGCGCGCCTGGAAAGCGCGACCTTCCGGCATCCGTTCCTCGATCGGCAGATTCTCGGCGTGCTCGCGGACTACGTGACCACGGAGCAGGGAACCGGCGCGGTGCACACGGCTCCGGCGCATGGCGCGGACGACTTCTACACGGGCGCGAAGTACGGGCTCGACCAGACGTGCCACGTGGACAACGAGGGCCGGATTCGCGATGGGCTGCCGGAGTACGACGGCAAGACCGTCTTTCAGGCGAACCAGCCCATCATCGATCTGCTCACGGCTCGCGGCGTGCTGCTGGGCCGGTCCGACATCTATCACAGCTATCCGCACTGCTGGCGCTGCCACAACCCGGTGATCTTCCGCGCGACGGAGCAGTGGTTCATCGGCATCGACACGCCGATGACCAGGCCGGATGGCACGCCGACCACCTTCCGCCAGCGGGCGCTGGACGAGATCCGGGAGAGCGTGAAGTGGGATCCGGCGTGGGGCGAGGAACGCATCGCGAACATGATCGCCACGCGGCCTGACTGGTGCATTTCGCGCCAGCGCGTGTGGGGCGTGCCGATTGCGGTCTTCCTGTGCAAAGCCTGCCAGCAGCCGCTGAACGACTGCGTTCTCAATGAGCGCGTCGTCGAACTGTTCCAGAAGGAAGGCGCGGAAGCATGGCATACCGAGGCGGCAGACCAACTGCTTCCGCACGGGACGCACTGCGCGCAGTGCGGCGGGACGGAGTTCCGCCGTGAGACGGACATCCTGGATGTGTGGTTCGACTCCGGCGCGAGCTGGCACGCGGTGCTGGAACAGGAGCCGGGCCTCGAGCCGCCTGCCGATCTCTACTTCGAGGGCGGCGATCAGTACCGCGGCTGGTTCCACACCTCGCTGCTGACCAGCGTGGGCGTGGGCGCGCAGCATGCATCGCCCTACAAAATGGTCGGCACAGCTGGCTGGACCCTCGATGAGCAGGGCCGCGCCATGTCGAAGTCGCTCGGCAACGGCGTCGATCCCGTGGACATCGCCGATCGCCTGGGCGCGGAGATCGTGCGCCTCTGGGTCGCCAGCGTCGATTTCCGCGAAGACGTCGTCTCCAGCGAGAACATCATGCTGCGCCTGGCCGAAAACTACCGCAAGCTGCGCAACACGTTCCGCTTCCTGCTGGGGAACCTCGACGGCTTCGATCCGGCGCGGGATGCGATCGCCGATGCGGAGTTGCTGCCGCTCGACCGCTACATGCTGGCCCGCACCCGCGAGCTGGCGGAGAAGGTGGTCGGCACGAATGGCAAATCCGGTTGGTACGGCGACTTCCAGTTCCACCGTGTCTATCAGGCGGTCAACGAATTCTGCATCGTCGATCTGAGCTCGTTCTACCTGGACGTGCTGAAGGATCGGCTGTACACCTTCGCTCCGGCCAGCCTCGAGCGCCGCTCCGCGCAGACCGTCCTGTGGCGCATCGCCGAGGCTCTCGTGCGGCTCGTCGCGCCCATCCTCACCTTCACCGCGGAAGAAGTGTGGCAATATCTGCCGAAGGTAGAGGGCCGCGCAGAGAGCGTGCACCTGGCGGAGTTCCCGAAGGCCGATGAGATGGGGGCATTCGATTCAGATCTGCTCGAGGACTGGCAATACCTGCTTCAACTGCGCGACTGGGTACTCAAGAAGCTTGAGGAAATGCGGCAGGAGAAAAAGGTCGGCAAGGCGCTTGAGGCAGCGGTTTTGCTTCAGTTTGTTGGTACATCTGCAAATCTGAGCGGCTTTAGAAGATATGAGAGCAGCTTAAAGGAGGTGCTGAACGTTTCGCAGGTCTCACTCGACACTGCGCGCGTTGAAAAGTCGCCCTCGGGACAGCTAAACGTGTATCCGGGGCCGGAAGAAGGTCTGGATCTTTACATTGATATCGCCCCTGCTCCCGGCACCAAGTGCAACCGCTGCTGGAACTATCGAACAGACACGGGCCAGTTCGGCCCGTGGGAAAACGTCTGCGGACGCTGCGCTGACGCCCTCCGCGCCATGGGCTACCACGAGGATGGCCGATGAATCGCGATCGCCGGCTCTGGCTGTTTTTCATCGCTGCCTGCGTCCTCGTGCTCGACCGCCTGACGAAGGCCTGGATCGTCGCTCACATCCGCATTGGCGGCCAGAGGCACCTCATCCGGCACGTCTTCTGGCTTTCGCACGTGCAAAATCCGGGAGCGGCGTTCTCGCTGTTCATCGACTCACCGCGGCCCACGCTCACGCACTGGCTGTTAGTGGGTTTCTCGCTCGCGGCGGCGCTGGCGGTGACGGTTGCGCTGCTCTGGATCGGCCGGCGCTTCACCGCGACCACCGTCGCCCTGGCCCTGATCCTGGGCGGCACCATCGGCAATGTGTGGGATCGGATCCGGTTTGGCATGGTGACGGACTTCCTGGCCGTCCGGATTTACCACTACCACTGGCCCGATTTCAACGTGGCGGATTCGGCGATCGTGATTGGCGGCATCCTGCTGGTGCTGGACGCGCTGCGCGCGCCTCATCACGGCAAGACGCAGAGCTGAAGAGCGGCGATGCGGAGCCGCGCTTTTTGCACAGGATGCTGTGCAATCGGCGACCCTTCCTGCCCGGATGCGACTCCGTTCGTGTTCTGCACACCTGAGTACCGCTGTATTACGAAAGTAGACCTACCTGCAGATATTGATTTTTTAATTAACGGGTGCCTATACTCAAACCGCAATTCCCGGTTTTGCTCTCTGCCTCGGCCGATCTCGGACAGGGAAAAAGAGGTGCTCCTTGGGTTTCCCGACCATCCTGTATTGCGGCAGGGATGAGTGTCTGCGGGTTCCCGTCCTGCAAGTCGCGGGACTCCGCGTGGCGCAGTGCGCCTCGCCGGCGGAGCTGGAGCGTCAACTCAGGGATGAGCCCGAAATCGCCGCCATCCTTTTTGAGGAGGCGCGCGACCAGACAGCGGACGCTGCAGCCCAGATGGCGAAGGGGTCCAGCGCAGCGGCTCTGGTGCTCTTCCGGCACCCGGCCGGGAACAGCAGCGACGCGAACTTTGACCTGGTGATCGATTCGGGAACGCCTCCCGCACGGTGGCTGCAGCAGGTGGCGGAGACGCTGCTCGGGCGGGTGCACCCGCGATGGGCGCAGGTTGCCCGCGATCTCCAGGCACGTCGCCGCGACTTGTTGGCGGACGAGGGGGCTGCGACGCGTGGCAGCCGCATCCAACCGGAACGGAGGAAATGCATATGAGCACACCGGCCAGGAAGCCTGTCCGTGGAGAAGCGCACAAGGGATTCGATCTGATTACGCCGCAGTGGCGGCAAAACGCGAAGGAAATCCAGAAATTCGGCACCGTGATTCGCGATCTGCCGATTGGGCTGAGCGAAGATGTGCGCCGGGAGATGTGCGAGCGGCTCAATCCGCTGCTCGCGGATACGGCGTCGCTGCGGGACCTCTACAAGAAGTCCCACTGGCAGGTCGGCGGCCCGACCTTCTATCAACTGCATCTGCTGTTCGACAAGCATTTCGGTGAGCAGGTGGAGCTGGTGGACCTGCTGGCGGAGCGCATCCAGATCCTGGGTGGCGTCAGCGTGGCGATGGCGCACGACGTGGCGGAACTGACGCGGCTGGAGCGTCCGCCGAGGGGACGCGAGGAAGTCCCGGTGCAGATTTCGCGGCTGCTGGAGGCGCACGCGCTCATCATCAAGCACACCCGCGAGCTGGCCGAGCGCGCCGAGAAAGCAGGCGATCCCGGCACCAACGATCTGCTGGTGAGCAACGTGCTGCGCACCAACGAACTGCAGGTCTGGTTCCTGAGCGAGCATCTGGTGGAGATGCCGCTGGTGCAAGCGAAGAGATAGTCGTCGGTGATCAGTAGTCAGTGATCAAAAAAAGCGGGCGCTCCAATCGGGGAGCGCCCGTGTTGCTTGCCAGCAAAACCCCATACGGTCTCCTATCCCGTAACCGGTAACCCGTAGCCCCTGCCTCATTCATTCCTCAGCACCTGCATGGGGTCGGTGTCGGCAGCGCGGCGCGCAGGGATCAGCGCGGCCAGCAGTGCGGCAATCAGCAGCAGTGCGATGCCGGCAACGATGGAAACCGGATCGGCGGCGCTGGTCTGATAGAGAAGGCTCTCGACCGCGTGCGTGGCCGCGAAGGCCAGCGCCAGCCCGGCGAGAATGCCGCCCAGAACGGGCAGCGCGGCTTCGCGCGCGACAAAGCGCATCAGCGCAGCTTTGCCGCAGCCGAGCGCGATGCGAATCCCGAACTCCTGCTGCCGCAATGAGACGGAGTACGCGAGCACGCCGTAAATCCCCAGCAGCGCCAGCAGCAGCGCGGCCGCGCCGAAGCTGGAAAGCAGCAGCGTTTGGAAGCGTTGCGTGGCGACCGAGTCCGACAACTGCTCGTCGAGCGAGCGGATCGCGGGGATGGCGACTTGAGGATCGATCTTCCACAGCGCGCGCTGGATGGAATCGGCGAGACGCGAAGCCGGAATGGAACTGCGGAGGAGGAAGTTGGGCCGCCACCACGGTTGCTGCCAGTAGGGCAGATAGATCATGTTTGCCGTCGATTGCAGGTCGTTGATGCGCGCGTCGGCCAGCACGCCGACCACCGTATACATGGTGCTGTCATTCAGCGTGAACTTGCGTCCCACCGGATTCTCGCCAGGCCAGATGGCGTGTGCGGCTTTTTCCGAGATGAGCGCGTTGGTGGCGTGATCTTTGTCGGAGAGCTGCAGATCGCGTCCGTGGATCAGCGGGATGCGCAGCGTGGTGGCGTAGCTGGGGCTGATCCAGCGGATGTTCGCATCCGGCGTCTGCGCGGGCGAAAGCGGACGATCGGGCCGCTGGACGGTGTCGACCCAGATCTCGCCGGCCATGGGCGTTTCGCTCGTGAGTGCGACGGATTGCACGCCGGGAAGCTGCGCGAGGTCGGCAAGAGCGCGATCGTCAAAGGCGCCGCGAGCGGCCTGAGACTTCGCTCCCTGGGTGTCGCCATATTGCGGGGCATAGAGGTAGACCTGCGCCAGCGTGACGTTGCTTGCGTCGAAGTCGCGATTCTGATTCAGCAGGTGCTCGAAACTGCGGACCAGCAATCCGGTGATGACGAGCAGCGCCAGGGTGCAGGCGACTTCGGCCGCCACCAGCATGTGTCGCGTGCGTCGGCTCTCGCGCGAAGCCGAGATGCGCGTGGTGCTGGCCTGCATGGCAGCGTGTGGATCGACGTGCATCGACCGCACCGCGGGCAGCAGGCCGAAGACGAAGGCGGTGAGAATCGAGAGTCCAGCCGCTGCGAGGAGCACCGGCCAGCTCAGATGAATGTCGCTCAGGCGAGGCAGGCTGGCGGGCGCGGCTGCGAGGAAGAGCCGCAGGCCGAGAAAGGAGAGCGCGATGCCGAGCGCACCGCCGGCAATCGAGAGGACGAGCGAATCGGAAAGGGCTGTCCACACCAGGCGGCCACGATCCGCTCCCAGAGCGGCGCGTACGGCGAGCTCCCGCTCGCGGGCCACCGCGCGCGCCAGTTGCAGATTAGCAAGGTTCACGCACCCGATCAGCAGCACCGCGCCCACGGCGGCCAGCAGCAGCCACAGCGCGGTGCTCACGTCGCCGGTCACGTCCATCAGCAGAGGTTCGACGAGCGGCTCGGGATCGGTTTGCAGATGGCGGGCGTGATTGAAGGCCTGCTGCATCGTGGTCAGCTCGGTTTGCGCCTGCCGGACCGAGACGCCGGGCTTCAGCCGCGCGATGGCGAGATAGTTGAAGTCGTAATCATCGCTCTCGTTGGCGACATCGACCACCAGCGGCGTGAAGATTTCATAGAGCTGGGTGAGAACCTGCGAGGGCGCCGTGGTCATCACCCCGACATGCGGGAAGTCGAACCCTTTGGGCAGAACCCCAATCACTGGCGCAGCCTTTCCGCCGACGCGAAGCGTCCGGCCAAGAGCGGACGGGTCGCCGTGGAAATATCGCTGGAAGGCGCTCCAGGAAAGGATCACCTCGTTGTCGTGGCCCTGAACGGCTTCTGAGGGGAGAAAGCCGCGGCCGAAGACCGGCTGCACGCCGATCACCGAGAAGAAGCTGGGGGCCACCTGCATGCCCTGCACGATCTCGGGGTGGTCGGCGCCGGCAGAGACGCTGAAGGCGCCGTGCTGGAACATCGCTGCGCCGGAGATCAACTTCGCATTCGACTCCCAGTTGTCGACGTGGCGAGGATTGTCCGGAATGGCGCCGGGAGCGATGGGGGTATCCGTCTCGCGGAGCATCACCAGTTGGCCGGGATGCGGCAGGGCCAGCGGCTTCAGCAGGACCGAGTCAACCACGCTGAAGATGGAAGTGACCGCGCCAATGCCGAGGGCCAGCGTGAGGATGGCGGTGAGGGCAAATCCGGGCGATTGGCGCAGGGTGCGAACGCTGAAGCGCAGATCCTGGAAAAAACGGGGCATGCGAAGGCCTCCGGTACAGAGCCGTTTCAGTGGAATGAAAGCACATGATGGGCCACGCCTGGCGGACGCTGCAAACGCTTTGTTTCCAGGCACGTAACGCGGTGGTTGGGGTGTGGCTGTGTGGGTCGCCTGTTCAACTGCGGACAGGGGGTGTTCGGGGGTGGACATGTTCGGTCGCTCCCTCCTGACTCCCGTCTCCCGCTCCTGTACGCTGAGCGCTGAACGCTGTACGCTGGACGCCATGAATCCGAAGACCACGCAGGCGCAGAACGGGAAGGCCAGCAACGCCAAGGCCGGGGCGCGGGAGCGCTTCGATGCGGCGCGCGAGGAGCTGATCGCGCTCAGCCATCGCATCCACGCGCATCCGGAACTGGGCTTTGAGGAAGAGAAGTCCTCCGCATGGCTGTGCGAGGCGCTCGACGCGGCCGGCTTCGCGGTGGAAAGGGGCATTTGCGAGATGCCGACGGCGTTCCGCGCGACCGTGGGCTCCGGTCCGCTGCACATCGGCATCTGCGCGGAGTACGACTCGCTGCCGGGCATCGGGCACGCCTGCGGGCACAACATCATCGCGGCGTCCGCGATGGGCGCGGCGCTGGCCGCGGCGAAGGTGGCGGACGACGTAGGGCTCACGATCACCGTGGTCGGGACACCGGCCGAGGAAGTGGGCAACGCGAGCGGCAAGATCCTCATGCTGGAGCGCGGCGGCTTCGACGGCATCCACGCGGCGATGATGGTGCACCCCGCGCCCATGGACATGCTGGAGGCGAAGATCATCGCGGCATCGATGTTTGAGGTGCGCTGCACCGGCAAGGAGGCGCACGCGTCGGCCTACCCGGAGCTGGGCATCAACGCAGCGGATGCGCTGACCATCGCGCAAACGGCGCTGGGGCTGCTGCGCCAGCACATTCGCGCGACCGACCGCATTCACGGCATCATCACCGAGGGCGGCGTCGCGCCCAATGTGATTCCGGCGCACACCGCGGCGAAGTACATCATCCGTTCGGAGACGCTGGAGCAACTGAAGGAGCTGCGGCCGAAGGTGTATCGCTGCTTTGAGGCCGGCGGGCTGGCCACGGGCGCGAAGGTGGAGATCAGCGGCGGCGAGAAGCCCTACGCGGAGATGATGCACGACCACGAGATGGCGGCGATGTTCCGAGCGAACTCCGAGGCGCTGGGGCGGCCGTTCCCGGATCTGGGCGAGCTGGGGCGGCGCCCGACGGGCTCGACGGACATGGGCAACGTCTCGCTGGCGATGCCGTCGATTCATCCGATGATCGGGATCAACTCGCTGCCGGCAGTGAACCATCAGCCGGAGTTCACAGCGCACTGCGTGACCGCGGATGCGGACAAGGCGCTGGTGGACGGCGCGCTGGCGATGGCGTGGACGTGCATCGACATGGCGATGAGGCAGTGACGAAGAACAGGGGTACCCCCCTATGACAACCGGGGTCAAAATTGCCGCTGTTGAAAACGCGGGAGTTGCGCGGAGCGGCTGCGGCGGAGACGGTGGTAAGTTCCGGCGCTGGTATCAGGTACGAGACGGCCGCGAGGGTGTTCAGGAGAGAGCCGCGACGTGAACACTGACGGTCGCGAGGACTCTGGCTGATTGATTCGAGGGCAGAAGCGTCACGGTCGCGAGTGATCACCTGGCGGCCGCCTGTGCGGGGCTGAAGGCCGCGAGTGAACAAGTGGCGGCCGTGAGCGAGGTCACGTCGCGTGTGCCGCGCGTTACACCACAGAGTACGCAGAGAGCACAGAGGGATCCGATCGCTTCGATGCGACGTTCGGGATGGAAATGGTTGTCCAGGGAAACCTCCCTCAAAGGAAAAGGACTCGCCAGGGCGAGTCCTTTTGGCTTTCACGCAAACTTGCTTTTCCGAACTTCTTTTACTCTAAGTTCAGAATATCAGGTTGACAGAATTAGACCGCCAAATTTGTTTGTTGGTTTTGGCGGAGAAGCTTCGTGGAATCAACGCGCATTACTTTGGTTTTTGGGCGTGGGGCTTGACAGATTTTGGGCGGAAGGAGTGCGCTGGAATTTTCGGGGAACGTTCCGTCTGTGCCCGAGTCCGTCCCCGAGTTCCTCCCTCGGGTTCCCCGTGTGTCCCCGAGTTCCAGTTCCGATAGCCGACCACTAACGCCCTTGCATTCTTCAACCCTCGGAGCTAACCTCGACCGAAAGGGAGAAGTAAGATGACTCCGGCCGACATCGCGGCATACATAGGCGCGGCCGCGTGGGCCCCCCAGATCGCCGCATGGTTGTACCATGTTTCTTCCAAGCCAAGGCTGAAGGTCGTTTCGGCGAGGAAGGTCGAAATTGGCTACTCGATGTTCGGCCCTATAGTGAATGCAACACTCGCAATCTCGGCCGAACGCCGGGATGCGCTGGTCGAAAAGATCACGCTTTTCGCAACTCACGAACACGGCGAGAGGCGGCAATTGGTTTGGAGATTCCTCAACGAGAACCAGCAGCAAATCCGCGACCCGCAGGGAAAGATTTCCTCCCAGTTTAAGAACAACCCGGCCGTAGCCCTGAAGGTGAGCACTCTCGCCCTAGCGGAACGCACCGTCGGCTTTCACGACCCTGAATTCGAAGAGTTCGAGCGCACGACCAGCAGCTCACTTGTCGCGCAATTTCGCCACCTTGAGACTCAAGTCGGCAACGCCGCCGCTCTGCGGCAGCTACTTCAAAGCGTGGAATTTGGCCGCGCGCAACGCGAATTCGAAAGATTCATGTACTGGAGGGACGGGAGGTGGAGCTTTTTGCTGTCTGCGCAGCTCGCGGGCGTCAAGAGTGCGCACGAAGAAAGCTTCGAGGTGACACTCACGGACGACGATATCGTTGTCCTGCGGCGGAATCTTGAGCAACTCGTACCGTACACGAGGGCTACGCTTTCGAGCGACGCGCAAGACCAGAAACTCATCTCTTGGAACTGGATTTATCCCGTGATTACCGCAACGGGCCAATGAATGGTCAAGCGTTCTCAACAGCCGTATCCCTTGAATCAGGTGCGGAGCCCTTAACAGGTTCGGGAAATCCATGCTCCCCCGTATCGCTCTATCGGTACTGTCCGCCCCGCGAATCGAACCTGGTACCGACCATCCGGCAAGCCCGGAGGCTCGCTGTGAATGCCAAGTCGCGCATACTCGAAGGCATCCGTTCCCGGCAGAGACGCCTTGGTCGCGCTCACGGTACATTCAACGTCCCGGCCCATACCGATGAGTCTTCCCGCCAGCATTACGACTTGTCGATCTGACGTCATCTTGCCTTGCCTCAGAGGTGAAGGCTCAAATACTCCCCGGATTGGCAACCAACCAAGCCCTGATTTCCTCACTCTTCGCGAGCACGTACGGCAATGACTGAAGCGAATGCCTGACACTCTCCTCAGAGACCTGGGCATTCATCGGATGCACTGCGTCGTTTCGTTGAACGCGCGCCGCCTCAAAAAGCGACATCAGATGCGTGGCCGCGCCCTCCGTAACGGCGTACGGGATCACCCTCCCTGCGGCAGCACCATCAATCGTATCCCGGACCATCTCAAACAGGTCCAGCAGTTTCCGGCGATCTAAAAGCCCCTTCAACTTGGCTTGCCTTTTCGCGTCCTTCAAAGCGGTAAGCACCGAATCCGCGAGTAGGTACACCTCCTTCTCGGATGCCGCTCCTAGCATAACGGCGGATGCGAAGAGCGCCTCCTTTCCGAATGCCGCGAGCGCTTCGACCACGTACTGGTCGATCACAGGGTCGAGGGTCGGGATGTGCGCACGAAGGAATGTCATGTATCTCTCAGCATCTTCCGGCAAGGGCTCCCCGCCGCCCAGCCAGGTGCGGCCCCGCTGAGTAATGTTGAACATGTGCAGTGGCGGGGGGTTCAGGCGGGAATCCGGTGCCGCGGGAGCGATATAGCCCTTGTGGAACATATAAAAGAATGCTTCCGACACTAAGGACCGAATCTCAAATGGAATCCGGTCGTATTGGTATAGCTGGCCGCCTATATTTTGCCCCGGCGGATAACTGACAACGCCCTCGACGCGAGATCGCTCCAGTTGTTGGAAAAGCGCGTTCGCGTAGATCCGAAATTCGAAATTGCTAGTTCGCTTCAGAGCCTCCCGAACGTGCGGGAGGATCCACTCGAGAGTGTAGGTTTCCTGTGCCATCGTCCTATGTCAGCCAATATACAAGCAGGGGATACGCCGCGGCCCTCGCCCGACATGCACCCTCGCCGCCGCAGACGGCCTGGTATGCGCTGATCACTGGCTACCGATCCTTGATCACTCGCTCCTCACGCCGCCGCCGCGATCGCCGCCTCCGGCGTCTCGCGCCGCCTTTGCCTCCCTGCTCCGCACTCCACCGATTTCTCTTGCCTCCATTCCGCTGCGCGCCTGACGTGAGAAGGAAAGCTCTGTGCTCCGCGAACAGAGCTTTTTCATTTGGGAGTGCGTAGGGCCGGATCAGAGCGACCTCAGCGGCTGAAGCCGTGCGGATTCCTGGCGGGTGGCGCAAGTTCGCGACGGAAAGTCCGGAGTATGGGCCGCTGATTGATCAGCTCTTCTCATTGCGGCGCCATTTAACGCTACGGGAATCTTTTCGGCCGCTTCGCGACCGATTCCGCTCGCGTTGAGAGTGCGGGCGGATTGACGGTGCGCGGCTCGCGGGGTTCTTCGACTGCGCGCCGGAAAGCTCCTGCACCGCTGGCAAAATCTCGGCGGCGCTCCGCTCAGAATGACAGTTGTGGAAAGAGAGCGCCGCTCAGGATGACCCTTTGTGGGAGGAAAAGCAGGTCCCTCGCGCCGCTTGCCCCATCGCGTTGCGACGGTGCCCCAAAGCGCGGCACTCGGGATGACAGATGTGGGAGGAAAAGCAGGTCCCTCGCGTCGCTTGCCCCATCGCGTTGCGACGGGGCCCCACGGCGCTCCGCTCGGGATGACAGAGACGCCGAAGAGCGCAGGGGCTGAAGCCCGGTTCCATTGGGGCACTCGATCGGCACGACTGAAGTCGTGCCCTGATACAAAACCTCGCTCTCGACGGTTTCTTGTATGGCAGCGGGTCGTGCCGTGACACAAAGCGCGAAGCCGCTCGGGTTATGGCAGAGCCTTTGGGGGCGCGGTTTTTGAGGGTTCCGGACCTGGCCTTGTATGGGGAGAATTCCAGCCTGCGGCGGTGGTTCCATGCGGGGAACCATCGGTAGCGCTCGCGGATAGGGGGAATTGCGCCGTCCCTCCGGGACTCAGTTATTTTCTCTGCGCCTTCCCAGCACTGAAGTGCTGGGCTATTTCAGCGTTGCGCCTCCGGCGCGGATCCCACCCTATCCGCGATGAGGCCGCGGATAAGGGTGGGGCACCCGGTCGCGCGGCGAAAGGCAACCGCAGATCCCTCGCGCCGCCTGCCCCATCGCGTTGCGACGGGGCCCCACGGCGCTCCGCTCGGGATGACAGAGACGCCGAAAAGCGCGGGGGCTGAAGCCCGATTGTTTTGGGCGGGTGTGCGGCACGACTGAAGTCATGCCCTGATACAAGACCTCGCTCTCGACGGTTTCTTGTATGGCAGCGGGTCGTGCCCTGACACAAAGCGCGAAGCCGCTCGGGTTATGGCAGAGCCTTTGGGGGCGCGGTTTTTGAGGGTTCCGGGCCTGGCCTTGTATGGGGAGAATTCCAGCCTGCGGCGGTGGTTCCATGCGGGGAACCATCGGTAGCGCTCGCGGATAGGGGGAATTGCGCCGTCCCTCCGGGACTCAGTTATTTTCTCTGCGCCTTCCCAGCACTGAAGTGCTGGGCTATTTCAGCGTTGCGCCTACGGCGCGGATCCCACCCTATCCGCGATGAGGCCGCGGATAAGGGTGGGGCACCCGGTCGCGCGGCGAAAGGCAACCGCAGATCCCTCGCGCCGCCTGCCCCATCGCGTTGCGACGGGGCCCCACAAGCGCGGCACTCGGGATGACAGAGCTCCATTGGGCGAAGGCGAGGGTGCGGCGCCGAAGGGGAGGAACCCAGCTCAGGATTGGTTCAGCGAGCAGCGAAGGGCTCAGCTGGAACTGCGCAACCAGTCCCGCGCCTCGCGGTTCATAAAAGGCAGCGGGATGCGGGCAGCGACGCCGCGAGAAGGAGTTTCGATTCCTGGAAGACCCAGGAACGTCGAGATTTTGCAGTTCGATTCTGGCCCAGGGAGATGCGAACTGCGGCGGATGCTCGAAGGTGAACGAGGAACACTCACGGACAGCGAGAGGCCTCCTCAGGGTCGCCGTCAATATGCATCACGTGTCGTAACAGCACGTGGAAGCGCATCCAGGCTACATAGCGGACGAATCTGCGGAGCGAGATCCGAACCGCGGCGAGACGCGAAAGTCGGAGGCAAGTCGCTGCGCGATCTGCTGATCCGGGAGATGAGTGCGCAGTTAGCGAGCCATAGCGCGACGAAACCGGCGATGCCGAGAGCGACAAGCCCGATGGTTTCCGGTGGCGTCCCGATTTCTCCGTCACACCCCGACGGGGAAAGGCTTGGGCGAGGTGTCTTCGAGGTTCGCGCCGGTGCGCCAGCGCTCGAAGCGTCCCTGGAAGAGCGAGAGCAGGCCGGTGTAGAGGTATCCCACGACGAAGAGGAGCAGGAAGGGCACGGTGAAGAAGTTCTGGTTGGCGCAGGCGTACCAGATGCAGAGGACGAAGTAGCCGCCGATGGCCAGCTCGATCATGGGGATGATGCCGAGACGCTTGCGGTATTTCGACGCCTGGGATTTTTCGCCCTTCTTGCGGACGCTGTACTTGGGCGTGCGCTTGAAGGCGGACTGGATGCCGAAGATCGCTTCCATCACCGCAATGGAGTTGGTGATGGTGAGTCCGATGCCCAGCGCCATGAGAAACGGCATGTAGACCAGGGTGCGATACCAGCGGCGCGGAAAGAGCTCTTTCTGGGAAACCAGGTAGAACGCGGAGATGGAGAAGGAAGAGGCGACGAAGAGGGGGAAATCGATCCAGAGCATCTCCCACCAGCCCTGGTAGAAGCGGATGATCATGGCGGGCATGAGCAGGACGGAGAGCACGATCATGAGCGGGTAGCTGATGTTGGCGGTGAGGTGATACCACGCTTCGACCTTGACGCGCAGAGGAACGTCGCTGCGGAAGATCTTCGGCAGGATCTTCTTCGAGACCTGAATGAGGCCTTTGGCCCAGCGCTGCTGCTGGGTTTTGAAGGCGGTCATCTCGATGGGCAGCTCGGCGGGGCAGGCGATGCCCTGAAGATATTTGAATTGCCAGCCGAGGATCTGGGCGCGGTAGCTGAGGTCGGTGTCTTCGGTGAGGGTGTCGTGCTGCCAGCCGCCGGCCTGGTCGATGACGCAGCGGCGCCACATGCCGGCGGTGCCGTTGAAGTTGAAGAAGAGGCCGGAACGCGCGCGGGCGCTGTGCTCGATGACGAAATGGCCGTCGAGGAGGATGGCCTCGACCTCGGTGAGGAAGCTGTAGTGGCGGTTGAGATGAGACCAGCGGGTTTGCACCATGCCAATGTTCGGCTCGGCGAAGTGGTGGATGACGCGCAGAAGCCAGTCGCGCGGGGGGACGAAGTCGGCGTCGAAGATGGCGATGAACTCGCCGGAGCAGACCTTCATGCCTGCCTGCAGCGCGCCGGCCTTGAAGCCGGTGCGATCGGTGCGGTGCAGGTAGACGATGTTGTGGCCGAGGGCGCGATAGCGCTGGACGATGGCCTCGGCAACCGCTTTGGTCTCGTCGGTCGAGTCATCGAGAACCTGGATTTCCAGCTTGTCGGCGGGATAGTCGAGGTTGCAGACGGATTCGATGAGGCGATCGACGACAAACTGCTCGTTAAAGATGGGGAGCTGGACGGTGATACGAGGCAGCTCAGCGAAGCGCGAGGGCGGCTCGTGGGTGGCGTTCTTCTTATGGCGGTAATACTGCCAGACCAGCTTGTAGCGGTGAATGCCGTAGAAGGAGAGGACGATCATCACCAGAAAATACGGCGCGAGCAGGAGCGTATCGAACGAGAAGAAGTGCCACTGGTAAAGGTTCTGGAAGGTGTGGTCGGCGTAGTGCGTGCGCATGTAGTGGCGGAATCCGCCCGGCTCCTGCAGCAGAAAAAGAGCGCAGGCGGCGAACACGCGAGAGAGGAATTCCAAAAGGAGAGAGTACATGGCGACAGGACGCGGCTGGTAACGCCATTGTACTGGTTAGGGATGGAGCGGTTGGGGGGGTGGGACCGTTAGGGATGGAGCGGTTGGGGGTGAGACGTGCACTCCCACATCTGCCATCCCCGGGCCGGAAATCAGTGTTGGCGGCCGAAGCGGTAGAGGACGCCGATGTTGAAGCCCAGATTGTGCTGGAAGGTGCTGCCGTAGTCGGTGAAGAGCGCGTTGGGGGCGAGGTGAAGGGCCAGGGCGGGGCTGAGGTTGTAGTCGACGGAGACGCCCGCGGAGACGTTGAGCACGGTGCCGTCGTTCCAGAGGCCGACCGGAGCTGAACCGAGGCCGCCGGTTCCGGTAGCGAAATTGCCGTGGCCGGCGCCGGCCAGGACCTGGGCAGCCCATCCCCAGTGTTGTCCTTCGAAGAGGCGATACTGCGGGCCGGCGAGGAAGGTGTACTGGCTGATGCTGGGACTGTAGGCCTCGTTGACGCCGTTGAGGTGGAGACCGGTGTAGGCCGTGCCATAGTAGCCGCGGAAATCGGCGGCGACGCCGAACTTGCCGTGGAGGTAATCCACCAGGCCGGCGTTCCAGCCGGTTTCATTCATGTGCTGCAGCGAAGCGCCGGGCAGGAAGCGGAGATAATCGCCTCCGAAATACACCTCGTACTGGTGGCTGTAGGTGTCTTTGATGATCTGGCGGATGCGCTCCTGACGGCGCGCGTTGACGCGAGCCTGGGCCTCGCGGAGAATGAGCGCGCGCTGCTGCTGCTCGTTTTTCGAGGGCTGCTCCTGCATGGTGGTGGGAGGCGTTTGCGGGGTGGTCTGCTGCGTGGCGGGCGGTTGCTGTTGCTGGGAGGAGGAATCCTGCGCCCGCATCCCGGTGGGAACGAAAAGAAAAGCTGCCAAAAGTGGGCACACGGCGTACCCGAAACACCTGCGAACGTGCATGAAGCTGATGGCCTCCACTGCCTTGTGAGGAGAGATTGTTCAAGAACAAGGGTACAGGGTCCAGGGAGCAGGGACAAGGGAATGGGGCAGCCGGTAGCCAGTAGCCGAGAATTGCGGAAGATTCACGCAGAGGAGAAGATGACTGGAGCGTGGGTGGTTTATTTTTCTGATTGAGGCAGACGCATGACGAAGTTTTTGGTGGGGCTGGTGGTGGGGCTGGTGATCCTTCCCGCAGTGGTGTGGGGATACTTTCGCCTGGGGCATCCGCCGGTCGCAGTGGCCGATGCGCCGTTCCCGTTCGAGAAGCAGATTGTGAAGGTGCCGCTGCACGCGCGCATCGATCGCGAAATGCCGGCGAAGCCGCCGTTTGGGTGGACCGATAACGACCTGATTGCGGGGGCGCAGATTTATCGGGAGCAGTGCGCGGCGTGCCATGGTCTGCCGGGACGCAAATCGGATTTCGCGGCGCACATGTATCCGGACGCGCCGCAGCTGTTCGTTTGGCATCGCGTGGGCGTGATTGGAGTGAGCGATGATCCAGCCGGGGAGACGTACTGGAAGGTGGCGAACGGGATCCGGCTGACGGGGATGCCGTCGTTCGACAAGGTTCTGAACGAGCGGCAAATGTGGCAGGTGGCGCTGCTGCTGAAGAATGCGAATACCACGCTGCCGGACGATGCGGTGAAGCTGCTGAATCAGCCGCTGGTGACGGCGACAGCGCCCGAGCCCGCGGCTCCGCAGCCGAAGGCGGGGAAGAGGAAGTAGGAAACAGCTCAATACTTCGACTTGATGGCGTAGGTGACGCCGGTGGTGAACTGGAAGGAATTGCGCCTGGTCGGGGGAACGGCCGCGGAGGGCGGATCGTTCAGGTAGCTATCAATGGAGCCGAGGGAGAACGCGAGGCTCTTGAAGAAGGGCATGGTGAGCGAATCGGTTTCTCCGGCGGAGTAGGCGTAGGGATTGTTGTACGCGGGAATCCAGGAAACCTGCTGTTTGAAGACAATCTTGTAGGGGAGCTTGGCGCCCCAGTTGGCGTCGAGCGTGGAACCGATGAGGTTCTGATTGACACCGGCGGAGGCGTCGAGGAAGTTCTGGCCCTCGTACTGGAGGGTGGTCTTGAGGTCGAGTTCCTGAGTGGGGAGCTTGATCGCGGTCCAGCCGACGCCGGCGCCGTAAATCTGCTGGAGATCGAGAGCCTGAGCGTAGTTGTGATCGAAGACCGTCTGGCCGAGGGCATAGAACCGCGGCGAGAAGTATTTGTCGCGCTCGGCTGAGGCGTGATAGATCGATTCTTTGGAACTGCTGGTGGGGGTGAAGACCCCGCCGGTGGTGTAGCCCGGCTGGATGATCTTGCCGAAGGAGCCGCTGAAGTCGATCAGGGTGCGGTTATCGGTATTGAGCCAGGTGACGGTGGGGGCGACGCGGGTGAGGCTGACCGCTCCGTTGAAGGTGTACTGGTCCTGAGAAGCCTGAATGAGGGTCGCGCCGGCGGTGAGGGCACCGTTCCAGCCCGCCCAGAGGCCGGGCTGGCCTGCGATCTGTTTGCGCAGCGTGCTTTCGTCGACGATGTACTCGACGTTCTTGACGGGAATGGGCGGGATCGTGGTGCCGTCCTCCCGATGGACGGTGATGAGGTGATCCGAAACGGTGAGGGTGCCCTGGGGCAGGTTCAGGGCCATTCTCCCGTGAGCGGGCGTGTTCTGGCCGAGGATCACCATTTGCGTGTTGGTCTGTAACTCCTTGATGTCCTTCCACTTGAGCTGGAGGTCGCCGAGGATGTCGCTGTGAAAGGAGACGGCTTCGCCAGCGGAATGGAGCATGGTGCCGGTGATCCGGTCGCCGTTGACGAGGATGAGGATGTCGGGAGATGGTTTGGCTGGTTTGTGCTTCCCCCCGCCTGCGGCCGAAGGCGGTGCAGGCTTCGCCGTGACGGTATTCGCGGCGGGAAGCGGCAAAGCCAGGAAAGCAAAGGCCAGAAACGCGGCCCAGGAAGAAGCAGCAAGGCGAACAAACTTTCCAAAACCCATGAGTAAGCCGTGACTCCGGAAGAAGAATGTTGAAAAAACAGGAAAAGAGGCTCTGTTCTGATGGTACCGGAGCGCGGCGTTGAAATGGGGCTGTCGAGAGAGCTGCCGCCGCTCCCCGAACCCATTTTGGTTCACGCCTGATCGCGGCGCCTCACGTCACAGTGCGTGGTGCGGTGGGGGTCAAGTGCGACGCGCGTTACCGTCGAGTGGGGCGCGGGATCGTTTGAGGTTGAGGTTTGGCCAGCGAGAGCGTTTGCTTCTTGCTATGGGGTGAACCTGGCCGGGTCTGCGGCCGGTTGCGCGCGCCAGAGTGGGTGGCGGGGTGCAGATTGCCGGTGTATCTCGCGGGTCGGCCTGGGCGGCACGCCTGCGGGTCAGTGACGGGCGGTGCGCCTGCGATCAGGGGCCGGCGGTACGCTGCGGGGCAGGGGCCGGCGGTACGCTGCGGGTCAGGGGCCGGCGGTACGTCTGCGGATCAGGGGCCGGCGGTTCGCCTGCGGATGAGGGCCGGCGGTACGCCTGCGGGGGGCCGGCGGTACGCCTGCGGATCAGGGGTCGGCGGTACGCTGCGGGGCAGGGGCTGGCGGTACGCTGCGGGGCAGGGGCCGGCGGTACGCCTGCGGATCAGGGGCCAGCGGTACGCCTGCGGTCAGGGACCGGCCGTACGCCTGCGGATCAGAGGCCGGCAGTACGCCTGCGGGGGCCGGCGGTACGTCTGCGGTCAGGGACTGGCCGTACGCCTGCGGATCAGGGGCCGAGCGGTACGCCTGCGGATCAGAGGCCGGGGGTACGCCTGCGGATCAGGGGCCGGGGGTACGCCTGCGGATCAGGGGCTGGCGGTACGCCTGCGGATCAGGGGCTGGGGGTACGCCTGCGGGTCAGGGGCCGGCGGTACGCCTGCGGGTCGGGGGCCGGCGGTACGCCTGCGGTCAGGGACTGGCCGTACGCCTGCGGATCAGGGGCCGGCGGTCCGCCTGCGGGGGGCCGAGAGCCGGGTTGGGTGTTGAGCGGAATGGGGGTCTGGCTAGCCTGGGAGGGATTGCCGTGTGACATCGGTCACGGAAACAGCCTGGAGGGCGACTTTATGCTTCCCAATATAGGAGCGAAATGGTCGCAATTGCGGTAATATCGGAATTTGAGGCCGAAGGGGCGGGCGATTTCGATCTCTCCGGAGCATGGAAGTTGAGTCTGCTGAGCCAATTGCCCATTGGGACCGTAGCGGTGATCGAATCGCTCGAACTGCCCGGGGAAGTTCAGCATCACCTGATGCACATGGGCTTTGTGCCGGATGCGAGGGTGAAAGTGGTGCGGCGAGCCCCGGCTGGCGACCCAACGGTGTACTCGATTGACGGCTTTGAAGTGGCGCTGCGGCGGGATACCGCGCAGGCGATCCGGGTGAGGGAGTACGAGGCAGCGAGATAGTGGTTAGTCGCTCGTTGCTAGTGGCTAGTTGCTACTGACCGGCGGTGAATACGAGAACTCCATGAGCAGTTGCTGCAGCACCGAAACCGTTCAGCTCCCGAATGAACCGCGCGTGCCGGGGAAAATCCGGACGGTCGCGCTGGTGGGTCCTCCCAATTCAGGTAAATCCACACTCTTCAATCGGCTGACCGGACTGCGCCAGAAGGTGGCGAATTACCCGGGCGTCACGGTGGAGCAGCGCGTGGGGCGGCTGAACGGAATCGGGCGCAGCGACCTGACACTGATCGATCTGCCGGGCATCTACGGGCTGGACCGGTACTCAGAAGACGCGCGCGTGGCCATGGAAGTGCTGCACGGGGAGATGCCGGGGACGCCGGCTCCCGACGCGATCCTGCTGGTGCTGGACTCGCTGCAACTGCGGCGGCAACTGATGCTCGCCGCGCCCGTGCTGGCGCTGGGTTTGCCGACGCTGGTGCTGCTGAACATGAGCGATCTGATGGAAGCGCGGGGCGGGCGCGTGGACACGCTGGCGCTGGCGCAGGAACTGGGCGTGCCGGTGGCGAAGATCAGCGCCACGCGGGGCACGGGCATGGATTCCATCAATCATTTTCTGGAGCGTAAAGCTGAGATGCTCCCCGTGCAGGCGGCTTCGCCAGGGATGCCGGTGGATGGGACGGCGACGGCGAATGGGATCGCGACAAGGATTGAGCTGCCGGTGATTGGGAATCCGCGGTCGTACCGGCAGTGGGCGACGGGGATCAGCACGCGGACGAAGTACAAGGCACCGCTCTCGTCGGAGTGGTCGAAGCGGATCGACAGCGTGCTGCTGCACCGCATCTGGGGACCGCTGGTATTTCTGGCAGTGGTGTTTGGGGTATTCCAGGTGGTGTTCACCATCGGGAATCCGCTGTCGGATGGGTTCGGAAATATTTTGTACGCGGCGGGCGATAAAGTAGCGCCCTTCCTGGGGCATGGCTGGCTGGAGTCGCTGGCGATCGACGGCGTTTGGCGGGGAGTGGCCTCAGTGCTGGTGTTCCTGCCGCAGATTCTGCTGCTGTTTCTGTTCATTGGGGTGCTGGAAGACTCCGGGTACCTGGCGCGGGCGGCACTGATCGCCGATCGGGTGATGCGCGCGATTGGGCTGAACGGGAAGGCGTTCATCCCACTGCTGTCGGCGTATGCGTGTGCGGTGCCGGCGATTATGGCGACGCGGACGATTGAGAACAAGCGCGACCGGTTCGCGACGATTCTGGTGACGCCGTTCATGACCTGCTCGGCGCGGCTGCCGATCTATCTGCTGATGATTGCGGCGTTCATTCCGAAAAAGCCGCTGCTGGGAGATTTCCTGGGCATGCAGGCGACGGTGATGCTGTCGCTGTATCTGCTGGGCTTTCTGGCCGCGCTGGCGACAGCGTGGCTGCTGAAATCGTCGATCCTGAAGGCGTCGTCGGCGCCGTTCATTCTGGAGCTGCCGCAGTACCGGATGCCGACGCTGCGCTCGCTGGCGTTGCGGCTGATGGATCGGGGCAAGATCTTCCTGAAGCAGGCGGGGACGGTGATCCTGGCGGTAACGGTGGTGCTGTGGGTGCTGAGCCATCTGCCGGCGGGGACGACGCTGGGGGCGAGCCTGATTGGGCGGGTGGGGCACTGGATCGAACCGGCGATCCGGCCGCTGGGGTTCAACTGGAAGATCGGGATTGGGCTGCTGACCTCGGTGATGGCGCGCGAAGTGATCGTGGGCACGCTGGGCACGCTGTACGGGGCGGATCCTTCCACGCAGTCGTTGGGCCTGCAGGCGGCGCTGCGCCACGACCTGACGCTGGGCGGCGCAATGGCGCTGGTGGTGTTCTTTGCATTTGCGCTGCAGTGCACCTCGACGCTGGCGATTGTGCGGCGGGAGATGAACAGCTGGAAATGGCCGCTGCTGCAGTTCTGCTACATGAGCGTGCTGGCGTATGTGGCGGCGCTGGTGACGAACCAGACGATCCTGGCGTTGATGCGGTAGCCAGTAGCCGGTGGCGAGCTGCCAGCGGTCAGGCGGCTTTGACGGCGATGTGCGCGGAACGCGAACGAGGGCGGGGACGGACGACGATCTCGACGTCGTGATCGAGAGCAACCAGAAAACGCATGAGCCGCTCGACGGAGTAGCCCTCCAGTTGGAAATGGAGCAGCGCGGAGACTTTGGGCTGGCTGACGCCGAGGGTCGCGGCCACCTCCTTTTGGGTCAGGCGTTTCTGCCGCACAATGGCGCAAATGGCGGCGCCCAGCCGTGCTTTGGTGTGGAGTTCTGAGGCATCGGGCAAGCGCAAATCGGCGAAGACGTTGCCAGTGGAGTTGGTTACCTGGCGCGGCGAGTGTTTAGCCATAGGATTCCTCATAGTGAAGGCGGGCCATCCGCAGACGCTCGTGGATCAGCGCGATGGATTATCCCAGTTCCAGGATAGGCATGTCGAGAGGAATCCGGAAAGATGCCGATGGTAATGGCGCCGCAGGGTCCCGCTTTCCGACCACCTGCGGAATTCGTGGTCTGAAGCGGCAAACTGACGGACAATAGGGCTATGCACGGGCAAGAACCGATGACGGATGTTCCGGGAGCGATGGCGGAGATCCAGGCCGGCCGGATGATCGTGGTCGTTGACGACGAGGACCGCGAGAACGAAGGGGACCTGACGCTGGCGGCGGAGCACGTGACGCCGGAAGCGATCAACTTCATGGCGAAGCACGGGCGCGGGCTGATTTGCCTGGCGCTGACCGAGGAGCGCGCGGATTATCTGCGGCTGGGGCCGATGACGGCGGAGAATTCGTCGCGGTTTGGGACGGCGTTTACCGAGACAATTGAAGCGCGCGAAGGGGTGACGACGGGAATCTCGGCGTACGACCGGGCGCGGACGATCCGGGTGGCGATCGATCCGCAATCGACGGCGCAGGACCTGGCGCGGCCAGGACATGTGTTTCCGCTGCGGGCGCGCAAGGGAGGGGTGCTGGTGCGGGCCGGGCAGACCGAAGCGTCGGTGGATCTGGCGCGACTGGCCGGATTGATTCCGGCGGGCGTGATCTGCGAGGTGATGAAAGACGATGGCACGATGGCGCGCGTGCCTGATCTGATTCGGTTCTGCCGGGAGCACGGGCTGAAGATGCTGACGGTGGCGGACCTGATCCGGTACCGGCTGCAGCACGAGCGCTACATTGTGCGCGTGGCGGAGGGGCCGATGCCGACGGAGTTCGGCGAGTTCCGGATGATCGCGTACGAGAGCGAAGTGATCGGCGGCGAGAGCCACGTGGCCCTGACGATGGGCGATGTGCGGCAGGAGGCGAGCGGAGGTGGCGATCCGGTGCTCGTCCGTGTGCATTCCCATTGCCTTTCCGGCGATGTGTTGGGGACGACGATGTGCGAATGCCAGCAGACGATGCGCGAGTCGCTGCGGATGATTGCGGAGGAAGGGCGGGGGGCGCTGCTCTATCTGCACAACGCGAGCCGGGGATTTGAGATCGACCGCAGCACGGCCGGCGTTGGGGAGCCGGGAAGGATCGTGTTTCATCGAGAAGCGCGGGCGCGGGAGCGACAAGAGGACCGGCAGCAGCGGATTCTGCGCGAAGTGGGCCTGGGTGGGCAAATCCTGGCGGACCTGGGGATTCACCGGATCCGGCTGCTGAGCAACACGCCGACGAAAGTGCCGGCGCTGGAAGGATTCAGCGTGGAGATTGTGGAGCAGGTGCCGGTGGCGCGGCAGCGGGTAGCCGGTAGCCGGTAGTCAGTTGCTAGTGGCTAGTAGTTGAGAGGCGACAGGCGGTAGCTGGTGCGCAGTGCCGCGGGCAGAGATCATCGGCCAAAGATTTCGACAGAAAAATCTGCTTTTCCCGCAGCCGCTATGTGCGGTACCAGACATATATAGGTAAACTGGTAACCATCGCGATCGCCGGTATTTACATGCTGGAGCGATGCGCGCGGGCCCTGGGCTGCGAACGGCAATGCAGGCGAGACTCTTCCCCACGAGGCCGCGATGCGTAACCTGGAGTTCACTTGTCCCCGCTGCCGGGGAAAGATCCTTAAAGAGGTGCCGGAGCAAGAGGCCGGCGGTACCGAAGATTCCATTCTGCTGACCTGTTCGAGGAAGGACGGAGCGGGTTGCGGTTGGATGGGGTACGTGCCTCGATCGCGCGGGGTTCCTACCGATGAGCCGTAGCCGTCTCACGATCGCTGAATAGCAAGAGATGATTCAGGCACCAGGGGAGGTACCTCCGGCGGAGCGCGAGACTTCGTCTGCGCCGGGTTGCGGCAGGTTCTGGAGCCAGCCGCGGGCGGCGAGGTCCGCGCGGAGCTGCGGGATGCCAGTGAAGCGGAGCGCGGCGAGGCCGGCTGCTTCGGCGCCGCGCACATTCTCCGGCTTGTCATCGAGGAAGAGCGCATCCGCGGGAGCAATGCGGAGCTTTTCGCAGGTGTAGTGGTAAATCTGCGGATCGGGCTTGACGATGCCGAGCTCACAGGAGAAGGTGAGCTGCGCGAAGTCGCCGAGCCAGGCGAACTCCTGGCGCATGTAGCGAAGCACCTCGGGGACCATATTGGAAAGAATCGCGGTGGCGATGCCGGCCTCCCGGAGCGCGGCGGCCCAGGCGAGCATGGGTTCGGACAGGTGCGTCCAGAGGAGGACATCGTTTTCAATGAGCGCGGCGACTTTCGCGGCGTCGAACGTGAGGTAGGCGTGCGCGGCAAAGCGCGACCAGTATTCGCGGCCGTCGAGGCCGAGGTCGTAGTCGCGGCGATCGATCCAGTAGAAGCGCTCGAAAACGGCCGCTTCAAGGCCGGTGAGGGCGAGCAGGTTGCGATATGCCGCGGGATCCGGCGTGCACAGGACCTCTCCGTAATCGAAGATGACGGCGCGGGGGGGCATGGAACTAGGGTATAGAGGGTAGCGGCCAGTGGCCAGCCGGCTGGGGCGGCTGCGGCGGTGTGCAAAGATGAGGGCGTGAGATTTTCATCCAGGACGGCGTGGGATTTGCAGGAGACCGGGCTGGCACGGGCGCTGCGCGAGCGGGGACTGGCCGTCCAGGCGGAGCCGCTTCGCGGGAATCCGAAGCTGACGCTGATCGATCTAACGGCGTCGAATCCGACGCAATGTGGGTTCCGCTACGATGAGGCGGCGATTCTGGCGGCGCTGGCCGACCCCCGGGCGATGAGCTACGATCCGGATCCGCGCGGAATGCACAGCGCGCGCGAGGCGGTCTGCCGCTATTTTGCGCAGCACGGCGCGGCGGTTGCGCCGGAACAGGTGTTTCTGACCACCAGCACCAGCGAGGCCTACAGCTGGGTGTTTCGGCTGCTGTGCGATGCCGGAGACGAGGTGCTGATCGCGCAGCCGAGTTACCCGCTGTTCGATTTTCTGGCGCAGATTGAGGATGTGCGCCTGGTGCCTTATCCGCTGCTGTACCACGACGGCTGGCAGATCGATCTGGAGGGGTTGGGCGCGCGGATCACGGAGCGGACACGCGCGATTGCGGTCGTGCATCCGAACAACCCCACCGGGCACTGGACGCGCGAACGGCGGGAACTGGAGCGGATTTGCGCGGAGCGCGGGCTGGCGCTCATTGTCGATGAAGTTTTTCTTGACTACGGGTTGGAGCCCACCCTGTCGCCTCGAACGGCGCGAGGCGACAAGGGTGGGGCACCCGGCGCGGAGTTCGGGATGACAGCTTCTTGTGGTGGGACGGGGGAAGAGCCAGCGGACGCGCGATCTTTTGCGAACGGGGAGCATCCGGCGCTGACGTTTGTGCTGAGCGGGATCAGCAAAATTGCCGCGCTGCCGCAGATGAAGGCGGCGTGGATCGCGGCGTTCGGGCCGGAGCGGGAGCAGGCTTTGGAACGGCTGGAGGTGGTCGCTGACACATTCCTCTCGATGAATGCTCCGGTGCAATGCGCGCTGCCGGTGTGGATCGAGGGTGCGGGCGCGACGCAGCAGCAGATTCGGGCGCGGACGGCGGCGAACCTGCGCGCGCTGGATGCTGTGCTCGAGGCGCATCCGGCAGTGACGCGGCTGAAGGTGGAGGCGGGGTGGTACGCGGTGCTGCGGGTTCCGGCGCTGGGGAACGACGAAGAGCTTGCAGTGCGGCTGGTGGAACGGGGAGTGAGCGTGCATCCAGGGTACTTCTTTGGGTTCAGCGGGAATGGATGGCTGGTGGTGAGTTTGTTGCCGGAGGAAGGGGAGTTCCAGCGGGGGGTCGAGATGGTATGCGGGATTTTCACCACAGAGGACACAGAGAGCACAGAGGGGTGAAGTTCGGAAGGTGCCGGGTTAGAGGATGTTGACGGCGCGGGCGGCGAGGAGGGCGACGGTGGTGAAGGAGATGAAGGACTGGAGCATCATGAGGACCTTGGCCCAGCGTGTGAGGACCGGGGAATCCGTGGGTGAGAAGGCGGTGCTGGTATTGAACGCGAGGAAGAGGTAGTCGACAAAGTGCGGTGACCAGTCTTCTTCGCCCATCGCGCTCCGCGTTTCCGGGTTGAGGGTCATCTGCGGAAAGAGGAAAGCGCCGTCAGTGTGAGAGCCGCGGAGGTCGCGGGCGTGCGGCCCGCCTGCGTCGAGCCGCCAGTACCAGGACGCAAAGACCAGGATGTTGACGATCCAGAGCGCGGCGGCGGACTGCAGGAGCGCGCGCGGCGCTTCGCGGTGCTGCGGCATGGCGATGACCAGGAGGATGAGCGAGTAGACCATGTCCGCGGTGACGACGGAATTGAGCAGGATGCCGAGGTTGCGGCTAAGTGCGGGGTTGCCGCGATAGCGCGCCCATCCTGTGGGGATCATGAGCAGGACGACGATGGCGAGGAGAAGCCAGTCAGGACCAAAGGAAAGAGATTCGGGGATGGCGAGGCGCAGGCCGCCCACGGCGAGGAGGGCGACAGCCGCCGGCCAACGAGGCTCGTGGCGGGTGGGGGCCGGGGCGGGTGTGGAAGTCACACGGACAGGGTACAGGAGCAAGTCGTGGGGAGACAGCGGTCAGGGGGCCAGGCTAGAGCTGCTTGAGGAAGTTGATCATTTCGGGATCGGTCCAGTTGATGGGGCCGATGACCTTGCGGCGAATGATGCCTTTGCGGTCGATGATGTAGCTCTCTGGCGGGCGGTAGGTGCCGAAGGCGTCGCTGGAGCGATTTGCTACGTCATCGATGGTGACGATGCCCGCGAGATTGTTATCCACGAGGTATTGGCGGTAGGAGGGCTCGTCGGTCTGGAAGGCGACGGCGAGGACGACGACGGTGGGCATGTCCTTTTGAAGCTGGACGAGCGAGGGGAACTCCTCCAGGCAAGGGGCGCACCAGCTGGCCCAGAAATTCAGGACGACGATTTTGCCGCGGTACTGATCGAGGCTGACGGTCTGGGGGCCGTCATGAACGACGAAGTTGGGGGCTCGGTCGCCGATGGAGCCGGGATGCGGCGTGCGATTGCAGGCTACACAGAGCACAGAGCACAGAGCGCAGAGCACGGCGAGGAATAAGGCAGAGTGGATCCGACGGCGAGCGCGGTAGCCGCGCAGAAGAGGCAGCAAGCGGGCTGGGCCAGAGGTCACGTTTCTATAATAGTGAGGAGTTCGACCCGTGGACGCCCAATCTCGCTTGCAACTGTCCGTGATAATCCCCGCTCGTAACGAGGAAGACTGCGTGGGCGACTGCCTGTGGTCGCTGGTGCGGCAGCAGGAGCCGGATTTCGAGCTGGGGTCCGAGTGGGAAATCCTGCTGGTGAATGACGGCTCAGGGGATGGGACGAGGGCGCTGGCGGAGAGCTTTGCCGGCGTGACGGTGCTGGATGCGGAACCTCCGCCGCGGGACTGGACGGGGAAGGCCAACGCGGCGTGGACGGGGGCGCAGGCAGCACGTGGGGAGTGGCTCCTGTTTACGGACGCGGATACCGTGCACGAGCCTGGGTCGGCGCGGCGCGCGGTGGCGGAAGCGGAGCGGCATGGCGTGGGGATGCTGTCGTATTCGCCGCGGCAGCTGGTGAAAGGCCTGGCGCAACGGGCGGTGATGCCGCTGATCTTTGGAGACCTGGCGGCGACGTATGCGCCGGGGAAGGTGAACGATCCGGGGAGCTTTGTGGCGGCGGCGAACGGGCAGTTCCTGCTGGTGCGGCGGGACGCGTACGAGAAGATCGGGGGACATGCCGCGGTGAAGAGCGCGATTTTGGAGGACGTGGAGCTGGCGCGAATTGCCAAGCATCGGCGCCTGGGGCTGCGGTTTCGTTACGCGCCGGAGCAGGTGTCGGCGCGGATGTACCGAAGCTTCGGCGCCATGTGGCAAGGCTGGACGAAGAACCTGGGGCTGCTGTTCGGGAATGCTCCGGCCCTGGCAGGGATGCGTCTGCTGCAACTGTCGGTGCTCGCGGTGATTCCGCTGCTGATGTGGTTTTTCGCGACCAGCGATCTGATCTACCGGGGCGATCCGGGGCGGACGCTGTATCGGGAGATGGGCGTGGCCGCGCTGGGGATTGTGTGGCTGCGGGCGCTGTGGGGGTTTTACAGCCGTGTGGCGAAGTCGAATTTCCGGTGGCTGGACGCGGTGTGGGCGCCGCTGGGAGTTCCTGTGTACGCAGTGATGCTGTGGCAGAGCTGGTTTCAGCTGAATGTGCTGCGCAGGGTAGAGTGGAAGGGCAGGGAGATAGGGGTAAAGGGCCAGGGGTAACGGGATACGGTTTACGGGATAGGAATCGATGATTTTGTTGACGAGGAAGGCGGAGTTTTCGGCGTCGCACTACTACTGGAACGAGGCGTGGAGCGCGGAGGAGAACGCGCGGGTATTCGGGAAGTGCGCGAATCGTAACGGGCACGGGCACAATTACACGCTGGAAGTGACGGTGGCGGGCGAGCCCGATCCGGTGACCGGGTTCGTGGTGGATCTGAAGCGGCTGAAGGACACGATCGAGCAGGAGGTGCTGGCCGCCTACGACCACCGGCATTTGAACCTGGAGGTTCCGGAGTTTCGCACGGCGATTCCGACGACGGAGAACATTGCCGTGGCGGTGTGGCGGCGCCTGGAAGGGAAGATCGAAGGGGCGAAGCTGCATCGGGTGCGCGTGTACGAGATGCCGGATTTGTTTGCGGAATATCGGGGGCAGTAGGCGGACCCACCCTGTCGCCAAAGGCAGACGACAAGGGTGGGGCACCCAGAGTTCGTGCTCTCCCACATCTGCGAAAACCGCGCAGATGTGGGGCACCCGGAGATGGTGAGCGGATGAAGGCGTATTTGGGGAGGCGGTATCGGCTGAGCGCGTCGCACCGGCTGCACACGCCGGCGCTGTCGGAGGCGGAGAACCGCGAGGTCTATGGAAAGTGCGCCAATCCGCACGGCCACGGGCATAACTACACGGTGGAAGTGCTGGTGGGGGGCGAGATCGATCCGGCGACGGGGATGGTTTGCGACCTGGGGGAGCTGGACGGCTGCGTGGGACGCGAGGTGCTGGAGCCGTTTGACCATCAGAACCTGAATACCGTTCGAAGCTTTTCGGAATCGCGTGCCCACTACGGAGAATCTTTGTATTGAAATTGAAAAGCGGCTTCGCGGCGCACTGCGCGGCGATCTGAGCCTGAAGGTGCGGGTGGAAGAGACGGCGAAGAACTTTTTCGAGACCAGGGATAGGGAATAGGGGATAGGGATCAGGGATTAGGGATCAGGAGCCGAGATGGCAAGGGCGAATCTGAAGAGGACGGGAATGCCGACGCGGGAGAAGCGGGAGATCATCGGGAAGACGGGACTCGAGCATGTCTCCATGCAGGACATTTACCGGGAGATCCTTCGCCGGTACGACGGCGATCCCACGCGGGACGGGCTGGAGCGGACGCCGGAGCGGATGGAGAAGGCGATCGAGTTCCTGACACGCGGGTACCGTGAGGATCCCTCCGCGATCCTGCAGGCAGCGATGTTCGACGTGGCGTACGACGAGATGGTGATCGTGAAGGACATTGAGATGTACTCGCTGTGCGAGCACCACTTGCTGCCGTTTTTCGGGAAGGTGCACATTGCGTATATTCCGGACGGAAAAGTGATCGGGCTGAGCAAGATGGCGCGCCTGGTGGAGGTGTTTGCGCGGCGGCTGCAGGTGCAGGAGCGGCTGACGCGGCAGATCGCGGAGGCGATCGCGGAGGCGATCCATCCGCAAGGGGTGGGCGTGGTGATTGAGGCGCGCCATCTGTGCATGATGATGCGCGGGGTGGAGAAGCAGAACTCGTCGACGGTGACGTCGGCAATGCTGGGCGTTTTCCAGAAGCAAGACACGCGGAATGAATTCCTGTCGCTGATTCGGGAGCGGGCGGCGGTAGCGGTGTGAGGATAGCTGCCAGCAGCCAGCCACCAGCTGCCAGAAACGGCTGCCCGCACTGCGTGAAGGGAACGCGCAGGTTATCGTAGTTGAGTGAACGGGCTCCTGATCGTTGACAAGCCGGGCGGGATGACGTCGCATGACGTGGTGACCCGGGTGCGGCGGGCGACGGGCGAGGCGTCGGTCGGACACCTGGGCACGCTGGACCCGATGGCGACCGGCGTGCTGCCGCTGCTGCTGGGCAAATACACGCGGCTGGCACAGTTTCTGAATACGAGCGACAAGAGCTACACGGGAACAATCCGGTTCGGTTTTGCGACGGACACGTACGACGCGGAGGGCCAGCGTGTGGGCGAGGTGCAGCCGCCGGCGTTGACGCTGGAAACGGTGCGCGTCGAGGCGGCGCGCTACGTGGGCGAGATCGAGCAAATGCCGCCGCCGTTTTCCGCGAAAAAGATTGGCGGGAAGCCGGCGTACAAGCTGGCGCGCGAAGGGAAGACTCCGGAGCTGAAGCCGGTGCGGATTCGCGTGGATGCGTTCACGATGGAGAGTCTGGAGGGGGACACGGCGCGGTTCGCGATGCGGATTTCGTCGGGCGGCTACGTGCGGTCCATCGCGCACGAGATGGGGCAGCGGCTGGGGTGTGGAGCGCATCTGGCCAGTCTGCGCAGGACGGCGGCGGGTCCGTTCACGCTGGGAACAGCGCTGACGCTCGAGGAAGTGGAACGGTTAGGCAGCGGGCTGGAGGAACGGATGGTGCATCCACGGACGCTGCTGCCCGAAATGCCGGCGGTGACGGCGGACGAGGCGACGCTGGGGCGGCTGAGGAACGGAATGCAGGTGAATTTGCCGGAGTACTCGGGCGCGGAGCGGGTGAAGATTTTCGCCGGGCAGCGGGAACTGGCGGCGATCGGGAAGCGCGTGGCGGGGACGCTGTTTCAGCCGGTGGTGGTGATGGTGTGAACAGAGGACAGAGATCAGGGATTAGGGATCAGGGATTAGTAAAACGGGGACGCGGGGTGAGTGCCGGCTATTTGTGCAGCAGCGGCTCCACTACGCGGAGGAAGTTGTGGGCCAGGATCTGCGCGCCTGTGGCGGTGGGATGGACGCCGTCGGGCTGGATGGCGTTCGGCACGTCATAGACGTTCTGGTAGATGTTGGGGATGACGGGGATGCGATAACGAGCGGCCACCAGCGGGAAGGTCGCATTGAACTGGCGGATGTAATCGGGGCCGTAATTGGGCGGGAGGGTGATGCCGAGGAGCACCACTTTGCTGCCGGACTGCAGCAGCGTGGAGACAATGGCGCCGAGATTCCGTCGCGTATCGGCGATGGGGATGCCACGGAGGCCGTCGTTGCCACCGAACTCGACCAGAACCAGGGCGGGATGCAGGCGCAGAACGGCTGGCAGGCGATCGACGGCGTCCTTGGTGGTATTGCCGCTGATGCCGGAATTGACGACGCGGTAGCGATAGCCGTGCGCCTGCAAATCTGACTGGAGATCGTCGGGATACGCCTTGCCGGGAGCCACGCCGTAGCCGGCTGTGATGCTGTCGCCGAAGCAATCGATGACGGGAAGGGGGCGGCGAGCGTTACGCGGGGCAGCGTAGGCTAGGGAAAGCAGGCAGAGCGCGACAGCGAGAGGGAGCAGGCGGCGGCGGTGGCGCACTGGCACGGGCATGGCTCGAAAATGCAGGTCCCTTCGACAAGCTCAGGGCGGGCTCTTCGAATTCGTTCATTCGCTGACGCGAATGAACTTCGCTCAGGATGACAGTTTTTACTTTAGACGAGAGATAGACGGAAGGGATCGGGATTGGGAGCTTCGATGATCGAGGTGCGGGGACTGAAGAAGTCCATACGGAACGGCGCGCGGACGGTGGAGATTCTGCGCGGGATTGACCTGACGATTCCAAAGGGGCAATTTGCGGCGATTATGGGCGCGAGCGGCAGCGGGAAGAGCACGTTGCTGGGGCTGCTGGCGGGGCTGGATTCACCGACCGAAGGCGAGGTGATTCTGGATGGCCTGTCGATTGGAAGGCTCGAGGAAGACAAGCTGGCCGAGGTGCGCGGGAGGCGGATCGGATTCGTGTTCCAGTCGTATCAGCTGATTCCCACGCTGACGGCGCTGGAAAACGTGATGCTGCCGTACGAGCTGAATGCGCCTGGGGATGCGCGGGGGAGGGCCGAGGCGCTCCTGGAGGCGGTGGGGCTGCGGGACCGGCTGCATCATTATCCAGTGCAGCTTTCGGGCGGTGAGCAGCAGCGAGTGGCGCTGGCGAGAGCATTTGTGCTGGACCCGCCGATTGTGCTGGCTGACGAACCGACGGGGAATCTGGATTCGCAGAACGGGCAGCACGTGCTGGAACTGCTGATGGAGCGGCAGCGCGAGGCAGGCACGACGCTGGTGCTGGTGACGCATGACGCGCAGATCGCCGAGCGAGCGGATCGCAGGATTCATCTGCGGGATGGATTGATTGTGGCCGACGAGCGGCAGCCCCTAGCGGAGCCGGCGCGATGAAACCAGCGCTGCCCTGGGCCACGGCTGCGCGAATCGCGTGGCGGGAGCTGCGCGCCGGCAAGGCGAAGTTCGTTTTCGTCCTGCTCTCAGTCGCGGTGGGCGTGGCCGCACTGACAGGCGTGCGCGGGTTCAGCGATTCATTTTCGCGGGCGCTGCTGGAACAGGCGCGCAGCATCCTGGCCGGGGACGTTTCGGCGCGGATGTTCCGGCAACCGACGGCGCAGGAAGCCCAGCAGTTACAGTCGCTCGAGGCGGGTGGCGTGCGCGAGACCGTCGTCACCGAGATGCTGTCGATGGCGATGGTCAAAGGCGATCCCATTCCGCTGCTGGTTTCGCTGAAGGCGGTGGATCCGGAAAGATACCCGTTCTATGGCACGGTGATCCTGTCGTCGCAGGCGGGTGGTCCGAGCTTCTTACCCCACTCTGCCAACAGCGGGAGCCCCGATCTGCGGGATGTCCTCACCAACAACACGGTGGTCGTGGACGACAATCTGCTGGTGCGTTTGCGCGCGAAGGTCGGCGACGAACTGAAAATCGGGGACCAGTGGTTCCGGATCGCGGCGGTGATCGAGAAGGAACCGGACCGGCTGACGGCTCGGGTGGGGCTGGGGCCGCGGGTGATGATCACGCGCCAGGCGCTCCAGGGGACCGGACTCATCCAGCCGGGCAGCCAGGCGAACGAACGATATTTGTTTGCGATTGCCAACAAGCAGAGCGTGGATCAGGTGAAGGGCGAGCTGGAGAAGATTTTGCCGGAGGCGCAGGTGACGGACTTCCGCGAGGCGAGCCCGGCGCTGACACAGGGGCTGGACCACGCGACCGGGCTGTTGAGCCTGATTTGCCTGGTGGCGATGGTGCTGGGAGCGATCGGGGTGGCGATGGCGATGCGCGCGCACCTGCAGCAGCGGATTGAGATTCTGGCCATCATGAAGTCGGTCGGAGCGCGATCGGCGGACATTCTGCGGATTTATCTGCTGCAGACGCTGTTGTTGGGTGTGGCGGGAGCGCTGATCGGCATTGGGTTGGGCTTGGGAGTTGAATACGCGCTGCCGGTGGTGATCGGCCCGCTGCTGCCCCTTGAGCCGACGATCCGGCTGCCGCTGGATCCGGTGCTGGCGGCGCTTGGCACGGGAGTGCTGACGACGTTGCTTTTCTGCCTGCCTCCGTTGCTCGATGTGCGGCGGGTGCGGCCGATTCTGGTGCTGCGGAGGACGGTGGAAAGCGGCAACAGTGGCGGCTGGCGCGGATGGCTGCGCGAGCACAAGCTGCAGATTGCCTCGATTGTCGTGATCCTGGTGGGGCTGGGCGGGATTGCGGCGGGGCTGGCGGATTCTGTGCTGGTGGGGAAGTGGTTTGCGATCTGCCTGGCGGGGGTGCTGGCGGTGCTGCTGGGCCTCTCTGCCGCGACGCTGAGGGGTTTGCGGGCGTTCCTGTCGCGCACGCGGTTGCATTTGCACTCTGCGCTGCGGCACGGGCTGGCGAATCTGTATCGGCCGGGGAATCAGTCCGCGGCGGTGCTGGCGGCCCTGGGCGCCGGCGTGATGCTGATTCTGAGCGTCTATCTGATGCAGCGATCCGTGGTCGCGGCGCTGCACGAGGACGTAAAGGTGGATACGCCGAACGTGTTCCTGATCGACATGAGCACGGATGAGCTGCCGGGGATACGTGCGCTGCTCGAGAAGCAGGAAGGCGTGATTGCGGGTCTGGAGACGATTCCAGTGGTGGGCGGGCGCGTGGAGTCCATCGACGGCACGCCAGCCGACCAGCTGAAGCTGAAGAATTATCCCAAGCGGATGCTGCGGTCGGTGGATCTGTCGTGGTCGGGAACGGTGCCGGCGGGCACGAAAGTGGCGGAAGGGAAGTGGTGGAGCAGCGGGAGCCAGGAGGCCGACGTGGCGGTGGTCGATCACGTGGCGGAGCGGCTGCAACTGAAGATCGGGACGCCGGTGACCTTTTCGGTCGGGCAGAAGACGATGACCGTGAAGGTGGCGGCGATTTACAAGATCACTGGCGAACACCCGTTCGCGCGGAGCGAATTCGTGATGCCGGAGGCGCTGCTCGCCGATCAGCCGGTGGTGTGGTACGGCGACATCCACGTGCGGCCGGCCGCGATCCCCGATATCGAACGTTCACTCTTCGCAACGTATCCCACGGTGACGGTCATCAACATCGCGGATATCGTGCAGACAATCCAGGGCGTGGTGGACCAGATCACGCTGGTCATTCGTTTTCTTGCGGCCTTCTCGATTTTGTCGGGGCTGATCATTCTGGCGTCGAGCGTGGCCGGCACGCGGTTCCGGCGTATCCGCGAGGTAGTGGTACTGAAGACGCTGGGCGCGACGCGAACGCGGATCGCGGCGGTCTTCAGCGTGGAGTTTGCGGTGCTGGGGCTGCTGGCCGGGGCGGTTGGCGTAGTCTTTGCGAACCTGCTCACGCACATCCTGCTGCACCGCATGGAGGTGACCTTCCATCGCGACGTGTCCGGCTCATTGGCTGCTGTGGCGGCAACGGCCGTGCTGGCCGTGGGGACGGGATGGATCGCCAGCTGGCGGATTCTCGGGCAGAAGCCGCTGGAGGTGTTGCGCGAGGAGTGAATGGATTTGGGTTAGGGATTTGTGGGCGGCGGAAGAGACGGCCGGCTGCTCGGCGTCTGGGGCCGAGCGATGAGCAAGACAAAATGGGCGGCGTTCGCTCCAGGCAGCAAGAATTAAGGCCGGACGTCGGATTCTTCGAGTGGAGGCGGGAGCTCGTTCGGTCCGCTCCACGCAATGCGCAGGCTATCAGAAAATAGTCCGCGGCCCATGAGTTGCAGGATAGCAATGCCCCATCGCATCGTCGCGGGAGCCCTGCCATCGGGCCACAAAGCGCTCAACGGCCGGCAACATCCTTCGGCATCGGGATGGTAGACGCGGTCGTCCCACCTCTGTGAACCTGCGGGGAATTGAGGATAGTGACGGACAACGTCAATGGCCGAGCGCAGGATTCTGTGCTTCCACGGCTGGGCATACTGAGGCATGAAGAGAACGGTGCTGCGGCGGTCGCGGCGAATCTCCGCGACAAACTCCTCGAACGAGCAGGCGTTGGTGAGGTTGATGGCTGCATTGGGCTCGGTTCCGTGGCGATCGCCGCCTGAAATGAGCACCATATTCCATCGTTCGGCCAACTGCACGGCCTCGCGGTTCTCCTTCCAGTCGCGCAGCGCATTCAGTTCAATCGCGTGAATCCAGGTTCCGTTCTCGCGCAGGAAGTCGTTCACCATGCGAAGGTGCGTTTCCTCTCCCACTCGATACAGATCCCACGATGGATGATTGAAGATGACCAGGACCTCGGGCAGGGCATGGAGTGCGGCCAGGATCTCCTTCAGCCGCCGGTCGGATGGATGTTCTGTAAATGCCGTAAAAACCTGGATCCATTCGGACGCCGCAGAAGCGGGCAGATTATGCACCCCGAGATGGAAGGCCTGCACGCCCCAGGGAACCGTCCATTCGACGGAAATCGGGCTGTGCCGATCGCCAATAACCGAGCGCAGCAGCTGCGGGCCTTCTATCGTGTCGTGATCCGACAGGGAGACCATGGGCGCCAGGCCCAGGCCCTCAATCTGCGAACTTTCCAAATCGAAGGCAAGCTTTGGGGGCAGGGGAGGCGTCCAGTAGCTGAGGCCGTAATCCACGCGCATGCCGTGATTGGCCGCAGAGCGTCTCTCGAGCCTCTGCATGAGATGGCGCATGAGACAGTAGCGAGCCCCCAGCACGGCGAGGAACTTCAGCGTCTCTCGAGACTGGTTGGTGTGACTGTGGAGTGAGACCCCCGAGGCAAAGCCCTGACACGCCTTTGCATTTCGCCAGAGATAAAAAACTGAATTGCTTTTCACTTCCCTGCCTTTCCACTGCAGACGCTGAAGCTCTTGGATGCCATATTTCGGAGACACCAGCAACTCAGCATCTTCACCATGCGCAGTGCGACAGAAATAAGTGCGATGCAGAGGGGAGTTGGGTATTGACGCCCCTGGGGAATGAAAGGATGGTCCGCAGCAAACCATCCCCCTGAAAAGCTAGCAGAATCGCTGGCATTCGTGCGATGGGCGAGGCTTGTTTTTGCGATTTGGCCCAGAAACCGGGGCAAAAATGAAGACTCTGTCCTATGGACCGGCGTGATCGCGTCCGCCAGGGGTCATTCGAGTCCAGATCGACATCGGGAGAGAAGATGGCTGGAAATACGCCGTCAGCGCCCCCGTCCACCGCAGCCACGCGTGGTACGCTCGGTTCAATCCAGACACACCGCGCGCATGAAGATTGCTTTCTTCACTGAGACATTCCTGCCCAAGATGGACGGCATCGTCACGACACTCTGTCAGACGATCCATCAACTGCGGGAACTGGGACACGAGGTGCTGATTTTTGCACCGGACGGGGGCATTGCGGAATTCGAGGGATTTCGCGTGGTGGGAATGAGGGGCCGGGCATTCCCGCTTTACCCTGAACTTCGCCTCTCGCTGCCCCGGGCTTCGATGCGCCAGGTTTTGGCTGAATTTCAGCCCGATATTCTGCACGTCGCCGATCCGGCGCTGCTGGGGGTCGCCGGGCTCTACTACGGCGGCAAGGACGGCGGTGCGCTGGGGCTTCCTGTGGTGGTCTCCTACCATACCGACTTGCCCAAATACCTTCGCTACTACGGGCTTGGCTTCCTGGAGAACTACGTCTGGAAAATCCTTCGAGTGCGCCACAAGAGGGCAACGCTCACCCTGTGCACGACGGACATTGTGGCGAGCCAGTTGAGGATACACGGCATCGCGCCGGTCGCGCTTTGGCCGGGCGGTGTGGATGCCGACCGCTACCGTCCCTGCCGCAGAAGTGATTCGATGCGGTGGCACCTGACACAGGGGAATCCCGACAGCCCGCTCCTGCTGTATGTGGGGCGGCTTTCGAGGGAAAAGAATCTGGATAGCCTGCGCTCCTGGCTTCATGCCTTTCCGCAAGCGCGTCTTGCCCTGGTCGGGGACGGACCACAGCGCAGAAAACTCGAGAAACACCTCGCAGGGTTGCCGGTCTTCTTCGCAGGGTTCCTGTACAAGGAGGAACTGGCAAGCGCCTACGCCTCAAGCGACATATTCGTGATGCCGTCCAGAACAGAGACGCTGGGGCTGGTTGTTCTGGAGGCGATGGCTTCGGGATTACCAGTGGTCGCTGCGCGCTCCGGCGGCATCCCCGAGATGATTCAGGATGACGTCACGGGGTATCTGGTCGAGACGGACAGTGAGGCGATTGAACGCCTGGGAGCACTCCTGAGTTGGAAACAGCGTCGAGAGGCGATGGGAGAAAGGGCCCGGGCAGCGGCGTCCAGCCGAAGCTGGAAAAACGCAACGCTGGAGTTGGTGGGGCAGTATGAGAAGGCGATTGGAAGTCGGCGAGACCGCCGGAGCAAGGGAAAGATCCTGTCGCGTTCCGGGTGGCGCAGCCAAATACAACGAGCGCTTCGCCGTGGGGTCATTTTCGGGATAAGAAAGTTACTACCGTGATTTTGGCAGTGCGGGAATGGGGCTGTCCTGCGTCTGAGCATGGTCTGCCAAAGCAACTTGGTAGCTGCCGTAATCAATGGTCAGCACAGCGGTCCCGCCGATACGAATCTTCGATTGACTGCGATTCTTCTGCGGCAGCCAAATGCCCTGGATGTCTGCATTGGTGTTCTCGATCTGAGAGCGGGAAATCCAAAAGGAGGGATTCTTCGCTGGTTCCACTTTGATCCTGACAACCGCGTAGTCGGCAGCATCCACCCAGACGGTGCCACGATAGAGGAACTTGCCGGCCCGCAAGGGGTCGACGTGTAAGACGTAGGCTGGCCGGCCGTCGACGAGTTCCGTGCCGGTGAGTCGAAAGCGGTAATTCTTCTGACTCAGAGCGGTAGACTGCGGATTGTGGGAAGCCTCTTCTTCGCTCTCAACAGCCCGCTTGAGCACCTTGTTACAAAGGAGTTTTGATCCGCTCTGCGAGAGGATGCTGAACTTCTTGCCCGAGGCGGCGTCGTAGGTCACCGCAACTGCCATTTCTGCCGAAAGGGTTGTTCCGAATCCTCTGTATTGCACCTGGTAGTGGCGGATTGCTTTGTACTGCTCCAGTTCTCTCGACTGATATGCGTCGTGTGCCCGCATGCCGGCAAGAACCTGGGCCAGAGAAGGCACGGCTTTGACCTGTACTGGCGGCGTTCCCGGGTACATGGGCGATGCGGTGGAACCCAGGAGAAGGACCGCGAGGAGAACGCTTCCAGGCCGCAGCATGAGACATGATATCGCGGGGAAGCGCGGAGGAAGGCTCCTCGACGGGCAGCGGTTCATTTGCCTGGTTGCTGGCCGAACCCCGGCACATCGCCATTCACGCATTTTCCGGCGGCGAGCGCGTGTCGCTGTTGAATCTGAGTTGGCTGCCCCCCAGGGATTCGAACCCCGATATGCTGATCCAGAGTCAGCTGTCCTGCCGTTGAACGAGGGGGCAGTCGCAGATAAGCCACGGCGCGACGCGCTGTACGCATCCAGCACCGCTTTTTCATAGTATCGGCCCTGCGGATTGGGGTCAAACGCGCGCCGAAAGCTCGAGGAGATTCGACCGCCGAAGTTTTGGATTCAGCAGCAGAGCAGGACAAGAGGGGCCGGTCGCGGCTTGATGAACACGCGCACCGCAGGGTAAAACAATTTAGTTGTTGGCCCAAATTCCTAAACAGATCAGCGCGGATGGCCGACGCTGCTTCAGCCGATGCGGAGGAATGATGAAAAGGATGAGACTGAGTGGCCTGATTCAGGGAGTTGCGTGCCTGGGGCTTCTGGCGGGCGGAGGCGCTGCGCGCACGCTGTTCGCACAGAATGTGCCGTCGTATATGAATGAGAAGCTGCCGGCGAAGGAACGTGCTGAGGACCTGGTGAGCCGGATGACGCTCCAGGAGAAGGCATCGCAGCTGGTGAATCAGGCGCGAGCGATTCCGCGGCTCCACGTGCCGGCCTACGACTGGTGGAGCGAGGCGCTGCACGGTGTAGCCGTGAACGGCACGACGGAGTTCCCGGAGCCGATTGGGCTGGCGGCGACCTTTGACGTGCCCGTGATTCACGAGATGGCAACGGATATCGGGATTGAAGGGCGTATTGTGCATGCGCAGACGATCCGGACGGGAGATTCGACGATCTTTCACGGTCTGGATTTCTGGGCGCCCAACGTGAACATCTTCCGCGATCCGCGATGGGGGCGGGGACAGGAGACCTATGGGGAGGATCCTTTCCTGACAGCGCAGATGGCTGTCGCGTTTGTGACCGGCATGCAGGGCGATGATCCGAATCACCCACGGGTGATTGCGACGCCGAAGCACTTCGACGTGCACAGCGGTCCGGAGCCGACGCGGCACTTTGCCGATGTGGACGTGAGCAAGCACGACATGGTGGATACGTATCTGCCGGCTTTCCGCGCGGCGATTGTGCAGGGGCATGCCGGTTCCGTGATGTGCGCCTACAACGCCATCAACGGGCAGCCGGCGTGCGCGAATGAGTTTCTGCTGCAGAAGGAGCTGCGGGGCGCATGGGGATTTCAGGGTTACGTGGTCTCCGACTGCGGCGCGGTGCTGGACATTTTCAACGGCCATCGCTACCGGCCGACGCAGGCGCAGGCGTCGGCGATCTCGCTGGAGCGCGGCATGGATAACGAGTGCGTCGACTTCACTACCAGGGTGACGGACGACCATGATTACCAGCCCTACATCGACGCGGTGCAGCAGGGGTATCTGAGCCAGTCGGCGATGGATCAGGCACTGGTGCGGTTGTTCACGGCGCGGATGGAACTGGGGATGTTCGATCCTGCGGGAACCGATCCGTACTCGAAGATCGACGAGAGCCAGCTGAACAGCGCGGCGCACCGCGAGCTGGCGCTGAAGATTGCCGATGAATCGATGGTGCTGCTGAAGAATGACGGCGTGCTGCCGCTGAAGCCTTCGATCCGGCGAATCGCGGTGGTGGGACCGCCGGCCGACCAGACGCGCGTGCTGCTGGGCAACTACACCGGCATGCCGACCCACACGGTGAGCCTGCTGGAGGGGCTGAAGGCGGAGTTCCCGGACGCGCAAATCACCTTTGTGCCGGGAACGCAGTTTCTCCAGGATGACGGGAAGCCGGTCCCGGCGTCACTGCTGACCACGCCGGACGGCAAGGCGGGCCTGGAGGCTGAGTACGACGCAGGACGTGAGCGGCACATGGGCAATGGCCCGATTTCGAAACCGCTGGTGACGCGGGTGGAGACCGGTGTGGACCTGAACGCGGGCAATGAGCCGACGCAGGTGCAGGGACACGGATTCTTTGCGCGCTGGACTGGATTTCTGAATCCACCGGAGACCGGCGATTACCGAATCGGCATCCGTGCCAATGGATTCGGCGGTGTGAATATCAACGGCGAAGACCTGGCGCGCGTGTTCAGCACCAGCGGAGCCACCGAAAACATGAGTCTGGTTCACCTGGAGCAGGGCGACAAGGTCGCGGTTACGGTGACGTACGGGACGATGGACGGCAAAGAGCCCATTGCACAACTGGTGTGGGAGAAAGTGAACAATGCGCCTTCGCCCGAGGCAGTGGAGGCCGCAAAGAATGCGGACGTGGTGATTGCCGCCGTGGGGCTGACCAGCCAGCTGGAGGGCGAAGAGATGCCGGTGCATGAGCCCGGCTTTTTGGGCGGCGATCGCACCAGCATCAATCTGCCCGAGCCGGAGGAGAACTTGCTGCACGCGGTGGCAGCGACAGGCAAGCCTCTCGTCGTGGTGCTGATCAACGGCAGCGCACTTGCGGTGAATTGGGCGAACGAACATGCCAACGCGATTCTGGAAGCCTGGTACCCAGGAGAAGAGGGCGGGACGGCGATTGCCGAGACGCTGAGCGGAAAGAACGACCCTGCGGGAAGGCTGCCGGTAACTTTCTACAGCAGCGTGGATCAACTGCCGAATTTCGAGGATTACTCCATGAAGAACCGAACCTACCGGTACTTCACGGGCAAGCCTCTCTACCCGTTCGGTTATGGGCTCAGTTACACGACGTTCCGCTACAGCGATCTGACGCTGCCGCGGGAGAGCATTGCCGCGGGAGATCCGCTGCAGGCAGAGGCGACCGTGACGAATACGGGGCACGTTGCCGGGGATGAGGTGGTGCAGCTCTACCTGAATTTTCCGGACGTTGGGGGGGCGCCCAGGGTCGCGCTACGCGGGTTCAGGCGGATCCATCTGGAGCCTGGAGCCAGTGAGAAGGTGAGCTTCGAGCTGAAGCGCCGTGACCTGAGCATGGTGACGGAAGACGGAAATCCGATCGTAGCGGACGGCGACTACACGGTCAGCATCGGCGGAGGACAGCCGAATACCGGCGCGCCGGTGGTCACGGGGCATTTCCACATCGACGGACAGATGATGCTTCCGCAGTAGGAAGAGCAGCCAGCAGCCAGCTTCCAGCGGCCAGATGTTGGCCCGACAAGGTTGTAGGAGAGCGAACCCGGGCAATGATCTGCTGAAAAAGATCAGGCGCGCCGAAGCGCGCCTGGAAGGAGGTTCGTGGAGTGACCATCAGAATCTGTAGTGCATGGAAACCTGCATGATGCGCTGCGAGGAATTCGTGCCGCTGATCTGGCCGAAGATACCGTAAGGCAGGTACTCCAGCTGTGAATCCGGCGCCGCGTAGCTGGCGATGTTCAGAGCGTTGAAAGCGTCGCCGCGCAACTCCAGGGTTTCCTGTTCCATGATCTTGAAGGTCTTGAATGCGGAGAGGTCCACCTGGCGGAAGCCGGGGGCGCGCTCGGAGCCATTTTGAGCATTGCCGAATCCATTGAACGATTCCACGCCATACGCGCAGGTGCCGTTGTCGTGGGTGTTGCCGTTGGAGTCGAAGCTAATGCAGGGTGTAGCTGAGGGATCGGTGCCGAACCAGTTCTGCACGGTGCGATGGCGGATCCCCATGGGGCGGAAATGAATGGCATGGGCGGCCCAGCTGTTCACGTAGTAATCCTCGTAGGAGTACATGGTGAGCGGGAAGCCGGAGTACATGACCACTCCGGTGGAAAGCTTCCAGCCGCCGATGGCCTCATCGAGGCCGCGGTTGATGTTTCTGCCGAACTTTATGCCGCGTCCGAAGGGAAGGGCATAGGTGGCATAGCCGTTGAACGCGTTGCGGGCGTCTTGGCCGGCCGGACCGTAATCGCCGCGCGGATTGCGGAAGTCCTGGAGGAAGGAGGACGATTCCGAGACGCCGCCGACGCCATAGAAGCCGGCGTTGTTGGTCATGGCGCTGGCCCAGGTGTAGTTGAAGACGAATTGGAGACCATTGGCCATCCGATGGCGAATGCTGGCCTGCATGGCGTTGTAGTTGGAGTAACCCTCGGATTCGGTGACCTGCAGGTTGCCCCAGTTGCCGACCAGATTGCAGGCCGGAGCAGCGGGAGCGATGGTGCCGCTGCAGTCGCCATCGGCCAGCACGCCTGAAGACGAGTTAAAGAACTGATCGGCCTCTTCCGGAATGACAAGGTGCTGTCCCAGTTCGCCGACATATCCAAGCTGAGCCGAGGTGTTGTTGTTGATCATCATCTGCCAGCCGAAGTTGAATTGCTGGATCAGAGCCGGCTTGAGATGTGGATCCCATGCCTGGTAGTTGAAATAGCTGACCTGAAGCGCTCCCGGCCCGAGGCTGAACCCGTTCTCGACCGGGAGAGGCGCAAGTCCGCTGCTGTTGAGGCTGGGAGCGGTGGGAGAGGCGACAAAGCTGCCCTGGAAGGGCGCGTTCATCGTCATCCTCCAGTTCAGGCCTGTGCCTTCCAGGTCGTCGGTGATTCCGTATCCGCCGCGGACAACGAAGCGGGGAGTGACCTGCCAGGCAAACCCAACCCGCGGCATGAACTCGAGGTAATAGGGGTTGTAGAGCGCGCGGCTGTTGCCGTTCTTGCCGGCGAATTCGATGCCGGAGGCGGAAATGTCGTTCATGTTCGAGAGATCGACGCTGGCTTCCTTGTTGTTGACCTCGTAGATGGGCTGATCGTGGGCGTAACGCATGCCCAGATTGAGCGTGAGGTTATTGCGCACGCGCCAATCGTCCTGCACGTAGTAGGCATTCCGGTATTGGCGCTGGCCATTGTCGCCGGAGACGCCGCCGATGGAAGCGCTGGCACCCTGATCGAGAACGAAATCGGCAAAGGAGTAACCGGGAGCGCCAGTGAGGCCGTTCGCCGTGTACTGACCGCTGTAATAGAACTGGCCGAGGGCGCCGGAATTCCCGGAGTAGTAGTTGTTTTGCTGGTAGCGCAGGATCTGCGCGCCGAATTTGGTGGTGTGGCGTCCATGCTGCCAGGTGAAGTTGTCGCCGTAGTAGAAGTTGTTTTCGTGGAACTCGGTCACGATGCCGACCGCGCCGACGTTTGACTCGACGCCGCCGAAGGCCATCTGGCTAAAGCCGGGGAAGGCCTGACCGGGAAACGGCAGACCGACGGTGTTGTCGCCACCGGAGCCAAACAGGCCGGTGGGGTCGCTCGGAACGCCCTGATCGACGACTTCGCGGGTGACGCCGGCTCGGAATTCATTCTGCAGATTGGGCGAGAACGTATGCACCCAGCTGGAGACAAAGCTCTGGAACGGGTAATCGTTGAGGGAGGGGAAAGCGGTTGGCAGCACGGGCTGCGGGGTGAAGTCGTAGGCGTCGCCATAGCTGTAGCGGCCCATCAGTGTATCGTGCGGCCCAATGGTGTAGTCGACGCGGACATCGCCCTGGTTGTTCACTGTGTGGCCCTTGGTCGGGCCCTCGTAGTTATCCTCGTCAAGGGTGCCCGCTACGGGCGCCTTGTTCGGTCCTGGGTAGACGTTGGGGTGGGAGAAAAGATATTTGGCAACCGGATTCACGATGGGAACCTGGTTGTCCGTGTATTCCGTAGCATTGGAATAGCCGGCGCCATTCTGGTTGTTATAGAGCTGAATGCCGCCGTATTGGGGTGACAGGAGCGCAGAAAAATCTCCCTTGCGCATATCCGGAGTCGCTACACTGGCGTAGCCCAGGCCTCCCGTGTGATAGCGGAAGCCTTCGTAATCGCCGAAAAAGAAAAGCTTGTTTTTGAGAATGGGACCACCGAACGATGCGCCAAACTGGTCCTGCGTGAAGGGCGTGGAAGGCACACCGGCAAAGCTGTTGGACCATGAAGTGCCAGCCATATTGTTGTTCTGGAAGTAGTCGTAGGCGCTGCCGTGGTAGTGGCTGGTGCCGGACTTCGTGACGACCATGATTTCGCCGCCGTTCACGTTGCCATACTCGGCGTTGGCATCGCCGGTGATGACCTGCATCTCCTGAATGGCTTCCGGAGAGGGGTTGTAGGCGGCGAGGTTGTTGATCGTCTCGTTGATCTCTACTCCGTCCAGGATGTAGTTGTTGGTTTGCGCGCGGTTGCCGTTGAACGAGGGCGTGCCCAGCCAATCCGCGTCGCGCTCGTTGCCGTCCGAGCTGGCCATATATGCCAGGCTCGGGTCCACGGAACCGGGAACATAGAGCGTCGCCGTCTGGAAATTCTGGCCGTTGAGCGGGAGGGTGGAAAGGGCGGCGGAATCGATCGTCGATTGCAGGGTCGCATCCTGCGTCTGGAGCAGGGGAGAAGTGTTCGACGAGACGGTGATGGTGGTGGACGCGTTACCGACCTGCAGCTTCGCGTCGATTTTCGCAATCTGGTCGATTTGCAACTGGAAAGCAGCGACGGAAGTGGTGCTGAAGCCCGTGGCATTCACCGTGACGGTGTAGGTTCCGATGGGCAGGAACTGGATGCTGTAGTCGCCTGCCGGGTTGGTGACCGTGCCGGTTTTCACGCCCGTGGCCACATTGGTGGCGGTTACGTGCGCGCCCGGGATAACGGCGCCGGCGGGATCCGTAACCGTGCCGCGGATGGTGCCGGTGATGGTCTGTGCCGATGCGAGGGTGGTGAGGAAGGTGATTGCGGCAGAGATCGTTACCGCGGCGCAGATGCGGCGCCAGAAAGCTCCAGACATACTTGCCTCCGAAAGGTGAATTGCATGACGCCTGCCGCTGTGGGTGTCCTCGGCAGATGGATGCTGCTGCCGTTCCGGCCATGGGCTTACTGTTTGCGGGGCAATTCTGCGCGGCAGGTGCTGCTACCCCGTTTTCCCGGTCCTGGCCTGATTGAGGGTCATTGGACCACAGAGGAATCAGGAGTGTCAATATGCATGTCTAGTCTTATAGAAGACATAAAAAATGATGATGCGAACGCGAACTGAGGCGGCGCAAGCTGAGCAGCCAACTGCCAGCGGGTTGTGGGGCGCGCGGGATTAGCTGGGCTCGCGCGAAAAAAATCAGGCGCGCCGAAGCGCGCCTGATGGGAGGACCAGGAGTAAGGCTGGTCAGAAGGTATAGACTCCGGCAAATTCCATCTCGCGAGGAGTTGAAAGTTCGCCGGTGTAGCTGCCGAAGGCGCCAGCATCCTGTTCGTCCTGGATGCTCTGGACATCGAAGCGCGTATTGTTGAAGGCGTTGAAGACCTGCCAGCGGATAGCGAAGGATTGCTTCTCCACGATGTGGAAGCTCTTCTCGAGGTTCATATCTGTGTCGAAGTAGCCCTCGCCGCGGAGGTTGTTTCTCTGGCCGCTCTGGCCCGGGAAGGCGTAGTCGAAGGCACTCAAGGCAGACGTTGGGTTCCTGAAGACGTTCGGCGAACCCTGAGACATCGAGTATCCACTGGCGCCTTCTGTTGGGGCGGGGCCCACCTGGTTGGCCCAACCCATCTCATCCCAGTTCGTTGGCCAAACGTAACCCATGAAGGCGCTCCAGGGGAAGCCGGAGGTCCAGCGGGTAGTGCCGCCGAGTTGCCATCCGCCAATCAGGGCGTCGGTTACCCGGTTCGCGTTTCCTGCCAGTCTTTGCCCTCTGCCGAACGGCAACTTGGCCAGCATGTAACCGTTGATCTGATGCCGCAGATCGAAGTCGCTGGAGGCGTACATCTGGTGCGGATCCCAGGCGTTGATGATGCTGTCGGTGAGGAAGTGAGCGGAGCGCTCAGCAAATGAAGCGATGTCGAGCGAATGGGAAAAGGTGTAGTTCAATCCGTACAACACTCCGTTGGACATCTGCTTGTGCAGGCTGACCTGGAGAGCGTGGTAGCTCGAGTTGGACATGGATCGCCAGACCCAGAGGGAGGAGAACTGACTGTTGAAATAGCTGTTCAGCCCGCCGCTGGGAACAAAAGGATAGCCCGCCACATCCGTGATATAGAGTCCGTCGGTTTCGTTGTACTCGCTGCCGCAGCCCGGGCCTTCGAAGAGGTCGTAAGCGGACTGGAGGATGCTGGTCGTGTTCGCACCGGTGGAGCAGATGTTGTATTGCGCCTGCGCGCCAAACATATCCGACCAGTAGGCAGCGGTTGGGCCGACCGTCGATGCGTTGATGGCAGAGAGGGGAACGCCCTGGCGAGCCAGCTTGGCCAGAGCGGTGGCCGCCGCGAAGTAATCGATGCCGGATTTGGGATCCTTCAGGTCGAGCGGCTCGGCAATATCATCGAGCGCGAGTTCGCCGTGCCCGTAGTGGCCAACATAGGCTACATCGAGAGTCGCTCCTCCGGGCAGCTGCCGCTGCACTGAGAAATCCAGCGCATAGGAGTACGGCGTCCTGAGCGACTGGTCGATACCCTCGCTAATGGCTTCCGAGCCTGGAGGATAAGTCGAGGGGAAGGTGGAGGGGGGAGGCGGCTCGTAGATGGTGTTCCCGCTGTTGTCGGTTGTGGGGATGATATTCATGCTGGTGATGCGGGGCACCTGGGCAATGGTGAGCGTGGAGGCCGGATTTTCCAGCACGGTGGAAAGGCCAAACGAACCATTGGCGTCATAATTCATGGCCAGGGCGGGGCCGAAGTTGTCGTAGTACATGCCGAAGCCGCCGCGGATGGAAGTCTGGCCCTCGCCAGTGACGGCTTTCGCCAGGGACCAACTGGGGTGCGGCGACCAGGCGAATCCCAGGCGCGGGGCGATGTTCTTCTTCTGGGTCGAGTAGAGGCCCGGTCCGCCCCAGTACGAGCCAGCCGGCACAAAGTTGATGAGGGCATCCTGATTGGAGGGAACGCCATTGCGCATGTGGCTGGCGCGAGTATTGAACCACTGGCCCATATTGACGTTGGGCGTGACCTGCTGACCGTCGATCTCGGTGATCGGCGTCATCAGCTGATAATCGAGCCCGTAGGTAATCGACAGATCGTGGCGGGCTTGCCAGGTGTCCTGGAAAAAGAGGCTGTAGCTGTCGGTGGCCCAGTGACGCTGAACGTTGGCTCCCTGAGCGAGGGGGGTGGCAGCGGTTTTGCTGGTGACGGCGTAGTTGTAGTGGGCGTCGATTTCGCTGGCCATGCCCATCATGGCCGCCAGCGGAAAGTCATAAGCGTGGTCGGTACCGACCGCCGGGTAACCGTTAGCCTTAGCCGCCGGATCGAGGGCATTACCCTTGCCGGCAAAGCCACCACCAGCCACCCAATCGGCGTTCGTGAGCGCATCGCTGAACGAATTCCCGTCGGTCATATCGTGGCGGCGGATCATCAAGATGTTCCCGCCGAACTGGAAGTTGTGAGAACCACGCTGCCAGCTCACCGTGTCGATGAAGTTATGAACCGGAGAGGTTGCGGCGCTGGTGTAGTTCACGTCCTGGCTGAGTTCCCGCATGAAGACCCAGGGCTTATCGGAGTCGCCATCGTCTCCAACGCTTTGTTTGGTGATTCCATACCGAAAATTGTTCACCAGGGTTGGGCCAAACACCCGGGTATATCCAGCGACGAGACCCTTGCTGAAATCCACGGCCTGGACCTGAGGCGGACGGCCGGGGAGGAAGGGGCCGGCCACCACGTCACGGTCGTGCACCGCTTCGGCGCGCAGGAAGAGAGTGTTGGCGGGGTTGAAGGTGTAGTCAAAGCGGGCGATATACCAGTTGTCCTTATCCTGAATCGGCGAAGCAAAGCGGTAGCCGGCATAATTCGGGGAATCGAGAGTAGCGGGAGCGTTCGGCTGAGGATAGGTGGCGAAATAGGCGAGGGCCGCCGAATCCGGGCCCTCGTGGATGGGGTCCATCGCCTCCAGTTGGGTCGCGTCGAGGGCGTAGTAACCCGCGGGAACGGCGTAGCTGGTGCCGCTGATGCCGTTGACGCTGCCGCCTGGACACTGGCTGGCGGTGGCGCAGCCATACTCGATGATTCCATCGCGGAGGGTGGAACTGGGAATGTTCTGAATGGTGCTGGACCCCTGCGAAAGGCGATGCCCTTCGTAGTTGCCGAAGAAGAAGGCCTTGTTGTGAATCAGCGGACCACCAATATCGCCGCCGAAAATGTTGCGGATCAGCTTGCCGGGGCGATTGGGTTCGCCAGAAGCGAGCTGAGATTGTTTGAGGAACCAGTCGTTGGCCAAGCCGACCGTATTGCGGTTGAACTCATAGAGATCGCCATGGAAATGGTTGGTGCCGCTCTTGGTTTCCATGGTGATCTGCGCACCAGCGGAGCGGCCCTGGGTGGCGTCGTAATTCGATGTCGTGACACGAAATTCTTCGATGGAGAATTGCGTTGTGGGGAGAATGCCATTGAACGCGTAGCCCTCGAATTCGTTGTTGTCGCTCACACCGTCGAGGCTGATGTTGTTCTGGTCGCTGCGTTCGCCGTTCACCGATCCGGCGCGGGAGTCATAATCGCTCTCCAGGGCGTTGGTGCCGTTATAAACCACGCCGGGCTGGAAGCTGAGCAACAGCGACATGTTCTCGGCCTCCACGGGGAGGTTCTTAATCGACTCGCTACCCATGGTCTGGCCGAGGCTGGAATCGGTGGTATTGAGGAGCGGGGCATGTTCGTTTACCTGAACGGTCTGCGCGACGGAACCGACCTTCATCTGTACGTTACGGCTGGCTGGCAGGCTGACCATCAATTGGAGACCTGTTTCCGCGTAGGTCTGGAAGCCATTGGCTGTGACCGTGAGGCTGTACATGCCCGGAGCCAGGGCGGGGAAGCTATAGGCGCCGGTGGAAGTGGTGGTCGTTTCGCGGCTGCTATTCGTTGCCGTCGCGGTTAGAGTGACCTTCGCTCCACTGATGGCTGCTCCCGACGGATCGACAATCGTGCCGTGCAGAGATGTGGTTGCCTGTCCCCACGCGGAAGCGCAGAAAGCGACCGCTGCCAGAGCGAGTGCAAGAATCAAAAACCTGCCACTTTTCATTGCCTGCCTCCTTAAATTCCAAAAAGACCGTCGGGGCATCCTTGACGGCCGAACCCCGAACTTTCCATTCATCGTTGGAGTGGATCAATCCACGGGACATCTCACAGTCCCGGCCCCAGCGCTGGGGATACAAGATTCCGCCCAGCTGTCGCGACAGCAGTGGCGAAACCCGAAGCACGGAATTGCGATGACCTTCCATCGCAACTCCCCCAAAAACGTCAAGCGTCAAGTGCTGCCGCGGAGATTCTTCTGGGAATTCTTCGTGAGATTCAGGATCTCGGGCTGGCTCTGCGAGCTTCCTGAAATACCTACACGAAACCGCGGCTTCCCTAAAAACCCAGGATGGGGAGCGATTACAGCACACGCCGATTTGCGCTGTCAACCTCCAGGTCTAGTCCTCTAGAGGACACGAGGAATTTATCAAAAAAGCGGCAGAGAATGCTTGACCTGAGGCGGGTTTCGAGTGAATCTGGTGACCGGATGAACGTCCGTCCCATCTTGTCCTCAGCCTCGCTGGAGCGGGGGAGCGGCATCGCGCTCTACCGCCAGATTCAGCACAAGCTGATGGACCAAATCCGTTCAGGCGCGTTTAAGCCGAGCGATCCGCTGCCGCCTGTGGAGGAGATTGCGAACCGGTACGGCGTGAGTCTGATGACTGCGCGCCAGGCGGTGCGGTCGCTCTGCGATCTGGGGGTGATCTACAGCCAGCAGGGCAAGGGTACGTTCCTCTCGCGCACGAAAGTGGAGAAGAATTTTCGCCGGGTGCTCTCCTTTACCGAAGAGATGAAACTTCGCGGTTCTACGCCACGCTCGCGCGTGCTCTCGCTGCGTCTGGGCGCGGCGAGTCGCGAGGTCCGCAAGGCACTGGAGTTGAATGCCGGCGAGAGGGTCTTTCATCTGCATCGAATTCGTATTGCGGACGGTGTGCCCATGGGAGTGGAGCGCAGTTGGCTGCCCGCGCTCGCCTGCCCCGATCTCCCGAGGATCTTTGAGCCGAACGCGTCGCTGTATCGGACACTCGCCGAGCACTATGGCATCCAGCTGCACAGCGCCAATGAAGTGGTGGAAGTCGGTAAGGCCACGGGCGAAGAGGCGCGACTGCTGCGTGTCGCTCCGCGGAGCCCAGTCTTTCTGTTCACGCGGACCTCGTTTCTGGAGAATGGCAAGCCGACCGAGTATGTGAAATCGACGTTTCGCGGCGATCGGTATCAGTTCGTGAATCGCCTCACGCGGCTGAACGCCGTTCTGCCGGGTGCGTCCGCGGGAATGTGACGATGGCGCGCGGCGCGGTGCGAACTCGGTCACGCTGCCTGTAGAATTCCCAAAAATCCAGAAAGAAGGATGACCTATGCGGTTGTCGCGTTGGGTGCTTTGCCTCAGTGTGGTTCCAGTGTTCTTCCGTTTCGCCTGCGCGGCCCAGCAGCCGATGCGGACCAGCTTCACGCTGGAGCAGGTGATGAGCGCACCATTTAACTCCGGGCTGGTGGCTGCCCCCGCGCACAATGCTTTTGCCTGGGTGGCGAATGCGGAGGGGAAACGGAATATCTGGGTTGCGGAGCGCTCGGGCTCCGGGTTCACAGCGCGGCAGATTACCAATTACAGCCAGGATGACGGGCAGGAGATCGACGATCTGACCTGGTCGCCGGATGCGCAGTGGATCCTGTACGTGCGTGGCGGGCCGTCCGACTATCCCGAGCAAGCGGCTCCTAACCCCGCTCATCTGGCGGGGGGCACGGAGCGCGATGTGTGGATGGTGCCGGTCGCCGGCGGCGCGCCGCACGAGGTGGCGAAAGGCACATCTCCGACAATTTCGCCGAGCAGCGATCTGGTGACCTGGGTTGCCGCTGGGCAGATTTGGTTCGAGAAGCTTCAGGACATTGGGTCGAAGCCGCCGCAGTCGATCGCCATCTACGGCGGGTGCTCGTCGTTCGTGTGGTCGCCGGACGGGACACGGCTTGCGTTTGTGAGCAGCCGCGGGAGCCACAGTTTCGTGGTGGTTTTCTCTCCGGGTGCCGATTCCCTGACGTTTCTCGATCCCGGCGTCGATCATGACAGCTTCCCGGTGTGGTCGCCGGACGGCCGGGAGGTCGCCTTCGTTCGCGTGCCGTATTCTCCGCAGGAGAATTTCGACCGGCCCTGGCGCAGCGGGCGCCCCTGGTCCATCCGCATCGCCGATGCTGACACGGGCAAAGGACACCTTCTCTGGAAAGCGTCGCCGGGACAAGGCAGCGTTTTTCGCGGGCTCGAAGCCGACGAGCAGCTCTACTGGACTGCCGACAATCACGTGATCCTGCCCTGGGAGGGCGACGGCTGGCTTCATCTTTACGCGGTGCCCGCGACAGGCGGAACGGCACGGTTGCTGACGCCGGGGGATTTTGAAGTGGAGAATGCCGCGTTCTACTCCGGACCGAACGCGAGTGATTTTCTCTTCGAATCAGGGCGACAGCGAGCGCCGCCATATCTGGGAAGTCTCCGCCACCAGCGAGGCACCGACGGCGCTCAGCCGCGGAAATGGCATTGAAACGCAGCCTGTTGTGGGCAGCGATGGTCACACGATCGTCGTCCTGCGCTCAGACGCCCGGATCCCGATGCGCCCGGCGGTGCTCGACGCGTCGGGCGGCATCAGCGACCTTGCGCCGCAGCTCATCCCGGCGGATTTTCCCGCGGCGGAGATGGTGGCGCCGCAGCCAGTCATCTACTCCTCGACAGACGGCATGAAGATCCACGGCGATTTGTTCCTTCCGCCTGGTGGCGAGACGTGCGTGCGGCATCCCGCCGTCGTTTTCGTCCACGGCGGATCGCAGCGGCAGATGCTGCTGGGCTGGCACTCGATGGGGTATTACTCCAACGCCTACGCGTTGAACGAATACCTGGCCAATCACGGCTACGTCGTTCTATCGATCAACTATCGCAGCGGGATCGGGTATGGCCTGGATTTTCGCGAGGCGGTCGACTATGGGGCCACGGGAGCCAGCGAGTTCCGCGACGTGGAAGGAGCCGGGCTGTACCTGCGGGGGCGTTGCGATGTCGAACCGAAAGCCATCGGCATCTGGGGCGGCAGCTGGGGTGGCTTTCTCACGGCCATGGCTTTGTCGCGCGCCTCGGACCTGTTCGCAGGCGGAGTGGATATGTCTGGCGTGCACGACTGGAACATCGATAATCCGCAGAACTATCAGATTTCGGATACTGCCGGCGATGTGAACGCGCGCTGGCGGCTGGCGTGGGAGTCGTCGCCGCTGTATTCCGTGAGCACCTGGCGTTCGCCCGTGCTGCTGGTGCAGGGCGACGACGATGACGAGGTTCCGTTCCTGCAGACGGTGAAATTAGCGGCCGCGTTGCGCGAGCGAAACGTGGACACACAGGTGCTCGTGTTCCCGGATGAGGTCCACGATTTCCTGCTGCATCGGACCTGGGTGACGGCATACCAGGCCACCATCGATTTCTTCAATCAGCACTTTCATCCTGAACAGGACGCGGCGAAGCCGTAAGGGCTCTGGCGGTCTGAGCTAGCGGTCCGGATAGAGCAGGGCGGCCTGGCGCTGCTCCAGGAAAGGTTGCAGCGCAGGACGCCACTGTTCCGCGATAGATTCCGGATCGTCCCCCGCGCTGATCTGAGCGAGCACCTGCTGATTCGCCAGCAGAACATTCATTTTCTGCAGGTCGAACTGCGTGGAATAGAAGCGGTGGAGGGCCGACGCGATCTCCACGCCCAGTTCCGGGGCATCCAGCACATTGCGTGCGCTGACCAGGATCCGCACGCCGCCGCATTGTTGGCCGCCGTAGGGATAGGGTTTCTCCGGCGTGAATTCCACCGGATAAAAGCGCACGCCGGGCATGTCGCGGTGGTTCAGGTATGCCGCCAGCGCTGGGCCGTCGATCCATGGAGCTCCGAACAGCTCAAAGGGCGTGTCGGTTCCGCGGCCCACGGAGATGTTCGTTGTCTCAATGAGGCCGAGCGCGGGATACAGCGTAGCCTCCTCCAGATCGCGGAGGTTGGGCGACGGGTTCACCCAGGTGAGGCTGGTGGAATCGAACCAGTCTCCGCGCTGCCAGCCTTTCATGGCCACAACGGTCAGCGGCGCGTTGAGATGGAGTTGCTGGTTGTCGTAGCGCGCGAGCTCCCCCAGGGTCATGCCATGGCGTACCGGGATCGGCATGGAATCGACGTAGCTCTCCGCGCGGGCGTCGGAAACCGGCCCCTGCACGAAGGCGCCGTTGACGGGATCGGGCCGGTCGAGGACGACGATCTCAGTTCCGGTTTTGGCCGCGGCTTCCAGGAAGTAGCGCACCACCGCCTCGTAGGTGTAATAGCGGACGCCGGCATCCTGGAGATCGATGACGACAGCGTCAAGATTGCGCATCACGTCCAGCGGAGGATGCCGCTGCGCATCCGTTGAACCATAGAGGCTGACGATCGGCAGCCCCGTGGCCGTATCTGTGGAATTGGGGACGCCCGGCTGGTCGTAGGAGCCGCTGATGCCGTGCTCGGGACTGAAGAGCGTCGTCAGCTCGAGGCCCGGCACAGCGGCTGCGGCATCATGATCCAGCACGTCAATGGTGCGATGTCCCTGAGAATCGAGGCCGGTCTGATTGGTCAGCAAGCCCAGGCGCAGATGCCCACCGTGTTTCTTTGCCAAGGCTCCAAGCTCAGCGAAGTGGTCGCTCTCCAGCACATCGATGCCCGTCTGGACGGTGCCATTGCGCGCCGCCCAGCGCCGCATGCCGCTCAGCGACTCGTTATACCCGGTAATGTGCGAAGCCAGTGCGTCACCATCCGCGTGAATGCCGAGGGCCACCGCAGTCGCGTCCGCGATGCGGCTGCGCATCCTGATGATGTTGGTGGGGCCGTTGGGATGGACAGCGTTCGTCAGAATGATCAGGTAGCTGTCGCTCGCCGGATCGACCCAGAGCGAAGTGCCCGTGAATCCCGTGTGCCCGAATCCTCCCACCGGGAAGAGCGTGCCGCGATTGGAGGAGAACGGGGAATCAATGTCCCACCCGAAGCCACGCAGCGCGACGCCGGTTGCCGGCTGCTCGGGCGCGACCATCTTCTCCAAAACTCTGCGCGACAGGGGAAAGGTGCTGGGCTTGCCCTGGAGGCGGTTCAGCAGATTCTGCGCATAGGTCGCCAGATCGTCGGCGTCCATGAAGAGGCCAGCGTGGCCGGCCACGCCGCCCATGCGTCGCGACGTTGGATCGTGCACCACACCGCGCAACATCACGTCGCCGGAGAAGGTCGTCGAACCGGGAATGCCCGAAGCGGATTCGCCGTGCTCCCATTGCGTGGGTGCGATGCGCGGAATCCAGGACTTCGGCGGCAGGTAACGCGAGTTCTTCAGGCCCATCGGCTGGATGACGTTCTGGAGCGCGTACTGATCGAGCGACATGCCGGAGATCCGCTCCACCAGCGCGCCGAGCACGATAAAGTTGATGTCGCTGTACTGGAATCGCACCCCGGGCGGACGCAGCGGGGCGATGGCGAACGCCAGTTTGTACGCGGCTTCTTTGCCTTGCCAGGGATCGGTGAGCGGGAGATCGGGCGGCAGACCCGAGTAGTGCGTCAGCAGATCGCGAATGGTGATGCCGCCCTTGCCGTTCGCGGCGAATTCCGGCAGATACTTCGCCACCGGAGCATCCACGTCGATCTTGCCCTGCTGGTAGAGCTGCATCACGGCGGGGGCCGTCATGAGCACCTTGGTGAGCGACGCCATGTCGAAGATGGTGTCCGCGGTCATCTTCTCCTGGTCCGGAACCAACGAGCGCCTGCCGTAGGCGCGGCGATAAACGACCTTGCCGTTATGCCCGACGATTACGACAGCGCCTGGGATCTTGTGGTTCGCGATGCCCTGATTCACGATCGAATCGACAGTGGAGAAGTTGTACTGCGCGGAGGCAGGCCGAGCGAGAAGGATCGTGCACAACAGAAGAGGCCCAACGCTAAGAAAGCGGCGCATCCTGAAAACTCCTTTCAGATCGAACGGGAAACAGAAGGCTTGTTGTGTATCCCACCACGCAGGTGACCATCGCGCCGATGAGAACCCACCAGGTCCAGGCAATTTTAGGCAACACCAGCGCATGGCCGGCGACAGAGAACGAAAGCGAATGGGGCTGGAGCCACAGCAGGAGATTCACAGCGACTCCGGCGATCATACCCAGGATGACACCGCGCTCCGCGGCGCGGCGAGTGAGGGTACCGAGAAGGAAGACGCCCAGCATGGCTCCCCATAACACCGAGGCGATGGAAAGTCCTACTTCGACGACGTGGCCGCCGCGACGCGAGAGCATGGCGAGCGCGAACAGCACGACCGCCCAGCCCATCGTCATGGCCCGCGAGAGCCGAGTGCGCTGGCGCTCCGGCGTGTCGGGGCGGCGCGGCAGATACAAATCGACCATGGAACTGGACGCCAGGGAGTTCAAAGCGGCGCTCAGGTTCGACATCGCCGCGGCCAGAATGGCCGCGATCATTAAGCCGGCGATACCGGCGGGCATGTCGCGCACGATAAACGCCGGGAAGATACGATCGGGGCTCAGTCCCGCGGGCGCTGCGTGCTGATAGAAGACCCAAAGTCCTGCGCCGATGAGCAGAAACAGCGCGAACTGAAAAAATATGACGACGCCGCTGACCAGCAGAGCCACGCGCGATTCAAAGAGATTCTTCGCGGCCAGCAGGCGCTGCACCATCAACTGATCGGTTCCGTGACTTGCCATGGTCAGGAAGCAACCGCCGATAACGCCAGCCTGGAAGGTGTACGTCTGCGTGATGGACCAGGAGAAGTGCAGCAACGTGAGCTTGTGCGCGGCTGAGGCGCCAGCCAGCAGTCCGTGCCATCCACCGGGAATCCTGAAGCAGAGCGTGCCGAGCGCGACCAGCGATCCGAGCACGTAGAGGAACATCTGCACGACGTCGGTCCAGATCACGGCGGCCATCCCGCCCTGAAACGTGTACAGGAGCGTGAGGACGGAAAGAATCGCAATGGACGCGATGTCGCCGGTTCCGATGGCAACGCCGACGACAATCGCCACGGCGAAGACGCGTACTCCTTCGGCCGCCGCGCGCATGACGAGAAACAGCAGCGCGGTTGCGCGGTGCAGCCGTGGACCAAACCGCTGCCCGATGAGCTGATAGGCCGTCAGCATTTCGCCGCGAAAGTAGCGCGGCAGGAAAATGATGCAGATGACGATGCGTCCAAGGAGATAACCCATCGCGAGCTGCAGGAACCCGAAATCGCCGGACCAGGCGAGGCCTGGTACGCTGATGATCGTCAGCGTGCTGGTTTCGGCAGCCACGATGGAGAGCATGATGGCCCACCAGGGCAGGTTGCGATCCGCCAGGAAGTAGGAACGCAGGGAGCGTTCGCCGCTGCGGCGAAAGCGCAGACCGAAGAGCGTGATGCCGGCGAGGTACGCCACCACCAGTGCAAGGTCGACGAATCGCAGATGCGTGGGGTGCGCGGTCAACAGGTTCCTCGATCAGCTTTAATGATTGGGCGTCGCCGATGGTATGCCGATTTGTTGCGGTGGCGGAAGCGGCGAGTGATGCTCGTCCCACTGATCGCGGGCCGCGGCAAGGCGATCGGCGCGCTGAATCCACAGCTGCGCCGACAAATCATAGCGATCCGTCACGTTGTTGAGCCAGTAGGGGCGATTCTCCATGAGCCAGACCGCGCTGTAGCGCGAACGGAGATCATTGTACCCATCGCGCAGATCTTCACAGAGGCCGTTCACGCCGGAGAGATTCCACAGATCGCGCGAGGTGTGATCGGAGATGGCCGGGACGTTCTGCCCGTTGTAGAGGCGGAGGTAGCTGGTGGCAATCTGATCGGCGAGCTGGAACTTGAGCGCGAGGAAGTCGATGCGCCGGGCCCCGAGATCCATGGCGTCGAGCGCTTGCTGGTGGCGCAGCTTGCCGGTGGCGCGCGCGTGGGCCAGCAGCGTGAGCGCGCGCTCCGCGTCGAGGCGCACTTCGGCACTGACGGGAAGAATCTTTGCTGCGATTTCCTGGCCCTCGCCGCTCCACGGATCGATCCAGAAATAATCATCCTGCGCACCGTTCAGACCGGCCCGCACGAGCGCGTTCTGCGCATCGATCAGCGCCTGCTGGGCTGCGTCGATGTCGCCGCTCTCGTCGCCGTGAAAGACGGGGCCGAAATCATGCGCGAACTGCGGGATGCTGCTCGTTCCCGGCTGCCATGCGGCCGCTGCCCCGAACAGAATGCCGTACCAGTCCTGCAGGAATAAGCCTTCGCCGTCGTCATCCCACACCGTATTCAGCATGCCGGGACAGCCAGCCTTTTGTCCGTCGGCTGTGAAGCCCTGGATGTTGCGCAGTCCGTCGTCGAAGTTCGGCCACACCTTCCGCCAGTTGTTTACGCCGGGCGAAACCCACGTCTCCATGCCGGCATGGGTATACGGGTCGATCCAGGGAGCGTATCCGTTTGGTTCAGGGTCGTATTCCCACGCGACGGCGATCATGTCATGCGGAAGCTTGGGCACCAGATCGGGGCTGCTCATCGCCATATCGCCCCAGAAGAGCAGCCGCCGATGCAGCGGCGCGAGGGCCTGATGGATGCGCAGCAGGTAATCGATGTAGACGGCGCCGCGCCCCTGCTGCTGGACCTCCGCCGCGGTTTGGCCTTGTCCCAGCTCGAATGTCTCGTCCGCACCGATGTGCAGAAACGGTCCGGGATAGATGCCGGCGAGTTCGTCGAAGTCCTGAGTAATCATCTGCAGCGAGCCAGGCTGGCCGGGGGCCAGCACCGCGCCGAAAGGAATTTCCGCCAGCGGCGCGTACTTCTGCCAGAGCAGGACTTTGTGCAGGTGCCCGATAGCTTCCTGCTCGGGAATGATGGTGACATGATACCGGCGCGCGAACGAGACCAACTCTTTGGCGTCGTCGGCGGACATGGAGCCCCCGGGCAACGCCGGCAGGGGATTCGACGCGTACTGCATGGTGTTTTCGAAGTAGGGCGAGTAGACGTTGATCTTGTAGGCGGCGAAGGTGCGAATCTGTCTCTCCTGAAAGGCCAGCGTGGGCACGGGGCCGCGCGAAAGGTCGTCATGAACGCCGCGCCAGCGCATCGCCGGCCAGTCGCGAATCACCGCGCCCTGGAGAATCGGGCCCGTGCCGCCGGTCCGGACGAGCTGCTTCAGCGTCTGTGCGCCGTAGAAAATGCCTGCCGCTGTGTGACCAATGACGAAGGCCTCGTGAGGTTGCGTCACCAGCACGTAGCCTTCCGGACCCATCGCAGGGTCGAACGTTTCATGGGCGCGACGCAAAACGTCGCGGGCCAATGCGCTGTCGTCGCGCAGCAAGTAGATGCTCACCGCTGCGGGGCTGCTGCCGATGCGCACGCCGCGCGCGCGCAGGCCCTTCCGCAGATCGTCGGCGGCAAAGCGATCCTGCGCGTTTCCGCCCGGAACCACAATTCGCACGCCGGAGCGCAACGAAACGTTTCCGCGCGCCGCGAATTGGCGCGGCTGCGGAATCAGCGGCGGGCGAAGATCCGCCGCGGCATGTGCCGGCGGAGGAGCAATGAGCAATGTTACGAGGAGCAGCAGAGTGGCTGAAACAAGTGACGACCGGATCACCAGCGCATCATCCCATCTTTTAAAAGGATCGCAAAGAAACTTCACCAGTGTAGGCGATTCGGCGTGCCGCTGGCACGGGAGGAAGGGTCCTGCGAGACTCGCGGCTATAAATTCGTGGTGTCCTGGGGGAGCCGCACCACGAATTCGGTATGGCCGGGCTCGGAGGTGAAGTCAATCGTTCCGTGATATTGCGCGCTCACGATGCGGCGTGCGATTTCGAGACCGAGACCCGTGCCCACGCCGAGCGGCTTGGTGGTGAAGAAGGGCTGAAAGATGTGCTCGCGCGCCTCGGGCGAGATTCCCGGTCCCTGATCGGCGACGCCCACGCACACCAGGCCGTTTTCCACCCAGGTGCGAACGAGCACGGTCGACTCGGGTGGCGCGGCATCGATCGCGTTGTCCAGCAGGTTCGTCCAGACCTGGCTCAGTCCCGTGCCGTTGGTGCGCAGCTGTGGCAGGTTGAGAGCGAAGTCCTTTTCGATGGTGAGCTGCCGATGGCGAAATTTGTGTCCGAGGATGATCAGCGTGCTCTGGATGCTCTCGTGCACGTCAATCAGGTGTTCGCCGCCTTTTTCCTCGTAAGCGTATTTTTTGACCGCGAAGACCAGCTCGGTCACCCGGCCCAGGCTCTCCTCAATGGTGGTCAGTTGCTGCGTCGCGGCAATGAGAGCCGCCAGCCAGTTGAGCGCGTCCTGCAGCGCGGGGGCAGGGAAGGCCTGCTGTGCGCACTCGATGTCTCCGCGCCGCCAGCCAGCAGCCACCAGCGTGGGAGCGAGCTTCCGCGAATTTGCGACGCCGATATTTTCCAGCCAGGTGGCCAACTCCTCTTCCGCATCGGCCTCTTCCAGGCTGCCGAGGGGCGTCGCCTTGTGCAGCGTCAGCGCTTCATGCTGCATGTCCAGCAGGCATGCACGCTGCTCCTGTGTGAGCGGAGTACGGCAGAAGCGCATGCTGATGTCCTGCAGACGCGCGAGGTTCTCGCGGAGCTGTGCCGCGGATCGCTTTGCCGCTGAGCCTGGGTTGTTCAGCTCGTGCATCAGGCCGGCTGCCAGCGTGCCCAGCGAGATAAGCTTTTCGCGGTGCAGGGTGTTGGCCTGGAAGGCGTGAATGCGCTGCGCCGCATTGGCCAGCACACCCTGACGAACGGTGGGGCAAGTGGCCATCAGCCGCCAGAAGCCCTCGGCATCCACCCGCAGCAGCCGGGAGGGCGCCGTGCACTCGCACTGGACCGCGCTGATGGGTGCGCCCAGCAGCAGCGGCGCTTCGCCAAAGCTGTCGGCCGCGTGAAAGATCGCCAGCGGCGTCTCGATCCCGTTCGCTTCGCGGCGGACGGCTCGAACTTCCCCTTCCAGAATCACGCAGAAGGCCGGAGCGCTCTCCCCCTGCCGGAACAGCACTGCGCCAGCGGGCGCTTCGAGCAGTTCCACGGAGCCGAGGCAGGGCAGCTCCTCTTCCCGGAGATTGGCCAACAGTGGAACGGAGCGGATGAGATGCGACAGCTCTTCCGGGCTCACGGTCCTGCTCGTAATCGCTGCCGTTGCGGTGTCCACGTTGCCCATTGCTTCCGATCCTAGAATTGTGCCAGATACTGATGCATAAACTGCACCGCAATCGAGCCCTCGCCGACTGCGGAGGCCGCGCGTTTGACGGATCCGTGACGCACGTCGCCGGCCACGAAGACACCCGGCATGGAAGTCTCGAGCAAGTATGGCTCGCGGTCCTCCTTCCAGATGCGGGGCAAGCCTCCCTGGGGATCGCGCAAATCGCGTCCGGACAACACAAATCCATTCTTATCGCGCAAAATGCCGTCGGGCAGCCACTCCGTTTGCGGAGCTGCGCCGATAAAGAGAAACAGGGAGGATGCCGGCCTTGTTTCCTCGCCGCGCGGATTGCGGATGCGTAGCTGCTCCAGTCGTTTGTCCCCCAAAGCCTCGACGATTTCGGTATTTGTCTCCACCGTTATATTCGATGTGCCAGCGATCTGATCGATGAGATATTTCGACATGCTCTTCCCAAGGCCGCCCGCCCGAACCAGGATGGTGACGTGCGCGGCGACGTGGGAGAAATGCATGGCCGCCTGACCGGCTGAATTGGCGCCGCCGATGATGTAGACCGATTCGTCTTTGCAGGATTGCGCCTCGGCCAGGGAAGCGCCATAGTACACGCCCATGCCGGTCAGCCGTTCGATTCCGGGCACATCGAGGCGCCGATAACAAATTCCCACTGCGATCAGGCAGACGCGGCAGGAGACTTCTTTTTCGTTCGCCATCCGTAATTTGCGGTATTGGCCGTCGCAGCGGATGGCGGCGGCGCGTTGGGTGACGAATTCGGCTCCGAATCGCCTGGCCTGATCGACTGCGTTGCGCGCCAGCCGCTCTCCACTGACTCCCCGCGGGAAGCCGAGGTAATTCTCGATTTTGGAGCTGCTGCCTGCCTGGCCTCCGGGAGCTTCTGGCTCGAGGACGAGGGTCTTCAGTCCTTCAGACGCACCGTAGACCGCAGCGGCCAGACCGGCGAGTCCGGCGCCAGCCACGACCAGATCGTAGAAGTCAAGCTCGGCGTGGGTGCGCAGGCCTACTTTCTCGGCAAGCAGCCCATCATCGGGCTGCAGCAGCGACGTGCCGTCGGGAAAAAGGACCGCCGGCAACTGGCCATCATCGACGCCAAACCTGCGGAGCAGCTCGGCCCCCTGGGGGTCGCTGTCCGGATCGATCCAGACGTACGGTACCTGATTGCGGGAAAGGAAATTCCGGATCTGATAGTCGCGGAGCGACCATCGGGGGCCCACGACCCGGATGCCTTCGAAAGGCGGCTTATACCCTTCGTTCCAGTCTTCGAGCAGATCATCGAGGACGGGATAAAGGCGTTCCTCCGGCGGGTCCCAGGGCTTGGTGAGGTAGTAGTGGATGCGGGCAGCATTGATGGCGCGGATGGCGGCTTCGGTATCGGCATACGCCGTGAGCAGTACGCGACGCGCGCTGGGGTTGATCGCCTGAAGACGCTCCAGCATCTCCACGCCGGACATGCCTGGCATCCGCTGGTCGGAGATGACCAGAGCCACGGGATCGCCGCGATCCTTTAACTGGGTGCAGGTGTCGAGCGCCGCCTGGCCCGATCCGGCGCGGACGATTCGATACTTCTCGCCGTAATTCCGGCGCAGATCCTGCACCAGCGCCTCGAGCACGCTGGCGTCGTCGTCAACAGCAAGGATGATGGGCGCAGGCATAGGGAGCTTTGAGGCGAGGCTCTCCTATCAAGGTACAGGGCCGGAAGAAATCCGGCGAGGCAGGTGACTGGACGGCGAAGGATAACGGAGGAGCCTGGTGCCTGCAAAAGAACGTGAACAGACAGACGTGACGAGCGTCACAGTACTACCGGAGCCCACGGGTTACTTTTGTCGCTGGATGATGGCAGTTGAGTGCAGGCCATCGTGGAAAGCCTTTCGGATGTTGATGCAGGAAAGGCCCATCATTCAACCGGTGGCGACCGGAAGTACCGAAAGTGTCCGATTCAGAGACACGCGGGACAAGGGAGGTGGCGCCGGGCCGATGACCGTTGCAGCGAATCGCTGCAGTCAGGCGATCCGTGTTGGATTGAATCAGTCTTCGGGACCACCCCGGCGACGCACCTGTTTGTTCGAGGAAGCGGACACATGAATAAGCTGATACTTGCCGATAACCAGGCCATTTTTCGCGCCGGAACCGCAAAGATTCTGGCAATGGAAGACGATTTTAGGATCATCGCGCAATGCGCGGACGCTGACCGGCTGCTGCCGGCCCTCGATACCTTCCGTGGATCTACCCTGCTGTTTGCCTCATCGCTGAAACTGGATCCGCAAACGCTGATTCCGCGCGTGCTGGCGGCGGGAAGTCACAGCATCGTTATTGCGGAAAATGGAGAACCGGTTCAGACGTGGTTCAACTCCGGCGTGAATGGGGCGAGCCACCGTAACGTAACAGGCCCAGCCCTGATCGAGTGTGTTCGCCGCGTGGGCATGGGCGAACGGCACGTCCGGGCGGCTGGCATGGACGCCGGCGCCAGCGACGATGCCGTGGGTTCGCGGGTGCGGGAACGCCTGACGCCCAAGGAACTGAAGATCGTGGCGCTGATCGTTCAGGGCTGCAAGAACAAGGAGATCGCCCTGCGGCTGAGCACGACCGAGCAGGTGATCAAGAATTATCTGCGCAGCGTTTACGACAAGACGGGCGTTTCCGACCGGCTGGAACTGGCACTGTTCACCATTCACCACCGCATCCTGGCAGAGGCCGCGCAGGCAGTTGGCGACCAGATTATGCAGGGCCTCTAGGCGGGGACAGGATCAAGCAGGTCCGTCCGCTCTCTGCCGGAGGGCGCGGTTCCGAGCCGCGCCCCGGGAATATCAGGAGAGCTTCTCCCCCACGGACTTGGCCTGCGTGAAAAGGTAGAGATAGTCCGGGCCGCCGGCCTTCGAGTCCGTTCCAGACATATTGAAGCCGCCGAAGGGGTGAGCGCCCACCATCGCCCCGGTGCATTTCCGGTTGAAGTACAGATTACCGACGTGGAACTCGCGGCGAGCGCGGTCGAGCTTTGCGCGATCGGTGGAATAAACCGCGCCCGTCAGCCCAAATTCGGTATTGTTGGCAATTTCCAGCGCATGATCGAAGTCGCGCGCGCGGATCACTGCCAGCACCGGCCCGAAAATCTCCTCCTGGGCGATGCGCGAGTTCGGAGCTACGTCGGCGATCACCGTGGGGGCGATGTAATAGCCTTTCTCCGCGGTCTCCACAGCGGTGCCGCCGGCGACGAGCCGGCCTTCCTGCTTGCCAATGTCAATGTATTGGAGGATGGTTTTCATCGCACCTTCGTTGATCACCGGGCCAAGGTGGTTGTTGGCTGCTGGATCGCCCACTTTCAGGGCCGCCGCCCGCTCGCGCAGGCGATCGACGAACTCCTGATAGATCGGCTCTTCCACGATGGCGCGGGAGCAGGCTGAGCACTTCTGTCCGCTGAAACCGAAGGCGGAGGCGATCACCCCATTCACGGCCGCGTCGAAATCCGCATCGGCGCTGACGATGATTGAATCTTTGCCGCCCATCTCCAGGATGGTGCGCTTAATCCAGAGCTGGCCGGGCTGCGTGTTTGCCGCGCGGCTATGAATGTCCAGGCCCACTTCTTTCGATCCGGTGAAGGCGATGAAGCGGGTTTTTGGGTGCTCGACGACGGCGTTGCCAAACGTGGCGCCGGAGCCGGGGCAGAAGTTCACCACCCCGGGCGGCAGGCCGGCTTCTTCCAGCACTTCCATGAACCGTGCCGCGATGGTGGGCGAGTCGCTGGAGGGCTTCAGCACCACGGTGTTGCCGGTAACGATTGCGGCTGCGGTCATGCCCGCCATGATGGCGAAAGGGAAGTTCCAGGGAGAAATGACGGCACCCACGCCCAGCGGGATGTAGAGCAACTCATCGCGCTCGCCGGGAAGCTGGATCGGCGGCTCCGCCTGCGCGAGCCGCAGCGCTTCCCGCGCGTAGAACTCGAGGAAATCGATCGTCTCGCCGACGTCGGCGTCCGCCTCAGCCCAGTTCTTACCGACTTCATAGGTCAGCCACGCGCAGAAGTCCAGCTTGCGCGACCGGATCAGTTCCGCCGCCTGCAGCAGGAGTGAAGCCCGCTCTTCGGTGGAGACAAATCGCCACGTTTCGAAAGCGCGCAGCGCGGCTTCGACGGCCTGGGCAGCGTGCTCGGCGCCCGCCTTTTGGTGCAGGCCGACGAGTTGTGTGGGGCGGGCGGGATTGCGCGATTCGATCTTGCCGCTGGTGCGGACGCGCTCGCCCCCGATGATGAGCGGATACTCATGGCCGAGCTGATCGCCGACGCGCGTGAGCGCCTCGCGCATCGCGTGAGCGATTTCATGCCGGGAGAAGTCGGTGAAGGGCTCGTTGCGGAAGGCGCCGTTCGGCGCTTTCGGAAGGATCACAGTGGAAGTTTCGACTGTAGCCATAACCTTCAAGTTTAGTCCAAAGGCGGACCTGGGGCGCCGAGGGGTAACCGGTGAGTTCCCCGGGGAATGCAGCCGTGGAGGAACGGCAACGAGAGCGGCTCCGGGGATGGCGCAATCGCGGAAAGTGCCGGGGTATGCCCTGTGGAAAAGTCGGTATCTTCAGGAAAACGAAAAGGATCGAAGCGGCAGCCCAGGGAGTACTTTTTCGCCACAATGCTTGCTGGCACTGGTATACTCGCCACGAAAGTTGTATCTCCCAATCCCCCGGGGGAGTGTATGCGTTCGGTGGTTCGACTACGAGGCTGGCTGCGCGGCATGGAGCGGGAAACCCCGTGCGTGTTGCTGGCCTGGAAAGATACTCTTCGCTCGGAGGAGAACCTGAGCGCCTTTCGCTACGTCTATTCGCGGCTGCAGGTGCTGGATGCACCAGCCGATCTGCCCGACGGCGAATACGTTGCCGGATTCGGGGAACAGACCATCCCGGTCGTGAAGCGTTCCGGCCTTTGGCTGCCTGACTGGCGATAAGCGGCCCTTCCAGGATTTCCAGTCCCTTCGCGGGAGCGAAATCAGCTCCGCGTCCGCCGCGCCGATTTTTTCGCCGCCTTCTTTCGTGCGGCCGATTTGCCCGGCCCGTGGCGACGCTCCTCCGCCGCATGGTCGTCGACGACTGACAAGACCACGCCGTCGATGCGATTGTCCATCGTCCGATACGGCGTAATGCGCAGGCTGAACCAGCGGCCGTCCTCGTCCTGCACCGTGCTGTGACGCGGCTGCACTTCCTGAATCACCTCGATCATCATCTGCTCCAGGCTGCGCACGTCGATCCGCAGCTTGAGGCGCGGAATGGGCCGTCCAATGTCGCTGGGCCCAAGCCCAAGGATGGCCATCGCCTGCGGGGTAAAGCGCCGTACGCTCAGATCCGAGCTCACCATCACCATCGCCAGGTTCACGCTGCTCAGCAGGTTTGTCAGATCGTTATTCAGCTGCGTCAGCAGATCGTTGCGGTGCTGCATCTCCTCGTTCACTGTATGCAGCTCTTCATTGGCTGACTCCAGTTCCTCCTTCGAGGTCTGCAGTTCTTCGTTGGTGCTCTGCAGTTCCTCGTTCACCGACTGGATCTCCTCGTTCGCGGACTGCAGCTTCTCGTTCGTAGCCTCGTGCATTTCGATAATCGACTGCAGGTACTCCCTGGAGGCGGAGAGTTCCTGGCGCAGCTGGGTGATCTGCTTCTCCTTTTCCGCGCGCTCGGACTCGCTCAGAGGTACGGCGTCCGGCGGGGACGGAGCGTCGACGGCCGCCGGCATCGGCTCGAAGATCACCAGGTAGTTGTGTTGTTGCTGCACCGGCGTGCGGAAGGGAAGCACGCGAATGGTGGTTGGCATGCCGGCGCCGTCGTTCTCGCCGCGCGGATTGCGGCGCACTGTTTCCGTGGCCGTTTTCTTCGCTTCCTCCACTGCGCTCTGCAATTCGAACAGCAGTCCCGGGCGCGCCATCTTGAGCAGATTCAGGCTCGCCTTGCCCGAAGCCAGCTCCAAAAATGCTCCTGTGCGCCCGCGCGTCTGCAGGATCTCCATCTGGTCGTTCACCACCACCGCCGGAGGCGCGTACCGTGCCAGCAGCAGGCGGTCCGCTTCGCGTTGCAGTTCCAGCGGCGCCTTCACGGGTTCGGACCCCGTCATCAAGGGCGCCGGGGTTTCGGCCGGAGCGCCGTCATGATCGTGTACTCCCATCGAGAAACCAAGCGGTGGCGGAGCGGACACCAGCTTCCTGCGGTAGACTTTCTGTTTTTTATCGGCCATCTCGAATAACTCCGTCCCGGCCCCCAGCAGGCCTTCCGTATTGCCGATCATGAGAAAGCCGGTGGGGTTCAGGGCGTAATGGAAAATCGGGATCACCCGTTTCTGCAGCGCCTGGCTCAGGTAGATCATCACGTTCCGGCAGCTCACCAGGTCCATGCGCGAGAAAGGAGGATCGCTGAAGATGTTCTGCGTGGAGAAGATGCACACGTCGCGGATTGCCTTGCTGATCTGATACCCGCCGTCAGCCTTGTGGAAGAAGCGGCGCAGGCGGGAAGGGCTAACGTCGGTTTCGATGCTCTCCTTGTACATGGCAGCGCGGGCGCGCTGCACAGCTGTCTCGCTGAGGTCAGTGCCGAAGATCTGGATGGGCACTTCGGCGCCTTCCTCGCCGAGATACTCCACCAGCGAGATGGCGTGCGAGTACGCTTCCTCGCCCGTGGAGCAGCCGGGCACCCAGATACGGATCGGCGCATTGCCATCCCTGCGGGCCGCCAGGATCGCGGGGTACACGATCTGCTTCAGCGCCTCGAATGCCTCCGGGTTGCGGAAGAAGCTGGTGACATTGATCAGCAGGTCCTGGTAGAGCGCATTCAGCTCGTTGCGGTCGCGTTGCAACAGCGCCACATAGTCCGGGAGCTTTTCGATCCGGTGCAGGACCATACGCCTCTCAATGCGCCGTCCGATCGTAGGTGGCTTGTACTCTGAGAAGTCCACGCGCATGGTCCGCCGCAGCAGGCGGAACACCTGCTGCATGAAAACTTCGCTTCCGGCGTCCTCCGCCTCGATCTGGGTGAATGACAGGCCGGAAACATAAGGATGCTGCCGGATCCGCGCCAACTCGTGCGCGATCTCCTCGGGCGGCAGGATGAAGTCCACGCAGCCGGCCGCAATGGCGCTGGCCGGCATGCTGTCGTATTTGGCCGAACGGGTGTCCTGGGCGAAAGTGATCCCACCCTCGCCCTTAACCGCTGTCAGTCCGAGCGTTCCGTCGGAGGCGGTTCCGGACAGCACGATCCCGATGGCGTTGGAACCCTGCTCAGCCGCGAGGGAGCGGAAGAAAATATCGATGGTTGCGTTCACTGAGCGCGCCTGGTCGCGGGTGCCGATGTGGCAACGCAGTCCGGAAAGCGCCAGATCACAATTCGGCGGGATTACGTAGACGTGGTCCGGCTGAACGGCCATGCCATCCTCGATCTGGATGACGGGCATGGTGGTGATGCGGCCGAGAATTTGAGTGACCGCGCTCTCCCGCTGCGGATCCAGATGCGGCACCAGCACATACGCCATGCCGAGGTCCGGGAGCAGGGCCTTGAAGAAGGCGGTGAACGCTTCCAAACCTCCCGCCGAAGCACCGATGCCCACAATGGGGAACCCATTGGGGCGGGGACGCCGAGAGGAACCGGATGCCTGATCGGAGGTTGCCGGCGCGCGATCGTGTCTGCGAGCTGCCATAAAAACGATCAGCTGTGGGCGGCCAGTGTCCCGATTTCCGGGCGTCGAAGCAATGAAGCTTCAGCCGTCCCGTAAATCCCGTCATATCCGTCCGGGCTGTAGCCTCCTGACGGACGCTCTTCACCCATTCAGAGCACTACCAGCGAGCGGTACGAGGAAGAGTCCAAATCTCTGCGCATTATACCCTGATCAAATCGTTGGCTCTGGAAACTCGCGAAGCGGGGAAGCAGTCCTGGAAAGGGCCAGAGGCGAGCAGGTTTCCTCTCCAGGCAATTGGAATGTGGCCTCGCAGCGGCTCGCCGTCTCGCCTGCTGCCGTCTGCGCCCCATCCACGCCTTGCCGGAGGGAAAGCACCTGGCGCCTGAGGCTCTGGAGGGCCGACTGCAGCTCATCCAGCAGCACGCGATTCCTGTCTCGGAGCTGGCAGGTCCTCTGGATATGCGCGGAGAGGGCGGCCAGACGCGGGCCGGCGTCCCTGTGTTTGCCGCTCGCCGTGGGCAGCGGATTGCGCGCACCGCAGCGCAGCGTCACCCATGCGTCCAGATCGGAGGGCCGGGCGAGCACCGCCTTCTTGTTCGAGCCCAGAGGCCGCCGTACCGGAAGTCCAAACTCCTGCTCCCATCGCTGCACGGTACGGACGCCTTTGCCCATGTAGTTCGCAATATCCTTCCAGCAAGTGAGAATATGGGGCGTTGACTCATTGGCTGTATTCATTGCGAGGCTCCAACCCGAGTGGATTACTCATCTAAAGTGAGGACCGCGGTTCATTGAAACCGCGCAGTCCCGTTTGACTGCGACTGCGGCACGAATGGATGCCTGCCGGCGCGGCCGCGATTCGGCGCTATTCTGGGTCCGGAATGCGTCTGTTTGTTGCCGTTGCCCTGGAGGGCGAAGCCGCCGCTGCTCTGGAGAAGGTACGTCTGGGCCTGGCTACCGGCAGGGAGGGTCTGCGCTGGTCCCGCCCCGAGGACCGGCACATCACCCTCCAGTTCCTTGGCGAGGTGGCCGGGAGCGCGCTGATTTGCGTAACGGAAGCTCTGGCCGCGGTGCGGTCTCCGGAGATTCGCCGTGCGGATTGCCGGCGTGGGATTCTTCCTGCGCGCCGGCGTGTTCTGGGCTGGCGTGGAACCTGTGGCCGAGCTGCTGGCCCTGCAGCAACGGGTCACGGCCGCGACACGCGCCTGCGGCTTTGTCGCCGAGCCTCGACCGTACCATCCGCATATCACGCTGGCGCGCAGCCGAGGACGCCAGGGAGCGGGCGCGCTGGCGGCGCTGCAGGATGCCGTGGAGCGGGGAAGAACCAGGCTGGCGGCGGAATGCATCGCCAGGGAGTTCGCACTGTACGAGTCGTTTCCAGGGCCGGAGGGCTCGCGCTATGAGGTGCGGGCCCAGTTTTCTCTCGGTGTGGACTGAATCTTCTGCGACCAAAAACACCGAGGCCCCTCCGTTGGGAGGGGCCTCGGCGGCTGGAACCGCGGTTCGAAAAATTACTTCCGAATCGTGATCGTGATCGGGAGCGTCTGCGTGATCGTCGTTCCGTTATAGGCGGACGTTGCGGTCACGGTCATCGACGAGGTGGTGCTGCCCGTGCTGGAGTTTCCAGCGTTGGAGCCGCAGCCGGTGAGCTGGGTGAGGCCGAAGATGCCCGCCAGCAGAACCAGGCTGAGGATCAGGCTGCGCCGCTTCCGGAAGCCGAGGAAGCAGAGAGCCAGGGCGAAGGTGGCGCCACCCGGGATGAACGGGTTCGGTCCGCGACGATTGGCCGATGTGGTAGCCGCATCGGTAATGGTCAGGACGGTGGTGAGACTGTTGACGCCGTTCGCGGTAAGCGAACTGGGCGAGAAGGCGCAGGTTACGCCAGAAGGCGCTCCGCTGCAGGAGAACGTCACGGTGCCGAGGAAGCTTGCGTTCGGCGTGATGGTGATGTCGACGATCGCAGAGCTACCCGGCGTGAGATCCACCGCGCCCGGGCTAACCGAGACGGTGAAGTTCGGCGCGAGATTGCTCGACCGTATAGGTAGCGGTGGCCGGCTGCTGGCCGTGTAGCCGAGCTCCGAAGCAGTCGCAGTGATGGTGTAGGCCGTATCCGAGGCCGCGAGCGGGATCGGACCCGAGTACAGCGTCGGCGTGCCGCCATTCAGGGTGTAGTAGATGGCCGCATTCGCTGTGCTGTCGCTGATGCTGATGGAGACCGTGCTGCCCTGCTCGCCATTGGTGTACAGAGTGCCGGAGGCCGGAGTAAACGCCGGGGTGGCGACGGTGCCGATCGGATTGAAGAGTGGTCGTCTGCACTGTGGCCGCGGCGCCGAGTAATCGGTGTTGCCCGCCTGGTCCGCTGCCACAACGACCGCGCCGAAGGCGGTGCCCGTCGGCGTCAGCAGGTTGCCGGTGAGGGTGGCAACGGAGCCGCCGGTAGACGAGGCTGAAGGTGACCGCGTTGCCGGAAGCACCGCCGGTGGCGGCCAGCGTAACCGTCGCCGGATAGGTGACGGAGGCGCCGGAAGTTGCCGGTGAGGTGAAGGTGATGGTCTGCGTGGCGGGGTCACCGCGATGGAGACCTGCACCTGAGTCGCAGCCGAGTAGTTGGCGGTGCCGGCCTGGTTGGCATCTACTACGATGGTGCCGACGCCGGTGAAGCTGAGGGTGCTGCCCGAGAGGCTGCCGGCACCAGCGGTGCTGGAAGCATCCAGGCTGAAGGTGACTGCGCTGCCCGAGCCGCCGCCCGTCGCCGCCAGAGTGATGGGCGACGCGCCGTAGACCACGGAGGTGGTGGCGGAACTCGGAGTGGTGAAGGTGATGGCCTGCGATGCCTGGTTGACCGTGATGGTCTCCTGCACCTGCGGCGCAACCTGGTAGGTTGCGCTGCCGGCCTGGTTGATGTCGATCACCAGCGTGCCCACCCCGGTGATGGTGAGGGTATTGCCGCTAATCGTGGCCACTCCGGAGGAGCTGCTGGAGTCGACGCTGAACACAACCGGGTTACCCGAGGCGCCGCCCGTGGCGCTCAGTGTGTACGGGCCGCTGCCATAGGTGACCGGCGAGGTGATCCCGGCAAACGCGGTAATGGTTTGCGGAATCAGGTTCTGCGCCGTGCCTGCGACCGTCGCGGTTCCGGTGTTGCTGGCGGAATCGGTTGCGGTCAGGGTCCCGCTGATCGTGCCGTTGTCAGGCGCGATTGGCGAGAAGGTGAGCGTTGTGGTGAACGACGAGGCCTGCGTGATGGTTGAGTTGCAGGTCGCGCCCTGTACCGCCGTGAACTCCGCGGCCAGAGAGGCGTACGTCACCGTCTCCGGAGTCGTGCAGTTCCCGTCGTTGAGCACCGTGTACATCTGCGTAACCGGCGTGGTCGAGCTGCCGATGACCGCGGTACCCGGAACCGAGGCGGCTTGCCCATCGATCACCGAGCCGGGCACGGTCACGCTGCCGACGGTGGTGTAGTACATGGAGTCATGCCCTGAGTCGTTGGAATAATTCGCGACATAGAGCACGCCGTTCGGCGCGGCCACAAGGTATTTGCCGCCCTGCGGCGAAACCGTCCACATGGTTGCCTGGACAGTGGTCGGGTCGAGCGGGGCGGTCAAATCGTCGGCAAAGGCAAAGATGGCCTGGTCATTGGTGAAGTACACATTGCCGGAGGTGGGATCGATTGTCACCCCGTCAATTGGGTTGGCGCTGTATTGCGATGGAGCGCTGGGAACCGAAGTGAGCAGAGTGATCGGATCCGTGGCATAGCCACTGGCATTGCCAGTGTCGACCGGCCACTCATACAGGTCGGAGTAATGAATCAGGCTACTGGCGTCCTGCGCCTCATCCGTGAAGAACAGGTTGCCCACGGAGTCGACGGCCAGGCCGCCCAGGATCTGGGAGACCTTGGTAGTCGGAGACAGCGATGTGAAGGCGCTGTCAGCGCTGTCGACACCGCCGCTGGTGGTGACGGTCGGCTCTTCGCCGAGCATGACCGGCTGGTCCGTTCCGGCATAGAGGCAGGCCGCATCGCACTCCCAGATGGAGCCCTCATAGTCGATGCCTGAGGTTCCAGCTCCCGCACTGTCGGTCTGGACCCCGTAGAACAGGTTTCCATGCGAATCGAAAACCATCGACTGGAGGGGTTCGCCGGTGATCACCCCCGACACCACGACACCGATATTGGGCATGAGGCAAGCCGCCGTATCGGAGGTGGGTCCGGTGCAATTCGCCGTTGGTGTCGCAGTGTAAGGCGCGTAGGACATCGTGGTGCTGTTCCAGGGGATCTTGACGACGAATGGAGCGCCGCCGTAGTTGTTCCCCGCGAAGAGGTTGCCGTTAGCATCGACGGCCACCACGCCAACCCCGTTCACGCCGGTGTTATTGGTGGTGTCACGCGCCGCCAGGACGGTCTGGTAGCCGGGGTTGGTGTTGTTGATGTTGAACGAAAGGATCTCGTTGCCGTAGGTGGTTCCGATGATGGCGTCGCCGGCCGGATCGAGGGCCATGGTGCCGCCATCCGGGTTCGAGGCCGCGGTTGCGCCGCCGCCGGCTCCATTCTCCAGCGCGCCCAGGAAGGTGGTCTGGCTCAGGATGACGGGCGCGCCCGTGGGCAGGACAGCCGCGGTCACATCGATCGTGGCTTGCACCTGCGTGGCTACAGCGTAGTCGCCGGCGGCGTCAGCTGCCTGGTTGGCGTCAACGATGACGATGCCGGTGCTACTGATGGTCAGGGTGCTGCCGTTGGTGCCGCTGACCGCGGCGGTAGCAGTAGAGGAACCGTCCACGGTGAAGACCACCGGCTGCCCCGAGGCTCCGCCCGTCGCCGCCAGCGTGACCACTACGTCTGATCCGCTGTACGCCACGTTGCGCGGCGGCACGGGAGCCCAGTTGATCGTCTGTGGAATGGGGTCGACAACGATGCTCTTCGTCACCGGAGGCGCGGGAGCATAAGTGGCACTGCCGGCCTGGTTGGCGGTCACCGAAATCGTGCCGGGCGCGCTGACATCCAGCGTCTTGCCGTCAGCTTCCAGGGTGGCGGGGCCGCTGTTCAGCGTGAAGGTGATCGGATTAGCGGAAGCGCCGCCTGTCGCGGAAAGGACGATGGTCAGCCCCGACGCGTAGGTGATCGAAGCCGGCGGACCGAATGTGATGGTCTGCTTCTTCAGAGCCTGGCCGGAGAGGTTGGCGTTGCCGGCGGCACTGGTTCCGGCATCGGTCGCGGTCAAAACCGCCGTGTCTGATCCCACAGCCAGCGGCGAGAAGGTCACCGTGACCGGGAAGTTCGTGCCGATGAGCGTTGTTCCGCAGGTACCCTGTGCGGGCGCGGTGGCGTCGAAGGCAGTTGGATCAGTGCCGGTCACGCCGAAGCCCAGCGACGGTGGAGTCACCGCACTGCAGGCTGCGCTGCCGGTGTCCGATGCGTTCACCGTGAATGTGGTGGACTGTCCAACGCCTGTGATGGTGGGATCGGTCGCGCTGCCGACAGCGATCCAGCCCAGCGAGTCGCCGCCATGGTAAGCATCAACGAAGAAGTTGCCGTTGCCGTCGGGAAGGATCAGCTTATCGCCATTTGAGTTGGCGACGCCGTAGACGTTGGAGACCACGCCGGAAGCGTCCGGCAAAGCGAAAATGCCGGCGTCCGTGGCGCCAGAAATAGACCGTGTCATTGTGACTGGCGCCCGGCACAACAGCAATGGAGATGATCTGATCGTCATAATCGCCGCCGTTGGGAAGCGGTTGACTGGCCGTCACAGCAGAATCAGTGAAAAGCACCTGATTGCTGATGTCGTAGGCCGAGGTATTGGTGTCGTAGAGCAACTCATTGACGTCGGAAAACGCGCTTTCCTGGTCGCTGATGATGGCCGAGTCAGTGAAGAAGACGTTGCCCATCGAATCAACGGCAATCGAGCCGATCCAGAGCTGGGCGGTGGCTGTTTCGGGGCCGCTGTTGTCGGTGTAATTGACCGTGACAGGGGCGGGCTCGGAGAAGAGCAGCCGTTGGCGCCCCGGTGCCATAGAGGCAGCTGCTGAAGAGGTTCCGGAGTGCCAAGGCGCACTCGTAAGAGGGTATGGCGTGCGATCGCCGCTGTAGGTCTGACCGCCGGTGGCGAAAAACAGATCGCCGTTGGAATCGAAAGCCATCGATTCCACAGTGAAGTAGCCGTACGCCAGATTCGCATCCAGACACTCTGCTGTGTCCGTGGTGCCATTGCAGTTGGTGCTGAGACTGCCGCTCGACGGATCGACACTCATGGTGTAGGTTCCGTCGGCGTTCATCGGGACTTTGCCGATCTTGTTGGAGTACTGGCCGCCAACCCAGAGGGTATTGTCGATCGGGATCGATGGCAACGGCGCGGCATTGCCATAGGGGCCAACCTCGGATTCGGTGTAGCCGCCCCCGGGCGCAGGAGCAAACTGGATGACCTCGCCGCCGTAAGTGGTGCTGGCGACAATGACGCCCATGGAGTTCATGCCCCAGGAGCCGCCGGCCGGCACGCCACCTGCCAGCGCGCCGCCGGTGGGCCAGGTGTCACCCGCAAAATAGCTGACCGGGCTGGTCAGCACGACACTGTTTTGTGGGGTGGCCTGCGCGAAGGTGCGCGGCGCCAGCATTCCCATGGCGATGATCGACAGCAGGGCAATCCACAGTCCCCGCAGCGTAAACTTCTCAACTTGTTTCCCAATCGTTTGCATCACGAATCCTCCGGTGAAGTCTTTCCAAGCTGGGAAGAGCCCGGCGTGCGCCGTCTTGCCCGTTCTTCCCGTGCGCTGACTCCCGGCGCCGGCGATGAATTTGGTAACCAGCGTCGCCGTAGCTTCGAGAGCCGTCTCTGCAAGTGATTTGCTGTCGATCTACCGATAAGTTCCTAAGACCTGTTCCTCCCTGAGCGGACCGATCCGGCTCCCGAACAACGAGCAGGGAGAATCCGGATAGCTGCGGTCCCGGGAGCTTCAACGAATGCGATTGCCTGCTTACCGGCGCAATCCGGGAAACTCTGCGGCGAATGCAGAGAAAACGGACTGGCTGTCACGCGAAGACCGAGGGAAGAAGGCAGACACATCGTGGTATCGCTCCCAGGCCAGGCGAACCCCGGCCGCAAAAGCCCCCGAAGTTGCATCTCGGGGATACGATTGAAAGAAATGCGGAATCATCTTCATCCCCGAAACTCAAGTTGTCAAGATAAATTCGTGCCCAGTTCAGAAATGACGAGAAAGGTCCATCCCCAGGAGTAAATCGTTCAAGCCCGAAGCTTCGGAGCGACCGGGGAAAGAGCCGTAGTAACCCGGGTCTTACCGGGGTACCTGAGGCCGGCGGGCAACCGGAAGTTACTGCAAGAAGGTCGTGACGCACTGCGCCGGAAGCGTGCAGGGGAACTGGCCGTCGGATACCGTGACCGGAGCAAGCTGCTGGAGCGCGGCAGAAGCGGTTGGTTGCGACGGCGTCACGGAAGTAACGTGACTTCTTGAATGGTAAACAGCTGGTTCAGCAAAATAATTAGAGAGTTAATGGCGGACGTTATATCATTCCTGCCTTCAGCATGAACAGAGACACAGACATTCGAAGAGGTTCTCGGTAGCGTTATAGCAGTAGTAATCGGGCTGGGAACCTGGAATACTGGCGCAGGGCGTAGCCGAGTTAGTCGGGCGCGGGGTTGCTGGCGTTGGAGTTGATCGGGCTGAAGTGGATGCACCTGGCGTGGTCCCAAATTTGCGACGAGATGCAGGTGTTGCACTGGCAAGTAACCAGTAAGTTATGAACTGCAGCAGTAATCATGAGCGCTTCGGATAGGGCTGGGCTGGAACCGGGTGCGTTCCGGTAGTGCTGCATCCTCTCAGCATCTTTGCCGGTATTCTCGGCCCGTGTTGTACGAAGGCGAGATGCCATGGAGGTGCCCGGCGACGATGTCGATGCCGGCAACCGGGATGGGCCCGCTGCAGGTTTCGTAGTTCTTCGCCGGCGCCGCCGCCGCGCGCTTTACTGCACCAGCGTGGTGATGCTCGACGCCGGCAGAGTGTACGTAAGCTGCCCGTTCGTCACGGTTACCGCCGGCTGCTGCTGAAGCCCGGCGCTGCTCGTGCTCTGCCAGGGCGTCAGCGACGTGACCCCGCTGGCGTTGTCGAGCGTAAGGGTAAGCGTGTTTGCGCTGGTCGCAGTATTGATGGCCACGATCACGTAGTGCTGGGTGCCCGATTGATCTTCGCCTGTGTATGCCGAGACGTACACTCCGGAGACCGGGGTTGCGGTCGCCGATGCGCGCTTATAGCCCGGCTGGATGAACTTCGAGTACTGGCCCATGACCTCGCCCATCGGCTGCAAATGTCCCGTGAAGTCGATCAGGCCGCAGGTGCCGGCGGTGGTTGAACAACTGCCGATGGCGCCGCCCCACAGTCCCCACCAAACATAAGCGTTGTATTGGCCGTTGACCAGGGAGTTATGGATCGATATACCGTAGGGGTTCAAGGCTTGAGCGAACGTTAGTTGCGCTGTGCTCAAGGGCCCGAACTCGGTCATCCAAAGTTCTTTCGGTGTGTCCCCCGCAGGAATGGAGTAGGGGGGCGAGCGCGAGGTTCCATAGAGGTGGCCGCCGATGATGCTGACGAGACCCTCCGCAGCCGGGTCGTTGAGAGTCGTTGCGGCATCGACCGGGTTGAAGGTATCCGACTCGGGCATGATTAGCTTCGTGGAGTACGGGTCGGAGGTGATTGTGGCGGCGTAACCTGCTACCCAGGTATCCATTTGATCCGGGCGTCCAAACGCAGGATTCGTAAGTGACGTTTTCCTCCGGCTCATTCTGCATGGAGATGGCGTAGAGGTTGAAGCCAGCATGTGGTATTGAAGAAGTGGACGAAGTCCTCGAGGTAGTTGGCGTAGTCGGCGTAGTCGGATCGGATTGAGGTATCCGCCGCAGTAGCCGGTCCCTTCGCCGCAACTGTTGTATGACTCGTTATACGTTACGCCGTCCCGTGGTACTGGATACCATTGAGCTTCCAGGCGGCTGGCGGAGTCCAGGGCGTTGCGAATACAATGGCATTCGGGTTGGCGGCGACGGCCTCTTGGGCGTTGGTTAGCTCCTGGTCCCATTCGCCGGTTTCATACGGAGACCCATAGGTGCCGCCACCGCTTGCCGAACCCTCTGGGTCGATGCGCATGCGCAGGATGCTGAGGCTGAGGCCGCTGGTTGGGGCTGAACAGAGCCGTGGCCGCTGCGTGGGCATTGGTCCAAGCCATGCCGTCGACCCGCCAAAGCCGCGAATGGTCTGATAGGTGGTTCCGAAATCGACGGTCACGGGGTGGCCCGCAGTGGTGAAGGTCCACGTGTAGTTCGCCGCGAGGGGCTGGCCCGTGCTGTTTGTTACGGCGGTGGTCAGCGTTGCCGTGTACGTGGCGCCGGAAGAGAGGTTGGCGGAGGGCGTGAAGGTCGCCATTTGCGTGGCGGCGTCGTAGCTGACGCTGCCGTTGACGCTGGTACCAGCCTGGGTCTTGAGCGTGAAGCTGGCAGTGCTGATGGATGAGGCATTCATCGCCTCGCTGAAGGTTGCGGTGACGGCGGCATTGACGGCGACGCCGACGGCGCTGCTGGCCGGTGTGGTGCCGGTGACGGTGGGCGGCGTGGGCGCCGCCTCGGTGGTGAATTGCCAGGTGACGGCGGATGCCAGCGCCGCGCCGTTCGATGCGGTCGCGCCCGTGGTGATCGTCGCCGTGTATTGGGTTGCGTAGCTGAGCGAGCTGGATGGGGTGAAGGTGGCCGTTTCGCTTCCGGCGTCATAGGCGACGGTTCCGGTGGCCGCGCCGCCTGAGCTGCTCAGCGTGAATGTGGAGCTCGTCAGAGACGAGGCGTTCATCGCTTCGCTGAAGGTGGCCGTGATTGCGGAGCCGACAGTCACGTTGACCGCGCCGGAAGCGGGCAATTCGGCGGTTACCGTTGGTATGGGAGCTGCTGCGGTGGTGAAACTCCAGGTGTAATTCGTCGCCAGCGCCGCGCCCGAGGAACTCTGGGCTCCCGTTGTGACGGTCGCGGTGAATTGCGTGTTGTAGGCCAGTGCGGAAGAGGGTGTAAAGGTCGCTGTGTTGCTGGCGCTGTCGTAAGCGACGGTTCCGTTGACCGCGCCGCCGGGGCTGGCGAGGGTGAACGTGGACGCCGTGAGGGTCGAAGCGCTCATCGCCTCGCTGAAGGTTGCGCTGACGGCCGAGCTGATCGCGACACCGGTTGCGCTGTTGGCGGGCGAAGTTCCGGTCACCGTCGGCGCCGGGGCGGACTGCGTGGTGAAGCTCCAGGTGTAATTGGCGGAGAGGAAGCCGCCGCCTGAGCTTTCGGCGCCAGTGGTGATAGTGGCGGTGTATTGCGTGTTGTAAGCGAGCGCAGCGGAGGGCGTGAAGGTTGCGACGCCGCTCGAGTAGCTGACGGTTCCGGTGACCGCGCCGCCGGAACTGGCGAGCGTGAACGTGGTTGTCGTCAGGGTCGCCGCGTTCATCGGCAAATCGAAGGTCGCGGTGACTGTGGTGTTGACGGCAACGCCGGTCGCTCCGCCGGCGGGCGAGCTGGAGGAGACGAAGGGGACGTTCGTGATGCAGCTTCCGCAAGTGGTTTTGCTGTTGCTGCCGCAGCCGGAAATCGCGATGACGGAGAATGCGAAGAAGAGGGCGAAGCCGGAACGGGGAAACGAACGCATGAGACTCCTTCAGGAAGAGCGGATGAGCGGCGAAATCAGACGAAACTCGCTGCGGAGCGGGGGCTCAGAAATCCGCGCGCAGGAGCCAGGAGACCGGAAGATTCACAACTCCATGGCCAACGCAGCATAAATCAATTTAGTTAGGGGTCGCAATGGAATTCGGAGGGAGAGAAAAACCGATGGTGAACAGGCGGCCGTATTGATCCAGAGGGTCGCAGGTGTGGGAAGGAAAGCACTTGCCGCGGCCAACTGCGCAGGAGCGGGAAGCTGGCGCTTATCGGGTCACCTGGGGTGATGGCGGGAAAAAGAAAAGCTCTGCCGCCTGGGCAGAGCTTCTCGATTGTTCAGGACCAGCCGCCACTTCGTCACGGGGCCTGCGTGTAGACGTAGTCGACGTGTTGCCAGTGGAGGTTGACGTTGTAATCCAGCCGGACATACAGTTGGGCGCCGGTGGTGGGAATATTCGTCACAGTCGCGGAGTTGCTGCTGGTGGTGACGACATTCACGTCGGATGAGCCGGGTCCCGTGGTACCGATGCGCAGCCTGAAGAGCCTATTGCCCGAGCCTTGATTCCACGTGAACGTGACCGTCGATGAGTTGCTCAGGGTGGTGGTCGGCGCCGGGGTGATCATCCATGGCGCGGCAAGTGTGCCGTACTGCGTGTAGAGGTAGTCGATGTGCTGCCAGGCTCCGTTCAGCCGGTAATAGAGTCGGACATACAGGTTAGCACCGCTGGCGGGAATGTTCGGTACGTCGACCGAGTCGCTGGTGGTCGCCGTGCCCGGATATATATCGGTTGAGCCCGGCCCTTTCGTGCCCACGTACAGGAGGAATTGCGAGTTGCCCGAGCCAGGATTCCAGGTGAACACGACCGTCGATGAGTTGTCCAGCGTGGTGTTCGGCGTCGGGGTGATCATCCACGGCGGCGACAGCGTGCCGTATTGCGTGTACTCATAGTCGATGTGGCTCCAGGCGCCATTCATCTCGTAATTGAGCCGGACATACAAGTTGGCCCCGGTGGCGGGAATGCCGGAAATGGTGGCCGCGTCGCCGGTCGTCGTGGCGACACCGACATCGGAGGAGCCCGGTCCAGTGGTGCCGACAACCAGCTTGAAATCCGCCGAGCCGGAGCCTGGATTCCAAGTGAACATGACGCTCGAGCTGTTGCTCAGTGTGCTGTTCGGCGCCGGGGTGATCATCGACGGCGGCGTCAGCGTTCCGTATTGCGTATACACGTAGTCGACGTGTTGCCATGAGAGGTTGACGTAGTAATACGAGCCGGACATAGAGTTGGGCGCCGGTGGTTGGAATATTCGTCACAGTGGCAGAGTTGTTGCCGGTTGTGACGACATCAAGATCGTCGGAGCCCGATCCGGTCGTGCCGATCACCAGCCTGAAGAGGGTGTTACCCGAGCCTTGATTCCATGTGAACGTGACCGTCGACGAGTTGCCCAGGGTGCTGCTCGGCACCGGAGTGATCATCCACGGCGCGGCAAGGGTGCCGTACTCGGTATAGGCATAGTCGATGGAATGCCAGGTTCCAACCTCCCGATAGTAGAGACGGACGTAGAGGTTGGCCCCGCTGGTGGGAATGTTCGGCACATCGACCGAGGCGCTGGTAGTGGACTTGCCCGAGTACACGTCGGACGAACCGGGACCCCGAGTGCCGACGTCCAACAGGAATGCCACATTGCCGGAACCGGGATTCCAGGTAAAGGTGACGGTCGAGGTGTTGTCCAGCGTGGTGCTCGGGGTCGGGGTCTGCATCGATGGGGGCGTCAGGTTATCGATTTCCGTTCCATTGACCGAGACGGACTGATTGGGAGTGGAACCGTTATCTGTCAGGGCGACGGACTCGCTGAGCGGAGTTGAGGAGCCAGTCGCGCTGGAGAGGAGGGGCGAGAAGTCGATGCTGAGCGTGCAGGTGTTGCCGGGTTGCACCGGGTGTGCGGTGGAGCAATCCGTCCCGACTCCGGAAGCTTTAGGGAAGTCAGTGCCGTAGGCGATGCGGGTGAAACTCAGATTCTGATTGCCGTCGTTAGCGACGGTCACGGTTTGCGTGGGGTCGGTGGTTGCGCCGGCATCGGTGGCGGCGAAGGTGAGGGTGGGCGGATCGCTAAAATCCAGCTTTTGGACCGTATTGCCATCGGTGACGTAGAGATTGCCGCTGGCGTCGACGGACACGCCGACGGGAGAGGTGAAGCCGCTGCCCACGGTATTGACGGTGGTGTAGCCGCCTGCCGCCAGGATCTCGTAGACCGCCGCGTTACCGTGATCAGCGACATAGAGATTGTCGTTGGCGTCGACCGCCAGGGGTCCGGGAGAGCCAAAGGAGAAGGTGCTGGCGAGGGTGTTGACGGTCGAATAGCCGCCGGCCGCCAACATCTCGTAGACCGCAGGGGCACCCGCGTCGGCAACATAGATATTGCCGGAGGAATCGACTGCGATACCACTGAGGGAGACGAAGCCGGAGTCCAGGGTGTTGATGGTGTTGTAGTCGCTGGATGCCAGGATCTCATAGACAGAACCGGCTCCCTGGTCGGCGACAAAGAGGTCGCCGCTTGCATCGACAGCGACTGCCACGGGTGCGGTGAAGCCGATGTCCACGATAACCACTGAGTTGTAGCCCCCAGCAGCCGGTATTTCGTAGATGGCGCCTTTGCTCTGATCGGCGACGAAGATGTCTCCCGCACCGTCGACAGCAACGGCGGCGGGAGAGCCGAAGGAGAAGGCGCTGTCCAGAGTATTCGTGGTGGCGTAGCCGCCCGCGGCCAGAATCTCCTTCACGGCGGCGTTGCCCTGATCTGCCACAAAGATGTTGCCGCCGGCGTCGACGGTGATGCCCTGGGGGGTACTGAGGCCGCTGCCGAGGCTGCTCTGCACGGAGTTGCTGCTGAAGATGACCTGAGGGCCGGTGGCTGCTGCCTGCAGGTAGACGGTGGTCGTGTAGTTGACGCCCAGGGAGGTCCCGGACAGCACGACGCCTCCATCCCGGGGTCCTGGATGTTTGGGATCGAACTTGACGTCGACGGTGCAGGTGTCCCCGACGTTCCAGCTATAGCTGCTGCCCGCGGTGGTGCAGGTTCCGGTTCCGGCATCGGTGTAGTCAAGACCCGACACGCCCTGGGTGACGACAGCGGGCGTGACCGTGGTTCCGCTGGAGGTGAACGTGAAGGTCAGCGTCTGAGTGGCCGGCGTGGCCGCATTCACGGCAAGGGAGCCGAAGTTGACTGTGGTGGACTGGAGATCCCTCACGGCGTTGCCATCGGCGACGTAAAGATCGCCGCTCGCGTCCACAGCCACGCCGTGGGGGGCAGTGAATGCCTGAGAGTCGACAGGATTCACCGCACCGGTCGGAGCAATCTCGAGAAGCTCGCCCGAGCCGGAGTCGGCGACGAAGACGTTGTCGCTCGCGTCCACGGCCAAGCCCTGAGGAGAGGTCCACGACCAGCTGCTGCCCAGTGTATTCACGAACGAGGAACCAGCCAGAATTTCATAGACGGCAGCATTGCCGGAATCGGCGACGTAGACGTTGCCGCTCGTATCCACGGCGACGCCAGTTGGAGAGGCGAAGGAGAACGTGCCTCCGAGGGAGACCACGCTGGTGTAGCCGCTGGAGACGGTCATCTCCTTTACCGCACTGTTGCCACTGTCGGCGACGTAGACATTGCCATTTTGATCGAGGGCTACACCCTCAGGGGCGCTGAAGCCGCTGCCCAGCGTGTTGACGGTGGCGTAACCGCCGGACGCCAGAATTTCCTTCACGGCATTGTTGCCGGTATCGGCGACGAAGACATTCCCAGTGGCGTCCACCGCGACGTCATAGGGGTCGCTGAAGCCGCTGCCCAGCGTGTTGACGGTGGTATAGCCGCCGGCAGCGAGAATTTCCTTCACGGCGCTATGGTTTTTATCGGCGACGAAGACATTGCCATTCGCGTCGACGGCCACGCCGTAGGGGTTGCTGAAGCCGCTGCCGAGGGGTTTACCGAGGTACGCGGCCTGCGCCCCAGCTTTGACTCCGCCGAGGCATAGCGCGCCCAGCACGGGGAGGCAGGTGAGCAGTTGCCGAGCAACGGATCGAACTCTGTTGCGGTGGGTGGGTCGGAAAGGCAGAGAGGGAGCGCGATGATCCGCGGACCGGGGAAGTCCAAAGGACGCGTGCATGATGCCTCCAGCTTGTTGAAATCCCAGCTGCGGCACCTACCTAATCCACTGTGTGATCAGAATGCCAGCTCACGCCTGACGCAGCCGTTTGCTCCCTGACGATTACGGATGAACCGCAAACGTACGAAGAGCTACGACCGCTCGTGGAGCGGACGGAACTCGGGGGAGTGCCGTCCACTTTACAGGCTGCATCCGCATTGTCAATGAGACTTTAGGGTTAGGGTGACCAGCGGCGGAGAGCGGCCGACGGGATGGCACAAGCCGATCGACAAGGCGTTTAGGTCCGCTGTCCTGGGGGAGCGAGCGCCGTTCCGAACCTTACTGCCCCTTTACAATGGCGTCGCCGGTTGTTGCAGCGGGCAGCGGGATGATCCGAAGCGTGGCTTGGGAGGTGGAAGTGACGAGAAGGTTTGCCGGGGAGCTGATTTCTGAAGCCGTGGCGATGGTGATCATCATCGCCTTCGGCGATTCCGTGGCGGCGATGTACAGCCTGTACGATCCAAGCCCGTACCAGCATGCGTACTGGGGCGTGTGCATCGCGTGGGGACTGGCGGTGACGATCGCAATCTACACGACCGGATCGGTGAGCGGGTGCCATGCGAATCCGGCGGTGACGCTGGCGCTGGCAATGTATCGGAAGTTCTCGTGGAAGAAAGTGGCGCCGTACTGGGCGGCGCAGACGGTGGGCGCGCTGGTGGGGGCGGGAATTGTGTACCAGCTGTTCGGGCCGGTGATTGACCATTGGAATGCGGCGAATCACGTGACGCGAGCCGCGGGCGGGGCGGCGAGCGTGTTCTTCACGCATCCGGCGACGGGGATTACGGTGATGCATGCCTTCGGCGACGAAATTGTGTTGACGGCGTTTCTCATCTTCGGCATCTTCGCGATCACCGAACAGTACAACGAGATGGCGCCGGGCGCGAACTTCGGGGCGCTGGTCATCGGGTTCCTGGTGGCACTCATCGGTGCGTCGATGGGCTACCTGGAGGCGTGGGCGATCAATCCGGCGCGCGATCTGGGGCCGCGAACGTTCTGCTTCCTGACCGGATGGGGCGCGGCGGCGTTTCCCTCACCGGAGAGTTACTGGTGGGCGCCGATTGTGGGGCCGCTGATCGGCGGGGCGGTGGGCGGCGCGGCCTACCAAACGCTGATTCATCCATTTCTGCCGGCGCGGATTGCGGCGTGCAACACGGAGCAGACCATCTAACCACGCCGAATGAGACCGGGTCGCAGCTCATTGTGGAGTTCGCTCGAAGGCGATTTCGACGTGCTGGTGATCGGAGGGGGCGCGACCGGGCTGGGTGTCGCGGTGGACGCGGGCGCTGCTCGTGGACGCGGAGGCGGCGATGCGGTGCGCGGCGAAAGTGGCGGCGCTGCTGGCGCGGGAGCTGAGGCGCGACGCTGACTGGGAGGCGGCGCAGGCGCGGGCATTCAGGGAGCTGGCGCGGCGTTGGTATCTGCCGGGATGAAAGGGCAGAGCGGTCCGGTTATCGCTGGCTGGCTTCGCCAGCGACGACTTTGCGGTTGAAGGCGGAGGAGGCTCCGCGGGCGATGCTGAGCGTTTGCCAGTGCGGGCCGGCGAAATGCTTCGCGAGCAGGATGATCTGGCCGGTATGCATTGCGTAGTGCGCGATCTGGCGGTTGATAGCCTGCAGGACGGAGTGGGCTTCGCCGCGGATGGTGACGGTGCGGGTGAGGTCGGAATCGGTGAGCGGCTCGAGAGCGGAGAAGAGCGTGGCCCAGGCGGATTCCCAGAGCGCGAGCAGCTCGGCGCGGGTGGCGGGCGGGTTTTCGAATTCCTGATCGCGATGGCGGGTGGGCTTTTCGCCGTCCGAGGTGAGGAAGTCGGTCCAGCGAGAGAGCATGTTGCCGGCCATGTGCTTCATGACGATCGCGATGGAGTTGGCCTCGGGATCGATGGCGGTGACCAGGTGCTCGTCGGAAACCTGGGCGATGGTGCGTTCGGCGAGCTTTTTGTACTGGGCGAAGAGGGCGCGGGAATCGTCGATGTGGGACGTGGTGAAGACGAGTGGCATGGCGAGAGTGTAGACGGGGCCGGCCGGAGGCGCCATTGCGCGGCCATGGGTTTCGATGTAGGCTTCTGGAATTCCCCCAGCCTTTCACCGTTCCTCCCCCCAGGGAGTTCCTTGTGAGACTACTTGTACGCAATGGATTGTGCGTCGTCGCAGTGGTGTTGCTAGTGGGGAGCGCGGCGTGGGCTCGTCCCGCCCTCCCGGAAATTGACCCCGGCACCGGAACAGCAGCGCTGATGCTGCTGGGCGGGGCTCTTGCCGTGATCCGCGGCTGGCGACGCAGCTAGCCGAATGCTGGATGGCCGTCTGCGTCCCGAATCGGGGCGCTGGGAGAGGCGCGTGCGTTGAGCACTGAGGCGGTGAATCGGCCCTGGCTGGCTGGGCGAGCTGGCGGTTCTGTGCCGCAGAGGCTGCTGTGGGTGGCTGCGGCGCTGGCCGCCGAGGAACTCGTCCTCAGCAACCTTCCGCATCCGCGGATTTCGCTGCACAGGCTGGTGGAGAACGGGATCGTTTTCTGCGCCGCGCTGCTGTTCTTTGGCTGGCGCAGACTGCGCTCCATGGAAGATGCGCCGCGCGGAGTCTCGCGAGCGGCGCTGGCCGCGCATACCGCGGCGCTGGCTCTGGTGCTGGCGACGGGCCTCTGGCTCCTGCGTGGGGCGGAGGCCGGGAGCACGACTGCCCTCATCGTCCTCTGTCTTTGGTTTGGGGCCGTGGCGCTGGTGCCGCTCACGCTCCTGGCAGTGGCGATCCCGCTGCGCACTCTGGCGCAGCTGCCAACAAGGCTGGGCAGCGCCTGGGCGTATGCGGCGCTGTGCACTTTGCCGGTGATCTTCGAGCGGGCCGTCTGGAGTGTGCTGTGGAGTTCTCCAGGGCAGGCGATCGCACGCGGGATGCAGGCGGCGACGCTGGAGAGCGCGCGAGCGGGGTTGAGCCTCTTCTACCCGGGAGTGGTGGTGAACCGCGCCGAGTTCAGTTTGAGTACGGGGCGCTTCGTAGGGACGATCGCGGGCTTTTGCTCCGGTGTGGAGGGGATCGCGCTGATGGCGGTCACGGCGTCGGCGTGGATCGTGTGGCAGCGGCGGGAACTGAGGCTGGGCCGCGCGATCGCGATTGGGGTGGCGTCGCTGGCAATGATGTGGACGCTGAACATCGTGCGCATTGTGGCGCTGTTTGCGATTGGGACTGCAGGATATCCGCGGGTGGCCGTGGGCGGCTTCCACAGCGAGGCTGGATGGATCGCATTCACCGCGGTGGCGATCGGTTTCGTCGTGGCCTGTAGTCGCTGGCGATGGCTGCGCAGGACGAGCAGCGAGCACGGTGCGTCGGCGGGAATTTTGAGAGCGAGCAACCGGACGGCCGTATATTTGCTGCCGTTTTTGGCGGTCGTAGCGGCTTCGCTGGTGACACAGGCGGCGTCAAGCGGGTTCGAGTGGCTGTATCCGCTGCGGCTGTTTGCGGCGCTGGCGGTGCTGTGGGCTTACCGGCACGCCTACCGAGGCGTGGACTGGCGATTCGGCTGGATGGGCATCGCTGCGGGAGCGGCGGTCTTCGCGCTTTGGATTGCGCTGAGCGGGCGCGCTTCCGGGGTGACAGCGATGGCGCTGGGGCTGGCGGGTCTGACGGCGGGCGAGCGCGCGGCCTGGATCGCGGCGCGGGTGGCGGCGGCTACGATCACGGTTCCGATTGTGGAGGAACTGGCGTTCCGCGGGTTTCTGGCGCGGCGGATTGTGGCAATGGAATTTGAGCGCGTGGAGATGCGGAACCTGAGCTGGACTGCGGTGCTGCTGAGCTCCGTGGTGTTCGGGCTGATGCATGGGCGGATGTGGCTGGCAGGAGCGCTGGCCGGCGCGGCATTCGCGCTGGTGGCGAAAGCGCGCAACCGGCTGGGTGAAGCGGTCGCCGCTCATGCTACCGCCAATCTGTTGCTGGCGATCTGGGTGCTGGCGCGCGGAGATTACCGCCTTTGGTGAGCGTTTTCTGAATTAACCCCACCTGTATTTCCGCCGATGAGGAAGTCGGGCGGTTCTGCGTCCGCAGGACTCGCGGCGGGAAATGTTCGCGATTATCGGAATCATCGTGGTGTTTGGGGCGGTGCTGGCCGGCTTCCTGATGGAGCACGGGCACGTGACCGTGCTGCTGCAGTTTCCGGAACTGCTGATCATCGGCGGCGCGGGAGCGGGCACGTTGCTGGTGGCCAATCCGCTGCGGATTCTGAAGAAGATCGGGACGGGTGCGATCGGGGTGTTCACGGGGAAATCGCGCTTCGGCCGGGATCGCTATCTGGCCACGCTGAAGATGATGTACGAGCTGCTGCAGAAGGCGCGGCGCGGCGGCATGCTGACCATCGAGAACGACGTGGAACAGCCGGACCAGAGCCCGATCTTTCAGGGAGTGCCTTCCTTTGTAAACGACCACCATGCGCGGGACTTTGTGTGCGACACGCTGCGCATGGTGATCACCGGGGGAGTGGAGGCGTTCGACATGGACCAGATGATGGACCTGGACATGGAGGTGCAGCACCAGAGCACGGAGGAGCCGGTGACAGCGCTGGCGACGATGGCGGATTCGCTGCCGGGGCTGGGAATTGTAGCCGCAGTGCTGGGGGTAGTGATCACGATGGGCGCGCTGGGCGGACCGGCGGAAGAGATCGGGAACAAGGTGGCGGCGGCGCTGGTGGGGACGTTTCTCGGGATTTTGCTGTGCTACGGGCTGGTAGGGCCAATGAGCCAAAACATGGCGAAGACGAGCGCGGAGGAGCATGCGTACTTATACGTGTTGCGGGTGCTGATGCTGGCATTCATTCGCGGGCAGCCGCCGGTGGTGGCGGTGGAGATGGGGCGGCGGGCGATTCCGGCGCATGTGCGGCCATCGTTCACCGAAGTGGAGGAGGCGTGCCGGAAACATGCCGAGCCGGAAGCCACCGCGACGCAGCCAGCCGCATAGTGACAGAGCGCAGAGCTCAGAGCACAGAGCACAGAGATGCAACAGAGTAAGCCGATTATTGTCGTCAAAAAGAAGAGCGGACACGGCGGCCGGCATGGCGGGGCGTGGAAGGTGGCATATGCGGATTTTGTGACCGCGCTGATGTCGCTGTTCATCGTGCTGTGGCTGATGAACACGAGCCAGAAGGTTCGGCAGGCGGTGGCGGGGTACTTCAACGATCCGCGCGGGAAGACGGCGCTGACGGGAACGGATCAATCGGGATCGAACGACACGCTGCCGGTGACCGAGAACAACATCCCTCAACTGAAGAAACGGATTGAGGCAGCGATCCGGCAGATGAACGATCTGAAGGCGCTGCAGAATCAGATTCAGATCACGATTACGCCGGAAGGCCTGCGCATCGAGTTGCTGGAGACCAAGGATGGAACGTTCTTTGACACGGGCAGCGCGAAGCTGACGCCAGACGGCGAGGAGTTGCTGAAGATGCTGGCCGGACAACTGGGCGGGATTCCGAATCGGGTGGCGATTGAAGGGCATACGGATGCGCAGCCGTATTCGACGGACGGCGGATACGGGAACTGGGAGTTGTCAGCGGATCGCGCCAACGCGGCGCGGCGGCTGATGCAGGCGTCGGGGCTGCGGCAGAACCAGGTGTCGGAAGTGCGCGGGTATGCGGACCAAAAGCTGCGGCTGCCCCAGAATCCGCTGGATCCATCGAACCGAAGGATTTCGCTGATCGTGCAGTATCTGACGGGGAAGGCGGCGCGTCGCCGAGAATGGCGGTCCACCCGGTGGCAATTGGATCGGCGTCGGTTCCGCCGCTTGTTGCCGCGCAGTTCATCGCTTACAGTAGGCTCAAGCCGGCGCACATAATCCTCGCAGTCGCCACGTCGCCGACACTGCGCCGACAATTCTCAGGGGGCGACCATTGACCGAATCTGTGCGGGCGCAGGAAGACTCCAGCGACATCGATCTGCTGCATGAGATTGGGAGCCGGATGGCGGCGGCCGATCCGTTTCATGAGGTGCTGCAGCGGATCGTCGAGATGGTGACCGCGGCGGTGCGCTGCGACTCGTGCTTTCTGTACGTGCTGGACAAAGACAAACTGGTGCTGCGTGCGTCGAAGAATCCGCACGAAGAAGAAGTGGACCGGCTGGCCATGGACGTGGGGCAGGGCGTGACGGGCTGGGTGGCGGAGCACAAGCAGACCGTGGCGCTGCCAGCGCGAGCGTGGGCCGATCCGCGGTTTGCGAAGTTCGGGAGCCTGCCGGAGGACCGTTTTGAGGCATTCCTGGCGGTGCCGATTTTGTGCCGGGGCAAGCTGGTGGGCGCGATCAACGTGCAGCATCGCGAACCGCACCACCACTCGAAGCGCGAAATCAAGCTGATCACGATGATCGGGTACCTGGTGGGCGCGGAGGTGGAACTGGCCCGGATGGATTTCGAGAAGCGGCAGCTCTCCGAGCAGCTCGAGGCGCGCAAAGTAATGGAGCGCGCGAAGGGCATCCTGCAGCGCGAGCTGGGTGTGGACGAGGAGACCGCTTACCTGACGCTCCAGAAGCAGAGCCGGCAAAAGCGGCGGCCGCTGAAGGAGATCGCCGAAGCCATCATTCTGATGGACGATCTGAAGCGGGGCAAGAAACAGGGATAACGGGCTGGACCTTACCGTTCTCAGGAGAGCGAACCGGAAGCGGCGGTGTCCGCAGAGTCAGGGGACGGAGGGCCTGCAGGATCGATTGCTTCGATGACGAGGTTCCAGTCGCAGACGGCTTCGAAGGCCTGGATGCCGTAGCGGCCGCCGCCGAGTAGGGCCGGAGCGGGCGGGGCAAAGCTGATCGCGATGCGCAGGTGGGAGTCTTCACGATCGCAGAGGCCGGCTTTGCCGGCGGATTCCATGGCCTGATGGTGCGCTCGCTTCCGTGCATCGGTACAGGCAGCGTCCTGACTATTGATGTCTTCGCCGCGCGCGGATCCCGCAGCCTCATAAAACTGATCGCTGAGGAGGGTGAAACGGGAGGCTGGATTAAAGGCCGAGGCCTTGGCAGGGGGCGGCGTGACGGGCTCGGGCCTGGAGGCGACATCGGCGGTCCAATGACATGAGGCACCTATGGAGGGGATTCCATGGAGGCCCGCTTTTTCCGTGCAGGGCGAGACCGCGAGAATCAGAGTGATGGTGCAGAAGGAGTCGTCGGCGCTGAGGGGGACCTCGTCGAACCAGTCGGCGATGTCGCGGATTGCCTGGCGCTGGGCGTTGAGGCGGGCGGCCGCACCGTCATGAGGATCGGAGCCGGGAGAACTGCCGCGGCCCGACAGGCTGTCGAACATGGAACCTCCCTAAGCGCCTGGGAGCAACCTGTAAGAATCTTACAAGCGCGGGCTCGGCCCGTGTGTGACGGAGGGCACAGGCAGAGGATAAAGATGGGGAAGGGTAACTGGGAGCTGGCTCAGTGCCAGTCGATATGAATGCCCCTGGCGGTGATGACGATGCTGGGGGGCTTTTGTCGCGTGAGGAGATGGATGGCCTGGAATCCTCCGGTGAGGGCAAGGAGCGCGCCGCTGCCGACGAGGAGGCCGAGCTTGCTGGTGGGGTCGGGATCGAGGAAGGCGAGCACGATCATCGACGCCCCGAGGACGGTCATGCCCGAGGCGATGGCGACGGCGGTCCACTCGCGGCGCGTGAGGCGGGCGGTGAGTCCCATCTGAAGGAGACTTTGGGTGGAGGGATCGATGCCGAGTTGGGCGTCGTCGACCAGATCGACCTGAGCGCGCTCACGCCAGGCGCGGGCCAGACGCGGAAGCCAGTCCTTCTCCGAGGTGCGGATGGTATTGAGGGCGGAGACGGGTTGGGACGGCGTGGACATGCTCTTTCAGTGTAAGGGGGCCAGCAGCCAGGCGTGAGACGTCATGGGTGAAGGGGCTGGTCGGTGGAGCCCGATAGCGCTGTTGTCCGATTCTGAACAACGATATGCGTTTGTGGACACTGTGGCGGCTGGCGAGGCGGCTAAGGCGTGCGCTTTCAATGGTTGCGTCTACAGCCGTTTGGCAGATGAGGTGCCTTTGAAGAGCAGGGATCAAGCGGTTAGGGAAAGAGCGGTTCGGGTGGACCGGCCAATGTTGGAGCGGCTGGTGAGCCAGCGAATTCGCTAGTCGGCGGGCCAGGGATTTGGCGGAGGGAAGATGCTCGGTGACCTGAAGTATGCGTGGAGGCAGTTGAGGAAGTCGCCGGGGTTCGCGGTGACGGCGGTGGTGACGCTGGCGCTGGGGATTGGGGCGACGACGGCGATCTTCTCGCTGATGGATCAGGCACTGCTGCGGTCCCTGCCGGTGCGCGATCCGCAGCAACTGGTGCTGCTGGAGGCGACGCCATACAACGTGTGGAACGGGCATACGTCCACGGAAGGCGGCGACGAAGAGGCGTACTTCTCCTATCCGATGTACCAGTGGTTGCGCGACAAGAACCAGGTGTTCAGCGGGCTGATTGCGATGTTCCAGACGCAGGCCGGGGTGACGTGGCAAAACCACTCGAGTCTGGCGAATGCGGAACTGGTGAGCGGGAATTATTTTGACGTGCTGGGCGTTAAACCGGCGGTGGGTGGGTTGTTGACCCAGGCGGAAGATCGGGTGAAGAACGGCGATCCGGTGGCGGTGCTGAGCTTCAACTACTGGCGGACGCATCTGGGCGAAGATCCGCATGTGGTGGGGCAGACGCTGGACATCAACGGGCACCCGTTTCAGATTCTGGGAGTGGCGGCGCCGGGATTCCAGAGCGCGATCTGGGGCTCGCCGGCCGACCTGTGGGTGCCGATCACGATGAAGCCGGTGCTGACGCCGGAGTGGGATGAGCTGGACGAGCACAATTCCCGGTGGCTGAACATTCTGGGCCGTCTGAAGCCGGGGGAGACGCGGGAGCAGGCACAGGCGGGGCTGAGTCCTCTGTGGCACGCGCTGCGGCTGGCGGAAGTGCCGCTGATGGGATTGGGCAAGGCTTCAAAGGAATTTGTCGCCGGATTTGTGACGAATAGCCGGCTGCATCTGCTGGATGGATCGAGAGGGTTCTCCTATTCGAGGAATGACCTGCGCGACTCGCTGCTGGTCACGATGGCGATGGCGGTGCTGGTGCTGCTGATGGCAGCGGTGAACGTGGCCAGCCTGGTGCTGGTGCGGGCGGCGGGGCGGGTGCGCGAGATCGCGATGCGCTACGCGCTGGGGGCGCGCCGGGAGCGCGTGACTCGGCAATTGCTGGCGGAAGGACTGCTGCTGGGAATTCTGGGCGGAGCGGCGGGGCTAGCTGTGGCTCCCGCGGCGATTCGGCTGCTGGTGGGCTGGATGTCAGCGGGCCAGGGCGAGACGCCGTACGCGACGCACCTGGACAGTACGCTGCTGGCGTTTGGCGTTGGACTCGCGCTGGCGGTGAGCCTGCTGTTTACGATCGCGCCGGTCGTGCAGGTGTGGAAGCCGAATCTGGTGGGCGAAGCTGAAGCAGCAGGGGGCGGGGAGCGTAGGCGGACGGCTGGGATTCCGGCGCGCGATTGTGGGCGTGCAGGTGGGGCTGAGCCTGTTGCTGCTGGTCTGCGCGGGGCTGTTCGTGGAGACGCTGAGGAACCTGCGCGACGTGAACGTTGGGTTTGCAACGGATCACCTGATTACGTTCGGTGTTGATCCGGCGCTGGCGGGATACAGCGCGACCCAGGCGGAAGAGCTGGACCGCACGATGGTGGAGCGGCTGCGAGCGCTGCCGGGCGTGGTGAACGCGGGGGCTACCAGCGATCCGGAACTGGCTGACGACGGCAGCCACGGCAACATCAGCGTGGAGGGGTATACACCGGCTCCAGATGAGAGCATGCACGTGGAGCAGGCGCGCATTACGCCGGATTACTTCGCCACGCTCAAAGTTCCGCTAGCGGCTGGGCGAGATTTCACGGCGCAGGACAATGCGAGCAGCGCAAAGGTGGTGATCGTGAATGCGATGTTCGCGGATCACTATTTTGGAAGCCCTGAGAAGGCGATTGGGCACATGATCGCCGACGGCTCCACGACCGACACGAACTACAACATTCGTATCGTCGGCGTGTCGGGGAATTACATCCATCGCAAAGTGCGCGGGCAGGTACAGATCGGGATGTACATTGCGGCGGCGCAGTCTCCGGAACTGCCGGAGATGCAGTATTACGTGCGGACTTGGGGCGCGCCGGCGGCGGCGATGGGACTGATCCGCCAAACGGTGCGCGGCGTGGACGCGAAGCTGGCGCTGGATGGGCTGACCACCATGCAGGGGGAGATCAGCCAGAACATCAGCGATGAGCGAATGGTGGCGCTGCTGGCGGTGTGCTTTGGCGCGCTGGCGATGCTGCTGGCGGCGGTGGGGCTGTACGGGGTGCTGGCCTACGCGACGGCGCAGCGGACGCGCGAGATCGGCGTGCGGATGGCGCTGGGCGCGGATCGTGCGAGCGTAATGACGCTGGTGCTGCGGGACGTGCTGAGGCTGGCGGGCACGAGCGTCATCGTCGCGTTGCCGGTGGCGCTGCTGGCGACGAGGGCGCTGAAGAGTCAGCTGTTCGGCGTGTCGACCATGAGTCCAGTGGTATACGCATCGGTGACGCTGGTGGTGCTGGTGGTTGCCGTGGTAGCGGCACTGTTGCCGGCACGGCGAGCGGCGAACGTGGAGCCGATGGAAGCGTTGAGAAGCGAGTAGACAGGGGTGAAACGGCCAGGGATGAGGCGGCTGGCAGACAGGGGTGGCGCGGTTAGCGAGTTGGCAAGTTAGCGAAAGGCCAGAACAAAGACAAAAGCAAAAGCAAACGACCGAATTTTTCCTCCAGGGCGGTGGGGCGTGAGCGACGCTCCGCCGCTTTTTCTGTGCCGAGGCGGCGAACGTATGCTGGAGCAGGGAGCAGCGTGATGCGGATTGTGGCGATGGAGGGATTTGGAGGGCCTGAAGTGCTGCGGATTGGCCAGGCGGAGCGGCCAATGCCGGGCGCGGGCGAGGTGCTGATCCAGGTGGTGGCGGCGGGGCTGAATCGCGCGGACATCCTGCAGCGGCAGGGGCATTATCCGCCGCCGGCGGGAGCGTCGGAGGTGCTGGGGATGGAGGTGTCCGGCACGGTGGTGGAGCGCGGCCCAGGCGCTGAGGAGCGGTGGAAGGTGGGCGATGCGGTGTGCGCGCTGGTTCCGGGCGGAGGGTATGCGGAATTCTGTGTGGCGCACGGTGGGTGCTGCTTGCCGGTGCCGGACGGAGTATCGCTGGAGAAAGCCGCGGCTCTGCCGGAGGCGGCGATGACGGTGTGGGCGAATCTGTTTGCGACCGATGCGTGGGATACGCCGCGGCTGTTTGCGGGGGAACGGTTCCTGATGCAGGGCGGGACGAGCGGCATCGGAGTGATGGCGATCCAGGCAGCGCGGGCGCGGGGCGCGCGCGTCGCGTCGACGGCGGGATCGGCGGAAAAATGCGAGTTTCTGCGCGGGATGGGATGCGAGCGGGCCTGGAATTATCGGGAGGAAAACTGGGCGGCGGGCGCAGCGGAGTGGGCGACCGAGACAGGGCGGCGTGGACGTGATCCTGGATATGGTGGCTGGCGACTATTTCGCAAAGCACGTGGAACTGCTGGGCGTGGGTGGACGCCTGATTCACATTGCGACGGCGCATGGCGCCGAGGTCAACCTGGATTTGCGGAAGGTGATGAGGAAACGGCTGACGGTGACGGGCTCGACACTGAGGGCGCGACCCGTGGAGGAAAAGCGGCGGCTGCGCGATGCGGTGGAGGCGGAGCTGTGGCCGCTGGTTGCGGGGCGAAAGGTGCGGGTGGTGGTGGACCGCGTGTATCCGATGGAGGAGGCGGGCGAGGCGCAGCGGAGGATGGAGTCGAGCGCGCACATCGGGAAGATTGTTTTGCGGATGAGCTAAGGCTGGAATGAGAAGATGAAGCAGATATGCGCGTGACGGCAAAGAGGCTGCGTCGATGGGTGATTGGCGCGGCGGTGCTGCTGCTGGCGATCGTGACCGGCTTCTTTTTTTATGGGCGCTACCGGTTTCGGCATCTCACGCGCGATTTGCCGGCGCGGCTGGGCGTGAACATCCAGCAGACGGCGACGGGATTCAGCTATTCGCAGTCGAGCCAGGGACACACGCTTTTCACGCTGAAAGCTTCGAAGGAATTCCAGATGAAATCGGGCCACGTGCTGCTGCACAACGTGGACATCACGCTGTATGGACCGCCGGGTTCGGGGCGCACGGATCATATCTTCGGCAGCGACTTCGACTACGACCAGAGCCAGGGAATCGCGATCAGCCGCGGTCAGGTCCAGATCCAGCTGGAAAGCCTGAGCGGTAGCGGGGCGAAGCAGGGCAGCGCGGGTGCCGCGGCGATGGGCAGCGGCCCTGACACCATTCAGTTGCAGACGAGCGGGCTGACTTTCGTGCAGAAGACGGGGGAAGCTTCCACAGCGCAGGCCGTGCACTTCGAACTGCCGCGAGCGACGGGTTCGGCGGTGGGGGCCGAGTACAACTCGAAGACAGGCGTGCTGGTGCTGGACAGCCTGGTTCACATTACGACCAACAGCAAAGGCAAGACGGCGACGATCGGGGCAACGCGCGCCACGCTGGAGCGGACGGAGATGCAGGCGCTGCTGAGCGGCGCCACCCTGGATTACGAGACGGAGCACGCACGCGCCGATCAGGCGACGGTGGACCTCAGGAAGGATGGGACGGCAGAGCGGATCGACGCCAAGGGACATGTGCGCATTTCGACGAATCAGGGCGCGACGGCGGAATCGGCAACCGCGGTGATCGAGCTGAATGGCAAGAGCCAACCACTTCAAGCGGATTTGGGCGGGGGGGTGACGTTCGCTCAGGCGAAAACGGGCGCACAGATGCAGGGGTCAGCGGACGCGGGGACGCTGGTCTTTGTTACGGCTGCGAGGGCAGGCGGAGCGACGGAATTGCGGCGAGCAGAGTTCCGGAGGAACGTGAGGTTTACGGAGCAAACTGCTGGAAACACAGGCAATACGGCTGGTCCGACGAGCCGCGAGCTAACAGCGCAGACAGTGGACGTGGAGTTTGCGAGCGCGCCGGCGCGGCGGCGGGTCGAGGCGAGGAAAGTGGTTGCCGAAGGGAACCCCGTGATGACGATGCGGCAGGCGACGGCACACGGGGCGCATGCGGGGTTGGAGCAGACAACGCGCATCAGCGGAGACGAACTGGTGGCGACGCTGGGAGCGGGCAGCGTTCTGCGGGAAATGGACGGGACGGGGCATACGCAAATTGAGAATGTATCGAGCGACGGCGCGCGGGAGTCGAGCGAGGGCGATGTGCTGCGAGCGACGTTTGGGCAGAAGACTCCGAAGGAATCCGGCCGTTCATCTTCCGGAGGAAAACGGAAAGCGCAAGGGCCGAGGATGCAGACGGTGCTGCAGACGGCGCAGCAGGATGGACATGTCGTTCTGACAGAGATTCCGGCAAAGCACCCCTCGTCCTCGGCCGGCGAATCCAGCGGCGAACCGATCTGGCGCTGCGGAGCCGCTGACGGCGTGGGCGGATCACGCGGAGTATCACGCGACGGATCAGGTGCTTTCGCTGACGGGGCATCCACGAATGCGCGAGGGCGAGACAATGCAGATGTCGGCGGAGCAGATTGCCTATCACCGGGAGACGCAGGATGCCGAAGCCAGCGGGAACGTGAAGGCGACATACACGCAGCCGGCGCAGGGAGGCGGACGCGGCGCGGCGGTTCCGGGGATGGGCGGAGCCGGGCCGGTGCACGTGATTGCGGAACGCGTGGCGATGCATCACGCGACAGGGCAAGCGGTGTTTCAGGGGACGGCGCAGGAGAGAGCCAGGATGTGGCAGGGAGCGAACTCGCTGCTGGCACCGAGGATTGAAGTTGATCGCAGCAAGGATGCGCTGAAAGCCTGGGGCAATGGCGGTGGGCCGGAGGTGCTGGCGAATTTTACATCGGCGATGGGAGCGAAGCATGAGTCCTCGCTGGTGAGCATTGAGAGCCAACGACTGGATTATTCCGACACAAACCGGCAAGCAGACTTTGAAGGCGAGGTGACGGCGCAGCACGGAGCTGAGGCGATCCACGCCGACGATGCGGTAGTTACGTTGAAACCGGAGGAAAAAACGACGGGAGCGGCGCCGGGCGCTGAGGCGGGCAAGCGGGGTTCGGAAATCGAGAAAATGGTGGCGATGGGACACGTGGTGGTGACGCAGCCGGGCCGGCGAGGCGAGGGAGCGAAGCTGGTGTACACGGCGGATGACGGAAAATATGTGCTGACGGGAACGCCGGAAGCGCAGCCGCGGCTGACGGATCGAGTGCACGGAACGACTACGGGAGCCGCGTTGATTTTCAATAGTCAGAATGATAGCGTCGAGGTGAGTGGGGGGAAGTCGAGCGCCGTGACGGTGACGCGCGCTCCCAGATAATGCGGCAGCTGACCACCGAAGAGATCAGCAAATCGTATAAGGGCCGCCAGGTAGTTCACGGCGTGAGCGTGCAGGTGACGGAAGGCGAAGTGGTCGGCCTTTTGGGGCCGAACGGCGCCGGCAAGACGACCTGCTTCTACATGATTGTGGGGCTGATCCAGCCGGATGCGGGCCGCATTTTGGCCGACGGTGAAGACATCACCGCGGTCCCCATGTACATCCGGGCTCGGCAATATGGGATCAGCTACCTGCCGCAGGAGCCTTCGGTCTTCCGCAAGCTGACCGTGGAAGAGAACATCCTCGCGGTACTGGAAGTGCAGCCGGTGACGCCGGAGATGCGGCGGGCGCGGGCGGAAAAGCTGATCGAGCAGCTGAACCTGGGACACATCCGCAAGACGCGGGGATATGCGCTGTCGGGAGGCGAGCGGCGGCGGGTAGAGATTGCGCGGAGCCTGTGCATCCAGCCGTCGTTCATTTTGCTGGACGAGCCTTTTTCGGGAATCGATCCCATTGCGGTACTGGATCTGCAGGAGATTATTTTCGATCTGAAGGCGAGCGGGATCGGAGTGCTGATCACGGACCATAATGTACGCGAAACGCTGTCCGTGACCGACCGCGCCTACATCATCAACGAAGGACAGATCTTCCGGCATGGAACGCCGGAACAACTGGGCAGCGATCCGGAAGTGCGCAGAGTGTACCTGGGCGAGAGCTTTTCGCTGGATTAAAGGCATCGGCAGCGGTGGCAGCGGAATGGCTGAACTGCGGTCCAGCAGCGGATGTACACTTTGAGGCACAGGCGGGGGCGCGGAGCCCACCTGTAGAGGTCTATGCCGTTGCTCCAGCCAAAACTCAGCCTGAAGGTCGCCCAGCGCCAGATTCTGACGCCGGGGCTGATGCAGATGGTCAGCGTGCTGGCGCTGAACAAGCTGGAGCTCAAGGAGATGATCCAGGCGGAGATCGCGGAGAATCCCGTTCTGGAGGAGATGGAAGAGAACGTCCCGCTGCTGGACGATGTGGCGCGCGAGGAAGAGGATCGGGACCGGCCGCTGGAGACGCAGCCGGTGACGGAAACCGAAGCGAAAGAAAAGGATCCGTTCGACGAGATCGACTTCGGGACGTATTTTCAGGACTATCTCGATCCGGGGTTTCGCTCGCCGAACAATTACGAGGAAATCGAGAAGCCGTCGATCGAGAATTTTCTGTCCGCGCCGGCAACGCTGAGCGATCACCTGTTCTGGCAACTGGGCGCTCTGAATCTGTCGCCCGCGGTGCGCGAGGCGGCCGAATACATCATCGGGAATCTGAACGAGGACGGCTACCTGACAGCGACCGATGAGGAGCTGCTGGCGGGATACCTGCGCGAGCAGATGGAGTTCGCCGAGAACCATCACGGCGATGCGGCGAAGGATGTGGCCGCGCGGGTGGCGGAGCTGCCTCCGGCGATGACGGAGCGGGCGCGGCACCATCTGGCAGCGGCTCTGGAGGTGGTGCGCCAACTGGATCCGCTGGGCGTAGGGACGCGGGACCTGCGCGAGTGCCTGCTGGTGCAGGTGGAGGCGCAGAAGAAGGAATTCGAGCTGATCTTTCAGCGGGACGCTCGGCGCAATGGCGGGAACGGGACGCATGCGGCAGGGCACTCCTCCGCGAACGGGAACGGCGCCAGCGCCCATGGGAGCAATGAGGACGAGGCGGCGAGTCACGCGGCCCAGGAGAGCAACCATGGCAATAGCAAAGCCGATGCGGTGACGCAGGAGCAAGCCAGCCGGCTCGAGATATTCGAGATTGCGGGAAAGATCATCGACACGCACATGCTGTTGCTGCAAAAGCGCGATCCGCGGGAACTGTCGAAGGCCGTCGGGAAGCCGGTGGAGGAGACGCAGCGGGCGATCGATTTTATCCGGACGCTGGATCCGAGGCCGGGGCAGCGATACAACCGCAGCGAAGCGCGGCTGATTGAGCCGGACGTGGCGTTTGTGAAGCGCGGCGACGAGTGGGTGGTGGTGATGAACGAGGATGATTTGCCCACGCTGCGGCTGAATCAGGGATACCGGCGGCTGCTGAGCCAGGACGGCACGGAGAAGGATGTAAAGGATTACGTCAAGGAACGGTACCGCTCCGCGCTGCAACTGATGCGAAACATCGAGCAGCGGAAGAATACGATTCTGCGGACGTGCGAATCGATTGTGCGGCGGCAAGGAGAATTTTTGGAAAAGGGCGTGGACGCGCTGAAGCCGATGATGATCAAGGAAGTCGCGGAAGAGATCGGCGTGCACCCGTCGACGGTGAGCCGCGCGGTCTCCAGCAAATACGTGCACACCCCGCAGGGCGTCTACGAGCTGCGCTTCTTCTTCAGCGAGGGCGTGAACGGACCCGAAGGCGCGGGAACGCCGCTGATGCTGCTGAAGCGGAAGGTGAAGAAGCTGATCGAGGAAGAAGATGCGCGGAAGCCGCTGACCGACGATCAGATCGCGACGCTGCTGCAGGCGCAGGGTATCGACGTGACACGACGCACGGTGGCAAAATACCGCGAGGATTTGCATATTCCCAGCACACACCAGCGGCGCATCCGCAGCTAGGCCGCTGCTCCAGGGAAAGGAGCTTCCCCATGCAGACAGAGTTCACAGGAAGGCAGGTGACCATCACGCCGGCGCTGCGGCGGATGGGCGACGAAGGGATCGAACGGATCGCGAGGCTGCTGCCGAAGGCCGTGGGCGCGCACATCGTGCTGACCTCGGAGAAGGGCCGCAAGACGGCCGACGTGACGGTGAAGATGCGGGCGGGGAAGATCGTGGGGTTCAGCGAATCGTACAACGTCGAGACGGCGCTGCGGGAGGCGCTGGGCAGGGCGGAGACGCAGGCGATTCGCAACCGGAAGAGGATGCATACGATCAAGCGGCAGCCCAAGGACGAGAAGCTACCGCACGAAGTGATGCCGGTGCGAGCCAGAAGAGCAAGCCGGACGCGAGCGGAGAGCGCGGAGCCGGAAGAGACGGCGACTGCAGCGAAGACGAACGGACGGCGGGCAGGAAGGGCCGTAGTTCCGGTAACGGTGCATACGTTTCCGGCAAAGCCTCCGGTGACGGAGCCGCACGTGGTGCGCTCGGCGGATTCGGTGGCGCTGCGGCCGATGACGATTGAGGAAGCAGTGAAGGAAGCGGAGTTCCGCGACCGGGATGTGTTTGTCTTCCGCAATCACTCGGGGACGGTGTGCGTGCTGCACCGCAAGCGCGACGGGAAGATGGAGCTGATCGAGGCGCCGTAACGACTTCCCGGAGTTGCCGGCCGGAGATCAGGATGATATGAGCAGCACGCCGATGGAGCTGATTCGGAAGCTGGACGAGACGGCGAGCGCGCTGCGGGAGCTCGCCAGTCAGGTGCGGCGGGCGGCGCCGGAGGTGGACGATGAAGCGCTGCGGGCGGAAATGCTGGAGAGCGCGGCAGGACTGGAGCGGCGCGCGAACGATCTGACCGAGGCGGTTACGGGGCTGCGCGTGAAGATTAACTGAGCAGAAGGCAGGCGGACAGTTCAGATCCGCAAACCCCGTATACTTAAGGTTCAGAGGGAGTTCGCAAACAGAAGACCCCGAAGCGCGGGGTCTTTTTGATTTCGGGCAACAGACCGCGCTTTCCCGTGTTCCTAACAGGCGTGGCCCTCTGGAAGTACTGCATGGGCAAACTACTCGACGACATTCACTCTCCCGCCGACGTGAAGAGGCTCACTGTGCCGCAGCTGGAAACGCTGGCACAGGAGATTCGCGAACGGCTGATTGTTACGCTTTCGAAAACGGGCGGGCACCTGGGGCCGAATCTGGGCGTGGTGGAGCTGACGCTGGCTCTTCACTACGTCTTCGATACGCCGACGGACAAATTTGTCTTCGACGTGAGCCATCAGGCGTACGTGCACAAGATACTGACCGGGCGCTGCGGGCAGCTGGACACGATGCGGCAGCCTGGCGGGCTGAACGGGTTCATGCTGCGCACGGAGAGCGAGCACGATTGCTACGGCGCGGGACATGCGGGGACAGCGCTGTCGGCCGCACTGGGTATGGCGGTGGCGCGCGATCTGAGCGGCGGGAAGGAGCACGTCGTCGCCCTTGCTGGTGATGCGGCCTTCACCAATGGCATTTCGTTTGAGGCGCTGAACAACATTGCGGATCAGACGAAGCGGCTGATAGTGGTGCTGAACGATAACGAGTGGTCAATCGACAGGAACGTCGGAGCGATCGCGAAGTATTTGCACAAGATTGTGACCAACCCACACCTGAGCCAACTGCACGAGAGCGCGGCGAGGCTGCTGGAGCGCGTTGGGGGCAAGGGAGCGCTGCACGTGGTGCGGCGCGCGGAAGAAGCAGCGAAGGGGTTGCTGTGGCCATCGTTCCTGTTTGAGGAGTTCGGACTGACATACTACGGGCCGGTGGACGGGCACAACATTGGGCTGCTGATTGAGACGTTCAAGTTTCTGAAGCAGCAGGAGCGGCCGGTGCTGCTGCACGCGATCACGCAGAAGGGGCGTGGATTCCAACCGGCTCTGGATAAGCAGAAGAAATTTCACGGCCTGGGGCCATACGATCCAGAGACGGGCGATACGAAAGTGGCGGGGCAGCGGACCTATTCCGAAGCGTTTGCGGAAACGCTGGTGCAGTTGGCGAACGAGAACTCGAGAGTGGTGGCGATTACGGCGGCGATGCCGAACGGGACGGCGCTGGATCTGTTCCGGCCACACCATCCGAAGAGATATTTCGACGTGGGGATTGCCGAAGAGCATGCCGTGATCTTTGCGGCGGGCATGGCGACGCAGGGATACAGGCCATTCTGCGCGATCTACTCCACGTTCCTGCAGCGAGGATTCGATCCGATTGTGCATGACGTGTGCCTCCAGAATCTGCCGGTGGTGTTCTGCATGGATCGCGCGGGACTGAGCGGCGACGACGGCCCGACGCATCACGGAGTGTTTGACATCGCATATCTGCGTGGGGTGCCGAACATCGTGCAGATGGCTCCGACCAATGAGGACGAGCTGGCGGACATGATGTACACGGCGATGCTGCATCCGGGGCCGAGCGCGATCCGGTATCCGCGCGGCGCAACGCCGGGCGCGACGGTGAAGGAGCATCCACGGGCGCTGGAGATCGGGCGTGCGGAAGTCGTGCGGGACGGCGACGAGTTCATGATTCTGGGACTGGGTCCTCTGCTGCCGATGGCGAACGAGCTGGCGTTGGCGCTGGAGGCTCAGGGATACACCGCGGCGGTGATCAATCCGCGGTTCATCAAGCCGCTGGACCGGCAGCTGATCTCGCGGTATGCGCGGCGCGCGGTGGCGCTGGTGACGATGGAGGATCATGTGCTGATGGGTGGCTTCGGCAGCGCGGTGTTGGAAGCGCTGAGCGAGGCCGGCATTGAGACGCCGGTGATCCGCATCGGATGGCCTGACCGGTTCATCGAGCACGGCAAAGTGGATCAATTGCGCGCGCGGCACGGTGTGAGCGTAGAGGCGGCACTGGAGAAGCTGGCGCCGTATCTGCGGCGAGGCGTGGGGCGGCCGGTGACGCCGTAGGGGTGTTATCCTGCGCCTGCCCATCCCGGCAGGTGCGAGGTGTCTTTTGAAGAGCCGGCTCCGATCGGTTGCGGCGCTTCTCTGCTGCGCTGGGAAGAAGTTCCATGTCGATGCCCGTTTGCTGCGCGGGTCTGTGGAGATGACGACGAAACAGGGTGGAGAGCAACCTTAATGCGTGAGACAGCGTGTCCCGTCTCCAGACCCCATTTGGCCGGGAGCTATGCAGGCCAACCAATCCTTTCATGCACTCTGAGCCGGATTCCGATTCCGTGACTATCGCAAACGCCCGACCGCGGGCGCACCACGACCAGTGGATCATTGCGATTGGGATCTTCAAATTGCTGCAGACGACCGCGTGGCTGCTGCTGGGGATTGGGGCGCTGCGACTGCTGCACAAGGATCTGCTGGAGGTGGTCGAGCATTGGATTCTAGAGCTGCGGTTCAATCCCGAGGGCCATATTGTGAGCTTGCTGCTGGGGCAGGTGGCACTACTCTCTCCGCATCGGATGAAGCAGATCAGTGCGGCGATTTTCGGAATGGCGGCGCTGGACGCGCTTGAGGGCGTGGGGCTGGTGCTGGAGAAGACGTGGGCGGAGTATGTGACGCTGATTCTGACGGCGTCATTCCTGCCATTTGAATTGCGGGCGGTGGTGCGCCATCCGACAGAGATTCGCGTGGCGCTGGCGATCATCAACCTGGCAGTGGTGCTGTATTTGCTGTGGTTTGTGAAAATGAGAATGCGGGAGCGACGGCTGAGGCGAGCGAGGATCGGAGACCGGCCGATATAATGCAGGTCCCAGGGAGGAGCGATATGCCCCTGATCGATACCGGCCAATTACCGGTCGTGCAGCTCAAGCCAGGCTGGCATGGGCGCTACTTTAATTCCCAAAGCATGACGTTCGGGCACTATGTATTCGACGCAGGCGCCGTGATCCAGATGCACAACCACCCGCAGGAGGAAGTCTGGAACATTCTCGAGGGCGAGGTGGAGATGACCATCGGGAATGTGACGCGCAGGGCGGGTCCAGGCTTCGTGGGCATCGTTCCACCGGGAACTCCTCACGCCGTGAAGGCAATAACGAACGGGAAGGCGATCGTGGTCGATCATCCGGTGCGCGAAGGCCTGGTTCAGGAGCCTGGCGCTGAGTGATTGTGGAGCAGTCGGCATGGCGGTGCCCTTTGAGGCACGGGCGGACGAACGCGCATCATGACGGATAGTGAATCACCGGAGTAAGTAGCGGGATTGGGCGCGAGGAATGGGATCATGCGGCGCGCAAGCGTAATCGGAGCAGGCCCGAACGGACTGGCGGCGGCGGTTGTACTGGCGCGCGCCGGGCTGGCGGTGCAGGTGTTCGAGGCCGAGGCGCAGGCCGGCGGCGCGGCACGCACGATGGAGCTGACGCTGCCTGGGTTCCGGCACGATTTCGGGTCGGCGATTCATCCCATGGGCGCGGGATCGCCGTTCTTCTCCTCACTGCCGCTGGCCGATCATGGGCTGCAGTGGGTGCACGGCACGGCGCCGTTGGCGCATCCGCTGGACGACGGGACTGCGGTGACCCTGGAGCACAGCCTGCGCGACCAGGCCACCTTGCTGGGCGAGGACGGGCCTGCGTGGCGGGAGATGATCGAGCCGCTGACGGTGAACTGGAGGGATTTTGCCGTCGATGCCCTGGGGCCGCCGACACGGTTGCCGCGGCGGCCCGTGATCATGGCGCGGTTCGGGCGGATGGCGATCCAGCCGGCGCGAATGCTGGCGAAGCGCTTTCGCGGCGAACGGGCGCGGGCGCTGTTCGCGGGACTGGCGGGACATTCGTTTTTGAGTCTGGATGATGCGCTGAGCTCCGCGGTGGCATTGGTGCTGGCTGCGGCGGCTCATGCGGTGGGGTGGCCCGTGGCGCGCGGCGGTTCGCAGGCAATCACCGATGCGCTGATGGCGTATCTGGCAACGCTCGGCGGCGAGGTGCGGACGGGACGGAGGATTGGCTCCCTGGGTGAGCTGGACGGGGAAGGCGAGCTGATCTTGTGCGATCTGACGCCGCGGCAGATGCTGGGCGTGGCCGGCGAGCGGCTGCAGAAGACCTATCGCAAGGCGATGGAGGATTTTCGCTACGGGCCGGGCGCGTTCAAAATCGATTACGCGCTGTCGGAGCCGATTCCGTGGCGGGCGCGGGAATGCAGCCGGTCAATGACGGTGCATCTGGGCGGGACAATTGAGGAGATTGCGCGCTCGGAGCATGCGGTATCGCGTGGGCAGATCGCTGAGCAGCCGTTTGTGCTGGTGGCGCAGCCGACACTGTTCGACAGGACGCGCGCGCCGGAGGGTAAACACGTGGCGTGGGTGTACTGCCATGTGCCGAACGGGTCGACCGTGGACATGACGAGCCGGATCGAGGCGCAACTGGAGCGCTTTGCGCCGGGGTTCCGCGACTGTGTGCTGGCGCGGCGCGTGCTCACGCCGGCGGCGCTGGAGACGATGGACGCGAACCTGGTGGGTGGCGATGTGAACGGAGGAGAGCTTTCTGTGCGGCAGTTCCTGCTGCGCCCGGCGCTGGGGAATTACTACACCGGCACGAAGAATCTGTATCTGTGCTCCGCGTCGACGCCACCCGGCGGAGGCGTACACGGGATGTGCGGCTACCACGCGGCGCGGATGGCGCTGCGGCGGTTACGCTGACTTCTTCACCATCGAGGCAACAGCTTGAATCGCGCGAACGGTCAGGCGTTGCTTCAGCTTCTCCATGCCGGCCCAGGGATCGCGCTTCAGCCGGGATTTCCATTCTGAATAATTGGCGACGGCAAACTGTTTGGGATCGGTGCGGCTAAGCTCGGTCCATGCGAGCGGGGTCGCCACGCGGGCGCCGGCGCGGGCTCGGGGCGAAAAAGGCGCGACCGCGGTGGCTCCGCGCTCGTTGCGGAGATAGTCGAGGAAGATGCGGCCGGTGCGCGCGGATTTGGTCATCTTCGTGAGATAGAGCCTTGGATTGGCGCGCTCCATCATCAGAACGAAGTTGTGCGCGAAATCTTTCACGGCGGGCCATTCGTGCTCGGGCGCGATGGGCGCGACGACATGGAGACCTTTGCCGCCGGTGGATTTGACGAAGGATTCGAGGCCGAGCTGCTTCAGCAGCCTGCGGACTTCGCGGGCGCTTTCAACCAGACGCTCCCAGGGCAGGGCGGGGTCGGGATCGAGGTCAATGATGAAGAGGTCCGGCGTTTCCAGCGCGTCATTGCGCGAGCCCCAGGGATGGATTTCGAGCACGCCCATCTGAGCGAGGCCGACGAGGCCTTGCGCGGTGGAGAGGGTGAGGTACTGCTCGGGCGCACCGCCGTTTTTGGGCGGGACCGGAACGCTGTCCGACGCCGGCAGGCACGCCCATGCCGATGTGCTTCTGAAAGAAGCAGGGTTTGCCCGAGCCTTCCGGGCAGCGGACGAGACTGAGCGGACGGCCAACGATGTGCGGAAGCATATGTTCCGCGATGGCGGCGTAGTACTCGGCGAGTTGGCGTTTGGTGAGCTGCGATTGCTCATCGAGGATTTTGTCGGGATGGGTCAGGCGCACGCCGGCGACTTCGTCTGCTGATCCGGAGCGAGTGTTTGCAGCGACGGAGCGGGGTGCGGAGTGGCGCGCGGAATGAGGTGGCGCGTCGTGATCTCGACTTGGGTTCTGAGATGGCCTGGGCTTGGTGCGCGGATTGTGATCGCGGCGCAGTCTGTGGCGATTCGCGGGTGACTTCCCGGGAGTCTTTGTCTTCGCGGAGGCCAAGGAAAGCGGCCTGACGGACATAGCCATCGGCTGTCCACGTGGAGAAGCGAACTTCGGCGAGCACCTGCGGCTTAACCCATACGGCGTCCTTCTTTGCTTCGGCGGGCGGAGCATCGAAAGGTGATTTCGATTGCTGGAGCTTCGTGAGCTTTGTACGGAGCAAGGTGCGCATCTTCTGGTCGAAGCCCGTGCCGGTGCGGCCGGCATAAATCAGGCGGCCGTGATCGTAATAGCCGAGCAGCAGCGCGCCGATGGCGTGGCGGTCTTTGGAGTGAGGCGTGAAGCCGCCGATGACGAATTCCTGCTGAAGAAAACATTTCGCCTTGATCCAGTCATGGGCGCGGCCGGCTCGCCACGGCGCATTGGCGCGCTTGGAGACGACGCCCTCCGAGCCCATCTGGCAGGCGCGGCGGAACATTTCCGCGCCGTGCGCGCGGACGTGGCTGCTGTAGCGGAGGGTCGAGTTATCGCCGAATTGCTGGAAGAGGCGTTCAAGGATGGTTTTGCGCTGATCGAGAGGAAGGCCGCGCAGGTTGTGGCCGTCGAGATGGAGCAGGTCGAAGGCGAAATACGTAAGCGGGTGCGAAGCGCTCTCGTCGAAAGCCGCCTGAAGGTCGGCGAAACTGGTGCCGCCCTGCTCGTTCAGCACGACGACTTCTCCATCGAGGATGGCCGCGCGCACGGGAAGGTGCGCGGCCGCTTCGGCAATGGCCTTCATGCGATGCGTCCAGTCGAGGCCTTTGCGGGTGAGGAGCTTTACACGGCGGCGCGAACCTTCGCCGTCAATGTGGATCTGGATGCGGTAGCCGTCGAGCTTGAGCTCGTGCAGCCAGTCCTCGCCTTCCGGCGGCTCGGCGGCCGAGGTGGCAAGCTCAGGGGCGATGAAGGTGGGGAGCTTCTCTTTGGGGGCGCCCTTCAGAAGAACTTCGCGATTCGGCAGTGGCCGGCTGGTCGACGTTTTCCTGCGCGGGGATGAGGTGCTTGCCGTGGACGCGCTCGCCTTGCGGGTTAGGAGCGAGCGGTTGACCGGAGACTTCCTGGTCGGCTGCATGCGCGCGCTCGAATCCCAGACGTGATCCTCGGCGGCTGCAATCTCGTTGAGGCTGCGGCCGGTGACGGCGCTGTTGGGTTCTTCGTCGGTGATGGAGGGATCCTTCGGGCCGCGGGCGAACTCGTCGCGCTCCTTGATGAGGAGCCAATTGGGCTTATCGGAACGATCGAAGGGTCGGGGGTGCATGCGGACCAGCACCCAGTGGCCGTGCAATTTCTTGCCGTCAAGGGCGAATTTCAGATTACCTTTACGCAGGCCCTCGTCGACGTCGACCAGAGGCTCCCAGGTTCCCTGATCCCAAACCATGACGGTGCCGCCGCCGTACTGGCCCTTGGGGATGGCGCCTTCGAAGCCGCCGTACTCAATGGGGTGGTCCTCCACCTCGACGGCGAGGCGCTTATCGGCGGGGTTGTAGCTGGGGCCTTTGGTGACGGCCCAGCTTTTGAGGACGCCGCGCCAGCCGAGGCGGAAATCGTAATGCAGGCGGGTGGCGGCGTGCTTCTGGATGACGAAGGGCAGGGCCGCGGTCTTCTTTCCGGCTCCGGAACCGCCGTGTGGCTCGGCGGTCATTTTGAAGTCCCGCATGGCGCGGTAACGGGCGAGCTGCTTGTCGACTTCGGCGGAGGAGGAATTGCGGCGGGGGGCGGATTTGGCCTTGGCTTTCGGCATCAACTGGTTGGAGTCGGCCGGAGCGGGGCGGGCTGCCAAATATTTGTCTCATTCCCACCCTGTCGTCCAAACACGGGACGACAAGGGTGGGGCACCCGGTGAATCTCGCGCGCTCTCAGCCGATCTGGAGAGCGCCGGTCATGCGCAGGTCGTGGTCGAGGACCACGGAGACGGTGGGCTTGTCTTCCTGGTAGCGGACCTGGATATGGCGGCCGCGGAGGGTCTCAGCGAACTGCTCGGCCTGCTGTTTGCGGCGGAAATGGCGGGCGTACTTGCCGTAGTGGTATTGGGAGCGGGCGTAATAGCGGTACTGGACGACGACGGTATAGCCATTCTTACGCCGGATATCGACCGACTGGACTTCGCCGTCGGCGCTGGGCCAGCCGGCGGCTCGGCGCTGGCGGAGTTTCTGCCAGAGGGTTTGCCCGCCAAGAGCGCCTCCGCCTCCAACGGCAACCGGGATCAGGTTATGGAAGACGCCGTAGATCGTTTCCCACCAGTTCCACCAATGGCCATGGAGCGGAATCATAATGGCTCACAGGATACGACACCCGGCACGAAATAAGATGGGAATCGAGGCGACGCGAAGGGTGCAAAATTCGTCATTTCTTATAGAAGGCGTGCTGGCCAAGTGAGACGGCGCGGGTTTATCGTAATCAGTCGCTGTGGGTCCGAATCGCGTCCCCAAAAGCCGGCGAGCCGCAAGGGCGGCCGGCGCTCGCGAAAGCCACAGCGCGTAACAAGGAGATGCACCGTTATGGCAACTGTCCTGCAGAATCCGGAAAGCGTTGCGCAGAAGGACTTTCTTCCCCTGAACGGAACCGACCACGTGGAGTTTTATGTGGGCAACGCGCGCCAGGCCGCTTATTTTTACCGGCTGGCCTTCGGCATGAAGTTCGTGGCCTATGCCGGGCCGGAAACAGGCGTGCGGGATCGCGCGTCGTATGTGCTGCAACAGGAGAAGATCCGGTTTGTGCTGACGACGCCGTTGCGTCCCGATGGGGAGATTGCCGAGCACGTGCGCGTGCATGGCGACGGCGTGCGCGATGTGGCGCTGTGGGTGGACGACGCGCGACAGGCGTGGAAAGAAACGACGAAACGCGGGGCGCGGAGCGTACGCGAGCCCTTTGAGATAAAGGACGAGCATGGATTGGTGCGGATCGCGTCGATTGCGGCGTATGGGGATACGATCCACTCGTTCGTGGAGCGCGGCGAGTACAAGGGGCCGTTTCTGCCTGGGTATCGCGCCGAGCCGGAGGACAAGCTGGCGCGGCCGACCGGGCTGAAGTACATCGACCACATGGTGGGCAATGTGGGCTGGAACGAGATGAATCGCTGGGTGGATTTCTACGCCTCGGTGATGGGCTTCTCGCTGTACCAGCACTTCGATGACAAGGACATTTCGACGGAGTACTCCGCGTTGATGTCGAAGGTGATGGCGAATGGCAACGGGCGCGTGAAATTCCCGATCAACGAGCCGGCGGAAGGACGGAAGAAGTCGCAGATCGAGGAGTATCTGGAGTTCTACCACGGGCCGGGCGTGCAGCACATCGCGATGGCGACAAACGACATTCTGGATACGGTGGGGAAACTGCAGGCGCAGGGCGTGCGGTTCCTGACGCGTGCCGCACACCTATTACACCGAACTGGAAGGGCGCGTGGGGAAGATCGACGAGCCGATCGATGAACTGGAGAAGCTGGGCATCCTGGTGGACCGCGACGACGAAGGCTACATGCTGCAGATCTTCACCAAGCCGGTGGAGGATCGCCCCACGCTGTTCTACGAGATCATCCAGCGGAAGGGCAGCCGGAGTTTTGGCAAGGGGAACTTCAAGGCGCTGTTCGAGGCGATCGAGAGGGAACAGGCGGCGCGCGGGAATCTATAGCGGCCGCGAGCGAGACCAGTTCAGAGGCGCGAGTTGCGCGTTGACCCCGGAGAGGCAGAGTTGTCTTTGGACTTGCGCGCCTCGCGGAGGAAGTTGAAGAGAATCCAGAGCAGGATCACGATGCAGGCTCCCGTAGCAATGGCCAGAACGAGAATCGGCCAGGGGTGAAGAAGGTCCATGGGATTTCCTCTGATCCCATGAAACGGGAGCGGTCGCAAGCGGGAAGCAAGGAAGGCGTAAGCGATTCGTAAGGCCCCGGAGCGCGCCTAGTCCGCGACCATCAGCTCGCCCGGGAGGATGGGGCGCGTACGCGGAAGGGCGCCGAATGCGGCGAGCGTGGCCATCGCGATCAGGACGGCGCAGTAGACGACGAGTTTGATGATGTCGCTGACGTGGCCGCGTGGCAGAGACTTCCAGAGAATGAGCAGGATGGTTTGCGCGGCGGTGACGGACCAGACCGCTCCATAGAAATAGCGGCGCTCCCAGCCTTCGCCCTGGGTGGAGCGGCGCACGCGCGGAAGCACTCCGAAGAGGCCGAGCAGCAGGATGGCGATCATCAGCGGGAAGTAGGCGTGCTGGTAAATCTGCTGCATCTGCCAGGCGCCGGTAGCGACCGCGCCGATGAGGCCGGCGAGGTTGAGCAGGGCGAAGTTGAGCAGAGCATTCCAGGCGAAGGTGTAGCAGATGCGCCGGTAGAGCGGGTTGGGGCGATCCTCAGTGAAGCGCAGGATGTAGGGAGCGGGCTCGGAGCCGGGGAGCTTGCCGAAGAACAGCGCATTGCCGGTGCCAACGATGACCGCCGCAAGCCAGAGCAGGTTCGCGACGCTGCCGCCGTGAGCGAAGAGGCTGAAGGTGAGCGGGCCGGGTGCGAGGAAGAAGACCCAGATCCAGATGGGCCAGTGCGCGGCGCGATACCGGCGCGTATTGCGGGTGCGCATTTTGCGCTGGCTGGCGTATTCGACGCGGACGGGGATGGCCATGGGGTCAGCGAGCCGCGGCTGCGGCTTCGGAACGGACGCAGACGGGCACAAAGCGAACTTCGATGCGGTGATCGATGGCGTCTGCGGCGAACCGCACGTGTACGTCTTCGAGCGAGTCGACGATCCAGTCCGCGTGGCGCAGGCTCTCGGCAGAATGCGAGTGGAGGGTGGCGAGCACGGGGCAACCGGCGGCATGGCCGGCAGCGGCGCCGGACGCGGAATCCTCGATAACGAGGCAGTCCGCGGGTGCGAAGCCGAGGAGGGCAGCGCCCTTGAGATAGGGCTCGGGATGGGGCTTGCCATGCGTGACGTGTTCGGCGGAAACGAGCTGCGCGGGAAGGGGAACGCCGCCGTGATCGAGGCGGCTTAGGGCGATCTTCTCCGTGGCGGAAGTGACAACAATCCAGCGACTTGCAGGCAGAGCTTCAAGAATCCGGTGAACTCCGGCGAGTATCTCCAGGCCGACTTTATCGTCGATTTCGGTCTGCTCCAGCCACTCCAGTTCTTTCAGCGCGTCAAGGTCGGGTCGAAGGCGGCGGACCGTCTCGATGGCGCGACAGCCGTGGGCAGTGCGGATAGCGACCGCGGGTTCGATGCCGCGAGCTTGCGCCCACTTCTCCCAGGTGCGCTCGACCGAGCCAAGAGAGCTGACCAGGACGCCGTCCATGTCAAAGAGAATGCCGCGAGGATGCAGGATGACGGGGTGATCGGACGGCGGACGGCCCATGGTCCAAGAGTAACAAAGCGGCCCGAGCGCGCGGGTGAAGAGAAGCCGCGCGGGATGAGATACTGCCCTGTTCGAGAGAGGCAGACGCATGTCGCAGCAGACCATTCGCGCACCGCGTGGAAATCAGCGAACGGCCAAAGGCTGGATCCAGGAAGCGGCCAAGCGGATGCTGATGAACAATCTGGATCCGGAAGTGGCGGAGAAACCTGCGGAGCTGATTGTGTACGGCGGGCGGGGGAAGGCAGCGCGCAACTGGGAGTGCTACCACAAGATTGTGGAGACACTGGACCGGCTGGAGAACAACCAGACGCTGCTCGTACAGTCGGGCAAGCCGGTGGCGGTGCTGGAGACACAGGCGCTGGCGCCGCGGGTGCTGATTGCGAACTCGAATCTGGTGCCGCACTGGGCGACGTGGGAGGTGTTCGACAAGCTGGATCGCGCAGGGCTGATGATGTACGGGCAGATGACGGCGGGGTCGTGGATTTATATCGGGACGCAGGGAATTCTGCAGGGGACGTATGAGACGTTCCGAAGCGCGGCGGAGCGGCACTTTGGCGGAACGCTGGCCGGCACGGTGACGGTAACGGCAGGTCTGGGTGGAATGGGCGGCGCGCAGCCGCTGGCCGTGAAGCTGGCGGGCGGCGTTTCCATCTGCGTGGAAGTGGATCCCAATCGGATCGAACGGCGGCTGGAGACGCGTTACCTGGATCGCGCGACGTCATCGCTGGATGACGCGATGGGCATGGCGATGGAGGCGAAGGCCGCGAAACAGGCCGTCTCGATTGGGCTGCTGGGCAATGCGGCGGAAGTGCTTCCGAAGATGGTGGAGATGGGCTTTACGCCCGAGTTGGTGACCGATCAGACTAGCGCGCACGATCCGTTGTGGGGCTATTTGCCCATGGCGCGCGCCGACGAAGATCTGAACACGCTGCGGGAGCGGAGTCCCGATGAGTATCTGCGGCGGGTGCGGGAATCGATGGCGCGGCATGTGCAGGCGATTCTGAAGATGCAGCAGCGAGGCTCAATTGCGTTCGACTACGGAAATAATTTGCGAGCGCAGGCGGAGAAGGCTGGCGTGAGGGATGCGTTTGCGTATCCGGGATTTGTGCCAGCGTTCATTCGGGACGCGTTCTGCGAAGGCCGCGGGCCGTTCCGGTGGGCGGCGTTGTCAGGCGATCCGGCGGATATTGCCGCGACGGATGCGGCGCTGCTGAAGCTGTTCCCGGAGGACCATCGGCTGCACGACTGGTTAACGTATGCAGCGGATCAGATTGCGTTCCAGGGTTTGCCGGCACGGATTTGCTGGCTGGGTTATGGGCAGCGGGATCGCGCGGGGCTGCTGTTCAACGAAATGGTGCGCGACGGGAGGCTGAAGGCGCCGATCGTGATCGGGCGCGATCATCTGGACGCGGGCTCGGTGGCGAGCCCGTACCGCGAGACCGAGGCGATGAAGGACGGATCGGATGCGGTGTCGGATTGGCCGCTGCTGAATTTCGCCACGGGGATCGCCAGCGGCGCGTCGTGGATGAGTTTCCACCACGGCGGTGGCGTGGGCATGGGCTATAGCCAGCACGCGGGACTGGTGGCCGTGGCGGACGGCAGCGATGAAGCGGAGCAGCGGCTGCGGCTGTGCCTGCGGAACGATCCGGCGCTGGGTGTGGTGCGGCACGCGGACGCGGGATACGAGAAAGCGATCAACGTGGCGCGCGAGCGCGGATTGGATATGCCGAGCCTGCGATGAAAGCCGATCTGCTGGTGCGGGGGATCTCCCAATTAGTAACTGCTGAAGGCGCGGAGCCAAAGCGCGGCGCGGCGATGCGCGAGCTGAAGGTGGTCGAACACGCCGCGGTAGCCATCGCTGGTGGAAAATTCGAGTGGGTAGGGCCCGAGCTCGCATGGAAAGGAGAGGCGGCGAAGATTGTTGAGGCTGGCGGATGCGCGGTTGTGCCGGGCCTCGTGGATCCACACACGCACGCGGTGTGGGCTGGGGATCGGCTGGCGGATTTTGAGGCGCGGCTGAACGGTGTTGCGTACGAGACGATTCTGGCAGCGGGCGGCGGAATTCGGAGCACAATCCGCGCTACGGCGGCGGCCACGGAAGAGCAGCTGGTGGCGCTGGCGTTGCCGCGCATTGCCGCGCTGGTACGGTCCGGCGCGACGACGATTGAGGTGAAGTCGGGCTACGGGTTTACGGTGGATGCCGAGCTGCGGATGCTGCGCGCGATCCACGCTCTGGCGGCGCAGGCTCCGGCGTGGATTGTGCCGACGCTGCTGATCCATGTGCCTCCGGCGGACGCTGCGGAGCGCGAGGCGTATGTCCGGGCCGTGTGCGAGGAACTGATTCCGGCTGCAGTCGCGCGAAAAGCTGGCGCAGGCGGCGGACGTGTTTGTGGAGAAGGAAGCGTGGAGCGCGGCGGAGGCAGAGCAGATGCTGGCCGCAGCGCGGGCGCATGGGCTGCGAACCAAACTGCATACGGAGCAATTCCATCGGGTGGGTGGGCTGGAGCTGGGCGTGAAGACGGGCGCGTTGAGCGTCGATCATCTGGAGGTGTGCAGCGACGAGCAGATTGCGATGCTGGCGGCGAGCGCGACGGTGGCGACGATCTTGCCCGGCGTGACGCTGCACCTGGGATTGCCGGCCGCACCAGGACGGAAGCTCGTTGACGCGGGAGTGGCGGTGGCGGTGGGAACGGATTTGAATCCCGGTTCGAGTCCGCTGTATTCGACGCAAATGGCGCTGGCGCTAGCCGTGCGGCTGAATGGGTTGACAGCGCAGGAGGCGTTGGTCGCGGGAACGGTAAATGCCGCGGCCGCGTTGGGGCTGCGTGACGCGGGGAGAATCGAGGCCGGATTGCCGGCGGATTTTGCGGTGCTGAACGGGGCGGACTGGCGCGAGCTGGTGTACACGCTGGGGGAGAATCCGGTGCGGGAAGTGTGGATTGGCGGGCAGAAGGCAGCATAGTGGAATCCGGTTGATGCCGCAGAGCCGCGCTCTGTATTCTCAAACGAGATGAGCAATACGATCGTCGAATGCGTACCGAACTTCTCCGAAGGCCGCGACGCGGCCAGGGTGGATGCCATTGTTGCAGCCATGAAGATCCCCGGCGTCTACCTGCTCGATCGCGAGATGGACGCCGACCACAACCGCTGCGTGATTACGCTGGTGGGCGAGCGCGAGGCGATCCAGGAAGCGGCGATTCGCGGCGTGGGCAAGGCGGCAGAGCTGATTGACCTGACCATGCACCAGGGCGCGCATCCGCGCATGGGCGCGGCGGACGTGGTGCCGTTCATCCCCATTGAGGGCGTGACGATTGAGGACTGCGTGGCCATGGCCCGGCATGTGGGAGCGGAGATCTCCAAACGATTCGGCATTCCGGTTTACCTCTACGAGGCGGCGGCCACACGCCCTGAGCGGCAGAATCTCGAGAACATTCGCCGCGGGCAGTTCGAAGGCATCCGCGACGAGATCGCCACCAACCCCGCGCGCGTGCCGGATTTCGGCGAGGCGCGCGTGCATCCCACCGCCGGCGCCACGGTCGTGGGCGCGCGGAAGTTCCTCATCGCCTACAACGTGTTTCTGAACACAGTGGACGTAGAGATTGCGAAAAAAATCGCCAAGGCGGTGCGGTTCTCCAGCGGCGGCTTGCGATTCGTCAAGGGCGCGGGATTCCTGGTGCGCGGGCAGGCGCAGGTTTCCATGAACTTGACGGATTTCGACCAGACCCCGATTCATCGCGTCTTTGAATTCGTGAAGCGCGAAGCAGCGCGGCACGGGGTGATGCCCACGTCGAGCGAAATCGTCGGCTTGATCCCTAAGGCCGCGCTGGAACAGGCGGCGGAGTGGTTCCTGCAGGTGGAGAACTTCGATTCCTCGCTGATCCTGGAGAACCGGCTTGCAGCGGTGATGAGCGGCAAGATGGCTGTGGGCGGGCTGAGGGCAGGCGTGGAGCCGTTCATTGAGCAGCTCGCCGCGCCCACGGCAACACCAGGCGGCGGCAGCGCCAGCGCGGCCAGCGCGGCCATGGCAGCAGGGCTCGCCGGAATGGTGGCTTCCATGTCGCGCGGGAAGAAGGCGTACGCGCAGTACGACGGCCAACTGAGCGATGCCATTGGGCGGTTGGCCAACCTGCGCGAGGAGTTGAAGGCGGCCATCGACGCCGATGCCGAGTCCTACAACACCGTGATGAAGGCGCATAAGACGGCAAAGGAATCGGCTGACAGTGGCACTCTTATTAACTCCGCGCTGAAGGAGGCGACCAGGGTCCCACTCGGCGTGGCGGAGCGTGCCGCGGAGATTGCCGCGATGGTGGATACGCTGCGGCCGATTACCAGCCCCAACATGGCCTCTGACCTGACGACTGCCGTTGCACTGGCGCGGGCGGCGCTCGAAGGCGCCCTGGCCAACATGGAGATCAACCTGGGCTCGATGAAACCGACGACAGAAGCGGATGCGGCGTTTGTGAGCGGGACGAGAGCCCTCGCGGAGACGTTGAAGCGAAGCCTCTAAGAGGGCAAAGCGCCGAGTGATCTATTGCTCCGGCTCCCGATAACAGGAACGGCCAGACACGCAGCGCGACAGGTGAACGAAGTGGTCGTCCGGGCCGGCAGGGCCCATGGTGCGCAGGCACCAGTAGCTGGAGGCGGCGGCGATGCCGGGGACCCAGGATTCTGGATTGCGCGGCGTGGTGCCATAAGGATTCTTCGTCCGGAGGCACTGGCAAGGCTGCGTGGCGGAAGGCGTGGCGCTCATAGTGATCCTCCTGGAGTTAGCCGGCGGCGCTGGGATCGCGGCCGCGCAATCCGGCGGCGAGCAGAATGGTCCGGTAGACGGCGACCGGGAAAAGGTCGAGCTTGTAGGAGTTCCCTGAGAGCGGCTGCGCGCCCTCGACGGAGACGCGTCCGGCGGCACGGGCGGTTTCTTCCGTGATGGGTTTGCCGGCGAGCGCGGCTTCCGCCTGGGGAGAGCGGCGCACGACCGGTGAGGCAGCGCCCATGGTGATGACAGCGCGGCGACAGACGTTGCCGTTCATTTCAAGGACGACACCGGCATCGGCAATGGCCCAGTCGAAGCTCTCCTTCTCGCCGTATTTCTGATACGCGGAGCGCGTGCCGGGAGCGGGACGGGGAATCAGGATCGCCGTCAGCAGCTCATCCGGCTCAATGATGGTGAACTTCGTCGGGTTGGCATCGGGCACGACGTAAAGCTCGCGGATGCCGACGTTGCGCTTGCCGCGCGTGGCGGAGGTCAGCTCGACGCTGGCGTTGAGGCCCAGGAGCGCGACTGCCGCTGAGGAGGGTGCGACGGAAGGACAGCCGGCGTAGTCCATGATGGCGTGGTACTGATTCAGGCCCTCGAAGGCGAAGCAAAATTCCTTTCCTTTGCGGATGCACTGGAAGTCCGACGAGCGGTAGTACCAGCACTGCACGCGCTGGAGGAGATTGCCGCCGATGGTAGCCATGTTGCGGATGTGCGGCGTGGCTGCGTGTCCGCAGGCGTCGGAAAGAATCTGGTAATGAGCGCGGATCGCGGGGTGCTCGCTGATTTCGGCGAGGGTGGTGAGGGGGCCAATCGTGAGGCCCTGCGGGGTTTCGTCAATGCCGCGCAACTCGGCGATGTTGCGGATGTTGACGAGCTTCGGCGGCTCCTCGATGCCATCTTTCATGCGGTCGAGGAGATCGACGCCGCCGGCTTTGACGACGGCACCGTCTTTGAGCTGCGAGAGAGCCGCGTCGACGGTGGTGCAGTCTGCGAGGACAAAGCGGTTCATGCCTGGGTTCCCCCTTGCCGGAGCGCTGCGAGGACGACGGCGGGCGTCATGGGCGTGCGGCGGACGCGTACGCCGATGGCGTTGTAGACGGCGTTGCCGACAGCCGCGCCGATGGAGACGACGCCCGCGGCTTCGCCGATGCCGGATGCGTCGGTGGAGCTTTGGCCGATGTAGGCCTCGACCAGCCGAACATCGATCTCCGGCACTTCGCGAGCGCCGGCGATCTTGTAAAGGTCGAGATCGGAATTGACCATCAGGCCGTACTCGGGGTCGAGGAGGCGGTCTTCAAAGAGCGTGTAGGAGATGCCCTGAATGATGCCGCCATTGATTTGGCTGATGGTCTGCTCGGGATTCATCGGGCGTCCGCAGTCGTGGACGGAGAGCACGCGGCGGACGTGGACGCGGCCCAGCTCAGTGTCGACCTCGACCTCGGCGACATCGACGCCGCCGTAGGTGAGGTACTTGCTGGGGTCGTAGTCGGGGACGCGCCGCGCCTGCGCGCTGATCTGCGAGGCATTCATCTTTGCGGCGGCGCGGCGGAAGCCGATGGGCTGAAACTTGCCCGAACGGCTGTGGACCTCGCCATCGACGAGGATCAGGTCCTGCGGCGAAGCGCCGAGCGCGGGGGCAATTTCGGCCAGAAACTTCTGCGCCGCCTGCCATGCGGCGTCGCGGACGGCGGGCGTGAGGGAAAGAGTGGTGACGCTGCCGCCGGAGTCGGGGCCGACCGGGTAATTCGTGTCGCCGACCTTGACGGCGATCTGCGAAGGCGGCACGCCGAACTGCTCAGCGAGAATCTGGGCGATCACCGTCTTGATGCCGGAGCCGATGTCCTGGACGGCGGAGAGAGCTTCGATGGACCCGTCGCGATGGACGCGGACCTCCGCCGAGCAACCCATACGCACGAAGCGGTACCAGACAGACTGCGCCAGGCCGACACCGCGCTTGACGGGACCCTTGTCCGCGCCGGCTACAGGATTGCGGGATTTCCAGAGCGCGCTTTCGCGGACGATTTGGCGCTCGACGCGCCGGACGGGGTGGTTGTCGATTTTGTCGCGGAGATCGATGGGCTCCATGTTGAGCTTGACCGCGAGCTCGTCGATGGTCTGCTCCAGCGCGAAGGCGCCCTGCGGATGGCCGGGGGCGCGCATGGCGGACGCCGGCCCGGCGTTGATGAAGACATCGTTCTCTTCTGTGTGCAGCGAAGCGTACTGGTAGAGATTGGTGGCCGGGCCCGCGCAACCCGCCCCGGTGCCGCATCCGGCGCTGCCGTAGCTGACGAGATGAATGGCGGTGAGAGTGCCGTCCTTCTTTGCGCCGATCCGGAGGGTTTGATCGGAGCTGGGACGATTGCCGACGGATAGATGTTCTTCCTGACGATCAAGCATCAGGCGGACGGGAGCGCCGGTCTGCTTTGACAGCGCCGCGGCGACCACGCCCGGATTGCCAGCGCCGAACTTTGCGCCGAAGCCGCCGCCCATGAACTCCGTGATGACGCGGACCTGCGACATGGGAAGGTCGAAGTATCCGGCAAGTTCCTCGCGCACGCTGGCCGTGCCCTGGGTAGAGGCCCAGACGGTCAGCAGGCCGGGCTTCCAGTCGGCGACGACGCCGTGCGTCTCGAGCGCGGAGTGCGTCTGCACCTGCGTGACGTAGTGGCCTTCCACGATGACGTCGGCGTCTTTGAAGCCCTGATCCGTGTCGTGCACACGACGGATGGAAGGGCCGTGGATGTTGCCCTTCTGGGTTACGCCGGCGGGACCGCCTCCGCCGCCCGCGCTGCCTTCTTCGTCAGCGGGACCGGGGAAGACGGGCGGAGCATCGGGCTGGCGCGCCTTGTCGAGATCGACGACGAAGGGCAGCTTCTCGTAGCGGACCTTCACCAGCGCTGCGGCTTCTTCCGCCGCTGCGGGCGTGGTGGCGGCCACCGCGGCGATGGGCTGACCCGCGAAGCGGACGACGGGATAGTTGCCGCGGTCCAGGGCGGGATTGCGCAGCTCAGCGGGTCCCATCACGTGCTGGACGACGTACACGCCGCGAACGCCGGGATATTTCTCCGCTGCGGAGGTATCGACGGAAAGCACTTTGGCGTGGGGCACGCTGGCGTTGACGAACTTCGCGTACAGCATGCCGGGCAGCTGCACGTCGGAAGTGTAGCGGGCGCGGCCGGAAGCTTTGGCCGGGCCGTCGTAACGCTGGATCCCGCGGCCCACGTAGCGGAGATCCTTGTTGATGGGCCAGACGGGCGGTTCGGAAGCCGGGGCCTGGCGGGTCTCTTCATGCAGCGTGTAGCCGGGAACGCCTACGGGCATTTTCACCGGCTTTTTCGTCGGTATCGCGGCTTGAGGAAGAAGCGCGTCTTCGGTCGGGCGATTCGACATGGTCCTCCTCCTTTAGGCGCGGCGGGTGCCGGCGGCATCCAGCGTGGCAGAGAAAATCCTGGGATAGGTACCGCACCGGCAGAGATTGCCGGAGACGGCATGGCGGACGTCATGCTCGGTTGGGTGCGGATTGCGCTCGAGCAGCGCAGCGCAGGTCATGACCATGCCAGGCGTGCAGAAGCCGCACTGCATGGCGTCGTGCCGGACGAAGGCGTCCTGAAGGGGATGCAATTCGCCCTCCGGAGCGAGCCCTTCGATGGTGGTTACGTGATGGCCGATGGCATCGACGGCGAGGGTCATGCAGCTGTTCACGGGCATTTTGTCGAGCCACACGGTGCAGCCCGAGCAGACGCCGCGATCGCAGACAATTTTGGAGCCGGTGAGACCGAGATTGAGGCGAAGGGCCTCGGCCAGCGTGGTGCGCGGCTCGATCTCGATGACATGCTCGGCTCCGTTGACGAGCAGGCGGACGGGCGCCGGATCCGGGCCGAGTTCGGTGACTCCGGGCGTGCCGGTCGTTTCGCCTTCGGCGCGGAGGGTCTGTACGCCTTCGAGAAAGGCCGTGCTGGCCGCGGTGATGCCGGCGCCTTTCAGGAACCCGCGACGCGTGATGCCGGTGCGCGGTGTGTCGGCCGTCGAATCTGGCGGAGAGGGTGGCGAAGAGGAGCCAGGCATGAGGAACTCCCGGGCGGCGGACTTCACGCAACGATCGGCAAGGCCCAAACCGCGATGAGCAAACTATATCTCCGGCGGCTATGCCGAGTAAACGTCACCGCCGGAAAGAGGCGGGGGCCGGGCAGCAAAGGCCGCGAAAGGGTAGCAGGAGGCGCGGTGCAAAACAGATCCGTCCGAGCGAGCAGCAAGATTTATGGCCGAGGTTGATTTCGCTTGAACTTGTCACTGAATTGATACACAATGGGTGACTTATCCGGACAAAGTGATCCGCCACGTAGCGGATGCAGATGGAAATCGCCGAGGCCCCAGCCCGGAGCGCAGTCATTTATTTGGAGGAAAAAGTGACCAAACGCTGTATCGCAGCCATTGCGTTCGTGTTTCTGCTCGTCTTTGCCGCCAGTTCCCCAGCCCAGACCACCACTACCTCCCTGCGCGGGGTCATTAAGGATCCCAGCGGAGCCGTGATTCCCGGCGCGAAGGTCACCATCTCCAACGCCGCGAATGGACAAAAATTCACCGCCACATCGGATGCCACGGGAGGTTACGTCTTCGCCTCCATCCCGCCGGCGCAGTACACCATGACCGCCGTCGCCACCGGATTCGCCAGTCAAAGCAAGGTTGCGGAACTGCTGGTGAACCAGCCGGCGACGGTGAACTTCAACATGACGGTGCAGGCGGTTACGACGGTGAACGTCAGCGCCGCAGCGCAGACGCTGAACACCACCGACGCCTCGCTGGGGAACTCCATGGGCAACACGCTCATTCAGGCGCTTCCCAGCGAAACGCGCAACGTACCGGACCTCCTGTCTCTCCAGCCGGGCGTGCTCTATCTGCCGCCTGCCATGACCGCTTCGGAAGCGAAACAAGAACGGCGACAGCCGCAGCGGCGCCGTCAACGGCGTGCGTTCTGACCAGGGCAATGTGACGGTCGACGGCGTGGACGATAACGACCAGGTATACAACTTTGCCTTCACGGGAGTCCTGCGCGAAACCCAGGATTCCATCGATGAGTTCCGTGTGACTACCGGCAACAGCAACGCCGACGAAGGAGGCTCCGCCGGCGCCCAGGCGAGCATGGTTACCAAATCCGGAACCAACCAGTTTCACGGCGCAGCGTATTGGTACAACCGGCCGACGTTTACCGTGGCCAACGACTGGTTCAACAAACAGTCGGAACTGTTGAGCGGCTATGCCAATGTTCCCGGCAAGCTGATCCGGAACATCTTCGGCGCGGACGTGGGCGGGCCGATCAAAAGAGACAGGCTGTTCTTCTTCGCCAACTACGAAGGAACGCGGAGGGCGGAAGACCAGGAGGTAATACAGACGGACCCGACGGCACTCTACGATGCAGGAAATCTGCAATATCCCGGCACGATTCTGTCGCCGGCGGATGTGATGGCGCTGGATGCGGGATGCCAGGTGTGCAACAGCACGCAGTATCCTCCCTCGCCCGGGCCGAACCCGAATGCGCTGACTTATTTCAAATCCATGCCAGTGGCCAACGGAACGCTGGAGGGGGATGGGCTCAACGAGGGATCCTACGCGTTCGCGTCGCCCAACCCGCAGACGCTCAATACCTCGCTGTTCCGGCTCGATTTCACGCCGAATGAAAAGCACCGGATTTTTGTGCACGGCCAGCTCCAGAAAGATACAACCGGAGCTGCGGAACAGTTCCCCGGGCAAGGCCCCTCCAGCACCTACGAGGACAACACCAAGGGCATCATCGCCGGCGACACCTGGTCGATCAACCCCAATATGGTGAACGACATTCGCTATGGCTACATCCGCCAGGGATACAGCAATCGGGGACTACTGACCAGCGATGTCAACGATTTCCGCTTCCTGTCGACGACGACGGCGGAAACGTCCACCTCCATCACCTCGGTTCCGGTGAACAACATCGTGGACAACTTCAACTGGAACCACGGCAAGCATGATTTTCAGTTCGGCGTGAACCTGCGGTTCATTCACATGAATCAGTCGTCCAACGCCAATTCGTTTAACTATGGAAGTTCGAACCCCTACTGGGTGGGCGGGAATCCGCCGGGCTACGGCGCTGTGCCCAGCGGTTTTCAAAACTCGTACGTGATTGCCTACGCGAATCTGGTGGGCGATATCCCGTCGGTGACGAACAACTATAACTACAGCATCACCGGTGCAACGTCAGCCTCGCTGCTGGCGGACGGAGCGCCGCTCGTTCGGCACTTCGCGTCGCTCGAGAACGAGTACTATTTGCAGGATGTTTGGCAGGCACTGCCGAATCTGGTCATCACCTTCGGCATCCGCCACACTATTCTGAGCACGCCCTGGGAAACCAGCGGGCAGCAGGTGGCGCCCACCATCGACACGCACACGTGGTACCAGCAGCGTGAAGCAGCGGCTCTGCAGGGTCAAATCTATGAACCGGATCTTTACTTCAATCCGACCGGTCCCTACTACGGCAAGCCGGGATACTGGCCGAGGTCGAATGGTAACATTGCGCCACGTCTGGCCATCGCGTACTCGCCCAACTCGAAAACGTCGATCCGCGCGGGCTTCGGCATGTACTACGATCACTATGGCGAAGCGCTGGTGAACGCCTTCGATCAGCATGGCTCGTACGGCGTGAGCAGCAGCGTGACCAACCCGGCGGGGGTTTACGGGTATGAAACGTCGCCCCGTTTCGTCAAGCGCACCACTCTGCCCTTCAACAATGGCACTCCGCCGGCAACCGAAACGTTTCCCTATGAACCCCCGACGGGACTGAATGGATTTGCCATTACCTGGGGCATGGACAGCAAGATCAAGACACCCTACACGGAAGCCTTCAACCTGTCGGTCCAGCATCAGTTTGCGGGTGGCTGGACGCTGGAAACGGACTACGTGGGCACCCTGGGACGGCATCTGCTGCAGAGCCTCGATCTCTCTGAGCCGGTCGACTATGTCGATCCCCAGGGCGGCGGCGATTACTATTCAGCCGGCACCAAATTATCGCGCCTGGTGGATCAGAATGGCGGGAATTGCGGCTATTGCAACGGCATCGATGCCAGCGTGCCCAAAATCAAGTATTTCGAAGACGTTTTCCCCTGGATGGCCGACTACGATTACAACGGCGAGAGCGCGACCCAGGCCATCTACAACAATGAGTGGGCTCCGTATCGTTCCAATCTCGGCGCAACGTCGGCGCTGGCGGATCTGGACTTTTACGGTCCGCTCGATCGGGTTCTATCCGGCGCCGGCGAACTGGCAGCCGCACTTCTGGCAGGACCAGTTCTCGTCGCTCTACGCTTTTTCGTCGATCGGCATGAGCTATTACGACGCCGCGCAGATCACACTGCGCCATCCATTGAGCCACGGGCTGCAGATGGATGTGAGCTACACGTTCTCGCATTCCATTGACATGGGATCGGACGCCGAGCGCAGCACCGAATTCTCCACCAGCGGCTCGGGCGATTCCTTCAGCGACATCCTGAACACCTGGAGACCCTATCTGAACCGCGCATCGTCGGATTTCGATACGCGCCATCTGGTGACGGTGGACTGGGTGTACCAGATGCCATTCGGCAAAGGCAGGGCATTTGGTGGCAATGTCAACCGGTTCGTGAACGCATTCGTTGGCGGCTGGCAGTGGTCCGGACTGAGCCGCATCACCACCGGGCTGCCCTTCTCGTTCTTCGAGCCGGGCTGGACGACCGACTGGCAGATTGAAAGCTACGGTGTGAAGACCGGGACGATCAAGATGCGGCGATACCTCGATTCCAATGGGAACCCGCAGTTCTTCGACGATCCGAACGCGATCAACAATGGACTTGCGAACGGCACCCCGGAACGGCTGCCCTATCCGGGCGAGGCGGGCGAGCGCAACAACTTCCGGGGTGACGGGGTCTTCGACATCGACTCAGGGCTGACGAAGTCCTGGAATGTGAACAAGTTGCGCGAAGGCAGCGCACTGAAATTCGACTGGGAAATTTACAACGTCACCAACACGGTGCGCTTCGATCCCGCGTCGATAGGTTCGGGCCTGACCAGCGGAAATCTCGGCGTGGCCAGCAGCCTGCTGAGCCAGCCGCGCGTGATGCAGTTTGCGCTGCGGTACGACTTCTAACCCCTGGGAGACTGGAAAGGGCGCCGGAATTCCGGCGCCTTTTTCTTTTGCTCTCAACAATCTTTGGAGCACCGGGCCGGAATTGAACCGGCGAATACTGGTTTTGCAGACCAGCGCGTTAGCCACTTCGCCACCGGTGCTCATGTCCGCCGCGTCCTGTGAGGGCACGGCGGATACCTGATACAAGACTACATTCTTCCTGCATCCCCGCCTGTCTGCTTACTTGGGCTGGGCGGCGGTGCGGAGATACGGCTTCACTGTCTTGTAGCCGGGGAAGAGCTTGTCCGCTTCTTCATTGGTAACGGCTCCTCCAATGATGACGTCCTCGCCCTGCTTCCAGTTGGCCGGAGTCGAGACTTTGTGCTTCGTGGTCAACTGGATGGAGTCGAGCACGCGGACAATCTCGTCGAAATTGCGGCCGGTGCTCATTGGATAGGACAGGGTCAGCTTGATGCGCTTGTCCGGTCCGATGAGGAAGACGGTGCGCACGGTGGCATTGTGCGCCGGGGTGCGGCCCTCGCTGGTATCGCCGGCATCGGCGGGCAGCATGTCATAGAGCTTGGCCACTTTGAGCTCGGGGTCGCCGATCATCGGGTAATTGACCGTATGACCGGTGACGTCGCGAATATCGCCTTCCCACTTCTTATGGCTTTCGACCGGATCGACCGAAAGGCCGATGACTTTGGCGCCGCGCTTCGCGAATTCCTTTTCGAGTCCCGCGACCGCACCCAATTCCGTGGTGCACACGGGGGTGAAGTCTTTCGGATGGGAGAAGAGCACCACCCAGTGCCCGTCGATCCAGTCATGGAAATGGATGGTGCCATGCGTGGTCTCGGCGGTGAAATCCGGGGCGATATCGTTGATGCGAAGCGACATGATCTGATTCCTCCTGAGGCGATTCGTTAGGGCTGGGGCCGGGGCGAAAAAACCCACCCGGGCTTGGCAGCGGGTGGGTTCTGAGGGATGCTTCGGAGCTTATCGAACCGGTTCCCTCAGGCGCGCACCCGCATGGTGCAGCCGCAACAGCAGCACAGACACATGCAGGTTGGTGAGAGGGGGTTCATCTACCCCTGAGGGTAGGGGCTGCGGAGGGCGGATGTCAAATGGGAGCAGCCGGCAGGCGGAGCGAGATTAGGCGAAAGGGAGCGCGTTCTTTGTTTGAGACAATGGCCTGCATGAGTTCTGGACGGATCGCCAGGGCTGAGCGTGGCAGTGCCGCCGTGCGCGTGGTGGCCGGACTGATGATGCTCGCGCTGGTTGTGGTGGTCGCAGCGTTTGGCTGCGGATGGTGGCTGATGCACGCCATGCGCGCGTCTCTGCCGCAGCTGGACGGAACGATCCACGTGAGTGGGCTGACAGCCCCGGTGACGGTGAGGCGGGATGAGCACGGGGTGCCCCACATCGAAGCCGGGAACCTGGACGATCTGCTGTTTGCACAGGGATACGTCACGGCGCAGGACCGGCTGTGGGAACTCGACATGGAGCGACGCATGACTGCCGGCGACGCGGCCGAAATCCTGGGCCCAAAGCTCCTGGAACACGACCGCATGCAGCGGGTGCTGGCGCTGCGCGTGACGGCGGAACGGATGACCGCGGCGCTGAACGATCAGGACCGGCGGACCATGGAGGATTATGCGCGCGGCGTGAATGCTTACCTTCAGTCGCATCAGGATGAGTTGCCGGCGGAGTTTCGGCTGCTGATGTACCGGCCCGCGCCATGGGCACCGGTGGACTCGATCACGGTAGCGCTGGGCATGGTGCAGATGCTGGATGAGCACTGGCCGGAGAAGATCGAGCGAGAACGGATCACGGCGAAGCTGGGGCCGACGCTGGCGGCGGATCTTTATCCGTCGACGACGTGGCGGGACCATCCCGTGATTTCGAGCTGGCCGCCGATCTCGGCGCCAAATCAGGCGATCCCGGATGTGCCGCTGGACACGAGCCAGGAAAGACGGTCAACAGGCAATAGGCAAGAGCGATCAACGTTTCCTCTGATGGCGAGATTTGCGGCACGATGGCTCACTCCGCGGCATGCGAGCGACGCATGGGCGCAGGTAATCCAGGGCAGCGCGGCGGAGTGCCTGGGGTGCAATGCAGGCTCGAACGAATGGGTGGTTTCCGGCGCGAAGAGCGCCAGTGGCCACGCCATTCTTTCGAATGACATGCACCTGGAGCATCAGATTCCGGACACCTGGTACGAGATCGATCTGGAAGCGCCCGGATTCCACGCCGCGGGCCTGAGCGTGCCGGGGTTGCCGTTTGTGGTGGCGGGGCACAACGAGCATGTCGCGTGGGGATTCACCTCGCTCTACGCCGACACGCAGGACATTTATGTGGAGAAGACGAACGCGCAGGGCGAGTACCTGGGGACGGATGGGGCGTGGCATCCGGTGCAACACGATGTGGAAACCATCAAGGTGCGGGGCAAGCACGACGCGACGGTGGACGTGGAGAGGACCGATCACGGGGTGGTGATCACGCCGCTGATTCCGGGCGAAACGAGAACGCTGGCGCTGGCCTGGAGTATCTACAGTCCCGCGGCGCATGGGCTTCCGCTGCTGGCGATGGACACAGCGGCGAACTGGAGCGACTTTCGGAAGGCGATGAGCCAGTGGTGGGCTCCCACGCAGAATTCGGTGTACGCCGACGACCAGGGAAATATCGGATATCAAACGGTGGGATTGATCCCGGTGAGGCCAAACGGGCTGCAAGGGGTGCCGATTGCGGACAACACGCATGAGTGGCAGGGATTCATTGCCTTCGACGATTTGCCGACTGCGTACAATCCGCCGGATGGCCTTTTGGCGACGGCGAATTCGCGTGTGACGCCGCATGGCTACCCGTACCCGCTCACGCTGGAATGGGGCGATCCGTATCGCAACGAACGCATCTGGAAGTGGCTCGGACCGAAAACCGGCCTGACCGCCAGGGATATGCTGACGCTGCAGACGGATGTGTACTCCGAAGTAGATCAGGAGATCGCGCAGCGGCTGGCGTATGGGATCGACCACGCCGATGACGTGGACCCGCAATTGCGGCAGGCGGCGAACCTGCTGCGGACCTGGGATGGTGCGGTCAGCATAGATTCGGCGCCCGCGGCGATTGTGGCGGCGGCGAAGCACGCCTTTTACCCGATGCTGCTGGAACCGAAACTCGGCGATGAATGGAAACACTATCGCTGGAGCGAGAGTATCTTCGCCGCGGAGCAGATTCTGATGAATGAGAACCCGGCATGGCTACCGGCGAAGTACCGGACATGGGACGACTTTCTGGCGGATCTGGTGCGGCAGGGGCTTGTGATGACCGGAGCGCCGCGGGATCTGAGCACATGGCGCTATGGCGATGGGCATCCGGTGGATGTGGAGCATCCGATTTTTGGGCTGCTCCCGTGGTTCAAACGATGGACCGGGACAGGCGCGCTGCCGCAGTCCGGCGATACAACAACGGTGAAGCAGGTCGCGCGCACGTTTGGGCCGTCGCAGCGGTTCACCATCGACTGGGGCAATGTGGACACCGCGACGGAGAACATCGTGATGGGAGAATCGGGTGATCCGCTGAGCCCGTACTATCGCGACCAGTGGACGTACTGGTACCAAGGCCGCACCTTTGCGCTCCCCTTTACTGACCCAGCCGTGGCCGCCGCCACGGCACACACACTGCATTTGCAGCCGTAGGTTTTCCTTCTGGTCGGGGTAAGCTCCATAGCGGCCGTTTGTCGCGCTCCCCAGCGTGGTTCCCGTTACACTGGAAGCGGTCCATCTATGGCAACTGCATCAGAAAACAAGACCGCCATGCAGGCGGATGTAAAGGCGATTCTGCGAGAGGGCGCGGAGTGCACGGACGCGACGCTGGAGCGGCTGCTGCCTCCGGTGGCGCAGGTTCCGGCGTCGATCCACGGCGCGATGCGGCACAGCGTGTTCGCAGGCGGGAAGCGGTTGCGGCCGGTTCTGGCCATGCAGGCGGCGCGGATGATCGCGGCGGCGCACGGCGATGCAGACTTAACGAGCGGAGTCGAGGATTTGGGTGCGGCGATCGAGATGCTGCACACCTACTCGCTCATTCACGACGATTTGCCGGCGCTGGACAACGACGACCTCCGGCGCGGTAAGCCGACCTGTCACGTGGCCTTCGGCGAGGCGATCGCGATTCTGGCGGGAGACGCGCTGCAAACGCTGGCGTACCAGACGCTGGCCGGGCTCAAGTGCGAGCCGCAACGAGCGGTGAGGATCGTCGGGCTAATTGCCGAAGCAACAGGAACCGTGGAAGGGATGATTGGCGGGCAGGTACTCGACCTGGAAGGCGAGCACACAAAGCCGACAGCCGAGAGCGTGGCGGCGATTCATCGGGCAAAGACCGGCGCCCTGATCCGAGTGAGCATTGTGGCGGGCGGCGTTTATGCCGGGGCAAATGCCGAGGAGACGCGGCGGCTGACCGAATTTGGGATCAAGGCGGGGCTGGCTTTCCAGATCGTGGACGACGTGCTGGACATGACGCAGGACTCAGCGCATTTGGGAAAGACGGCAGGAAAGGATGTCGCCAGCGACAAGGCGACGTGGCCAGCCGTGTTCGGGATCGAGCAATCGCGGCGCGATGCGGCACAGCTGATCGCGGAGGCGTTTCAGGCGCTGGAGCGGTATGGCGCGGCGGCGGATGGGCTGAAGAAGGTCGCCCAGTATCTGGTGGAGAGGACCAATTAGGGGCAGGGGTTACGGTTTCCGGTAGAGCGCGCGCGCCGGGCACAGGGAAATGCTGATGGCCCGCAAACAGCGAACCCTGCTGTTTAGATACCCATCCCGAATTCGGTGTTGAAGTCCTCGCCGGCGTGGGAGAAAAAGTCAGACGGCGTGCGGTGGCGGATCTTGTAGCGCAGGCGGAGTTCTCGGCCGACAAAGAGGCCAAGGGCGGCCACGCCGAGGGCGACGGAGGTCCAGCCGATGGCGCGCAGAGCGCCGCAGGAGCCACAGGCGGATTCCGCCTGTTCCAGTTGATCTTCCGCGGATTTGCTGCCTTTTTTCCGGCAAAGGGTCATACGAACTCTCCAAGCGGCCCTGGCACCATCATAGCCTGGGTTGCGGCGTTTCCTGTGGCTGCTGTGTTTCTATATCGGCCGGGATTCTGCGAAGTACATACCTCATTCGAGGGATTCGATGCGCCGAAGAATCTCTACCTTCCGCTCAGGGGGAAGGAAGCTGGCCTCGATGGAGTTGGACGCCAATTCACGCAGGTGTTCCTGAGTGAAAGCGAAGCGCTCCTGGGCGATCCGGTACTCGTTCTCGAGATCGCTGAAGAAGAGGGCAGGATCGTCGGAGTTGAGGGTGACCATCAGGCCGGCGTCGAAGTATCGGCGCAGCGGATGGTCTTCGGGGCGCAGGCAGCAGCCGGTGCGAAGGTTGGACGAGACGCAGATTTCGAGGGGAATCTGCCGTTCGGCGAGGACGCCCATCAGCTCGGGATCCTGGATGGCCGACAAAGCATGGCCGAGGCGCTCCGCGCCGATGTTCAGCGCGCCCCAGATGCCTTCCGGACCGACGGTTTCTCCGGCGTGAGCGGTGAGCCGGAGACCGGCATCGCGAGCCTTGGCATACAGATCGCGGAAGGGCTCGGCGCCGGTGCGGCGCTCATCGCCGCCGATGCCGATGCCGACGATGGAAGGGAACTGCGTGCGCAGGTCAGCGGCTTTGCGAAAGACGCGGGCGGCCTCTTCGGGGCCAAAATGGCGGACGGCGTCGAAGATCCAGTAAAGGGAGAGGCCCAGTTCGGATTCGGCGCGGGCCCGGGCACGTTCCATGCCCAGGAACAGCGGCTCAAATTCGCAGCGCCGCCAATAGTAGACGACTCCGACGGAGACGTAGACCTCGGCGTGGACCACCCCTTGCTGAGCCAGCCGCTGGGCCATCCGCCAGGTGGCCAGCTCATAGTCGTCGGCCGTGCGAAGGCGCTCCGTGATCGCCTTGAAGGCCAGCAGAAAGCCGGAGAAGTCGGTGTACTGAAACAGGGCATTTGCCTGGGCGAGGTCGAGCGGGGCGGAATCCTGGCGGGCGCTGAGCTCTACGAGAGTTTCCGGCGTGACCGTCCCCTCAAGATGCAGGTGAAGCTCGGCTTTGGGCAGACGGCGGATGAAAGAGTAGGAGTCCACTGAACAGGGTACAGGGTGATGCGAAACCACGCAGCCGGCGGCGCTGCGGAGGGGCGTGAATAAGTCGATACATCGGGCAGACAAGCTCACAGGAGTGGGAGAGACGGCGGTAATGAGCCGCTACAATTCGGACATGGGATCTGGCATGGGCCCGGGGGTGGCGGAGTTTCGGCGCAAACTGCTGGCATGGTTCGACCGGTGCGCGCGCGATTTGCCGTGGCGCCACACGCGCGATCCTTACGCGATTTGGGTTTCTGAGGCGATGCTGCAGCAGACTCGCGCCGCGGCGGTTGTGGAGTACTACGGGCGATTCCTCGAGAAATTCCCGGATCTGGCGTCACTGGCACGGGCTGACGAGTCCGAAGTGCTGGCTGCGTGGAGTGGCCTGGGGTATTACCGGCGCGCCCGGGCGCTGCATGAGTCGGCACGCGGGGTGATGGCCGAGTATAAGGGGAAGATTCCCAGGACAGCGGCGGAGCTGAGCCGGCTGCCCGGAGTGGGCGTGTATACGGCCGCGGCAGTGGCGAGCATCGCATTTGGAGAGCCGGTAGCGGCGGTTGACGGCAATGTGGAGCGAGTGCTGACGCGCTACCTGGGTCACGAACCGGTGCCCGGCGCGGCCCGCAGTGGCCAATTGCGCCAGGAAGCTCTGCGATTGGTGGATCCGAAACGTCCTGGAGATTTTAACCAGGCCATGATGGAGCTGGGCGCGACGGTATGCCTCCCGAAGGGGCCGCTGTGCCTCACCTGCCCCGTACACGCGGGATGCCAGACCCGCGGGGAACATGCAGCGACTCCGGCGCGGAAGATGCTGAGCCGGAAAACAGCACACGCTCTGATGCAGCGGAAGGAATGGCCGAAGTCGGAGGTTTTGCTGGAGCGGCGCCCGGCGGATGCGGCGCAGATGCCCGGGATGTGGGAACTGCCGCAGGTGAAGGAAACTCAGGAACATGCCGCGTCCGCCTTGCTGACAGTACGGCACGCGATCACGAACACGAATTACTACGTGACCGTCTACGGGGTGGAGATGGCCGAGCGCGATCGGCTGACCAAGCCGGTGGGCGAGCGGAAATGGGTTCCGCTGCTTGGGTTGCACGAGCTTCCGCTGACCGGTCTGGCGCGGAAGATCCTGAAGCGGCTGCGAGTGATGCCTGGGTACAGCGGGTCCGGCCCGGCGGTCGTGATCGGGGAATTGGTAAGGGACGCGGAGCGCGAGTTCGACAGCGCGATCTTCGGCGATTAACGCGACCGATCCGGCCGCGGATGGTTTTAACGGCAGGGTACACAGACCATTCCGGCACAGGATCATGGCCCTGCGCAGCGTGCGCCGGCGGCGGTAGTATGGGAAGGCTATGCCCGAGACCGAGATCCAGGCGGCGCTGCCGCTGACCCACCTGAACGAAGAAGAGACGATGCTGCGCGACACGGTACGCCAGTTTGCGCAGCAGGAGATCGCTCCGCGCGTGCGCGCTATGGACGAGGCGCAGAAGCTGGACCCCGACATTTTGCGCCAGCTTTTCGAGCTGGGATTGATGGCCATCGAGGCCCCGATGGAGTTGGGCGGCGCGGGCGCGTCGTTCTTCAGCGCGGTGCTGGCGGTGGAGGAGATTGCGCGCGTCGATCCAGCCGTGGCCGTGATGGTGGACGTGCAGAATACGCTGGCCGTGAATGCGCTCCTGCGCTGGGGCACGCCGGATCAGCAGCGGCTCTATCTGCCGCGGATGGCACAGCAGACCGTCTGCGCGTATGCGCTGAGCGAGGCGGGATCGGGATCGGATGCGTTTTCGCTCACCACGCAGGCGCGCGCCGAAGGCGACCGGTATGTGCTGAACGGGCGAAAACTGTGGATCAGCAACGCGATGGAGGCCGACCTGTTTCTGGTCTTCGCGACGGTGAATCCTGAGGCGGGATACAAGGGCATCACGGCTTTCCTGGTCCAGCGCGGCACGGCCGGGTTCACGGTCGGCCACAAGGAAGACAAGATGGGGATTCGCGCCTCGTCGACGTGCGAGCTGCTGTTCGACGACTGCAAAGTTCCGGCGTCGAACGTGATCGGCGACGTGGGCAAGGGCTACAAAATCGCCATTGAAACGCTGAATGAGGGCCGCATCGGCATCGCGGCGCAGATGCTGGGCCTGGCCGAGGGCGCGTGGGGATTTGCCGTGAAGTACAGCCAGGAACGCAAGCAGTTCGGCAAGCCGATCGCCGAGTTCCAGGCGGTGCAGTTCGACCTGGCCGACATGGCGACGGAGATCGAGGCAACGCGCATGCTGGTCTACAACGCGGCGCGGCTGAAAGGCGCCAACATGCCGTTTCTGAAAGAAGCGGCGATGGCGAAGCTTTATGCCTCGCGGGTCGCGGAGAGCGTGGCCAGCCGCGCGGTCGAAATCTATGGCGGCTACGGGTTCGTGAAGGACTATCCAGTGGAGAAGTTCTATCGCGACGCGAAAATCGGCGCCATCTACGAGGGCACGTCGAACATGCAGCTGGCAACGATTGGGAAGGCCGTTCTGAGCGGGTCGTGAGGAAGCGGCGATGACGGTGGAGGAGTTTCGCGCGTCGCTCCGGGCCGATGAGCCGCCACAAGGGCTGAGTGCGCCGCTCGTGGCGCTGTGGTGGGACGCCCGCGCGGATTCCACGGGAGACTCCGGCAATTGGGATCGTGCGCATAAACTGGTCGACTCGCTGGAGACGCGCGAGGGGATGGCGGTCCATGCCTACCTGCACCGTAAAGAGGGTGCGGACTGGAATGCCGATTATTGGTACCAGCGCGCCGGGCGGAACTTCCACCGGCCGAAGCTCGACGACGAGTGGATAGAACTGGTGAAAGGGCTGCTCGCTCAGAGTGGGTAGCGTTCAGCGCTGATCACGGCCTCCGCCACGGTGCGACCCAGTGCGACGGTGTTTACCGGTTCGTGCTTCGCGAGCCGGCGGTAGATCGCCATCTGGGTGCGCAGCATGTCGCCTTCCGCGATCGCCCCCAGAATGCGTTCGCCGGAATGCTGCACGATGTCGAACGAGCGGGCGGCGGCGAGTTGCGCCAGGGCGATGTGATGCTCGGCTGATCCGCGCGCAGAAGCCTTTTCTGCGCGCAGGATGGCCGACTCCATCACGAGAATTTCAATCAGAATATCGGCGAGCGCGCCCATGATCTCCTGCTGGTCCTGCAGGTTGGTCGGGTATTTCTGGCTGGCGGCGCCGGCGCAGAAGAGGCCGATCTTCTTTGCGGAGGCGAGCAGCGCCTTTTCGGCGGCCAGCGGCCCACTGAGTTCGGCCCGCGGCGCAGACCCGGCCATGACTTCATCCATGATCTTGCCGATGGCGGGGAGCAGGGGCAGCCGGCCCTGCATGGCGCGCTTGAGCAAAAAGCCAGTGATGATGAGCCGGTTGATTTCGTTGGTGCCTTCGAAGATGCGGTTGATGCGCGCATCGCGATACGCGCGCTCGGCCGGATACTCCTCGACATAGCCGTAGCCACCGTGAATCTGGACGGAGCGGTCGACGGCGCGCTCCAGCATCTCCGAGCACCAGACCTTCACGATGGAGCATTCAACGGCGTACTCCTCGATGCGCTTCTGCACTTCCGCGGCGGGGGCATCGGCATCCAGCGTGGAGAGTGCAGCGTCGATGGCGCCGACCACGCGGTAAACGAGCGCTTCGCCGGCAAAAATGCCGGCGGCCATGTCGGCGAGCTTTTCCTGAACGAGACCGAACGAAGCGATGGGCTTGCCAAAAGCCACGCGCTGCCTGGCGTAGCGCACGGCGGTGCGCAGGGTGGTGCGGGCTCCGCCGAGGGCCGCCGCGCCTAATTTGTAACGCCCTACGTTCAGAATGTTGAACGCGATGTGGTGGCCTTTGCCGGCTTCGCCGAGCAGGTTGCCGGCGGGAATCGCGCAGTCGGAGAGAACCAGCGGGCAGGTAGATGAGCCGCGAATGCCGAGCTTGTGCTCCTCGGCGCCGATGGTCAGGCCCGGCGTGCCGCGCTCGATGAGAAAAGCTGAGAATTGCGGCGGCTGGCCGTTGTCGCCAACAATTTTCGCGAAGACGATGAAGAGATCGGCGAAGCCTGCGTTGGTGATCCACATCTTCTCGCCGTTCAGGATGTACTGGGAGCCGTCGGGCGAGAGGCGCGCCTGAGCGCGAATGTTCATCGCGTCAGAGCCGGAGGAGGCCTCGGAAAGCGCGTAGGCCGCGACCCATTCGCCGCTGGCGAGCTTCGGCAGGTATTTTTCTCTTTGCTCGGGCGTGCCGTACCAGATGACTGGCAGCGTGCCGATCCCGGTATGGGCGCTCATGCTGACGGAAAAGCTGGCGCAGACGGCGATGCGGTCGGCGATGAGCGCGGAGGTGACCTTATCGAGCGCGAGGCCGCCGTACTGCTCCGGGATGTCGACGGCGAGCAGGCCGAGTTTGCCCGCTTCCAGCAGCAGATCGCGCGTGACCTGGTAGTTTTTGGCTTCGATTTCCGGCACGCGGGGCAGGATCGACTTCTCCGCGAATTCCGCGGTAGTGCGGGCGATCTCCTGTTGCTCTTCTGTCAGATCTTCGGGCGTGAAGACGTCGTCGGGCGCAGCATTCGTGAGCAGAAAGCTGCCGCCGGCAGGGGCCTGGGGCATGGTGGTGGTCGTCTCCATAGAGGACTCCGAAAGGGAATCGTACGCCCGTTGGACGACATTGGGGGATGGGTGGTACGGCGGGCTACGCGAGGTTCTCGAAGATCCCAGCCGCGCCCATGCCGCCGCCGACACACATGGTCACCAGGCCGTAGCGGGCCTTGCGGCGGGGCATCTCGTGCAGCAGGGTCGCGGTGAGCTTCGCGCCGGTGCAGCCGAGTGGATGACCGAGCGCGATGGCTCCGCCGTGTACGTTACTTTGGCGGGGTCGAGCGAGAGCTGGCGATGACGGCCAACGCCTGGCAGGCGAAGGCTTCGTTCAATTCGATCAGGTCGATCTGGTCGAGGGTGAGGCCGGCGAGCTTTAACGCTCTCGGGACGGCAAACACAGGGCCCAGGCCCATCTCCTCGGGGTCACAGCCGGCATACGCGTAGGCGACGAAGCGGGCGAGCGGGCGCAGTCCGAGCGCTTTGGCGCGCTCGGCAGACATGACCACGGCGGCGGCGGCTCCATCGGAGGTCTGCGAGGAGTTGCCTGCGGTCACGGTTCCTTTGGCGTGGAAGACGGGCGCGAGTTTCGCGAGAGCTTCGGCCGTTGTGTCAGCACGGGGGCCTTCGTCGAGGCGAAATTCCTCGGTTGCTGTCTGAGGTTTTGTGCCGGAACCGGGCGTGATGGTTGTCGCGCTGACGGGGACGATTTCGTCGTTGAAAGCGCCAGACTGTTGCGCGGCGAGGGCCTTCTGATGGCTGGCCAGCGCGAAAGCGTCGGCGTCCTCGCGCCCGATGCCGTACTTCTTCGCCACGCGCTCGGCCGTTAGGCCCATGGACAGGTAGGAGCTGGGGTGGTTGTCGACCAGCCAGGGATTGGGCGCGATTTTATTGCCGCCCATGGGGATCATGGACATGGATTCGACGCCGCCGGCGAGGATGACGTCAGCGCCGCCGCCGCGGATCCGCTCCGCGGCCAGGGCAATGGCCTGCAGCCCCGAGGCGCAAAAGCGGTTGATGGTCATCGCGCCCGCCGAAACGGGCAGGCCCGCTCGGAGGCTGGCGATGCGCGCCACATTCATGCCCTGCTCGGCCTCAGGCATAGCGCAGCCGAGGATCACGTCATCGATCTCGGCAGGGTCGAGCGCGGGCACGCGTTCGAGCGCGCCCTTTATGGCGGTGGCAGCAAGATCGTCGGGGCGGGTGTTGCGCAAGGCTCCGCGAGGGGCTTTGCCGACGGCGGTGCGGACGGCGCTGACGAGGACGGCGTCTCTCATAGCGGTGCTCCTAATTGCGCAGCGGCTTGCCGGATTTCAGCGTGTAGGCGATGCGCTCCTGCGATTTGCGCTCGCCGCAGAGCGAGAGGAAGTGCTCGCGCTCGAGATCGAGCAGGTACTGCTCGCTGACCAGCGTGCCCGGCGTGATGTCGCCGCCGCAGAGCACGGTCGCCAGATGAGTAGTCACGGTGACGTCGTGATCGCTGGCGTACTCGCCTTCGCGCAGCATGTGGACGCCCAGGCGCAGAACGGACAGAACGGGCTCGCCGGGAGCGGGGATGTCGGTGCGCGGCTGCGGTGGCGCGTAGCCGGCGTCCGCAAAGGCCAGGGCTTTTTGTTTAGCGTCGTGGAGAAGGCGATCGCGGTTCATGCTGATCGCGTCAGAGGGGCGCAGCAGGCGCAGGTCGCGGGCCTCAACGGCAGAGGTCGAAACTTTGGCGAGAGCAATATTCTCGAAGATCGTGCGCATCACGTGATGAAGCTCGACCGAGTCACGAGCGGCGGCCGGAGCGGCGGCGGCGGCGAACTCGAGCGCGCGGAGGGTCATTTCCTTGCAACCGCCGCCGGCGGGAATGAGGCCGACGCCGGTTTCCACCAGGCCCGTGTAGAGCTCCAGATGCGGCTGGCGCGCCACGCCGTGCAGCGACACTTCGCAGCCGCCGCCGAGGGTGAGGCCGAAAGGCGCGATGACTACTGGAGCGGGGCAGAACTTGATCGCCTGGGTCATCTGCTGGAAGGCAGCGATGTAGGAATCGATCTCGTCCCATTCTTCGTCCTGGGCGGCGAGCAGGAGCTGGACGAGATTCGCTCCGGCGGAGAAATTTGCGGCGTCGTTGGTGATGACGAAGGCGCGGAAATTGCGGACGGGATCGGCGTCGGGCGCGAGGTTCTGGCGGACGAAGCTCACAATGTCGCCGCCGAGGGCATTCATCTTCGTGTGGAACTCGATGCAGGCCACGCCATCGCCGACGTCGAAGAGCGAAGCGCCGGGATTTTCCGCGACGAGGCCTCCGGAGCGCTTCGCGCGCGAGAGGGTCATGACCGCGGAGGGCGGCTCGACCGGTACGTACTCGCCGGAGCGGGGATCGAAGTATTCCGCGCCGGAGTCGCGATACCAGGATTTCTCTTTGGTCTCCAGAAGCTTTTCGAGGGCCGAAGGCAAACTACGGCCCTGCGCGCGCAGTTTCTCTGCGGTTTCGGCCACGCCTGCGGCGTCCCACATCTGGAATGGGCCGAGCTCCCAGTTGAAGCCGGCGCGCATGGCCCGGTCGATATCCGCGAGGCTGTCGCCGATTTCGCCGATGCGGTTGGCAGCGTAAAACCAGAGATCGGGGAGGATCTGCCAGTAGAACGCCGCCGCCTTGTCTTTCTCGGGATTACCGGCAAGGAGCGCGCGAATGCGCTCCGGGAGCGTCTCGATCGGCTTCGCCATGTCGAGCGCAGCGAGGCGGGGTTTCTGCGCAGCTCGGTAGTCCATGGCAGCGAGATCGAGGACGAGGCGGTCGTCGCCGTCCGCGCCCTTTTGCTTCTTGTAGAAACCCTGCCCGGTTTTGTCGCCAAACCATTTGCGGTTCAGCATTTCTTCCAGGAACCCGGGCAACTGCACGTCGGAGCGCTCGTCGCGCGTGTTGGCGGCAAAGTTGCGAACGACGGAGCCAAGCACGTCAAGGCCGACCATATCGGCCAGGCGAAAAGTTCCGGTTTTTGGCCAGCCCAGGGGTTTGCCGGTGAGCGCGTCGACTTCCTCGATCGTTAGACCCTGAGCCTGCATAACGCGGATGGTGTTGAGCAGAGAAAATGCCCCGATGCGGTTGGCGATGAAGTTTGGCCGATCATTGGCGGGGACGACGGTCTTGCCCAGGTGCACTTCGGCGAACCGCGCGACGGCGGCGACGGCGGAGGGGTCGGATTCGGGCGTTGCGATGATCTCGACCAACTGCATGTAACGCGGCGGATTGAAAAAATGCGTGCCGAAGAATCGGCGGCGGAGCTCGGCCGGAAGAGTCTGCGCGATCGCGGCCACGGGCAGGCCGCTGGTGTTGGTGGTCAGCAGGGCATTCGGGCGCAAGTGCGGAGCGACGCGGGCGAGCAGGTCGCGCTTGATGTCGAGATTCTCGGCGACAGCTTCAATCACCCAGTCGCACTCGGCAAGTTTGGCGAGATCGTCCTGGAAGTTGCCGGTGGTGACACGAGCCAGGAATTCAGGCGAGGCGAGGGCGGCCGGCTTCGATTTCTTCAGCCCTTCGAGGGCTTTGGCTACCAGGGCGTTGTCCAGGTCGAGGAGCAGGACGGGGAAACCAGCGTTCGCGAGATGGGCAGCGATGCGCGAACCCATGGTACCGGCACCCAGCACGGCCACGCGGCGGATGGGCCAGGCGGTGGCGCGCGGCGCGGGCGTGGCGGGCTCGGCAACAGAAGCGGTCATGGCGAAATTCCTCCCGGAACGTAAACAAGCCAACCTAACACCCTACCCGATCCGAGGCGATTCTGGCATTTTTGGAGACAAGCTCCGTCAGGGAAGGTACGCTGTGTGGATGACAGATATGCAAGCGGCGGTTGGTGCAGCGCAGCGCCGGGTTGCTGGACGGTTGGGCTGTAAGGTCCTGTGTCTGGCGGCAACACTTCTGTTGGTAGTCTGCGTAGCGCGGGCACAGCAGCCCTGGCGCGACCGGAGCGGGCACTACGAGGCGCCGAAGGCGGGGCAGCCGCTGTGCACGCTCAGGATTCACGTGACGGGATTCCGCAACCAGAAAGGGCAGGCGGGCGGCGCGGTGTATGCGTCACCGCAGGGATGGCCGGAGAACCTTCAGCTGGCTGTGGTGCACGGCGGGTTTTCGATTGGGAACCGCGAGGCGACGGAGACTTTCCAGATTCCGCCAGGAAGGTACGGCGTCGTGGTGATCCACGATGAGAACCGGAATCATAAGCTGGACCGGAATTTCCTGGGAATTCCGAAGGAAGGATTTGGCTTCGCGAATAATCCGCACGTGCTGCTGACGGCGCCTCCGTTCCAAACGGCATCGGTGGAGGTGGGCTGTCCCGTGACGGAAATCGACATTCACCTGATCTACAAGTAGATCGCGGGCACCGGCGAGGCGCTGCTGGCTGGGTGTGCCTGGTGTTCAGGCAGCCGTGTCGGCGCTGCCGGACTCGTCAGGGGGTTTGCCGCTCGGGTTCACCAGGTCGCGCAGCTCCTTGCTGGGCTTGAAGTAGGGAACCTTCTTGGCGGGGACTTCGACCTTAGCGCCGGTTTTGGGGTTACGGCCGATGCGCGGCTTGCGCTGGCGGATGCGGAAGCTGCCAAAACCGCGAATTTCGATCTTGTCGCCGGAACGCAGCGCGCCGATGACGGAATCGAAAATCGTCTCCACGATGACTTCGCTGTCTCGGCGGGTCAGGTCGCCGAGTTTGGTCACTTCTTCAACCAAATCCGCTTTTGTCATAGCCAGATCGCTCCCAGTCGAAATCAGGTCCCGCTAACCATATTAGATGCAATTGGTTCGGCTTGCATAGTTGGGACCCCGGGCAGAGGGTGGCGGGCAGGCGGCTAGGCGGGCGCGAGCGCGGGCGCCAGCATGTGAATCCTTGCTTCTTCCCCCAACCCCAATCGCGTGAGCGTGAGAACGGTAATGTCGTCCTGCTGGCCGAAGCGGACCGCGGCGTCGATGGACTGCGCGGCATCCGGACGGGCGGTGATGAGGTCGCACAGCCGGTCGAAGCCGAAGAGCTCGCCGGCGGCATTGCGCGCCTCCAGCAGGCCATCCGTGTAGAGGACGACATGATCGCCGGGGCGGAGACGAACCGTGGTTGCCTCGTAGGCCGTTCCCATGGTGACGCCCAGGGGCAGCGCTCCCGGCGTCGCAACCTCCTGGCGATTCAGAAACGGCGAAGGATGCCCGGCGTTCGCCAGCGTGCAGGAGCCGTCAGCATCAAGCTTGACGGCCAGGCAGGTGGTAAAGCCGCCGTGCAGGCGGCCGCAGAGGCGACGGTTGAGACCCGCGAGGATTTCGGCGGGATCTGAGGTCGTTTCCGCGAGGGTGCGCAGCGAGCCGACGATCAGGGATACCGTCATGGCGGCGCGCAGGCCCTTGCCGCTGACGTCGCCGAGAACAATCAGGCTGGAACCGGCCTTGCCAGCGCTGGTCTCCTCCAGCGGAATGATCTGGAAGAAGTCCCCACCGACCTCCTGAGCCGGGCGGTATCCGCTGGTGACGGCAAAACCGGGGAGCGACGGCAGGTGCTCCGGGATGAGCACCTGCTGGAGCTCCTGGGCGCTCTTCAGTTCCTGCTCGATGAGCTGCCTTCGAGCTATCGCGTCGCGCGAGTAGCTGAAGACGCCATAGATAATGGCCAGCAGCAGGCCCGTGCTGGCGAGAGTGGCCGCGTCGAATGCGGTCCCCGCCAGAGTAAAGAAGGTCAGATGCAGAGTTTGGCCGATGGTCCAGTGCGTGAACCGGCTGCCCTGTTCGAGCATGACGGGGATGATGTTCGTCAGTTCGGAGAGGAAGGCGAAAATTGCGACGGCCCAGCGTGGGCGGTCGAGGCGGTTCCGGACCGCGAGGATTACCAGCACGATGGGCCATAGTTCGGCGACGGTGTAGATCGTGGTGAAGATCGCATCGGCCATCTGGGCCGGAACGGTAACGCCGTACCGGCTCCAGTCCAGGAAGCAGGTGGCTCCGTCCGCAAGCTGGAAGACGAAATTCACCCAGACCAAAGCGCGCGTCCAGCGCATCACGCGTTCGTTGCTGCGCAAATCCAGCAGCCAGAGCAGCAGAAACCAGAGAGTCACATCCTGCAAAACCTGTAAGGGCTCGTCGATACCCTGAGCGAAACGGAACGAGAGCGGGGTATGCAGGGTGGTGAGGAGAAGAGCCAGAAAAAGCTGAGTAAGGCAATACAACGCAGTCCACAACAGAACCCGCTGCGAGCGATCGCGCCACCAGAAAAGGAAGCTGAGGAGCAAAACCAGAGCTTCCAGCGAGTCGATAGCAAACGCGAACTGGCGGTGCTGGAGCGAGAGATACTCGGTGTCGGATTTCTCGCGCGAGATCGCCTGCGCGCTGCCGATCACCGGAGGCGCATAGAAGCCGCCCTGCAGGCCATCCTGATAGGAACCGAGCGGGTACTTGTAGACACGAACGGCGAGAACGCCCTGGTTCATCGGGCCGAGATCGAACGTCTGCGCTCCCTCCGACCAATGCCACGACGGATCGGGCGGGAATGTACCGTGCGTTGCGAGCAGCTTTCCGTTCCAGTAAATCGCGTACACGTCGTCGATGTGAGGGACGAGCATGGACCAGTTCGGCGAGGCGCCGGAAGCCGGTGAGATGTCCAGGTGTTTCCGGTACCATGCATAGCCGACGTAGGCGCGATAGCCCTGGGCGCCCCAGGGCTTGTCCGCGGCGATTTGGCTCCAGCCACTGTGGCCGGTCGCGTCATCCAGATCCGGAGACGCCCAGGACGCGTTATCGCCCAGATGAAATTGCCAGGGATCGTCGAGAGCCGCCGTGCCCCTGCCCAGATCCGGAATGGACTGTGTGGGCGCGGACTGCGCCTGTGCGTAGCCGCCCAGGAGGAAGAGTGCGAGCAGAACCGCCAGCCCGCACAGCCGGTGCTTTCGAAACCCCCGCGCCTGGCCCATGTTTCCTCTCAGGCCGCGGCCAGCGCCGCGACCTCGTCCTTGTGCAGCGCCGCATACTTGTTGATCCCTACCATGGTGAAGACCTTCTGGAAGTGTGGCGTCAGCCCGAAGATCCCGATGGTCTGCGTGCCGGCTTTGCCCGCCTCCAGCAGCATCTGGATGATGATGGCGATGCCCGAGGAGTTGATGTAGTCCACGCCGGTGAAGTCCAGCAGGATGCGCGAGATTGAACCGTTCAGGCCGTGGTACGCGCCCAATACGGTGTCTTTCGAGGCCGAAGAAATGTCTCCGCCAAAAGCGAGAATGGTGACGGTGTTACCGGATGCCGCGGTCGCGGTGCGCTCAGTGACCCTGGTAGCGGTCTGCATTATTCATTCTCCTTGTCGAGGCGGATGACGAGACGGACGAAGCTCTTGCCGGGAGGGCCCTTGTACCACTCGGCTTCGTCCACGAGAGCCTGGATGAGAAACATGCCCATGCCGCGAGGGTCTTCCTCGCCATGCATTTTGCGGTCAATGTCCGGAGCGTGCGGCGCGGCCTTGACTCCGGCGCCGTCGTCGATGACCTTGATCTCGAGACGGTCTTCGCTGGTGGAGAGGACGACGCCCACCGTGAGCCCGCTGTTGAGCCGATTGCCGTGTTCGATGGCGTTGATGCACGCCTCGGCCACCGCCGTTTTCAGATCTTCGATACGGTCCTCGGTGAAGCCCATCAGCGACGCCATGCTGGCGGCGGTGCTCATGGCGACTTTCTCAAAGCCGAGCTCCGAAGGAAGACGGACCTGGACGGAACTTCCGTTCTTCATGGATGGATCTCCTGCTGGGAGGAATCAAGATGGCAGATCGCCAGCGCGGTCATGTCATCTGTTTGGGGTGAATGCAGGGAAAATGTGCCGAGCGCATCCCAAAGTACGTCGAGAATCGGCTCGGCATCCTGGAAATGTGCGGCGCGGAAGGTGCTGATGAGGCGTTCGGTGCCGAATTCTTCTTCCTCGCGAAACACCTCGGTCAGGCCGTCGGTGTACAGCAGCAGGCGCGATCCGGGAGGGAAGTCCAGAATCTCAGCGGAATATTCCATGCCGGGCAGCATGCCGAGTGGAGGACCGGAGGCTTCGATCATGAGCACGCTGCCATCCGGCAGCAATAGAGCCGCGGGGTTATGGCCGGCATTCACGATCTGCAGCTTGCCGGTGGTAGGCTGCAGGCGCAGGAATAGCGCGGTCATGTACCGGCGCCGGGCTTCCGCGCCTTCCTCCCAGTGCTGCTGGCCAATGCGGGCGGCCAGGTCCGCCAGCGGCAGGGGCTGGCTGGCCAGAGAGCGCAGCGCGGTGCGGAAGCTGGTGGCCACAATCGCCGATGCGAGTCCCTTGCCTGCCACATCGGCCACGACCATCAGGTGTGTGCCGTCCGGCATCGCTACCACGTCGAGGTAGTCGCCGCCAACTTCATAGCAGGTGGTCGATCGCCCAGCCACCGAGTATCCGGGGATCTCCGGCATGGCTTTGGGCAGAAGCGAACGCTGCAGCGAGCGCGCGGCATCCAGGTCCTGCTGGACGCGGGCCCACTCAATGTCTCGTTCGTGAAGCTGGGCGTTTTCCAGAGCGACGGCGGTCTGCAGCGTCAGGCCTTCCACGAAATCCTGCTCGTACAGGGTGAGCTCGGCGTCGTCGGCCGCCGCCACCACCAATTCGGCAAGGTTTCGGTTCTCGCGCGAGAGCAGCGGGAAGCGATGGCACCCAGGGTAGGGTGGAGGGGGCAACTCGCCACAGGTGATCAGCGGCTGTTGGCTGGCGGGGTCGAGAAACAACGCGCCCGGGAGTTCCAGCTCGCGCACCAGGATGTCAGCCGTCTTCAGCAGGACGTCATGAACGCGGTTCGTCGAGTGCACCAGACGCGTAGCTTCCAGCAGCGCCTGCAGCCGGGCCACCTGCTGCTCAAAACGGTCCTGTCGCAAAAACGATTCGGCTGTATCCATAAACGCAGAACTCGCCCCGATCCGCGTAAGGGCTCCTTGCGGGCCCGTTGGTTCAGCCAACCACAGTAGGTCCTGGTCAGTGAAAACGCGTGGCAACGCCTCGATCGTGAGGAGAGCGCCAGTGTCGCTTACCAGCCCCGAGAATTGCAAGCGAATTTGAAGAGCTGAATCCGGCCGGGATCAGGCGACGCTGTCGGCCTCAGGAGCAGGGCCCGCCGGTCGTGGCGTGGACATGGGCGCTGGACGCATCGTGGGCTGTGGCAGCGGCTGATGCATACTCACAATCAGCGCGACAGCCGGCATTTGGGCAGAGCAGCGGTAAGAGTGCGGCGTGCCCGCGTCGAAGTAGACGCTGTCACCTGTCTCCAGCGCATGAGTGCGATCGCCATGGCGGATTTCGAGCTCGCCCTCGAGCAGGTAGAGAAATTCGTAGCCGGGATGCACGTGCGGGCGGATATCCGATGGATTGCGGACAGGCAGGAACTCTGCGTAATAGGGATCGAGTTGACGCTCGGGGACCATCCAGGCAAGGCTCTCGAAGAAGTACGTTGGGGCCTCAACGCCGGATTGCGGCAGGCGCACGCGGTCGGTGTGCCGGTGGAGACGAAAAAGCGGGTGCGGTTCCGGCTCGAAGAAATAGGAGAGATCCCGACCGAAGACCATGGCAATGCGCGCTAGATTGCGCAAGGTCGGTACCACGCGGCCGGTCTCCAGTTGCGACAAAAAGCTGGCGGACAGACCGGTCTGGCGGCCCATCTCGACCAGCCCCATGGATCGCTTGAGACGGAGACGGCGAATGCGCTCGCCGATGCGTTTTTCGGCGATATACGCCTCGGCGGACAGCCCAGTGTCGGCAGGAGTGTCTAACTGCGGCGAAGCTGGTTCCAAAGGCGTTTGCATGGATTCGCTCCAGGGTGGGGCCGCTGCCAGTCTGCGATGAATGAAGGTACCAAAATGTTTCCTGAATCACAAGGTTTTTCATAAGGTGAAGCGGCAGCGACGCCGGGGGACGTCTGCTGCCTGCAGAATCGAGACCTTTGCCGAAGAAAATCGATGGATCTGGCGGGAAGGGCGCGGAGACGGCAGGACGTGCCGTTTGGGCGGGAACGTGCGCTGCAGAATGCATTTGCTAGGCTGAAGAGGCATGAAGATCGCCGCGCTGGCCGCATCGGGATGGCTGGTCGTGCTCGCGGGCTGCGGGCTGGCTGCGAACCCTCAGCCTCCGACGCTGTGGCTGCCCAAGCCGGTGAGCGATCTGCGGGCGGCGCGTGTGGGGGATGAGGTTCAGATTCGCTGGAAAATGCCCCGGCACACTACCGACAACGTCGAGCTGCGGGGTCCGCAGCGGGCGCGCATTTGCTGGATGCGCCCGCAGACCCAGACTGTGGTTTTCGATTCCAGGCTGTGCCGGATGGCGGGCAGTGAGAGCTTTGAGCCGGACAAGCCTGCTGAGTTCTCCGTGGCGCTGCCGGCGGAGCTGACGGAGGGAGCCCCGGGCACGGTCGCGTTTTTTGTTGAGTTGGAGAATGCGGCGGGGAAAACGGCCGGACCCTCGAATGCCGCGTGGTCAGTGACCGGTGCCGCTCCTCCGGCGGTGACGGGGCTGGACCTGAAGACGGTGCCGGACGGCGTGGTGCTGCACTGGACCAAAGGTGCGCCCGAACCGGAGACGTCGATGCGCATCGCGCGCACGCTGATCACCCCCCCGAAAGCGCCGACGCCGAACCAGAAGAACGGAGCGCCACCGATCCAGGAGCAGACGCTGGAGGTGGACTTAAGCCACGAAGATCCCGGTGGCGCCGTGGATCACGATGCTTCGTTCGACCAGCTGTATCGGTACACTGCGCAGCGCGTAGAGCGCGTGACCGTGGATGGACGGAAGCTGGAGCTTGCCGGTGTGCCGTCGGAGCCCGCCACCATCGACGCCAAAGACGTATTTCCGCCGGCCGTTCCGGCGGGATTGGCGGCTGTCGCCGACGAGCAGGCGCGCTCCATCGGCTTGTCATGGAGACCGGATAGCGATGCGGATTTGGCGGGATACGTGGTGTACCGGCGCGACCTGAGCGCCGGCACCAACTGGGAGCGGATTTCTGGCCACGCGCTACTGGTGCCGCCGTCGTTTGAAGATCGCAACATTACCGTCGGCCACCAATACGCGTACGCGGTGACCTCAGTCGATCAGGATGGGAACGAAAGCGTGCGCTCGGCTGAGGTAACGGAGGAACTGCCACCATCATGAAGAGGAGCGCCGATGAAGTATTGCCGATTTGAGGCGGAAGGCGGAGTTCGGTATGGGGAAGTCGTGGATCGCGACGGCGAGCCATGGATTGAGCGCGTCGTGGCACCCTGGCCGGAGGATCCATGGGCAAAGCCCGCGGCTGGCGCGTTCACGCCGATCCCGTTGAACAAGGCAAAGCTGCTGGCGCCGGTGGTGCCGTCGAAGATCGTCTGCATCGGGCGGAATTATCGCGAACATGCCGCGGAGCTGGGCAATGAAGTGCCGAAGGAACCGCTGCTGTTTCTGAAGGCCCCGTCCGCTGTAATCGCTCCGGGCGAGGCGATCCGGATTCCGGCGCTTTCGCAGCGAGTGGACTTCGAGGGCGAGCTGGCCGTGGTGGTGGGGAAACGCGCGACGAAGATCGGCGCGGGCGAAGATGTGCGGCCATACATTCGCGGCTATACGATCGTGAACGATGTGACCGCGCGCGACCTGCAAAAGTCCGACGGACAGTGGTCGCGGGGCAAGGGATTCGACACGTTCTGCCCGATGGGGCCGCTGGTGACCAACGAGATCGATCCCGAAGCTGGGCTGACGGTGACTACCCGACTGAACGGCGAGGTAAAGCAGCTCGGCACAACGCGGGACCTGATCTTCAACGTGGCGACGCTGCTGCGCCATATCACAGCTGCGATGACGCTGCTGCCCGGCGACGTCATTCCTACAGGAACCCCTTCAGGCGTGGGACCGATGAAGGGCGGCGACGTCGTGGAGGTGTCGGTCGAAGGCATTGGAACGCTGCGGAATCCCGTGGAAGCGTAAGGAATTGCGCCGGAATCGGATGCGGGGCATCTAACAGATATCTTGCTGGGCTCGCAGCGCATGTTCGCGGGGCAGGTCGAATGCCGGATAATAGAACGTAGCAGGGAGGGATGATGGCGAAGTCATTACTTGCACAGCTCCGGGAAATGACCACCGTGGTCGGCGATACGGGTGATATCGATGCAATTGAGCAGGTGAAGCCGCAGGATGCGACCACCAATCCGTCCCTGCTGGCTGCGGCCGCGCAGATGCCGCAGTACAGCAAGATCGTCGATGAGACGCTGCTGGACGCGAAGAAGCAACTGGGCGACAACGCCGACGATGCAAAGGTGACGAAGCTGGCGTTTGAGAATCTTGCGGTCGCCTTCGGCAAGAAGATTCTGCAGATCATTCCAGGGCGCGTCTCCACCGAAGTGGACGCCCGTCTGTCATATGACACACAGGGGACGATGGCGCAGGCGCGTTCCATCATCCAGAAGTACGAGAGCGCAGGGGTTTCGCGCGAGCGGATCCTGATCAAGATCGCGTCGACCTGGGAAGGCATCCGCGCGGCCGAGCAACTGGAGCGCGAAGGCATCCACTGCAACCTGACGTTGCTTTTTGGGCTGCATCAGGCGATTGCCTGCGCGGAGGCCAAGGTTACGCTGATTTCGCCCTTCGTAGGGCGCATCCTCGACTGGTACAAGAAGGACACCGGCAAGGATTACCAGGGAGCCGACGATCCCGGAGTGCAGTCTGTCACGCGCATTTACAACTACCTTAAGAAATTTCACTATTCGACGCTGGTGATGGGCGCGAGCTTTCGTAATATCGGCGAGATCATCGAACTGGCGGGATGCGATCTGCTGACGATTTCGCCAAAACTGCTTGAGGAACTGGATTCGAGCCAGGGCACGCTCGAGCGGAAACTGGACCCGCGACGCGCGACGGCGATGGCCGGCATCGAACGGATCACGATGGACAAGGCGACCTTCGACAAGATGCATGCCGCCGATCGGATGGCGAGCGACAAACTGTCGGAGGGCATCGAGGGCTTCACGAAAGCGCTGGTCCAGCTTGAGCAACAACTGGCGAAGCGCCTGCGGGAACTCGAGGCGAACGCGCCGAAGCCGGTGGGCGCGCGGTAGGGCCGGTAACCAGTAGACAGTAGTCAGGGCAGCCTTAACCGGCTGCCCTTTCTCTTGCGGGTGACAGGGATCTCGTGCGAGAACCTCGCACTTGAGCAGCGAGACTGCCAAAAAGTTCTGTCGGGAACGCGGGAAGGGACTTGCATGGCGCAACAAATGCCGTAGAGTAACGGTTCATAAACACAGTGAGTTCTTCGGCCGGGCGTGGGGAAGCAGAAGGGGATTTCTCCAGCCGGCGCAGGTGAAGGAGCGCGGAGGGAGAATGATTTCCGAACGTCACCCATTGCGTCAGCTTTTCCAGGAAGTGGTTGCGGGATGTTACGCCTCGGACGGCATTCAGGATCCCGGGCTGACCAGCTACGTGGGTAATCTGCTGACGGAATTCACCGCGACCGACAAGCTGTACCGGATCCGCAACGCGGAAGGGAAGCCGGTGAAGGAGATCCAGGAGATGGTGGCCGCGGCGGACCCGGTGTTTGGGGCAGCATCGTCATTTGACGAGGAGCGCGAGGTGCGGCGGCACATTGGGGATTATGCGCTGTTTGCTACCGGGATGTACCCCGAATCGATGCAGCTGTGGCGGCACAGCGGGGAATCGAGCTTCTTCGAGATGGTGCGCACAGGCAAGGAAAGCTACTACATCGTTTCGCAGTTCGATCTGTTCGAGTACCAAAGGGAAGCGCCCTTGTTCGCGCGCCTGTCGGACGAGTTTGAACGCTGCATGCACGGCCTGACGCGCGTCCGCGAAGAGCTGCAGCGGATCGGGAAGCTCGCGTTCTAAGAGCGGGCCACCACTAGACCAGCTTCTCGTACTCCGCAATTTGGTGTCGCGTGAAGTCCAGCATGTTCTCGCCTGCGGCACGAGCCTGATACCAGGCCATCGTCCACTGGAGCGCCGTCTCGATGGTGAGGCGAGGTTTCCATCCCAGAGTTGCGTGAGCTTTGCTGGAATCCAGGCGCAGAAGGCCCGCTTCGTGAACTCCGGGATCGGCATCCCGAGTCCACGCGGCGCCCGGTCCCCAGGCGGCTGTCAGATAATCGGCGATCCCGCTCACCGGCCAGGCGTCATCCGGGTTCGGGCCGAAGTTGAAGGCCTCCGCCGCGCGCGGATCGTCGGCCAGCAGCCTTTCCGCCAGCGTTATATACCCGCGAGCCGGTTCCAACACATATTGCCAGGGACGAATCGCGTCCGGCCGGCGGATGCGGACCGGTGTGCCGGCCTCAAACCCGCGAATCAGATCCGGAACCAAGCGGTCCTCGGACCAGTCGCCGCCGCCGATCACATTGCCCGCGCGCGCCGTGGCCAATGCGACGCGGTGTTCGCCGGGCCGATTCCCGGAAAAGAACGAATCGCGATACGCCGCGCTGACGATCTCCGCGCAGGCCTTGCTGGAGGAATAGGGATCGTGCCCGCCCAGCGGATCGGTTTCCCGGTACGGCCGGCCCGATTCCTGATTCTCGTAGCACTTGTCCGTGGTCACGCAAACTACAGCGCGGACGGACGGGGCTGTGCGGACCGCTTCGAGGACGTGCGCGGTGCCCAGAACATTCGTCGCATACGTCCCCAGTGGATCAGCATAGGATCGGCGCACAAGCGGCTGGGCCGCCAGATGAAACACGACTTCCGGCGCGAAATCGCGCACAGTTGTCTCGAGCCGCGGACGGTCGAGGAGATCGCCGCGAACATCCTCGACTGCGCTGGCAACATCGGCAACGGTGAACAGATTGGGTTCCGTCGCCGGATCCAGTGCGTAGCCCCGCACCTGAGCGCCGAGCCTGGCCAGCCAGAGGGCGAGCCATCCTCCCTTGAACCCGGTGTGCCCGGTCAGGAAGACGCGCCGTCCCCGCCAGGGATTCACCAGGTCTTCCACGGGGCGTTCCCGCCGGCCCAGAGTTCTTCGAGCCGCTGCTTGTCGCGGAGCGTGTCCACCGCGTGCCAAAAGCCCTTGTGCCGGTACGCCTGGACCTGATGCTTCGCCGTGAGATGCTCGAGGGGCTCGCGCTCGAACATCGTCGCGTCGTCGCCGATTTCACGCAGTGCCGCGGGAGAGAGGACAAAGAAGCCGCCATTGATCCATCCGCCCTCGCCCTGCGGCTTCTCTTCGAAAGATGTAATCGCTTCTCCCTCCAGCTTCAGCGCGCCGAAACGGGCTGGCGGCTGAACGGCCGTCAGCGTCACCTGTTTTCCGTGCTGCCGGTGGAAAGCGATGCTCGCCGTAATGTCGATATCCGCTACGCCGTCGCCATAGGTCATGCAGAAAGCGTCGTCGCCCCGAACGTACGATTCCACCTTCTTCAGGCGTCCGCCGGTTCCCGCGGTGTCGCCGGTATCCACCAGGGTGACGCGCCAGGGTTCCGCAACGCTCTGGTGCACCTGCATGCGGTTCTCGCGCAGGTCGAAGGTCACGTCCGACATGTGCAGGAAGTAGTTCGCGAAGTACTCCTTGATCATGTAGCCCTTGTATCCGCAGCAGATGATGAAGTCGTTGACGCCGTGCTGCGAATAGATCTTGAGGATGTGCCAGAGGATCGGCTTGCCCCCGATCTCGACCAGGGGCTTGGGCCGTACGCCGGTCTCTTCGCTCAGGCGAGTGCCCATTCCGCCCGCTAAAATCACCGCTTTCATGGTCTCCTTCACTCTTTCCCGGAAGCCATCCGGCGACAGCATCTCTTCCGTCATCAATACAGTACACTGCGAGTTTCCGATTGTGTATTCTGACCTGGGCGACCCCCATGTCAGACAACGCGGCCCAGTTACGGCAGCAAATCCTCGAGTTGTGCTCGCAGTATTTCCAGAAGGCGTTTCCTCCGGGCGAGTTCAGGCCGGGAGAATCGCCGGTCCCCGTCTCCGGCAAGGTTCTCGCGCCGGAGGATCTGGCCTCCGTGGTCGACGCTGCCCTGGATTGCTGGTTCACCACGGGCCGCTTTGCCGATGGATTCGAGCGCAAACTGGCTCGCTTTGTCGGGGTCCGCTGCGCTTCCCTGGTGAACTCCGGATCCTCGGCGAATCTGCTGGCCGTCAGCGCGCTCACGTCTCCTAAGCTGGGTGATCGGCGGCTGCAACCCGGGGATGAAGTCATCACCGTCGCGGCCGGTTTTCCCACTACGGTGAATCCGATTCTCCAGAACCGGCTAGTCCCGGTCTTCGTCGACGTCACCATACCCGATTACGAGATCGATGTGAGCCAGCTTGAGGCCGCTCGCAGCGAGAAAACCAAGGCGGTGATCCTCGCCCACACGCTGGGCAACGTCTTCGATCTGGATGCGGTCACCGCGTTCGTGAAGAAGCACAACCTCTGGCTGATCGAGGATTGCTGCGACGCACTCGGGTCGACCTGGAAAGGCCGCAAGGTCGGCAGCTTTGGCGATATCGCCACCATCAGCTTTTATCCCGCGCACCACATCACCATGGGCGAGGGCGGGGCGGTGCTGACGGATCACCCCAGCCTGCAGACGCTCATCGAATCCTTCCGTGACTGGGGCCGCGACTGCTGGTGCGATCCTGGTAAGGAGAATACCTGCGGCAAACGCTTCGAATGGCAGCTCGGCAACCTGCCCCGGGGCTACGATCACAAGTACATTTACTCGCACATCGGCTACAACCTGAAGACAACCGACCTGCAGGCGGCGTTAGGCGGGTCCCAGATCGAGAGGCTCCCGGAGTTTATCGAGCGGCGCAAGGAAAACTTCCGCTATCTCAGAGCAGCGCTCGAGGAGGTCGCAGAATACGTGATCCTGCCCGAAGCCACGCCGGGATCGGATCCTGCGTGGTTTGGCTTTCCTGTTGGCGTGCGGGAGAATGCTCCGTTTTCGCGCAACGAGCTTATCCGCGAGCTGGAAGCCCACAAGATCGGAACTCGCCTGCTGTTTGGGGGCAATCTGCTCCGCCAGCCAGCCTTTGAGAACTGCGAGTATCGCGCTGTTGGCGATCTGCCGAACACGGATTTCGTCATGAACCAGGTGTTCTGGCTGGGCGTTTACCCGGGACTAACGCCGCCCATGCTGGACTTTGTTGCGAGCGTGATTCGGAACTTTGCCGCGCGATCGGCAGAAAAACGTCGCGAAACCATCGCTGCACGGCGCTGAGAATCGGTGTCCGGCGAGGTTCCAGAGTGCACCAAAGTAGTACCTGATGCGCAATTCTCTTGTGGTAGGCTCTCTAGCTAGAAATCAGGATAGCTGCGGCGCATCGCGGGTTTGGTGCTTTCCCAGGACGCACCCGCCCACTTCGCTCGCTGGCTGTTGCAGTTCGCGCGCAGGCAATTCAGGAGCATATCCCCATGAGCGCAATCCGGATCGGCAATCGACTGGTCGGAGACGATCAGCCCTGCTTCGTCATTGCGGAAATCGGCATTAATCATAACGGCGATATCGACCTCGCGAAGCGGCTCATCAGCATTGCGGTAGGCGCCGGCTGCGATGCGGTGAAATTTCAGAAGCGCACCATCGACGTGGTCTACACCCCGGACGAGCTGGCCAAACCGCGCGAGAGCCCGTTCGGTCAGACCAATGGCGACCTGAAGTACGGGCTGGAATTCGGCCGCGAGGAATATGAGGAGATCGACGCCTTCTGCCGCTCGGTGAAGATGCTCTGGTTTGCGTCGCCCTGGGACGAGGGGTCGGTCGACTTCATGGAGCAGTTCCAGCCGCCGCTGTACAAGATTGCCTCTGCCTCGCTGACTGACGATCGGCTGCTCCGCCACGCTCGCGCCACGGGCAAGCCGATCATTCTCTCGACGGGGATGAGCACCTACGCCGAGATCGATCACGCGGTCGAGGTGCTCGGACGAGAAAATCTGATTCTGATGCATGCCACCAGCACGTATCCGGCCAACTACGATGAGTTAAATCTGCGGGCGATCCCGACCATGGCACAGCGGTACAACGTGCCGATAGGCTACTCCGGTCACGAAACCGGCATACCTACCAGCGTCTGCGCGGTCGCGCTCGGGGCCTGCTGCGTGGAGCGGCACATCACGATGGATCGCGCCATGTGGGGGTCGGATCACGCGGCTTCGCTGGAGCCCAACGGCATAACCCGCCTTGTGCGTGACATCCGCCTATGGGAACAGGCGAAGGGAGACGGCGTGAAGCGGGTGTATGAGCGCGAGTTCCCGATCATCAAGAAGCTGCGCCGCGTGGGCGCGGCGGTTTAGCCGAAGATGAGCACGACCGGCCATGCCCCCGCTGATCTGCGTGGAATCCGCGGCCTCGCCATGGATGTGGATGGCGTTCTCACCGATGGTGGCGTTTGGTGGGGCCCGGGCGGCGAGGAGTGGAAGCGCATCAGCTTCGTTGACATTATGGGAATCTCGCTGGCGCGGCGCGTGGGTATCGTCCCGGCGCTCATCTCCGGCGAAAGCAGCAGTTTTGTCGATCGGTTCGCTGAGAAGCTCTTCATTCAGCATGTGGTGAAAGGCTGCCGCGATAAGGCGGCAGCGCTGCGGCAGTTTGCGGCGGATTCCGGCGTAGCTCTTGCCGAAATCTGCTATATCGGAGACGACATCAATGACTTGGCAGCGATGGAGATCGCAGGATGCAGCGCCGCACCGGCTGGCGCAGCCGCGGAAGTTGTGGCACACGCATCGTTTGTTACCTGCGCCACCGGCGGCAACGGCGCCGTCCGGGAAGTGGTGAATGCGCTGCTCGCCGCGCGGGGCATTCACCCGAGATACTCGAGGCGTTCAGGCGCGAGTAAACATGCACCGCCAGCAGGGTAAGCTTTTCTATGGAATCGGATACCCCACAAAATCTCCGCGGATCAGAACATCGCCAACTACTCCGTCGACCTGGTGGCCGCTCTCGGCCCCGATACGGTCTTCTCGCTTACCGGCGGCATGGCCATGTATCTGAACCGCGCTGTCGCAGCGCATCCGGCGCTACGGGCGGTCTATTGCCAGCACGAACAGGCCTGCGTCGCTGCGGCGGAAGGCTATGCGAAGGCCTCGGATTTTCGACGGCCCGGCTTTGCGGTCGTGACCGCGGGGCCCGGCGTCTCGAACAGCATTACTTCGCTGATTTCGGCCTACGGCGATTCGACCCCCCTGATCGTCCTCGCCGGCCAGATCAAGACCGCCGACATCGACGTCCTGGGACCCGCACGCACGGCGTGCAGGAGATTCGCTCGCGCGAGATCGTCACACCCTGCGTGAAGCGATTCGAGCGGCTTTCGGCGGAGAACTTCGCGCGCAACTGGTGGATGCCATCGCGGAGGGCCTCTCTCCGGCCGTCCCGGGCCCGCATATTGGTTGAGATCCCCTCTGGATGTGCAGGGAGAGAAGAAGTGAATTTACAGCCATGAGGACATCGCGGGCGCGGTGGACGAGTCGACGGAGAGCGCACCCGGAGGCTCCCTGAAGTGGGTCTCGATTCTTTGCCTGCACTGATAATGGCATTTGTCGTCACTGCTCGATGCCAGGCGGCCGCTGCTGTACATCGGCAACGGCTGCCGAATCGCCGGCGTGGAGAATGCTGCGGTGGATTTCGCGCGCCACCACAAGATCCCTGCCGTGTTTTCCTGGCTTTCGTTCGACATTCTCTCCGCCGACGATCCGCTCTGTTACGGCTGTCCCGGGGGCCTCGCTCCCATCTCGTCGAACGAGATTCTCGGTCGTGCGGATTGCATTGTCTTTCTGGGCGCGCGCCTCGACCTCGGAACGACCGCGTTCCAACGGCAGGCTTTCGGCGACCAGGCCTCGCGCTGGTTCGTGGACGTGGACCCGCGGGAACTGGCAAAATTCCAGGGATTCGCGAACGCATTTCAGGTGCAGGCCGACCTGCGCGGGCTGAACCGAGCGGTCGAATCGCTGCAATCGCAAAATTCCCAGGCGGATCCCGAATGGCTGCCCTGGTGCACGAGCCGGCGCGATGAATATATGGCCGAGGAACACAAACGTCTGGCATCCGGCGAGATGAATGTCTATAACCTGACGCGGATCGTATCCGCCTGGGCGCAAAACCGAGTTGTGGTGCCGGCCAGCTCGGGCTACGCGGAAGAGACCTTCAGCCGCTTCTTCCGTCCGGCTGCAGGCACGCGCTTCTTCAATGGCGCGGCTCTGGGAGCCATGGGCCTGGGACTTCCGCAGGCCATCGGCGCAGCGTTCGGCTCTCAGCGTCGTGTGGTCTGCCTGGATGCGGACGGAGGCATCATGCTGAACATCCAGGAACTGGCGACGTTGGATTATCATGCCCCGCAGGGATTCGTGATTCTGCTGCTCAATAACAATGGGTACGAGTCGATTCGCTCCTCACAGGCCAGACACTTCGGCATGGTGAGCGGCGTCGACACGGATTCAGGCTTGCTGATTCCTGAGTTCAGTGGCTTGTGCCGCGCCTTCGGTCTGCGATACGAATCGGCGCGAACGCTGGTAGAACTGGAACGCCTTCTCGATTCTCTGAAAGACGATGATCCGCCGCTGATGATCGATATGCACATCCCGAAATTTGAGCCTCGCGGTCCCGGCGTGAAGACGGTGATGGGAGCCGATGGCCAGCCATCGACCACTCCACTCAGGGAGATTTCCTGGTGAAGGGTCTGATTTGTGGCGCCTCCGGCGGTCTGGCCACGGCCGTTGCCGAAGCTCTGCTCGAGATCGGCTGGGAATTGGACCTTGTCACGCGCAGGTCGCGAGCAGCCACGGTACGCGGTCACTTTGCGTCCGCTATCTCCCAGGGAAAGGCGAATGTTCTTGAAGTTGAGCAGGATTACGAGGACTTCGGCCCGGCCGCTCACTATGACGCCCACTTCTTTTTTTCGGCCCTGTTTTCGCCCTCGCCGCTGATCGGTATGGATTCTCACGGGATCGAGGAAGAGATTCGCGTGGGGTTGCTCAGTCCGATGGAACTGACGCGCAAACTCCTGTTAGCTTCGCCACCGGCCGCCGGGCAACGAAAAGACTTCTGCTATATCGGTTCCACGTCCGCGTATGCCGGCTTCGCCAACACCAGCGTGTACTGCGCGGTGAAACATGGATTGCTGGGTTTCGTGCGGGCGATGAATGACGAGTACAAGCAATCAGATGTGCGATTCTGGCTTTTCTCCATGGGCACGATGAACACCGAGATGGGCGCGCAGCTGGTGGACCAGGATCCAACGAGTTTCCTGGACCCAGCAGACGTCGCAAAGCGGATCGTGCAGGCCGTGACCTCGAAGTCCAACCTCTTCGAGCCTGAGATCCTGATGCGTCGTAGAACCATTCGCATGAAGGAGAAAGCCTGAATGTCCTCCGCGATCGTGACGGGTGCGGCTGCCGGCAATGGCCTGGCGATTGCTCGCGCGCTGCGCGCTGCCGGACATTATGTCGTGGGAGTGGATCTTGCCGAAATTCCGGCGAGTGCCGTGGATCAGCCAATACAGGGCGACGTGCTTGACGCACAGCTCATTGGCGGAACCTTTGACGCCGCCTGCGCGGCCGTCGGGGATCGATCCTTGTTCCTTGTCAACAATGCGGGGATCACGCAACCGGGACTGCCCCAATCCGACGAAGCCTGGGCGCGCACCATGGAGGTCAATCTCACCGCGCCATTTCGCTGGTCGCGCGAATACAGCCTGCGCGTCGAATCCGGCAGCATCCGCAGCGGAGGCATTGTCTTTATCGGTTCTTTGGCGACGCTGCTGGGCTTCCCGGAGAATCCGGCCTATCAGGCTTCGAAATCGGGCGTGCTCGGCCTCACCCGCGCCTTTGCTTTCGATTTGGGGAGCAGGGGCATCCGCGTCAATTGTGTGTCTCCCGGGTACATCGCCACCGCGATGACCGAGCGCTCCTATGCGGATCCGGCGCTCCACGCCCAACGCCGCGCTCATACACTGCTGGATCGCTGGGGCCAGCCTGACGATGTCGCCCAGGCCGTTGCTTTTCTGTGCAGCGAGGCCGCCGCCTATATCACCGGCATTAACCTGCCGGTGGACGGCGGATGGTCGGCGCGCGGGCTGCAGTCGCCGCCGAGGCCGCGGGAGAATTGATGCCCGCTGCCCGGCCAATTTCCGCGCAAGACCTGAATCTGATCCTGGAGCACACCTCCGGGCTCTGGGACGATGCGCGCGGCCAGCGCATCTTTCTCACTGGCGGCACGGGCTTCTTCGGGTGTTGGCTCGTCGAGAGCTTTTGCCACTGCAATCGAAAGCTCGGGCTGAACGCGAAGATCGTTGTCCTTTCCCGCAATCCCGCGGCGTTTGCGGAAAAGTGTCCGCATCTCGCGGCGGATTCCGCCGTCACGCTGCACACGGGAGACGTGCGCACCTTCGATTTTCCCAGGGGAGAGTTCGGGTTCATCGTGCATGCGGCCACGGACACCGATGCGCAGTCGGCGCGCGCTCCACAGGAGCTCTACTCCACCATCATTGATGGCACCAGGCACGTGCTGGAATTCGCCGCCGCGTGCGGCGCCCGCAAATTCCTGCTTACCAGTTCCGGGGCTGTCTATGGAAAGCAGCCGCCGACGATGACCCATGTGCCCGAAAGCTGGGCCGGTGTTGCGGATTCGGGCAGTGTTTACGGCGATGGCAAACGGGCGGCGGAACTTCTCTGCCAGGAGCATCAGTCAGGAAATCTCGACTGCAAGATCGCGCGATGCTGGGCGTTCTGCGGACCGCATCTGGCACTCGATCGACACTTCGCGATCGGCAACTTCATCGGTGACGCCCTGGCGGGACGCCCGATTGAAATTCGCGGCGATGGTACGCCGCGACGCTCGTACCTCTATGCCGCCGATCTCGCGATTTGGCTGTGGACGATGCTCTTTCGCGCGCCGGCGCTCACGCCGATCAACGTCGGCTCCGGCCACGACGTCAGCATTCTGGAACTAGCGCAAACGGTGGCGGCGACGCTGCGTCCGGAGACGGAGATCCGGGTCGCGCAGGAGCCGGTTGCGGGGTTTCCTGTGGCCCGGTATGTTCCTTCCGTCGAGCGTGCCCGGGAGATCCTTGGCCTGCGCGAGACGACCGACCTGGAGGAAGCCATTCGGCGGACTGCGGCATGGTATCGCGGCTGAGCTATTGACGACTCTGATTCCTGCGCGGCGCGCATCGGCCCCGCAGGGCAGAGAACTGAGAACTGATCCGGTTCCACCCTCCGCCGAAGTACATCATTTTCGTGCCGGATGATGTAAGGTGGGCGTGAACCCGCATGGATCCTGCTTTTCTGCACATCACAGTGAGACAGCTTGCGCTCGGCGCCGCGGCGATTCCGGCGTTTGTGCCGGCGCTGCTGGCGCCCGGCTATGTGGCTGCGTGGTGGGCAGACCTTCACGGTTTCCGGCAGCGTACGCTCGCCGGTCGCCTGGTGTGGAGCCTCCCCCTCTCGCTCGCGGTCTCGACCATCGTTGCGGATTTGCTAGGGCGCCTTTCTCTCGGGGCAGTCGCGATATTCTTCGTGGTCACCACCGTGGTGTGGCTGGGTCTTCTTTGCCGTGAAGCGCTGCAGCGACGCCGCGCCAGGCTGCCATGGAACGTGGGCTGGCGCCCCTACGGGACCGTCGCTCTGGTCCTTGCGCTGGCGTGGATCGTCCTTGCGCTACTCTCGCTGGTGGACTGGGCGGCCCATCATCAGCTCTTTCTGAGCGTGATCTGCCAGGACGAGGGCGCTCGCGTCAACTGGACCGATGCTGTGGTCCGCACAGGGGTGCCACCGGCCAACCCGCTCTATTTCTTCCATCACGCCGAACCGCTGCGTCAGTACTACTTCTGGTACGTGCTGTGCGCGGCAGTTGTCCGCCTCAGCCACTTGCCGGTTCGCGCGGTTTACATGGCCAGCACTGTCTGGTCAGGCTTCGCGCTGGTGGCTCTGATCGGTTTGTACCTGCAGAACTTTCTCCGTTCCGGGACGCGCCTGAGGCACCAATTTCTCATCGCCGCCTGTCTGCTGTTCGTCACGGGATTCGATTTGTTCGGTGTGGGGTGGCTCGTTTTCCACCTGCATCATTCCATCCCGCTGGATTTCGCCTGGTGGGCACGCGATCAAATCACGAGCTGGATGGACTCGCTCTTGTGGGTGCCGCACCACATTGCCGGCCTGACGTGCTGCATGTTGTCGTTTCTTCTGGCATGGATCGCGCCTGAGGAACCTGCACGCCGCCGCGTCGTCCGCGTGCTGTTGATTGCCGCCGCTATGGCCAGCGGCTTCGGGCTCTCCATCTTTGTCGCGTTCGGATTTTTCCTGCTCATGCTCGCGTGGGGTGTGTGGCATCTTGCCACCGGGCAGGGAGCCCGCCCCGTTCTCTGCCTGGCGATCTCCGGCGGAGTCGCTGCTGTGCTCCTTTCGCCGTACCTGTGGGAGCTCATGCACACACCGTCCTACCTGCCGGGAGGATCGCTGTTCGCATTTGCGGTGCGCCAAATGATCCCGCCGGATGGCCTGCTGGCCACCGCACCTTTCCGATACCTCGCTGCGCGACATCCGGTTGCGGCGCTGAACCTCGCCAACCTGGTTCTGCTGGTGCCCGGGTATGTGCTGGAGCTGGGATTCTACCTCATCGCTCTCCTCGTCTTCTTGATTCCGGCGTGGCGGAAGCGCGCTTCGTTGACCGCAGCTCAACGGGCGCTTGTTTTCTTCTGTCTCGTCACGTTGCCTCTGATTTCCTTCCTGCGCTCAGCGGTACTGACCAGTAATGATTTCGGCTGGCGTGCAGCGCTGCTGCTGCAATTCCCATTGCTGTTGCTGAGCGCACAGGCAGTCGATGCCTGGACCCGCCGCGACGGCGTGAACACGCTGGATGCTCCTTCATGGTTGCGTCAGTTGGCGTTCCTGGCCATTGTCGTGGGCCTGATTGGCACCGAAGGCCAGGTGCTTACGTTACGCTTCGGACTACCGCTGATGGAGAGGCATATGATCGCCGTCCACGATGCCGGCGCTGAAAAGCTCTCGCGCCTGCCCTTGATCTCCATTCAGGGTTACCAGGAGTTGGACCGGCGTATCCCGATGAGCACGGTGGTGCAATACAATCCCGCGAAGACCAACATGTTTCTGGCTGCAATGGATCAGATGTACGTCAACCACCAGCTTGCCATCGTCGGAGACTCGAACGGCTGCGGTTCCACGCTGGGTGGCGATCCGCGCGGCTGTCCCGTGATGGCCGCCGCTCTTGACTCGCTCTATCGCGGTGCCGATGCCGCTCAGGCACAACGCGTCTGCCGCGAATTGGGGATTCAGGTTCTCATCGCGCGCGTCTACGATCCAGTGTGGACGGATCGCGGCAGTTGGGTTTGGACGCTGCCGCCGCTGGTCGCGCAGGAGCAGTTCCGCGCGCTGGTTTGCCGCTGAGAGCCTGTCAGCAAGCATTCCCAGAGGGACGCGAGAGCAAGCGGAGCGTGACCTCGGGCCTGATGGCGCCATTGGCCAGACAGATACCTGTGGCAGAGGGAGGCATGCTCCCGAGTCCGCTCTGCCTGTAAGTTGGTGTTCAGGGAAAGAAGCATGAAACGGATCACTCTCGTCCTGCCCTGTTACAACGAGGAGCTGAACGTGCGCGAGGCGTACCGGCGGCTGAACGCCCTGGCCGCGCAATTGCCCCAGTACGAACTCAGGTTCCTCTTTATCGACAACGCGTCGCGCGACGGCACCGTAGCCGTGCTGCGAGAGCTCGCTGCGCAGGATCCGCGGGTGCAGGTGATTGTGAATGCGCGCAACTTCGGCCATCTGCGCTCGCCGATGCACGGATTCTTCCAGGCCGAAGGCGACGCTGTGGGCTTCGTCGCTTCCGATCTGCAGGATCCCCCGGAGCTCTTCGTCGAGATGATCCGTGAATGGGAAAAGGGCTTCCCCATCGTGGCGGCGGTGAAGACTACGAGCGAAGAGAATCCGCTGATGTACCGCATTCGCACCGCCTATTACAAGCTGATCGCGCGGCTGACGAATGTGGAAGTGATCGAGCACTACACGGGGTTCGGCCTCTACGATCGCAGCGTCGTCGAGCACCTCAGACGAGGTTACCGCGACCCGTATCCGTATTTTCGCGGCATGATCGCCGAGCTGGGCCTCCCCCACGCCACGGTCCATTACAACCAGGCGCGACGCGAGCGCGGCATCACCAAGAACAACTGGTACACCCTCTACGACATCGCGATGCTGGGTATCACGAATCTCTCCAAGGTGCCGCTGCGGGTCGTCATCTTTGCCGGATTCATCTCCGCCGTGCTGAGCTTCCTCGCCGGCATGTTCTATCTGGTATACAAGCTCGTCTTCTGGAGCAGCTTTACCGTCGGCGTTGCGCCGCTCGTGCTTGGGCTGTTCTTCATGGGATCGGTGCAGCTAATCGCGATCGGCATCATCGGCGAGTATGTCGGCTCCATCCATACCATTGCGCAGGATCGCCCGCTCGTGACGGAGCGGGAGCGCATCAATTGCTGAACACCGTGAGATCGGAATCGCATCGTTCGCTCTTCCAGTTTGGCCGCTATCTCCTGGTGGGCGGCTTCAATACGGTCTTCGGTTACGGTCTTTTCGCGCTGCTCAACTGGCTGCTGCAGCGCATCCCCTATGGCTACCTCTGGGCGATGTTTTTCGCGAACATCATTGCCATCACGGTCGCCTTTCTCGCCTACAAATGGTTTGTGTTCAGGACCAAAGGCCACTATCTGCGCGAATGGCTGCGTTGCATGGGCGTCTACGGCAGCAGCATGGCGCTTGGCCTGGTGGGGATGGCGATCCTGGTGCCGCTATTGCGCCGTCACATGGTGCATCCGCAGGCCGCGTCGTACCTGGCAGCCGCGCTGCTTACCGGACTGACGGTTATCTTCAGCTTCTTCGGGCACAAGCACATTTCGTTCCGGCAGGCGGCGGGTTCTGCGGATCCGCCTCGGAATAGCTCTCTCTGATTACGAGCCATCGCATCTGGCAAAACGACCTCTGAGCCGGAATTCCACTCAGGCAATGGAAAGGAAGATAGCTCCGTCTTCGACCGACAGTTCTACGCCCGCGGCCTTCGCCGCTTCCTGCAGGGCGGCATCGAGCATCACCACCGGATCGCGGCTAACGTCGAGGCGACGCATGAGACCTTCGCCTTTCTTTGTTCCCGCAGAGAGCGTGATCTTCAGGCCGCGGCGCTTGCAGCGAACGGCTGTGCCGTCTTCCAGCTTCGTGTTCATCGGCTTGATGAACGCATCAACATAATGCACGCCAATGCCGGATTTGTCGTCGGTCTTCGGCGGCAGCTTCTCCGCGGCAGCCGGGTTCACCTCACAGAGTTTGGCCTTCACGCAACGCTCCAATTCCTTTGGATTCCAGAAACTCGTCCATCACGGCGCGAAAGGCGCGAATGTGCTCGGGAGTGCTGCCGCAGCAGGCGCCCACAATGTTCGCACCCGCCTCCAGCAATGGCATCAGGCCGCGCACCATCTGCTCCGGCGTCTCGTCATAGACCACCTTCATGTTCTCGAGGCGCGGTTGCCCGGCATTCGGCTGCACCATCACCGGCAGGCTGGTAACGGATTTGTAGCGTTCCACGGCCGCGAGCGCACGGTCCATATCCATCCCTGTCCCACAGTTGAGCGCGACAATGTGCGCCCCATGCTCTTCCATGAATTCGGCAGCGCACTCCGGCTCAACGCCCATCATGGTACGGAAGGTCGAGCCATCGAGCGTGACATCGTACGCCATGGATCCGATGATGCACGGTGCGCCGGCGTTCTGCGCGGCGCGAATGCCGAGCAATAGCTCTTCCAGCGAGGTTTGCGTCTCGATGATGATGGCGTCGACGCCGCCCTCAACCAGAGCCGCGGCCTGTTCTTCAAAGGCGCTGCCCACCTGCGCCTGAGTGAATTCGCCGAAAGGCTCGAGCAGGCCGCCGAAGGGTCCGATGTCGCCGAGAACATAGCCGTCGCGATTGCCGAAAGCTTTACGGGTAATCTCCGCGCCTGCCCTGTTGATGGCGGCGACGTGCTCAACCTCGCCGTGTCGAGTGAGCATGATGCGCGATCCGCCGAAGGTGTTCGTGATCATGCAGTCCGAGCCGGCTTCGGCATAGCGTTGCTGAATGGCCAGGACGCGCTCAGGATGGGTCAGATTCCAGAGCTCGCCGCAATTGCCCTGCTCCAGGCCGGCCAGCATCAGCTGGGTGCCCATGGCTCCGTCGCCGAGCAGCGGCCGCTCGCGGATCACATCGTGCAGAAGTGGTTTCATGCGTTTTCTATGTCCTGTGCCGATTCCTGTTGTACCAGAGCGTAGTGAAGAGTTTCGAGCACCAGTGCCCACTTGCGCGCGCGGCTTGGGACATCGCAGAAGCATCCCGCCGCGCTGATCGGGGGATGCCAGTCGAGGATTGCGTTGAGGCGCTGGCCATAGAGGGGCTTCTCCTGATCGATGGCGGCCATCAGCGAGTCGGCGTCGGCGAGATATTGGCACATGTATGTATGGCCGGTATCGCCGGGCGCGGGCGCGCACCTCTGCTCACGGATCGGGTAACCTTCGTCGCGTGGCCCCAGCCTTACGAAGTAATCAAAGGCGAGTGGCCGGCCCATGTTGGTGCAGGTAGTGCCTTCGTAGCGGAAGACCGCATCGAGCGCGCCATCCTCAGCTTCGCGGATCGACAGGCGTTCCTCGGCCCAGCGCGCGAGGGCTTTGCGATTTACGCTGTAGCGCGCCTCGGCATCCAGCACCGGCCGACGCGTGGTGGCCCGCTCGCCAAAGGTTCGAGGAGCGCGCCGATAGGGCGCGCGCCGGTACTGACAGGGACCGAAGGAGCAACTTTCGCAGGGAATCAGGCTGGTGAGCGGGCGCAGATGCTCGGCGTGGCGCGTGAGGCCGAAGACTGCCAGCAAGGTCTTTTTCGGGCGCAGCATGCCGGAGTCCAGAGCTTCGACCGGAGAAGGGAACTCGACAGAGCGTGTGCGCAGAATCAGGTCGAGAAGCCGTGGCTGTTCCGCCACGTCCCATTCGGGATAGCCGGGGCTGTAGTGCGGCAGCACTGCCATGCCGCGCTCTTCGGCCCACGAGCAAAGGTGCGCTCTGATTGTTGTCGTCAGATGCTCGACGACAGCGGAGCCAAAAATCTCCAGGAAGAAGTATTCATCTGGCTTTTCATCCTCCCAGAGCCGCCGGCTCTCTTCCTCCGCTTCCTGCCCGGCGCCGACAGCGACGAGCACGACGCTGTCCGCCTCCGCCTGCTGCAGCGTGCCGTGCAGGCGCTGGCTTGTGAAGGAACGCCGTCAACGAGAATAGAGTCCCCGGCGAGCGAGAAGTTCTCCGCCTGGCGCGCGTAGAACCAGGGCCGGCCGTGCTCCCCGTACCAACCTCGCGCCCATTCCGCCAGATCCTTCGCTCGGCCCTCGAGAATGTGGCCGCGCGGATAACCGAGCAGACGGGCGTACTCCTCTGGCGCGACATTGACCTCAGGCACGGTGCCGGCCAGCTCCAGCGATTCGGTCAGCGCGCGCACGGGATCGCCTCCACCGGCTTGAACTGGCAGCCCTCCACGAAGTAATCGAAGAAGTGCGGGTGCGTTTCCAGGCGGCAATGTTGGACTTTCTTCACCAGCTCTTCCAGTTCCTGCCGCTTTGTGCGCGAAAGCAGCGCGATGGTCGCGCCTTCGATCGCCGTGTTGCCAGCCTGGACGATCTTCGCGGAGTCAATATCAGGAATCAGACCGATGCGCTTCGAGGCTTCGACCTTGAGATGGCGTCCAAAACCGCCGGCGAGGTAGAAAAGATCGACATCGCCGAAATCGATTCCATAGGTACTGAAGACGACTTGCAGCCCGGCCACGTTGGCGCCCTTTGCCTGTGCCAGCTCGTTCACGTCGCTTTCGAGCAGATAGATATCTTCATCGGCTTCGGGACCGCGCCAGAGCGTGACGCGGCGCTCGCCGTCCTCGAAGCGGCCCATCCCATTCATGCGGCCGGTGCGCAGCAACTCGCTCAGGGCATCGACCAGCCCCGAGCCGCAGATGCCTTCGGGTTTCGTGTCGCCAATCACGCGCAGGCTGAAGCTCCCGTTACCGTCCACCGCGACTTCCTCGATTGCCCCTTCGAGCGCAGGCATTCCGCAGGCGATCGCTCCGCCCTCAAAGGCCGGTCCGGCGGGGCACGACGCCGCCAGGATCCGGTCCTTGTTGCCGAGGATCAGCTCGGTATTCGTGCCGATGTCCATGATGGCGACGAGGCGATCCTCGTGAGCCAGATCCACGGCCAGCATGCAGGCGGCGGCGTCCGCGCCCACATGGCCGCTGATAATCGGCGCGCCATAAACGCGGGCTTTGGGATGGATGGGCAGCAAGCTGCGCAGGCCCGTCTGCACGAGGGCGGTGGTCGCGCGCTTGCCCTCGGCCATTTCGATCTCGGTGATGGAGCGGTACGGTGTCTGGCCGATGGTGTAGACGCTCTGGCGGAAGAAGAGATCGCGCATGGTGGAATTGCCGACCACCACCATCTCGTAGATCGACTTCGGATCGACGGGAAACTTCTCAATCGCGTGGCTCAGATAGCCGGCGAGCGTGCGCAGCAGCAGACGGCCCGGGTGTTCCGTGTCATACGCGATGCGCGACATCACTTCCGCGCCGCCGAAGCGCTGCGGATTCTCGAACGAGGTGTCGGCGATCAATTCGCCGGTTTCCAGATCGAGCAGGCGCAGAACCACGGTGGTTGTGCCAAGGTCCATGGCTAGCCCGTGAATCGGCCCGGTAGAGCGGTCGACTTCCACGCCGTCGATCAGGATGCGATCGCCATCACGGGTGACTGCCGGATCGAGGGGGATCGATCGATTGCTCACGGGCAAGCCGAGCGCGTGGCCTTCAATCCGCATCTGGCCGCGGCGCATCGTGTGGCAGCGGACGCGACCGCTCCCGCCTGTCACTATCGTCTGGCATGAGAGCCGGAAGTTGCCCTTCAGATGACGCTCCGGCTCAGTCATGGGCGAAAGCAGCTCCATGCCCTCGACCACCTCGACCATGCACTCTTTGCACTTGCCCTGCTTGCGGCAGGAGGTGGGCACGTCGATGCCGAGAGATTCCGCCTGATCGAAGAGCGACAGCCCCGGCACGGCCAGAATGGATTGCCCGTTGATGGTGAGCGTGACCGCCATGCGCTACGCGCCCTGGAAGCCCTTCGCTTCGAGTTCGGCCTTCAGCGCTTCAGCGACCTCGCGCACGGAGCCTTCGCGTTCGGCGTCCTCGCTCCACTTCCACTGGGCCAGGTAATCGTCGGCCGCCTGCAGCCCGCGTTTCGCGGCCAGGATGTCGATCTGCTGCAGGAATCGGCCGTCCAGTTCCACCGTAACGTCGTCCCCGTCATCATCTTCGACGCGGATCTGCGTGGGGATTTCCTGCCAGTAAAGGATTTTGTAGGTCGCCATGGCTATGCTGTTGCCTGAGTTTCCGCCGCCAGACGCAGGAATAAATCCACGGCGGCGGACGCATTCGCGCCGTATCCGTCCGCGCCAATCTCGTCGGCAAACATCTGGCTGATCGGCGCGCCGCCCACCGCCATCTTGATGTGAGTCAGCCCTGCCGCGCTGAACCCGTCGATCACGGTCTTCATGTACATCATGGTCGTGGTCAGCAGTGCGCTCATGCCAATGATCGTGGGCTTGCATTGCGCAGCCGCGGCCATAAACTTCTCCACGCTCTGGTCGACCCCGATGTCGTGCAGCTCAAAGCCCGCGCCTTCGGCCATCATGCCCACCAGATTCTTGCCGATGTCGTGCAAGTCGCCGCGCACGGTGCCCATGAGCACCACGCCTTTGGGTTTGGTCGTGCTGTCTTTGGAGGTGAGCAGCGGCTTGAGCACGGCCATGCCCGCCTTCATCGCCCGCGCGGCAATGAGCACTTCCGGCACATACAGAATGTTGTGCTTGAAGTCTTCGCCAACCACGCTCATTCCGGCAATCAGCCCGTCGTTCAGAACCTCCTGGACCGTCCGGCCCTCGGCGAGCGCTTCCTTCGTCATGCGCTCTACCTCATTGGCGTTGCCTTCGTACAGATATTGATTCATCAGGGCGTAGTCGGGCATTAGCCTGTCCTCAGCGAGCGCCTGCCATCGCGCCGGCCGCGCGTTTGGCATTGAATTCGTTCAGGGCCTCCAGCATGGCCAGAATATTTTCTTTCGGCATGCCCGGGCTGGTGCCGCCTCCGACCGAAAGAATGATGCCTTCGCCGCCGGAGCCTTCGAGCACCTCGAGTGTTTCATCCTTCACTTCCTCCGGCGTGCCGCGAACCCCAATCTCCAGTGGGTTCACATTGCCCATCAGGCACATACGGTCGCCAACGCGCCGCTTGACCTCCGTGATGTGCCGCTGCTTGCCCCAGTTCAGCACGTTAAAGCCGGTGTCCGGCAGGTGATCCAGGCAGGCGTCCACTTCGGCGTCGTTGTGATAAAGCTTCACCCAATCTTTGGGGAAGGCGTCGCAGATGCGCTTGAGATACGGATGGGCGAACTCGAGATAGTGCTCCTCGTTGATGAACCCGACGATGTCGTCGAGGATGAAGATGCTCTCGACCGCGTCGCCCATCACTTTCTGCTGCGCCTTGAGCCAGTCGATGATGACGCGGGTGCAGAGATCGATGAGTTTGTGCGCGCCTTCGGGGTTCTCGACCAGGTCGATCATGAAATTCGTTGTGCCCCGCACGAACCCTGCAGTGCAGAGCGGGCCGCGAGAGGTGACCATGGGAAGAATGTACCCAGCGTCCAGAATCCGCTGCTTCGCCATCTTGATGCGGTGCAGCGTGAGCGCCGCAAAGCCGTCGGCCTCCACCTCGTACTCAGGAAGCTGATCGATGTCCTCAAGGTGATACAGCATGTGGTATTCGCTGGGAGTGTTGTCCTGCCAGAATTTGATCTTCGCGCCCAGGATCGACGGCTCCGCCGCCATGCCGTACTCCATCCACCAGGAGGGAATGAAGATGACGTCAGGGAACTCGCGCATGATCTTCAGGTTGGACTGGAACCAGAGCTCGGGATCGAGAAAGTAGTCGAGATGTTTGATACCGAGATAGCCGGGAATCCAGGGGCTGTCGACGATCAGAGCCATCGGAATTCTGTCCATCTTTTCCCGGCGCGCGGCGCGCTTAAACGTCTCCCACTGTTCCGGCAACATGCCTGGTCTCCTGCCTGATGGCGGATATTGTTGTACGAGACAACAATATCATTCCGGCAAGGCGCTTTCGCGCGGAATCTGGCGGAGGGCTAGGGAACCGGAAGCTCGCGGGGGAGCTTTAGGCAGAGTTGGCGGAATGGTGGATGCAACTGCTCGAGGTTTTCCCGGCGCGAATCACCATGCAGTGGCAAGGCGCCGCCTTTTCAATCACATGAGCAGGGAAGCGGGATTCGTCATATTGAGAGAGGAAATGCTGAATGGGATGCTGGCGTGGGAGGCGCCGGCTGGGATCTTCGAGGAGCCCCGCCCGGATTTTTGCGTTGGGGAAAATCGTCTAATGAAAGTCGTGCGAATGCACTTCCATCGCGTGATCCGCCAGCGGCAGCAGGCGCACGGCTTTCACGTGGATCACGTTGTCCTGGTTCTGCAACGGCCCTTCGACCAGCAGAAAACGCGATCGCGTGACGGTAATGCGCTCCCGCTCATAAAGATCGGGCGTAACAATAATGTTCGCGATGCCGGTCTCGTCTTCCATGCTGAGAAAGACAAATCCCTTCGCCGTGCCGGGACGCTGGCGGGCGATCACGCAGCCGGCGGTGCGCACGTATTCGCCGTCGCGCCGGTCCCGCAGTTCCTCTGCCGACAGCACATGCTGCGCGCGCAAAGCCGCGCGGCGGTGCACCATCGGATGCTTGCCGACCGTGAGTCCCGTTCCCGCATAGTCCGCGACCAGGCGTTCCTCAAGGGACATCGCGCGCAAAGGCGAAGCATCCGGCGCATCGGCCAGCAGCGCGCCGCTCGCCATCAGCAGCGGACCTTCGGCTTTGCCGGCGCGCTCCACCTGCCATAGCGCATCGCGGCGGTGCTCAATGCCTCCCAACCCGTTGAGCGCCCCAATGCGCGCCAGCAGCGTCAGTTCCTGGCGGCTGAGCGCGGGCACGCGCAGCGCCAGATCCTCTGCGGACCGGAACGGCCCCTCGCGCTGCCGCGCCGTGACGAGATCCTGCGCGGCCCTCTCACGCAGGCCTTTCGCATAACGCAGCCCCATGCGCAGCGCCAGGCTTCCGTCCGGCTCATGCTCCACGGTGCAGAACCACTCGGAAATCTGCGCGTCGACGGGCCTCACCTTCAGCCCATGCCGCTGTGCATCCTTCACCAGCACCGCGGGCGAGTAAAACCCCATGGGCTGATTGTTGAGGATGGCGCAGGTGAACGCGGCGAGGTACTTCACCTTGAAGTACGCCGACGCATACGCGATGAGCGCAAAGCTGGCTGCGTGCGACTCGGGAAATCCATACAGCGCAAACGAACTGATGTTCTGCACGATGGTGTCCTGCGTCTTCGGGTCGATGCCGTTCGCCGTCATGCCCGCGCGCAGCTTACCTTCCAGATTCTTCATCCGCTCCCAGGAGCGGCGCATGCCCACCGCGCGGCGCAACTCCTCGGCTTCCGCACCGGAGAAATTCGCCACCGTCATCGCCATGCGCAGCAACTGCTCCTGAAAGAGCGGCACGCCCAGCGTGCGTTTCAGCACCGGCTCCAGCGATGGATGAGGGTACGTTACCGGCTCCTTCTTTTGCCGGCGGCGCATGTACGGATGCATCATTTGTCCAACGATCGGCCCCGGCCGGATGATCGCCACCTGCACCACCAGGTCGTAGAAACGCTCCGGATAATTGCGCGGCAAGGACGCCATCTGCGCCCGGCTCTCGATCTGAAACATGCCGACGGTATCGGCCTTCTGCAGCGTGCGGTAGACCTCCTCGTCTTCCGGCAACTGCGCCAGGTCCACCGGCTCGCCGTAGTGTTGCGGGATCAGATCCAGGCAATCCTTGAGCACCGCCATCATGCCCAGCCCCAGCAGGTCCACCTTCACGATGCCCAGATCGGCGCAGTCTTCCTTGTCCCACTGCACCACCGTGCGCCCCGGCATGGACGCGCGTTCCAGCGGCACAACGTGGCTGAGTGCGCCCTGGCAAATCACCATGCCGCCAGAATGCTGCCCCAGATGCCGCGGCAGGTCCTGAATTCTCATGCAGAGGTCCAGATACCGCGCGATGCGCGGATGCTGCGTGTCAAAGCCGGCATGCTGGAACGAGTGCGCCATGGTGTCGGTTGGCCCGCGCCATTCCCACTGGCCGACGAGGCTGGAAAGCCTTCCCAGCGAGTCGGCATCGAAGCCCAGCGCCTTGCCCACCTCGCGCGCCGCCGACTTGCCGCGATACGTGATCACATTCGCCGTCATGGCCGCGCCCAGCTCGCCGTAACGTTGGTAGACGTACTGGATCGCCTGCTCGCGCTTCTCCTCCGACGGCAAATCGAGATCGATGTCCGGCCACTCGCCGCGGTTCTCGTTCAGGAAGCGCTCGAAGAGCAGCTCCATGCCCACTGGATCGATGGCCGTGATCTCCAGCGCGTAGCACACCGCGGAGTTGGCCGCCGAGCCGCGCCCCTGGATCAGGATGCCGTTGCGCTTGCAGTACTCGACGATGTCCCAGACGATGAGAAAGTATCCGGCGAAGCCCAGCTTAGCGATCAGCGCCAGCTCGTGCTCCACCTGCTTTTTCGCGCGCGCCATCAGTCCGGCGTCCTTCTTCGGGCCATAGCGCCGCTGCACGCCTTCTTCCACTCGCTTGCGCAAAAAGCTGTCCATCGTTTCGCCCGCCGGCACCGGATACGGCGGGAATTGATAACCCAGGTCATCCAGCTCGAACGTGAGCCGCCGTGACAATTCCACCGTGCGTGCCACCGCGCCCGGCACATCGCGGAAGAGCGCCGCCATCTCCTGCGCGCTGCGCAGATATCGCTGCCGATTCACGCTGAGCAGCCGCCCTGCACGATCGAGCGGCACGTGATGGCGGATCGCCGTGAAGAGGTCCAGAATTTCGGCGTCGCGGGCCTGGGCGTAGCGCACGCCATTCGTCGCCACCACCGGCAATCGCAGCGAGCGCGCAATGCGCAGCGCCGCCTGGTTGCGGCCTTCCTCTTCGCGCTCCTGATGCCGCTGCAGTTCGACGTAGACATTCTCGCGGCCGAAGATCGCTGCCAGCTCTTCAACGCGCCGCCGCCCGGCTTCCTCGCCCCCTTGCGCCAGCGCCGCCGCCAGCGGGCCTTCATCGCCGCCGGTCAGGCAAATTAACCCAGCGGCATACTGCTCCAGATCTGCGCGGGTTGCCGCGCCCTCGGCTTTTGCCGCCTCCCGCATCTTGAACTGCGTGATCATCCGGCACAGGTTCTGGTATCCCTCGCGCGAGGCGCACAGCAACGGCAGCCGCGCCGCTTCGGCGGGATGCTGATGTGGCACCCACGAGGGAGGCGTGAGCCGCGAATCGAAACCCGCAACAGCGATTTCTGCTCCCACATGCGAGCGAATGTCGTTTCGCTTGCCGCTGGTATGAAAGCGCGCCGAGCCGTAGACGCCGTTGCGATCCAGCAGCGCCATGGCCGGCATCTCCAGGTTCACTGCCCGCTCCATCAGCGACTCCGGCTGCGAAGCGCCTTCCAGAAACGAAAACGCGCTGGCGGCATGCAGCTCCACATAGCGCTCAGTCATACAGCGCCACCAAATGCCACAAATGTTGCCGCACATCGAACGCCAGGCAGCCACACAGGAACGCACCATCCGGCGCGCGGGCCGTCACGTCCCACTGCTCCAGGTCCCAGGTGTGCGCCCACCAGCCGCCGCTCTGCCGCCATGGTCCCCACGCATCTTCAATGGCGTAGCGCTGCGCCTGGAACGTAAATGCCACCGGCTGCCGATCACGCACCGTCACAGAAGAAGCCTCCGGCGGGCGCAGCTGCCGCAGCGCGATGCGCGGCTGGACGGCTGAGCTTCCAGCCGCAATGCGAGGCCGGCTCGACGACGCGGTAAACGGCTCGACTCGAAAATTCTCCGCCGCGTGCGTATCCTGGAGCGCGGGCCGTCCCACATTGCCTTCGCCCACCAGCGCGCGAATCCGCGCCAGCGTGACTTCCAACCGCGTGCCTTCCGGCAATTGCGGAGAAAACAATCCGAGCTGCGTCTGTCCCAGCTTGCCCGGCTCACCCTGCATCGTCACCGCGACAATCGCTGCCTGCGGTTCGGGGTCCCCATCGCGCTCGCGCGATGGGGCGCATGAATGAGCCTCCAGGTCCAGGTGCAGCAGCTTCAACCACAGGCGCTTGTCGTTGCTGGGCAGCGCCGGCCGCACCGTCCGCGTATAGCTCGTGCCGTCCTCAAGCGTGCAGGTGAGCGTGATGGAAGCCAGCGCCAGCACCCGTGCCGCCGCCCGCGCCAGCAGATGATCGAGCAGCACGGCCAGGACAAACAGCAGCGACTCCAGCAGCTCCACCGGCGCATCCAGTTCCATCCGCTCCTCGGGAGCAAAAACCGTCTCGGCAGGAAGAAAATGATGCGGCGCCTCACCCCGCGCCATCCGCCGCAACCGCGCGCCCTCCTGCCCCAGCCGCGCCGTCAGCTCGCGCTCGGGCAGCTCTGCCAGCATGCCCAGCGTGGCAATGCCCCATTGCGCCAGTGTCTCCGCATGATCCGCCGAGAGCCCATCCAGCACCGCGAGCGGCAGGTTCGCCAGCGCGCTCTTTTCTTCGCCACGCGGAATCACCAGCACCAGTGCAGTTCCGCCGCGCGCCGCGCACACTGCGGCATGAAAATTGCTGCTGATCGCCACGTTGGCGCGCAGGCCGGCCGCCCGCGCTGCCTGCACCAGTTGCTGGCCCAGCTTCCGCGGCGCGCCGAACAGCCGTTCCGTCCCCGCAATGTCGGCCACGCACAGAAACTCCGTCTCGGGGGCCACTGTTTCCACCCGCGGAGAGAAGCGGCCCACACATTCCAGCAGAGCCGTCTGCGCCGCGGCTTCTTCCGCCGGCGCGCGCCGCAGCAGCACGATAGCAGGGAAGGTTTCCATCTCCACGCGCGTCATTCCAGCAGCGACACCCATTCCTGCTGCCGCCTCGTTCCTCGAACAGACTTGCTCCAGCGGCGGCTCACCCGCCAGCACCGCGACGGCCTTGCCCCGCAATTCAGGCCGCAGGCGCAGCATGGCCTGCGCGGAAAACTCCCGCGCCCGCAGGCAGGCGTAGAGCTCGCCCGGCTTCATTGCCGCCCTGCCCACGCTGTGGGGCTCGTCCAGCGTGCCTCCTGCACGCGCTGCGGCGGCTTGCGCATTCCCGCAAAGCGCCGCCGATCCACCGCTGCGCATCCCTCGATGCCCATTAGCACCGGTGCATTTCCAGGGTCCTCAATGCGCTCGCGCATGGGGATGGTGAACCGCACCAGCACTTCCGCGCTGCTCTGCGCGCAGGATGCCTGCGTCAGCAGCACCAGGCTCGTCTGCGTCCGCTCGGCAGTGGTGCGCCAGCGAAACCACGTCGCCAGCGGCACTCGACGAGCATATTCCGGCGCAATGCCGCCCATATCCAGCACGATGGCGCTGAAGCCTCCCGCCTGCAGCAGCAGATCCGTCGCGCGCAGCGCCTGATCCATGCGGTCCCACGGTTTCTTCGTCCTCTTTGCTCGCGCAAGCTGCGGCGTCCGCACAGACGATCCCACAGGAACTGGAGCCGCCGCACTCACCACCTCCCGCCGCACCCTCCGTTGGGGTTCGGCGCAGCGCGGACCCAGCAGCTCAGGAATCGCGTGCTCCAGCCCGCGGGTCTCCGTCCGCGGATGTGGTCCGAATCCGCCGCCGTGCAGTCCTTTCCTGATCGGCGGAGGCGCCAGGTACTGTTCCGGCAGCGCAAAATCCGGGAGCGGAAGTTGCTGCTCGCTGGGCTGAACGCCGCAACGCACCCACAGCAGCCGCGCCAGATCCACCCCGGCGGCGGCAGCCGAAACCGGATCGAGCGCATCCGAAACGTCCACCCAGGCGCATACCCTGGCCGCCCGCGTCAGCCCCGCTACAAAAGCCAGCGCCACCGAGGTTCGCCCGGAGCACTCTGGCCCCGCCAGTTCGCTGATCGCGCCCACCGGCAGCCCGCCGTCCAGTTGCTCATCGAGCGCCGCAATCCCGGTAGCGGCCACCGGGCGCAGCAGTTTAGGAGCAGGCGTGAGCGCGGAGGGAATGCGGGAAGAGAGAGCCGATTCAATCTGGAGGCGGAGTGCGGAGGCGGACAGCATGATGCACCACTATTTCGCCTTATATTCGCCTATGCGGGAGGGGGGCTGTCAACTTCGCCTGCACCGTTTTCAGTGCAATAGCTGTGGATTCAGCCGATTAGCGCCCCATTTCAGGCCGCTCTTGCGCCTTGGGGGCCTTGGTCACCCCGACCGCCTTCGCCGCCGCGCAGAAAACCGGCTACGTCTTCGCAGAAAACCGGGGGAAACCCGGGGACAGGCGGGTGGAGTGAACCCCTGAAGTGAGACACGATAATTGGGGGACAGGCGAATCGAAAGAGGAGCGATGTCCCAAGTTGAGAAGCGGACCTTCAGCGGGGATTTCAAGCGGGCGGCGGTCAAGCGGATGGAGGCTGGAGAGAGCAGTGCGGCGCTGTCCCGAGAGCTTGCCGTAAAACGAACCTTACTCTACCGCTGGCGAGATGTAGTTCGGCGTGATGGAGAGAAGGCGTTTGCGGGCAGGCCGGGCCGACCTTCGAAAGCCGAGATACTGACGCGCGAGCATGGTGCGGATGGGGCGACGGAACTGGCCCAGGCGCGGCGTAAGATCGCAGAGCTGGAACGCAAAGTCGGGCAGCAGCAATTGGATCTTGATTTTTTCAAACAAGCCTTGCGGCACATCGAGGCGGCACAGCGGCAGAGCAGCGCGCGTGGCGCAACGGCATCTTCGCCAACATCCAGGCGATGACGCTTTCGCAAGGCAACGAAGTGGAGAGGATGTGCAGGCTGGCCGAAGTAAGCCGGGCGGCCTATTACCGCGACTGGCAGAGGACCGCGCCGCTCGGCGAAGAGACGGAACTGCGCGGCGTTGTGCAGCGGTTGGCCCTGTCTCATCGGGCCTACGGTTACCGCAGGATCGGGGCTTTGCTGCGGCGCGAGGGCCGTGTCATAAACCACAAGCGGCTGGTCAGGATGATGCGGGACGACAATTTGTTATGCCTGCGCAAGCCTGCCTTCCGGCCAGCCACCACCGACTCGGACCATCGCTGGCGGGTGTGGCCGAATCTGGCGCGGCGGATGACACCGATGGCCCCTAACCGGCTGTGGGTGGCGGATATAACCTATGTTTACCTGGCCGAGGCCTTCGTCTATCTGGCGGTCGTGCTGGACGCGTTCAGCCGCAAGGTGGTCGGCTGGGCGCTTGAAAACCATCTCACCGCGACGCTGGCTCTGGGCGCACTTGAGATGGCTCTGAGAGACCGCGCTATCGTTGCCGGCGAGCTCATCCACCACACCGATCGGGGTGTTCAGTACGCCTGCGGCGACTACATCGCCCGGCTGGAAGCTGCCGGCATCCAGCCCAGCATGAGCCGCCCGGGCTGCCCGTATGACAATGCCATGGCGGAGAGCTTCATGAAGACCCTCAAAGCCGAAGAGGTCAACGCCACCACTTACCGGAACATCGACCATGCAAGATCGGCCATCGGAGAATTTATCGATGACGTCTATAATCGCCATCGACTCCACTCCGCACTGGACTACAGGTCGCCGATGGAGTTCGAACTCGCCTCGCTGGTTGCTAATTCCACTACCGTAGCCATCGGCGTCAACCTATAACCACTAACCGGCCTGTCCCCCAATTACCGTGTCTCACTTCAGGGGTTCACTCCACGGGACGTTCCCCGCGGGTTTCAGACGGTCCGACGTCCAACAGCATACGCCGGCCCGGCAGTGCCGGTGGCCGAGCGGAAAAAGAAAACTGGAAGAGAGGAATGGTCGGGGCGCTCGGATTTGAACCGAGGACCCTCTGCTCCCAAAGCAGATGCGCTACCAGGCTGCGCTACGCCCCGATGCCTCGATTGTAGCGCAGCGTCGACTGCTTCCGGATCGTCTTGAGGTGGCTGCGACGCCGCCGCATCTGCTTGTGCAAGCGCTGCAATCGCGAGCAGATACGGCGGATCGAGTCGCGCTGCGCGCAGGCGAAAGCGGGGAGCGCGGATGCTACAATCAGAGCTGGTATGGCGGCTATAGTTCAGCGGCAGAACGCCTGACTGTGGCTCAGGATGTCGTGGGTTCGATCCCCACTAGCCGCCCCAGATCCGCATGGTGGATCGCGTACGCCACGCCTCTCCAGTGAAGACAAAATCGCCGCAAAACGCCGTCGCCCGCGCGTACGTGGGCTGCTCTGGATGGGCGTACGCGTCGTGGAAGCCGGACTTCTATCCGGCGAAGCTTCCCTCGAAAAAGCTGCTGGAGTATTACGCCACGCAACTGAACTCCGTTGAGGTGAACTACACCTTCCGCTCGCTGCCCACTCGCGCGATGGTGGAGAACTGGCTGGCGCAAACGGGGCACGACTTCCGCTTCTCCTTCAAAGCGCCGCAGCGGATCACGCACATCCGGCGGCTGCGCGAGTGCGGGGCAGAACTGAAGGCTTTTGCCGCGGCGATCGAGCCGGTCGCGGCCGCTCGCCGGCTGGGGCTGATCCTCTTTCAGCTTCCGCCCAACTTTCGCGCCGATGCGGAGCGGCTGGCGGCCTTCCTGAAAGAAGCGCGCGGGTTGCGGTTGCGCCTGGCGTTCGAGTTCCGTCACGAGTCGTGGTTCGATCCTGGGATCTACGGGCTACTGGAGCGGCACAAAGCTGCTCTGTGCGTCGCCGAGAGCGATGAACTGTCCACCCCCGATGTCGCGACGGCGCCGTTTGCCTGTTACCGGCTGCGGAAGAGCGAATACTCCGCTGCGGCACTCAAGGCGATTCGCGAGCGGCTGGCGAAGAGCGCGCGCAGCGGTGACGTCTTTGCCTACTTCAAGCACGAAGAAGAGCCGACCGGCGCGGTGCGAGCGGTTCAGGTTCTCTCGGCGCTGACGAGGCGGAGCCGATGAGCGCGGATATCGTCGCAGACTGGCTGACCGAATTTGTGCCTCGTCGCTGGCTGCGCAGCGGCGATTTGCAGACGCTGGCCGGCAATTTCCTGCCACGGCGGCTGCGACTGCCCGAGCCGGAATCGCTGCTGGTTGAGGTCGAGGGCCCGGTTGCTGGTTATGGATCGAGTCGCGTTCTCTGCCACTGCCACTGGCAGCCGCGCGAGGTGCGGCGCGAGCGGCTGACGCTGATTCTGGTGCACGGGCTCGAAGGCTCGTCGAGCTCACAGTACATCGTCGGCAATACCGCGCGCGCTCTGGCCGCGGGGATGAACGTGGTGCGGATGAATATGCGTTCCTGCGGCGGCACGGACGAGCTGTCGCCGACGATTTACCATTCCGGGCGGTCGGGCGACGTGGGGCGCGTGATGGAAACCATCGTGGGCGAGCACGGGCTGGAGGCGGTCGCGCTCGTCGGCTACTCCATGGGCGGGAACCTCGTGCTGAAGTTCGCCGGAGAACTCGGCGATTCAGCGCCGGCGCAGCTGAAGGCGGTGGTCGGCGTTTCGCCGCTTTTGGATCTGGCGCCGTCCTCGGCGGCGCTGCACCTGCCGCGGAATCGCATGTATGAGCGGCACTTTCTGCGCAACATGATTGCGCGGGTGCGGCGGCGGATGGCGATGTATCCGCGGATTTACGCCGATGCGGCGGTCGATCGAATCCGGTCGCTGCGGGATTTCGACGATGCCATCGTCGCGCGCTACGGAGGATTTCGTAACGCCGACGATTACTATTCTCGCGTGGCCAGCTCGCGGGTCGCCGGGAATCTGCGAGTGCCGACGCTGCTGCTGCATTCGCTGGACGATCCGTTCATCCGCATGCTGCCGGAGACGCGCGCGACCCTCGTGGCGAATCCGCACGTGAGGCTGGTGGAGACGCGGCGCGGAGGGCACTGCGCGTTTCTGGCTCGGCGAGGAAACGGTTGCAGCGATGGCCGCTGGGCGGAGCAGACGCTGCTGGGGTTCCTTCGCGGGTTCCATGCGGAGCCGGGGAGTTGATGGCTCGCTACAATGAGGATGGCCCTGGGCGAGTAGCTCAAGTGGATAGAGCACCGGCCTTCTAAGCCGGGGGTTGTGGGTTCGATTCCCGCCTCGCCCGCCACGACTTCCCGTCGAGCCTTTTGCTGAGAGGTCCCTCGCTCCGCCACGATTCCGGCGAGGTCTTGCTGCAACAGGGTACCCCCCGTCGCCTTGATGAGTGGCAAGCCCCTGAATCCACGGGGTTTGCGGAGGGTGGCTGCGGGACGGTGGCAATGTCCTGATTTCAGAGGAGTTGGGCGGCCATTCTGGCGATTTGGCCCGTATTCCACCTGTTGTTACCGATGAGTAACGGCGCCGGATTCTCAAAGAGCGTGAGCGCTGCGGCCTGGGCCGGACGAGCGATCAGTTCTCAGTGACCAGAAAAGCGAACAGCACCAAGAGAAAAAGCCCTGTCGCGAGACAGAGCTTTCCTGTTTTCAGGATAGGTTTTTGGGGAGATCAGAGCAAGGGAAATCAACGGGCGTAAGGGTACGACGGTACCGTATCGGTGCCCATTCGACTCGGTCGCTGTGTCCTCGCTCACCGAGCTGGAGCCGTGCTCTGATACAAAACTATGTGCCCAGGGAATCGCGCAGGTCCCAGGCTGGCGGGAATTGGCTACCATTTCTGCATGGTGAGCGAACGATGAGAACGGGAATCTGTGGGTTAAGAGGATTCGCGGCGCTGGCGGTGGTGGCGCTGACGGCGGGCGCGGCGAACGCGCAGAAGGATGTTGGGCCCGGGAACGGATTCGCGGTGAGCGTGCAGCCGAATCGGGTGGTGCTGACGAAGGACAACACCACGGTGGTGCTGGAGCCGTATGCGGCGAACATCGTGCGAGTGAGCATCAGTCGGCTGACGACGTACGCGTTGGCTCCCGCCGGATATGGGATTCTGGCCAAGCCGAACGCGAGCGGATGGCACTACGAGGAGACGCCGGAGGGCGAGGCTTACCGATCGGGGCAGTTGGTGGTGACGATTCCCGGGCCGCCGGCGGAGCACAGCCCGGCGCTCGAGGATCAGGAGACGATCAACCAGTTCTTCAGCTCGGATGGCGGGACACGTGCCGCCAATGTGCGGATTCAGTTCCAGCATCCCGATGGCGCGGCGGTGGTGGATATGCAGAGCTGGTTCATGTACAAGCCGGGCTACGGGTCGGGCAATACGGAGATTTTGCAGGATCGGCGGCCGACCGACCCGCCGTTTTACCAGGTAGGCGCAACCTTCAGCGTGCAGCCGGGTGAGCATTACTACGGACTAGGAGAGAACCAGCAGGGAAGACTCGACCACCGCGACCAGAGCGTGCGCTGCTGGAGCGACTACGGTGCGGCGGGCGGGGAAAGCTTCTGCGTGCCGCTGCTGGTGACGAACAAGGGCTACGCCGTGCTGTGGGATAACCCGTCGAAGACGACCGTGGAACCGTACTTCAACGAGCAGACCAAGTGGAGTTCGCAGGTGGGACAGCGGGTGTCGTTCTTTGTGATTGTGGGGAAGACGACGGACGAGCTGTACGAAGGGTATCGGCTGCTGACGGGGCCGGCGCCGCTGCTGCCGAAGGGCGCCTATGGATTCATCCAGTCGCAGGAGCGGTATGGGACGCAGGCGGAGATTCTGGACGTGGCGAAGGGTTACCGCGAGCGGCATCTGCCGTGCGATTACCTGGTGGTGGACTTCTTCTACTACCCGCACATGGGGGATATGGATTTCATCCAGAAGGACTGGCCCGATCCGAAGGGAATGAACGACGAGCTGCACCAGATGGGCTTTCACACGCTGATCAGCGTGTGGCCGCGGTTTGCGCCGGGATCGCGGTATTACGACATGTTGCGGAAGAACGGGTGGTTCTATCACCTGGCGGACGGGCGGCCGACGACGACGAATGAATTGCCAGGGAACAAGACCGGAGCGAACCTGGACATGACCAATCCGGCGGCGGCGCAGTGGTTCTGGCAGACGATCGATCAGAACATTATCAGCAAGGGCTTCGACGGGATCTGGACGGATGAGACGGAGCCGGACATTCCGCCGAACGGGAGTTACTACTTCATTGGGCCGGGAACAGAGTACTTCAACGTGTATCCGCTGTTGGAGACGTCGACGGTGTATGACGGCATGCGGCGGGAGATGCAGGAGCGGCCGCTGATTCTGGCGCGGGCGGCATACACGGGCGCGCAGCGGAATGCGACGGTGTTCTGGTCTTCGGATATTTCGCCGACGTGGGACACACTGCAGCGGCAGGTTCCCGCGGGACTGGACGTAACGGCATCGGGGCTGCCGTACTGGACCGACGACGTGGGCGGATTCTGGGGCCTGCCGGCGGTGCATCATCCGGCGCATCCGCCGCTGATCGATCCGGCCACGGCGCGGGCGAACGTGGGCGGGTACGACGATTATCCGGAGCTGTATGTGCGGTGGTTCGAGTACGGGACCTTTATGCCGATCCTGCGCACGCACGGAATGCGGCGGTTCAACACGGTGTGGTCGTACGGCGACCAGGCGACGCCGATTCTCGAGAAGTATTTGCGGCTGCGGTATGCGCTGATTCCATATATCTACTCGCTCGCGTATCAGACATACGAGACGGGCGCGCCGTACATGCGGGCGTTGTTCATGGATTTCCCGAACGACCCGCGCGCGGCGGCGCTGACGGATGAATTTATGTTTGGGCCGGATTTCCTGGTGGCCCCGGTGACGCACCAGGGGCAGACGAGCCGGACCGTCTATTTGCCGGCGGGAGCGGATTGGTACAACTACTGGACGAACGAGAAGTATCGGGGTGGGCAGAGGATTGTGGTGAGCGCGCCGATCGATGCGATTCCGTTGTTTGTGCGGGCGGGGTCGATTCTGCCCATGGGCACTCCGGTGGAGGATATGGAGCAGACGCAGGAGATCAGGGAGATTCGGATTTACCCGGGAGCCGACGCGACCTTCCGGCTGTATGAGGACGACGGAAAGACGGAGAGCTACGAGAAGACGGGCGGCAGGGTCACGGTGCTGCACTGGGATGATCGGGCGCAGCGGTTCTCGCACACCGGCGCGACCGCGTGGGCGACGCCGGATGCTGAGATGGTGAAGGTGGTGGGGAGACGGTAATCGGCGCTCAGTAGTCAGCGATCAGAGCCGGCTGAGGGCGGCCTGGGGCATGATTCTGCGCAGATGCCTCAGCTCCCGGGGCGGCGGGTGTCCTTCCATCGCAGGAAGAGCGATTGTTTCCGCTGGCGGACGGCGGCAGAGGCCGCGCGGAGGGATTCGGACTCGGCGCGGAGGGCCGCGGACTGAGCCTGGATCTTGCGGCTTTCCGTGAGCAGATTCTGCACGGACGCGATCCACTCCTCGGGACGGGTGAGCGGCGGGATGATGAGATCGAAGCGCTCGTCGCGTTCCGTGGAGGGATCCGAGGGGAACCAGACCAGCGGCGCGGTGGAGAGGCGGCGCGCCGTGTGGATGAGCGGCTCGGCGGGGGATTCCGTGAGCAGGATGGCGTCGAAGACGCTTTGCTCAAGTAGATTCCGGAGGCCAGCGAGGGAGTCGCAGCCGGCGACATCGAAGCCGGCGCGGCTGAGCAGCGGGATGCGATGGCATGAGTCGAATCCGTAATGGATGACGCTGGCCATGCCACGCCTGTCTTTCCGCGAGGGCACGCCCTCAAAAGAGCGCTGAAGGGCTGCATTATACTCCAGCGGGATGGGAAGTGGATGTCCAGATCGCGACATTCCGGGAACAGGAGGTCGGGAGACAGGGGTCAGGACGGCGAGCCGCGGCTAGCGGCGGTGGGCTAACGCGGCGGTGGGGAGACGGCGGTGATGCGGAGGGAGTTTTCGAGGCTGATGGCGTTCTGGACAAGGCCGGCGGGAAAAGATTTCTGAAGCGCCCGGAGCTGCGGCTCGGTAAGGCCGGGGACAACGACTTCCACTTCGTAATCCTTCATGCGGAGCGGGCGTGGGGAGGGCTTGGCTTCCACGCGGACCACCAGACCTTTGGACGAGAGGCCGCGCAGGCTGAGGTATTGGGCGACGTACTGGCCGACACAGCCGCCGAGAGCAGCGAGGAGCAGCTCGGCTGGCGTCATGCCGCGGTCGGTGGCGCCGTCCTGAGCGGGCTGGTCGAGGATTACGCGGTGCTGGCGCGCCTCGGCTACCAAGCGCGCGCCGCCGGCGTGTTGCAGGGTGACATCCAAAAGGCAAATCTCCCGATACCAGCGAAGGTGAAAGCAAGCAGCGGGCCACTGTGCGAAATCGCAGAAAGTTCCGCGTTTTGTTCGTTTCTCGAGGGAAGAGCGATGCCAGGGATGCGTCAGGTCGCGCGAGGTTGGGGAATCTGCGCCATATCGCGCAGGTGCGGCGGCGGTGGGGCGCAGATACACTAGCTGGTACCCCAGCCATGAAACCAGGTTCCGGCCGCTCCAAAGTTTCCGGCAAGCAAGCGGCGCCCGCAACCGGCGCGACCGGGAAGGATCGCGCTGCGAAGCAAAGCGGAGTTGCCGCGGGGCCGCAGGCGGACCTGCTGCGCGCCCTGGTGGACAATCTGGACGAAGCGGTAGTGGCGCTGGACAGCCAGGGGACGGTGCAGTTTGCCAACGCCGCGGCGGAGCGGCTGTACGGCATAACGCCGAACGGGCCCAAAGTAGCGGAATGGAGCGAGGCGTACGGGCTTTATCGACAGGACCGGCACACGTTGTGGCCGGCCGAGGACTTGCCGGGCGTGAAGGCGCTGCGCGGGCAAACTGCTGAGGCGGAGATGTACGTGTGTCCGCCGGGAGCAACGGAAGGGTACTGGATCGCGGCGCGGGCTCGCCCGATCTTCGATGAGCACGGCCACGCGCGAAGCGCGCTGGTGGCGTGGCGCGACATCACCGCGGAAAAGCAGACAGCAGAAAGCCGGCGGCGGCTGCTGGCGATTGTGGAGAACACGCCGGATGCGGTGTGCCTGACCGATGCGATGCTGAAGACGGTCTTCATCAACCGCGCGGGGCGCGAGCTGCTGGGACTGGGCGAGCAGGAGGCGGCGCAGAGTTATCCGGTGTTCGAGGCGGACTTCACGGGCCAGCGGGAAGCAGTCGACGGGGAGATTTTGCCGGCGCTGTTGCACGGCGATCCATGGATTGGGGAATTCCGGCTGCGCCACGCGCGGACCGGCGCGGCAATCACGGTGGACATGCGGGCGTTCGGGATCTTTGGCGGATACGGGCAACTGCTGGGCGTTGCCAGCGTGAGCCGGGACATCACGGCGCGGCAACAGGCGGAGGAGACGCGGCAGCGGCTGGCGGCGATTGTCGAGTCGTCGCACGACGCGATTATCAGCGAATCGCTCGACGGAACGATCATGACATGGAACCGGGGAGCAGAGCTGATTTTCGGGTACACGGCGGAGGAGGTGATCGGGAAACCGATCACGATGCTGGCGTGGCCTGGCCACGAGAACGACATGCAGGATCTGCTGCGACGGGTGCGCGGCGAGGAAGTGGTGGAGCACCAGGAGGCGCTGCGGCGGCACAAGAGCGGGCGGCGGCTGGTGGTATCGCTGACGCTGTCGCCGGTGCGCGACACGCTGGGCAGGGTCATCGGGATCTCCAAAATTGCGCGGGACATTACGGCGGAGCGCGAGCGCGAAGAGCTGGCGCGGCGGCAAAGGCAGCTGCTGGATCAGGCGTACGAGCCGATGATTGTGCGCGATCCACACGACCGCATTGTCGTTTGGAACAAGGGGGCGGAGCGGCTGTACGGATGGACCGCCGCGGAGGCGCGGGGCCGGCTAACGCATGAGTTGCTGGAGACGATTTTCCCGGAGCCCGTGGAGGAGATTACGCGGCGGCTGGAGGCTGAGGGGCACTGGGAAGGAGAACTGCGGCACCGGACGCGGGCGGGCCGGCGCGTGAGCGTACTGAGCCGCTGGACACGCGAGCTGGGCGCGACGGAACCGCACGTGCTGGAGACCAACGAGGATCTCTCCGAGCGGCAACAGCGGCTGGCGCTGGAAGAGCAGGCACGGCTGGAGCGGCGGTTCCGGCAACTGCTGGAGGCGGCGCCGGACGCGATTGTGGAAGTTTCGACAGAAGGCCTGATTGTCCTGGTGAATCGAATTGCCGAGGAGATGTTCGGGTACCGCCGCGATGAGCTCATCGGACAATCCGTGGACCTGCTGGTGCCGGACGCGATGCGGCATCAGCATGTCCGGCACCGCGACAGCTATTTGGAGCATCCGCGAACGCGGCCGATGGGCAGCGGGCTGGAGCTGCATGCGCGTCGGCGAGACGGCTCGCTGTTTCCCGTGGAGATCAGCCTGAGTCCGATCCAGACCGAGAGCGGGATGCACGTGACAGCGGTGATCCGCGACGTGACGGAGCGCAAGCGCTCGGAGCAGGAAGTGCGGCGGCTGCAGTCGCAGTACACGACGGATCTGGAGGCGCGCAACCGCGAGATCGAGCGGGCGAACCGGCTGAAAAGCGAGTTCCTGGCCAGCATGAGCCACGAGCTGCGCACGCCGCTGCACACCATCCTTGGCTTTGCGGAGCTGCTGCAGGAGGGCGCAGAGGGCGAGCTGAACGAGACGCAGCAGCGGTTTGTGGAGCATATCCACAAGGACTCCGGGCACCTGCTCGAACTCATCAACGACGTGCTGGACCTGAGCAAGGTTGAGGCGGGACAGTTGGCGCTGAAGCGCGAGCGGTATCCGCTGGGGCGAAGCATCAGCGAGGCGCTGGCGGCGATCCGGCCGGCCGCGGCGGCGAAGAGCATCCGGCTGGAAGAGCGCGGGCAGGCGGGATGCGACGTGGATGCCGATCCGCTGCGCGTGAAAGAGATGCTCTACAACCTGCTGAGCAACGCGGTGAAGTTTACCCCCGAGGGCGGGACGGTGTGGATCGAGAGCGAGGTGCAGGGCGGCTTCGTGCGGGTCACCGTCGGCGACACCGGCATTGGAATTTCGGCGGACGAGCAGGAGAACATCTTCGACAAGTTCTACCAGGTGGGAAACACGACGCGCGGCGTGCGCGAGGGTACGGGACTGGGACTGTCGATCACCAAGGAACTGGTGCAGATGCACGGAGGCTGGATGGAAGTGACGAGCACGCCGGGGCAGGGCAGCCGTTTCAGCTTCACGCTTCCCCTTGCGCAGACGGCGGCGGTATCCTAAGCGGTCCCCAAGTCTCAGAATGAACGTTTCGATGATGGTTTTTGAAGCACGGAGCTGAGCCGCCGATGACCGAGCTTGCCGGAAAACGCCGCATTCTGATTGCCGACGATCGGGCGAGCAGCCGCGAGCTGCTGCGTCTGGTGCTGGAACGCGCCGGATACGAGGTGATCGAAGCGGAGGATGGGCTGGAAGCGCTGGAGCGGGCGCGGGCGGAGAATCCTGATTTGATTCTGCTGGATCTGCAAATGCCGCGGCTGGACGGTTACGGCACGCTGGCGGAATTGCGGCGCGAGGAACGATTCCGGACGTTGCCGATTCTGGCGCTGACGGCGAGCGCGATGCGCGGGGATCGGGAGAAAATCCTGGCGGCGGGGTTCACGGATTATTTGTCGAAGCCGGCCGGTCCAGAGCAGCTGCGCGAGACGGTGGCCAAGCTGCTGGATGGTGGGCAAAGCGACTGATTGCGATCTACAGCAGTCCGTATTTCTTCATCTTGTAGCGGAGGGCATCGCGGCCGATGCCGAGGGACCGAGCAGCCTCCGACTGGTTGCCCTTGACGCGTTCGAGGGCGCTGACGACGAGCTGGCGCTCATGATCGGCGAGCGAAGCCTGGCCGCCGGGATCCGCTGCACTGCCAGCCGCGGCGGGCGGAACGGATGCGGACGAAGAGCCAGGCGCGAGCGGCTCTTCGCCCAGCACCGACGGTGGCAGATCGCCGACATCGATCTCGTCGCCTTCCGCCATCATGCAGGCGTGGCCGAGGGCGTTCTCCAGCTCGCGCACGTTGCCGGGCCACGCGTGGCGCTCGAGGGCGAGGCGCGCGCGCGGCGTGACGCCGCGGATCGCTTTGCCGTACTCGCGGGCGAACCGATCGATGAAATGGCGGATCAGCAGCGGGAGATCCTCTTTGCGCTCGGCGAGCGAGGGCACGGGGATCTCGACCATGGTGAGCCGGTAATAGAGGTCCTCGCGGAACTGGCGGTCGGCGACGGCCTGGCGCAGGTTGCGATGGGTGGCGGCGATGACGCGCACGTTGACCTTGCGCGGCTGCAACGAGCCGACGCGCTGAACCTCCTGGTTCTGCAGCGCGCGCAGCAGCTTGGCCTGGGTGGCGAGCGGCATGTCGCCGATCTCGTCGAGGAAGAGCGTGCCTTCGCTGGCGGCTTCGAACAGGCCCGGCTTGTCGCGGTCGGCGCCGGTGAAGGCGCCTTTGACGTGTCCGAACAGCTCGCTTTCGAAGAGGGTTTCGACGACGGCGGAGCAGTTGAGAACGACGTACTGGCCTTTGACGCCGCTGCGGGCGTGGAGCGCGCGGGCGACGAGGTCTTTGCCGGTGCCGGTGGCTCCCGGATGAGCGCGGAGCGGTAATGCGGCGCAACGCGGCGGATGCGCGCGAAGAGGCCGCCCATGGCCGGGCTGGTGCCGATCATGCCTTCGAACTCGGTTTCGTTGCCGGCGGCCTGGCGGCGGCGCGCGTCTTCGATGAGGCGGCCGATGCGCTCGCGCAGGAGCGGCAGGCGGACGGGCTTCTCGAGATAATCGGCCGCGCCCTTGCGGATGGCTTCGACGGCGGTTTCGGTGGTGTAGTGCGCGGTCATCAGGACGACATCGATGGCGGGCTCGAACTCGATGATGCGGCTGAGCACTTCGAGGCCGGACATCTCCGGCATGACGAGGTCGGTGAGGACGAGCTGCGGCCGGATGCGGCGGATGAGGTCGAGGGCTTCGGTGGGACGCGACGCGGTGTGGATCGCGACGCCTTCGCGGGAGAGCGCGGTGGAGAGCAATTCGAGGCTGCCGGGATTGTCGTCGAGGATGACGATGGAGAGGGCCATAGGGAGCGCGGGGAGACGGTTCCATCTTACTGGACGGGGGATTGGGAAATGTCGGGCGATCTTTCATTTGGGGGCTGGCGACTGCGCCAGGCTGCTACGGCGGCGCCGATCAGCTAAGACGGCGTCCCGGCAGCCGAGGGCGAATACGGTACTGAGGTTTCCGGAATGGACCGTTCCACCAGAAAATTACAAAACTGCGACGCGCGCCATCACGCCGGGAGTGAAACCATCAGGGCAGAATGAATAAGTATCCGGTCATCATTCAGGGCGGGATGGGCGCAGGCGTTTCCAGCTGGCGGCTGGCGCAGGCGGTTTCCCGGCTGGGACAACTGGGCGTGGTGTCAGGCACGGCGCTGGATGAGATTTTTGTGCGGCGGCTGCAGGACGGCGACCCGGGCGGGCACATGCGCCGCGGCCTCGACGCGTTTCCTTTTCCCGCGATGGCGGAGCGCATCTGGCGCGAGTATTACGTTCCCGGCGGCAAGGGCGCGACGGCGGCTTACCGCACCCAGCCGATGCATGCGAAGGACGAGCCGCGCGAACTGACGGAATTGTGCATGGTGAGCAACTTCGTCGAGGTGTTCCTGGCGCGCGCGGGGCACAGGAATCCGGTGGGAATCAATTATCTGGAAAAAGTACAAATCCCGCATCTGCCTTCGATGTATGGAGCAATGCTGGCCGGGGTGGGCTACGTGCTGATGGGAGCGGGGATTCCGCTGCACGTGCCGGGCGTGCTGGACCGGCTGTCGGGGCATGAGGCCGTGGAGTACGCGCTGCACGTAACCGGCGCGCGGGAAGGCGACGACACGATCATGCGCTTCGATCCAAAAGAATTCATGGAGCGCGATCTGCCGCGGCTGCGGAGGCCGGCGTTTCTGGCCATCGTTTCCTCGAACACGCTGGCGGCGACCATGCTGCGCAAGGCCGACGGGAAAGTGGACGGGCTGGTGATCGAAACGCGGACGGCGGGCGGACACAATGCGCCGCCGCGCGGCAAGCTGCAGCTAAGCGCCAGCGGCGAGCCGATCTACGGCGAGCGGGATGCGATCGACCTGGGAAAGATTCGCGAGCTGGGCGCGCCGTTCTGGCTGGCAGGCGGCTATGGATCCGCGAAAAAGGTCCGTGAGGCGCTGGCGGCGGGAGCCGCGGGCGTGCAGGTGGGCACGGCGTTTGCGTTCACGCGGGAATCCGCGCTGCGCGAGGACCTGAAGCAGGCGTTGCTCGACAAGGCGCAGCGGGGCGATGCCCAGGTCTTCACCGATCCGTTGGCCTCGCCGGCGGGATTTCCCTTCAAGGTGGCGCAGTTGGCGGGCACGTGTTCCGACGACGGCGTGTGCGCGGCGCGTCCCCGCATCTGCGACCTCGGCTTTCTGCGCGAGCTGTACCGCGGCGAGGATGGGCAGATCGCGTACCGGTGCCCGGCCGAGCCGCTTTCGGTGTATCGGTCGAAAGGCGGCCGGGCAGAAGATGCGGCGGGGCGGAAGTGCCTGTGCAACGCATTGATGGCGAACATCGGCCACCAGCAGGTGCGCTGCGGCCATCACGTGGAGCCGCCGCTGGTGACAGCGGGTGACGATCTGGCGTCGGTGGCGCGATTCCTGCCCGACGGCGGCGCTGGTTACGGCGCGGCCGATGTGGTGGCGTCGCTGCTTGCCGGCACGAGCAGTGAGTCCGCGACCGATGATGAGCCGCTGATGGCTGCGGCAAGCCGGTAATCGTTCCTCCGTTTGCGCCCTTTGCGCTATATGGCGCAGCGCGCGACGCGCTGTGGCGCAGAGCGCAGGCGGTACGCAGGTACCGTGCCGTGTGCGATCGCTCACAACGGATTGTGATTTCAATCACATGCCAGACCGGTCGAGTTTGGCACGAGGCTTGCTTGATCTCCAGGCGTATTTCCCCAGGAGATCGCACCATGGACAGAAATCAGGGATGTCTGGACTGCCCGGCTCGCGGCAAGCATATGTTCTGCGGCATGGAAGATGCAGCGCTGCAGAAATTCGATTCGATCGGAACCCTCGTGCAATTCAGCACTGGCGCAGTCATCTTCCGCGAAGGCGACAATTGCGGATCGATCCACGTGCTGTGCTCGGGCCGCGTGAAGCTGTCGGCGACCAGCCGCGAGGGGCGCACGCTGATCCTGAAGATTGCCCGGGCAGGCGAAGTGCTGGGGCTTTCCGCAGCGCTGGCCAACCAGCCCTTTGAAGTGACTGCGGAAACGGTGGAACCGTGCCGCCTGAAAACCATCCGCCGCCAGGCGCTGCTCGATTTTCTGGATCGCACCCCCGATGCCAGCATGCGCGCCGCCCGCGCGGTCGCACAGGAATACAAAGCGGCATTCAGTGAAGTCCGGCGCCTGGCGTTGCCCGCGACGGCTTCGGGCCGCGTGGCCGGCCTGCTGCTGGAGTGGACCCGCGAGCAGGACCGTCCGGGCACGCTCAAGGGCCGCTGCATGGTGACGCTGACGCATGAAGAGATCGCCTCCATGACGGCGACCACGCGCGAGACCGTGACCCGCGTGCTGGGACAACTGAAGCGCGATCAGCTGATTCAGATTCGCGGCGCAGCGCTAACCGTGCTGCAGCCGCAGGAGTTGGAACGGATGGCGGTGTAAGCTTTCCCGGTTTCCTCGCCCTAAACTGCTGGATTCGTTTTGAAGTGCTTTCAGGCAGCCCGCAAGGGCTGCCTTTTTTGCGCGCGCCTGAGCCAATGGGCGCCATGCGGGCTTCGACTCCGATGCCGGCGCACCTTCAGTTCTGATACCAGGGAATATTGATGACCACGATGCGCTGATTGCCGCGGACCAGAAGCATGAGCTTGAGCAGGCTGGAGCGCTGGTTGTGCAGCAGGTTCTCCCACCAGTGGCGCACGACCAGCTCCGGCACCAGCACGGCGATGTGCCGGTCGCCGTGGCTTTGCTCTGCGGCCAGAACGTAGTCCAGGATCGGCGTGAGCACCAGGCGGTAGGGCGACTGCAGGCGCACGAGCTGCGGCTCCGGCCGGCCTGCCGCGCGGAGAGGCGCGGCGATCTTCTCCTCCCAAATCAGGGCCAGCTCGTCCTTGCCATGCTCAATGTCAGGAGAATCGATGTGGACGATCTGAAGGTCCGGCGAGATGGACATGGCGAAGCGGATGGCCTTCGCCGAGATGCGGCTCCAGCGATCCATGGGAATGATGACCAGCGGCGGGTGGATGTTGGCGGTCTGCAGCGGCTCATGGCAGGCGGTCTCCCATCCCACGTGCTGATAGTGCCGGTGGACCGCGGCCATGAGCAGGATCATGCAGGGGATGAGCAGCGCCGTCACCCAGGCGCCCGCGGTGAACTTGGTGGCCAGAACAACGATCGTGGTAATCCCGGTGGCGACCGCGCCGAGGCCGTTCACCAGCATCCGCGTCCGGTTGCGCGTGCCGCCGCGCTTCATCCAGTGCACCACCATGCCGGTTTGCGACAGCGTGAACGCGAGAAACGCGCCGATGGCATAGAGCGGGATCAGACGGTCGGTGATGCCACCGAACAGAATCAGCAGGGAGGCGGTGAGCCCCACCAGAACGTAAATTCCCCAGGAGTAGAGCAGGCGGCGTCCGCGGAAGGTGAAAACGTGAGGCAAATAGCCGCGCAGGGCGATGGCGCGGGTGAGCCGCGGGAAGTCGGCGAAGGCGGTGTTGGCGGAGAGCGACAGCACCAGCAGGATGGAGCCGATGGTGACGTAGTAGAACCATCCCTGGCCCATGACCGCGGCGGTGAGTTGCGAGAGCACGCTGCGGTATTGCGCGGTGTCGGGCGGCGTCGCGCCAATGTGGTAGATCCGGCAGAGCGCGGCGATCCCGGCGAGCAGAATGATGAGCAGTGCGATGATGACGGTGAGCGCGCGGCGGGCGTTTTTGGTGGTGGGGTCGCGAAAGGCCATCACGCCGTTGCTGACGGCTTCCACGCCGGTCATGGCGGTGCAGCCGCTGGAGAAGACTTTGAGGAGGAGCCACCAGCTCACTGCGGCGGTGACGGCGGGCAATTGTGGCGGCGCGACCACCGGCGCCGGATGGCCTCCGGCGAGGATCGCGCGCACCACGCCTACCCCGATGACAATGAGCAGCGTGGCCAGGAAGAGATACGTGGGGGCCAGGAAGACGCCGCCGGTTTCGCGCACGCCGCGCATGTTCACGATGGTCAGCAGGGCCAGCACCCCGAGGCAAATGCCCAGGGTATGCGGCTGGAGCGAAGGCACGGCGGAGATGAGCGCGCCGACTCCGGCGGAAATGCCGACTGCGGCGGTGAGGACGTAGTCGATCATGAGCGCCGCGGCGGCCAGAAGCCCCGCGCGATAGCCGAGGTTCTCTCCGGCAACGGTGAAGGAACCGCCGCCTTGGGGATAGGCTTCGATGGTCTGCGAATAAGAGAAGTAGAGGATGACCAGCAGAGCCAGGATGGCCGCTGTGATGGGAACGATGTAATGGATGCCGACGAGGCCGAGGGGGATGAGCAGGGTCAGCGCGGCCTCGGGGCCATACGCGGCGGAGCTGAGCGCGTCGAGCCCAAAGATGGGAATCCCGGCGGCCGGGCCGATATGTTCGGCGCGTTCTTCCGAGGTGGGCAGAGGCTTGCCGAAGAGCAGGTCGAGGATCTGCATAGTGCGATCTCGATTATCCTCGCAGACTCAGCGGCTACTTTTCGAGATTGGATGTGAAAAACCGGGCCATGCAGCCGTAGGCTTCGCGCGATTCAGGCAGGCTGACGTCGTTCCAAAAGGCGTGCGGCAGGCCTTCGAAGACGATGAGCTGGGCCGGATCGCCGGCGCGAAGAAAGGCGCGGTCGAGGATGGTGGTCCCGCTGAGGAGCATGTCGCGCTCGCTGGAGATGAAGAGCGTCGGCGGCAGGCCGCGCAGATCGGCGAAGACGGGCGAGAGCACAGGATCGCGCGAATCGGTGCTGCCGATGTAGAAGGGATCGTGCGGGCCGGGAACGGGCGGATCGAGATGGCCGGAGAGGCCGTCGAGCGCGTACATCGACTCTGAATCGCCTTCGCGGCTGAAATCGCCCAGGCCGGAAAAGATGCCGAGCGCGCCGGGCTGCGGCAGGCCGAGCTTCTTCAGTTCGACGGCGACCTCGCCGGTGAGGATCGCGCCGGCCGAAGTTCCGTAGATCGCGATGTGCGCGGGCTGGTAGGTCTTCAGCAGGGCGCGGTAGACGGCAACGGCGTCGTCGACGGCGGCAGGGAAGGGATGCTCCGGCGCGAGGCGATAGAGCGCCGCGACGACTTTCATTTTGGTGAGGTTGGCGATGGGGATGGTCTCCGTCAGCGAGCCGGAGTCGGAGTTGAATCCGCCGCCGTGCAGATTGATGAGGACGTAGCCGGGCTTGGCATCGGAGAGCGGCGTGATGATGCGCACGGGGACGCCGGCGATGTTGCCGCTGGCGATGTTGACGGGGTAGGCATTGCGGGAGAGCGCGCCGGCGCGGGCCTGCCAGACATCGGTGCCGCGGCGGCGCTCCTGGAGAGTGATGTTGCGGGGCGCGTCGGAGACGGGCCTGGCGAGCGACGCTCTCGCCTGCGGGCTGAGATCCTGCGGCAGGGCAATAACGCGGGTGATGTGGGCGGCGCCGTTCGCGTCGATGTAGCTGGTGTCGCTGTTCGGGGCCTGGGCGGCGGTGGTGCCCTGCTGCGCGGAGAGAGCCAGAGGCAGAAGGAGAGCGGAGAGGGCGAGGAACTTCATGGTTCACTCCTGAGGGCCGGAAAAGCTGGATTGCTGACGAGGCAGGATAGCAAAAGGATTCCCTCCGCACCAGGCGAGGAATCGCCCCCAACTCGCCACGCGCCAGCGAGGCGTGGTGCTGCGCCACGTCATAGACGTTGCACCCCTCAGTGTCGAGGCCTGGATTCGAGGCGCGGGCCATGAGCCACTGGTAAGCAGCGCAGGGATCGCCAGCCAACAGTCCGGCGCGGAGAGACTGGTGGAGAACCTCAATCAGAGGGATGCGGGGAAGCTCGACCGCCGTGACCAGGTTTGAAAGCGGGGCAGCTATCGTGGCGGGCGAAGTCCTCGGTTTTCATCGTCACGGAGCAAAGCCAGGATCGAACCTGTCCCATGAGCCTGTGACGGTGTAGTGGAACACCCCGTTCGGCCCACCAATCCAGAGGTCGTTGTTGCGCCTTGAAGCCCGGAACGCCTCCGGCGCGAAGCACCAGGCGTAGGGAACCGCCTCAGAGTGGCACTTCGTCTCCTTGCGTTTTTCCGGCGCCCAGGATTCCACCCCGCACTCGCGCTTCAGATTGTCACACTGCGCGATCGCATGGCTCCCGTCTGGAAGGATGAGATACAGGTCCTCGAATATGCCGGAAGAGTCAACGTCCCTTGCTACAGCCTGAACGATGATAACCGGCAGCTTTTTTGACTTGGCTGAGTAAACAGCAGGCCCTGCCATGAATACGGCGAGGACGAACACAGTCAATGTCTTCATAGGGGCAAATATACACACCCAGGCTATTGAGGCTGTACGACGCGGAGCGCAGGGGCTGCGGGCGGGCAAGCAAAAGGCCCGCCTTCCGGCGGGCCTGCTTCAGAGGCAAATGGAGAGGAGATCCGGAGTGATTTTGAGGGTCCCGCGGACTACAGACCGCGAGAATGGTGCGAGGAGAGACTCGATACCAGGTAGGTGAGTAACGCCTGAAGTTGCCTCTGGTGTTGTAGGTATAGATGCAGCAGAGAGCGCGGAGTTGGCTGAATTCAGGTGAATTTGCGGAATTTTTTTTGCAAATTCAGCAACTTCCATGGATTCAGCAGGGTACGCGAGGTCCTGTGGGGACTCTGCTGCCGTTCCAAACCCTACCCCCTACCCCCTACCCCCTACCCCCTGCCTTTCTCACCCCAGCGGCAGGAAATACTGCGTGCCGTGCACTGGTTCGGCGAGGCGCTTGAGGAGCAACTGGAGGTCGCGGTTGTTGTTCACGAAGTCGATGTCGCTGGTATTGACCACCAGCAGATCGCTGGCCGAGTAGTGGAAGAAGAAGTGCTCATAGGCGGCCGCCACCTGCTCGATGTATTTCTCGCTGATGGCGCGCTCGCCGGGAACGCCTTTGCGGCGGATGCGCTGCTTGAGGGCTTCCGGCGAGGCCTGGAGGTAGATGACCAGCTCCGGCGTGGGAAGCTCGGCGCGGAACATCTGGTAGTAGCGGTTATAAAGCTCCAGCTCGGCGTCCGAGAGATTGATGTAGGCGAAAATTTTGTCCTTCTCGAAGAGATAATCGGCGACGACCGGCGTGTTGAAGTCGCGCAGATCGCAAAGCTGCTCGTAGCGCTGGTGCAGGAACCACATTTGCGCAGGGAAGGCGGCGCCGGGCTGTCCGCCATAGAAGCGGTCGAGGAAGGGATTGTTGTCGGGCTCTGTGAGGCGGCGAGCGTGGAGAGTATCCGCGAGCACCTGGGCGAGGGAAGACTTGCCGGCGCGGATGGGACCTTCCACGGCGATGAATCGGGGCTGATCGAAGAGCCTGGACATGCAAGTAAACAGGGTACAGGGTGTAGGGGTTAGGGTATAGGGGTTGCAGCGCAGCGGCCACAGAGGACATAGAGAGCGGTTGGAAGCGGGCTCTCGTACACTTGAGACCATGATCGGGCCGATTGCGATTGCCGCCGCCGCCGGAGTTGCGGGATACACCTACGCGGCGATGGCGCCGGGCTCGCAGATCTTTGGGCGGACGATTGTGGCGGGGCGCGATCCGAACGAATTTGCTCTGACGTTTGACGATGGGCCGAACGATGGGTGCACGGAGCGGCTGCTGGACCTTCTGGCCGCGCATGAGGTGCGGGCGACATTCTTCCTGATCGGGAAGTATGCGCGGCAGCGGCCGGAGATGGCGCGGGCGATCCATGCGGCGGGGCATCGGGTGGGGAACCACACGATGTCGCATCCGTGGCTGCTGGTGACGAGCCCGCGGCGGGTGCGCGAGGAGCTGGCGGGGTGCAACGCAGCGCTGGAGGATGCGCTGGGGGAGCCGGTGCGGCTGATGCGTCCTCCGCACGGGGCGCGGCGGCCGGACGTGCTGCGCGCGGCGCGCGAGCTGGGGCTGACGCCGGTGCTGTGGAATGCGATGGGCTTCGACTGGCGGCCAGGAGCGCCGGCGGCGGGAATTGTGGAGCATCTGGAGCGCGGCATCGCGCGCAACCAGCGGCACGGGCGCGGATCGAATCTGCTGCTGCACGACGGCGGACACGTGGCGCTGGGCGCGGACCGGACGCAGTCGGTGGAAGCGGCGCGGCTGGTGCTGGAGCGGCATTCTCCGGCGAAGGTGCGGTACGTGACCGTGGACGCGTGGGCGTGAGGACGATTCGCGTCCGCAACTTCCCGGGGATTATCTGCGATGGTGCGTGACTTCCTGCGGGTGCGCGACAACTTTCCTGGCAAACCACCCTTCTATCTTGCTTAGCTGCACCCGCGAAAGCTTTGCCTCGCGGGGATGCGCGGACATTTGTGGAGGAAGATGAAATCTCTCGCCAATCCGACGCGGCTGAAGCCGACGCTGGATGAAGACGGTCTGGTGCAGGTCATCATCGAGACGCCGGCCGGCTGCCGGAATAAATTCGCGTTCGATCCGGAGCAATCCATTTTTGTTTTGAAGAAAGTCCTCCCCGCCGGGATGACGTTTCCGTACGATTTCGGATTCCTTCCGCGGACCCAAGGCGGTGACGGCGATCCGCTGGATGTTTTGCTGCTGATGGATCAGCCGGCGTATCCGGGCATTGCGGTGAAGGCGCGGCTGATCGGCGTGATCGAGGGCGAGCAGATTGACGGAAAGAAGCGGATCCGGAACGACCGGCTGGTCGCGGTGGCGGCGGTGACGCATGAGTACGGCAAAGTGCGGAAGCTGAAAGATCTGCCGCGGGAGTGGATCAAAGAGCTGGAAAATTTCTTCGTCAACTATCACAAGCTGGAAGGGAAAGCCTACCGGCTGCTCGGCTGCAAGGACGCCGGCACCGCTTTTGGGTTGATTAAAAAGGCCCGCAGAAAGAAATGATCGACCTGGTCATTCGTTTCCTGGTGGGCGGAGCGGTGGTGAGCTTCTTCGCCATGTTGGGAGACGTGCTCCGCCCCAAAAGCTTCGCGGGACTTTTCTCTGCCGCGCCTTCCGTCGCGCTGGCCACCATCGCGCTCACGATTCACAAAAATGGGAAGGTCTTTGCGGCGCAGGAAGCGAAGACGATGATGCTGGGGGCGGCGGCGTTTCTCATCTACACCGTGCTGGTCAGCTTTGTGCTGCGGCGGTATCGGCCGAGCGCGCTGAAGGCGACGATTGTGCTGCTGCCGGTGTGGTTCGCCGCGGCGCTGGGATCGTGGCTGATGCTGGCGGGGAGATGGTGACATGATCTCGGTCCGGCTGTCGTCGGTAAAAGAAACTAAAGCGCATGAATATCTGCTGCGTTTTGTGTTTGGCGGAGCAGCGACGGTTCTGGCCGGGCTGGTGGCCAGGTATTTCGGCGCGGGTCCCGGCGGGCTGTTCCTGGCGTTTCCCGCAATTTTTCCGGCGGCGGCAACGCTGATGGAGTCGCACTCGAAGGAGCGCATGGCGAAGATCGGGCATGATGGCACGAACCGCGGACGAATCTCCGCGAGCATCGACGCGGCGAGCGCCGGGCTGGGCTGCGTGGGGCTGGCGGGGTTCGCGCTGCTGGTGTGGCGGCTGCTGCCGGCGCACAATGCCGTGCTGATCGTCTTCGGCGCGACAGCGGTGTGGGCGGCTGTCGCCGTCGCGCTGTGGCAGGTTCGCGTGCGGCGGATCTTCGGGGTGCGAATGCGGTGGATGCGGTAAGCAGGGGTGAAGCGGCCAGCAGTCAGGGGTGAAGCGGTCAGGGATGGGGCGGTTAGCAGTCAGGGACGAAGCGGTTAGGGATGAGGCGGTTGGAAGGCGCGAGCCCACCCTGTCGCCCCGTTCGACTCAGCCGCTTGCGCGGCCGTCGCTCAGGGCAGGCTCGGCGAGCGACAAGGGTGGGACACCCGGCTCTGGGGGCTCCCGGATTCAAAATTGAGCTCGAACGATGTGTGCAAGATTGAGCAGCCGAGGTCCCGCAGACCGCGTCAACTTGATCTCAGTTCGCCCAGGAGTCGATCCGGGGCGAGAGCCTACCCAGAAACGGGGTGGTTGAGATGGAAGACGCTCGGTGCACGATCGCGGTGATTGAAGGGGAAGACCCTCGGTGCAGGAACTTGCTCAGTGGGGTGACCATTGAGGTGGAAGATCCTCGGTGCAAGAGCCTGTACTATCGCGTGGCGCTTGAGATGGAAGATCCTCGGTGCAGGAGAGCAACGGTTAAGACGGAAGACCCCCGCTGCCAGAGTCAGCTCATGATCCGGTGATTGAGACGCCAAATGGGTCGCCGATAGAAGGCCACGAGCCCGCCCTGTTGCCAGCCAATGCCTCCCTGATTCCTCGACTATCCGCCTCAAGGCAGCCGATTTCAGGCACTCGCCGCGATGGGGGTTCAGGCCTCAGGACAATGATGCGGGCTGTGTATAAAACTGACCAGAATTGGTGTTGGCGGCCCGTCATACTTCAGTAAACCGGTCCCTCGCCAGGAATTCTTTCCCCTGAAGGCTGCGAACACAGCAGTATTCAACGGATGAGGTGCCGGAGCTGCTCAGAGCGTTGACTGAAGGCCGCCGGAGTGCGACCGAGCTAATGCGGAGGACAGGGGATGCAGTCAGGGCCCGTGTTCGACGCAGGAAAGAGGTCGGCACCGTGGATTCGAGCCTGAAATCGAGCACCGCCGCATCACCATCGGGAAATGGATTGAGCAGCCAGGGCAAGAGAAGGTCCGATCCTGTGGAGCGATTCTCCACGGGGGTTGGCGGTCTGGACGACATTCTGGGAGGCGGCCTCGCCCGCAATCACCTGTATCTGGTCGAAGGCGACCCGGGCACGGGAAAGACCACGATCGCGATGCAATTTCTGATGGAGGGCGTTCGTTGCGGCCAGAAGGGTCTCTACGTCACGCTTTCCGAATCGAAGGCGGAGTTGCTGGAGATCGCCGATTCGCACGGCTGGTCCCTCGATGGGATCGAAATATTTGAGTTGGTTCCCGACGAGGCGCAGCTTACGCCCGAAGCGCAATACACGGTCTTCAACCCTTCCGAAATCGAGATGTACGACACCACGAACGCGGTCATGGCGGAAGTGGAGAGATTAGAGCCTGCCCGCGTGGCGTTCGATTCTCTCTCCGAGTTGCGTCTGCTGGCTCGTGACTCCCTCCGTTATCGCCGCCAGATTCTGGGCCTGAAACAGTATTTTTCCGGACGCAAATGTACTGTCCTGTTGCTGGACGATCGCACCGGCGAAGGCCAGGATCAACAACTCCAGAGCATCGCTCATGGCGTGATCCTGATGGAAAGCGCCGAGCGGGAATATGGCATCAAGCGGCGCCGTCTGGAAGTGAAGAAGCTGCGCGGCGCAAAGTTTCGCGAGGGCTTCCACGATTACTGCATCAAGCGCGGCGGGGTGGAAGTGTATCCGCGCCTGATAGCCGCCGAGCACCTGGTGATCTTCCATCCGACGCAGCTGCAAAGTGGCATATCGGCGCTGGACAGGTTGCTGGGCGGGGGGCTGGACAGCGGCACCAGCACGCTGCTGCTGGGGCCTGCCGGCTGCGGAAAATCCACCATCGCTGTCCGGTACGCTGTCTCCGCAGTGGAGCGCGGGGACCGCGCGGCGCTCTTCACCTTCGATGAGACCCTGGGGACCCTGGTCATTCGAGCGAAAGGCCTTGGGATGGACCTGAGGAAACATGCGGACGCGGGGACACTGGAGCTTCGCCAGGTGGACGCCGCGGAACTTTCACCGGGCCAGTTTGCTCACGAGATCCGGCAGTTGGTGGAGAAGCATCACCTGAAGCTGTTGATCATCGACAGTCTGAACGGATTTCTGAATGCCATGCCGGGTGAACATTTTCTCGCCATGCAGCTGCACGAATTGCTGGCGTTTCTGAGCCAGGAGGGGGTAACGACGCTGATGACCGTTTCCCAGGTTGGCTTCGTGGGAACGAACATCGATACGCCCGTAGATGTGAGTTATCTTGCCGACACAGTTTTGTTGTTTCGCTACTTCGAGGCCTCCGGCCAGGTGCGTCAGGCACTTTCGGTGATCAAAAAGCGGAGCGGGGAACATGAACGCACGATCCGTGAGCTGGTGATGAGGAACGGGATCATCTCGGTAGGAGAAGTGCTGACGGAGTTCGATGGCGTGTTGACGGGCTCGCCCCGGTACCGGGGCTCGATGGAAGCTCTGCAGGGATCCAGATCGCATCCGGCCGTTCGGGCAGCGCCATGACCGCCAGCGGGAATGAGTTCCGTGTCTTCGTGGTCGCCCCCACCGGGCGAGATGGCCCCATGATCTGCAATCTGCTTGCCAGCAATGGCATCTCGTGTACCTCATTATCAACCTCGGAGATGGCTCGATCGGAAGTGAAGGCAGGGGCAGGCGCCGTGATTCTGGCGGAAGAGGTTCTCACCCAGCCCGACATCGCCGCCTGGGCCGCGCAGCTTGCAGAACAACCAAACTGGTGCGCTCTTCCCCTGATCGTTCTGACGGCTGGCGGCGCGGTCAACCATCAGAACGAACAAAGGGAACTGGCTCGACGGCCTCTTGGGAACCGGGTAACGCTGGAGCGGCCCGTTCGCCCCGGGACTCTCGTCAACGCCGTCCAGTCCGCGCTGAGCAGTCGAAATCGCCAATACCAGATGAGAGATTTTCTGGCCCAGCGGCTCGCGGCGGAGGAAGCGCTGCGCAAAACGGAGAAACTTGCGGTAGCTGCGCACTTAGCCTCCACCCTGTCGCATGAAATCAACAACCCGCTGGAGTCGGTCACGAATCTGCTCTACCTCGTCAGCGTCTCCTCTTCGCTGGACGAGACAAAGCGGTACGCCGAGCTTGCGGCGCAGGAACTGGCGCGCGTCTCGGAAATCGTCACCGAGAATCTCAGGTTTCACAAGGAGTCGACCACGCCGGTCGCCGTGCACATTTCCGAGGTGGTGGACAGCTCGCTGCGTCTCTATCAGGCGAGGCTGGCCGCCGCCGAGATTTCGATTGAAAAAGACTTTCGGGAATGTTCACCGGTTCTTGGCATGCCCGGCGAACTGCGCCAGTTGGTCCTGAATCTGATAGCCAATGCCGTGGATGCCATCGGACGCGGCGGCATTCTGGGAATTCGCATCGCCGGCGCGCGGGAGCACAACAATGGATCGCGGCCCGGCGTTCGCCTCACCATCGGAGATACCGGATCCGGCATTCACCCCGATATCCGAAGCACGCTCTTCGAGCCCTTTGTCAGCACCAAGGGAGATACAGGGACTGGCCTGGGGCTGTGGGTCAGCTCTGAAATCGTGCGCAGGCACGGCGGCACGATCAAGGTAAAAAGCCGAGCGAGCTCCCCCGTGACGGGGACGGTTTTCTCCGTCTTCCTGCCCTCCCACCCCAGTTGGACTCCGGTGGGCCCTTCGGTGAAAGTGCACAACTACCAGCGCGAGACCGTGTCGTTTCCGGCCTGATCGCCATTCCAGAAAGCATCGCATCGAGGCCGACGGAAATCCGGCCGCGCGGGGAGCTCGGCGCGCCCGCCGAGGATGACAGGCGTTTCCTGGTGCCCCGGGGAACTGATGCCGGTGAAGGGCCGTATTATGTGAGCACGGAGGCGCTCCTGTCCCCATGCTTCTTGACGACATTCGCTATGCGTTGCGGCAGTTTTTGCGGACGCCGGGATTCACGATCACGGCCATTCTGACGCTGGCGCTGGGCATTGGCGCGACAACCGCGATCTTTACGCTGATTCACGCGATCCTGCTGAAGTCGCTGCCGGTGGCGCAGCCGAGCCAGCTCATCCGTATCGGCGACAACGAGAACTGCTGCATCAACGGCGGCATGCAGGACGACTGGTCGCTGTTCTCGACCGAGCAGTACCGGGAGTTTCGCGACCACACGCAGGGATTCGTGAGCCTGGCGGCGTTCCAGGCGGGGCGCTCGCAGGTGGGCGTGCGGCGCTCGGGCTCGAAGGCCGCGGCGGAGGCGTTTCCGGCGGAGTTCGTTTCCGGCAACGCGTTCTCGACGTTCGGGCTGCAGGCGTGGGCGGGCCGCCTGCTCCAGACAAGCGACGACAACAAGGGCGCGACGCCGGTGGCGGTGATGAGCTACCGCACGTGGCAGCAGAAGTTTGGGCAGGACCCGTCGGTGGTGGGCTCGACGTTCCTGATCAACGGAGTGGCGTTCACGGTGGTGGGGATTGGTCCGCCGGGCTATTTTGGCGAACGGCTGACCAGCGATCCTCCGGCCTTTTGGCTGCCGCTGAGCGCGTCGCCGCTGGTGGAGAACGGCAGCTTCAACGTGTTTGACGAGCCGGAGCTGGACTGGCTGAATTTGATTGGGCGGGTGCAGCCGGGCGCGAACCAGAAGCAGATGGAAGCGCAACTGCAGGTGGAGCTGCGGGATTTTCTGCGCAGCCCGATGGCCAAGGTGGATCCGCCGGAATCGGTGCTGATTCCCAAACAGACGCTCCACCTGAGCTACGGCGGCGGCGGCGTGCGGCAGTTGCAGGAGCAGGCGAAGTCGGAGCTGGAACTGCTGATGTGGATCTCGGCGTTCGTGCTGCTGATTGCGTGCGCGAATCTGGCCAACCTGATGCTGGTGCGGGCGACGGGGCGGAAGGGGCTGACGTCGGTGCGGTCGGCGCTGGGGGCTCCGCGGCGGCGGCTGGTGGTGCAGGCGCTGACGGAGAGTGTGGTGCTGGCCGTGGTGGGCGGCGTGGCGGGGCTGGCCGTGGCGTACGGCGGGGCGCGGCTGCTGCTGGATGCCGTGGCGGGGAAGAGCTATTTGCCGATCAAGGCAACGCCCTCGCCGGAGGTGCTGGCGTTTGCTTTTGGCGTGTCGCTGGTGACAGGGATGCTGTTCGGGATGGCTCCGGCGTGGATGACGGCGCATACCGATCCGATTGACGCGCTGCGCGGCGCGAATCGGTCGACGCGGCACAGCGGATTGTGGACGCAAAAGATTCTGGTGGTGGCGCAGGCGGCGATTTCTCTGGCGCTGCTGTGCGCGGCGGGGCTGCTGATCCGATCGCTGACGAATCTGCAGCACCAGCATTTCGGATTCGACACGCAGAACCGGACCATCCTGCACATCGATCCGCAGATGGCCGGCTACCAGGCGTCGCAGGCGGATGCGTTCTTCCGGCAACTCAAGATGACGCTGGAGGCGATTCCGGGCGTGAGGGAAGTGACGTACTCGACCTACAGCCCGATGGAGGGGGATAACTGGGGCACGGGTGTCTACATCGAGGGCAAAGCGCCGCCGCCGCCGGGGAGCGACTTCAACGGCGCGTCGTGGGTGCGGGTGAGCCCGGGATATTTCGAGAACATCGGGACGAAGGTCATGGCGGGGCGCGAGTTCACCGAGCAGGACAATGCGACGGCGCCGCTGGTGGCGGTGGTGAATGAGATATTTGCGAAGCGGTTCTTTAAGAACGGCGACGCAGTGGGGCAGCACTTCGGGATGTTCGACCAGAAATTCGCGGGGACCTACACGATTGTGGGCATCACGGAGGACACGCAGTACTGGGATCCGGACAGCAAGCTCCGGCCCATGTTCTTTGTGCCTGGGACGCAGTGGATGCACTACACGGACAAGGAAATGCAGATGGAGGAGAACGTCTCGCATCTGGAGATGAGCGCGGTGGAGATCCGGACGGGGGGCGCGGTGCCGGGTCTGGAAGCGCAGGTGCGGCGCGCGCTGATGCAGATCAATCCCAACCTGACCATCCTGAACTTCGAGACATTCCAGGAGCAGGTGCAGGATCAGTTCCAGCAGGCGGAGCTGATGGTGAAGCTGACATCGGTCTTCGGCCTCCTGGCGCTGGTGCTGGCGGCGATCGGGCTGTACGGCGTGACGTCGTATGCGGTGGCGCAGCGCACCAGCGAGATCGGGATCAGGATGGCGCTGGGCGCGGACCGCGGCGGGATTGTGCAGATGGTGCTGCGGAGCGCGTTTTTGCAGGCGGCCATTGGGCTGGCGATCGGGATTCCGGGAGCGATCGTCGCCGGGCACTTCATGGCCAGCCAGCTCTACGGCGTGCGGCCGTGGGATCCGGTGGTGCTGGTGACGACGGCGGTGGTGCTGGCGCTGGCGGCGTTCGTGGCGGCGGTGCTTCCGGCGCGGCGCGCGGCGAGCGTGGAACCGATGCAGGCGCTGCGCGTGGAGTGAGGGAAAAGCAGGGATCAGGGGTCAGGGGTTAGGGATCAGGGGTCAGGGGTCAGGGATCGGACAAGGTCCCGGCAGGAAGTAGGCGTCCACCGCTTTCCTTAGGGATGCGCGGTCGAGGCGCGGCTCCATGTTCCGGTAACGCGCCGTCCAGCAAATCTGATGGATGAGGTCGCGGGGCTGGCAGCCGCTGAGCTCCTGATGCAGCCTGCCGCGAATGTCCTGGATGACTTCGTCGAGGAGCTGCGGATCCACTGCGAGTCGATGTTCGCGGGCGACTCTGCAAAAAATCTCGGTGAACTGCGCGTCGGAAGCGGCGTCGACCCTGATCTTGGTTTGGATTCGGCGCAGGAAAGCGGCATCCACCAGATCGGCCGGATTCATGTTGGTGGAGAAGACGACGAGCGCTTCAAAGGGGACTTCGATTTTTCTGCCGCCGGTGAGGGTGAGGAAATCGATGCCGCGATCCAGAGGGACGATCCAGCGGTTCAGGAGTTCTTCGGGGCGGGACCGTTGCCTTCCGAAATCGTCGATGATGAGGACGCCGTTGTTGGCCTTCATCTGAACCGGGGCGACATAGTATCGCGAACCCGCGTTGAGCTGCAGGTCCAGCATGTCGACGGAGAGCTCTCCGCCAACGATCACCGAGGGCCGGCTGCAACGGACCCAGCGCTCGTCATACGGCTTGTCAGAGGGAAGCTCGGCGGGTTGGTGAACGAGGGCGTCAAAAACGGCGATGATCTGGCCATCGACTTCGACGGCATGGGGGATCCACACGTCCTCGCTGGCGAGCACTTCCGACATCGTTTCGGCAATGGCGGTTTTGCCCACGCCGGAAGGACCGTGGAGGAAGATCGCGGCGCCGGAGTTGAGCGCGGCGCCGATCTGGTCGAGGATGGCGGGAGCGAGCACCAGATGAGCGAAGGCCTTCTGGATGTCGGCCTCGTGGACGCCGCGTTGGCGGACGCTCTGCCGGCTCACCTGGGCGATGTAGTCCTCAAGCGAAACCGGCGCGGCGGCGGCGTACTGGTTTTGGGAGAGCAGCTCAATCGCGCGGGCTCTGCCCTGCGAGGTGATGGCAATCTGCGGGAAGTTGCCGTCCATTCCGGTGACCTGGCAGAGGACGCCGGCGCGCATCCGGGTAAACAATTCGTTGGTGACCTCAACTCCCAGCCGGATGTGCCGCGATAACTCGCGTGTGGACATCGGGCCGGACAAATAGAGGACCTTCAGCGCGAGGTCATCGAGAACCGCCAGGCGGACGTCCAGTTCCTCAAGGGTGCGCGGCCTGCGCTCGGGACCGAGGGCGAAGGCAGACTCCGGCGGCGCCATGGCGAAGGTGGCCATCGTGGGTTCTCCAGGCTTCCTTCGGATTTATCGGCAGAAATGGAATCGACAAGAATGCCAACGATGCGGGCCGCTGCCTGAGGCGCAGTTTACCTGCGTTCGCGGACTGGGGGTCCGCGCGACCTGGCCGCTCAGTCTGGTGCTTAGACTGGGAGAGCCCCTTTTCAGAGTGCGAAGGCGAATGCCCGAGGATCGGTCCGGAACGCTGGACCGACGCCTCGCAGGCCGCCACAAACGACCTGCGGGCCGTTCCCATGAAAAGGGGGTGAGGACGTGGATGAGAAATCGTCCTGGGCTCGGGTGCTGATTACTGTCGCCGTTGACTGGCGGCTGGTGACAGCCCTCGTCGCCCTCGTTCTTACGCTGCTGCTGTTGAAGTAGCCAGCTTCCCGGGAGGGCCGCACCCTTCCGGGAACTACTTCGCCCGTAGTATACATCGGCTGGAATCACCAGCTGGAATAGGGCTGGCCGTCGGAGCCGACATTGTCGGAGCCGCTGTGGACATCGGTGATGCCGGACTCCGTCTGGTCAAGGTCGGAAAACGTGTCGTTGGAGTCGGTCTGCCAGGTGTCTTTGCTGTTGGTCATCGGATCGGTAGGAATGGCCGCGATATAGCCCTCCTGCACCAGATCGTCGAGGGACTGCGGCGCCTTATTCTTGTCCTCGGTGTAGGACTGAATGGCCGTGCGCATGACGTGCAGATCTTCCTTGAGCGCGGCTTCCTTGGCGGCGCGGATGTCCGAGGTGAAGACGGGAACGGCCACCAGCGCCAGGATGGCGATGATGGACATGACCACGATCAGCTCGATGAGGGTGAAGCCGCCGTCGCGTTTCCGGGTTGAGAGTTTGCGCAGCAAGGTCGTCACCAGGTGTTGTATTTCGTGCCGTCGAGGCCGGTGCCCTGCGACTTGGAGAACACGTCAAAAACGTTCTGACCACCCCAACTGTCGCTGTTGGGATCGTCCTGCATGGAGCGCATGCCCCAGTCGGCGTTGCCGGTCATGGGATCGACGGGGATGTGGCGCAGGAATTTCACCTTGTGGCCCTGGACGTCCACGCCGTTCACGAGCGTGTCGAGATCGGGTGGGTAGTTGTAGCTGTCGACCTTAGTCTGGAAGGCGCCCTTCATCGCAGCCTCGTGATAGGCATCGATAGCGTGGCGCATCTCCCACAGATCGGAGCGAAGCATTTCCTCTTTTTGCCGCTTGACCTGAAAGCGGACGATGGGGATCGCGGCCGTGGCGAGGATCGACAGGATAAACGTGGTGACGATCAGCTCGATCAGAGTAAGGCCGCGCTCGCTGCGCCGATTTGGAAAAAACAACCGCATAAAACCTTTGCTCCGGGCCTGGTGTTCCGGCCTACTGGATGGTCACCATCGCCTGAGAACCCGTGGCCGGCACAATCTGCTGCCGGCTGTTACGAACGACAGGCCCGCTGATGGCCACGGACGCGACGCCCGGCGCTTTGGCCTGGAAGGTGAGCACGCAAAGCGTGCCGGAGCCACTCACTCCTTTGACTCCCGGCGGGCGGGAAAGGGCAATATCCACATTGCCTTTGCCGTCGTCGCGGTGGACGAGCGTGATAGCCTGGCCGTCCTGGCCGAGGAAATTCGGCGTGTGCGGATCGGGCAGGTCGACGTTCACCAGGCTCAGCCGGGCCGGGTCATAGTGCACGGCCAGCGGAACGCCGAAGACGTCGTTGCCGCCGGAAAGCTGGATCGCCATCTGCACGGTAGAACCGGCTTTGACGGAGGCTTGCTGCGGCGTGAGCGTGAGCGTGACGGGCAATGCGCCATTCGCCTGGTTGCGCAGGTTGTTGAGAGCCTGCTGGGCGACCTGCGGGGCGCTGAGGGGGCGTGGCGCGCTGTTGGGCATCGCCGGAGACGGAGCGAAAGGCCCTTGCGCCGGAACCGCCTGCGTGGGCGGCGCGGGGGATTGGGCCGACGGCGTAGACGCGGGATTCTGGCTCTGAGCGCCGAGGTCTTCGGCGAGCTCGTCTTTGGTGCGGATCTGGCGCACGATCACATCGTTGCCCGTGCCGGTGTCGATCTCCTGCACGTCGCTTGGGTTGATCTGTTCCTGGCTGACGACGTGGGGAATCATCAGGAAGACGATCTCGTCGGTGGAAACTTCCTTTTGCTGCGTGCTGAAGAGGTACTTGATGAGGGGAAGCTGAGCAAGGCCAGGCGTGCCGCTGATGGTGTAGGTGGTCTGGTGCTGGAGGATGCCGCCGAGCAGGCTGGCTTCGCCATCGCGCAGGCGCACGGTGTGATCGACGACGCGCTGCGTGATGATCGGCTCCTGGACGCCTTCGATGGTGCTGTATCCGTTGGTGGCGGAGACCTCGATCTTGCTCTTGAGGGTGACGTCGTGATCGAAGTGGACGGTAGGGGTGATGGTCATGTCCACGCCGACATCGATGTACTGGAACTGAGTCTGGGCGTAGCCGCCGCCGATCGCGCCGGCGGTGAGACCGGGCGCCGCGAAGGAGCCGGTGGCAATGGGGATGCGCTCGCCGATTTTGAGCGTCGACTGCTGGCCGTTGGAGCAGCGGATCTGCGGATTCTGAATGATCTGGGAGCGCGAATCGGTGAGCAGCAGGTCGACGGCGGCCTGGCCGATGGAGACGGCGAAGTTGGTCGAGTTCAAATGGGCCAGATTGTTGAGCGTAAGACCGCTGGCGGTGCTGCCGGTACTGCTCGAAGTGCCGGTGGTGCTGGTGCCGCTGGTGCCGCTGGTGCCAGTGTTATTCAGGTTGGCGTTGGAGGCCTGGAAGCTGATGCTGGCGGTCTGCGGAAGCTGGACGCCGATGTTGCGCAACAGGTCGCGGCTCACTTCGAGGACGGCGATATCGATGACGACCTCGGGTTGCGCCTTGTCGAGATTGGCGACGAGATGGCGGGCGAGGAGAATCTCATCGGGGGTGCCGCGCATCACGATGGCGTTCTCGCTGGCGACGCCGTTGATGCGGGCATTCTGAAACAGATTGCGCAGGACGGTCTGAATTTCAGTGAAATCGTTCTGCTGCGCGACGTTGTGCAGGTAGAACGTCTCGACGGCCTGCTGATCGAGCTCGGTGTGCTTCGCGCGGTTGTCTTCCGCGACGAAGATGGTGTTGCCGGTGACGGGCCGCCAGAAAGTGCCGGACTGGATGGCGATGATGCGCAGAGCGTCGTAGAGGGTGACGTTGTTCAGATCCACCTCAATGCGCTTGGACTGGTAAGCCGGATCGAAGAGCACGTTGATGCCGGCGAGCTTGCCGACGGTCTGATAGACGACGCGGGTATCCGCGACCATGTGCACGGTGAGCGGCTCGCTGGAGATGGGCTTGAGCTCCGGCGGCGCGGCTAAGTCTTCGAAGGCCTCGTCGGTGGTGCGAGCGGCCTGCGGCGCGGTCGCGGGATGCTCCGCGTTGAGACTGGCGCGCGTGGCGTCGATCTCCTGCGTGGCCAGCTGATTGCTCGGATCGATACTCACGGCGCGAAGGAAGTCGGTGAGGGCGCCGGTGTAATCGCCCTGGTCGCGCAATTCTTCGCCGCGCTTCACCCAGATGGAGCCAGCCTGAAAACGGGTGCGTTCATACGCGATGCGATAGCGCTCGTCGCTGGACTTCTGGTGGTAGGCCGCGGTGAAATCTTCATAGGCGGTGAGGATGTCGCCCTTCGCTTCGGCGGCCTGACCACGCTTGTAGAGCTTGCCGGCCGACTGCGCGAAGGCGGAAGGCAGGCTGATCAGAATGGTGGCGGCAAGCGCCCAGGAAACGAGGCTACGCTTCATGCAACTCCATCGTGGGCAAGGGAATGCTGCAGGACCGAGCGGGCACGGAGCCCGGCTGCGACCGGCAGAGAATCGCTCGCCGATTGCCCGGCCAGCGCCGTGAATAGTATCGCATCCCGGGAGTCGCTCTTTGGCCGGGTGGCTTCTCCGCGAGGTGCGGCAACCGTATAGGATGAAAGACTATGGCTCGCAGTGCGTCCCATCCCGTGAAGCCCGCTCCGCCGAAGGCGAAGCCGCGCGATCCCATGGCTTCCGGGACGCGCGATGCCGCGCAAAACCGGGTGGCGGGGCACAATTACTTCCTGCTGGAAAAATACGAGGCGGGCGTGGCCCTGCGCGGGACCGAGGTCAAGTCGATCCGGGAGGGCAAAGCCAATCTGAAGGACGCGTACGGCCTCATCAAGGACGGCGAGGCCTTCCTGCTGAACGCGCATATTGGGGCGTATTCCCATGGAAGCTCCAACAATCATGAGGCCCTGCGCACACGGAAATTGCTGCTGCATCAGGCGGAAATCCAAAAGCTCACGGGAAAGACGCAGCAGAAGGGGCTAACGCTCATCCCGACCAGGCTGTATTTCCGGAACGGGCGGGTGAAGTGCGAGCTGGCCGTGGCCCGGGGCAAGCAGCAGTGGGACAAGCGGGAGACGGAGCGGCGGCGCGAGGCGGACCGGGAAGCGCGGGCGGCGGTGGCCCGGAGCAAGAAGGGATGACACCGGGATTGCAGAAGTTGTACATAAAGTGTTGTACAGTATTGTCATGGCAAAAACGGCGAAGCAAGGCTGTCCCATCGAAGTCAACGTTGCATACCTGCGGGAGAATCTGCCGCGGCTCCTGAAGGACGTCGAGAAGGGCAAGACTGTGGTCGTTTCCCGCTACAACAAGCCCATTGCCGTACTATCCCCTGCTGGTGGGGAAGAAAAACCCGTGCGTCGATTCGGCACAGGCAAGGGCCGGATTCAAATCCTCGATCCTCACTGGGCCGATCCGATGACCGACGAGGAAGTCGAGGCCATGATGGAGGATCGTTATTAGGGTACTGATCGACACCCAGGTGCTGATCCTTGGACATCTGGGTGAATTGCCGGCCCGGGTCCAGCAAATGCTGGCTCCGATCGAGGTCGAGATCCTGATGAGCTCGGCCTCGCTGATCGAGATCGCGACGAAGAACGCGGTCGGCAAGCTGAGAATGTCTGAGGAGGAAGCGAAGCTGGCGCTTCAGGATCTCCGCATCGACGTTCTCCCCTTCGATTCAAGGCACGCGTATGAAATGTTCTCGCTACCTCTCCATCACCGCGATCCTTTCGACCGAATGATCCTGGCCACGGCGATTGCGGAGAAACTGCCCATTGTGAGCGGTGATCGGATCTTTCGCCGCTATTCAGGGGTCAAGCTTATCTGGTGAGCCGAATGCGGCGCATCCTGGGGCGTGCCGGCCCGGTACAATTGACGAAAGAGACTGACGACGATGCCACACATGGTTTTTTGCTCGCGCAATAAGCAGGAAATGGAAGGACTGGACGAGCCTCCGTTCGACAGCGATTTCGGCCATAAGGTCTACAACAACGTCTCCAAAAAGGCGTGGCAGGAGTGGCTCGAGCGGCAGAAGATGCTGCTGAACGAGTACCGGCTGCAGCCGTGGACGCCGCAGGCTCAGGAATTCCTGGTCGAGCAGATGGATCAGTTTTTCTTTGGCGAAGGCGCAGCGCTGCCGAAAGAGTACGTGCCGCCCAGCCACTAAGATCGATCGGCGGCTGGGGCTGTGTGGGCGCTGCGCGCTTCCGGCCCCGGCCGCACGATTTTCCCATCGCGAATGAGCATGCGTTCCCCGCGCCACTCCACCGTGTCGGAGGCGTAGCTCCACGCCCAGATACCGAGCGCGAGCAGATCGCGCGGCAGCAGCAGCCAGAGATCGCGGAGCACCTGCGCGTCGCCGAGGATGCCGACGCCGACGCCGAGCGCCAGCGAGCCCGCAGCATGAGCGCGATGCAGAACAGCGCCAGCGCGGAAAGGCTGAGCCCGCAGGCGATCAGGTTAAGGCAGGCCCACGCGAGGCCGTAAGAGAAGAGCATTCCGGCATAACCGGCGGGGCGCGACTCGCGCATGGTGCGCATCCAGCGGAGCTGGTGATGGAAAAAGCCGGAGAGATTCCAGCCGGGAACGGAGGTCTCGACGATCTCCTGCGCCAGCTCGACGCGATAACCGGCGGCATGGACGCGCGCGCCGAGCTGGTAATCGTCGGCGAGGTAATCGGCGAGGGGCAGGAGGCCGCCGATCGCGTCCAGCGCGGGGCGGCTGACGGCGAGCGTGGAGCCGAGGCCAAAGTGCAGGCCACGCTCCAGCCAGCGCGAGGTGAGCACGGCGGGGGCAAAGTCGGTGGAGATGCCGAGGGCTTCGAGCTTCGAGCCGAGGGTGGCGCGATCAGGCGCGCCTGCGGCGCCGTGGGTTTGGCCGCGATAGAGCGCGGTGACCATCCCCACGGGCGGATGCTGATCGGAGGGCGCAAACGGCGCCAGGATGTGCGCGAGATAGCGCGGGCCAACGCGGATATCGCTGTCGTTGATGATGAGAACTTCGTGCCGCGCGCGGGGCAGGAGCTGCGCCAGGCAGCTCACCTTGCCGTTGGGACCCAGGTTCTCCGGGCAGACGATGAGGCGGATGTCGCGCTCGGGAAATTGCTCCTGAAGCTGGCGCACCAGCGGCACTGCGGGATCGTCGAGGCTGGCAACGCCGAAGAGGATTTCGTACTCGCCCGCATAATCCTGGCGGCAGTGGCTGGCGAACGCCCCGGCCATGCCGGCATCCACGCCGCGCAGCGGCTTCAGGATGGTGACCGGCGGCGCGAAGCCAACAGCGATGCGGCGGCGGCGCACGTACGCGCGCGCGCTCAGCAGGGCAACCGCGGAGTAGCCCAGGCCGGCGACGGTGAGAAGGGTGGTCACCGCGGCAATGATCAGCGCGAACATCTGAAGTCGAGTGTAGACGCTACCCCTGGCGCGGCGCGATGCCGGTTCACTCGCCCAGCATGGGCAGATCGAGCGGCGGCTGGGCCAGCCATGGGGCGTGCGCGATGCGATCGAGCGCTCGGTGGAGCGCGGAAGCCGCGCAGGATTCCACCGTCATCACAAACGGCAGGTTGTCCTTCTGATAGCCGGGGCGCTGGAAGAGCGCGTCGATATTGATACGCTCGGAGGCGAGCGCGCCGGCGATTTCCGCGACGATGCCGGGCGAATCCTTTACGACAAACCGAATGTAGTGGCGGAGCTCGAACTCTCCGGCAATGGCAGCGGCGCGGCTGGGCAAATCGACGGCGCGCGAGCCGTGCGCGAGCGAGATGAGGTCCGACACCACGGCAACCGCGGTAGGATGCCCCCCGGCGCCGTGGCCGGAGAAGACGACGTCGCCGCCATACTGGCCGCTGACGAGGACCATGTTCTCCGTGCCGCGCGACCAGGCGAGGGGCGAACGGAGCGGAACGAGCATGGGGCCGACCATGGCGGAGACGCCGGCGGAATCCGGGCGCACCTCCGCCTTGGCGATTTGGCGGATGGTGCAGCCGAGATCGCGAGCATAGCCGAAATCCAGCGCCTCCACCTGCGTGATGGAGCGGCAGGCGACGGCATCGATCTCGAGTCCGGCGCGCAGCGCGATGCGCGACAGGATGACCAGCTTGGCGCGCGCGTCGAAGCCGTCCACGTCCTCGCTGGGATCGGCCTCGGCGTAGCCCAGACGCTGCGCTTCCTTGAGCACGTGGGCGAAGGCGGTGCCGTTCTCCATGTGGCTGAGAATGAAATTGCAGGTGCCGTTCAGGATGCCCTCAATGCGCGTGATGCGATCGCCGGCGAGGCCCTGGCGCAGGCCGGGAATGACGGGAATGCCTCCGGCGACGGCGGCGCCATAGAGCAGGTGCGCGCCGTGAGCGCGGGCGAGCTGGTCCAGCTCGATGCCATGCGCCGCGATCAGCTTCTTGTTGCCGGTCACGGCGGACTTACCGGCTTCCAGCGTGCGTCGCACCCAGGTTCCGGCGGGATCGAGGCCGCCGACCAGCTCGACAATCACATCGGCATCGGAGTGCAGGATTTCCTCAAAGTCCTCGGTCCAGATCACATGGGAGGGCGTCCACTCGACGCGTTTGCGGGCGACGCCACGATTGAAGACGTGAGAGAGGCGAATGCCCTCCGGCTTGAGATCGCAGAGAATGCGGGCGACAGAGCTGCCCACGGTGCCGAATCCAAGGATGGCGACGTTCATGGAAGCTAGGGTATCCGGTTTACGGGATAGGGGATAGAGAAAGGCGCGCCGGGTAGGCGCGCCTTCCTTGTTTATGCGGATTGTGCTTCGCAGCGATCAGGCAGTTTGCCGTTGCGCGGCGGGAGCGAGACGCACGCGGAACTTTTTCGTGGTGATGGCGAGCTTGCGCTCCATTTTGCGCAGATCGCGCACTTCGTCCGGCGCGGCGAAGGTGCTGGCCACGCCGAGGCTGGATGCGCGGCCGGTGCGGCCTACGCGATGCACGAAGTCTTCCGCTTCCTTGGGCATGTCGAAGTTGACCACATGCGCCACGTCGGCCACATCGATGCCGCGAGCCGCGACGTCGGTGGCAACGAGGATGCGATGGTGTCCCTGGGCAAAGCTGCGCAGGGCGGCGTTGCGCTGCGACTGCGAGCGGTCGCCATGGATGGGCGTGGCCGAGTGGCCGGAGCGGACCAGGCGCCGCGCCACGCGGTCGGCTCCGTGCTTGGTGCGGACGAAGACCAGGAAGCTGCCCTCATTCGCGCCCAGCAGATGCTCGAGCAGCTCCTGCTTCTTGTCCGTGGGGACTTCGAAGCTGCGCAGCTCGACGTTGGGCGAAGGTTTCAGCACCGAGCCGATCTCGATGCGGACCGGGTTCTTCAGGTAGTCTTTGGCGACTTCGCGAATTTCCGCGCTCAGCGTCGCGGAGTAGCAAAGCGTCTGCCGCTCGGCAGGCAGAGCCGCGACAATGCGCCGGATGGAGGGCTTGAAGCCCATGTCCAGCATGCGATCCACTTCGTCGAGCACGAGAATGCGGACGCCGCTGAGGCTGACCAGCTTGCGCTGGAGATAGTCCTCCAGGCGTCCCGGAGTCGCGACGATGAGGCGCGCGCCGTGGCGAATCGCATCGAGCTGCGGGCCTTCGGCCAGGCCGCCGCAGACCAGCGCGGCCGTCTTCGAGCTGCCCGTCAGGTGCTTCCAGTGCTCGAGAACCTGCATGGCCAGCTCGCGCGTAGGCAGCAATACCAGGGCGGAAGCGCCTTTGGCGTTTTTGGGCATGCGCTCAATGAGCGGAATGAGGAAGCTGAGGGTTTTGCCGGTTCCGGTTTGCGCGGTGGCGAGCACGTCGCGGCCTTCGAGGGCCGGCGGAATGGCTGCCGCCTGTACCGGCGTGGGGATGACAAAGTTTGCGTGGGCCAACTGCTGCTGGAGCGCTGGCGAAAGGGGTATTTCCGTGAAGCTATTCAATCGTGATCCTGTGCTGCGGCGCGCCGGCGAATCCATCGGGAGGAATCATCCTCCTTCATCCATGGATCCGGACCAGGAATACGGGCTCGGCATGCGAGCTCGGCGGCCGGAGTTGCTGGGTTCCCGGTTGCGGCCCTGTGGGCACACGGCTGGGAACGTTCATTCTTTCAATGCAGGGAAACCTGGGAGGCGCTGATCGCGCGCCGGTCTTCGATTTGCCACACACACTGCGTTTTCGGCTGCGCGGCAAACCCCTGTGTGGGGGTGCGGCAGCCTGGCCCGGCCGGAAACACTCCGGCACTTTGGGGCCATCACGCTGAGAGGGCTGGAAATTTACGGGAGGACGATCTGGCGGATGAAGGCGAGAACGGCTCACAACCAAACAACTGAGCGTACCTAAAGCATAGCACGCCGGGGGGTTCTGCACGACGGGAAAGGAACCCGGAGGAGGGAAGAGCGGTTCTGGGGACTGCCGGGAAATGGAGCCCGCGTACCTGAAGTGCCAATTGACAACGGGGCCGGGCCGGGTAGAATCGACGCCAAATTCTTCGTACTGCTGACAATCAGGACCCTGTCTCGGCAGGAGTCTTGCGGCACGTTCCCCAGAGACTCGATCCTTTAAGGAGAACTCTCGTGCGCCTGGTCAGACTGTTTCCTGCACTCTTGCTTCTGCCTGCTTTGAGCGCGTGGGCGCAACAGCCCAGCGCCGCTCCGTTCAGCTCCTCAACCCTGGTTGCCGCACCCGCCCCCGGCGGCGGAGGCGGGCAATCCGCGCAAACGGCTTCCGCCTACTCCACGCCGTTCTCCGGGCTGGCAATCGGCGTCAAAGTGGGCCTTCTCGGCCCCGGCGTCGAAATCGCCACGCCGCTCGCCCGCACCGTCAACCTGCGCGGCGGAGCCAATTACTTCAACTATAGCGACAGCTTCACCAGCGACGGCATCACCTACAACGCCACGCTGCGCTTCCTCTCAGGAGAGGCCAGCGTGGACTGGTTCCCGTGGGCGAAGGGATTCCACATCAGCGGCGGCGCGCTGGTCTACAACGGCAACCAGATCACGGGCAATGCCAGCGTGCCCGGCGGCCAGACCTTCACGCTGAATCACGTGACCTACGAAAGCAGCACCACCGATCCCGTGAGCGGAACGGGAAGCCTGGCGTTCAGGAAGGCTGCGCCGAAGGTGAGCTTCGGCTGGGGCAACCTGCTGCCGCGCAGCGGGCGGCACTGGAGCATTCCCTTCGAGCTGGGGTTTGCGTACGTCGGCGACCCGAAGGTCGCGCTGAACCTGACCGGCACGGTGTGCGACACGAGCGGCGCCAACTGCCGGACGATCGCGTCGGATCCGACGGTGCAGGCGAACGTGACCGCGCAGCAGCAGAAGCTCGCGAGCGACGCCAACCCGGCACGGTTTTATCCGATCTTGTCGGTCGGCTTCGGGTTCGCGTTCTAAGACAGATGGAGGATGCGTGTGCGCGCAACCCTCCAGCGCGGGCCGGAGGGTTGCGGCTGCACGCGCGGACCGTTATTCGATCGGGGTTGCGGTGACCTGCACCTGCATTTTGCCTTTGCTGTCCAAATCGTCGGAAGAGAAGACGATGGTTGGCTTGCCGACTGGCACCACAACATCCGAGTCCCAGGCGTTCTGGCGGATGACGGGCTCCTGAACGCCGGCGATGTTCTCGGATTGGGCGGCCATGCTGCTGACTTCCAGGCGGAGGTGGAAGTCCAGGCTGTTGCCGACCTCTTCCGCATGCTCAAACCTCGCATCGACACCGAGATCGATGTACTGGAACTGCACGTTCTCCACTGCGCCAGCATGCGCGCCAGTGTAACTGCCCGTGGCGACGGGCACGCGGGAACCGGTCTTGAGCGACTGCGAGGGGCTCTTCGCGCCGGTGCTCATCGTCGTCTGGTAGGTGCGGGTATTCGTGATCCTGCCGGCGGAGTCGAGTTCCTCCACGACGAGCTTCAGTTGATAAAAGTGCGCGGGGGGTTGAGCGGAGGCCTGGCTCTGGTTGGTGTCCTGCGCGCGCAGGTACAGGGGCGTGGCGGCGAACAGGAGAGCGGCGGCGAGGATTGGGATTCGTTTCATCGGGGTTCCTTTCAGGGTCGTTCGTTATCAGGTTGAGCGATGGGGTGAATGGGCGGGGCGTCTCGTTGGGCGTCCGGATCGAAGCGGATTTGTTCGTCGATGACGGCCTTGCGGACGGCAGGCGGCGCGACGCGGGTGAAGACGACGAGCGCCTGCTCCTGATGAGAGAGCGGGGCGGGCGTGGGGAAGACCGCCTGCTCGGGCAGGGGCGCGGCGTGCGAACGCAATGATGGACGGGTTGGCGCACCGATCGAACCGCAGGGCCACCGGGCGGGGCGGCATCGCGTGCGGACTGGTGATCGCCGGCAGCGGGACAGCGGTGCGCGCAACGTTGGGCGCGGACGGTGTGCGGAGGCTCCAGACAAGAACGATGACCAGCGCAGCCACTGCGGCGCCGACAGGGATCCCCCAAAGCCACCAGGAGCGGCGGCGGCGCGAATGGCGGGCGCGCTCGAGGATGGCGGCGGCGGCGGTGCGCGGATCGGATGCCATCGCCGGCGGCTCGGCGTAGCTGCGCAGCGCGGCATCGATGCGGGATTCGATGAAAGGATCAAGAGGGCCGGGATCGCGGTCAGTGCCGGGCATGGTGCCGTTCCTCCACAGCCGCGATTTTCTCGCGGAGAATTTGGCGGGCGCGCATCAGGCGCGTGCGCACGGTGCCTTCGGGGATCTCCATGGCCTCGGCGATCTCGCGGGAGTTCATCTCGGCGGAGAGCGCCAGCGGCTGGCGGAGTTCCTCGGGCAGAGTATCGATGAGGCGGTGAATGGCGGACTCGGAGTCGGCGGCGAGGAGGGCGGCTTCGGGATCGGGGTCGGTGCCGGGGAACGAGGTCCAGCAGGGAAAATTCGTTGTCGACGGCTCGGCGTGGCGGGCTTCGCGACTGCGCCGCGAGGCGTGCAGGTCGACCGCGGCGCGCCAGACCACGCGGGCCAGGAAGGCGCGCTCATCGTTGAGATTCCGCCATGTTTGCGAGCGCAGCACTTTCAGGAATGCCTCCTGCGCGGCGTCTTCCGCATCCTGGGGATTGCGGAGGATCGCCCACGCGACTTTCCACGCGAAGCGCCACTGGCGTTCGACCAGACGTGCGAATTGGGCTTCGTCCTCTGGAACTGGTCTCATCGACGGTTCCTGGGCTTCGTCGGGCATCCTGCGACCCGCGGCGGGTCGCACTCTGGCCGTAACCGAGGGCGATGCATTGATGAGACCAGTTCTGGTCGCAACCTGCGGACTCCGTTGCTTTCATGGGCTAAGACGGATGAGGCGGGAGAAGTGTTCAGATTTTTCGCGGAGAGAGGCCGGCTGCCCTCTCCGCAATGAAGCCGCGGATAACGGTCGGGCAGCCGGCCAGGAAGCAGCGACACCGCATCGACCGATAACTAATTTTTAGTATTCGATGCTATGTTCCAGCCCCCTGGGTAGGGAGCACTGCCGCCGCCGATGGTGTTCGAGAAGGTCTGGAACGACGCCGCCGTGACCGGCTCGGCGGTAAAGGTGGCGGTGATTCCTCCCCTCGCCTCGGCTGCCGTTCCGCAGAAGAGCCGGACGGTATCGCTGGTGGAGGCGGAAGCCGGGATGGCAAAGGCTCCGAGCAGAGCGAGGTTGGTCTGGTACAGCAGTTTCACCTGGCCCGAGGCGATGGCCGCGCCGACGCCGGAAACATCCTCGTCGTCATACCAACTGCAGCTCAGGGTATCGTCTGTGTTCAGCGTTCCGGTCACTATGGCATGGAGAATGTAGGTCCCGCTCGGTAGCGTCAGGTCGGCAATATCGGTTGCCGTGTTACCGCTGCCCCTGTCCACGCCGCCGGCAAAGGTTGCGCCATAGGCCGTGGGCGGTGCCGAGTCTCCTGCCGGCCCCTGCGGCCCCGTTGCTCCGGTTGACCCTGTTGCGCCCGTCGGACCGGGGGGGCCTTGTATCCCTTGCGTTCCCTGCGGCCCCGTTGCTCCGGTTGACCCTGTTGCGCCCGTCGGACCGGAGGGGCCTGTATCCCCTGCGGCCCCTGCGGGCCCTGCGGGCCGGTGACGCCAAGAGTCACGTCCAGGACCGCGGATCTGAAGCTGTTCTGATCCTGGTCGTTCCACTGCTGGGACGAATCCCAGCCCTGTCCTCCCTCGATGACCACCAAATGGTAACTGCCGGGTCCGATCGTCGCAGGAAGGTCGGCCACGATCTGCGTGTCGCTGTTGCTGGCGATCGTCAAACTGGTTGCGTTCAGATAAACGGTTGGCAACCCGGTGCCGAAGTCCTGCCCGGTAATGGTGAGGATGTTCCTGGTGAAGTCCGCTTGCGCGCTAAGAATGGTCGTGACGTCTTTCGGATGCTCCGCCCGAGCACCAGGGCTGACGGTGAGCGCGAGGGCACAGAATACGATGGCCGCAGACAGGCTTCTTGCAAGGTTCTTCATGGGTCCATCTCCTTTTGTGGATCCGGAAGCGGGGATCGGGATCCTGAGTCCTGAGTTGAGTATTCTTTGGGGTTTTGTGGAACGGGCCCGGTAAGGCTTATCCTCCGCGGCGGGTTCCGCGGAGGCCCAAGCATACGCTTCCGGGGCAGAGCAAGATACGTCTGTCCGAAATGTCAACCACGTTGGGCCCTGCGTGACGTCCGGGTGCTCCACCCTGATCGCCGCTTTTGGCGATGGGGGGCTCGCGCCGACCGCAGCGCACTAACAACTAACAACTAGGAACCAGGAACCAGGAACCAGGAACCAGCAACCAGCAACTAGCAACTCCCAACAGTACTTCCGTACCCCTCGCGCCGCCGATTTTCCTTGCCATCCATTCCCCATCCACCTAACCTGAAAAACAGGAAAGCTCTGTCCTCGCGGCAGAGCTTTTCCTTTGGTGGGCACTCGCTGTTCCTGATCGCGGACTACGGACTACCGGCTACGGGCCACGGACCACTGGCGCATCGCGCCCCTAAACGGGAAGTTGTCCCTGTTGTCGAGGCTGTCAACAGGAGCAAACCGAACGGAATCAGCACCGAAAGTTGTCAACCGTCATGGGGGGTACCCCCCATGGGACAACATCGGTGGCCAGCGAGCAGTCAGCCGCCGCTCGCCAGCCGAGTGAGACTTACTGCTTCGCTGCCGGTTTCGCCGGTGGTTTCGGGGCCTCCGACTCTGGGGTGGCGTCCTTTTTGCCCAGCACCCAGTTGTCGTACCAGGCGAACCAGCGCTCGTAGCGGTCGAGGATGAAGCTGGGACGCGTGAATCCGTGGAACTGGTTGGGGTAGACGATCAGCTCCGATGGAACGTTGAGCGTCTTCAGCGCTTCGTACATCTGCTTGCCGCCGTCGAGCGGAACGTTCATGTCGGACGTACCGCCCATGTACAGGGTGGGCGTGTGAATGCGGTCGGCGTGGAAGAAGGGGTAGCCGAGGTCGATGTACTTCTGCGTGGCGACCCAGGGATAGCCGATTTCGTTGTTGTACTGCAGGATGTACTCGTCGACGCCGTACAGCGCGATGGGATCGCCGGTGCCGGCGCCGCTGCTGGCGGCCTTGAAGCGATTGGTGCTGGCGATGGTGTAGTCGGTGAGGATGCCGCCGTAGCTCCAGCCGCCGACGCCCATGCGGTTGGGATCGACCAGGCCGTCTTTGATGACCTGATCCACGCAGGCCATGAGGTCCTGGACTTCGAGGTGGCCCCAGTTGTCAGCGATGGCTTCCTGGTAGGCTGAGCCGCGGCCGGAACTGCCGCGGTAGTTCACGTTGAGGACCGCGTAGCCGTGGCCGGCGAACATCTGGTTGGTCATGCTGAAGTCGTGGCCGTCCTGGCCGTTGGGGCCGCCGTGGATGAAGAGGATCATTGGGTATTTCGTGCCCGCCTCGGCTCCGGGCGGCATGGTGATGACGCCGTGGACTTCGGTGCCATCCTGCGTGGTGGCGGAAATGTCGTGAACCTGCCCGAGCTGGAGCTCGGCCATCAGCGCGTCGTTGTGGTGGGTGAGTTGGCGGAGGGTGCCGCTGTCGAGCGCGTAGAGTTCGCCGGGATTGTTGGCGGTCGTCCAGACGATTGCGGTGTGGCCGGCGTGCTCGTCCATCTGGAAGGAGACGCCGGGCGAATCGACCTCGCGGTGGACTTCGCCGGTGGCGACATCGACGGTAGCGGGGTACTGGTTGCGGTCGTCTTCCACCAGCACCTGGATGGATTTGCCGTCGGCAGACCAGAGCGGCCGAGAGACCCCGCGGTCGAGCTTCGCGGTCACGATGCGCGCGGGCGCGCTGCCGTCCGCGGGAACGATGCCGAGGTGGTCTTCGCTGTATTGCCAGAGCTTCAGCGGCGAGCCGCGGAGGAAGGCGATCCATTTGCCGTCGGGGGACCAGGAGATGCGGCCCTCGTCGGGGCCGTCGTAGTGGGTGAGCTGGCGCGGCGTGGAGTTGGGCTTCGCAGAGACGACAAATATATCGGTGTTGATGCTGCGGTCGGGATCGGGATCGTGATTGCTGACGAAGGCGATTTGGGTGCCATCGGGGGACCAGACGGGACGGTCCTCGTCGAATTCGGCGTCGCTGTTGGTCAGCTTGTCGAGCTTGTGGGTGGCGACGTCGAACAGGAAGAGATGCGCGTGCTGGTTGTCGCGCAGATAGCCCTCGACGTCCTGCTCAAACAGGTAGCGATCGATGACCCAGGGTTCCGGCTTGGGCTTTTCGCCGGGCTTGGGCTCGGGGTGCTCCTCAGGGACGATGGCGAGAACGAGCTTCGTCGAGTCGGGCGACCAGGCGTAGCCGCGGATGTTGCCTTTGACGTCGGTGAGCTGATGCGCTTCGCCGCCGCGGCGATCCATGATCCAAACCTGCTCGCCCTTGGCGGGGCCGGGACGTCCAGCCATGAAAGACAGATACTTCCCGTCCGGGCTCCATGCCGGATCGCCGGCAGAGCCGAGGCCGTTGGGGTCCTCGACGGACTGATAGCCCCAGGTCAGGCGAATGTCCTGCGAGCCGTCCCAGGAAACCATCCAGAGATCGGTGGCGCCCTTGTCGGCCTTGAGGTCCGTCTTGTGGACCGTGTAGGCGACCCACTTGCCGTCGGGAGAGACGACGGGGCTGCCGACGTTCTGGAAGCGGTAGAGATCGTTCAGCGTGATGGGGTGCGGCGCGGAGGCGGCGTTTTGCGCGGAAAGCGCGGGCGCTGCCGCAAGCAGAACTGAAGCGCCGAGGGCGGAGAGAGCAAAGGAAAGTCGTGCGGAAAGCATGGGGAAGTATAAACGGCCAGCGGAAAGGCGGTCAGCTAAGGGGCGGTTAGCTAAGAAGCGGATAGTGGAGAGCCGGTCAGGTCAGACGCGCTGGATGGGACCGGGGTACTGGGCGACGAGTGGATCAGAGGTGAGGAGCAGAGCGCCGAAAACTCCTGCCTGGGCGATGAGCATGCGATCAAACGAATCGCGATGCAGCGGGGGCAGATTGCCGACCGCGATGGCATGGGCGCCGGTGATGGCGATCTCCTGATAGCCATTGTCGAGGAGGCCGCGGCGGAGCAGGGCGGGGTCCGCGTGGAAATCGGAGCGGCCGAGAGAATGTTTGATGGCCACTTCCCAGACGCTTGCGGCGCTGAAGAGCAGTTGATGGGCGGGATCTTCGATGAGGTTGCGAGCCGCGGCTGAAAGGCGATCCGGCTGGCCGGCGGCCCACAGGAGCATATGCGTGTCGAGAAGGAGCTTCATTGTCTGCTGTCCGGCAACCCTGCAAAAGCGCGCTCGATTTCCTCGCGGCCCATGGAGTCGAAGTCGTCCGGCACGCGGATCTGACCGGTGAGGAATCCCGTGCGACGGACTGCCTGAGCGCGAGGCGCATCGAGAGCGGCGACGCGGACGAGGGGCTTACCGGATTTGGCGATGACAAAAGGCTCGCCGCTCACGGCCTCCTCGAGCAGGCGGGAAAGGTGAGTTTTAGCCTCGTGAATGTTGACGGTCTTGGCCATAAACTTAGTCTACACAACTTAGTTCATTTTGACAAGCCCAAAATGCGCCGAACTCTTGCCTGGAGCGCGGGATTCCGCCTTGGGGGCCAAGTTTCTGCATCATTTGGCCCTTCCTTTTGCGTATAGGGAGAACAGAGCGCGCTGAGGAGCTGCATGGACGACTCGCCCCAGACTTTCCGAGCCATGGTGGAGCGGCATCAATCGCGGGTGTTTTCGATCGCGTATCGGATTGTGGGCGAGCGGGGCGCGGCGGAGGAAGTGGCGCAGGATGTGTTTCTGGAGCTGTACCGGCAATTGAGACGGCTGGAAAGCGAGGATCACGTGACGGCGTGGCTGCGGCGGGTGGCGTGCCATCGGGCAACGGACGCCCTGCGGCGGAGGACGGCGCGGGCGGATTCGGCAGCCGCGGCGTACGAGGACGGGATGGAGTTGCGGCCGGCGTCGCCGGAGTTTCTGCCGCTGATGAACCGCGTGGAGCAACTGCTGCTGACGTTGCCTCCGGCGCAGCGAACGGTGCTGTTGCTGCGGTACCAGGAAGATCTGGAAGCGGAGGACATTGCGATTGAGCTGGGCATGCCGCTGGCGACGGTGCGGAGCCATTTGCAGCGAGCGGTGAAGCTGCTGCGGGAGAAAGCCCAGCGGAGCCTGAAGGAGTATTGCCGTGGTTGAGCCGATTGACGATTTCGAACGGGAACTGCGCGAGCAATTGACGGCGCGCGAAGCGCCGGAAGGATTCGCGGATCGCGTGATGGCGCGGGTGGCCGTGCGGGACAAAGTGCAGGAGCGGCGGCGGTGGTTCCGGCAGCCGGTGTGGCAGTGGGCCGCGGCAACGGCGCTGGCCGCGGTGGTGGCCGTGGGCGTGGGCCTGCAGCACCAGCGCGAGCAGCGCCGGGAGGGCGAAGAGGCACGGGCGCAGGTGTTGCTGGCGCTGCAGATTACGGGAACGACGCTGCGGGACGTGGAGCGAAAGATCAACAATCCGGTTGGCCAGCAGGGCCAGGCCCGGAGAAGGGACCAGAAAGAGGACTGATATGAATCGACGGATGATTTTCAGGGTTGGGCTGGCGGCGCTGGGGATGCTGGCGGGACTGGCGGTACCGGTGCGTGCGCAGACGAACGTAATGCCGTTTCCGGATTCGCTGGCGAAGGAGCTGGCGGCGCGCGCTTCGAACTACACCGAGGTGACGCTGGACCGGAAGATGCTGGACTTCGCCAGCAATTTCATGAACGACAAGGGCGATGTGCAGGCGAAGCAGATCATCTCGAGGCTGAAAGGCGTCTACGTGCGGACCTACGAGTTCGATAAGCCGGGGCAATACACGGCGGCGGATTTGGAGCAGATCCGGCAGGCGTTCTGGGGTCCGGACTGGGAAGAGCTTGTGAAGACGCGGGGCAAGGACGAGGCCGATGACATTTACATGAAGATGGTCAACGGCCAGATGATGGGCATGATCGTTTTGAATGCCGAACCGAAAGAACTGGACTTCGTGTTCATCGATGGACCGATCCGGCCAGAGGATCTGGGCGCGATCAGCGGGAAGTTCGGCATCCCGCCCGCCAATGTGAAGAGCCAGAGCGGAGGCTCCCAGTGAGGGCCGCCGGCTGGGTGTTGCCGGCCATCGTGGCGCTGATCCCGGTGTCGGGGTGCGCGGCGTCCGGGCACGACTTCGACGCGGTGGTTTCGGCGGTCGAGACGCGGTATCCGGCGCACGTGGAGCGCGTGCCGATGATGGGGCTGATCAGCTTTTGCGCACGGGTGGCAACGCGCGACGGCGTGAAGGGCATGCAGGTGGCGGAGTTTGAGGGCTTCCGCAAGGCGCCGGACGCGGCGGAGCTGGATCGCCTGGTGAGCGAGACTCTGGGATCGGGGTGGCAGCGGTTTGTTACCGAGCACGACCGCAACGGGAACGTGTCCCTGATCTTTTCGCAGCCGGATGGCGAGGCGATGCGGCTGATGATTGCCGATTACGAGCACGGGGAGCTGGATCTGGTTCGGGTGGAAGTAAACGGGAAGCGGATGCAGCACTGGTTCAAGGACCCGCAGCGCAGCGCGCGGGCGCACGACTACGGGAAAAACGCGGTGCCGGATTAGGTCAGTTGATGTGGAGGGAGTTGAGGAACGTTGACGATCGGCTCGGATCAACCTTCGTGGCACCGTACATCACCCTATAGAGTCGTTTACCGACCACAACGGCTTGTACGACCAGCACCGTGGCGGGAAGGTCTGCCTGAGCCGGGCAGTTTACCTGGAATCGTGCGGCTGGGTGGCCCTGGAAGGTGTCGCGGTTTCCGATGGCATAGGTGCCAGCGCAGGATTGCGCCGCGGTCGCGGGCATGACGGTCAGGTCAGCATTCTCCGTATCCGTTGGGTAATCGGTCGTCGTGACCTGGTAATCGGCGTCGTCCGTCTGCACATGGTAGCTTCGCCCGGTCATGGATGTCCCGTCGGGCAGCTTTAAGACGTCAGGTGCTGAGACCTCCGGGGTTCCAGGAAAGAGCACGGTGAACGCGCCGTCTGGCGATGTGTATTGGGTGAATGGAGTCTGCGCGCGGGCCATGCCGATCGGGGCGAGGAACGCGAGCGCGGCGGTTACAAAGGAGGACCTCTTCACGGCGCCTTCTCAATTGATGTGCAGAGAATTCAGGAAGGTCGAGGATCGGCTCGGGTCGACGGTGGGCGCTATGTACAGGAGCTGGTAAAGGCGGTTTCCGTTGAAGACCGCCTGGTCGAGCGCGACCGTGGGCGGGAGGTCGGAGGTGGCGGGGCAGTTGACCTGGATGAGCGCGGCCGGATGGCCGTTGTAGAGATCGGTGTTCTTAATCGAGACGGTGCCTCCGCAGGTGTTCGCGCCAGCCGCCAGCGTATTCCAGTCGTGGGACAAATTCGTGCTCGGATCGTAGTCGATAGTCATGAGCAGGTAAGCCGCGTTGTTGCCTTCCGACACCGCGTACAGCTGCTGGTTATAGGGGATCCCGCCGGTCGTCTTATCGGATTCCGGCGTACCCACGTTCGGCGCTCCGGGAAACATGACGGTGAATTTGCCGTCCGGCGGGGTGTATGGGGAAAAGGGGGCCTGTGCGGCGGCGATGCTGGCGGTCGCCAGCAGTCCGAACGCGGCTGCGGCGAATGCGGATAGCTTCATGGCTGACCTCGAGAGTTGCCTGCGAGTGTGCCAGAAAGATCCCCGCGACGCAATGGATTTGTAGGTCGGTCAACACCCGAGGCCGGCGGTTGCTGCCGGTGAGGATCCGGATGACTCGGTTGCGCCCAGCCGCGGCCGCTAGCTGATGGCTCGTTTCAACAGGGCGACGATCTTCTGCTCATCGGCGGGAGTCAGCTGGCGGAGGGCGTACGCGACCGGCCACATGGCTCCGTCGTCGAGCTTCGCCTTGTCGCTGAAGCCGAGCGTGGCATAGCGCGCCTTGAATTTGTTGGCGTCCTGGAAGTAGCAGATGATCTTGTCGTCTTTGGCGTAAGCGGGCATGCCGTACCAGGTTTTGGGCGTGAGTCCCGGCGCGGCGGAGGTGATGAGGGCATGGAGCCGCTCAGCCATTTTGCGATCGGCTTCCGGCATCCGGGCAATCTTTGCCAGCACCTCGGCTGCGCCATCGCCTTTGCCCCGGCGCTCAGCGATCAGCTCCTTCATGGCGGCGCGCTCTTCAGCTGTCAATACCGAGGACGATTTGCCGGCGGTATTCTTTGCGGGTTTCTGCTGCTTCACTTTGGCTGTCATGGAACCTCCATTTTCGCATTCCATCCAGGGCGATCTGGCCCGCCCCAGTCTACCCATTTTGGACCTTTTGGGGCGGCGCGGGGGGCTTGGTTAGCCATGCGATACTGTCCTTGCATGTACAAGCGCGTGGTTCTGAAGATTTCCGGCGAGGCGCTGGCGGCGGGGCGCGGATTCGGCGTGGATCCGGACCGGATCCAGGAGATTGCGGGCGAAATCGCCGAGGTTCACGCGATGGGCGTGGAAGTGGCCATCGTGGTGGGCGGAGGGAATTTTTTCCGCGGCGTGGCCGAGCAGGCGAAGGAAATGGATCGTGTTTCCGCGGACAACATGGGCATGCTGGGTACGGTGATCAACGCGCTGGCGCTGCAGGACTCGCTGGAGAAGCACGACGTGCATTGCCGGGTGATGTCGGCGATCGGGATGAACCAGATTTGCGAGCCGTACATCCGGCGGCGGGCGATGCGGCACCTGGAAAAGGGGCGGGTGGTGATCTTCGCCTCCGGCACCGGGAATCCATATTTTTCAACGGACACCGCGGCGTCGCTGCGGGCGATGGAAATCAAGGCGGACGTGCTGCTGAAAGGCACGAAAGTGGAAGGCATCTACGACGCCGATCCGGTCATCCGACAGGACGCCGTCAAATTCGAGCAAATCACGTACATGGAAATTCTGCAGCTCGGGTTGAAGGTGATGGATACCACTGCGGTGAGTCTGTGCAAGGACAATAATCTGCCAATGATCATTTTCAATCTCAATCAGCCGGGCAATATCCGCCGCGTGATCTCCGGGGAGAAGGTCGGCTCTCTGGTGACCGCCTGAGCGCGCAGAGCCAAGCCGTTCCCCCGCTGATCGGACCGCTCGGTGACGGAGCCGAGAGCGGCAATGGGCGGGACGATGCCGCCCCCAAACCCGCCCTTGTCCGCAAGAGGAAGGACAATCTGCCGGCGCTGAGCGGGCTGCGCGCCTTCTCGGCGATGAACATCGTCTTCTATCACTTCTGCAATCCGGCGTGGTTCGGGCCGCTCTCGCCGGTGGTGAACAACGGCTATACCTCGGTGAGTTTTTTCCTGCTGCTGTCGGGATTCGTGCTGGCCTACAACTACTCCGACCGGGCGCAAAAAGGGCAACTGAAGACCAGGGATTTCTGGATCGCGCGCGTCTCGCGGCTGTATCCGATTTACCTGGTGGCGCTACTGATATCGACCAGCATGCTGATCGCGGAGTGGCACGCGCGTTCGCACGCGCAGTTCGCGTGGGGCGTGATCCTGACGCCGCTGATGCTGCAGGGATGGAGCCCGTCGCTGTCCACCTTCTGGAATACGCCGGCGTGGACGATGTGCACGGAAGCGTTCTTTTATGTGATCTTCCCGTTTGTGGTGTTGTGGAGGCGGCCGAAGCACCTCGGCAAGCTGGTGGCGCTGCTGCTGGGCCTGTGGGGTCTGGGCATGGTGCTGCCCAGCCTGTATGTGTGGTTCCATCCGGACGGCGTGCTGCATGCGAACCGATATACGGACGGCTTCTGGATTCGGGCGCTGAAGTTCACGCCCCCGCCGCACGTTCCGTCTTTCCTGTTCGGAATCGTGCTGGCGGATGTGGATGCGCTGATTCCGCGCGCCGGCCGGAAGCGGCTGCTGCTGGGCGCGCTGGGACTGGCGGGCGTGGGCACGGTTCTGTACTACGGCAATCATCTGCCGTTCCCGCTGATGCACGACGGCCTGATGATGCCGCTGTTCGGCCTGTCGATTCTCGGGCTGGCGGGACACAACCTGATCGCACGGTTCTTCGGGATCACTCCGTTTGTGGCGGTCGGGCAGGCGAGCTATTGCCTGTACATTTTGCACTTCAATTTGTGGAACATGATTCACCAACACCACATCGTGGCAGACCTTGGGCTGGCGCGATTTGACCCGTGGCTGAGCTACGCGGCGCTGGTGGTGGTGGCGGTGCTGGCGATGAAGTACATCGAGAAGCCGTCGCAGAAGGCGATCAAGCGGAAGTTCGGGCTGGCCTGATGAAGCGAGCCGGTAGCCGGTAGCCGGTAGCCAGTCGCTGGTAGGCGGTAGGCGGCGGGACATCGCGGCTTCCGAGGTTGCCCATCTTAGTCAGGGAGCGACGACTATCTAATCCTGCTGTTCAGGCGCGCGATCGAAGAGCTCAGCGGGAAATCGAGGTGCGTGCATGGCTTCTCCACAACAGGTGCCGGGTCCGGGCCGGCCAACACGGAGGGATGAGAGTCGGCGTCCTGCCGAGATTCGGGAAATACGAGCCAGGGAAGTGAGGAGCCGCGGCCCCGGCGCCGGATGGTTGGCATGGTGGTGGGTGTGGCTGGCGGTCATCCTGTGCGCCGTCTGGTTTGCGGGATGGGGCTGGGGCGGCTACGGCGGCTGGTGGTGGGGGAACCGCGGAGCGGTCTCAACCAGCGGGTATCCGGAAACGGCGATGCCGAATGGGGCCGCCTCCGGCAGCGCGGCGGCGACGGGAATGACGCCTGGATTCGGAGCTACCGCCAACATGAACATGGTGACCGGTCCGGGTGCGGCGATCCTGACGTCGGCGGACAAACGGATGTACATCGGGCGGCCGTTCCAGGTGAACGGCGCAGTGGTGACGAAGAAAGTGAACAACTACGTGCTCTGGATCGGGCAAGGCGGCAATGGTGCGTCCGTGCTGGTGGTGCTTGAGGGATCCGGCAAGAACGCCGCGCATGCAAATGTTTCTGTGGGCGACGTGGTGAACGTGACCGGGACGATGGAGAAGGCGCCCGCGCAGGCGCAGCAGAACTGGAAGCTGAGCGCCGAGGGCCAGAGGCGGCTGGAGCAGCAAGGAGCATACGTGGCGGCAAGCCAGGTCCAGCGCCTGTCAAACGGCAACAACGACTGATCAGGAACCCAGACACGACGAAGGCTCTCCGCCTGCGCGGAGAGCCTTTCTGTTGTTGCGACCGCAGGTTGTGCATGTGCCGGACCAGCCCGATCGACAACAAAAAGCGGCAGCCCCGCAGGGCTGCCGTGAGGGTCGATCAGGAGGAACAGTGGTTAGAAGCGGATGGTGGGGCCGATGGTGGCGCGCAGGTTGTTGTGCATGCCATTGGCCAGGTACAGCTCATCGCCGGCGGAGATGCGCAAGCCGATGGGTCCGCCGAAAAACTCGAGCCCGGCGCCGGGATAGGCGGCGAAATGCGTTCCCGATCCCCCTATGCTGTCCACCGCGTTAGCGAAGTCCGTGGAGGAAACATTGTTGGGATTGCTGGTGGTGAAATCGATGAATCCTACCTGGCCGGTGACGTAGGCCGTGACAGCGTGGCCCGCGCCAACCTCGAATTTCGGGCCGAAGAGGCCGGTCAGCGGACGAAGTCCGGTTTTGACGAAGCTGGTGCTGATGCCGCCACCGGAGTTGCTGCTGGAGGTGGTGGTGTAATTGCGGGCGAAGTCGTAGTCCATCTGAGCTTCGAGCGCCACCCAGCGATTGGCATTGATATCGAGGTGGCCGCCGACGCCGACGAAGTTGATGGTGCTGCCGGGCGGAGTGAACCGTAAATAGCTGCCGTAAACGCCGATCTCGACGTGATCGTATTTCTGGGGCGCATAGCTCTGCGCGTTCACCCACGTCGGCGCCGCCAGAACCAAAGCCAGTCCAGCCAGCAGGGCAATTTGTTTCATGGAGATGACTCCCTGAGAGAGGAATTGTCTTCCGAAAAACTCGCCGGAACTGCCCTCTTCTTCGTGGAGAGAAAGGAGGTTCGGGCTCGTAGGTTTGGATGCCAGGGGCTCTGAGGCTGTTGGCGAAAAAGCGGCCCAATGTCTGTCGCCTCGGACAGAGCGAATGCGCGATGCGTCAGGTGACGCCGAGAGGGAAGGCAACCTTTCCGCGGAAACGGCGGCGTTGCTAACTGCGGGAGCGGGCGACGCGCTCGTAAACGCCGAGGTACTCGGCGGCCGAGCGCGGCCAGGAGTAATCCTGTGCCATGCCATTGCGCATCAGGGTTTGCCACGCGCTCTTATCCTGGAAAACGGAGAGGGCGCGCTGGATGGCGGCGAGAAAATCCTCGGGGCGATAGCCCTGGAATTTGAAGCCGGTTCCGGAAGACGCTGCGGCGTCCCATTCCGCCACGGTGTCTTCCAGGCCGCCGGTGGCGCGGACGACCGGGACGGTGCCGTAGCGCATGCTGTGGAACTGGCTGAGACCGCAAGGCTCGTACCGCGACGGCATCAGGAAGATGTCGGCGCCGGCTTCGACTTTGTGGGCGAGCGCCTCGTCGTACTGGATCTTGACGAGCGCTCGGCCGGGGAAGCGCGCGGCCATGGAGCGGAGCAGGTTCTCGTAGTACAGCTCGCCGGTGCCGAGGGCGCAGAGCACGACGTCTTCGCCCATGAGATCGTCGGAGATCTCCTCGAGGAGGTCGATGCCTTTCTGCGTGGTGAGGCGGCTGACCATGCCGAGGACCGCGGTGGAATCGCGGACCACGCCGGCGCCAAAAGCGTGGAGCAGATCGCGGCGGCAATCGGCTTTCCCGGCGAGGTTGGCGGGGGTGTAATGCGCCGCGATGTTGCCGTCGGTGGCCGGATTCCAGTCGGAGTAATCGACGCCGTTGAGGATGCCGGTGAGATCCGTGCCGCGTTTTTGCAGGACGCCTTCGAGGCCCTCGCCGAATTCGGGAGTCTGGATTTCCTGAGCGTAGCGCGGGCTGACCGTGGTGACGCGATCGGCGTAGACGATGCCGCCCTTGAGGAAATTGAACTGATCGTAGTACTCGACGCGATCCATGGTGTAGATGTCCCACGGGAAGAGCAGGCGCTCGACGGTCGGCGGCGGGAAGAGGCCCTGGTAGCCGGCGTTGTGGATGGTAAGCACGGTGCCGAGGTTGCGCAGGACGGGATCGAAGTAGTAGAGGACGCGCAGGTAGACGGGCAGCAGGGCGGCCTGCCAGTCATGCACGTGGAAGACATCCGGAACGCCGAGCTGCTTCGAGGCTTCCAGCACGGCGCGGCAGAAAAGACCGTAACGCTCCCAGTTGTCGCGATACTCGCCGCCGCCCGCGCCGTAGAGGAATTCGCGGTCGAAGAGCTCAGGGCAATCGACAAAATAGGTCTGCACGCCGCCGTCGTTGCCGCCGTCGAGAATGCCGGCGAAGCGAGAATAGTACGGAAACGGAATCGTGAGGCTGCGGATGAGGTAGTTCTTCTCGGGGGCGCGCTCGCGCACCTGGCGGTAATAGGGCAGATAGACAGAAACTTCGTGGCCGAGGGCGGCAATTTCGCGCGAAAGAGGACCAACGACTGCCCCCAGGCCGCCGGTAGTCACCCAGGGCGCGCACTCTGACGCGGCGAATGTGATCTTCATGCTGGCTCCGTACCGAATGGGATGCCGAAAAGTGAGGATAGCAGGAAGGGGAGAGCCCGTAGCTGGTAGCCGGTAGCCAGTAGCCCGTAGCCGGTAGCCAGAGCCGGTAGCCGGTAGCGAGCAGCCGGTAGCCTGGAAGTGAGAAGCTGGGAGACGTGGAGAAAAAGAAGCCGCAGCTGGGACAGAATTTTCTGGTGAGCGCGACCGCGCAGGCGGCGATCGTGGACGCGCTGGGCGACGTGTCGGCGCGGACCGTGGTGGAGATTGGGCCAGGACGCGGCGCGCTGACGAGTCTGCTGGCGGCGCGTGCCGGGCGGCTGATTGGCGTGGAGCTGGATCGCGACCTGGCGGCGCGGCTGCGGACGGAATTTGCAGAGCGAGAGAACGTCGAGATCCGGCACGAGGATGTGCTGGAGACGGACTTCACCGCGCTGCGCGGCGGCGGGGAGCGGTTGATGGTGGTGGGGAATTTGCCCTACTACATCACGTCGAACATTTTGTTGCGGCTCTTCCGGTATGCGGATGAGATTGAGCGCGGCGTGGTGATGCTGCAGCGCGAGGTGGCGGAGCGCGTGGCGGCCGAGCCGGGCGGGCGGGAGTACGGCGCGCTGTCGGCGACGGCGCAACTGTACGCGCGCGTCGAGCGGCTGATGATCTTGCCGCCGGGAGCGTTTTCGCCGCCTCCGCAGGTGCACTCGACGGTGGTGCGGCTGACCATGGCGCCGCGATTTCGCGATCTGGGCGTGGAGCCGGAGGGTTTCCTGGCTTTTGTGCGCGCCTGCTTCGCGCAGAAGCGGAAGATGCTGGGGAAGAATCTGCGCAACGCGGGATACGCGGCCGATGCAGTAACCGCGGCGCTGGCGGCGAGCGGCGTTGCTGCAACGGCGCGGGCAGAAGCCGTGGGCCTGGAGAAAATGGCGGCGGTGTGGGAGCAGCTCTGTGGAAAATCCAGGGCATAACGGGGCGCTGGCGCACAAAAACTATTGCATTTCGTGCAGAATGGCAGGCGGGCCGGCGGATGACAACTCGGCGCCCGATTGAGGCATCTCAAGAGGGACTCAGCCTTCAATTGTTTGTAACGTCTGGCTGCAAATCATCCCAGGGGGCCCCTGAACTTGGCGGAAAGCACCGTTGTGCCGGCATCCGGCCCTGAGAACGCGACGGAGATGGGCGTGTTGGCCGGCGGCGGCGAGATGGGCCGGCGGATGCGCGCGCTCGACTGGTCGCAAACGCCGCTGGGACCTTTCAGTGAGTGGCCGCAGAGCCTGAGAACATCGGCGAGCATCTGCCTGGCGTCGCGATTTCCCATCGTGCTGTACTGGGGTCCGGAGCTGGTGGTTCTCTATAACGACGCGTACAGCCAGATTCTGGGCAGCAAGCATCCCTGGGCGCTGGGCCAGACGTGCCGCGTCTGCTGGGCGGAGATCTGGGACACGATCGGGCCGATGCTGGACGGCGTGCTGGCGACCGGCGAAGCGACCTGGTCGGACGATTTGCTGCTGATGCTCCAGCGCTATGGGTATCCCGAGGAGTGCTATTTCTCATTCTCGTTCAGCCCGGTGCGGGTGGAGAGCGGGGAAGTCGGCGGCATCTTCACAGCGGTTATCGAGACGACGGAAAACGTGATCGGAGAGCGGCGGCTGCGGACGCTGCGCGATCTGGCAGCGCGCTCAGCGACAGTGAAGAGCGAAAGGGAAACCTGGGAAATTGCAGCGGCGATGCTCCAGGAAAACCCCGCGGACATTCCGTTTGCGGTGATGTGCCATCCAGAGGACGACGGGCTTCGCACGGTGGCGACGGCGGGCATCGATCCTGAACATCCGTTCTGCCAGGAGCTGTGCCGCGCCGGATCGAGTCTGCTGCACGCGGCGAAGGGCGTAGCGAACACGGGTGTTCGCGCGAAAATCCAAATCGATCGGTCGATCGGCGACGTGCCGCGCGGGGTCTGGGCCGCTCCACCCCGTGATGTGTTTGTGCTGCCGATTGCTGCGCTGGGGCAGGGAGCCTCCGGCGTGCTGGTGGCCGCGGTGAGTCCGGCCAAGGCGCTCGATGAGAGCTACGGGACGTTCTTCGAACTGGTGGCGCGCCAGATTGCCACGAGCGTCGCCGACGCGCGCGCCTACGAAGAAGAGCGACGGCGCGTGGAGGAACTGGCGGCGCTGGATCGCGCGAAGACGCTGTTCTTCAGCAACGTGAGTCACGAGCTGCGGACGCCGTTGACGCTGCTGCTGGGCCCCACGGAAGGCGCGCTGAGCTCGCCCGAGCGCGCGCTGAAGGGCGCGGATCTGGAACTTCTTTACCGCAACGAGCTACGCCTGCTGAAGCTTGTGAACACGCTGCTGGAATTCTCGCGCATCGAGGCTGGCCGCGTGGAGGCCTGCTACGAGCCGACGGAGCTGGGCGACTTCACGTCCGAGATTGCCAGCGTCTTCCGTTCGGCGATGGAGAAGGCGGGGTTGAGCTACTCGGTGGAGTGCGAGGCGCTGGCCGAGCCGGCCTGGGTGGATCGCGAGATGTGGGAGAAGATCGTTCTGAATCTTCTCTCGAATGCCTTCAAATACACGCTGCAGGGCGAGGTTGCGGTTCGGCTGACCGCGGAGGAGGGCCACATCGAGCTGTCGGTGCGCGACACCGGCGCGGGGATTCCGCAAGCGGAACTGCCGCGGCTGTTCGAGCGCTTCCATCGCGTGGAGACCACGCGGGCGCGCACGCAGGAAGGATCGGGCATCGGGCTGGCGCTGGTGCAGGAACTGGTGCGGCTGCACGGCGGAACGATTCAGGTGGAGAGCGTGGAAGGCGCGGGCAGCACATTCACGGTGAGGATCCCGCTGGGGACGGCGCACCTGCCGGCAGACCGGCTAGGCACAAAGGCGAATCGGGCGCGGGCGGCGAGCGGAGCGGCGGGCTACATCTCGGAGGCACTGCGCTGGCTGCCCGCAGATCTCCAGGGCGAAGGCGCAGACGAGGCGCCGCTGATCCTGCCCGTCCGCGCGGCCGGCGGCGCGGCGCTGGAGGCGCCGCAGCGGCAACGCGTGCTGGTGGCGGATGACAACGCCGACATGCGGGAATACCTGAGCCGGCTGCTGGCGCAGGAGTACGAGGTGCACACTGCTGCGGACGGAAACGAGGCCGTGCGCGTGGCGCGTCATGTGCGTCCGGATCTGATCCTGTCCGACGTGATGATGCCGGTGCTGGACGGGTTCGGAGTGCTGGGAGCGGTCCGCAGCGATGCGGAGCTGAGCAATACGCCGGTGATTCTGCTGTCAGCGCGGGCGGGCGAAGAATCGCGCATCGAAGGCCTGGAAGCCGGGGCAGACGATTATCTGGTAAAGCCCTTCACCGCTCGCGAACTGCTGAGCCGCGTGAACAACCATTTGCGCATGGCGGGGATGCGACGGGAAGCGATGGAGCGCGAGGCGTGTTTGCGCGCGGAGGCCGAGAACGAGCGGCAGCGGCTGCGTGAAATGCTGGCGCAGGCCCCGGCGGCGATTGGGGTGATGAGCGGACCGGAGCATCGCTGGACGTTTGTGAACGAGAACTACATTCGGGTGACGGGCCGCAGCAGTCCGGCGGACTTTCTGGGAAAGACGATTCGGGAAAGCCTCCCCGAGCTGAAGGGGAGCGGGTTCTGGGAGTTGCTGGACGAGGTGTACCGCAGCGGAAGGCCGTACGTGGGCCGAGAGCAGAAGGCGCGGCTGCGAAGCGGCCCCGTCGAGGAGTTAGCGAATAAATATTTTGACTTCGTCTACCAGCCGCTGCGCGATGCTCAGGGGCAGGTGGAAGGCGTGCTGGTGCATGCCGTCGAGGTGACCGCGCGCGTGGAGGCGCGGATGCTGATCGAGCAGCATCACGAGCAACTGAAGGCGGCGTACCTGATTTCGCAGCGGCTGGCAGCGATCGTCGAATCTTCCGACGACGCGATTGTGAGCAAGGATCTGAACGGAATCGTCACCAGTTGGAATCGGCGTGCAGAGCGAATGTTCGGCTATACGGCAGAGGAGATGATCGGGCGGTCGATCCTGACTCTTATTCCGCCGGAACTGCATGCGGACGAGGAACGGATCCTGGCGACGCTCCGTGCGGGCGGGCGGATTGAACATTTTGAAACGGTGCGGATGACGAAATCGGGAGAGCCGATCGAAGTGTCGCTGTCGATCTCGCCGATGCGCGATGAGACGGGACGCATCGTAGGGGCGTCGAAGATCGCGCGCGATATCACGCAGCGGCGGAAGGCCGAGCAGGCGCTGCGGACCACGGAAAAACTGGCGTCTGTGGGGCGTTTGGCGGCAACCGTGGCCCATGAGATCAATAATCCCCTGGAATCCATCACGAACCTGGTCTACCTGGCCAGGGAGAGCTCGGAGAAGGAGACGGTGCGGCAGTTTCTGGCGACGGCCGAAGAGGAACTGGCGCGCGTTGCCGTGCTCACGCGGCAGACGCTGGGGTTCTACCGGGACACGCGGGCGACGACCACCGTGCGGCTGGGAGATCTGGTGGCGCCGCTGGTTTCAGCGTTCCACCCGCGGGCGCGCAACAAGTCGGTGGAGATAGGGATTGAATCCCGCGACCGCCGCATGCTGCACGGCTTTGCTGGAGAGATGCGGCAGCTGATCGCCAATCTGTTGACGAACAGCATCGACGCGGTGCCCTCAGGCGGACGGGTGCGCATTCGCGTCACGGATGCCCAGGAGTGGGGCGGCGAGGGCCGGCTGGGCGTTCGCCTGACCATCGCGGACAACGGTTCGGGGATTCCTCCGGCGTTGCGCGAACATCTTTTCGAGCCCTTCTTCACGACGAAGAAGGATGTGGGCACCGGGCTCGGCTTGTGGGTGTGCCGGTCAATAGTGGAGAAGCACGGAGGCAGAATTCAGGTGAAGAGCAGCACGACCCCGGGACGGTCGGGCAGCGCGTTCTCCATCTTCCTGCCAGCGGACGTGGAGACCGTGAAGCTGAAGGCGGCAGGGTAAACTCTGGGGCAGCAGCGCCACGGAGGTCCCATGGAGCAATCCGGGATGATCGACCGGCCGGAATGCTGGCCGGATCTGCCGCTGGACAGCTGGCGTGACACGTACTCCACCCTGCACATGTGGACGCAGATTGTGGGGAAGATCCGCCTGCGCCTGACTCCGCTGGTGAATCACTGGTGGAATGTGCCGCTGTATGTGACAGCGCGCGGGCTGACGACATCGCGGATTCCTTATGGAGAGCGGGCCTTTGAGCTGTGCTTCGACTTTTTGGCGCACGAACTCGTGCTGGAGACGAATGATGGCACGGTGAAGCGCCTGGCGCTCCGCCCCATGACGGTAGCGGATTTCTATCGAGATTGTCTGGCGATGGTGCGGTCGGCCGGGATGGACGTCCATATCTGGCGGATGCCGGTGGAGATTCCGAATCCGATCGCGTTTGACGAAGACCGGGTGCACAGCGCGTACGATCCGGAGCGGGTGGAGCGGTTCTGGAGGATTCTGCTCTCGGCGGATGCCGTGCTCCAGGAGTTTCGCGCGCGATTCATCGGCAAGTCCAGCCCGGTGCATTTCTTTTGGGGGAGCTTCGATCTGGCGGTCACGCGATTTTCCGGACGGCGGGCGCCGGAGCGCCCGGGCGCGGACGCTATGACGCGAGAAGCGTATTCGCACGAGGTGAGCAGCGTTGGATTCTGGCCGGGAGGCAGCGGCGTGAACGGGCCGGCGTTTTATTCGTATGCCGCGCCGGAGCCGGAGGGGTTCCGAACGGCGAAGGTGCAGCCGGCTGCCGCACGCTACGACGCGCAATTAGGGGAATATCTGCTGATGTACGACGAGGTGCGAGCGGCAGAGTCGCCGAGTGCGGCGTTGATGGCCTTCTGCCAGAGCACTTACGAAGCGGCCGCGAACCTGGGAAAGTGGGACCGGGCGGCGCTGGAGCGGTAGACGGTCTCGGAGCCGAGCGGTTGACGCGCATCCTCGGCTTGTTTAGCATCGGCGGCAATCGCGAATCCCAATCCGAAGGCTATGGAGAACGACATGGCGAAGACTGCGACGCTGCTTGTGTGGGCTTTCGTGGTGCAGGCTCTATTGGCCGGCGGAGTTCGCCAGGCGCGCGCTCAGGCATCGGCGCCGACGTATTCGGCCATGGCTCCCTTGTCGCAGTACCAGATGCCGAGCGAGAGCGCAGAGATTGCGCTGGCGCGGAGCGCGGCGCCTCCATCGATTTCAGATCGCGCTGAGGTGATGGTGCTGGGAACGCACGGCTATACGACGGCGGCGAAGGGCACGAACGGCTTCGTGTGCATCGTGGAACGAGGCTGGGGCGCCAACACGACAGATCCGGTGTTCTGGAATCCGAAGATTCGCGGACCGATCTGCTTCAATCCGGCAGCGGCGGATAGCTTTTTGCCGATCTACCTGATGAAGACGGACCTGGTGCTGGCGGGCAAGACGAAGAGTGAGATCGTTGCGGCGACCGAGGCGGCCTTCCAGTCGGGCAAGCTGCCCGCGCTGGCGCCGGGAGCCATGTGCTACATGCTGTCCAAAGACCAGTACCTGAGCGACAGCGGAAAAAACTGGCATCCTCACCTGATGTTTTTTGTTGCGGGCGACGCGACGAAGAGCTGGGGAGGGAATCTGCCGGCTTCGCCGGTGATCGCGGCACCTGATCCGGAAGAGCACGCGACCATCATGATGGTGTGGGTGGGGCGGTGGTCGGATGGGACGCCGGCGCCGGCGCAGTGACGCCGGCAGTCGGGATCAGCGCACACTCACGCTGCCATCGTCTTCGTGCGTAATGCGCTGGAAGAGCCAGCACATGCCGCCGGCGCCAAAGGCGATGAGAGCGGTCCAGCGGAAGACATCGACAAAGGCCCACAGCATCGCCTGATGCTGGAGCTCGCGGTACATGCTGGCGAGCGCGGCAGGCTGACCGGCGGCATGGCCGAGTTGGCGTCCGAGATAGGCGGCTGCGCCGGAGGCGTGCTGCTGGAACCAGGCGCCGCTCTGAGGAACCGCGGCGGCGAGGCGGCTCTGGTGGAAGGCCTGGCGCCGGATGAGCGCGGTTTCCGCCATGGAAATGCCGATGGAGCCGCCGATATTGCGGACCAGATTGAAAATGCCGGTCGCATTGCCCATCTGCTCGTTGCGCAGCGTAGCTACGGCCATGCTGGCGATAGGAACAAAGACGAAACTCAGGGCGAATCCGGTGACGACGATGGGAACCAGCAGAGTGGTGGGGCTGATGCCGAGGTTCACATCGGAAAAGAGGATGGAGCAAACACCGAAGACGGCGAATCCGGCCGAGAGCAGCCAGCGGTTGTCGACGCGATGGCTGAGGAAGCCCATGACGGGCAGACCGAGCATGGAGCCGAGTCCGCGCGGCGCGACCACAATGCCGGCGGTCAGCGCCGTGTAGCCGAGGACTTCCTGATAGAAGAGCGGCAGGATGGCGACTGTGACGTAGATGGCGATGCCCAGCATGAAGACGAGGAGACAGCCGACGGCAAAGTTGCGGTTCCTCGCCAGAACGTGCAGGTTGACCAGCGGCTGACGCGCGCGCCAGGAGTGCCAGATAAACCAGAGGAACGAAGTGATGAGAATCACGACGGCCCAGCGGAGCCAGAGGGCGCCGAACCAATCGGCTTCCTGGCCCTTATCGAGGATGACCTGCAGGCAGCCGGTCCAGAGGCAGAGCAGGCCGAAGCCAAGGTTGTCGAAGGGGCCGGCTTTGGCGTGCTTGATGTAGGGCGGATCGTGGACGAAGCGGCTGATCATGAAAACCGCGAGCAGGCCCACGGGGATGTTGATGTAGAAGGCGTAGCGCCAGCTAAGCGTGTCAGTGAGCCAGCCACCGAGTGTCGGGCCGATGACCGGGGCGACCACGACACCGAATCCGAAGAGAGCCATGGCCTGGCCGCGCTTTTTCGGCGGGAAGGTTTCGAGCAGAATCGCCTGAGAGAGAGGCTGGAGCGCCCCGCCGCCCGCGCCCTGGATGACGCGGGCGAGGAGCAGAAGGCCGAGCGAGGGCGCGGCTCCGCACCAGAACGAGGCGATGGTGAAGATGACGACGCAGGTGATGAGGAAGCGCTTGCGTCCGAAGCGGAGCGCGAACCAATTGCTCGCCGGCAGAATGACGGCATTGGCGATGAGATAGCTGGTGAGAACCCAGGTGGCTTCGGACGTGGAGGCAGCGAGCGAGCCGGCGATGTAGGGGAGGGCGACCGAAGCAATGGCGGTATCGAGAACCTCCATGAAGGTGGCCAGCATCACGGAGATGGCGACGATCCAGGGATTCGGCGAGGGCGTGGCAAGAGCCGTGACGTGGGGCTGCGCGGGCGGATGGGTTGCGCCCGCGGCGAGCGTGGGAGGCGGAGCTTCGATGACCGTCGCCAAAATGGCCCTCCTGATGAAGGGCGACGGTACAGAGTAGGTTTCGAGGCGTGGGCAAGGCTGTGGTGGGGATCACAGCGGCAGGGAACCGGGCGCGTCCGGGAATTGTGGCCCGGTTCTCCACAGTCGTCGAGCCTGTAGACTGCTGGAGAGTTCCTGGTTACCAGCGGATAGTTTCTGGCGGCGGGCGAATTGTCCGGCGCGAGGGCGGTGGTAGACTCGGGGCGAATCGACCGAATTTTGTGCAAGGCGCGGGGACGGAGACCCGTTTCGCGCGCCCGGAATGGAGCAGCACCGTGGCAGATGATCGTCAGCGCGCCGTAGAACTGGCGCTATCCCAGATTGAGAAGCAGTTCGGCAAAGGGTCCATCATGCGCCTGGGCAGCAAAGAGGCGGTGGTGCCGATCGCCACGATTTCGACGGGGTCGATTTCGTTCGACGCGGCGCTGGGCGTGGGCGGCGTGCCGCGCGGGCGCGTGATTGAGATTTTCGGGCCGGAGTCCTCCGGCAAGACGACCATCACGCTGCAGATCATCGCCGAGGCGCAAAAGGCCGGCGGCATGGCGGCGTTTGTGGATGCGGAGCACGCGCTGGATCCGGGCTATGCGAAGAAGCTGGGCGTGGACATCGACAACCTGCTGATTTCGCAGCCGGATTATGGCGAGCAGGCGCTGGAGATTACCGAGGCGCTGGTGCGGTCGGGCGCGATTGACGTGCTGGTGGTGGACTCAGTGGCGGCGCTGGTGCCCAAGGCGGAGCTGGAAGGCGAGATGGGCGACTCGCACATGGGCCTGCAGGCGCGGCTGATGAGCCAGGCGCTGCGGAAGCTGACCGGAACTGTCTCGAAATCAAGAACATGTCTGATCTTTATTAATCAAATCCGTGAGAAAATCGGCGTGATGTTCGGGAACCCGGAAACGACGACCGGGGGGCGCGCCCTCAAGTTCTACTCGTCGGTGAGGATCGACATCCGGCGCATCGCCGCGGTGAAGGAAGGCGAGACGGTGGTTGGCTCGCGGACGAAGGTCAAGATCGTGAAGAACAAGGTCGCGGCGCCCTTCCGGGATGCGGAGTTCGACATTCTGTACGGCGAGGGGATTTCGCGCGAAGGCGACGTGCTGGACCTGGCCGTGGCGAACAACATCGTGGAGAAGAGCGGCGCCTGGTTCAGCTATAGCGGCGAGCGGATCGGGCAGGGACGTGAGAACGTGCGGCAGTTCCTGAAGGATAACCGCGATGTTTTCGCCAGGATCGACAAGCAACTGCGGGAGAAACTGGGGATCGTCGCGAAGCCGGCGACGCCGGAGCCTCCGGCCGTGCCGCCCAACGGCGCGGCGCATGCGCAGGATGTAGTGAGGCCGAGAAGCAGGGCGTAGGGGATAGGGTAGAAAGCGCGGGCGCAGGGGGCGAAAGCTCTCTGCGCCCGTTGCATTTGCCGGCGGCGGGCATCCCGAAGGCCCGGTGGACCGCATCGAACGAGCAGCATTCCTGCGACAGAATCAGGACCCGCAACTCCCCCGCTACAGCAAAGGCCTACGGGAAAATGGCACATACGCTACAACCGCACACCAGCAAAAGTCTGCCCCGGAACAGCACCCTGGGCCGGAGCGACGCGGGAAATTCGACGCACAGTGCACATTTCTATTCGAGCGACGCGCTGCTGATCAACGAGATCGGGCGCCGGCTGGGGAATGCGCTGGCCGAGGGCGGCGCCGCCATTGCCGTGGCGACCCCGACGCATCGGCGGGACCTGGAGCGGGAACTGGGGCTGCGCGGTCTGGATGTGGCGCGGCTTGCGGCGCAGGGACGATGGGTCGCGCGCGATGCCCAGGAAACCATGGCCAGCTTCATGACGGAGGGTTGGCCCGACGGGAGCCGATTTGCGCAGGTCCTCGGCACAGTGCTGGATGGAGCGGCCGCCGCCGCCGCGGGGATCGGCGCCTCGGAGCGTCCGCAGCTTGCGGCTTACGGCGAAATGGTCGCGGTTCTGTGGGAGCAGGGGAAAACGGGAGCGGCGGTTCGGGTGGAGGAACTGTGGAACCAATTGGGGCAGACGCGGCGGTTCCACCTTTCCTGCGGATGGCCTCTGCGGTTCTTTTCGCACGACCGGGATGGCATCGTGCTGCAGCGGATCTGCTCCGAGCACAGCCACGTGGTGCCGGACCAGGGCTACGACAGCATGAGTGAGGATGAGCGGCGGCGCAACACGGTGCTATGGCAGTTAAGAGCCCAGGCGCTGGAAGAGGAAATCCATCAGAACCGCAAGGTGCAGGAGACGCTGGGAGCGCGTGAGGCCGAGCTGCGGGATTTTCTGGAGAACGCCGTGGTCGGCATGCAGTGGCTGGCGCCGGACGGCACGATCCTGTGGGCGAACCGGACCCAGCTGGAAATGCTGGGGCATCCGGCGGAGCGCTACATCGGCCGGGCGATGGCGGATTTTGTGCCCGACGCCGGCGCGATGGCGGAGATTCTGCGCCGCATGCGGTCATGCAAGACCATCCGCGGGTATGAGCTGCGCATGCGGCGGGCCGATGGCGCCATCCGCTCGATCCGGCTGGACGCGAACCCCTGGATTCGCAACGGGGAAATCCTCCACGCGCGCGTCTTCATGCTGGATATCACGGACAAGAAGCGGGCGGACGAGGCGCAGATGCTGCTGGCGGCCATCGTGGAATCCTCAGACGACGCCATCGTCAGCAAGAATCTGAACGGGATCGTGACCAGCTGGAATGCCGCCGCTGAGCGGATTCTGGGTTACACGGCGGAAGAGATGATCGGGAAGTCGATCCTCACGATCATTCCGCCGGAGTTGCACGCGGATGAACCGGAGATTCTGCGCAGAATCCGGGCGGGCGAACACATCGAGCATTACCAGACGGTGCGCGTGGCCAAGAGCGGGGAACAGCTTGACGTGTCGCTGACGATTTCGCCGGTGCACAACGCGCAGGGAACCATTATAGGAGCGGCGAAGATCCTGCGCGACGTGACGGCGCAGAAAAAAATGGAGGCCGCGCTGCGCACTACGGAGCGGCTGGCCTCAGTGGGGCGGCTGGCGGCGACGGTCGCGCATGAAATCAACAATCCCCTGGAAGCGGTGATTAACCTCATCTACCTGGCGCGGCTGGATGCAGCGCTGCCGGACAGCGTGCGCGGATGCCTGACGACGGCGGACGAAGAGCTGCAGCGCGTATCGCACATCGCGCGGCAGACGCTGGGGTTTTACCGCGACGCCTCGCAGCCGGTGACGATCGACGTGGCGGAGGCGATTGACGAAGTGCTTGCGGTTTACAACCGGCGGCTGCGCTACAAGGACATCACGGTGCAGCGGAACGTACAGCCTGAGCTGACCGTGTGCGCGCTGATGGGCGAGTTCAAGCAGGTGCTGTCGAACCTGATGGCGAACGCCATCGATGCGGCGTTGCATCACACCGAGATCCAAATACGCGCGTGGGCCGCGGGACATCCGGTGACCGGTGCGCCCGGAATCCGCCTGACGGTGGCCGATCAGGGCGCAGGGATTCCCGCTGTCAACCGGCGCAGGATCTTCATGCCCTTCTTCACGACGAAGAAAGACTTCGGGACTGGATTAGGGCTCTGGATTACGCGCGATCTTCTCGAAAAGAAGGGCGGAATGATCCGCTGCCGCAGCCATGCGTCCGGAGAGAGCCAGCGCCAGCCGGGTACCGTGATGATGCTGTTCCTGCCGACTGCGGAGGTCGAGGAGTGCGTCCGCCTAATCGCAGCGTGACGAATTCCTATTGACGGTGCGAGGAGTCCGGCTTGCCTGTGCGGAGGCCGAGGAGCTCGCTCATCTCGTCGTAGAGAAAGCCGCGGCCGGGTCGATACGGCTGCACCCACTCTCCATCGATCACAAATTGCGGAATGGCTCGTTTGCCGACGCGCGCGACAATCTCTTCGATGGCGCCGGGTGTCCGCTCTACGTCGATCTCGGTATAGGGGATGTGGTTAGCCTCAAGGAAGCGTTTGGCTTCGCGGCAGTCGCGGCACCAGGAGGCGGAGTAAACCAGGATCTGCACAAGGCCAGGATACAGGGTGCAGGGGACAGGGTGTAGGAGGCTCGCGGCCATGACAAACGTCATCTCGCTTTGCTGACACTCTCCACTGGGAACTAACGCTCGGGCGCGCGATGCTGATCCTGCCGCTAATGCATACTTTGCGCGGCAGGAGAGACGCGATGACAGCCACGGCAGTGATCACCGGGATGGGTCAGACGGACCTGGCGGCATGGCCAGCGCCGGTTTCACAGGTGCGCACCGTCGCGCGCCTGCACGATGTGACCAAGCGCTATGGCGCGGTGACGGCGCTGGACCGGTTCTCGCTGGAACTGCACGCCGGCGAGGTAGTGGCTCTGCTGGGACCGAACGGCGCGGGCAAGACCACGGCGGTGCGTCTGCTGCTGGGCCTGATTGCCCCGGCCTCGGGCACGGTGCGCGTCCTCGGGCGCGATCCGCGGGATTCTGACGCGCGCACGCGCATAGGGGCGATGCTGCAAATCAGCCGCGTTCCGGAGATGCTGCGGGTGCGCGAACACATCGACCTGTTCCGCAGCTATTATCCGCAGCCGCTGCCGGCCGCCGAGGTGGTGCGGCTGGCGCGCCTCGAAGGCGTCGAGGACAAATTGTTCGGCAAGCTTTCCGGCGGACAGAAGCAGCGCACGCTCTTCGCGCTGGCGCTGTGCGGGAATCCGGATCTGATTTTTCTCGACGAGCCGACGGTGGGGCTGGACATTGAGTCGCGGCGCGCCATGTGGGAGCAGATTCGGACTCTTTCCGCGGCGGGCAAGACGATCCTGCTGACCACGCACTATCTGGAAGAGGCCGATCTGCTGGCCAGCCGCGTGGTGGTCATCAACAAAGGACGCACCGTGTGCGAGGGCACGCCGGCGGAGATCCGGCAGCGCGTCTCGGGGCGGCGCATCCGCTGCATCACGCAGCTTGATCCGGCATGGCTGCGCACGCTGCCCACGGTGTCCGCTGTCGAGCGGGATCGCGAGGCCGTCGTGATTCAGGCCGAACAGGCGGAGCCGGTGGTGCGCGAGATGCTCGCGCGCGATCCGGAACTGCGCGGGCTGGAGATCGCGTCGGCAGGCCTGGAAGAGGCCTTCCTGGCGTTGACCGGAGAGTAGCGGTTACGAGATACGCGTTTCGATCAGAGATCAGGGAGTAGGGAGGAGAAGAGATCATGGCGAGCCAGGCAATTGCAATGGAACCACGGCGGCTGGGATTGGAGTATTACGGGCGGATCTTCACTAAGGAGACGCGCTACGAATTTGTCCGCATGCTGCGTACGAAGGCATTTTCGCTGTCGGTGATCGGGATGCCGGTGATGTTCTTTCTGCTCTTCGGAGTCTCCAACCGCGCCAGCGGATACGCACAGTATCTGGTCCCCGCCTATAGCTGCATGGGCGTGGTTTCCGCATGCCTCTTCGGCATAGGCATGGCCATGGCGCTGGAGCGCGCCCAGGGCTGGCTGGATGTGAAGCAGGCCAGTCCCATGCCCCGCATCCTGTACCTCGCTGCCAAGGTCATGGGCTGCGCGGCGTTTGCGGTCATCATTGTGGCGCTGCTTGTCCTGCTGGGCGTTACGCTGGGCGGCGTCACCGTTACACCCATGCAGGTACTGGAGCTCTGCGGGGTCATCCTCGTCGGGTCCGTGCCCTTCACGGCAATGGCGCTGCTGGTGGCGCTGCTGGTGCCGGCGAACTCGGGGCCGGGCATCATTAATTTGATCTACCTGCCCATGTCGTTTGCGTCCGGCTTCTGGATGCCGATCAGGTATTTGCCGCACTGGCTGCAGGTGATCGCGCCGGCTCTCCCGACGTATCATCTGGCGCAACTGGCTCTGGGCATCTTCGGACTCGCGCAGCCAGGCGGCAGCATGCTCCAGCACTGGGAGATTCTCTTTGCATTTACCCTGTTGATGCTGGGCGCGGCGTGGATCATCTTTACCCGCATGGAGGCGAAGGCGTGAGAGGGGCAGAGCGCATGACCGGACCTGACCTGGACGTGGCCGGTCGCGTGGACTCCGCCGCCCGCGGCGCGGAATTCACACTGCTCGGCGATCGCAGGAAGCGCGGCGGTCATTTGTTTGACTACATCTGGCTCGTCTATTCGCTGTTCTTCCTCATCGATCCCATTCAGCGCCACTCGCGCACGGCGTGGGTGGAATTCGCCATCGCCTACGCGATTTTCCTCGTCTGCTATTTCGGCATGGTTTTCAGCCGCAGGCAGCGGGGAAAGATCGGGTTTCTGATCGGGATGGCCGCTCTGGGCGTCGTCTATTTCCATTTCAACACCGGAGCGGGAGGAATCTTCATCTACACAGCCGCTTTGGCGCCGTTTGTCGCGGAGTCGATCAGCTTTGGAGCCGGGGCCATCATCCTTTCCGCGGTGATCACCGTCGGCGAAGGACTCTACCTCGGGTACTCGGCGTGGGCCTGGGGAATTTGCGCAGCCTTCTGCGTGAGCATTGGAGCTGCAAATCTGGTGGCGGCGCAGCGCATGCGCGCCGGCCGCAAGCTGGGCCTGGCGTACGAGGAGATCGCGCACCTGTCGCGCGTGGCGGAACGGGAGCGCATCGCGCGCGATCTGCACGACGTGCTGGGGCACACGCTGTCGGTGGTGGTGCTGAAATCGGAGCTGGCCGGGAAAGTGATGGAAAGCGATCCGGGGCGTGCGCGGCGGGAGATTGGCGAAGTGGAGCAAATCGCGCGCAAGGCGCTGAGCGAGGTGCGGGAGGCGATTACCGGCTATCGTGCCGATGGCCTGGCGGCGGAGATTGCCCGCGCGCAGAAGGCGCTCGATGCTGCTGGAGTGCAGCTGGAGGTCAGCGACCAGCCTCCCCATCTGGAGGCCGCGGCAGAGACGGTGCTGTCGCTGATTGTCCGCGAGGCGGTGACCAACATCGTGCGTCACGCACAGGCGCGCCACTGCCGGTTATCGGTGGAGAAGCGCGGCGAGGGAGCGGCGCTTATTGTCGAGGACGATGGCCGAGGCGGGATCCGGGAGGAGGGCAACGGCCTGCGCGGCATGCGGGAACGCGCGGAGTCGCTGGGCGGACGGCTGCGCATTGAATCGAATGCGGGGACGCGGCTGCTGGTGGAGATTCCCGCGCAGGCTGCGGCGGGGCGATGAAGAAGATTCAGGTGGTGGTGGCCGAAGATCAGGCAATGGTGCTGGGCGCGCTGGCCGCGCTGCTGGAGACCGAGCCGGATATCGCCGTGTGCGCGCGGGCGAGCAACGGGCGCGAAGCGCTGGCGGCCATCGCGAAACACAAGCCCGACGTGCTGGTGACCGACATCGAAATGCCGGAGATGACCGGGCTGACGCTGGCCGGCGAAGTGCGCGACCGCTATCCGCAGACGCGGGTGGTGATCCTGACCACCTTTGCGCGGCCCGGCTATCTGCGCCGCGCGCTGGATGCGGGAGCCAAAGGCTATTTGCTGAAGGATCGGCCCTCGGCCGAGCTGGCTGAGGCGGTGCGGCGCGCGCACCGCGGGCTGCGCGTGGTCGATCCGCAACTGGCGGCCGAAGCGTGGGAGAGCGGCCCCGATCCGCTGACCGAGCGCGAGCGGCAGATCCTGTGGCGCGCGGGAGAAGGGAAGGCGAGCGGCGAGATTGCCGAGGAACTGCACCTGTCTGAGGGCACAGTCCGCAATTATTTGTCTGAGGCGATCAGCAAGCTGGGCGCATCCAACCGCGTGGAAGCGGCGCGGTTAGCGCGCGCGAAGGGCTGGCTGTAACGATGATTCGCGAAGGAGCGGCTTGCGCTGCGTACCGGACTTGATGCATCGTTGAGACGGGACCCGGCTTGTGGCTGCCGCTATAACAATCCGCCCGCGCACCGTTCTTGTGGTCGAAGACGATCGCGCTATCCGCTATTTGTTTACCGAAGTGCTGAACCGCGCCGGCTACGAGGTGATTGCCTGCGAGAACGGCACCCTGGGCCTGGAGATGGCGCGCGAGCGCAGTAACCACATCGATGCCGTAGTTACCGATTCCAGCATGCCGGGGCTGGACAGCCGCGAGATGATTGCCGCGATTCGCGCTCTGCGTCCGGACATTCCTGTGGTAGTGGTGAGCGGCGGCATGGGCGACAGTTCTTCACCGTTCGCGAGCGATCCCGACGTCCTCTTCCTGCCCAAGCCGCTTTCTCCGGAGCGGCTGACCGTGGAGCTGGAACGCCTGCTGGCGCGCCCGGCGTAATCGTCGCGCCTCGTCCTGCCCAGGCCGCTCCCCGAAACTGCCCGCGTGCGGTACGATGAAGAGTTTGCATCCGACCGCAACGACGCGAGAGAGAGCGATGATTATTGGTGTTCCCAGAGAACTGAAGGACCATGAAAGCCGCGTGGGCGTGACGCCCGCGGGAGTGAAGGCGCTGAGCGAGGCCGGCCACAAGGTGCTGGTGGAAACGCGAGCCGGCGAATTGTCAGCATTCACCGACGATGAATATCAGACGGCCGGAGCCGAGATCGTTGGCTCTGCGCACGATGTCTGGGGCCATGCCGACCTGGTGGTCAAGGTGAAGGAACCCATCGAGAAGGAGTACGGCTTCTTCCGCGAAGGGCTGGTGCTGTTCACGTATCTGCACCTGGCGCCGCTGCCGGAGCTGACGGCGAAGCTGCTGGAGAAGAAGGTTGTCGCCATTGCGTATGAGACGATCCGCGACCGCGCCGGCACGCTGCCGCTGCTGACGCCGATGTCGGAAGTGGCGGGGAGGATGGCTGTGCAGGTGGGCGCTGCCTATCTGGAAAAAGAGCGCGGCGGACGCGGAGTGCTGCTGGGCGGCGTGCCGGGCGTGCCTCCGGCGAACGTGTGCATCATCGGCGGCGGCATCGTCGGCACGAATGCGGCGAAGATCGCCCTCGGGATGGGTGCGAAAGTCACTTTGGTGGACTTGAACCTGAACCGGCTTCGCGAACTGGACGATATCTTCAACGGACGGCTGTTTACGCTGGCGTCGAATTCATGGAACGTTTCGCGCGCGGTGCAGGACGCGGACCTGGTGATCGGCGGCGTGTTGATTCCGGGCGCGGCGGCGCCGAAGATCGTAACCCGCGAGATGGTGGCAAAGATGAAGAAGGGCGCGGTGATCGTGGACGTGGCCATCGACCAGGGGGGCTGCGTGGAGACGGCGCATCCCACGACCCACAGCGATCCCGCGTTCGAGGTCAACGGGGTCGTCCACTACTGCGTAACGAACATGCCCGCGGCGGTGCCGAATACCTCCACGCTGGCGCTGACCAACGCGACCTTCCCCTACGTGATGCGGCTCGCGCGCCACGGTGCGAAACAGGCGATTCTGGAGGACGACGGCATTCGCGACGGCGTAAACACCTATGCGGGCACGCTGACCTGCGAGCCCGTGGCGGCTTCGCAAAAAAAGCCATGGACGCCGGTGCGGCAGTTGCTCAGCTAAAAGCGCGGGCCGGAGAGAACCGGCCCTCCTCGACGCTTACTGGCCTTCGGTGACGTGCACCGAGTGCTCCAGCCGGAAAGTGATCAGGGTTTCCGCCGGCAGGAAGATCTGGTGATTACCGGTCATGGCGCTGCCCGCCGTGCCCGCGCCTGCTCCAGCCAGCGCGCCCACGAGCGCGCCCTTGCCACCGCCCGCCAATCCGCCGACCACCGCGCCGAATCCCGCGCCGCCGCCGGCGAAGAGCCCCGTGCGCTTGCCTTTGCCTTTTTCCACGCGCTCCATCGTGCTGGTCTGCACGGGATAGCTGCCCCACTGGGTCCTGACGCGTTCGAGACGCAGCTCCAGCAGCGCGCCGCCCTTGAAGTGGCCCAGCGGTCTGGCGTCGATCACAGTGCCTTCCGCGCGGGCATCGCGAGGAATCACGGTTTGTCCATCGATCACGACAGGAGCCGCGACGGTAGCGGAGAAAGTTTCTCCGGCCTGGCTGATCTTCGAGCCCAGATCCTGATCGATGCGAATCCGCACGCGCGTTCCCGCCGGAATGTCGACGGCTGCAGGGGGCGGAGGCGTTTGCGGAGTTGCCGGCTGTGCGCCGGAGGCGGTTTGGTCCGCGGGCGGCGGAGGGGGATTGCCGTTGCCGGAGGGCTGCGACGCGGATTGCGCCGAGGCCGGAGGCTGGTTTGCCGGCTGCTGGTTCTTGTTCCTGCTGCAGCCGCCGATGGCGAGCATCGCCACCAGCGCCGCGCCTGCTGCGAGGGCAATCAAACGATGGGTTCGCATATCAGCGTCCTTGGATGCATGGCTCGTCCAAACGGTTGGTCCGCGCGTCCGGAGATTGCCCGAATCCTCTCGTCGCGTCGCGCCCCAAGCCTATAATCGTCGGGTATTCAGGGGAGACACCGTCCTGGCAGAGGCAAAACATCGGCGCACGACTCTGATCCTGCTTGCGGCAGCGGGCCTTTTGCTGCTCCTGCTGTTGCTGGCGCTGAATGCGTTCAATGTCCGATCCCTGAACCCGCAAACAACAGCGCAGATCTTCCTGCTGACCTCGCTTTCCGTCGTGGCGTTCCTGCTGTTTGTCACGGTGCTGGTGCTGCTGCTGCGGAACCTGATCAAGCTGCTGGCGGACCAGCGCAGCCAGGTTCTGGGGGCCAGGCTGCGGACGCGCATGTTCATTGGGGCGCTGCTGCTCTCGTTTGTGCCGGCCCTGTTCATGTTTCTTTTCAGCTTCCTGCTGATGAACCGTTCCATTGACCGGTGGTTTTCGCAGCCAGCAGCGGAGGTGCGCGAGGACTCGACCCAGATCGCGATGGAGCTGTCGCATTACGCCTCGCTGAACGCGCGAGCGGAGGCCGAGAGTATGGCAGGCAATTCCTCGCTGGCCGCCGCGCTGCACAGCGGAAACCGCGCCGGCATGCTGGACGTCCTGCGCGCCCACCAGATCAGCCTGGAGGGCGGCTTTGCCGTGCTGTACCACGACGGGGCGCCGGTAGCGAGCTATGAACTGCCGAAGATCTCCGGACCCGTCGAAGTGCATTCGTGGACCAATCCGGCCGAGACGCGGCAGATTGCCGAGGACGAACCGCTGACCTCCGCGATTCTGCAGGCGGCGCGGCGCTCTGACGAGCCCATGCTGGACGTGGGGCCGTCGGAATACTCTCTGGGCGCGGCCAGCCTGGATAACGGCGGCCTGGTGGTAGCCGGGGTGCCGATGCCGGCGGGCATGCGCGGCATTATGTCGGAACTGAGCAGCGGCGCCACCCAGTATTGGGCGCTCTATCGCCAGCGGCGCATCATTCGCGCGACGTACTTCCTGCTGCTGCTGATGCTGACCGCGCTGGTGTTCTTTGCGAGCAGCTGGCTGGCCCTGTTCGTCTCGCGCCGCATCACCAGCCCGCTGGAGGCGCTGGCCGACGCGATGGATGCCATTGGCAATGGGGATTACAGCCAACGCGTGACCGCCGAAGCCAGCGGAGAAATGGGCGAGCTGGTGCGCAGCTTTAACCACATGGCGGCGGATCTGGAGGAGAGCCGGCACAGCGCGGAGATGTCGGCACGGGAAGTATCCGCGGCGAATCTCGCGCTGGAGACACGGCGGCGGGAACTGGAAACCATCCTGGAGACAATCCCTTCAGGCGTGGTCACGCTCGACGCCAACCGGCGGGTGCTGATCGGCAATCGCGCGTTCGCGGAGCTGGTGGGAATCGCGAGCCATCCCGATTTGACCGGCGCGCCCCTGGAGACGCTGCTGCCGGAAGAGCCCTCGAGCGAGGTGATTCGCCTGGAGCGGCGGGCGCATCGGATGGGGATTGCCTCAGCGGAAATGGAGCTGCGCACGACCCGCGGCACCATGCATGTCGCCGTGACCATGGCGGCGCTTGGCGCGCGAGGGAATCGCGATGGCGGTTCGATTCTGGTGATGGAGGATGTGACGGATTTTCTTCAGGCGCAGCGGCAAGCGGCATGGAAGGAAGTGGCGCAGCGGATTGCTCACGAAATCCGCAACCCGCTCACGCCTATTGCGCTTTCGGCGGAGCGCATCCGGCGCCACGTGGACCGGGTAGTATCCGAGCCAGCGGAAGCCGCCGGCTCGGCGACCAAGTTCCCCGGCGATGCGGCGATGGTTCGCAAATGCTGCGACGTGATCCTCGGGTCGGTGGAGACGCTGCGCACGCTGGTGGGCCAGTTTGCCGCGCTCGCCGAATTCCCGGTGGCGCATCCGCGCGCGGCCAGCCTGAACGAGATTGTGGAGAGCGCGCTGCTGTTGTTCGAGGGGCGCATTCAGAACATCCGCGTGGACAAGCGGCTGGAGGCGAATCTGCCGCCAGTCATGGCCGACCCTGAGGCGCTTCGCCGCGCATTGGCGAACCTGGTCGACAACGCGGCGGAGGCAATGCGGGAGAGCCTGCTCCGCGTGCTCTCGATTGAGACCTGTCCGGGCGAGCGCCAGGGCATGGCGGAGATCGTGGTTGCGGATACGGGGCCGGGCATCACCGAGGAGATGCGGGAGCGGCTCTTCCTTCCCTGGTTCTCCACGCGGCAGCGCGGGACAGGCCTGGGGCTTTCGATTGTGGCGAAGATCGTGCAGGATCACGGCGGATCGATCCGCGCCGAAAACAACCTGCCCACGGGCGCTCGCTTTATCATCGAGTTGCCGCTGGCGGAAAACGCCGCGGCGGAAGGCGCGCCGCCGGCTGCGGCGGTCAGCAGGGTCTGAACCGGTTCCCATGCACCACATCCTCATCGTGGACGACGAGGCGGAGATTCGCGAGTCTCTGGAAGAGATTCTGCGCGAGGAAGGCTACGGCGTCGCCAGTGTGGGCACGGCCGCCGAGGCCGTGATCCAGGCGCGCGAGCCCATTTACGATCTGCTGCTGCTGGATGTCTGGCTGCCCGACCAGGATGGGCTGGAGGTGCTGCGCGAAGTTCATGCGCTCGACGCGGAGAGCCGCCCCGAAGTGATCGTCATCTCCGGCCACGCGACCATTGAGACGGCGGTGAAGGCGACCAAGCTCGGGGCATTCGACTTCCTGGAGAAGCCGCTGACTCTGGACCGCACGCTGATTGCGGTGAAGAACGCCATCGAAGCGCGGCGGCTGCGCACGGAAAACCTGGAATTCCGGCGGCAACTTGCGCTGGAGCGGCAGATCACGGGCGAGAGCGTGCAGGCGCGGGCGCTGCGCCAGCAGATCACGCTGATGGCGCCGACCAACGGGCGCGTGCTCATCTACGGCGAATCCGGCTCCGGCAAGGAACTGATGGCGCGGGCCATCCACGCGGAGAGCCTGCGCAGCGATCGCGTGTTTGTAGAGCTGAACTGCGCGGCGATTCCGGAGGACTACATCGAGAGCGAGCTGTTCGGCTATCGCCATGGCGCGGTGCCGGGCGGCCCGCCGGAGAAGCGCGGAACCTTCGAGCGGGCGAACGGCGGCACGCTGTTTCTGGACGAAGTGGGCGACATGAGCCTGAAGACGCAGTCGAAAGTGCTGCGCGCGCTGGACGAGCAGCGCTTTGTCCCGGTGGGCGCGACCCAGCCCATCAGCGTGGACGTGCGCGTGATCGCGGCCACCAACAAGGATCTGGAAGACGAGATCGCGAAGGGGAATTTTCGCGAGGATTTCTTCTACCGCCTCAATGTGATCCCCTTTTATGTGCCGCCGCTGCGCGACCGGCGCGAGGACATCGCGCTGCTGGTGCGTGAGTTTCTCCGCGGCTTCGGGCGGCAATACGGCCGGCCGCACGTGGAGATCGACGACGCCGCGCTGGAGTTGCTGCGCCAGTACCACTGGCCGGGCAATGTGCGCGAGCTGAAGAACGTGATCGAGCGTGTGCTGATTCTGAATCCGCACGCCCGGCGCATCGAGCGCCGCCATTTGCCCATGCTGGTGCACCGCAACGCGGCGCGCACGGGCGACTACGAGACGCTCCAGCAGGCGCGCGATGCTTACGAGCGCGAGTACATCCTGCGCAAGATCGACGACTGCAACGGCAACATGAGCCGCGCCGCGGAAACGTTGGGCCTGGAGCGCAGCCACCTCTATCGCAAGATGAAAGCGCTGGGCATCGCGCTGCGCGAGCCGGCCGAGCGCTGAAGCCTGGTTTCAGGCCAGCGTCAGGACGGTGATCTCCGGCGGGCAGTTGAGCCGGAATGGCACGCCCACCGCGCCGATGCCACGATTTACATAGAGCTGCGTTGGCCCGTGCCGGAAGAATCCTTCCACGTAGTTTTGCCCGTAGGGTGGCAACACAAGCGGCGGAAGAAACGGCAGGCGCACCTGGCCGCCATGCGTGTGGCCGGAAAGCATCAGGTCGGCATTGTAGCGAGAGACCTCCGGCAGGATGTCGGGCTCGTGGGCCATCAGGATCAGTGGCTCATAGCCGGTCAGGGCCGCGGACGGTATTGCGGCGGCCGGATCCGCGTCGCCACAGCAGGCGCTGCCCAAACCGCCAAGCCAGAGCCGCTGACCGCCGCGCTCGAGGGCGACGGCCTGATTGACCAGGACGGAAATGCCCTGCTCGCGCAGCGGTGCAATCACATAATCGGATCCGATGGTGGTGTCATGATTGCCGAGGCTGGCGTACCGCAGCGGACACTGAATTCCGCCGAGGATGGCGGCACATTCGGGCATGTGGCGCCGCGCGTAAGAGTAGGGAAGGGGGCCGAACGTGATGAAATCCCCGGTCATCAGAACCAGATCGGGCTTCAACCGGTTCACGTGGCGGACCACGTCGCGCAGGAACCAGCTCTCGGTGTATTCGGCGTAATGAATATCGGAGATCTGCACCATGCGCATCCCGCGAAAAGCGTCGGGCAGGCGCCTCAGGTGGACCGTGTGCTGTTCCACGCTCAATTCGTGGCGTGAAATCTCGCCGGAGTAGAGCGCCAGGCCGCCCAGCGATGCGGCCGAGAGTCCCAAAAATGAGCGACGGGTGAAGCGGAATTTTGGAGATGCTTTCGGTTCTCCCACCTCTTCATCATACGGGTGGGTTTGTCGAGTGGTTTCGATGGAGGCAGGGGAAGTCACTATTTGTTTGGACGCGCGGAGCGGAAGATCAGGGAGGACCGAAGCAGGAAGGCCGGGCTTTTCGCCCGGCCTTGTCGCTTCCTGATTTTTTAGTACGGGTAGTAGTAGGGGTACGGAGGCGGGTAATACGGATAAGGCCGATAGATCACGCGGCGCTGCAGCCGCGGAGCATTGGCTGCCAGACGCTGCGCTTCCTGCCAGGAAACTGGCTGCACCGTAATCGGCTTCGCGAGGTGGAAATTCAGCAGCGTCTCCGGAGGCAGCATGATGCGCGGACCGTTGGTCGCGCCCGAAGCCAGCAGCCCTACCCCGCCACCGGCCAACGCGCCAACGGCCGCGCCCGGGCCGCGGCCAATCATGCCGCCGATGATCGCGCCCATGATGGCGCCGCCAGCCGTGTTGCCGGCCGTGTAACCCGCCTTGTTCGGACCCTTGCTGGACCATAGATCCGTTTCGATCGGGTAGCTGTTGCCACCCAACTGCAACTGCGTGAGCCGCAGATCGAGCACGCCGCTGCCCCCGAAGCGCCCGGGCTGCTTGACGTTCACAACCGTGCCCTGAAGGACCGCGCCGCGCGGGATGGTAAGGACGTTGCCCTCATAGACGTCGCCGGCAACCGTGACCTGAAACGTGGCGCCGGGCTGCAGCTTGGTGACATTCAGCGGCTCGCTGGTGCGGATCTGCAGCAGCGTCCCTGCGGGCACCGTGACCGGTCCGCTGGGCGGTTGCGGTGCGCTGCCGTAGCCGCGATAGGGAACTCGACCCGCAGGCTGGCTGGGCGGAGCGGTTTGATCCGGCGGCGGAGGCGGAGCTTGCTGGTCGGTTTGTGGCGCTTGGGCCTGGGGCTCGTTCGCGGGCGGAGGCGGCGCCTGCGTGGTCTGGCTCTCGCCCGGAACCTGGATGTTGTCCGCGATGCCGACAACGCCGGGCACATTCGCCACTGCTGTTTCGGCCTCCTGCCGCTGCTGCTCCGTCTGTACGGTGCCGCTTAGGGTGACATTCCCGTTCTGCACCGTCGCGGTCACCTGCTGCCCGTGGAGCGCGGCATCATTGGCCAAAGCGCTGTTGACAGCTGCCTGCAGGTCGCCACTCTGCGCCGTGGCGGCGGGCAGGCCAAGACATCCGGCCAGCGCCAGGACCGCGCCAACCGCGAGAAATGATTTCGGATGAAGATGCACGCTCATGATTGCCTGTCCCTCGCGCTTCGGCGGTTGCCGGCCGGCTTCTTTGGCCCGTAGCCGGGCGTCGCTGTTCGGACGCAACTCCGCCGGAAGCGTCATCTGTTCCAACACTGGATTGGATGAAAAGTTCCAGGAAAAGTGTCGAAAAGGGCTTCGGCGCTCAGCCTCGGTCCTTCCGGAATCGCTCCATCAGGGCCGTGGTGGAACTGTCGTGGCTGCCCGGAGCGGGGCCGGAGCCCTCCAGTTCGCCGATGATCTTCTTCGCCAGCACTTTACCCAGCTCCACGCCCCATTGGTCGAAGGAGTCGATCTGCCAGATGACTCCCTGGGTGAAGACGCTGTGCTCGTAGAGCGCCACCAGCTTGCCCAGCGATTCGGGGGTGAGCTCGTGGAGCAGCAGGGTGCTGGAGGGCCGATTGCCTTCGAAGACGCGGTGGGGCACCAGCCAGTCCGGCGTGCCTTCGGCGCGGACCTGCTCTGCCGGCTTGCCAAAGGCGAGGGCCTCCCCTTGGGCGAAGACGTTGGCCATGAGCAGCGTGTGATGGTCACCCAATGGATTCAGAGTCTTCGAGAATCCAATGAAATCACAGGGGATGAGCCGCGTCCCCTGGTGGATGAGCTGATAGAAAGAATGCTGCCCATTCGTGCCGGGTTCACCCCAGAAGATGGGTCCGGTGGAGTAGTCCACCCGCTGGCCGGTCAGCGTCACATGCTTGCCGTTGCTCTCCATCGTGAGCTGCTGCAGATAGGCGGGGAAGCGCTTGAGGTATTGCTCGTAGGGCAGAATGCCGACCGTTTCCGCGCCGAAAAAGTCCGCATACCAGATCGTCAGCAGGCCCATCAGCGCCGGCAAATTCTTCTCGAGAGGCGCGGTGCGGAAGTGCTCGTCCATAGCGCGGAAGCCGGCGAGCATGGCGCGAAAGTTGTCGGGGCCCACGGCCAGCATCGTGGAGAGGCCGATGGCGGAGTCCATCGAATAGCGCCCGCCGACCCAATCCCAGAAGCCGAACATGTTGGCGGTGTCGATGCCGAACTTCGTCACTTCCTGCTCGTTGGTGGAGACCGCGACGAAGTGTTTGGCGACGGCTTTCTCGTCCTTCAGCCTGGCCAGCGACCACTGGCGCGCCGTCTGCGCGTTGGTCATGGTCTCCAGTGTGGTGAAGGTCTTCGAGGAGATGATGAAGAGCGTTTCCGCGGGATCGAGATCGTGCGTGGTCTCGGCGAAGTCCGTTCCGTCGACGTTCGAGACGAAGCGGAAGGTCATGTCACGGCGGCTGTAGTGGCGCAGCGCCTCATAGGCCATGACTGGCCCCAGGTCCGAGCCGCCGATGCCGATATTGATGACGTTGCGAATCGACTTGCCGGTGAAGCCTTTCCACGCGCCGCTGCGCACGCGATCCGAGAAGGCGGCCATGCGGTCGAGGACTTCGTGCACGCCAGGGACGACGTTCTCGCCGTCCACCTTAATCACCGCATCTTTGGGCGCGCGCAGCGCGGTGTGCAGCACGGCGCGCTTCTCGGTGATGTTGATCTTCTCGCCCGTAAACATCGCGTCGCGGCGCTCTTCCAAATGGCTCTGGCGGGCGAGATCGAGGAGGAGCCGCAAGGTTTCGTCCGTGATGCGGTGCTTCGAGTAATCGAAATAGATGCCGGCGGCTTCCGCCGTGAGACGCGTGCCGCGGCCGGGATCCTCGGCAAAGAGCTCGCGCAGCTGCTTTGTGCGGATCGCCTCAAAATGCTGCTGCAAAGCCTTCCAGGCAGGAAGGGAAGTGAGGGAAGCTTGATTCGAGGGGGTCGAAAGACCAGTCGCGGTTGCGTTCATTGCACCTCTCCAGCGGATTTCGCTGTCTATTCTGATTCTTCTCCGGCGGCCTCGGTCGCACGCCGAATCCTGAACCCGGAACCCTAAACGCTAAACCCTGTCTTTCAGTTGCCCGTGGGGATGATCGCGGCGTTCTCGACCATCAGGATGACCGTACGCCGAGGGGCGCGGGTGCGGTGCATCGTAGCCCGCGGCACCACGAATCCCTGGCGCGGCTTGAGTTCGACGGTTCGGCCCTCAAGGTCGATCAGCAGCGTGCCCTCGACCACGTAGAAAAACTCGTCGTCGTCGGTGTGCTGGTGCCAGTGGTACTCGCCTTCGATGACCGCCATGCGCACGACGCTGCCATTCACCTGGCAGAGCGTCTGATTGAACCACTTGTCCTCGCAGGCATCCGCAATGGCCTTCTCGTCAATGACCTCGAGCGGCTGGTGCAGGAGATTCAGGCGCGTTTCATAGGGATAGCTGGCGACGCTGTCGGCCATCGAAACCTCCGGATCGGCTCGTTTCTCATGGTACGCCGCACAGGGTTCGAAAAAGGTGAACGTACGTCCTGGACACTCTGCCGAGGAAACTATGGCATAATGTCCCTATGGAAGCTGCCGCCCACGCCGATCGCCCGCTGATGAACGCTCTGCGCCTCGATCTCAAGTCCGTCGAGTCCGGGGTTCCGATCTCGACCATGACGGAGTTTGTGGCTGCCTCCGGTCTGCAGTTGCGCGACATCTACGAGGTCGTCATTCCGGCGCGCACGCTCAAGCACCGCCGCGCGCGCAGGGAATCGCTGACCCCGGATGAGTCGGACAAGCTGGCGCGGCTGATCCGCATTTACGACCATGCCGTGAACGTGCTGGGCGCCCGCGAGAAGGCGCTGCACTGGTTGAATCGCTCCCTCCGCCGCTTTGCCGGGCGGACGCCTCTGCAGATGCTGCGCACGGAATTTGGCGCGCGCCTGGTGGAAGAGATGCTCGGCCAAATGGACTACGGCATGTTTGCCTGATGGCTTCGCTCTGGCGCATCAGCAATTACGTCTCCCTGGACGGCGAGGGCGGCCTGCGCTTTTCCGCACGCTGGCACACAGCGGGACGCCGCATTGTGTATTTCGCGGAATCGCCGGCAGGCGCCCTGGTCGAAGCTCTCGTGCATCTGGAACTGGACGAGCAGGATTGGCCGCGGAGCTATCAGCTCTTTCAGGTGGAGTATCCCGGCAAGTTGCGAATGGAGACCCTGCAGCCGCGGCCCGCAAAGGGCTGGCAGCACAAGCTGGCCCTCACCCGCCGGCTGGGAGATGAGTGGCTGCGCTCCGGGCGCTCGGCGCTGGCGCGAGTTCCGTCGGCCATTCTGCCTGATACCTGGAATGTGCTGTTGAATCCCGAGCATGAGGACGCCCGACAGGTGCGCGTGGTGAGAGCCGTGCGCGCCGAGTACGATCAGCGGCTGATTCCCGCCCCGCGCAGAGGGAAATGATCGTGGCGTCCGCCTTCTGCTGCGGCCGTCAGGCGGACTGCATCGCGAAATCGCGCGCCGCCGCCAGCAGCTTCTGCACGGATTCCTTTGAGCACGACTCGGAGTAGATGCGCAACAGCGGCTCGGTGCCGGAGGCGCGCAACAGCAGCCAGGTTTTCGCGGCGTTCGGTTTCGTTTTTGCCTCGGGATTGTCGAGCCAGAGCTTAATCCCATCCAGGGTCTCGACCTTCTCCACCCTCATCCCGGCTATTTCCTTCACTCCGGCTTTCGCGCGGGCGATGGCGGCGTTCTTCAGCGCGTCGGGAATGTGCAGGTCGATACGGCCGTACTGATGCTCGCCGTACTCCTGCTGGAGCCACGCGACCAGTTGCCCCAACGTTTTCTTTTCCTCGGCCATGATGTTGGCCAGCAGCAGGGAATTCAGCAGACCGTCGCGCTCTGGCAGATGTTTCTTCAGGCCGATGCCGCCGGACTCCTCGCCGCCGATGAGGATGTCCTCGGTAAGCATCAGGTCACAGACGAACTTGAAGCCGATGCCGTGCTCGTGCAGCTTGCGTCCGTAACGCGCGGCGATGCGATCGAGCATGGACGTGGTGTTGAAGGCGCGGGTCACGTCACCCGGCCATTGCTTCCGCTCGAGCAGCCACTGGAGGATGACGGCGTAGATCTTGTGGGGATCGACGAAGTTCCCATGCTCATCGACCGCGCCGATGCGGTCGGCGTCGCCATCCGTGATGAAACCGGCATCGCATTTCTTCTCCACGACGATGTCCTGGCAGGCACGGATGTGCGGCTCGATGGGCTCGGGATTGATGCCGGGGAAGAGCGGATCGTGGTTGGCGCGAATCTCGATGAAGTCGACGCCGATTTTCGAGAAGATGCCGGCCAGGATGCCGGCGCCCGCGCCGTACATGCAATCGATGGCGATGCGGAAACCGGATTTGGCGATCAGATCGAGATCGACGAAGCGCTCGATGGCTTCCACATAAGGCGGGACGAAGTTCACGCGCTCGATGTTCGCGGGCTTGGCCGCGGGCAGCGGCTGGCCCAGCATGGATTCAATCGCCGTCATGATGGAGGGGCTGCCCGAGCCGCCATAGGAGGCCTTGTATTTCACCCCATTCCACTGCGCCGGGTTGTGGCTGGAGGTGATCATGACGCCGCCGGCCGCGCCGCGGTGCTTCACGGCGTACGAGAGCGCCGGGGTGGGCGTGATGCGATCCGCTAACTGCACCGGGATGCCGGCTCCGGCGAGCACGTCAGCGACGGCGGAGGCGAAGGCCGGTGAGCCGAAGCGGGTATCGAAGCCGACACAGACGCCTTTCGCCGGATCCTCTTTAGTGAGGACGTAGTTGGCGATGGCCGCAGCAGCAACGCGGACGTTGGCGAAAGTGAAATCGTCGGCAATGATGCCGCGCCAACCGTCGGTGCCAAATTTTACGGGAGATTTTTCGGTCATGGGCTGGGAGTGAGTCCCGTTTCGTCCCCTGGATCTTCGATGCGTTCTCTAGGTTAATTTCTCCTGGCCGCGCCCCGCCAGTTCCTTCACCACCTTGCCCACATCCTGCGAGCTTTGGCGGGTGGTGATGAGCAAGGCGTCCGGAGTTTCCACGACGACCAGGTCCTGCACGCCCACCAGCGCGACCAGTTTCGTCGGGCTGTAGACGTAATTCCCTGAGGCGTTCAGTGCGATGGTGTCGCTCGTGTCCAGAACATTGGTGTTGGCGTCGGCCTCGCCCCGCTCCACGCGGTATTCATGCAGGGCCGTCCAGGAACCAAGGTCGTTCCAGCCGAATCGAGCCGGCAGGCAATACAGATTGGAGTGATGCTCGCCCATGGCGGAGCGTGGCTCCAGGATCGCGTAATCGACGCTGATATTTTCGCAGCGCGGGTAGAGCTCGGCGAAGACGCGCCGGAACTCCGGCGTACCCCAGGCTGCGGCGATCTGTTCCAGCAGGGGAGCTGTCTCCGGCAGGTGCAGGCGCACGGCGTTGGCCAGGGTGCGCGTCCCCCAGATAAACATGCCGCTGTTCCAGAAATAATTGCCCGCCTCCAGAAACTCCGCCGCTCGCTGGCGGTTGGGCTTTTCCGTGAAGCGGCGCACGCGCAGGACGCCTTCGGCGCAGGTCTCGCCGGTTTCGATGTAGCCATAGCCGATTTCGGGGCGCGTGGGATGGATGCCCAGCACGACCATGTTGTCGCCGGCGGCAGCCAGGTCGATGGCTCGCCGGATGGTCGCGACAAAATCCGGCTCGTTGGCGATGACGTGATCGGAAGGGAAGATGCCGAGCACGCCATTGGGGTGCAGGCGCTCCAGCAATAAAGCCGCCAGGCCAGCGGCGGGCGCGGTGTTGCGCGCGGCCGGCTCGCAGATGACCTGCTCGCTGGGGACGGTGTCGAGCTGTGTGCAAATGGCCGCGGAAAGGAGATCGTTCGTAATCACCCAGGTGCGCTCTGGAGACGCGAGCGGCGCAAGCCGATCGAGGGTGCGCTGGATCATGGTGCGCTCGCCGTCGAGCGCCAGCACCTGCTTGGCATGGGCGCGCCGGCTCCGCGGCCAGAACCGCGTGCCGCTGCCGCCGGCAAGGATCACGGGACAAAAGTCGATGGTGTCAGCCAACTCGGTCTCCACCGCGCATGGTACAGAATTTCAGCCCTCGGCAGGAAGGATACGAATGATCTCCGCCGCGCCCTCGGTTGTCAGGGACCACTGGTCCGATGCAGCGGGAATCACCGCAAGCTGGTTGCGATCCACAACAAAGGGCTCAAAATTCCGGCCGGCAATGCGAATCCGGCCTTCCTGCACAAAAAGCATCTGGACCTTCAGCAGGGGGATCGATAACCCCGGCGCCGAGCCCGGGCGGATCGGCCAGCGCTCCATGCGGAAGTAATGCTCGTCGATGAGCACGCTGTGGCCGTCGACCGGCTGCGGCGGCACTTTGCCGGCGCGCGTCTGCAGGTGCATCGCGGCGAATCCCTTTTCCAGGTGCAGCTCGCGCGGGCTGCCGTAGTCGTACAGGCGATACGTGAGGTCGCTGGTCTGCTGGGTTTCCAGAATGACCACACCCGGCCCCATGGCGTGGACCGTGCCCGCCTCGACGAAGATCATGTCGCCCTTGCTGACCGGGAGCATGGCCAGCAGCGACTCGAGCGAATGGTCCTCCACCGCGCTCATGACCTGTTCGCGCGTCACGCCTGGGCGCAGGCCCAGCGCCACCGCCGCTCCGGGCTGGGCGTCCAGCGCATACCAGCACTCCGTTTTGCCGCGCGGCTCGCCGAAGCTCTGCGCCAGCGCATCGTCGGGATGCACCTGGACGCTCAGCTTGTCTTTGGGAAACAGGAGCTTGATGAGCAAGGGAAAGCTGCGGCCTGCCGGGCCAGGGCCCAGCAAGAAGGTTCGATGCAGGCGCGTGATGTCGGCAAGGCTCATGCCGTGCAGCGGTCCGGTATCGGCCGTGCACATTTCGCCGGTCAGCCAGACTTCGCCAATGGGCTCACCGTCGGTTTTGAAATCGTACCAGGGGCGGAGATCCTGAAATCCCCAGGGGCGTGTCCGAAAAAAGGGGGACAGTCGAAAGGGCGGCAGAGTTTCCATGTTTCCCCAGTATGCATGAGCGACGGATGCCGCCAGGAAGCGGGGGCATCTGATCCGCTAACCCACCGGCGGGGCCGCGCAATCGTTTGCGTCCCGGGGTAAGAAGATGCGCGCCGGGGAAATGTTGCTCGGCGGACAGCCGGAGGCAGCGGCAAGCCGATTTCCGGAAAGAGGCAGGGAACCTGGCGCCGCCTCCCCGCGTACACTGAGGTGAGAACCCCGAAGCCCTGCGATTCATGCTGTCCCGAACCGCCGCTCACGAGGAACCTCCACGCATGGAATTAGCGGAAGCCTTCAAAGTGGCCCTGCAGTCGCTGTGGGCGAGCAAAATGCGGACCGTGCTGACGATCATTGGCATGATCATCGGCATCGGCGCGCTCATCGCCGTCACCATGCTGGTCCAGGGCGCCAAATGGTGGGTGATCAACAAAATCGCCACCAAAGGCTCCAACACGCTGACGGTGACCAAGATGCCCGCCGTCATCACCACGCCGGAGGAGTTTCTCAAGGTCAATAAGCGCAAGGACCTGACCTACGGCGATTACGAATATCTGCAGCGGACCTGCACCCTGTGCCAGAGCATCGGAGCGGAGCTGGGGTCGGTCGGGACTGTGGTCAGCGGCAAGCAATACAGCAACAACAGCGTGATCAATGGCTGGACCGCGACGATGGAGCAGATCAACGACCTGAAGGTGGTGCAGGGGCGTCCGCTGACCACGATGGATGACCAGCTGGGCACCCACGACATCGTCGTGGGTTACGACATCGTGGAGAATCTGCTGCCCAACGTCGACCCGATCGGCCAGGAGTTGCGCGTCGACGGCGAGGCTTACACGATCGTGGGCGTGGGCGAGAAACAAGGGGCGATCTTCGGCCAGAGCCAGGACAATTACGTGGACATGCCCCTGAGCACGTACCTGCACACCCATGGCGAACACGAAAGCGTGGAGATCTCCGCGGCGGCCAGCACCGCGCCGGGCGCGCTGGATGACGCCATCGACCAGGTGCGCGCGCTGCTCCGCGCCCGCAGGCACGATTTGCCCGGCACCGACGACGACTTCAGCGTTTCGACCAACGACACCTTCATCAGCATCTTTCACGAGATCACATCGACCTTTGCCACGGTCATCCTGGGCATTGTCTCCATCTCGCTGGTAATTGCCGGCGTGGTCATCATGAACATCATGCTGGTCTCAGTGACGGAACGGACGCGGGAGATTGGGATTCGCAAGGCGCTGGGAGCGAAACAGAAAGACATCATGGTCCAGTTTCTGATCGAATCGGGCGTGATGGCGCTGATTGGAGGCATATTCGGGGTGATCTTCGGCGTGGCGATCGGCGAAGCGATCACGCTGCTCATCGGCTTCCCGACCGCCGTGCCCGCGTGGGTGGTGGTGCTGGGTCTCCTTCTGGCTTCCTCCGTGGGGATCTTCTTCGGGGTTTACCCGGCGCGCAAAGCGGCGATGCTCGATCCGATCGTGGCGCTGCGCGCGGAGCTCTGATTTATGGCACTCAGCGACTCCCGCGAATCCGTACGCATGGCGATGGCGACGCTGCGCGCCAACAAGCTGCGCTCCGGGCTGACCATTTTCGGCGTGGTCATCGGCGTGGCTACGGTGATCGCCATCTCCTCGCTCATCAATGGCGTGAACAACCGCGTGGCAGACATGGCCCATTCCTTTGGGACCAATGTGCTGTGGATTTTTCGCTGGAATCCGATCGGCACTCGCCCCACGGCGGAGATGCTGGCGCGGCCGTACCTGACCATGGACGACGCGAGCGCGCTGGAAACTCTGCCGCACGTTGTGGCTGTGGATGCGGGGAGACAGTTCGCCAACTGGCAATTGAATGTCGGAGCGGTCGCCGTTCAGTACAAGAACAGGATCGTCCAGAACACGATTCTGGAAGGCGCGATGCCCACCTTCGCCTCTGTTTCCAACGTGCAATTCCAGGAGGGCCGGCCGTTCACCACCGAGGAGGCGTTCCGCGCCTCGAATGTCGTCGATCTGGGACACGACACCGCGGCCAAGCTCTTTCCCGACGAGGACCCGATCGGCAAGGACGTCATCATCGAAGGAAATGTCTTTACCGTGATCGGCGTGATGGGCAAATTCAAGCAGGCCTTCGGCAGCGGCCCGGATCCGCAGGACAATCGGGCCGACTTTCCCCTGAGCACCTTCAATAAGATTCACCCCGAAGTTCTCGACACCGTGATCGCGGTGAAATACGACAACGAGAAGAACAAGGATCTGGTGACCGAAGAGGTGCGGGAGATGCTGCGGGCCCGCCGCCGCGTGCGCGTCGAAAAGGACGACAACTTCGCCATCTTCGGCCCGGACTCCATTTTGACCTTCTGGGCGCAGATCACCGTCGGCCTGGTCATCTTCATGTTTGCGATTTCCTCGGTCGGCCTGCTGGTAGGCGGCATCGGGGTCATGAACATCATGCTGGTGTCGGTCACAGAGCGGACGCGCGAGATCGGGGTGCGCAAGGCCATCGGCGCCACAAAACGCAATGTCCTGGTACAGTTCACCGTGGAAGCGATGACCTTGTGCGCCCTGGGGGGCGTGGTCGGCATCCTTCTGGGCGGATTGATTACGGCCATCGTCCGCTACGGCATCACCTTCCCGGCCAGCATGTCCGTGTTCTGGACGGTGACCGCCTTTGTTGTGTCCTGCGCCATTGGGATCATCTTCGGCATTTACCCGGCGTGGAAGGCGGCGAATCTCGATCCCATCGAAGCGCTGCGGTACGAGTGAGGCAGCCGGCTGCGGTATCATAAGTGACACGGGTGTCCCTGCCCGATTGACCATGTCCAGAAGTTTCCAGCGCGCCATCTTCGGCATTTCCATTGCCGTCATCCTTGTGGTCTTCCTCGGTGCCTTCGGACCGGCCGGCGTCAGCGCCAGCCAGAGCGACGGCGCGTGGATCCAGATGAACGTCTACGAGGAAGTCCTTCACAAGATCCAGACGGACTACGTCACCACGCCGAACATCGAGGACGTCACGAACGGCGCGCTGCACGGGTTGCTGGAGTCGCTCGACTCCGAGTCGAGCTACCTGACGAAGGACGAGTATGCCACCTACGTCAGCCACCAGCACGAAGGTCAGGCGCAGGTCGGACTGGAAGTCTCCAAACGTTACGGTTACGGAAGCGTGGTGACGGTAATTCCAGGCAGTCCCGCGGCGAAAGCCAACATTCAGGACGGCGACCTGATTGAAGCCATTGGCGCGAAGACCACCCACACCATGTCGGTGGCCATGATCCGGCTGCTGCTGGAGGGCAAACCCGGCACCACGGTCAGCTTCGATCTGGTGCGGCCGGGCAATCCCAAGCCGGACACGATTACGCTGACGCGCGCCATGATGCCGCCGCCTGCACTCGCGGCGCAGCAGTATAAAGATTCCAGCATCCTCTATCTGAAACCGACCGTGCTGACCGGGGATCGCGTGGATGAGATCCTTGCCCGGCTGCGCGCCATGCCCAAAGAGGGCGACAAGAAGGTGATCCTGGATCTGCGGGATACCGCCGTCGGCAGCGAAGAGCAGGGAATTCGCCTGGCCAACGCGTTTCTGAAGTCGGGAACCATCGCGATGCTGACCGGCCAGACCGTACCGGCGCAAACCTTCTCGGCCGATCCGTCGCAGTGCCTCACTTCCGCGCCTGTCGTGGTTCTCGTGAATGGTGGCACCGCCGGAGCCGCGGAGATCGTGGCCGGCGCCATCCTGGACAATCACCGCGGCGACGTGGTCGGGGAACGCACGTTCGGCGAAGGCGGCCAGATGAAGACCTTCCCCTTGCCCGACGGTGCGGCGCTGCTGTTGACGGTGGCCAAGTACGAGACTCCCGACGGCAAGAAGATTGAGGACGCCGCCGTGACGCCGAACGTCCAGGTGGCAGGCACTCAGGAAGAATTCCTGCCTGGAACGAAACCGACCGCGCAGCAGCAACACGCCGACGATCAGCTGAACAAGGCTCTGGAGATTCTGAAGCAAAAGAGCGCTTAGGGGCTACACTCGGGTCGTTGAACCTCATCACCCCATCGCCGCAGGACGAGGAGCCGGAGCGTCCGGGTTTTCGGCCCGGAGCGGGCCGGCGCAAGATCGCCGGCAGCGTGGCGCTGGTCTTTCTGGTCATCCTGGCGGCCGCAGCCGGATCCCTGGCCGGGCTGATGCTGGTCTACTCCGTGGACCTGCCGCAGATCGACCAGCTGGAGCATTACCAGCCCATCGCCACCACCGAGCTCTACGACATTCACGGACGCATCATCGGTTCCTTCGCGCTGGAGCGCCGCACGCCGGTGGGCTACAACGATTTCTCCCCGCTGCTGCGCGAAGCCGTCATCTCCACCGAAGATCGAGATTTCGAGAGCCACTGGGGCGTGAATCTGTTTCGCGTTGCCGGCGCCGCCTGGCACGACGTGTTCTCCAAAGGCCGCGCGCAGGGCGCTTCCACGCTGACCATGCAACTGGCGCGCAATCTCTTCCTCACCAACGAGCGCACGCTCTCGCGCAAGCTGCAGGAGGTCTTCCTCTCGCTGCAGATCGAGCACCGCTTCACGAAACAGCAGATCTTCACGCTGTACGGCAACCAGATTTACCTGGGCAGCGGCGTCTATGGTTTTGAGGCCGGCGCGGAATACTGCTTCTCAAAGCACGCGAGCGATCTCACGCTGCCCGAAGCGGCCATGCTGGCCGGGCTGCCGAAGGGCCCGGTGGAGTTTTCGCCCATTCTGAATCCGGAGCGAGCGCTGCGCCGGCGCAATCTGGTGATCGACGCCATGCTCCAGGATGGCAAGATTACCGTGACCCAGGCAGACGCAGCCCGTTCCGCGCCGCTGGGCCTGCACCTCGAGCCGCCCCCCAATTCGGTCGCGCCGTGGTTCGTGGAAGAAGTACGGGAGGAGCTGGATCGCCGCTTTGGCTCCGAAGAGGTCCACACCGGCGGGCTGCGCGTGTACACCACGATGGACCTGGATTTCCAGCAGGCGGCGAATCAGGCCGTGCTGGACGGCTTGGCGGCCTACGAGCGCAGCCAGGGCTGGCGTGGGCGACTGCTGAATGTGATTGCCGGTGGATCCTCCGTCGAAGACTTCAAGCATCCCGACTGGACCCAGCCGCCCACGGTGGGCGCGTACTTCCACGCCGTCGTTAGCGGCGTGTTGCCCTGGCAGGTGACCGCCCGCATAGGCGAACACACGCTGATCCTGACGCCGGCGGATTGGGCCTGGACCGGTTTTCCCACGGCGGACATGTTTCTGCACGTGGGCGACATCATCTACGTGAAGATCACCGGGGCCGACACTGGCTCCGGCGACCTGCTGCGCGGCACGCTGGAAGAAGATTCCGGCGCGCAGGGCGCGCTGCTGGCGATGGACAATGCGAGCGGCGACGTGCTGGCGTTAGTCGGCGGACGCGATTTCAACCTGTCGCAATTCGACCGCGCCACGCAGGCGGAGCGGCAGACCGGGTCCTCCTTTAAGCCGTACGTCTACACGGCGGCCGTCGAGGATGGCCTGACGCCGCAGGATACGATCGTCGATCGGCCCGTCTCCTTCGGCTCGTATGTGCCACACAACTACGATGGCCGTTTTCTGGGCCGCATCTCGCTGCTGAAGGCCTTTGCCGATTCGCGCAATATTCCGGCGCTGGAGCTGGCGCAGCGGGTGGGGATCGAAAACGTGATCCGCACGGCGCGGCGCTTCGGCATCACGACCGACATCCCGCCCTATCTGCCGATCGCGCTCGGCTCAGCCGACGTGACGCTGGAGCAGCAGGTAGCGGCGTACTCCGTTTTTCCCAATGACGGTCTGCGTGTGGCGCCGCGGCTCATCCGGCGCGTGGTGGCGGCCGATGGCACGCCGCTGTTTGACGACACGCCTGGTGTGGCAGAGGCGATCAGCCAGAAAACGGCGCGGACGATGATGGTCTTCCTGCGCAGCGTGGCCACGGAGGGAACCGCGGGCTCGCTGACAGCGCTGCATTATCCGCTCGGCGGCAAGACCGGCACGACGAACGACTTCACCGATGCGTGGTTTGTCGGCTTCTCGCCTTCGGTCAGTTGCGGCGTGTGGGTGGGCTACGACAGCCGCGAATCGCTGGGCGACAAGGAAACCGGCGCGCGCGCGGCGTTGCCCATCTGGACGGATTTCATGAAGACGGTGATCGCTGCCTCGCCCAACGAGGAATTTCCCGGCACACCACCGGCGCCTGACGCTGCGACGAAGCAGACTGCGGCGCTGCTGTTCCGATAACTGCGGCGTCGCGGCTTCTCACTCGCTCCGTGCGTTCCCGGGAACGCGTCCCACAGTGTTATGGTTCCACCATGCCGATTTCCTGCTTGCTTCGACGGGCTGTTGGGTTGGTCTGCATCTGCGTGACGCTGCCGTGTTTGGCCCAGGCGCCGCAGGCGCTCTTCTACATGACCGAGACGCCCGGTGCGGTGCGCGATTTTCTGGCCCACGCTTCGCAAATCGATCTGCTGGTGCCCACGTGGTACACCGTCGATCAGGACGGTCTCGTTTCCGGCGAGCCGGACCCCCTTGTGATGCAGACGGCGAAGGCCGCGCATGTGCCGGTCGAGCCGATTCTTGCCAGCCAGTTCGCGGATCCGGCATCGTTCCACCATCTGTTGCAGGATCCCCACGCGCAGCAGCAGATGATCGACGCATTGCTGCGGGAGGCGCGCCTGCACGGCTACAAGGGGTTCCAGTTCGACTTTGAGAACGTGTACTGGATTGACCGCGATGCGCTGAGCGCAGTCGTTGCTCGCGCCGCCGCGGCCCTGCACGCGGCCGGACTGGAACTGAGCATTGCCGTCGTTCCTGCCGCTCCAGGTCATCCCGGATCGACGGCATTTTCCACGTGGAATTACGCCTACTGGCAGGGTGCCTACGATTTGGCTGCGCTCGCCAAATCGACGGATCTCATCTGCCTGATGACGTACGACGAGCATGAAGCCTATACGCCGCCTGGCCCGGTGGCCGGGTGGCAGTGGGTCGTGGAAAATCTCGACGAGGCGCTCCAGTCCGTGCCCAAAGCGAAGCTTTCGCTCGGCATCCCGCTGTATGGCAAGCACTGGTATGCGGGTGCGCCGAAGCCGGGCATGCCCAATCCCGCCGCGCCCACGGGTGCGCCGCGGAGCGAACTCCCCCACATCACCGCCGATGCCATCAGCGGCGACGACGCGCTGCTGCTGGCGAAAACCTGGGGCGCCACTGTCCAGTGGGATCCTGTAGACCGCGGTTCCTGGTTCTGGTTCTATCGCGACAACGTGCGCGAGTGGGTCTTCTTCACCACCGGCCAAAGCTTCGCCGCTCGCTACGATCTCGTCAAGCAGCGCGGGCTCGAAGGCTTCTGTTCCTGGGTGCTGGGCATGGAGGACCCTTCCATCTGGAAGGTCCTGCCCACGCATCCGTAACCTTCTGCAGCCTGTGCTGTGCCGAGGGCATCGAATGACCATGACGACCACAAGTTCCGCTCCATTCGCCACCCGCTCGCTGAGCAACTCCGACCTTCATCTCACGCCCATCGGCTTCGGCGCCTGGGCCATCGGAGGAGGGGACTGGGAGTTCGCCTGGGGCTCGGCGGACGATGACGAGTCCATCCGCGCTATCCATCGCGCGCTCGATGGCGGCATCAACTGGATCGACACGGCCGCCATCTACGGCCTCGGCCACTCCGAAGAGATTGTCGGCAAGGCGCTGAAGGGGCGCTCGCAGAAGCCGTACGTCTTCACCAAGTGCTCGATGCGCTGGTTTCCGGACCGCAAAATCTACCGCAGCCTGAAGGCCGGCTCGCTCCAGGAAGAAATCGAAGCCTCGCTGACGCGCCTCGGCGTCGACAGGATCGACCTCTACCAGATCCACTGGCCCAATCCCGAAGACGAGATCGAAGAAGCGTGGGAGACGCTGGCGCGGTTTCAGGAGCAGGGCAAGGTGCGGTACATCGGCGTCTCCAACTTCAACGTCGCGCAAATGCGGCGTGCGCAGGCGATTGCGCCCATCACCTCGCTGCAGCCGCCGTATTCGCTGCTGCGGCGCGATATCGAGAGCGAGATTTTGCCCTTCTGCCGACAGCACAACATCGGCGTCATCAACTATTCGCCGATGGTGTCCGGGCTGCTCACCGGCAAGATGACGGCTGAGCGCATACGGAATTTGCCCGAGGACGACTGGCGCCGGCGCAATCAAAATTTCCAGGAGCCGAAGCTCTCGCGCAATCTGGAACTGGCCGCACTGCTGGGCGAGATCGGCCGCGAGCACGGCGTGCAGGCGGGCGTAGTGGCTATCGCATGGACGCTCCGCAATCCGGCCATCACCGCGGCTATCGTCGGCGCGCGCCGTCCCGATCAGGTGGAGGGGACGCTGCCCGCTGCCACGTTCCGCTTGTCCGACGCGGAAGCCGAACGCATCGAGCGCTGGCTCGCCGAGCATCCCTGAGCCCTGGCCAGGCAGGCGGACGCGCAGGAACCCATCCTCTCGCCGCGACACGGTCCGTTGCTAAACTGTCTCCATGGCGTCCGCCGTCACTCTTGCCCCTGAAGTGCGCGCGAAATACGAAGCCGTCATCGGCCTGGAAGTCCACGTCCAGTTGCTGACGGAGACCAAGGCCTTCTGCGGCTGCCCCAACCGTTTCGGCGCGCCTCCCAACACGAACGTCTGCCCGGTGTGCCTCGGTTTGCCGGGCGCGCTGCCGGTGCTGAACAAGCGGGCGGTCGAGTTTGCTACGCTCGCCTCGCTGGCGCTGAATTGCCAGGTGCGCGAGCGGTCGATCTTCGCGCGAAAAAACTACTTTTATCCCGACCTGCCCAAGGGCTACCAGATCTCGCAGTACGACAAGCCGCTGGCCGAGCACGGCTGGATCGAAGTGCCGTCAGGCGATGGCACCAAGCGCATCGGCATCACGCGGCTGCACATGGAAGAGGACGCGGGTAAGTCGATGCACGAGGGCTTCGCGGATTCCGCGACGCGCACCTATGTGGACCTGAACCGCTGCGGCACGCCGCTCGTCGAGATCGTCAGCGAGCCCGACATGCGCACGCCGGACGAAGCGTACGAGTACCTGACGCGGCTGAAGGAGATCATCCTGTACGCGGGCGTGAGCGACTGCAATATGGAAGAGGGCTCGCTCCGCTGCGACGCCAACGTGAGCGTGCGCCTGAAAGGCGCGGAGAAGTTCGGCACCAAAGCCGAAGTGAAAAACGTGAACAGCTTCCGCTTCATTCGCGCGGCGCTGGAGTACGAGATCGAGCGGCAAATCGAACTCGTCGAAAGCGGCGGACGCGTGGTGCAGGAGACGCGGCTGTGGAACGCCGGCGAGGGGCGAACGTACTCCATGCGCTCGAAGGAGCAGGCGCACGACTACCGCTATTTCCCTGAGCCGGATTTGCCGCCGCTGATCGTGACGGATGCGTGGAAGGCGGAGATCGCCTCTCGGATGCCGGAGCTGCCGGAAGCGCGCCGCGCGCGCATGATCGCGGAGTACGGCATTACCGAGCAGGATGCGCGCACGCTGACGGCAACGCGAGAGTTCGCCGACCAGTTCGAGGAGGCGGCGCGAGCGGCGAAGAATCCGCGGCGCGTGGCGAACCTGGTGCAGAGCGAGCTGACCATGCGACTGAAGGCCGCGGGGCTCGAGCTGGATCAGTCGCCCATCACGATGAAAGGCGTGGCGCAGGCTGCGGATCTGGCCGAGGAAGGGAAGCTCTCCAGCAAGCAGATCAAGCAGCTCTTCGATCTGTGTTTTGAGAAGAAAGAAGACTTCGGCCCGGTCTACGAGCGCGAGAAGCCGCAGCAGATCACGGACTCCTCGGTGATTGAGAAGATGATTGACGAGGTGATCGCGGCCAATCCGGCGCAGGTGGAGCAATACCGCAAGGGCAAGAAGACCGTGGCGGCGTTCTTTGTCGGCCAGGTGATGAAGGCCTCGAAGGGCCAGGCCAACCCGGCGCTGCTGAATGAGCTGGTGGTGAAGAAGCTGGACGCCTGATCGGACGGCCGCAAGGCCAAAAGAAAAACGGGAAGAATTTTCATTCTTCCCGTTTCGTTCGTTTCGGATCTCCTTAGAGAACCTGGACGTTCTCAGCCTGCCAGCCCTTGGGGCCTTTGGTCACGTTGAACTGAACGGCCTGGCCTTCCTGCAACGAGCGGAAGCCATTGCTCTGAATCGCGGAGAAGTGGACGAAGACGTCCTCGCCGTTCGGCCTCGAGAGAAATCCAAAACCCTTGGCGTCGTTAAACCACTTCACTGTTCCCTGTTCCATATCTGTATTGTTCCTTTTGCTTTGAATGTATCGCTGAACTCAAGTGGGTTGGTTTGCGAGTCTAGCGATGAAGCGGAACAGGCAAGAACACCAGATCAGATTCGACGATCACCTTTAGTATAACATCGCCGCGCTGAATGCCGGAGGAAGGCAGGGTGAGGGGCGGAAAAGAGCGTATGCTGAAAGCAGGCCCGATCTGCACGTGGATCGGGTCCGCAGTTCTCAGCCAGTCCTCGATCGCTCTCCACACCGGCTCACCCCTTCCAGCCGGACGGAGCGTCCCGACCGGCGGACCCCCTGGGGTACGCGCGTCGAGCCCGGGCCTCCGTAGCCAACGCACCATTACCGGGAAAAGAGGCAGCTATGCGATCTGATCTGGTGTATTCCGCCGGACGTATCATTCCGAATCGTTTTCTTCTCGCCACTGTGGTGATTCGGGCCGTGCGCGTGCTGCACATCAACTCAACGCGAACCGAGGACACCGCGAATCGGGTATTCGCCGATATTTCGGAGGGCCGTTATGCCCATACCGCTCTTCCTAAGCCTGCGCCCCCGCCGCTCATTGAATCTCTGCTGATTACCGCCGCGGCCTGAGCAGGAGCGGCGTCCGCAGTCTGGACTCTTCGGGCGTGCTCGCTATTTCGGAGTGGGCGCTTCTCCGATAGATGGCACGCGACGCGCGATCAGATGATTTTCCTGCAGGCGCCCGCAACCTTGTCGCCCGCCAATTTCACCGCACCCACGGCTGCACCTCCCGCCGCCAGCGTGTGCATCAGCGCCGACTTCCTCCGCGTGCCGCTTTTCTCTACCGCGACGCATTCAATATCACCGCCGAAAACGGTATGTGATTCTTCCAGCCGGTCGATCGCCGCGTTCAGCTCCGCGACCACCGCGTCGGCTTCGTCCGCGAAGACGACCAGTTCAACGTTGATTCTTCGGTAATCCATGCGATGCTCCTTTGGGGACTCTGCGTATGTTGCCCAATCATTCCTGAATTGATCGGGCAGGCGGTTCAGCGTGCGGCTGGCGTCGGGAATTCCCTGACAAATTCGCAGCCCATGCGGGGACATTCCCAGGTCTCGATCTTCCGGGACTCATCCACATCGGCGAGGTAGAGAATCGCTCCGCATGTCGGGCAGATCCGGACACAAGCGCGGCTCTCGTCGAATCTTCCCCCGCTCCAGTCCAAATAGCCGGAGGGGTCGCGGAATACGCGCGTGCAATCGCGGCGCTCACAGGCGTGGTACGACCGTATCTCTTCGGAATCCTCCTCCAGCATCATTCTTCGCATGGAAGTGTGGTGCACATCGCACAACGGAGAGAATTGGCGCCGGGAGGTCATGACCGAGAGCTAACCTGGCGGGAGCTCGGGTGGCGTATGAAGATATCGACTTCAATTATACGCACTGTCGAATGTAAGCAGAGGGCCTGGCGACGCGCAGCCAGCCATCCTGTCCGGCAAGGATCGTGGCGCCAGGTTTGTGCGGCGGATCCCGGCGCGCGCGGCGAAAAGATCATTTCGGCATCATCCAAACTCCTCTCTGCAACAGGCGCTGTTTCTATGAGGTAGAAGGGTTTCAGCGGACGATCCCGTTGCTGTGACACCCACGGCTGCGCCGTCGTGACGGGTTCCCGTGTATGCTGGATATATAGAGCGAAGCTTGACCCGATCCGAGTCTGGCAGTTCCTGCGTCCCACTACCACGCTCCGTCCCGCCTGTCTCCGCCGGAAACTCATTCAGGAGTCGCGCCCGTGGAACTGGGAAGCGTCAAGTGGTTCAACGATGCGAAAGGGTACGGTGTAATTCTTCGCGATCAGGGCGGGGAAATCTTTGTCCACCTGGCGGCGATTGTCACCGCCGACTTACAAACGCTGCACGAAGGGCAGCGCGTACGATTTGCGGCGAACCGAGGACTGAAGGGCCTGCAGGCGGAAGATGTGCAGGGACTCTGATCGGATCTCGATGAAAACCCTGTCTGCTTCGATTGCAAATTCACCTCAGATTCCTTTGGGTCGGTTCTCGTGCTGCTGCAATCGGTTCTCAGCCCGGCCTTCTCAACCACCGCCAACTCTCACCGGTACGACAGCGAGGTCGCATGCAGGCGAACGCCTATAGTCCTTACGCGCTGAAAGATCTCCATCAGGCCATCGACCTGATCGATCGCAAGATCACCCATTGCAATACCCTGGAGATTTTCACTTCCCAGCAGGATCGCGACATTCACCTGCGGAAACTCTCCACCAAACGAGCCACTCTGGTAAAGTCCGCTCTTGCTCTGGCCGCCATGGGGGTCCGCTGCGATCCGCAGTTCCTGCCCCGGTCGTTCATCCATCCCGTGCAGGACGAAGGCAATTCCGTCCAGGCGGGCGCAGCGGTTGCGGAAGGCGCAAAAACCGCAAAAGCCACGAGCCCGCGGCGTAAAAGGAGGTAGGTTTGGCACCACGTACCAGCGCCACCTTTGCCAAACGGCAAAAGGAGCGCGCCCGACAGGAAAAGCAACAGGCCAAGCAGGAGCGCAAGCTCCAGCGCAGGCTGGAAAAGCGCGAAGGTCCGTCAGTTTCCGAGTCCGGCCAATCCGATTCCAATCCGGAAGCCGAATCTCAATTTGAACCGCTCGGCGAAACTCCGATGGCTCCCACCGAATCCAACCCAACCGAAAGGGAAATGCAATGAAGAAGCTGTATGTGGGCAATCTGTCGTTCGATGCAACGGAAGAGGAACTTCGCCAGCTGTTCGAGCCGCACGGAACTGTGGAGAGCGCCTCGCTCGCTACCGATCGCGACACCGGACGGTCGCGCGGATTCGGCTTTGTGGAAATGACCAACGAGCGCGAAGCGGAGTCCGCGATCGCCGCGCTGAATGGCTCGCAGGTCGGCGGCCGCTCGCTGATCGTCAATGAAGCACGGCCGAAAACCTCAGGGTTCGGAGGCGGGCGCTCCGGCGATCGGGGCGGCAACCGCGGCCGATCGGGCAGGGGCGGCGGTGGCGGCGGCGGTTATCGTTACTAGCAGGGTCTGACTTGCGCAGCGGATCGGCGCACGAGGGAGCTGGCGTTAAGCCGCGGCTCCCTCTTCCGCTTCTGGCCGGCGCATCGCCGAGCCGGCAATTCTGCCTATCCACAAAACAGGCGCAGCACAATACGTTCCCATCAGGCTCGGAATCCGTTTCAGGTCCGCGCCAAAGGAATGTGCCTCGTCGCCGACCAACAGCGCGCCGTTGCGGATCATGTGCCAGTGCAGCGTGTTCGCGACGACCGTAAAGACCAGCGCCGCCACGCCCAGCCGGCATGTGTCGCGCCCATCCAGCCAGAAGTGCAGTCCCGCGTCGCACGCCAGCGATGCCAGTGGCGCCGCGACGACGCAGGCGAGCCAAGCCAGCGCTTCGCGTGAGATTTGCAGCGTCTGCTGCTGAAGCGCGGAGAAGAATCCGCAGGTGAGCAGAACGAAGGCCGCTTCCACCAGGCCGAAGTGCCAACGAGCGGATGGCGCCAGGTGGCGCAGGATGCCGACGCAGGCCAGGCCGCGCAACAGGGCCGTCAGCAGCGACACTTTCCAGTTCCAGTGCGTGAAGGGGAACAGCAGATCCGCCCCCAGGCTGGCTTTGCGCATGGCCATCGGCCCTCCCTGGTGCCGCGGAGTGAGTGCCGTACAAGGTGAGCATGGCAGCGGCAGACCAGAAGCCCGTCAACGCGCTGTTACATTCCGGGGAATTCGGCCCGGAGGAAGCCAGATTGTTACGACGCGGGGGCGGCTGGACGGCGCACGATTCCGCATGGTTACCAAAGGTCGCAAAATATCGCGAAACTTCGCGCCAGGGGGAGGGTCTATCCCCACGAACGGCGATCCAGGCTAGACGCCGTCACTCAAATAAAGCAAGTGGCTCATGGGCACGCCGCACCTTCTGTCGCGGCAGCCGTTTCCGAGAAGGACAGTTTGACTGCCGGGTTCACGCGAGCGTTGTGCGCGAACCCTCCTGGTGTGCCCGGTGGGCTGATCCCTTCGGTAACGGCAGGCTCCATGGCCGCGGAAAGCGATTCACTATGTTTGCCGACGCCGGGATCGTTCGGCCCCACGGCCGTGATGTCCAGCGTCGGATTCACCTGTCCGGTGATCTCGCCACCGGAAACCTGGATGGATTTGTCGAGACGAAAGTCCATCCGGATGCCCACCGGCCCCGTTTGCGCGACGACCAGCGGATTCGCCAGCGTGACCGTCACGGTGGGCGTGGTGAACGAGGCGCTCATGGTCTGGATGGCCGGCGGCGATTCCTGTTCAACCGTTCCACGCTGTTGGCGGGGCAGCACATCGCCGTCGGCGGACCGATCAGCGGCGCGGCCAACGCGCAGGCGCTCAGCGTGAACCGCGTGGTGCTGCGCAACTGGGGCTTCAACGGCGCCATCGTTCCGGGCACGGTGAACACCGGCAACGGCACGTTCCAGATGCAGATCAGCGGCTTTGCCGGGCTGCTGGTGCCGCAGACGGTCACGGTCTACACAGCCGGCGAGACGTCGTACCGTTATGGCTTCAACAGCCTGAACGACCTCAGCGCGAGCACGAAGATTCGCGTGGTCGGCCTGCTGCTGATGGATCCCACCTCCGGCGACACGATCCTGCTGGCACGCCGCATCGACGACATGGACAACTAAGACAAAAAGAAAGCTGGAATCCCCTGGGTGGCAGGCTCGCACGAGCAGGCCGCCCGTCTTTTTTGGGCGGAGGTCAGTGCCCAACGTAGGCGGAGCGAATGTATCGCTGCGCCTGTTCCCCCTGCACCGTATCCGCGCCCGCGCTGATCACCGCCTGATACTCCTTTACTGCGGCCGCCCGGTCATGCATCAGGTCCAGCGTCTCGCCGGCTTTCAGCAGGCATCGGCGGCGCAGCTCCACGCTGGTGGAAAGCTGGAACGCCCCATCGCGGTAGGCAGCGACGGCTTCGGGGTAGTGCGCCTGTCCGCGCAGTGCTTCGCCCAGTCCGTAATAGGCCAGTTCCACGTGCGCGGATTCAAAATAGCCAGGCCGGCGCGCCAACTCAATCAGGTGCTGGTAGGTGTAGACAGCGGTCATGCCCTCGCCGCCGTCCTTCTGCAGATTGGCTTCCTCCAGCTGAAAGAGAAAGCCGTGCGGGTATTCCTGGGCGAGCCCGCGCGCGATGTCCGCAGCCTGCGCGTATTTCCCCTCGCGGCGCAGGAAGAGCATCATCGCAGTGCGCGCTAAGACGTTCGTGACCACCCCGCGCGCCCCATCGTCCTGGAGCAGGGTCATCCCCTGCGCTCGGGAGCCGTGGATGCCGACAAAGCCGATAAAGATTTTGAAGGCGAAGGGCAACGCGCCCACCACGTAGTCGTACACCCCCACCACCAGCTTGGCGTCGACGTAATTGGGATCGAGCTGGAGCACGCGGCTGCAGTCGCTGCGCGCAGCCCAGGCCTCGCGCAGCCCCGCGCTGAAGGCGCGGTCAGCCATGCCGGAGTAGGTCGCTTCCAGGCTGCGGGCCCATCCTCGCGCGAAGAGAGCGTTCACGTCGTTGGGATTCGTTTTCAGCTCCGCATCGGCCTCGTTCACCGCCTCGGCGCCCAGGGCGCGGATGCGGTCGCGCATCTTCGGATCTTCGGTGACGGTGTGCTTGCCGGTCAAAAAGCCGTCGTTGGTGTAGAAGGTCGTGTCCAGCAGATCGAGCCGGTTCAACTCCTGAAAAGTCACGACGTCCAGCACGTAATCTGTCGCCATCGGATCGCCCGGGTGCTGGCGCTGGATTGCCTCCAGGCGCCGGATCGCGTCGTCGTAATCCATGTTGTAGACGCGCTGAAAGGCTGCGCGAACTTCGGGCAGGCGATCCAGCGGATCTGCGTCGACACGCTGAGCGCGCGTCGGCCGGCTCAGGGCAGCCAGCAGCAGAACCAACGCCGGAACCAGCCATTTCGATGGAACCAGAGGCAGAAAACGCAGCATAACCTGCACGGATTGTAGACGGTTCAGGAGTCGCCAGAGGCGGAGGCGGGATCAGCCAGGGTACCTGCTGTCTTTACGCCGCGGGCGCGCCTGAGCCGCTGTCCTCGGCGAAGGCCATCTCCACGACGGCCGCGATGTGCGCGGCGGAGGTATTGATCCAGGTGATTCCGCCGTAAACGAACGAGGGCTGAGTCCGGAATTCCGGGAAGGCCAGTGGCAGTTCCGTGCAGGCCAGGCAAACTGCCGGCGAGCCGCGGAACTGGCCGGTGAAGGCGTTGCGGGCTACAGCGGTCAACCTCTCCGCGGCTTCTTCGGCGTCCCCTCGCTGCAATCCTGCGATCAGCTCCAGGATCGTGGCTCGCGCAGATTCTTCCGACGGCCCGGCGGCTTCAATGCCGTGTTTTGCAAACTCGCGCCGGAAGCGGGGCGAGCGCATGGTGAGCGCGGTGCCCAGAATCAGCAGCCGCGGCACACGCAGACGAGCGGCTTCCGCGGCTGTTGCCGCCAGGATGCTGACCACCGGGATGCGGACCCCGCGCGTGATCTCGCGGAAGCGGTGGTGCGGGGTGTTGCTGGCGATCAGGGCCATCTCCGCGCCGCTCCGTTCCAGGCGCAGCAGCGCCGCGCGATGGTATTCGTCAAAGCGGCTCCACGAGCTCTCGTCCTCATCGTTGCCGATCGCGGCGAAGGCCGCGTTCAGGTCGAGCGACTCGATCACCATCTCCGGCGACGCGGGCGGCCCGGGCCCGCGCTGCGCCAGATGCATCTGTTCCGCACGCCGGCAAATATCGGCATAGTACTCGACCGTGGAGCGCCACGCCACGCCGCCGACAATGCCGATCTTCTTCACGAGCCTGGCCCTCCGTCTCCGAACGCGGCGTTCAGATCGTGCAGCCCGGCCGCATCGCCGGCAAACGTGAACGTCCCCTGATCGCGCATCTCGCGAGCCGCGGCCAGGAACGCGCCCAGGGCAACCCGGCTGAGGGCGCTGCCGACGCTGACGCGCCGGACGCCCAGCTCCGCGAGGTCGGCGAGCGTAAACGCCGCCCCCGGTAGGCCCATCAGCACATTCACAGGACGATGGACAGCACGCACCACGGTGGAGATCTCCTCACGCGTTGTGAGCCCAGGTGCGTATAAGACGTCTGCGCCGGCTTCCTGGTAGCGCTGCAGACGCCGAATCGTGTCGCCCAGATCGGGGCGGCCGTAGAGGTAATTCTCGGCGCGCGCGGTGAGCAGGAAGGGAAAGGGCAGAGCGTGGGCGGCTTCCGCTGCTGCCCGCACGCGCTCGACAGCATGATCGATATCGTAAATGAAACGATCCCCCTCGCGGCTGGCGTCCTCGATCGATCCGCCGACCAGGCCTGCGGCCGCGGCGAACTGAACGGTCTCCGCCGCGATTTCCGGTTTCTCGCCGAAGCCGTTTTCCAGATCGCCGTTCACCGGCAACTCGGTTGCCGCGGCAATGGCGGCTGCGTAGGCGAGAGCCTCCGGGCGGCCCACCGAGCCATCCGGCAGCCCGCGCGAGAAGGCATAGCCGGCGCTGGTGGTGGCGAGAGCGGCAAAGCCCATCCCAGCCAGAAGCCGCGCCGTCCCAACGTCCCAGGGATTGGGAATGATGAACGCGCCCTCCCGCTGGTGCAGAGCCTGAAAGCGGAGCGCCTTTTCCTGTTGGCTGATCATGGTCCCTCCTCGGTCAGGCAGATTCGACTGGAATGCACAGAGTTCCCTCCACGCCTTCTACGAAGTTACGTTCCTCGCGCAGGATCAAGCGCAGCTTTTGCGCGGTGGCGAAATTCTCTCGGGCAGCCGGATCCGTCCGGAGCCGCGCGCGATACGCTTCGTACGCGCTGAGGCTGTCGAAGGCGATCAGCCCCCACGCAATATCGTTGGTTCCCTCGTAGGGCAGGAAATATCCGATGAGCCGGCCGCCGCAGCGGGGGATGATGCGTCCCCAGTTCTCGGCGTAATGGAGGAAAGCTTCGCGCTGAAACGGGTCGATTTGGTAGCGGATGATGCAGGTGATGGACATGCCTTTGCCTTTCGTAGTGGATCGAGCCCGCGCCCGTGGCAGCGCCAGCAACGCTCCAGCCGCCGCCATTCCTGCGAGCAGGTCGCGGCGGCTGAGGCGATGCGCGGTCACAGGGCTCCGTCTCATGCAGGAAGTATCGGCGGCTTGGTGCGGATATACTTCGTTGAGGAGCGAAATATGAATGTACAGTCCCACGCGGATTCCGGAGTCGCCGCGGTCGCCGCCGCCATTGGCGAGCCTGCGCGCACGCGCATGCTCTACTGCCTGATAGAGGGTCATGCGCGGACCAGCACCGAACTGGCCATAGTGGGCGGCGTCGCTCCGTCAACGGCCAGCGCGCACCTGGATCGGCTCCAGGCCGAGGGATTGGTGCGCGTCTTCGTGCAGGGAAGGCATCGCTACTATTCCCTGGCTGGCCCCGCGGTGGCGCGCGCTCTCGAAGGCCTGAGCGTGCTGGCGGGCAAAGACGATTTTGTGCCCAGCACCCCGGAGCCGCTGCGCGCCGCCCGCAGTTGTTACGACCACATGGCCGGCGCCCTCGCCGTCGCGCTCCACGATCGCTTCGTCGGCCTGCGCTGGATCCATCCCGTCCGGCAGGGAAAGCAAAGAAACGGCTATGAAATCACGCGTGAGGGAGAAAAGGCCCTGGTGGGCCTGGGCGTGGATCTGGAGACGGCGCGCCGGCAACGGCGCAGGCTCGCTTATGCCTGCCTGGACTGGTCAGAGCGTCGCCCGCATGTCGGCGGCGCGCTGGGTGCGGCGCTGCTGGAGACTGTGCTGTCGAGGCGCTGGGTGGCGCGAGAGCTCGATAGCCGCGCGCTGCGGGTCACCAGCCTGGGCCGGCGGGAGCTGCAAACGCGCCTGGGAGTGGAAGCTCCGAACCTTCGCTGAGACAAAGCCGGGATGACCTCCAGCGTTCAATCCTGCGCACTGTCACAGAACTGGAACTCCGCCAGGATTCCGCCGCCGCCGCTGCGTAAGGCTCCCATGGACTTGAACTGACCCGCTGCGTCATCCCTTGCATCGGGACAGGGAACCGGATGAGAGGTGATATCGTTATAGTAACCGTAAGACAGGTGGCCTTTGCCCGCTAAGCCGTTTCCATACAGAATTTTAATCGTCGAGGACGAGCCGAGTTTGCGTGAACTTGGGAAAATGCTGCTCGTTGCGCAGGGCTACGAAGTCCGCGGAGCGGAGGACGGGTTTGAAGGGTTAGCCGCACTCAAACAGTCTCTCCCGGACATCATCATCTCCGATCTGCAAATGCCCAACATGAATGGATTCGAGTTCCTTTCCGTGGTGCGTCGGCGATTCCCGATCATTCCAGTCATTGTGATCTCAGGAGAGTTTTCCGGTGTGTCCGTGCCCGAAAGCGTGCTTGCGGACGCCTTCTTTCCCAAGGGCGGTTACAACGCCAAGCAGTTATTCGAAAAGATTATTGACTTGCTCCAGGAGCTTCCCACCCGTCCGAAAACCGGTAAACCGAACCAGGCCGCAGTATGGGTCAAAAACAACAACGGCACCATTGCGGTCACGTGCTCAGAGTGCCTGCGTACTTTCCCGGTGTCAAACGTTGCCAAGGGCGTGAACGAAGCCGAGTGCGACTTCTGTTGTTGTCGCGTGCGTTTTGAAATCATCGCGGAGCATGAGTCCGTCATGGGACATGAGAACCTGGTCGTGGCGCCGCGGTGAGGGATTCGAACTTGAGCCGTTGTGCGGGCGTCTGAGCCCGCGGGCGAAATCCCGAGCGTAGCGAGCGACCTCGCGCGGCAGGTGTTCCCGGAGACTCTGGCGGAGAGGGAGGGATTCGAACCCCCGATACCCTTGCGGGCATGCCGGTTTTCAAGACCGGAGCCATCAACCACTCGGCCACCTCTCCGATGGCTTCAGTCTACTAGCTATACCGCAGCCAGCGCATGATCTCCGGCAGCGTGGGACGCTTGCCGTACATCAGTACGCCGATGCGGTAGATGCGCGCCGCCAGCCAGATCATCGCCCATACTGAACCGGCCAAAAGAGCGATCCCCAACGCGATCTGCCACCACGGCGGGACCTGAGAGCAGATCCGCATGTACATCACGATGGGGGTGAACGGCGGGATCAGCGACATGATCACCGAGACCGCCGACGAGGGGTTCGTCATCACGTAAACCATCATCACCACGCTGACGATCAGAGGCGCCGCCAGAATGAAGATGAATTGCTGCACATCCTGCTCGCCGCTCACCGCCGAACCCAGCGCCGCTGCCATCGCGCTGTAGAAGAAAAATCCGAGCAGGAAGAATACGGGAAAGAAGATCATTTCCGGCCGCGTCAGGCCCAGCGATGCCAATCCATGAATCTTCGCGGCGGCAGCAAGGGAAGAGCCGGCGTAGAGCATGGCCACGCCTCCCCAAACTGCCATCTGCGTCAGTCCCACCGCCCCCACGCCCAGCAGCTTGCCCAGCATCAGCGAATCGGATGAGGCCGTAGCCAGCAGCACCTCGAAGATGCGCGTCGTCTTTTCCTCGACCACGGACCGCGCAATGTTGATCCCATAGATCAGCACCGCGCCGTATAACACCAGAATCAGGACGTAGGCGCCTGCAAAGCTGCGGCCGGCATTGGATGTCACCGTCCCGCCGTTTTTCACCTGCATGGTATTGAGCTTGACGCTCTTCATCAGTTCCTTGATCTGGCTGTCGGTCATGCCCCGCGAAGTCAGTTGCTCCCGTACCAGAGCATCGGTGACTGCGCCCTTCATCACGTCCTGGCCGACAAAGTCGGTGGCGCTGCCGGAAACCCAGGTGGCCTGCGGGCGAGATTGCCCTGGGTCCCGGTTGAGGATCAAATAGCCGCCGATGCGATGCTGCTCCACCGCCTGATTCAGCTGGGTCACGTCCGCGGCGGTTCCCGGAGCAAAGATCTCGATGCTTTGCGGCGGATGATCGCTCTGCTTCAGCACGGACTGCACGTCCAGGGCCAGCCGAGTCTGATTGGAGACGATCGCCAGTTGGCGCACTCCCTGATCCAGCCGCTTGCCGCCCATTCCCGCCAGAAAGCCGATGGCTCCCAGACCCACGGGCACCAGCACCGTCGTGAAGCGGAACACCTTGCTCCGCACCCGTTCCAGATATTCCCGCTTCGCCACCAGCATCGTATTGCGCAGGATCATTCGGCTAGGCATCGGAGCGTCCTCCCACAGTCTCGATGAAGATTTCTTCCAGCGACGGCTCCACCAGCTCGAATTTCGTAATCGTCGAGGTGGCAACCGCGGTGCGCAGCAGATCCTGCGCGTCGGCGTGCGGCTTCAGCCGGATTTCGGCGTGTCCCGCGTAGTTCTTGTATTCGGCGATCGCCGGATGGCTCAGGAATCCGTCCGCGCCCTCGAACTGCACGATCACGTGATTGCGCTCGTAGCGCGACTTCACCTCGCGCATCCCGCCGGAGAGCACAGCGCGCCCTTTGTCGATCAGGCAAATGGAATCGCAAAGCTTCTCCACCTGGTCCATGCGGTGGGTCGAGAACAGAATCGCGTTCCCCTGGCGTTTCAGCTCCAGCAGCGTGTCCTGCAGCAGCACGGCATTCACCGGATCCAGCCCGGAGAACGGCTCGTCCATGATGATCAGCTCAGGATCGTGCAGCAGCGTCGAGATGAACTGGATCTTCTGCTGCATGCCCTTGGAGAGTTCTTCCGTCTTCTTGTGGATGGCCTCGGTGATCTGGAGCCGCTCGCACCACTCCTTCGCGCGCCGCGTGGCTTCGGCCGCTCCCAGCCCGCGCAACTCGGCCAGGAAAACCAGTTGATCGATCACCTTCATGCGCTTGTAGAGGCCGCGTTCCTCCGGCAGATAGCCCACGCGCCGCAGCGCATCGCTGGAATACGGTTTGCCGAACAGCGTCACGGAACCGGAATCCGGCATGGTGATTCCGATCATCATGCGGATGGTCGAGGTTTTGCCCGCGCCGTTGGGTCCCAGCAGGCCGAACATGCTGCCCGCCTCAATCTTCAGGCTCAGATCGCTGACCGCGACCTTCTCTTCATAGGATTTCGACACGCGGTCGAGTTGCACCAGAACTTCCACGGGGTTCTCCAGCTCGGGCAGGGAATCGATGGTGGGGGAAGCATAGCAGGGGAGAGCGCGCGTGTAAAGCAGACTTTACAGGGAACCAGGATCGGCAATCCCTCGTACCGCGTGCTATCGTTATCGCACTCCCGCAAGGAGATATCTGCCGGTGCGGTACGCCGCAGCGCATTCGTGCGCCCCGACATCCGTTTCGGCCGCCCGAGGTTCACCAGCATGAGTCAGTGCCTTCGTAGTGCCGCGCGCATGCTGCGCCGGATGCCCGTTCTCATCTGTGCCGTCCTCTTAGCCGGCGCCGCGCTCTGCGGTTCCGCGATCGCTGAGACGCCGCTTCTGCTGCGGAACCCCTCTCTCAGCGCGAACAAGATTGCCTTCCTGTATGCCGACGACATCTGGACTGTTTCCCGCGACGGCGGCGTGGCGCAGCGCCTGACGTCGCAAAGCGACGTGATCGCCGGGCCCCTGTTTTCGCCCGACGGCTCGCAAATTGCTTACTCCCGCCACGTGAACGGCGCGACGGACGTGTATGTGATCGCAGCCGATGGCGGAGTGCCCCGTCAGATCACCTGGAACGCATCGCATGGCGGCAACGTCGCCGTGGGCTGGACGCCCGACAGCAAGGACGTGCTGTTCGATTCCGCGCGCTACAGCTATTCGGATTTCCCGCGCATCTTCGAAACGGCTGCCAATGGCACCGGGACGCCGACTGCGCTCCCGTTGCCCAGCGGCACCGAGGCGTCAATTTCGCCGGATGGCGCCACGATTGCCTATGTCCCCGTGGAGCAGTGGGAGCAGGCGTGGAAGCACTACCGTGGCGGCCAGACCACGCCCATCTGGCTGGTGAACCTGAAGTCGCTCGACCTGGTGAAGGTGCCCCGCGACAACTCCAACGACTCGAGCCCGGTCTGGGCAGGGAAGATGGTCTACTTCCTCTCCGATCGCAATGGAGCGGTGTCGCTCTTCAGCTTTGACCCGCAGACCAATCAGGTGGCTCAGGTGCTGAACAATACCGGCTACGACCTGAAGAGCGTTGCCGCGGGTCCCGGCGCGCTGGTCTACGAGCAGTTTGGCTCGCTGCACCTGTACGATCTGAAATCGCACAGGGAAAGTCAGGTCCACGTGACCATCGACGGCGACTTGCCGGAGTTGGAGCCGCGCCTTGCCAACATTCAGCCGTTCGAAATGCAGAACGTCGATATCTCCCCCACCGGCGTGCGCCTGGTGGCGGAAGCGCATGGCGATATCTTCACGCTGCCCACCGACAAGGGCGACACCCGCAATCTGACGAAGACTCCCGGCGTCGAAGAGCGCGATCCGGCATGGTCGCCCGATGGCAAGTCCATCGCGTACTTCAGCGATGCTTCCGGCGAGTATCAGCTCTACATCCGCGATCAGGAAGGCCTGAAGCCGCCCAGGGTGATCAACCTCGGTCCCGACGCTTCGTTCTATTACAGCCCCACGTGGTCGCCGGATTCGAAATACATTGCCTATACCGACAAGCACCTGCACATCTGGTACGTCGACGTGGCGACCGGCAAGCCGGTGCTCATCGATACCGCTCTGCGCGGCGGCTTCGGAGCCCGCACGAAGATTTCCTGGTCGCCGGATTCGCAATGGATCGCTTACACGCGCGACCTGCCCAACCTCTACAACGCGGTCTTCTTCTACTCGCTGGCCACGCACAAATCCACGCAGATCACCGACGGCATGAGTAATGCCGCCAATCCCGCATTTGATCCCAACGGCAAATTCCTCTACTTCACCGCCTCCACCAACGGCGGCCCCTCCGACGCCGGCATCGACCTCTCCTCGCTCGATCGCGCAACCAACAGCGGCGTCTACGTCGTCGTCCTGAAACGCTATGGGGTCTCGCCCGTTCCGCCGGAAACCGGCGACGAGAAGGTGGCTGACGAAGAGAAGCCGGCTGCGGGCGAAGGAACCGGACAAGACACCCAGAACGGCGCCGGCGCCAAAAAGGACGAGAAGAAGGACGAGAAGAAAGAGGAAAAGAAGCCGGAGCCGACCGTCATCGATCTGGATGGCATCGGCCAGCGCATCCTCGCGCTCCCGATTCCGCAGCGGAATTACATCGACCTCGCTGTCGGCAAGACCGGCGTCATTTACCTGGCGGAGGGTCCGGCCGTCGGGCGGCCATCGCAGCTGGAGGGCCCGTACATTCAGGGGTTGTGGCGCTTCACCACCTCCGACCGCAAAACGGAAGAGGTTCTTACCGGGCTGACGGGCTTCGGCATTTCGCACAATGGCGAAAAGCTGTTCTATGCGCAGGGCCCGGTCCTGTTCACCATCGACGCATCGGCGCTCCATCCCGGCGGCTCCATGGGCAAGCCGGTCAACAACCATGCCATGTTTGCCATGGTGGATCCGCGCGCCGAATACGCGCAGATGTACAAGGAAACCTGGCGCATCGAGCGCGACTTCTTCTACGATCCGCATCTGCACGGGCTGGATCTCGCGAAAATCGAGGCGAAGTATCAACCGTACGTCGCGGGCGTCGCTTCGCGCGACGAGTTTACCTACCTGTGCAACGAGATGCTGGGTGAAATCGAAGTGGGCCACATGTTCATTCGTGGCCCGTTTGTTCCGCCCTCTGGACCTCAAACCGGTCTGCTGGGCGCCGACTACACCGTCGCCAACAACCGTTATCAGTTCTCCAAAATCTACAACGGCCAGAACTGGACGCCGGGGCTCACGGCGCCGCTCACGCTGCCTGGCATCAACGTAAAAACCGGCGAATACCTGCTCGCCGTCAATGGACGCCAGCTCTACGCCACCGACAACCTCTACAGCCTCTTCGCCGGAACGGCGGGACAGCAAACGGTCATCTCGGTGGGAACCAAGCCGGATGGCTCCGACGCTCGGGACGTCACCGTGGTGCCCACCGGCAATGAATTCGGCCTGCGCAATCTTGCCTGGATCAATCACAACATCGAGGAAGTGGATAAGCTCTCCGACGGCAAGGTGGCCTACGTCTACATGCCCAACACCTCCGGCGCGGGCTACGACAACTTCAACCGCTACTTCTACGCGCAGGTCAACAAGCAGGGCCTGGTGCTCGATGAGCGCTACAACGAAGGCGGCTTTATCGCTGACTACATCGTGGACGTGCTCGGCCGCCAGATGCTCTCGGGCGCGATCGAGCGCGACGGCAAGCCTGTCTACGATCCGGAAGGCGCGATCTTTGGGCCGAAGGCGATGATCATCAATCAGTCGGCCGGCTCGGGCGGCGATGCCATGCCCTGGTACTTCCGCAAGGCGCACCTGGGCACGCTGGTAGGCACGCGCACCTGGGGCGGGCTGGTCGGCATCGGCGGCTATCCGACCCTCATCGACGGCGGCAGCGTCACCGCGCCGCGCTACGCCATCTTCGGTTTGCAGGGCCATTGGGAAGTGGAAGGCCACGGCATTCCGCCGGACGTCGAGGTGCAGGAATACCCGAAGGACGTTGCCGCCGGCCACGACCTGCAGCTCGAGCGCGCCGTCGAGGTCGTGATGCAGCAGCTCAAGGAGCACCCGGTGGTGTATCCGGTGATCCCGCCGTACCCGAACCATCACGAACACGATGGGCTGGGGGTGCACTAGCCCCGTCGGCACGCAACCAGGCGGCGGACACCGGGCGAGATGGTCAGCGAGAACTGTTTTCAGGTCTTCGGGCTGCGCTCGGCGTTCGCACGTCGCGCCACGGCCACCGATCCCGTGAAGGCGCTGCGCACGGAATAGCAGCTCTTTGAGGGAGAGCAGCGGGCATGCCTGCCGATCTCCAGGGAATGAGCTCATCCGCTGCCGGCAAAACAGCCGCCTCGTCTGCGGCCCGCATCCCCGCTCCGGTATACTTCCGCACGGCAAACAATCGCTCAGGAGGCTTTCCCGAAATGTTCCACCGTGGCAGTTCCTCCGTAGTCTTCGCCGCACTTGTCGCCGGCCTCATCGCTGTCCCTGTGGCTCGCGCTCAGCACAAACCCGACGCGCAGCCGGAATCCGCGTGGGCCGCGCCGCAGGTTGAGCCCGACTCCACGACGGACGGCTCCGTCACGGTCGGCGGCCAGGCCATCCAGTACACCGCCGTGGCCGGCACGTTAGTGGTCGGCTCCTCCGATCCGCAGGACGCGAACATCGACTTTGACGGCAAGTATCTGCCCGGCTCCGAGCCGGGCTTGCCGAGCGATCCCGCCCAGCGTCCGGCGGCCGCGCGCATGTATTACGTCGCGTACTTCCAGAAGAACCCGGCGAAGAACCGCCCCATCACCTTCCTCTACAACGGTGGCCCAGGCAGCTCGACCATGTTTCTGCACATGGGTGCGTTCGGCCCGGTGCGCGTGGTTCTTCCTCAGGACCTCACGCATCCGGAGGGCGCACCCTATGAGCTCGTGCCCAACGAATACAGCCTGCTCGACGCCAGCGACCTGGTCTTCATCGATGCGCCAGGCACCGGCTTTAGCCGCGTCTACGGCCGCGACGCCGGCAAGGCCTTCTACGGCACCGACCCGGACGCGCACGCCTTCGACCGCTTCGTCCGCCGCTTCCTGACCAAGTACGATCGCTGGAACTCGCCCAAGTTTCTCTTCGGCGAAAGCTACGGCACTACGCGCACCGCGCTGCTCACCAATCTGCTCGGCCGGCATCTGGATCTGAACGGCTCCATCTTCCTCTCGCAGATCCTGAACTTCGACGACAGCGCCGACGGCCCGCAAGGCGATCCGGGCAACGAAAACGGATACTTTCTCGCGCTGCCGTCCATGGCCGCAACGGCGTGGTACCACCATCGCGTGCCCAACCAGCCGGCGACCCTGTTTCCGTGGCTGAAGCAGGTGGAGGACTTCGCGCTCGGCCAGTACGCATCGGCGCTGCTGCAGGGCTCCGATCTGCCCAAGGATCAGGAGCAGGCCATCGCGGCGAAGCTGGAGAGCTTCACCGGCGTTCCGGCGTCGTACTGGATCAAGGCCGATTTGCGGGTGAGCGGCGGTGAGTTCTCGAAGGAGCTGCAATCGGAGGAAGGCATCACCACCGGCCGCCTCGACACGCGCTACCAGGGACCGGACATGGACCCGCTGAGCGAATCCGCCGGGTACGATCCCTTCGGCTCCGCTCAGGGCTCAGCCTATGACACGGCGATCAACGAGTACACCCGCGACACGCTGAAGTACGGCCTGAACCAGACCTACAAGCCCAGCGCCTACGGCCCCGACTTCAACTGGGACTTGCGGCACACGCCTCCGGGCGAGCGCGGCTGGGCGGCAAGCGTGAACGTGATGCCCGACCTCGCCATGGCCATGAAGCGCAACCCCAAACTGAAGATCATGCTGATGGGCGGCTACTACGATCTCGGCTGCACGTACTTCGGCGCGGAGTATGAGGACAAGCACCTGCAGATCCCGGCGTCGCTCGATTCGAACATCAGCTATCACTTTTTCGAGACGGGGCACATGGTCTACATCACCACGCCGGCGCTGAAGCAGCTCCATCAGGACACAGTGGACTTCATCCGCGCTAACGAGAACGGCCAGCAGTAACATCGCCGGCCTGTCACGATCGAAAGCGGCGGAATCCGGGCCATGAGTTGCTCCGGCTTCCGTCGCTCACCAGCCACTAACAACCAGTCACTAACAACTGCTTGTCACCCAATCGGCATGCCCGGCGGCGCTTCCACCGGCTTCGCCGGCACAAACTTCGCCGGGTCGCGGAAGAACGCATCGATCCGCGCTGCTTCCATCGCGTGCAGCGCCCGATCTTCGACGTCTGTCCCCGGCTTCGCCTGGAGCTTCGCCCGCGCCTCCGTCAGCTCGTACCGCGCAATCGCCGCCGTCTCAGCCGAGTCCTCCGGACTCGCCGCCAGCCGCAGCAGCGCCTCGACGATCTGATCATCGACCGCCCGCTTCACCTCCAGCTCCAGCCCGGACGCCCCCGCCGGAACCTGCGTCGAGCCGAGTGTCGCCTCAATCACATCCTGCAGTGACGGCTCCGCCGGATCTTCGGCGTGATACTGCACCAGGCGATTCGCCCGCTCCGGATTCAACAGCAGTTCCAGCGTCATATCCACCGCTGAATCCGCCGTTTCAATCGGATCGAAGGTAACGCCGGTGCGGGCAGGGAAGTCCTCCATCGTGCGCGGCAGCCCGGGCGGACGCGGCGGCAGCATCTTCAGCAGCGGCTGCGGCAGCGTCAGCATCGTGGGCGACAGCGTCTTCAGCACAGAGGCCAGGGCGTGCCGCTGATCCGCAGGGTCCACAATCTCCGGCAGCATCTGACCGTCACCACGCACGTTGTACCGGTAGTCCAGCCCGCCGATCTCCTTCGCCGCTGCGACGGTTTGATAGCGGTGGAATAGATAGAGCGGCACCAGTGTGTCTTCCAGTTGTGCCAGCGGCGTTTCGTCGCGGATGCAATCCACGCCAAACCGCTGGAGTGCCGCAGCCCGCACGGTCAGCGTGCGATCCAGTTCCGCTGCCGGATCGGTCCCGTTGTCCCACAGGTGCGCGTGCGGATGAGCCGAGCCCACCGGCCGCGCATCCTCATCGGTGATGAAGATCAGTCCCGTCTTTTCCGAGTCGCTGAGGATTTTCTGCAGCGCCGCCTCATCCTCATACGGCTTGCCGTCTTTGTCGAACTCGCGGTAGCCGTAGTCGATGGTCACTTTATCCCAGATGCCGATGCCCACCGGGTAAGCGTGGCTCAGGTCGGGAACGCCGTCCGCGCCCATCGTGACCCACGGCGCCGGATAATCCATTACGGAGACCGTCTCGTCTGCCGGATGCGGGAAGCTGCTTGCGGCAAAGTTGTGCGCCAGTCCCAGCGTGTGCCCCGTCTCGTGCGCCGCCAACTGACGCAGCCGCTCCAGCACCATCTGCAGCGCAGCGTCGTGTGCTTCATCGGCCGCCGGCTTGCCGTTTTTGTAGGGAGCCAGCAGCGCCTCGGCAATCAGGTAATCCTGCCGCCCGCGTCCGCCGCCCAGCGTCACGTTGCCCTTGATGATCTCGCCCGTGCGCGGATCGGTGATCGAGTCGCCGTAGCTCCAGCCCCGCGTGTAGCGGTTCACCCACTGGATGATGTTGTAGCGGACATCCATCGGGTCTGCGCCCTTCGGCAGCAGGTCCACGCGAAACGTTCCCGGCGCCCAGCCAGCTGCCTGAAATGCCTGATCCCACCAGCGCGCGCCCTCCAGCAGCGCCGTCCGGATCGGCTCCGGCGCGCCGCGATCCACGTAGTACTGGATCGGCGTCACCGCCTCGCACGACCGCGTGCAGTTGGGATCCTTCCTGATCAGCCGATGCCGAGGGATGAATTGCTCGTCAATCGGCTCGCCCAGGGCCGCGTCGTAGTTGCGATAACTGAAATCGAAGTAGCCCGCGCGCGGCGAGAAGCGCCTCGGCGTGTAGCCCGGTGGCGGCAGCTCCACAAACATCTGCCGCTCGCGGATCGTCACTGCCTGCGGATTCGGCGTCACCTCGCGCAGGATTCGCCCTGCGGGCTTCAGTGCATCCTGCGGCACAAATGTCAGCTCCGCTTCCACCACGCTGTTCTTCGGGAAGTCTTTCGTGTCGTCCAGCACGATCGTCGATCGCGACGGATCCACGCGATACACGCCCTGTTGCCCCTCCGCCAGCGCCGCCGCCATGTTGTGTACGTCCGTCAGAAAGAGCTGCGTCGCATCCACCAGCACCGTTCCATCCGGATCCTGCGCCGCCACCGTGAATCCGGCCAGCACCGAGACCGGGAAGGACTGATACACCGCTGCCTGCTCTGCGGGATCGCTCGACGAACTGCGGAACTTCAGATTCGGTTCCACCAGCAGCACCTTCGGCCCGGTGCGCGCAAAGTGAACGATGACGCCCGGCGCCATTTGCCCGCGGTCCAGCCCATATTCGCCCAGGTTGCTGGTGCCCACGCTCCACGGCGTGGAGTTCACATAGAGGTAATCCTGGGAGCGCGTGTGCGCGGCGTTCCCGTTCATCGCCACTTCCAGATAGAGATGCCCGGTGCGCGCGTCCCAGTCCATCGGGAGCAGACCCGGCATGTGCGTCATGCCGGCCGTTGTCGCAGCAATGGACTTCAACGGTGGCGGCGCAGCGGCTTGTGCGAAAGCAGGCGGCGTGCAGGCGAGCGAGACGAGCAGTGGAACCAGCTTGCGAAGCATGTTTCCTTGTAGCACAATCCGGGCTCGATCCAGCTGGCGCTGGCCCCTGCTGAGGTTTAGACTCGGCCGCCTCGCCGGAGGGTGATCTGAACCGCCGCACGATGCGCCGGCCCCGGCGTCACGCGGATCTCGAAGGCGTGGCTCTGCGAATCGTAATGGACCAGACGCGCGCTGCCGGATGTCGCCGCGACCACCGGTATTCCCGCGGCGTAACCGGAAAGTTCTACGTCTTGCTCGTTCGGCGCGAAGGCAATTGTCGCGGTGAGCTGGCCGCGATGGCTCAAAGCGGCAATGCGCTTCCGCCCGAGCGTCGCGATTTTCGACGCGTCGCCCACCAGCGCCAGCCCATCCGCCCCAACGGGAAGCAGCACGTCATAGGCCCATCCGCTGGTGAAGGTCATCGCAAGGCTGCCGCCGGCAGGAATCAACTCGCCAGTGTGCTCGCGCCAGTTCCATGCATACGCCGGCTGCGACAGCCCGAGCTCGCTGAGCGGCACGGTCACGCTGGTGTCGGAATCGCGACGCGGATAAGCGAAGACGTACACCGCGCCGCCGGAGGCAAAGTTCGTCCGCGCGGCGGCGATCATCGCCTTCTGCTCGTTCTGCGCGTCGTCCTCGTACATCGCGTCAATGGGCAGCAGGGACTCATCCGGCTTGATGACCACGCCATCGCCTCGCATCGCGGCGGTGAGATTGGGCACGTCCATCTGGCCCATCGCGTCGGCCAGCGCAACAGGACCGCCCGAAAGCGTGGAAATGATCACGCTGCCCAGATCGTGGCTGTAGAACGGGTCAGAGAAGGGCCAGAGCCCGACCGCGGTGGCCAGCCTCGAATCGTAGAGAAAGTGATCCCAGCGGGCGCGCTGGAAACCATCGTCGGAGGTGCGGATGGTCTGCACTGCCGGATACAGTGTGCTGGCCATGTAGTCGGCCGGCAGCGGCATGCAGTACTGGATCGTCATGCCCTGCGCGGCCATCGCACTGTTCATCTCGCCCAGGAACTTCGCCGGATCGCGCAAATTCACGGCGGTCTGGGAGTAGTGATCGAGCCAATCCTGTTCGTACGTGATGACGCCGGCCCGGTGGAGATAGTCGGCGGTCGATGCCCAGAAGCGCGGATCAATGACCACGTTGCCGGACATTTTGTACTGCTGATGGTAAGGGCTGGCAGGAGCGACCCACCGCGCGTGGGTGACCAGCGGCAGCCCCAGCTCGCGCTGGAACGCGGCCAGCCCCTGCGGAAACAGCTCCTTGTCTGCCCGGTAGACATATTCGCCGTAAGGCAGCGTGCCGCCCCCGGTATTCCAGCGGTCCGCGGCGCTCTTGGGATAGAACCAGCTGTCGAGCTGCATGTAGCCGAGCGGGATGTGCAGCCGGCGAAATTCATCGCGCACCGCGAGAAGCGTTCCTTCGTAGCCGAGCCTGGGGTCGAACTTGTAGTAGTAGGCGGCGAAATTGTCGGTCCAGTAGCCCAGCCGCGCCAGCGTCGCATCGGCATCGCTCGATGGCCGCCGTTTCCCGCTGAGCCGCAGCAGCGCGGCTCCCCACGCGGCGAACGCTGGATTGAGACCGTCTCCGGCGGCGATCAGCGTCCCATGGGAAAAGCCTGCCGGCAGGGAAGCGATCTCCGGCACGATGCGGCTGTCCGCCGTGCCCTCGGGATCCTCGTCCATCGCGGAGATCAGAAAGTGATCGGCGGGCGAAACAATCAGTGCGTGATCGTCACGGTCGAAGAAAGTCCACGGCCCCTGGGCGCCAAGCTTGCCGAACTCATAAAAGCCGAAATTCTCTTTGTGAAAAGAGAAACGAAAAGCGCCCTGCGGCAGGGATGCGAACGCAGGGAACGGCTGCTGGTTGACGCCACCTCGAATCCACACATCGTTCAGCAGGGCGACAGGCTGGTTGCGATAGACGCGGATTTCCGCGCGGCTTGCGCCCGAATCCCACACCGCGCTCAACTCGCGATAAGCCCCGATGCGGTCCACGCCCTCGGCAGAGCGGAGGGACGTCACCGGCGAAGGCAGCTTGCCCTCGAGCTTCCACTGGGCAGCGGGAAACGCAATGCTGTAGCTGCCATCGGCAGCCAGCGTGGCCCGCAAAGCCGCGTTCTCGACATGCAGGGTGCGCGCGGGCGGCAGGGAGGACTGGCAGAAGCAGGGAACAGTCGCAAGCAGAGCGGCGGCAAGCAGGGTGACTTTCATGGCGATTTCCTGGTCTCCGCCATGATCGCAGAAATTCTCTGCAGAGAATCGCCTGCCGCACCGGTGCGCGCAAAAAGCAAACGGGCCTCCGCAGAGACCCGCGTCTTCGACCCGAAGTAAGGCCTACTTCAGTTTTGCCAGCTTCTGCTGCGCCAACTGCGCCGCATCGGTGCCTTTGTCCTGATCCTCAATTTGCGCGTAAATGCGCTTCGCTTCGTTCGGATTGGAGGTCTCATACATCTGCGCCAGCTGCAGCTGCGCCGCGCTCTTCGGCACGGTGGTGGTCGGATGCGCGATCAGCTCCTGAAACAGGGTTGCTGCCTGCGACGTATTGCCATCCTGAGCGTACAGGTTCGCCAGCGCCAGCTTGGCCAGAGCCGCCACATTGCTCGACGCCGAATCCGACGCCTGCTTCAGCTCCGCTTCCGCCTGTGCCGTCTTGCCCAGGTCGATCTCGGCGATTCCGGCAAAGTAGCGGGCCGTCTTGCCGGCATCCTGCCAGCTATATTGGTCGGCCGCCTTTTCAAACAGGGGATACGCCGCCGCCGCGCGATCGGCCGCCGTCGCATAGATCTTCTGTCCCGCAGGAGCCGGCTCGCCCGGCGTCGCCAGCGGTGTCGCATAGATATCCATCGCCTGCGACAGCAGTTGATCGGCCGCCTGGCTGCGGTTGTGCCACACGACAAATCCGGTGACGAGCAGCCCCACCACGACTACCGTGAGGATGGTCCAGCGAACGACGTTCGAGCGATTGGACTCGATCCAGTCCAGTCCGGATTGAGTTGCGGTGACGAGCTTGTCCTGCTTGAGCGCGTGACGGGTCTGTGTGTCCACGAAGTTTCCTGAAGGTCCCTTGGGTGGGAAGTTGCGGACGCGCAGCGACAGCGCGCGCATCCGCTTGAGATACCTTCAGTTTACCACGCAGCCCCGGTCAGGCCGCCCGTACCACGTCCTCGATTTCCCCGTTCTCGATCTTTTCCTGGCAGTCGATGCAATACGGGGTCCACGGCAGGGCGTCCAGCCGCTTTTCGCCGATCGCCTTTCCGCATTGCAGGCAATCGCCGAACGTGCCCTCGTTCAGCCGCTCCAGCGCCAGCCGCACCTGGGAGAGCTGGGTGTGCCCTTCCGATCCCTGGCTGAAGATCATTTCCTTCTGGTAAGAGAAAACCGCCTGGTCGGCGACATCCAGCGTATCTTCCGCCACCGTTTGGCGGCCCTGCTCCACGGCTGTGAGCATGGACCGCTCTAGTTGCTGTTGTTGGTGGCGAAGCTTTTCTTCAAATCGCCGCAGTTTGGGAGACGTGGATTGACGGGTCACGACGAATAAACTCCTGGGGTCGTAAAAAGGTGACGTTCCGCGCGCAAATCGACAATCTCTTAGGACGCACAATCTTCGTGAAGATTTGTTTACTATTCCGCTTTGGCCTGCGTTTCCTGCAAATATTTCCGCGAAACCGCCTTCCCGGCCGCGATTCGCTCTCTTCGGGCAACCCGCGGCGTCCGCGGCAATTGTCGAACCCCGAAAGATGCACTACGCTGAAATTGCTATGTATGAGGATTTCCAGGCCACCGATCGCTGGAGCGGCGAGACCCTGCACTGCCGCTGGACCGCCAATATTGTCGCCATCGCCACACGCCATGCCGACGCTGTGGACGTTCGCTTCGACGTGAGCGGCCGCCCCGTCTGGATCGCCATGCCCTGCGTCGCGTGGGTGCAGCAGAAGCAGCGCACCGGCCACGTCATCACCGATTCGTTAGCCGCCCAGGCCGCCGGCCGCTATCTCCGGCAGGCGATCGAGTCCGGCTACGACAACGGCCGCGAAATGTACACCATGACGGTGGATGAGGTTCTGGCCCAGGTGGATGCCGTGCTCCACGAAGTCGGCCACACCAGCCGGCTGCCGCACCTGGTCTCCACCGGCGACGCCCAGCCTCAATCCTGACCGCTGGCAGACTCCTGCCGCGCCTTCGCCATCGCCCGCAGCCGGGTCCTGCGGCGCTCCAGAATAGCCGCGGCATCCGGAGCCCCCATCACCACCGTTTCCATGTGCCGGAACATCTCCGGCTCGTCCGTCGCCGCTCGCAATTCCCGCAGATACGGCTGGATCTTGCTGAACGCCGCGACCACTTCGCTGTGCGCCGCCCGAAAGGCCTCGGGATCGATGGCGCCCGTCGTCACCAGCGATGCCGCCATATCCCAGTAGCCGTACACCATGCGGAACCAGGTGTTGTGCTGTCCCCGGAGTACGGCCATCAGCTCCTCCAGGCTCTCCGGATTGAAGTCGCGGACCACCCACGCCCGCGCCTCCCGCAGCACCGGCTCGCGGCGTAGCTCGAACAGTTTCAGGTTCAGCTGGGCGCTCTCAAACGGGGTCGGCATGGCAACCTCCTCAGGGTAATGAACGGCATTCTACGCCTGGCATTTTTCTCCCTTCCCCCTGGGCAGCCGCGGTATCGAAATGGCACAATAATGGGGTTCTCTGTGACCCCAGGAAGGAGTTCCTCCTTTTTATGGCTTCCGCCGCTGTCGCGCAGGACCTGAAGAGGCTCACGCAGGGCCCCCACGCTCATCGCAATCCCTCCACGCCGCAGCTGGTGGAAACTTCGATCGCTCGCGGCGAAGGACGGCTTTCCGCCAATGGCGCGCTGGTCGCGCTCACCGGCGCCCGCACCGGCCGCTCACCGCGCGACAAATTCACCGTGGAGGACGACGAGACCCGCGAGCGTGTCGCCTGGGGCCGAGTGAACCAGCCCTTCCCGCCGGAACAATTCGACGCGCTGCTCCAGCGCGTGCTGCGCCACATGGGCGAGCGCGATCTCTACATCATGGATCTCGCTGCCGGCGCCGACCCGGCCTACCGCCTCCCCATCCAGGTCATCTGCGAATATGCCTGGCACGCCCTCTTCGTGAAACAGCTCTTCGTTCGCCCCACGCCGGAGGAGCTCGAACACCACGTTCCGGAATTCACCGTCATCGCGGCGCCTGAATTCGAAGCCGTTCCCGAACGCGACGGCGTCCACTCTTCGACCTTCATCCTCGTGGACTTCACCCGCAAGGTCATTCTGATCGGCGGCACCAAATATGCCGGAGAGATGAAGAAATCCATCTTCGGCGTCATGAACTATCTGCTGCCGCAGCGCAACGTCTTCCCCATGCACTGCTCCGCCAATATCGGAGCCGACGGATCGACAGCGCTTTTCTTCGGGCTTTCCGGGACCGGCAAAACCACTCTCTCCGCCGATCCCGAGCGTCGCCTCATCGGCGACGATGAACACGGCTGGAGCCAGGACGGCGTCTTCAATTTCGAAGGCGGCTGCTACGCCAAATGCGTCGATCTGAGCCCCGAAAAAGAGCCCCAGATCTACAACGCCATCCGCTTCGGCTCTGTCCTCGAGAATGTCGTCCTTGACGCCCGCACCGGCGAGCCCGACTACTCTGACATTCGCTACACCGAGAACACCCGCGCTGCTTATCCCATCGACTTCATCGCCAACGCGGTCATCCCCGGCGTCGGCGGCCATCCGCGCAATGTGCTCTTCCTCACCGCTGATGCTTTTGGCGTGCTGCCGCCCATCGCGCGCCTCTCCCCGGAGCAGGCCATGTATCACTTCCTCTCCGGCTACACAGCCAAGCTGGCCGGGACGGAGGCGGGTCTGGGTAGCGAGCCCGTCCCTGAGTTCTCCACCTGCTTCGGCTCGCCCTTTCTGCCGCTCGCGCCCAAAGTCTATGCCGAAATGCTGGGCCGCCGCCTGCGCGAGCACCAGGCGACCTGCTGGCTTGTCAACACTGGCTGGTCGGGTGGCGGCTTCGGAGTAGGGAAGCGGATAAGCCTGCGCCACACCCGCGCCATGGTTCACGCCGCGCTCGACGGCCGCCTGGCCAAAGAGAAATTCGTCACCGAGGAAGCCTTTGGCCTCAGTATTCCTCTGGCGTGTCCCGACGTTCCCGGCGAAGTCCTGAATCCGCGCAGCGTCTGGGCGGACAAGGCGGCCTACGACGCGCAGGCGCGTCTGCTCGCGGCGAAGTTCGTGGAGAACTTCCGCAAGTTCGATGTGCCCGATGCAATCCGCCAGGCCGGCCCGCGCGCGTAGTGGCGCGCCTTGCCGCGCGGGCATCTCCGCTGGTGGCACGCTTCGACGCTGCAACGCGTTGATTCCAACGCCTCCGTAACTTGACTCTTGACAACCGCAGACTTAGTCTCGAAATGAGGGCAGCGGGTGATGACACTCCGCGCTGTTCCTGTTTCGCGCGGCCATGCACAATCATCATCCGTACATCTGGAACTACATCCCGCTGCTGATGCAGGTCGGCATCGTCGGCCTCATGACTTTCGGCATGGTGGCGGGTTCGTGGTTCATCGGCCGCCATCGCAATCTGAAAGACAAGCTCGAGGCCTACGAGTGCGGCATCCCCGCTGAGGGCGATGCCCGCGGACGCTTTTCCGTCCGCTTTTACATGGTCGCCATGCTCTTCATCCTCTTCGATGTGGAAGCTGTCTTCATGATCCCCTGGGCTGTGATCTATAAGCAGTTGCCTGCCATTACCGGTTCCCGGATGTTCGGTTTCTGGGAAATGGTGGTCTACCTGGGATTTGTCGTCGTCGGCGTGTTCTACGTGTGGAAGAAGGGCGTTCTCGACTGGGCCTCGGACAAAGCAGACCTGTAATCGCAGCGTTCCGGGCGCGTTGCCCGGAGCAGACCACAACCGAAGTCGCCGTGCGGGAAATCGATGACGGAAGCTCTGCTGACTAAAGAGGCGGTGTTCGAAGGGTTGAGCGCGAATGTCGCCATCCAGGCGCTGCGCGCCGCGCTGCCCGACGCCATCGTCGACGGGAAATTCGATCGTGGCGAGCTGACCCTCGTCATCTCCGCGGACCAGATTCGCGCCGCTTGCCACACCCTGCAACAGGCCGGCTACAACTTCTTCGAAGACGTCACCTGCGTGGATTGGTATCCCGTCGAGCCCCGCTTCCAGGTCACGTATCACCTCCTTTCGCACAAGCTGAAGGAGCGCGTCCGCCTGCATGCCATGGTCGGCAGCCTCGATCCCTCCATCGACAGCATCACGTCGGTCTGGCCCGCGGCGAACTTCTATGAGCGCGAGGTCTGGGATCTCTTCGGCGTCCGCTTCAACGGCCATCCCGGCCTGCGCCGCATCATGATGCCCGAAGAGTGGGAAGGCCATCCGCTGCGCAAGGATTATCCCGTGGAGGGCTACCGCTGATGCCGGATAATCCCCAGGCCCCCGAGATTCCCGGCTTCGTCGAAACCGCGACGCTGGTCCAGCCCCGTCCCGAAGAAGGCTCCAAAGACCGCACCATGGTCCTCAACATGGGGCCGCAGCACCCTTCCACGCACGGCGTGCTGCGCGTGGTGCTCGAAATCGACGGCGAAACCGTCGTCAAGCTCGTCCCCGACATCGGCTATCTGCACACCGGCATCGAGAAGACCTGCGAGGCGAAGTTCTGGCAGCAGGTGGTCCCGCTCACCGACCGCATCGACTACCTGTGCCCGTTGACGAACAACCTCTGCTACTGCCTCGCCGGCGAAAAACTCCTTCAGATCGAGATCCCCGAGCGCGCGCAGTGGATGCGCGTGCTGCTGAATGAGCTCACGCGCCTGAACTCGCATTTGGTCTGGCTCGGCACCCACGCCATGGACATCGGCGCGCTCACTGTCTTCCTCTATACGTTCCGCGAGCGCGAAGAAATCCTCCGCATCTTCGAGCACGTCTCCGGCCAGCGCATGATGACCTCCTACTTCCGCATCGGAGGCCTCGCGCTCGACCCGCCCCTCGACTTCTTCTCTTCCGTCCAGGCTCTGATGAAGGTCCTGCCGGAAAAAATCGACGAGTACGAGAACCTGCTCACCGGCAATCCCATCTTCGTCAATCGCCTCAAAGGCGTCGGTTATCTCAGCGCGGAAGATGCCGTCTCGCTCGGCGTCACCGGCCCGCCCCTTCGCGCCAGCGGCGTCGACTGGGATCTCCGCCGCGACATGCCGTACTCCAGCTACGAAAAGTTCCAGTTCAAAGTCCCGGTGTCGAGCGACGGCGATGTCTGGGCGCGCTACCTGGTCCGCCTCCAGGAGATGCGGGAGTCTGTCAAAATCTGCCAGCAGGCGCTCGACGGCATGCCCTCCGGCCCCATCAAGGCCGATGCGCCGCACGTCGTCCTGCCTGATCGCGAGAAGATGAAAACGCAGATGGAAGCCCTCATCTATCACTTTAAGATTGTGACGGAAGGCTTTCAGGTTCCAGCAGGTGAGGTTTACCAGGCCGTCGAGTCGCCGCGCGGCGAAATGGGCTACTACGCCGTCTCTGACGGCACCGCCAAGCCCTACCGCGTGCACATGCGCAACCCCTCCTTCGCCACGCTCCAGGCGCTGGAGACGATGTGCATGGGCCGCCTGATCGCCGACGTCGTCGCTGTCATCGGCTCCATCGATATTGTTTTGGGAGAAATCGACCGGTGAGCGCTGTGGCCGAAGAGCGAGTGTTGTTTGCTGAACTGTGGCTGTCGTTCGGCTCCCTCGTCCGCGCCTACGCGGCAGCCGCCTCCGTGAATGCCGGTCCTGGGCCGGAAGTCGAGGCCGCCGGCAACACGATTCGCGTCACCGCCGGTGCGGCGCGTCTCGAGGTGCGTTGCGATCCGGAAACTGGAGCAGGCAACTGGCGCTTAAACTGCGGCGAAGTGGCCCACGCCCAGGGCCTGTTGCAGATCCTGCACGAAGGCCGCGTCGCCCTTGACGGCGAAACGCTGGATCTCGACCATGCCGCCATCGACCTGATCGCTTTGGTGATGAACGCTGCGACAAACCCGGCGAGAGAAGAACCATGAGCACACAACCCGGAACCATCTTCTCGCCCGCGCTGGCCGCCCGCTTCGACCGCCTGGTCACACTGTACCCGGTCAAGCGCTCCGCGCTCGTCCCCATGCTGCTCTACGCGCAGGACGAGATCGGTTACGTCTCTGACGCCGTCGTGGCCGAAGTGGCCGCGCGCATTGGCATCACCGAGCTCGACGTTCGCAACGTGGTCAGCTACTACTCGCTGCTGCGCACCAAACCCGCCGGCCGGTATCACGTTCAGGTCTGCACCAACATCAGTTGCATGCTGCGCGGCGGCAACGAAATTCTGGACCACTGCAAAAAGAGGCTCGGTATCTCGAACAAAGGTGTCACGCCCGACGGCCTCTTTTCCCTTGAGGAGGTTGAGTGCATCGGCGCCTGCAGCTGGGCGCCGGCCGCGCAGGTCAACTACGCCTTCCACGAGAACCTGACACCCGAATCGATCGACCAGGTGCTCGCCGACTACCGTGCCAGAGCGCAGAAGGGGGCAGGGAAGTAATGGCCACGCTCACCACCCATCCCGACTGCGTGCCTCTGGTTTCGTACCGCTTCGGCAAGGGCGCGACCAACATCGACAAGTATCTGGAGCTCGATGGCTACCAGGCCGCGCGCAAGGCGCTTGAGCTCGGCCCTGACGCGATCATCGCCGAGATGAAGACCTCCAACCTCCGCGGACGCGGCGGCGCGGGTTTCCCCACCGGCCTTAAGTGGTCTTTCGTTCCGAAACAATCCGCCAAGCCCAAGTACGTCCTCGTCAACGGCGACGAGTCCGAGCCCGGCACCTGCAAAGATCGCCTCATCTTCGAGCACGATCCTCATGCCGTCATCGAAGGCGTCATCATCGCCGCCCTCGCCATTCAGGCGAAGATGGGCTTCATCTATTTGCGCGGCGAGTATCGCTATCTCATCGAGATCATGGAGAAGGCGGTTGCCGACGCCTACGCCAAAGGCTTTCTCGGCAAAAGGATTTTCGGCTCCGATTTCGACCTCGACGTCGTCGTGCAGACCGGCGCCGGCGCTTACGAAGTCGGCGAAGAGTCGGCGCTGATGGAATCCCTCGAAGGCAAGCGCGGCATCCCGCGCATCCGTCCGCCGTTTCCCGCGGTCGTCGGCCTCTACGGCGGTCCCACCATCATCAACAACGCCGAAACCATCGCCACTGTCCCGCACATCTTCCGCATCGGCGCTACCGAGTACGCGAAGCTCGGCACGGAGCGCAACGGCGGCACGCGCCTCTTCTGCCTCAGCGGAAACCTGGTGCGCCCCGGCGTCTACGAGCTGCCCATGGGCTACAACCTCAAAAAGATGATCTACGAGGTGGCCGGCGGCATCCCCAACGGCAAGAAGCTCAAGGCCGTCGTGCCCGGCGGATCCTCCACGCCCGTCCTGCTGCCGGAAGAGATCGACATCGGCATGGACTTCGATCAGGTGGGCAAAGCCGGATCCATGCTCGGCTCCGGCGGCGTGGTCGTCCTCGACGAGACTGTCTGCATGGTCGAGTTCGCGCTGCGCACCATGAAGTTCTATCAGCACGAGAGCTGCGGATGGTGCATTCCCTGCCGCGAGGGCACCGACTGGCTGAAGAAGACCCTCACCCGCTTCCATGCCGGCGGCGGCGTCGACAAGGACATCGACAACATCCGCTATCTCGCCGAGAACATGCTGGGCCGCACCTTCTGCCCGCTCGGCGACGCGGCGGCGATGCCCACCATCGCCTTCGTCAAGAAGTTCCGCAAAGAGTTTGAAGATCACCTGGAAGGCCGCGGCTGTCCTACGATCATCGCGGAACCGCCGAGCCCGTATGACCTCGCCACTGGTCGTGAAGGAATCTGAATGGCTGACGTTAACGTTCACTGTCGACGGCAAGAAGCTCACCGCTCCCGCGGGCACGCTGCTCATTGAGGCCTGCCGCGCGCACGGCATCGAGATTCCCGCCTTCTGTTACTACCCCGGCCTCTCGCTGCAGGGCGCCTGCCGCATGTGCCTGGTCGCGAATCGAAAAGATGCCCAAGCTGCAGACCGCCTGCACCACGCCCGTCGCCGAAGGCATGGTGGTGCACGACGGAAAGCCGAGAGATCGCGCAGGCCCGCAAGGCCATGCTGGAATTCGTCCTGCTAGAATCATCCGCTCGACTGCCCGGTATGCGACGCCGGCGGCGAGTGCGAACTGCAGGACATGACCTTCACGTACGGCGCCGGCTGAGTCGAAGCTCATCGACATCAAGAACCACCGCGACGAGCAGCAGTGGTCGCCGGTGGTCTTCTTCGACCGCCCGCGCTGCATCCTGTGCTACCGCTGCGTCCGCGTCTGCGGCGAAGGCATGGACGTCTGGGCGCTCGGCATCGCAGAATCGCGGCGTCGGCTCAGCTGATCGCTCCCAACAAGGAGCGATCATCTGGACTGCGAAGAGTGCGGCATGTGCATCGACATCTGCCCGGTCGGCGCGCTCACCTCGGGCGCCTATCGATACAAGACGCGGCCCTGGGAAATGAACCACGTCGGCACCGTCTGCACCCACTGCGGCGACGGCTGCAAGACCACGCTCGGCGTGCGCCGCGCCAACGACGGCATGGAGATCGTCCGCGGCGACAACCGCGACAAGAGCGGCATCAACGGCGATTTCCTCTGCATCAAGGGACGTTACGCCTTCGATTTCGCCAATCACGCCGACCGCCTGACGCAGCCGCTCGTTCGCCAGCCCGACGGCAAGTTCGAACCGGTCACCTGGGACGAAGCCATCGAATTCGCCGGCAAGCGGCTCCGCGAGATTCGCGACGCCCGCGGCGGGTCCGCGATCGGCGTCATCGGCTCCAACCGCACCACCAACGAAGAAAACTACCTGCTGCAGAAGTTCGCCCGCACGGTGCTCGGCACCAACAACATCGACCACCACCGCACCGCCGACTATCCGGCCTTCGCCGCCGCGCTCAACGGCAAAGCGGAAGCCTCGCTCCGTGACATTGCCGCTGCCAAAGCCGTTCTGCTGCTCGGCAACGATCCCACCGAGCAGCATCCGCAGCCTCGCCTGGCAGATTCGCACCGAGGTCCGCCTCCGCGGCCCGCATCTCTACGTCGTGAACCACCAGGACATCAAGCTCCGCCGCCAGGCAACGTCATTCCTGCGCATCCGCGAAGACGACTACGCCGCTCTGACCGCATACCTGGCCGGCGACGACAAAGCCCTTGATGGAAATGGCGAAGCGAAAGCCTTCCGCGATGCCATCCGCGGCGAAGAGTCGCTCGTCATCGTCTTCGGTTCCGAGTTCCGCGGCAGCGACATCGAGGCGCTCGTCCAATTCGGCTCCTCGTTGCCGAACGTCAAATTCGCCTGCCTGGGCGATTACTCCAATTCCCGCGGCGCAGCGGACATGGGCCTCTATCCCGATCTGCTGCCCGGCTACGTGCCGGTGACCGACGCTGCGCGCTTCGCGCAGGAGTACGGCGCGTCGCTCCCCGCGCAGCCCGGCCTCGACCTGATCCAGATGTTCGATGCCGCCGCCCACGGTCAGCTCGCCGCCCTCTACGTCGTTGGCGCCAATCCCGTCGCCCGCTACGGCATCGATCCTGCCGGCGCTGCGCAACACCTTCATCGTCGTGCAGGACATGTTCCTCACCGAGACCGCGCGCCTCGCCGACGTCATCCTGCCCGCCGCGAACCTCTATGAGAAGTCCGGCACCGTCACCAACACCTTCGGCGATCTGCAACTCGTCAAGAAGGCTGCCGACCGCGCCGGGGTTCGCACCGACTTCGAGTTGATCGTCCGCCTCGCCGGCGCCATGGGCGCGGACGTGAAGCAGCTTGTCCCCTTCGGCCGAGGGGTCCGCGCCGACATGGGCCAGACGCGCGGCGCGCAATCCGGCGAAGCCGATCGCCACGGCGTCTGGCTGGCCGCGCAATCATCTGGAGCCGAAGCTCAGCCCCTTCGATCCCTTCGCCATCCTGGACGAGATCCAGCGCCTGGTCCCGGCCTACGATGTGCCGCGCTTCGACCTGCTCGCCGGTAACGATCAGCATCTTCACTCCGCGCCGGCATCCGGCCTCGTGCAGATTGCCAAGGCGCGCCGCGATGTGGTTTTGCCCTCGAACGACACGCTCTTTACCTCCGGCACGCTTGGTCGTTATTGCAACGTGCTCGACTCGGTACTGGAAGCACACCAACCCGCGGAAACAGCGGCGGATTAGAGATCTTTGGAAGGCTTTTGGATGGAGACCGGTCTGTTTACGTTTCTGATCGTGAATCTCGTCAAGATCGTGGTGGTCGTCGTCATTCTGCTGATGGCGGTGGCCTACACGGTCCTGCTCGAGCGCAAGCTGGTCGGGCGCATTCAGAATCGCTGGGGACCCAGCCGCGTCGGACCCTTCGGCCTGCTCCAGCCGCTTGCCGATGGGGCCAAGCTCTTCCTGAAAGAAGACCTGATGCCGCTGGCCGTCGAGCGCCCGCTCTACATGCTCGCGCCCATGATCGCTCTGGGCTGCGCGCTGCTTTCCATCGCCGTCATCCCTTTCGGCGCGAATATCCAGTGGCACGGCGTCGATCTCTTCCAGATCTCCGACGTCAACATCGGCCTGCTGATCATGCTCGGCATCACCTCGGTCGGCGTTTACGGCATCGCTCTCCGGTTGGTCGTCGAACAACAAGTATTCGCTGCTGGGCGCGCTGCGCGCCTCGGCCCAGATGATCAGCTACGAGCTGGCCCTCGGTCTCTCCCTGGTCGGCGTCATCATGCGCGCCGGCTCGCTGCGCCTGCGCGATATCGTGAACGTTCAAACCGGCCACAGCGTTCTGGCTTTTCTTCACTGGAACTTCTTCGGCGGATTCCAGTTTGTCGCGTTCTTCATCTATCTAATGGCCGCGTATGCCGAAACGAATCGCTCCCCCTTCGACCTGCCCGAGGCGGAAAGCGAGCTGACCGCCGGCTATCACACCGAATACAGCTCCATGAAGTTCGCCATGTTCTTCATGGCCGAATACGCCAACATGATCACCGTGGGCTGCGTGGCTACGCTGCTCTTTTTCGGCGGCTGGACCAGCCCCTTCGGCCACTTCCTCAGCGGCAGCGGACCCGTGTCCACTGCCCTCTTCTCGATTTTCTGGTTTGTCGCCAAGGTCTTCGGTTTTCTTTTTCTCTACATCTGGGTGCGCGGCACGCTGCCGCGTTTTCGCTATGACCAGCTGATGGGTTTTGGCTGGAAGTTTCTCGTGCCCGTGGCCATCGCCAACATCGTTGTCACCGGCCTGTGGATGGGCCTGAGCCTGCCGGTGCGCTGATTTACAATTTTGTTTCTGAACCCATGTTTTTCGCGGCTTTTTCGCACCTGCGGCAGTAAGAACAACCCATGCACTTAGCTCTCTTTCTCATTTTCGGCGCGTCTGTGTGTGGCGGGGGCATTGAATCTCCTGCTGCAGCGCCACCCCATCAACAGCGCGCTCTCGCTCATCGTGGTCATGAGCTCGCTGGCCGTGCTCTATCTGCTGCTGGGCGCGGAGTTTCTGGCCGCCGCGCAGGTCATCGTCTACTCCGGCGCCATCATGGTGCTGTTCACCTTCGTCATCATGCTGCTCAACGCCGGCAGGGAAGAGCGCACCCACGGCAGCCAAATGGCCTACGTCCTCGGCTTTCCCGGCGCCGCCGTGCTGCTCGCCCTGCTCGCTGACATCTTCATTACCCACTCCGGCGACTTCCATCGCGTCCACGTCGGCGAGTACGTCGTGAACACCGCGATGCTAAGCCGGCGTGCTCTTCCGCGACCTGCTGCTTCCCTTCGAGGTCACCTCGATCCTGATTCTCATCGCCATCCTGGGCGCGGTCGCGCTGGCGCAGAAAGGAGCACTGACATGGTCCCCATCTCCTGGTATCTCATGCTCGAGCGCCATCCTCTTCTCCATCGGAGTCGCCGCCTTCCTCATCAAGCGCAACATCATCACCGTCTTCATGTCCATTGAGCTGATGCTCAACGCCGTGAACCTGACCTTTGTCGCCTTCGCGCAGCAGTGGCACATGGTCAGCGGCCAGATTTTCGTCTTTTTCGTCATGGTCGTCGCCGCGGCCGAAGCTGCCGTGGGTCTGGCCATCATCATCGCGCTCTTCCGCGCGCGCAGCACTCTCAATGTCGACCAGGTCAACCTGATGAAGCTATGACCGATCTTCACCTCTGGCTGATCCCGCTCGTGCCCTTCGCCGGATTTCTGGTGAACGGTCTCTTCGGACGCAAATTCCCGAAGGCGCTGGTGACTGCTGTCGCCATCGTCGCTGCGGCTGTGCCCATGCTCCAGGTCGCGAGCATCGTTTACCGTTTCAGCTCGCTCGCCAAACCGTACATCGAGCGCACGGCACATGGATCGCCACCGGCGCCTTCCGCGCCAACTTCGCTCTCCAGCTCGATCAGCTCTCGATGGTCATGCTGCTGCGTGGTCACCGGCGTCGGCTTCCTCATTCACGTCTACTCCATCGGCTATATGGGCGAAGAGGAGGGCTACTGGCGATTCTTCGCCTACATGAACCTCTTCCTGTTCTTCATGCTGACGCTGGTGCTCGCCGCCAACTTCCTGCTGATGTTCGTGGGCTGGGAGGGCGTGGGCCTCGCCTCGTATCTGCTCATCGGCTTCTACTACACGCGCGACTCCGCCGCCAACGCCGGCAAGAAAGCCTTCCTCTACAACCGCGTCGGCGACTTCGGTTTCCTGATCGCGATGTTCCTGCTGATCGCCCACTTCGGCTCGCTGGATTTCAGCGGCGTCTTCGCGGCGATCGGCGCCGATCCCGCGATGCACGGCGGCTTCCTCACCGCCATCGGCCTGCTGCTGCTGCTGGGCGCATGCGGCAAGTCCGCGCAGATTCCGCTGTACGTCTGGCTGCCTGACGCCATGGAAGGCCCGACGCCCGTCTCCGCGCTCATCCACGCCGCCACCATGGTCACCGCCGGCGTCTACATGATCGCCCGCGCCCACATCATCTTCGATCGATCCGCGATTGCGCTGCTCGACCGTCGCCGTCATCGGCACCGCCACCGCGCTCTTCGCCGCCACCATCGGCATGATGCAGACCGACATCAAGCGCGTGCTCGCCTACTCCACCGTCTCTCAGCTCGGCTACATGTTCCTCGGCTGCGGAGTCGCCGCGTACTCCGCCGGCATCTTCCATCTCGTCACCCACGCCTTCTTCAAGGCGCTGCTCTTCCTCGCCGCCGGCTCCGTCATCCACGCCCTGGGCGGCGAGCAGGACATGCGCGCCATGGGCGGCCTGCGCAAAAAGATTCCCATCACCTTCTGGACCATGACCGCCGCGGTCTTCGCCATCTCCGGATTCCCGCCGCTCTGCGGCTTCTTCAGCAAAGACGAAATTCTGTACCAGGCTTTCGTCTCGCCGACTCCCGCCGCCAAAGTGTCTCTGGGCCATCGGCCTCTTCACCGCCGGGCTCACCTCGTTCTACATGTTCCGCCTCTGGTACATGACCTTCTTCGGCGAGAGCCGTGCCGTCGTGCAGGAAGAAGAAGCCGCCGTCCACGCGCGCCGCGACACCAGGCTCACCCTCGAGGCCGAGCACGCGCACCATGTCCACGAGAGCCCGAAGAGCATGCTTGTGCCCATGACCATCCTCGCGGTCCTCTGCGTCATCGCCGGCGCGATGGGATGGCCCGAAGGCCTCGGCGGCACCAACTGGTTCTCGCACTTCCTCGCGCCCGCCGTCAGCGGTGCTCACATGCAGTATGAGCAGGCTCGCGTGGCCATCGCCACCGGCGCGGTGCACGCTCCCGGCGAGAACCAATCGCCGGCGCCCGCCAAAGATCTCGAACTCATCCTCGCCATCGCCTCCACGCTGGTCGCGCTCTGCGGCTGGTATATCGCGCACCTCATGTATTTCAAGCAGCCGCGACCTGCCCGCTCGCCTCGCCGCGCGTTTCCATGCCGTTTACGCGCTCGTCCTCAACAAGTACTGGGTGGATGAGATCTACGGCGCGCTCGTCGTCGCGCCCGTGCTCTTCATCGCTCGCTGGGTGCTCGCCGCGCTCGTCGACCGTGGCGTCATCGATGGCGGCGGCCTGCTCGCGGGCTACACGGCGCAGGGCGCCGGCTCGCTCGCCGCGCGCATTCAGTCTGGCAACATCCGTTCCTACGCGGGATGGCTGGCCGCTTGTGCCGCCGCTCCTGCTCGTCGCTGTGTATTTCGGATGGACCACGCACTTCGGGATTCGCTAGTTAAATCGGGAAAGGCTCTGTGCTGAACACATCGATACTGACGCTGATCGCCTTCGTGCCCACCCTGGGTGCGCTCGTGGTCCTGTTGTTGCCGCGCCGGGGCCGCGTCATCCCGGCTTTCGCTCTGCTCACCACGCTGGTCACCTTTGTCCTGTCGCTGCACCTGCCCGCGCACTACGACTACTCCCAGCGCGGCTTCCAGTTCGTCGTCAATGTCCCCTGGATCGCCAGCCCTGACATTCACTACCACCTCGGGATCGACGGCCTCTCGCTCTGGCTGATCGTGCTCACCACCTTCCTCGGCCCCATCGGCGTCCTCGTTTCGTGGAAGCGCCATCGAGCACCGCACCAAGGAGTTCTACTTGCTCTTCCTCCTCCAGCAGACGGCCATGATCGGCATCTTCGTCGCGCTCGATATCTTCCTCTACTACGCCTTCTGGGAGCTCTCGCTCGTCCCCATGGCCATCCTCATCGCCATGTTCGGACGCGATCGCGGCCCGCGCGCCGCCCTCAAGTTCTTCGTCTACACCTTCCTGCCCTCCGCGTTGCTGCTGGTCGCCATTATCTGGCTCTACGCCAAACAGGCACCTTCGACTTCGTCCAGCTTCAGGCGCTGCCTCGCCGCCGGACGGATTTGCCTCCGGCGCGCTCTGGTGGGCCTCCCTCGCGTTTCTCGTCGCCTTTGCGGTCAAGGTTCCGGTTTTCCCGCTGCACGGCTGGCTGGCGGACGTCATTGAAGAGGCGCCCACCGCGATGGCCATGGTGGTCGCCGGCAAGCTCGGTCTCTATTCGCATCTTCCGCTTCAATCTCGGACTGTTCCCCGCCCAGGCGCGCAGATGGCCCCGCTGCTCGTCGCGCTCGGCGTCATCGGCCTTCTCTACGGAGCGCATGGTCGCCCTGGTGCAGACTGACGTGCGCCGCTCGTCGCCTACGCCACTCTCAGCAACCTCAGCTTCTGCATCATGGGCATCTTCTGCTTCTCGCTCAGTGGCCTCAACGGCGCGGTCTACCAGACCATCAACGAGGGCATCTCGGGCGGCGCCCTCCTCGTGCTGCTCGCGCTTCCTCTACGAGCGTACGGCACCTACGACATGACTCAGTACGGCGGACTCGCCGCGCGCATGCCCATGCTCGCGACTCTTTGTCCTCACCACCCTCGCGCTCATCGGCCTGCCCATCCTCAACGGATTCGTCGGCGAATTCCTCGTCCTCAGCGGCAGCTTCCCGGGGCATCCTGGCTGGATCGCCGTAGCGACGATCGGTGTGATCCTGAGCGCCGGTTACATGCTCTGGATGGCCCAGCGCATCTTCTACGGCCAGCAGTCCTCGCTGGTCTCCGAGCGCCCGCATCTCGATCTCGGCGCGCGCGAGCAGCTTGCTCTCTGGCCGATGGCCATCCTCATGGTGGTGATGGGTCTGTTTTCGCCGTACTGGATGAAAGCCATCGATCCGGCCATGTCCGGTCTCGCGAATCCGCCCGCAGCTCAGGTCATCGCGCCCGGCGCCGCCACCAGCGCATCCGCACCGTCCCCGCAGGGAGGTGCCCGATGAATCAGGCCCTCTACATCCTGCCGGAAATCATCCTCACCGTCTTCGGCGTTCTCGTCATGCTGGCTGATGCCGCCATGGCGAAGGCCTCCAGCCGCAAGCCCCTCGGCTGGCTCGCTGTCCTCGGAGCCCTCGCCGCGCTCGCCGCCAGCCTCTGGCAAACGCATCTGCCCGCAGGGGACGCCTTCTACGGCGTCGTTCGCATCGATGCCTTCAGCGTCTTCTTCCACGTCCTCATCGCCGGCATCGTCCTCGCCTCGCTGCTCATCGCGCTGGACGCGGTCAGCGACACCACCGAGGGCCTGGGCGAGTTCTTCGCCCTCATCCTCTTCGGCGCCGTCGGCATGATGTTCATGACCAGCGCCGTCGAGCTGCTGCTGGTCTTCATCGCCCTCGAAATCTCTTCCATCTCCACCTACATCCTGGCCTGCTTCCGCCGCAAGACCGCCAAAGGCCCGGAATCCGCCCTCAAATACTTCCTCCTCGGCTCTTTCGCCACGGCCTTCTTCCTCTACGGCATCGCGCTGGTTTTCGGCGCCACCGGAACCACGCGCATCCCGCAGATCGCCGATGCCCTGGCCGCCGGCCACGCGTCCGCCATCGTCTACATCGGCCTGGCGATGCTCATCGTCGGCCTCGGCTTCAAAGTTTCCGCCGCGCCGTTCCACGTCTGGACGCCCGACGTCTACGAAGGCGCGCCCTCGCCGGTGGTCGCGCTCATGTCCACCGCGCCCAAGGCCGCCGCCTTCGCCGTTCTGCTCCGCATTGTCTACGGAGCCTTCCCGCTCCTCCACGCTCACTGGGTTCCCATCCTCTGGTGGCTCGCCGTCCTCTCCATGACCATCGGCAATCTCGGAGCGCTGCGCCAGCGCAACGTCAAGCGCCTGCTCGCCTACTCTTCCATCGCGCACGCCGGATACCTGCTCGTCGCCTTCGCCGCGCTGTCCGCCGACGGCATTGCCGCCGCCAGCTTCTACGCCGTTGCCTACGCCGTCATGAACGTCGGCATCTTCGCCATCATCAGCCACGCCGGCGGCTACGACGACCGCCTCACCCTCATCGACGACTATCGCGGCCTCGCCTATCGCTCGCCTTTGCTCGGTGGCGTCATGGCTTTCTTCCTCATCTCGCTCATCGGCATTCCGTTCACCGGCGGATTCTTCGGCAAGTTCTACGTTTTCGTCGCCGCGCTCCACTCCGGGCTCATCTGGCTGGCCATCATCGGCCTCGTCAACAGCGGCATCGCCGCCTGGTATTACCTGCGCGTCGCCACGGCCATCTATTCGCGCCCCGCGGAATCCTCACCAGTTCACGACGTGCCGCGTCCCACGTTCGCGCTGCTGCTGGCGCTCGTGATCACCGTCAGCGCCACGCTCATTCTCGGCATTTTCCCCGGCGGAGTCCTCGCCGGCGCCCGCGCCGCCGCCGCCACGTATTCCTCCATGAATCCGGCACCCGCCCCCGCGAGCAATGCCGCACAACGCTGATCGCGTCAGCTGCGCGCTCCCGAGGTATCCTGATCCCGCCATGCAGACCCCTCGGCTTTTTAGCTCCACATTGGCCTTTCTCCTGCTCCCGCTGGCGTTATCGATCCCCGCTGCCGCGCAGCCGCGCCCCACGCCGCCTGCGCGCAATCCGCATACTCCCGGCTATGTCGCCGCCACCGATCTGCTCGACGGCGCGGTCCCTGCTCCCACGCAGAATGGCAATTTCATTCTCGGACCCACGCACCCGCCTGCTCCGGAAATGTCCGTTCACGCCGACGTCCCGCACGGCCGCGTGATCGAGTTCACCATGACCTCTGCCGAGAGCCGCCTCTACCCCGGTATTGCCCGCACCTCCGGCACCTTCGGCACGCCGGACCCCCGCCATCCCGAGTGCCTCATCGTCACCACCAGTCATCCCGCGCCCTGGACCCGCCGCATCGCCGTGTATATCCCGCAGCAATATGTCTCCGGCACCGCCGCGCCCCTCCTCGTGGAGCAGGATGGTCCCGACCCCGCGCTCTTCACCGCGCTCGACAATCTCATCGCCGAGCATCGCGTCCCCGTCCTCATCGCCGTTTCCATTGCCAACGGCGGCGGCGACGCGCAGGGCAGCGAGCGCGGCCTCGAATACGACACCATGTCCGGCCGCTACGCCGACTTTGTCGAAAGGGAAGTGCTGCCTCTCGTCGAGGCGAAGTGTCACGTCCGCCTCACCCGCGATCCCGACAGCCGCGCCGCGATGGGTGGCAGTTCCGGCGGCGCCGCGGCCTTCATCATGGCGTGGTATCGGCCCGATCTCTACCGGCGCGTCCTTTCCTATTCAGGAACCTTCATCAACCAGCAGTGGCCCTGGAACCCCAAAACTCCGCACGGCGCATGGGACCTGCAGCACGTCCTCATCCCGCGCTCGCCGCGCAAGCCGCTGCGCATCTGGATGGAGGTCGGCGACCGCGATCTCTACAACCCCAACGTCATGCGCGACGGGATGCACGACTGGGTCGTCGCCAACGAGGACATGGCCCGCGTCCTGGCCGCGAAGGGCTACCCGTACCAGTTCGTCTTCGCCCGCAACGCCGGTCACGTCGATCACGCCGTCAAGCTCCAGACCCTCCCTGAAGCTCTCGAGTACATCTGGCAGGGCTACCATGCGCCCGGCAAATAGCTGACGCTTCACCCAAGTTTGTTCTGCCTCTGTGCTCTCTGCGCCCTCTGTGGTGAAGAGTTTTCCCGGCGACCCGTTAAGATAAAAGTTTGGCTCCCATCATGTCCGATCGCGCTCCCAGCTTGCCTCGCGTCCGCTTCGCTCCCTCGCCCACCGGCTACCTTCACGTGGGCGGAGCCCGCACCGCTCTCTTCAACTGGCTCTTCGCCCGTCACTTCGGCGGCACGTTCATCCTCCGCATTGAGGACACCGACTTCGAGCGTTCCTCCGAGGAGATGGTGCAGGGCATTCTCGACGGCATGAGCTGGCTCGGCCTCACGTGGGACGAAGGTCCCTTCTTCCAGTCGCAGCGCCTCGACCTCTATCGTCGCACCGCGGAGCAGCTCGTCGCCTCCGGTCACGCCTACTACTGCTTCTGCACCAAAGAAGAGCTCGAGCAGCGCCGCGCCGAAGCCGCCCGCGCCGGCCGTCCGCCCATGTACGATCGCCGCTGCCGCCAAATCACCCCCGACGACGCAGCCGCTCGCCGCGCCGCAGGCCAGCCTTGCGCGGTTCGGTTTGCCGTCCCCGACGGGGGCTCGACCGCCTTCGACGACGCCGTCTTTGGCCGCGTCGAATTCGCCAATGCTGAAATTGAGGACTTCGTCCTCCTCCGTTCGGACGGTGTTCCCACGTACCACCTCTCCGTCGTCGCCGACGACCTCGACATGCGACTCACGCACATCATCCGCGGCGCCGACCACATTTCCAACACGCCCAAGCAGGTGCTTCAGTATCAGGCCCTGGGCGCGCCGCTGCCCGTCTTCGCCCACGTCCCGCTCATCCTCGGTCCGGACAAAACGCGCCTCTCCAAGCGCCACGGCGCCACCTCCGTCATGGCTTACAAGGAGATGGGCATCGTCCCGGAGGCCTTCCGCAATTTCCTTGCGCTGCTTGGCTGGTCGCCAGGCCCCGCGCATAAGGATCGCGAGCTTTTTTCCTCCGACGATCTCATCCACCTCTTCGACCTCGGCGGAATCTCGAAATCCAACGCCGTCTTCGACAACGACAAGCTCGCCTGGTTCAACACCGAATACATCCGCGCCTACGACTCGGCGAAGCTCCTGCCGCTCATCGAAGCCGAATGGCGCGCCGCCGATTTCCAGCCCACGCGCTCGCCCCAGGAGATCCTCGCCGCCATCGATCTGCTGAAGCCGCGCGCGCGCAGCCTGAAAGATTTCGCAGGATCGTTTCGCGCCTACTTCGGCGACCAATTCGAGTTCGATCCCGCCGCCGTCGCCAAATTCCTCGCCGACGCCACGCTCCCCGCGCTCCTCCGCGAGCTCGCTGCCCGCTACGCCGCCGCTCCGGACTTTACGGAGGCGGGAGCCGAAGAAATCCTCCGCGCCTTCGCGGCAGAGAAGGGAATGAAGGCCGGCGCACTCATCAACGCCTCCCGCGTCGCCCTTACCGGCCAGGCCGTCGCGCCCAGCCTCTTTGCGGTGATGGCGGCACTGGGCCGCGATCGCGTCGTCCAGCGCCTCGGCGCCCTCGCCCATCCACCCTCCGCCGGCTGAAGATGTTGGTCGCTACCGGCCACTGGCTACGAGCCACTGGCTACCGGCTTCTTTGCTACAATCCATACAGCGGATGAGTGACACTTCCGCGGTTCGCGCGAGGCTTCGGCTAAGCGAGGAACGGCAAGACCCGGCATAGTGCAATGCTTTGCGGGATCGCTTCACACAATCGAAGGGGACGTAGTTCAGTTGGTTAGAATGCTGCCCTGTCACGGCAGAGGTCGCGGGTTCGAGCCCCGTCGTCCCCGCCAGATCCCACTCTGGATTGCCATTCTTCAGAATCTTCTCCGGTCCGGTGGCTGCGCCGCCGCATTCTCTCCCATCTCTCCCTCCCTGACCGCCGCGAGGCCCGCCGCTCCATAAACGTCCTCGATTTCCACAATCACTCATTTTTATAGGGGCAAATCTTTATATCCTCGGCCTTACTCTGAAGGGGAAGCTCCCAACTGCGATCATCTGCGCCGCCGGCACCTCGTCGTCCCGGCTGCGCCGGGTGCCACCCTGGTGGGGCAGCGCGGAGCTAATTCAGAGACGAGGAGACGCATGTCAACGGATTATCGGAGTTTTCAGGCGCTGAGTTACGGAGAGCTGGAAGAACTGAATTTGAAGGCTAAGGATCAGCGGCGCAAGCGGGTGGACGCGGGCAAAATCCGCGAGGAGCGGCTGAAGTACCTCACCGACGAGAAGGGCGTGAAGGCAGTCACGGTGCTCTTCTGCGATCTGGAAGGCCGGCTGCACATGCTGGACTATGACAAGAAATTTCTGCTCAAGTCCTACGAGAATCTCACCTTCGACGGCTCCTCCATCCGGGGCTTTACCGCGCAGAAGGAAAGCGATCTTCGCCTCGGCATCGACTGGAGCGCCTTCTACTACGCGCCCGCCGACATCTTCGGCGCCGGCAAGGTGCTCGTCTTCGGCGACGTCATCGACAAGGACGGCACGCCCTATGGCGGCGACACCCGCGGCCTCCTGAAGACCTTCGCCAAACAGCAGTACGAGAAGAACAAGTACACGCTCAACGCGGCCAATGAAATCGAAGGCTTCCTCTTCGCCGGCGTCGACGCGGAACGCAACTTCGGCACCACCAACCGCTTCGAGTACGTCAACACCGGCGGCTACTACCACTCGCTCCCCGGCGACCCGCTCCGCACCTTCATCGATACCGTGGCCGAAGTGCAGCGCGCCATGGGCTTCGAAAACGAGAAGGATCATCCCGAAGTAGCGCCTTCGCAGTTCGAGATCAACTACGGCTACGGCGAAGTCGTCGCCGCCGCGGACCAGATCCAGCTCTACAAGCTGGTGTGCCGCCAGGTCGCCACCCGCCTCGGCATGACGGCCTCGTTCCTGCCCAAGCCGGTCGTCGGCGTGAACGGCAGCGGCATGCACACCAACGTCTCCATCAGCAAAGACGGCAAGAACCTCTTCTGGGATCCGAAGGGCGAAGAGAAGTTGTCGGCCACCGGCTGGGCGTTTCTCGATCGTATTCTCACCCACGGCAACGACATTTGCCTGCTGCTCAATTCCAGCGTCAACGCCTACCGCCGTCTCGATCCGCATTTCGAGGCTCCCAACCAGATCAAAGCCTCCGCGGTCGATCGCGGCTCCATGATTCGCATCCCCATCGGCAATGAGCGCTCCATGCGCGTCGAGGTGCGGTCCGTGGCGCCGGATTCCAATCCGTATCTGGTGATGCTCTCCGTCTTCAGGACCGGCATCGAAGGCGAAACCTCGAAGACCAAGAACCTCCGCCAGGCGGAGCGCTACCTGCCCGACAACATCTACACCGCGATCGAGAACTTCCGCGACGCGGCCTGGACCACGAAGCTGCTGGGCGCCGATGTCAAGGGCCGTTATGCGGACCTGAAGCAGGCCTCGGCGGATCGCTGCTCGCGGCTGCTGGGAACCTTCGTCAAAGCCCCCGAGGTGCTGTTCCACCACGAGGTCTACAACCAGTTCCTGTGGAACCAGTTCTAGAGAACTGGCCGTCCGGTCAATCGCGCCCTCGGCGCACAACACAGCAAGGCAACGCCCTGGTCCGCAGCCGGGGCGTTTTCCTGCGACCGATCCTCGGCAGCCAGCTCTCCCGGGCAAATCCCGCCACCCTGCTCTAAAATGGCGCATCGCCGTTTCAGGAGAGCCCGGTGAACCTCTGGGGTCAGGATCTTCGTTTTGCGCTGCGGCAACTTCGCAAGTCGCCCGCCTTCGCTCTCACGGCCATCATCACGCTCGGCCTCGGCATCGGCGTCTGCGCCGCCATGTTTTCCGTCGTCGAGCAGGTCATCCTTCGCCCTCTGCCGTACGCCAACCAGAGCCGCCTCGCGGCTATACAAAAAATCTCGCGCTCCGGTTCCACCGGGGGCACGTTCTCCTGGCCCGACTTGCAGGACTACGCCGCCCGTTGCCACTCCATCGCCGGCATCGGAGCCCTTACCTTTCAGCTCCCCACCATGGGCGGCACCGACAATCCCCAGCTCGTGCCGGAAATGATGGTCACCTCCAACCTGTTTCAGGTCGTCGGCATGCGCCCTCAGCTTGGCCGCGACTTCACCCCGGAGGACAACAAAGCCGGCCACACCAATGTCCTCATCCTCAGCGACTCCGTCTGGCAAAAGTACTTTCACGGCGACCGCTCCATCATCGGCCGCACGGTTCCTATCGATGGCGACCCGTTCCTCGTCGTCGGTGTCCTGCCTCCGGACATTTATTTCCCCATGGGGGTCAACGGCCAGGAAATCATCAGCCCGCTCAATCTGGACGACAAGAGTCTGCAGGAGCGCGACAGCTCCATGCTGCAGCCCATCGCTCTCCTGCGGCCTGGAGTGACGCTGGCGCAGGCCCAGGCGGAAATGAACGCTGTTCATGCCCAGATCATGCACGACCATCCGAAGGAGGAGGATGTTGAGCCGCTCCGGGTGGTCGACTACCACACCAAGATTACGGAGCGCTCTCGCGGTGCTCTCTTCGCCCTCGACTGGTCCGTGCTCGCGGTCTGGCTGATCGCCTGCGCCAATGTCGCCGGGCTTTTCCTCACCCGCATCAACGGCCGCCGCCGCGAAATCGCCATCCGTGGCGCGCTCGGCGCTCCGCGCCGGCGCATCACCCAGCAGTTCCTTACCGAGAGCCTACTCATCGCGCTCGGCGGCTCTGCGCTCGGTCTGGGCATCGCCGCGCTCTCTCTGCGGGCACTGCGCCATTACCTCTCTGACAATGTTCTTTACGGGAAGGACATTCACATCAATCTGGGCGTCCTCGGCTTTCTTCTCGTCGCTGCCTGCCTGTCGGCTTTGATCTTCGGCCTCGCGCCGGCATGGCATGCTTCCGGCGTGCCCGCGCAGGAAGGTCTCCGCGACGGATCCGCCGCAGCGGGAACCAGCCGTCGCCAGGCATTTTGGCGCGATGGCCTCGTGGTCGCCGAGGTTTCTCTCACGCTCGCGCTGCTGATCGCCGCCGGCCTGATGATGCATACCCTGCTCAGTCTGCGCCGTGCCGATCTCGGCATTGTCACGGGCAACGTCGTCAATGCCGCCATCTACCCTCCCACGCACGGCATGGTGTTGACCTTCCAGGGCAACCCGAACTCCGCCAGCATGGTCCAGACCTTTTACGATCCTCTCGAACAGAAGCTCCTCCGCATCCCCGGAGTTGTTGCGGCCGGATTCTCCTCGGTGCGGCCCCTCAGCCCGAATTTCCAGTTCGACGACAGCCTGCACGTCAAGGGCACACCCGACCCCGCCCCCGCCCAGGCCGTCCACGCTGCCGTCCGTGCCAACAGTGACGGCTACTACCACGCTCTCGGCGTTCGCCTGCTCGCCGGCCGCTTCTTCAGCGATCTTGACGGACCCGACGCGCCCATCGCCATCATCGTCAATGAGGCTCTCGTCAAGGCCCAGTTCCCCAACCAGAATCCTCTGGGCCAGCAGCTCGAGATCGGCGATCAGGGGAAGCCCCGCCAGTGGGGCACCATCGTCGGCGTGGTCTCCGACGTCCGTCAGGATTCAGCCGCCCAGCCCGCCATGCCGGAGATGGATATCAATCTTGAGCAGCTTCGGCCCATCGATCCCTTCTACCCGATGCTGGTGACCTTCCATATGGATCTTGCCGTCCGCGCTCGCCTGGCGCCGAACCTGATCGAGGACACCATCCGCCGCGACATTCACGATCTGGCGCCCGAAACCGCCGTCGAGGACCTGGAGCCCATGCAGCAGGTCGTCGACGACACCATGGGCGGTCAAACCATGGCCGCGCGCCTACTCGGCATCTTCTCGCTCGCCGCTCTGCTCATCGCGGTCGCCGGCATCTATGGACTGCTCGCGTACTCCGTCAGCCAGCGCACGCGCGAACTGGGCGTCCGCCTTGCCCTCGGCGCGCAGCGCAACGACATCATCTGGCTGGTCCTTCGCCATGCCTTGATTCTGCTCGTCGCTGGTGGCGCGATCGGCCTCGCGGTCGCCTGGGCAGCCGGCGGCCTCATGCGCTCGTACCTGTATGGCGCGCGCGGATGGGATGCGGCCTCGATTCTGCTCGTTCTGCTCGTCCTGGGTTCCTGCGGCCTGGCCGCCAGCTATCTGCCCGCCCGCCGCGCCGCGCAGGTCGACCCCGTCCAGGCCCTCCGCAGCGAATAAGGGCCGCAGCAGGCCCCACACGCCCGCGTAGCATAAGATTTTCCTTGGAGAAGGGAACTCAAGGGCGCAGACCCGCGCCCTCTTGAGCAAGATTCAAATATTACGACTGGGAAACACGAGCAACGTGCGTCCTGGCTCGCTGCGCCACTTGCAGCGCGTGAATCCGGAAAATCACAAAAGCCGCGCGGCAAACTCCGTACGCCGCCAAAACTCCAAACGCCATCGCTGCCAGCGTGGCACAGATCAGCATCAGCACGTCCACCGCATTCTGCATTCCTAACCGTCTCCTGGCGAAACAGCCCTTTGCTTGCCAGCCAGCCCCCCCTCCAGGAGCCGCGGCCCGCTGCATCGTCCTCTTCGATGCTATTGTTAGCAGAAAAGCCCGCGAATTGACCCTCTTTTTTGTTGCCTAATAAGATACGGGTAGGGTTTCATCCCGATTTGAATCCGTAGTCCCCTTTTGCATCAGAAGGTTGCGGAGCGGTACGACTTTTGTTGGACATCTGGTAACCATCAGCTCGATTTGTTCTCTTCCATGGCCATTTCCCACATCACTGTGCGCGGCGCCCGGCAGCACAATTTGCGCGATATCGGCGTTCGCATCCCCCGCAACACGCTCACCGTCGTCACCGGTCTTTCCGGCTCCGGCAAGTCCTCGCTCGCCTTTGACACCATCTACGCCGAAGGCCAGCGCCGCTACGTCGAAACCCTCTCCGCCTACGCCCGCCAGTTCCTCGACCAGATCGAGCGTCCCGACGTCGATTCCATCGAGGGCCTGTCGCCGGCCATCTCCATCGAGCAAAAGACCACCAGCCGCAGCCCGCGTTCCACGGTGGGCACCATCACGGAGATCTACGATTACCTCCGTCTGCTCTACGCCTCGGTCGGCGTGCCCCATTGCCCCAATTGCGGCCGCCAAATCTCCCGCCAGTCCGCCGAGCAGATCGTCGAGCGCATCCTCGCCCTCGGCCAGGGCGAGCGCGTCATCATCTACGCGCCGGTCGTGCGCGGGCGCAAAGGCGAATTCAAGGATCTCCTCGACAAGCTCGACCAGCAGGGCTTCCGCGCGCGCGTCGACGGCGAAGTGCGCGATCTCTCCGAATCGCTGAATCTCGACAAGCGCAAGAACCATACCATTGAAGCCATCGTCTACCGCGCGGTACTCAAGCCGGGCATCGAAAAAGCCCTCACCGAATCCGTCGAACGCGCGCTCCAAATGGCCAGCGGACTCGTACTCGTCGCCGCGCAGGGAACGGAACAGCTCTACTCCTCCTCGATGGCCTGCCCGGACTGCGGTCTCGACGTGCCGAAGCTCGAGCCGCGCAGCTTCTCCTTCAACAGCAGCTACGGCGCCTGCCCGGAATGCCACGGCCTCGGCAGCATCTACGATTTCGATCCCGCCAAGGTGGTTTCCGACTGGTCGCGTCCGCTGCTCGATGGCGCGCTCGGCCCCGGCTCCGCCTCGCAGTACCTCACGCGCCTCATCCAGCTCGCCGCGCAGCGCTACAAGATCAACCTGAAGCTGCCCTTCGAGCAGCTTTCGCAAAAGCATCAGGACCTGTTGCTCCACGGCCCCGGCCAGGCGGAAGCGCCGCGCACCGGCTTCCACGGCATCCTCGCTTATCTGCGCGATTCGCTCGACGAAGCCAAATCCGACGCCTACCGCGAGTGGATGATGCAGTACATGTCGGCCTCCGAGTGCCCGGTCTGCCACGGCCGCCGTCTTCGCCCCGAGTCTCTGGCCGTCCAGGTCGACGGCATGTCCATCGCCGACTTCACCGCGCTCCCCATGGACCGCGCGCTTGCCCGCGCCGAGGCTATCCCCTTCACTCCGCGCGAAGCTCTCGTCGCCGAGCGTCTGCGCCGCGAGATCGTCGAGCGCCTCCAGTTCCTCAACGCCGTAGGCCTCGGCTATCTCTCGCTCGAGCGCAACGCCGCCACGCTCTCCGGTGGGGAAGGCCAGCGCATCCGGCTCGCCACGCAGATCGGCTCCCGCCTCCGCGGTGTGCTCTACGTCCTCGATGAGCCCTCCATCGGCCTGCATCAGCGCGACAACCAGCGGCTCATCAACGCGCTGGAGAACCTCCGCGACCTCGGCAACACCGTGCTCGTTGTCGAGCATGACGAGGAGACCATCCGCCACGCCGATTACGTCGTCGATCTCGGCCCCGGCGCTGGACGCCTCGGGGGACAGGTCGTCGCCGAAGGTCCGCCGGCCGCGATCATGAGCGCCCCAGCGTCGCTCACCGGCCGCTATCTTGCCGGCGAGATCTCCACGCTGCATCGCCTCGTCCCCCGCGCGATGACCGGCAAATGGATCACCGTCGAGGGCGCGCGCAGCCATAACCTCCAGAACCTGACCGTCCGCTTTCCTCTCGGCGTCATGACCGTCGTCACCGGCGTCTCCGGCTCCGGCAAAAGCACGCTCGTCAACGACATCCTGTACCGCGCGCTGGCCTGCGAGCTTTACGGTTCCCGCGAAGCGCCCGGCGAATACACCCGCATCCGCGGCTTCGAGAACCTCGACAAGGCCATCCGCATCGACCAGTCGCCCATCGGCCGCACGCCGCGCTCGAATCCTGCCACCTATACCGGCGTCTTCACCGCCATCCGCGACCTGTTCGCCATGCTTCCGGAATCGCGGGAGCGCGGCTACAAGCCGGGGCGCTTTTCCTTCAACGTCCAGGGCGGCCGCTGCGAAGCCTGCCAGGGGGAAGGGGAGCGCCGCATCGAGATGAGCTTCCTTCCCGACGTCTACGTCCACTGCGAGGTCTGTAACGGACGCCGTTACAATCAGGAAACGCTGGCGGTTAAGTTCAACGGCTATTCCATCGCCGACATCCTCGATCTCGCCATCGAAGACGCGCTGCCGGTGCTGGCGGACATTCCTCAGGCCCGGCAGAAGCTGCAGACACTGGTGGACGTCGGCCTCGGGTACATCCACCTCGGCCAGGCCGCTACCACGCTTTCCGGCGGCGAAGCCCAGCGCATGAAGCTGGCCCGCGAGCTCTCCAAGCGCCAAACCGGCCGCACGCTCTATCTGCTCGACGAGCCCACCACCGGCCTCCATTTCGACGACGTGCGCAAGCTGCTCGAGGTCCTGCATCGCCTCACGGACCTCGGCAACACGGTCATCATCATCGAGCACAATCTCGACGTCATCCGCAATGCCGACTGGATCATCGATCTCGGCCCGGAGGGCGGGGAAGGCGGGGGGCGCGTCGTGGCCGAAGGGCCGCCCGAGCTGGTCGCCGGCGTCGCTTCCTCGTGGACCGGCCAGTATCTGCGCCGCTATTATGCTGAGACCGGAGGCGGCGAGACAATCGAGCTGCCGGGTCTCTCTTCCGGCAACGGCCGCAAGTCCGCGAAAAAATCGCAGCCGAAAACCAAACCCAGGAAAGAGACGCTGCAATGAGCCTGAACGACCCCACGAATCCCGAGCGCGAATCCGGTTTCCCCGACCCCGACAACGCAGCCGCGGCCGCCGGCCAGGCCGCGGAGCCTGAACCTGCGATCGGAAGGGAACCGGAACCCGCGTCCTTCGCGCCGCCGCCGGACCTCGCGCCGGCTGATCTGTCGTTCTACACCTGGCCTCCAGCGCAGGAACCGCTGGTCGCGATGCAGCCGCCCGTCTCTGAGCCGCCGCCGCGCTTGCTGCCTAATTTCGGGCACGCCCTTTTTCTTTGGCGTTCTCGGCATCGTCAATTGTTCACCGGCGCCATCACGTATGTATTCTTGCGCTCATGGCATTCGGCCACGTCACCTTGCGCACCTTCCAGGCGGAAATGACGCAGAGCGTCGCCTGGGCCATCGCCGCGCAGGCGGTCTGGTATGTCGAATTGTGGGCCGTCGCCCTGCTCGTCTTCAGCCTCTGGTGGGGACGCTCCATGTTCAAAGGCATCAGCTGGAACAGCGTCAACGCGGGCCGCTGGTTTTTCCGCCTCGCCGCCATCGGCCTTGCCACCGGCGCGGGCATTACGATCGCCGGCAACTTTGTCCCCATCCCGCACGCCACGCCCATCCTCAAAGACATCCAGACCTCCACCGCCAGCGCCTGGGTGCTGATGATCTTCGGCATCACCCTCGCTCCTCTTACTGAGGAGCTCGCCTTCCGCGGATTCCTCCTGCCCAGCCTCATCAACATCTTTCGCTGGATGCAGCGCCGCCGCTGGATCGGCGAAGGCACCGTCCGCGGATTCGGCATCCCGCTCTCCATTGTCATCACTTCGGTGCTCTTCGCCTTTGTCCACTCCGCGCAGGTGTCGCATGCCTGGGGCCCGGTGTTGCTCATCGGACTCGTGAGCGTGGTCCTTTGCATCGTCCGCCTCCGCACCAGCTCCGTCGCGGCCGGCGTCGTGGTGCACGCCTCCTACAACTTCCTGCTCTTTGCCGCGCTTCTCTACCAAACCGACTGGTTCCGTCACCTCGACAAGCTGAAAGGCTAGGGAAGGATCATCGGTGCCTCATATCAGGTCCCGACCTTCGGGTGCCCCACATGTGCCCGATTTTGGCAGATGTGGGAGAGCGACGGAACGAGCTCACTGATTGCGATGGGAAAAACCAACGGCTGTTGATATTCTCCTTTTCAACCATGGCTGCCCAAACCTCGCCGGGGATCTCCCCGCGCTTCCGCGCCGCGCGCACCGCCGGCCTGGCGCTCTTTCTCCTCGCCAGTCTCAACCTCTTCAACTTCATCGATCGCTACGTGCTGCCCGGGGTGCAGCCGCTCATCCAGCGCGAGTTCCACATCAATTTCGCGCAGGCCGGCACGCTCACTTCCGCCTTCTTCTTCACCTACATGCTCATCGCGCCGCTGACCGGATGGCTCGGTGACCGCTTCCCGCGCAAGCCGCTCATCATCGCCGGCGCGCTGCTGTGGAGCGCCGCCACGCTCTCCACCGCGCTGGTCCACAGCTACACCACGCTGCTCATCCGGCACGCCATCGTGGGCATCGGCGAAGCCACCTTCTCCATCTTCGCCCCCGCCATGCTCGCCGACTTCTATCCGGAAGAAGAGCGCAACCGCGTCCTCACCATCTTTTACTTCACCATTCCCGTTGGCGGCGCATTGGGATACATGCTCGGAGGCGTTCTCGGACAGGCCTACGGCTGGCGCGCACCCTTCTATGTTGCCGCCGCTCCCGGCGTGCTCATCGCGCTCTTCTTCTGGCTCTTCATCCGTGAGCCCGAGCGCGGCGCTGCGGACACGCTCGTCGCCACGCATGCCCGCTCCAGTTTCTCCGGCCTCTTTTCCAATCCGGCGTTTTGGTGTGCGACCCTCGGCATGGCCATGTGGACCTTCGCTGTCGGCGGCATCTCCGCCTTCCTGCCCACCTTCTTTCAGAATCTGGGCCACTTCTCGCTCGCTCGCGCCGACTTCACCACCGGCGAAATCACCGCGGTCGACGGCCTGCTGGCGACCATCACCGGCGGCTGGATCGCCCAGATTTGGCTCAGGCGCAATCACCGCGCCCTCTACTACGTCTCTGCCTGGAGCGCTCTCCTCGCCATCCCCTTTGGCGTCCTCGTCTTCTTCGGGCCTTTGCGCTGGATGGTCCCGGGCGCTTGGCTCGCCGAGTTTTGCCTTTTCCTGAACACCGGCCCGCTCAACACCGCCATCGTCAACTCCGTCTCCGCGCCCATCCGCGCCACCGCCATCTCCGTTAACCTCTTCATCATCCACCTGCTCGGCGATTTTCCCTCGCCGCATCTCATAGGCTGGGTGGGAGATCGTCATGGCCTGAGCGCCGGGCTTGGCATCACGCTGATCTCGCTCGCGCTCTCCGGGATCATCCTCTTCTTCGGCGCCCGCTTCGCCCCGCGCCTGCCCGATCTCGAACAAAAACTGTCATCCTGAGGGGAGGTTGAGCGGGAACTGAAAAGGCTGTCATCCTGAGCGGAGGTGGTTCGCCAGGGTGAACAACCGAAGAGAACTGTCATCCTGAGCGGAGGTTGTTCGCTGAAGCGAACAACCGAAGTCGAAGGACCTGCATTTTCGAGAAGTCCGAACACCATGCCCCTGCTCATCCCGTTCGCCGTTCTGCTCTGGCTCATCGCTGCCTTCTGGGTCGTCTGCGGCCTCACCGCTCTCCGCGGACTCCGCCGCGTTCCCAACCTCTGGAACACGGCGGCGTCGCCCGCCGCCGCAGACTCGCCGGCGCAGATCACCGTCATCATCCCCGCTCGCAACGAAGCCGCCGCCATCGAAGCCACTCTCCGCTCGCTGCTCGCGCAAACCATCCCTGTCGAAATCCTCGCCGTCAACGACCGCTCCACCGACGCGACCGGCGACCTCATGGATGGCATCGCCGCGGAACCGCTCCCGCCCGGCAAATCCCTCCGCATCCTCCACGTCAACGCCCTCCCTGAGGGCTGGCTCGGCAAGCCGCACGCCATGGCCTTTGCCGCGCGCCACGCCACCACACCCTGGCTGCTCTTCACCGATGCCGACGTGATTTTCGCTCCCGACGTCCTCGCTCGCGCGCTGCGCTTTGCCGACGAATCGCAGGCCGACCATCTCGTCCTCATGCCGACGCTCATTCTCAAATCCGCCGGCGAGCGCAGCATGGCCACCTTCTTCCAGGCCATGTCGCTGCTCTGGTGGCGTCCCTGGCGCATCGCCGACGCTCGCACCCGCGATTCCATCGGCATCGGCGCCTTCAACCTCATCCGCGCTGACGTCTACTGCGCCGTCGGCGGATTCGAGGCTCAGCGCTTCCAGGTCCTCGACGATGTTCGCCTCGGCGTCGAAGTCAAGCGCGGCGGCTATCGCCAGCGCATCGCGTTCGGCAGGGAATTGATCCGCCTCCACTGGGCCCCGGGCGCGCTGGGCATGGCCCGCAACCTCACCAAAAACCTCTTCGCCGGATTCGGCTTCAACCCCGCCCTCCTCCTCGGCGCCTGCCTCGGCGTGGCGCTCATCTGCTACGCGCCCCTGGCCGGCCTCTTCTTCTCCTGGCCGATCCGCTCGGCCGCACTCCTCTCCCTGGCCATGATCGCCCTCCACTACCGCCTCGCCGGCCGCTACTTCAGCGGCCTCAGCCTCTTCTGGGCGCTCACCCTGCCCATTACCGCGGTCGTCGTCCTCTACGCCATGCTGCGCTCCATGGTGGTCACCCTGGCCCGCCGCGGCATCGTCTGGCGCGGAACCTTCTACCCCCTCCGCGAATTACGCCGGCATTCCGGCCGGCTGCGGTGAAGTAGGAGCGCGGTAATACCAGAGTGGTATACTCGTCTCATGAAGGCAAAGACTTCGGTTACGCTTTCCTTTGACGTGCTCGCGCGCATCGACCGGGTGGTCGGCCGTGAGGGCTCACGATCCGCTTTCATCGAGAACGTCCTGCGTGAGCACTTCCACCATCAGGCGCGGCGACGGATGCACGCGCGCGACCGCGAGCGCATCAATGCAGCGGCAGATCAGCTGAACCGGGAAGCCCTCGATGTTCTCCAATACCAGGTATCGGACTAATCGCGGACAGTTATGAGACGAGGCGAACTCTATCGGGTCTTTAAACCTGGTGCTGATCCCAAACAATACAGAACTTTTGTCGTCGTGAGCCGCCAGGCGCTGATCGAATCGCGGTTTTCCACGGTAATCTGTGCCCCCGTCTACAGCGAAGGACAGGGACTGCTCACCCAGGTTGCGGTTGGCGTGGAGGAAGGTCTTCGCCACGATAGCTGGATTATGTGCGACAACCTGGCAAGTCTGAGGAAATCCGATCTGACACAGTATGTCGGCTCTCTGCCTCCCCGAAAAGCGCTGGAGCTTGACCGGGCACTGGCGGCTGCACTCGAACTGGCGTGATCCGCCGCCTGCGCTGACCCTGTGCTCTGTGCTCTGAGCTCTGTGCCCTGTAAACTAGAGACGAGGCCCCTATGCCGGAAATCCAGCGCAGGAAGACCGTCACCGTCGCCATTGGCTCTGTCCAGGTCGGCTCCGACGCCCCCGTCGTCGTGCAGTCCATGACCAACACCGACACCGCCGACGTGGCCGCGACCATCCAGCAAACCGCCGAACTCGTCGAGGCCGGATCCGAGCTGGTCCGCGTCACCGTCAACAACGACGACGCGGCCAAAGCTGTCCCGCACATCGTCGAGGGCCTGGCGAAGCAGGGCATCCACGTCCCCATCATCGGCGACTTCCACTACAACGGCCATCTGCTGCTGAAGAAGTACCCCGCCTGCGCCCGCGCGCTCGCCAAGTACCGCATCAATCCCGGCAACTGCTCCATCGGCCGCAAGGACGACGACAATTTCCGCACCATGATCGAGTGCGCCGTCGAGAACCAGAAGCCCGTGCGCATCGGCGTCAACTGGGGCTCGCTCGACCAGGCCCTCCTCACCCGCCTCATGGACGAGAACTCCAAACTCCCCGATCCCGCGCCCGCCCGCGACGTCATGCTGGAAGCCATGTGCCGCAGCGCGCTCGACTCCGCCGCCGCCGCCGAGCGCTACGGCCTCCGCCACAACCAAATCATCATCAGCGGCAAGGTTTCCGGCGTCCGCGATCTCCTCGACGTCTACACCATGCTGGCCGCCCGCTGCGATTACCCGCTGCACCTCGGCCTGACGGAAGCCGGCATGGGCATGAAGGGCATCGTCGCCTCCACCGCGGGCCTGGCGCCGCTGCTGCTCCGGGGCATTGGCGACACCATCCGCGTCTCGCTCACGCCCAAGCCCGGCGCCAGCCGCACCGAAGAAGTCCTCACCGCGCAGCAGATCCTTCAGTCGCTCGGCATCCGCAGTTTCGCGCCGCAGGTCACGGCCTGCCCCGGCTGCGGCCGCACCACCAGCACCTTCTTCCAGGAGCTGGCGCAGCAAATTCAGGATTACCTCCGCACCTCCATGCCCGTCTGGCGCGCGCAGTATCCCGGCGTCGAAGAGCTCAAGCTCGCCGTGATGGGCTGCGTCGTCAACGGCCCCGGCGAGTCAAAGCACGCCAATATCGGCATCTCGCTCCCCGGCACCTTCGAAGAACCCAAAGCTCCCGTCTATGTCGATGGCCGCCTGATGACGACCCTTCGCGGCGACACTATCGTCCAGGACTTTAAGAAAATCCTGGATGACTATGTCCGCGCTCGTTATGGCGCCGAGAAGGAACTCGAAACCACCGCCGTCTAATACCGTGCGAAAGCGCTGTGGCCTCGGGGCTTTGTATCAGGGCACGACTTCAGTCGTGCCGTACACAGCGCAAAAATGATCCGGCTTTAGCCGCTGAGGAATGCTTCGCACAAAGTGTTGCAAGAATCAGCCCGCCCCTGCGCCCGCCTGAACGGCTAGCTCCACTTCGGCTCCCGCTTCTCCAAAAATGCGCTGACCCCTTCGCGAAAATCCGCATGCGCCCGCATCTGCACGCTGGCGCGAATGGCGCCATCGATCTCATCCAGCAGCCGCCGCTCCGCAAACCGGCTCAGCAGCCGTTTCGTCGCCGCCATCGCCGCGGGACTATTCCGCGTCAGCTTTTCCGCCACCGAGCGCGCCTCGCGCATCAGCTCCGGCTCCGGAACCACGCGCGTCACCAGCCCCAGCGCGGCCGCTTCCTCCGCGCCGATCAGCCGTCCCGTCAGCAGCAAATCGCGCGCTCGCTTGTCGCCAATCTGAATCCGCAAATAGGCCGACACAATCGCCGGAATGAACCCGATCCGCACTTCGGTGTAGCCGAACTTCGCCTCCGGCACGGCCAGCGTCAGGTCGCAGATGGTCGCAATGCCCATTCCGCCGGCAATCGCAGATCCATTCACCGCCGCAATGGTCGGTTTCGGCAGCTCGTGCAGCGTGTGGAACAGCGTCGCAATCCGCTCCGCGTCCTGGAGCGCCGCCTCTTCGCCGGCATCCACGTTCGCCCGCAGAACTTCCAGGTCCAGCCCCGCGCAAAACGCCGAGCCCGCGCCCGTCAGGATCACCACGCGGCAGTGCGGATTCGCCGCCGCCGCTTCCAGCGCCTGCGTCAGCTCTTCGATCAGTTGCGGCGTCAGCGCATTGCGCTTCTCCGGACGATTGAGCAGGATCGTGTGCACGCCCGCTTCCGTTTGCGTGTGCAGGGTGGCGTAATGGGTCAAGGAGACTCCTCCGCGCAGACAGAGTAGCTTACGACATTTCCTGTCGCGACGAACGTCCGCGCGTATCGAATTGCGTACCCTCCGCCTCACTCTCCCAGCAGCCATAAACACCGCAGCCGATCCCGGCTTCCCGGAATCGGCTGCCCATCGACGCGGCTCCGGCCCTTAGTACCGCCAGTGCCCCTCGATCCACACCCAGCCATCGCGCCGGTGCCGCCACTCTCCGCGCACCCACACCGCGTGCGGCCGTGGAGGCGCCGCCCAGTACCCGCCCACCCAGACGTACTGGCGCCCATCCCACCGATGGTGCCCGTCGATCCACACCCAGCCCGCATGGGGCCGCGGCCCCGGGTGCTCCACCACTCTCGGAGGCGGCCCGACGCGAACCACCACTCTCTGGGCGAACGAAGCGGCGGGAATGCTCAGCACAACGGCCGCCGCCAACAAAAGCAATTTCTTCATACGTGGGACTTCCTTTCCTCTTGCAGATATCGCGTGGCCATTCGACCCGCGCTTAAGGAAATGTAACCCACGGCTCGCGCGGAGGTTGCGCCGTGTTACCTGAATTTCAACGGATCCGCGCAGGTGATCGCCCACGCCACAATCGTCTCGCCCTGCAACCCGGAAGCACGCTCCACCTCCGCGTTCGCTTCCTCTTCCAGATCGTCGCAGTCCGGAGACACCACGCACGCAGCAATCTCTTCCTCGCTCGCTCCCTGAAAGCACAGCTCGCACACGCCCACCCCTTCGTCGGTCCGGAGCGGTAGCCCAAACACGCGGCAGGTCATTGGCCGCGCAGCGTACAGATCGCACAAGCCCGTCGTTGGATCGAGCGCCGGACAGGGCTCGTCGTTCCCGAACTCCTCGAATGCCTCGTCACGCTCGGGATCCAGAATTCCCGTCCGCGCATCACCCGGGAAGTCCGTCGCCAGCCGCTCCACAGGCCTCCGCGCCCGCTCACGCACCGCAATCGCGCGCGCCGGATCGCTGTCGGCGAGCGTGTTCAGCCCATCGCGCAGCCGTGCCGCATCCAGTTGTGAAATGGCGAAGACGCCGATGCAGCACTGGGTGCATCCTGGCGCGCACTTCACCCACGCGCCGGCCCGCCCCGCGGCTTCCGCCGTCGCCGCGTCCACAATCTGCACCAGCCGCGCATCGCCTCTCGGCACCATACTCTCAGCCTAGCTGATTGAGCGCGCCCCAGGCGCAACGCAGATTAGCCCAGCACTTCAACCGGGGCCCCGACGCGCTCGCGCGTTGGGGTGGTCAGTGCTGGGAAAGCGGTCCAAAAACCTCCGGAGTCCCGGCGGGACGGCGCTGCAACGACTTCATCCCGCCACCGGATGCCCCCCCACCACTCTCGCCACCGCCAACACGATCCAATCTTCCTCTGTGGTCTCTGTGCGCTCTGTGGTGAAAACGTTCCTCAGAACTCCAGCCGCAGCTCCCCGCTCAGCGACCGCGGCGTTACGTAATGCGTCCCGCTGAAGGTCGACAGGAAGTTATACAGCGCGTACTTGTTCGTCACGTTGACCGCCGTGATCGTCGCGTCCAGTTTGTAGTGGTCGCTGTGGAAGAGGTTGTCATCGCCCAGCGACATGTCAAACAGGTTTCTCGGCTGGATGCGCGGCGGATTCTTGTCGTTGTCGCCCGTGTTGGGCGCCGGAATCTTCACCAGGTCCGAGCTGTATTCGGAGGCGAGACAGGCGCTCGGCAGCGGATGCCCGGGCGTCGCTTTCACGCCGTTGCACTCCAGCCCAGCTTCGAACTCCTCGTCCGCGTCCAGCCCGCTCAGATCCACCGCCGGCTGGCCGTTGAGAGTGGTGGAGGTACCGCCGCAGGCGCTGTTCGGGTCGTTCGACGCCGGGTTATAGCAGGGCACCGCTCCCGCCACCAGGCCGCTGTCGTAGCGCCAGTTGAAGCTGTACCAGGGCGCGTATTTTCCCGGCAGTTGATATTGGAAGTGCGTGGTCTGGTTCAGGTGCTCATCGTGATCGATGCGGAAGGGGAGTCCCGTCTGGCCCACCGTCGCGCCCGCGCCGCCTATCTGCGGCGGGAAGAAGCGAGCCGCCACCGAGGACATCACCAGATAGGCGCTGAATCCATGAATCGGCGTCACGTTCGCGCGCGCCGCAAATCCGGGGATCTTCGACTTCTTCCACTGAATCGGGAAAGTGATAGGCGTATTGCCCAGCACGCTGAAATCGTAGGCGTTGTTGGTGTATTCCCAGATGTATTCGCCACTCAGCACAAAGTGGCGGCCGATCACCTGCTGCAGACCGGCGTGGTACTCGTTGCGGGTTCCCGGCGTGAGGGGCTCCGAGTTTGCCGCCGAGCACAACAACAGCGGGTTCAGCACGGAGTTCAGGCAGCCCTCGCTGGAGAGCACCAGGTTCTCGTTGAAGGGCGTTTCCAGAGTCCGCGCGTAAGACGCCCGCAGCACCGTATTGGTCTTCTGGATCGTGTACGAACCGCCCAGCCTCGGCTCCGCCTGGCTGGCGTCCGACAGTCCGTTGTAGTCATCGGTGCGAAGCCCCAGGTTGAACAACCAGTTGCCCTTGGTCACGATGTCCTCGGCATAGGCTGAGAACTGGCGGATGTCCGCGTGTCCCTGATACTGATAGAACCCGCCTCCGCGCGTCAGGTCGTAGGGCAGAAGATACGTGCACGGCGGTCCGGTCGGCACATCCGGCGTTCCGCCCGACATGCAGCCCAGCGAGTCCAGGTAACCGGGATCCACAATGCCCAGCGAGTCGTTTTCGTTCAGGAACGTCGAGTAGTACTCCAGTCCCGCTTTGACGTTGTTCACGCCGCGCACCCACGAAATATCCGCATGTACCCCTGCGTTGGTCAGGCTGCGGTTCTGGGCGACGCTCTCCGACTGCACCGGCCCCAGATCTTCCAATGGATTCGAGCTCGGATAGTAGTTGTACGCGTCCCTGCGCACGTAGGTGATCACGTTCAGGACCGTGTGCGGACTCAGTATCCGCGTATAGCTCGGCGCGATGTCGATGGTCCCGATCTTCGATCTCTGATCGGTCTGCCCCGGCACCGGCGTGCCCGCCAGGTTTATGCCGCCCAGGTTCAGGTTGTCGTAGGTATTGGGCGTCTGGAACCACGAACGCGAGTAATTGAAGTTCATGTGCAGCGAATTCGCCGGATCGATCGTGTAGTCCACCCGATCGAACACGTTCTCCTCATTCCCCCTGTCATGGAGAATCTGGAACTCCGGCCCATCCAGAAACCGCCCCGTGTCGAGACCGGTCAGGGTGAAGAAATTGCCCCAGTTCTGCTTGCCGTAGCCCAGATTGAATCCGCCCTGCACCGTCCCGAACGACCCGTACGACAGATTCGCCGACCCCGTCGGCTTCGTATCGCCCTGTCCGGATCGCGTCGTTACCTGGATCACCAGGCTCGTCTTGTCGCCGTACTCCGCCGGCGGCGCGCCCTCGAACACCTGCACCGACTGCACGGCCGCATCCGGTAGCTGGTTGGAAAACACCTTGCTCTGCTGATCGGTAATTGGCTGGCCATCGATGCTGAAGGAGTTCGACGCGTGATCGCCCAGGCCGTGGAACAGCCCATTGGAGTCCGCGGAGATCCCCGGCGTCGAGAGGGTGACCAGCGAGCTCAAGCCCGACGACACGCTCTCCAGCGGAATCTCTGTAAACGCCCTCCGGTCGATCGTGGTGTCCAGGTCGGACGCATTGTTCACCAGCTCCTGGCTGGTTACCTGCACGGTCGTCGTGGCCGCGCCCACGCTCAGCGCCACGGCCTGATTCACCGGCGTCACCGAGCGCACGGCGACGGTCTGCGACCACACGCCGAAGCCCTTCATGGTCACCGTGAGGCGATACGTCGCAAACGGCACGTTGGGAAACTGGAATGCGCCCGTGCCGCTGCTGATCACCGTCCGCTGATACTGGCTGACGGGGTTGTCGATCGTAACAGTCGCGCCAGGTACTACCGCGCCAGTGGGATCGGTGATGGTCCCGCTCACCGTCCCGGATGAAGTTCCGGACTGCGCCCAAACCGGCAGCCCTCCTGCCCAGGCCGTAAAAACAGCCAGGGAAATGAAAATAGAAACGTGGCGCAGCAATGTGCGCATGCACGGCCTCCTTGTCTTGTCTTGAGAAATGCCCGAACAGCCCTACGCTGAGAGCGCAGAGTCCGTGGGCGGAGGCCGGCTGATCAGCCGAAAGAACACCGCGGCGCGCGGCATATGAATCCGCCGCGCCAGAACCACCGTCTCCACCTTGCGGCTGCTGAAGTGCAGCGTCACCAGGTGAACCACGTGCACGGCGCTGTGCACGGTCACGCACAGCGCGCAGTCGGGATCGATCTTCCCGTCGCGATGGAAATGCGCTGCCTGAATCGTTCCGCTCAGCAGGATGAGCGCCGCGCACACGCCCACCAGCAGGCAGACCCATACCGAGCGTGGTTGTGCGGAACGTAAGCGCATCAACTTCATTTCACTACACCTGCTCCGCCCGCGCAAACCCGCCGCGTCCCGGAGGTCCATCCTGCCTGCCCCATTCGATGCGCCGCCGCCCGCTGCTTTTGTCCTGAATTCACGCACATCCGCTTGACACCGCGCCTCTTCCCGGTAAGCTAAAAGATTCCCGCCGCGCGCACCTCGCCGGCGGCTTTGCGGGGGCGTCTCTCTCTTGAACATCCGGGTCTTCTATCACGACAAGTGTTTTGACGGCGCCTGCTCGGCTTCGTTATTCAGCCGCTTTCACCGCGAGTGCATCCGCCCGGACGCCACCTATGAGTTCTGCGGCCTCGTCCATCGCGCCGGCGCGCTTTTTAATGAGGCCGACTTCACCGGCGACGAAAACGCCATCGTCGACTTCAAATACTCCGCCTCGCCCCGCATCAGCTGGTGGTTCGATCACCACCTCAGCGCCTTCCTCACCCCCGAGGATCACCAGGATTATCTCCGCGGCATGGCCGACGGCCGATACAAGGACCGCCGCTTCTACGACCCCAACTACATCTCCTGCACCAGCTTTCTCGCCCACATCGCGTCCACGCGCTTCGGCTTCAACGCCGCCCCGGTCGCCGACCTGGTCAAGTGGGCCGACATCGTCGACGGCGCGCTCTACTCCAGCTCCCAATCCGCCGTCGAAATGCCCGAGCCGGCCATGAAGCTGACTCTCATCATCGAGTCCACCCAGGACCCGGCGTTCATGCCGCGCCTCATCCCGCTGCTCACCCGCATGAGCCTCCAGGAAGTCCTCGACCAGCCCTGGATCGCCGGCCTCCTCCCGCCCCTCCTCGATCGCCACGAGCGCGCCATCGATCTCATCCGCTCGCGCTCCGAATCGAAGCAGGGCACCATCTTCTTCGACATCTCCGATTACCAGCTCGAGGGCTACAACAAGTTCATCCCCTACTACCTGCATCCGGAAGCGACCTACTCCATCGGCCTCTCGAAGTCCAGCTTCCGCACCAAGGTTTCCGTCGGCTCCAATCCCTGGACGAAAACCAAACCCGAGGACATGGTGAACCTCGCCACCATCTGCGAGCGCTATGGTGGCGGAGGCCACGCCCGTGTCGGCGCCATCTCCTTCCCGCCCGACCACGAAGACGAAGCCCGCAAAGCCGCCGCCGAAATCGTCGCCGAGCTGCGCGGCTCCGCGAAGCCGTAAAAGGGAAGACCATGCCTGCCGCGCAAAAGCCCATGACCCTTAAGAAGGTGCGGTTGATCTGGGCCTGTTTTGCGATGAGCTTTGTGCTGTTCGCATGGACCGCCTCGCTCCCATCGGTAGTGCCGGTCCAACGCCCGAGCTGGGGAGTCGGAATTCTCGCTCTCTTTGCCGTATATTCCGCCTGGAGCCTATACAGGATCCGGCGGAAGATCCTCAGTCGCGCATCTCGCAAGGCGGCGGAGGGCGATCCGGCGGCGGCGGCACGATTCGCATCTGCGGCTTATCTGTTCAGCTTTATGTCGGCAGAGAGCACGATGGTCTGCGGGGTATTGGCCCAGCTCGGTTTGCATGCGCCATCACCGGTTAGCTGGAGCTTTTATCTCGCCGGCGCCACGCTTCTCCTCCTATATTGGCCAGCTAAGCCTGCTGCGACCCGCGCTGCGCTCTGACGGCCCCCACACCACCCGCGCTATACTCGTCCAGCGACCGCCGTGCCTTTCTGCCCGCCCGTTCATGCGCGGAGCCCACACCGCAGTTCAGGAGAACCCCATGTACGACATGAAGAACCTCGCGCGCCTCAAGTCCCTCGACAAGAACGCCCCCGATGCCGCCAAAGCCTTCTGGGCGTTCGACAAAGCCGCCATGGCTGACGGCGTCATCTCCTCGAAAAATAAGGAACTCATCGCCCTCGGCGTCGCCTTCACCACCCAGTGCCCCTACTGCATCGAGATCCACGCCAAGCGAGCCCGCGAAGCCGGCGCAACCGAGCAGGAAATCTCCGAAGCCGTCTTTGTCGCGGCCGCCCTCCGCGCCGGCGCCGCCGTCACCCACGGCACCCACGCCCTCGTTTAGCGCAGGCTCCCCTGGCCCGAGCTCAGCTAACCCCAGCCGCTTTACCCCTGACCGCTTCACCCCCCCGCTTTCCGCTAAAATAAGAGGGAAAGGTTCACCAGACACATGCCCAAGCAGGGAATTCACCCCAACTACCACGAGATTCGCGTCGTCTGCGCGTGCGGCAACAACTTCGCCACCAAGTCCACGCACAAGGGCGACATCCACGCGGAAATCTGCTCCAACTGCCACCCGTTCTTCACCGGCAAGCAAAAGATGATCGACACCGCGGGCCGCGTCGAGCGCTTCCGCCGCAAGTACGCCAAGACCGAGACCGCGGCCACCCGCTAGCCGCGAGCGGCCTTCGACCACCACAGGCCTCCGCCGCGGCGGGGGCCTTCGTTTTATAGCTACCGGCTACGGGCTACAGGCTACTGGCTTATGAAGAAGCACTGGGACAACCCGATTGAGCACGCCATGCCGGAGCAGACCCGCGTCCCCGCCTCGGTCCCCATCGGCAACGTCACCGTCGCTCCGGCCACCGTCCTCGCCCCCATGGCCGGCGTTACCGACACCGTCTTCCGCCGCTTCATCCGCAACGCCAGCGTCTTCTCGGCCAGCCCGGACCAGGCCTCCGTCGACGACGCCGTCACCAATCAGCAATCCGGCTGCGGCCTCATCATGACCGAGTTCACCTCGGCTGACGGCCTCTCCCGCATGAGAGAGTCCAAGCGCAAGCGCTACCTCACCTTCTACGACGACGAGCACCCCATCGCCGCGCAGCTCTTCGGCTCCAACCCGGCCACGCTCGCCGAGGCCGCCCGCATCGTCGAGGAGACCGGCTTCGACCTGGTCGACCTCAACCTCGGCTGCCCCGCCAAACGCGTCGTCTCCTGCAACGGAGGCAGCGGCCTGCTCCGCGATCTGCCCCTCATCGGCGAGATCTTCCGCGCCGTCCGCGCCGCCGTCCGCATCCCGTTCACCGTCAAGTTCCGCCTCGGCTGGAACGACAACCACATCGTCTGCGTGCCGCTGGCCCGCCTCGCCGAGGACTGCGGCCTCAACGCCGTCTCGCTCCACGCCCGCACCCGCGAGCAGGGCTACGCCGGCCAGGCCCGCTGGGAGCACATCGCCGAGGTCAAGGCCGCCGTCCGCATCCCCGTCATCGGCAACGGCGACGTGCGCACCCCCGAGGACGCCTGCGCCCTCGTCGCCAAAACCGGCTGCGACGCCGTCATGATCGGCCGCGCCGCTCCCGCCAACCCCTGGATCTTCCGCCAGATCGCCCAGTACACGGCCACCGGCCGCTACGACGCTCCAACGGACCAGGACCGCTACCGCATGATCCGGACCTACTTCCAGATGCTCCTGGAGGAGGCCGATCCCTGGGCATCCGAGGGCGCAAACCGCGCGCCCGCGCCCGACGCCGTCGGCAAGATGAAGCAGTTCGCCTCCTGGTTCACCCACGGCGTCCCCGGCGGAGCAGCCCTGCGCAAGTCCATCTACGAAGCCCGTACCGGCGCGCCGATCCTCGACGCCGTGGACCGCTTCTTCAGCAGGGAAGGACTGGCCGTCCAGGCGGCGCTGGAACCGCCCAGGCAACGGGTGCCCCACCCTTATCGCGCCAGCGATAGGGTGGGCTCCGCCACCCTCTAGTCCGGGGCAAAAGTCATATCGTAACTGAGTGGTATACTCCGTTGACTTTACGGTGGTTAGCGAAGGGTTTGATAGGGTGCAGAGAGAGTAAACTTCATAGGGTGCCGCCATCGTTATCACTTCGCCGCCCTGTTATCGCCTGAGTTACTTGGTGGAAGGGAAGCTGCGGAAGAAGTGGCGTGGCCTCTTCAGAGATACTGGATTGGGTTCAGGGAACGTTCCATCTGTCCCCGGTTTTTTGCGGCGAAGACAATCCATCCGCCGCATCTCACCAGGGACCTCAACGTGGCAAAAGGCGAGAACCCCGCGCCGGTTGGCGAGCACAAGGGCATGTGGTACCTGACCGATGAGGGTGAGCGCCAAGCGAAAGAGCTTATTCAGAGCGTTCTCACTCCGGCGTCATGAACGTCAAGCAGTTTGGCGCGGCGTGCGACATCGACAGCCAGCGGGAGGTCGAGCGGGCGTGCCTGCTCGCCTTCTTCTACCTACGGACTGGGAAGAAAGACGAGTTCACGGCCGCAGAGGCGGCGCAGTGGCTTGCCGACTACGGCTTCGCGACGCCAAACCGCGCGCGCCTCGACCAGAACCTGCGGGCAAGCGGCAACACGGTCCGGGGACAACGCGGCGGCTATAGGCTGAACCTCGCCTACGTCAACATTTTGGACAAGGCACATCCCCAGCTGCAGGAGAAGTCCGAGGAGATCCTCGACCACGGCACCGTCCTCGTCGAGGCGGAGTACAAGGTCGGCCGCGGATACATCGAATCGCTCGCGAAGCAGATCAACCGGTCGTACGAGGAGAATATCTTCGACGGGTGCGCAGTGCTCATGCGCCGCCTGCTGGAGGTCATGCTGATCCTCGCGTACGGGAAGCTCGGCATCGAATCCGCCATCCAGGAGCCCGACGGAAGTTACAAGATGCTCGAAGGCATCATCAACGACTCGAAGACGAACGGCACGCTTAGGCTTTCACGGAACAGCAAGGAGGTGCTCGAGGTGTTTCGGAAGCTAGGTAATTTCTCGGCCCACAAGATCGAATACACCTGCCATCGGCAATATATTCAGCCGCACATCATGGACTATCGCGGCGTCATCACCGAACTGCTCCATAAGGCGGGCCTCAAGACGTGAAAACCGGGGACAGACGACACGTTCCCGCGCCTGTTCCGACCCCAGGCAGCCTCCCCGACCTGTCCTCCCGAGCAGAGCGCACCTAGGGCTCCGTTCCGCCCGCGAAACGGGGCAAGCGGAGTGAAGGATCTGCGGTCGCCTCTACTGTCTCATTAGGAGAACGGGGCGTTCCACTTGCCCTCGAATGGTTCGAGAGCTTTGAGGCCCATGAAACCGTAGTCCTTCCATTGCCTGGGCGGGTCCGCGTGTGCCGCGACGTCGGCGTTCTTCGCGATGAAATAGCGGACGGCGTGGGCGCAGCTCTGGGAGCAGCAGGACGTACACGGTGACACGAGCAAGGCCCCCGTCCTGAATTGGGACATCTTAACAGTCCATGGCCCAGTGCGAACCGTTTTCACCTGAATTGGCCAGAAGGGTTCTTCGGGTGGGCGACGCACCCAGAATGTCGTAATCCTTTGTGTTGCGATCCGCGAGCTGGGCGTCGTACCCGCGCCTCGCCCGTTCGCCCATAACCAAATACTCGCCAGCATTTCCTGCTCTGGAGACTGCCGGAGTTGTTCTTCTTCCCAGGGGCGTCCATACCTCTCCTTTCGGGATAAGAAATCATTATCCTCCCGTCCCGAAAGGTATCGTGATACGGTTACCCAGCCGGATGTATCGAATAGGAACGAGCTACAATCCGGCACATGAAGGTGCGAATTTGTGAGCAGATCGATGTGAGGATAAGTACCTGCAAGAAATGAGAGAAGTTGCTGCGGGAGATCAGAAACTTGAGAAAGTATCCACGAACCTGATTGAAGAGGGCCAGCGGAAGCGGACGACATTCCTCAGTGATCACCCCCAACCGTCCTCGTAAAGAAACAGCCCGTATCGCCGGGAAACCGGGGAAGCCCGGGGACGGGCGGGACGGCTAGGTATTTCACCAAGAGTTCGGGAAACGAACGGCAAGGCAAGGAAATATGACCATCAAGGCACCGAAAAACGGCTGGAACGTACGGCGCGTGACCACATCTCCCGGCGAAATGTTGACCGAGGAGTTTCTGAAACCGCTGGGAATGAGCCAGAATCAGTTGGCGCTCGACCTCCGCGTGCCGGCCAACCGGATCGGCCAGATTGTTCGGGGAACGCGGGCCATCTCCCCCGATACGGCTCTGCGGCTTTCGCGCTATTTCGGCAACAGCCCCGAATTCTGGCTCAACCTGCAGCAAGCCTGGGACCTCAGCCGGACGAGGTGGGATTCCGCTGCACGGATCGAAGAAGAAGTGCGTCCGCTCAGGAAGACTGCGTAGGGGCCCCTGGGACAGGAAACCAGGGGACGGATCTGAGCGGAAGAAAAACATCCCTCAGCGGCTAAAGCCGGGTTGATTTTGCGGCCTTTACGGCACGACTAAAGTCATGCCCTGATACAAAACGTGAGTTTTTCCGCAGCCTGTCCAGTCGTGCCGTAAGGTGCCCATCTGAATCCGGTCTTCAGCCCCCTGTGCCTTCCTCATCCACGAAGATCTCCTCGATGCGCACGCCGAACAGGCGCGCCAGCCGGAACGCCAGCGGCAGGCTCGGGTCGTATTTGCCCGTCTCAATCGCATTCACGGACTGGCGCGACACCTCCAGCCTTGTAGCCAGATCGGCCTGCGACCAGGCCCGCTCCGCTCGCAGCACCCGCAGCCGGTTCTTCATGCCCGGTACCTCCGCATCACCAGGGGAAAGGAGACGACGGTGGAAATCCAGAACATCGCGCACACCCAGACCGGATCCAGGTGAGGCGCGCGCCCGAAATCCTCCATGTATCCCCAGGCCGTGACCACGGCCAGGGTGACGGCCATGCCGCACAGCAGGGCCTGGATATAGAGGTTGCGCTGGAACTCATCCTTCTCCTCGCTGAGATACGCCCCGGTGACCACGAGGCTCCAGGCCGCCGGCAGCGCGGGCAGCACCGCGAGAAAATACGACGTGATTCCGCTCACGTGGCCGTGGCGGATGCCGCTTACGGCCGCCGCTGCGAAAACCACCATCAAAAGAGCCGCCCACATCATGCGGACCCTGTACCGTCTTTGGGCTGGGTTAGAAGAACACCACATAGCAAAGTCTCCTTGTCAGATAGACAAGTACACTTTACTGCGGCCAGAAACCCCTGTCAAGGGTCCTTGACAACATATTGTGCGGTGGCGCCGGTCGGAGGCCCGGCGGGTCAACAGGAACCCACCCTACCGCTGCGTGCGCCAACGCAGACGGATGAGCGCCAACCCCTGGCGTGGCAGGGTCAACGAGAGGTTGAGCCGGCCCTCCCGCACGCGAACCCATTGCGGTGCGCTGAACAACTGGAGGCGGCCCGCGGCCTGTAATTTCGCCAGTTGCTCTGGATTGGGGTTCTGTGGAGAACCCATCGCCTCCCAGACCGCGTCGGCATCGCTGTGATCGCGGTCGATGCGGTATTGCGTCGTCAGGATCCGGGCGGCGTGTTGCGGTAGTCCGTCGATCTGGATCTGAATCGGCGCGGGCGGCGCGGCGGCGGCGCTGTCGTCGTAGCTCCACACCAGAACGGTGAGGGTATCGCTGCCGCGCGTGGCGATTGCTCGAATGTCGGGCTGCGCGCCCGTACCGTGGGCGAGCAAGGTGTCCAGACCGAGCGCGCCGCTGCTGGTGGCCTGCACGCGGTGCTGCTGCAGCATGCCGAACATGCGGAAGGCGTTCAGCACGGGCTTGTCGATGCCGTGCGTGGCCAGCGAGCGATAGCCGTAGAAGAACGGCTGGCCGGGGAAGGTAAACGCCCAGGTGACGTATCCCTGCAGGTTGACACGGTCGCGAGCGGCCAGGGCCAGCGTACCGTCCAGCAACTCGGCTTCGTAGCCGGCGTACTGCGGCGTGTTGCGATACGCGTTCTCCGGATGCAGGCTGGCGGCGCAGGCGGCGCAGCCTTCCGGGTCGGACTCGCTGATCACGATGGGCAAAGAACGCAGCGACGGATAGCCGGCCACCATCGCAAAGCCCTGCGCGATGTCGTCGAGATTGTGGGCGATATCCATCCGCGCATGGCCATCTGCGAAAACGGTGATGCCTTTGGCATGGAACGAGATGAAGTCGAGCGGCGCGCCGGTGCCGCCGGTGGCGTAGTTCTTTCCGCTCACGCAGTGCGCGAGAAAGCCGCGCAGGAATTCCGCCGCATGGGGCGAAGCCGGTCCCGTGGAGGCCGGGCCGCCGACCCGCGCGCCGGGCAGCGCACGCTTCACGCCCGCGGCGCTGTAATCGTAGAGCTCCTCATACTGCTCCAGCGTGCCATGCCAGTAGCCGATGTCTGGCTCGTTCCACACCTCGAAATCCCAGCGCTCCACGTTGCTGCGCCCATAACGGGCGACCAGATGGCGCACCACCTGGTAGACCAGATCGGACCACCGCGGGTAGCTGGTGGGCGGGTACGACCATCCGGTGAAGAGCGGACCATGCGGCCACTGGCTGCGATACGGCTGCGGATGCGAAGAAAGCGCCTCCGGCATGAAGCCCAGTTCCACGTACGGCGTGATCCCCGCGGCCTTGTAGGTGTCGAAGATGCGGTCGAGAATCGCCCAGTGGTAGACCGGCTTGCCGGCCGCATCCAGGGTGAAGACGTTCGTCGAACCCCACTTGAGCGCGGCTGCGCCGTCGCCGGTGGTCAGCAGATTGTGTGTGCGGTCGTGAAACGGGTAGGGGCTGAGCCGGCCCAGTTGATCCAGCAGCGCGCGGCCCTCGCCGGAGTAGGTGTAGTTGGGCTCGTCGTGCCCCACGTACGCCCATACCGGCCGCAGCACGCCTGCGGTCTGGCCGGCGTGGACGCGAATCTGGACCGGCTGCTGAGCGCACAACTCGACCGGAAGCAGGCACAGGATGAAGCTGAGAGCCAGGGCAGGAACTTTCACAGAACGGATTGTATTCGTCCTCTTCGCCGAATGACGTTCGCATGTCTCACCTGAGAGACTTGGCGCTGAAGTCCAGCCGTGGCTGGCGGATCGGCATCCAAAGATTTGTTACATGACTGTTATGAGCAGATTTTCCCGTGTTCTCTTCCTGCCCATCCTGATGGTTAGCACGCCGCTTTGGTGCCAGCAACGGACCGCCAGCGCGGATTTGCCCAACAGCCCCACGCCGCACATCGGCCTGGCGTACGGCCTGGCAGCCGACGGCGGCGGGAACGCGCCCAACCACCACGGCTATCCCACGGCTCGGGAAGAGTCGTGGAAGGCTCTGCCGAAAGACTTTCTGCACGACCAGAAAACGACCTGGGTGGCGTTCCCGTCGCAAACGGCGCACGGGCACCACTGGATCCCGCTGCTGGCGACGGTGGGGGTGACGGCGGGGCTGCTGTATGCCGATCCCCACATCATGAACTACTTCCGCTCGCACGAGAACAACCTGTCCGATTTGAACAGCACCTTCAGCTCGACTATCTCCGCCGGGGAGATCGCCGCTGTGCCGGTGGGGCTGCTTTTGGCAGGCTACGCGCGGCACGACCCGTACCAGACGAGCACCGCCCTGCTCGCTGCCGATGCGTATGCGGACAGCGCTATTCCTCCGCTGGCGATCAAGGCGATTGCGCGGCGCCAGCGACCGTCGGAGGTGGCGCCGCTGACTCCTTTCCAGGATACGTTCTTCAAGGACTCCTGGTACAAGGGGAGCAGCTTCCCATCAGGACATTCGGCGGCGGCGTTCTCAGTGGCGGCGGTGGTGGCGCACCGGTACAGCAACCACAAGTGGGTGCCGGTGCTCGCGTATGGGATGGCGTCGGTCATCAGCCTGTCGCGGATTACGGGCCGGGAACACTTTCCGTCGGACGTGTTCGTGGGCGGCGTGATCGGGTACACGACCGCGACGTATGCGGCGCTGCGGCCGCGTTGAGGACACTTCAGGGATCGGACTGAGCCGGGCTCGCGACCGATTCGCGTTTCAGGCCGGTTGTGGCTCCGGTGCAGGCGCCGACTGCGTCGTGTAGCCGCGGTGGACCCGCAGGTTGTCGAGCGCGAATTCGACGTAGCGGGGCTCCATCTGCGGAACCTGCTTCATGAAGCGACAGGTGGCGACCACCTGATCGACGACAAATTTGGGCATGTAGGCGGCCAGTTCGAGACCCTTCTCTTTTTCAATCTTGTAGACGATGGAATCGAAGGCCTGATCGGAAAGCGTGAGGCCCTGGTTGGCGCACTCCGTCTGGAAAATGCGGCGGAAGGAATCGACACTCGGCGCGCCCACTCCGATTTTGTAGGGCAGGCGGCGGAGAAAAGCGGCGTCCATCAGATCTTCCGGCTCGAGATTGGTGGAGAAGATGACGAGCTCCTCGAAGGGAATGGTGAAACTCTTGCCAGTGTGGAGCTTGAGGTAGTCGACGCGGTTTTCCAGGGGAACGATCCAGCGGTTGAGGAGAGCGGTGGGACTGACCAGCTGACGGCCGAAGTCGTCGATGATGAAGCAGCCCCCCAGGGCCTTGAGGTGAAGCGGCGCCTCGTAAAAGTGGCCGATGGTGTCGTAGCGGAGGTCGAGCATCTCGAGGGTGAGCTCGCCGCCGGCGACGACAAACGGCCTGCGGCAGGGAACCCAGCGGGCGTCGAAGGCCTCGCGGCGGGTCAGCAGGAGTCCGGGCTCGTCGTTGAGGCCTGCGGGATCGACGGCGATGTGAACCGCGGGATCGAAGAACCGGATGATCTGGCCTTCGATGGCGATGGCGTAGGGGATGTAGATCAGGTCGCTGAAGACGTTGGCCAGACAGCGAGCGATGGAGGTTTTTCCGTTGCCCGGCGGGCCATAGAGCAGCATGGCGCGGCCGGAGTTCAGGCCCGGCCCGCACTGCTCGATGATGGCGTCGTCGAAGGTGAGGGTGCCGATGGATTCGCGGATGCGATCGTAGGTGATGACTTCGTTGGTGAGCTTCTGGTGGGTCACCAGGTCGGTGAACTGCTCGAGAGGAACCGGCGCGGGGCCGACGTAGCCCACCTGCGTGAGGGCGTCGAGGGTCCAGCGCTTTCCCTCGTCGGTGAGGGCGTAGCTGGTGCCGCCCAGGGTGTCGGTGCCGCGGACACCGATCGACTGAATCAGCTTGCGATCGACCGCCATCTGCACCAGCTGGGTGACGATCTGGTAATGGAGCTTGATGGCGTCGGTGATCTGGCGGACGGTCTGCAGGCGGGAGGAATAGATGAGCTTCATCATCAGGCCCAGCAGATCGAGCTCGTCAATTCCGGTGGTGGGAATATCGGCGGGCTCGGCGGGAAGCCGATGCAGGAATGCGTCCAGAGCATCCTGGGTGATTGCGCCCATGGCGATCAGGTTCTCGCCCAGCCGGCCGCCTTGGCTGGCCTGCCGTTCGATCGCCCTGGATATGTCTTCGAGGGTGACTACTTTCCCCCGGACGAGCAAATCTCCTAACCGCAATCGCGAGGCCATAACTCCTCCTGGACCGGTCCGAGACCGGTTTGCGCTGTCGTCGTCGGGGGGAGGGCCGCGCGCCACTATTGATAGCACGGAACAAGCCATTGGCAAAATCACAATTTTGGGGGGCGTTCCGCACAGATTTCACGCCGCTCGGGACGGGCGTGCAGCCGACTGATTCGCTGGGCGCGAACCTATCCAGTCACCCTTTGCCGGGGTTCCTGGTGACGCACGTCACAGACCGGCGTCGCTGTTGCCAGGCACGATGGCAAAATGTCTGCGAGCAGAGAGTTGTTGTGGATCGATAAGACCTATTTCCGCGGATGGACCTGCAGTGCATGCCTGTGGAGAAGCGGGGGCTTTGGCTGGAACCATGGCAGCCAGCCCTATCCGGGGATCCGGGTTGAGTTCGAGGGCCACGACTGCGCGCACCACCAAACTCCCGCCGCGTGCCCAAGCGTTCTCGCGTTTGAGCGCTGATCTCGGAACGCCCCGCTCAACCGTAACCCGTATCCCGTAGCCCCTGCCTCTTACTTCACCACCGAGTCCAGGCGCTGATCGTGCGCCGGAATCTCGGCTCGCTCGCGCCACACCCGTTCCACCACGGCGAGCGCCTCTTCCGGATCGCGCGCGACCTCTACGAGCTTCCGGTTCTCGGCCTGGATGAAGCCTTCGGCCACGCAGGTGTCAAGGAAGCGCAGCAGCCCGTCGTAAAAGCCGCGCACATTCACCAGCACGCAGGGCTTGGCGTGGATGCGCAGCTGCGCCCAGGTAACGATTTCGATGAACTCGTCCATGGTGCCGTAACCGCCGGGCAGCGCGACGAAGGCATCGGCTCGATCCGACAGCATGGCCTTGCGCTCGTGCATGGTGCCGACCACGTGGAGCTCGGTCAGGCCGCGATGATCGATCTCGCGCTCGCGGATGACGACCGGGATGACGCCGACGACCTCGCCGCCCGCGGCCAAAGCCGCATCGGCCACCGCGCCCATGGCGCCCACGGTCGCGCCGCCGTACAGCAACCCGTAGCCCCGCTCCGCAATGCGCCGGCCCATATCCTTCGCAGCTTGCAGATATTCAGGAGACGCCCCCGCAGCCGAGGCGCAGAAGACACCAACCCACTTCTTTTCCGCAGACACGCTTCGAGTCTACCTGACACAGAGAAGGGAATTAGAGCGAAACCAGCGATGATCCTAGCCCGCCGTTACGTCCGCGGCGATCCGTTGGTACTCCGCTGGCGAGACCGCGCCCTTGCGGACCAGATCGCGCGCGTGCGCATACGGCCGATGTTCCTCGATGCGGCGCGCCAGGGTGGCACTCACGCCGGGCAGCGTCTCCAGTTGCTCGCGGCTGGCGGAGTTCACGTTCACGGGATGATCGCCGGTGGGCGTGTGCAGCCCTTCCCGGACACCTGCGGCAATCGCGCGCGTCTCCTGGGCCGCCTGCTTTGCCGCCACGCGGGCGTCGGCAGCGGCTTTGCGCGCCTCAATCTTCGCCCGCACGGTCGCCTGCTGGGCCTGCTGCTGCAACTGCTGGTTGGATTCGTGGCGCGAACAGGACGCCATCCAAAACAAGGCCACGCACAATCCCAACGTAGCCACCACCCGAATCAGCAATTCCCCCAGGCTCGCTCGTCTCACCGTTTCATGGCCTCCAGGCACTTGCATGGAATCGTCTGATTTGCCGGGAGTTGCCAGAAGGTAACGGGAAATCTGAAATACTCCCTGTTCAACCCTGCCTCCACGGAGCTACCATCGTTCAGCGGACGGCTCTGTAGCCCTCCGAGCCCGGATGTCAGCGGCTCTTTCCGGACCCGCCCGGCGCAGCGCCGGCCCAACCGCTTTGACGGCTGGGACGATTCTGGAAAACGCTCGTTTCTGTGTGGCGCGAACGGGCGATTTTCCCGCGCCCCTCCCGGCAAGCGGGATTTCGACGTCCCGAGGCGCACTATGAGCTCCCTGATGGGCTATATGCCGGTTGTCTGGATTGTGTGGGCTTGCATCGCCGTTTGCCTGCTCATCCTCCTTCTTTATCGTTCGAATATCACCCGCTACGAAGAGGACCAGATTTTCCTCGATGACGCCGCCGATCACCAGAAGCACCAGCAGGAAGAAATTTTGGTGAAAGTGAATAAGGTGCAACCGTTCATTCGGGTGGTCACCGGCGCTACGTGGGCTCTGACCGTGGCGATTATCGGCGTGTACGTGTGGGACGCCGTCATTCACCTGATGTAAGGCCGACCCCCGGCGCTGTTGCCTGAAGGCGCCGCGGCTTGCCTCTGAGCCACGCGAGCGACTGGCCGCGGATTCCTCTGCCGAGCGTCTGCCCCGCGGGGGTAACGCCGTTGCGCGGTATCCCTGAGCGAATCCATGCCGGATCGCTCCCCGTGATAGTCTGCACACTTCCGGCTCTATCGGGCTTGCCGGATCCGGAGAAGCTGATCGATGAAAAAGAGCTTTGCCGCCCTCCTCTGCGCGTTCCTGCTCATCACCCTCCATTCCGTTTTCGCACAGGCACAGCGCTACACGCCGCGCCCCAACGTGGATCAGTGGCACCTCCAGCACTATCCGTTTGACAATCCCAGTCTCTCCACGGAGAAGCGCATCGACAATCTGCTCTCGCTGATGACGCTCGAGGAGAAGATCGACTGCCTGGGCACGGACACCGGCGTGCCGCGCCTTGGCGTGCCCAACATCGGCTCGTCGGAGGGCATTCACGGCGTGGTGCAGCGGCAGGGCAGGCCGGAGCGCCCGCCCATCCCCACCACGCAGTTCCCGCAGCCGCCGGGCATGGGCGCAACGTGGGATCCGGAACTGGTGCGCGCAGCCGCCGGCGTGGAGGGTTACGAGGCCCGGTATATCACGCAAACTCCCAGCTACAACCGACAGATCCTGATGCTGTGGGGACCGCAGTCGGACCTCGATCGCGATCCCCGGTGGGGACGCAGCGAAGAAGTGTACGGCGAAGATCCGTTCCTCAACGGCACCATGGCGACGGCGTTCGTGCATGGGCTGCAGGGCGATAACCCGAAGTATTGGCAATCGGCCGCGCTGTTGAAGCATTTCCTGGCGAACGAGAACGAGAACTTCCGCATCAGCTCCACGTCGAACTTCGACGAGCGGCTCTTTTGGGAGTACTACTCCGTGCCGTTCCGGATGGCGTTTGAGGATGGCGGCGCGCGGGCCGTCATGGCGTCGTACAACGCCTGGAACGGCGTGCCGATGGCGATCAACCCCATCCTGCGCAGCATTGTCGCCGACCAATGGGGCGTGGACGTGATCTCCAGTGACGGCGGAGCGATCAAGCTGCTCGTCGATCCGCGCCACTTGTTCGCGAATCAGGAAGACGCCGTCGTCGCGTCGTTCCACGCCGGGATCAATCAATACCTCGACTTCTACCGCGACCAGATGATCCAGGCCGTGAAAGAGGGCAAGGTCACAGAGAAAGAGATCGACGAGGCGTTGCGGCGGAAGTTCCGCATTGAAATCAAGCTTGGGCTGCTGGATCCGCCGGACCTGGTCCCTTACACGAAGATCCGGCAGACCGGCAGCGAGCCGCCGCCGTGGAACACGGACCGCGATCGTTCGGTTTCGCAGAAGATCGCGCTGGAATCCGTGGTGCTGCTGAAAAACCAGGATCACTTTCTGCCGCTCGACAAGACGAAGATCAAATCCATCGCCGTGATCGGGCCGCTGGCCAACGTGGTGCACTGGGACTGGTACGGCGGGACGCCGCCGTACACGGTGACTCCGCTGCAGGGCATTCAGAACGAAGCCGGCCCCGACGTGACGGTGAATTACGCGGCCGATGACACGATGGACGGCGAGGCCGACGCGCTGAAGGCCGCGAAGGAATCCGACGTCGCTGTGGTGGTGGTTGGCAACAATCCAACCTGCGGCCCGGACGAAGGTCATGAGTGGGTGAACACGCCCGACGGCGGGAACACACTGCCCTGCATGGTTCCCAGCGACGGCCGCGAAGGCCGCGATCGCGAGACGATGACGCTCTATCAGGAGCAGATCATCAAGGAGATCTACGCCGTCCAGCCAAAGACGGTGGTGATGCTGATCGCCAGCTTCCCGTTCACCATCAACTGGTCAGAGGACAACGTCCCGGCGATCCTCACCATGGCGCAGTCTTCGCAGGATGAGGGCACCGCGCTGGCGAAGGTTCTGTTTGGCGACTACAACCCGGGCGGGCACCTCGTGCGGACGTGGCCGAAGTCGATGGATCAGCTGCCGCCGCGCATGGACTACAACATTCGGGACGGCTACACCTACATGTATTTCAGGGACCAGCCGCTGTATCCCTTTGGATTTGGACTGAGCTACACGACCTTCAAATTCGCGAACCTCCGCACGAGCGCGGCGACGCTCGATGCCAATGGGACCATGACGGTCAGCGTCGATGTGACGAACACGGGAGATCGTGCCGGCGACGAGGTGGTGCAGCTTTACGCCGGCTGGCCGAAGCCGCAGGTCGTGCGCCCGCGGGAGGAGCTGGAGGGATTTCAGCGCGTCAGCCTGAATCCCGGAGAGACGAAAACGGTCACGATCCCGCTGAAGGCCTCGCAGCTCGCCTTCTGGGATGTGGGGACGCACAGCTTCCGGTTACTACCGGAGCCGGTGCAGTTGATGATCGGCGATTCCTCTGCTGACATTGCGCTGAGCAAGACGGTTCAGGTGGAGTAGAGCCGGAAGGGAACTGGATTGCTGACGGCGGAGGAGGCAGGTCGCGTTCGCGTGGTATTGGTGAGCAGCCGGAACCCGCTGAATATCGGCGCGGCAGCGCGGGCCATGTCCAACTTTGGCTTTGACCGGTTGCGCGTCGTGCATCCGTACGAGGCCGGTTTTCGCGAAGCGCGCTCGGCCGTGGATGCAGAGGCCGTGCTGCACGCCGCCGAGGAATTCGAAACGGTCGCCGCAGCCGTTGCCGATTGTTCGCTGGTCGTGGGAACGACGGGAGGGGCGCAGCGGACTCCACGGGAGCCGCTGCAACGGCTCGAGGATGCCGCATCGGCGATTCGCGCTCAGTTGCGCGCCGGGTCCACTGTGGCGATCCTGTTCGGGTCGGAGAAGGTGGGGCTCTCGAACCAGGATCTGAATCACTGCCAGATGCAGCTGCGCATTCCTACCCGGAGCGAACATCCTTCAATGAACCTGGGCCAGGCGGTCGCCGTGGTGCTGTACGAGCTGGTGCGGCAAACGGAACCGGCCGGCCGTAGCAACGCGCAGGAAGCGAAGGAAATGCCCGCGACGGCCGGGGAGCGCGAACGCCTGACAGCGCTCTGGGTAGAGGCGCTCACGTTGAGCGACTATACGCATCACGGTCCCGAAGCGACGGTTGAGGAAGCGGTTCGCCGGTTAGTTCGGCGGCTGCAACTGACCACGCCGGATCTGCGCCAGTGGTTGGGACTCCTTCGCCAGATTCTCTGGAAGGCCAGGGGAATGAAGAAGCCGGATTGAATGGGCACTGGGCGAAAGCTATAGTGGCGGCTGACGCTTTTCCCTGGGGAGGACCGCACGATGATGGACCGCTCGCGCCGCCAGTTTGTGCTGGCGTCGTCCATGGGCCTGCTGGGAACCGCATTGGCTCCCGGCCTCGAAGCACAACAGCAAACTCCGCCGGCAGGTCAGCCCCCGGCGTTCGGCACAGCGCCTCCGGTGGGGCCCGAGGTTTCCGCCGCGACGTTTGCCGAAGCGGAAAAGCTGGTGCGCGTGGAGATGAGCGCCGCGCATCGCGCCGAAGCCGCGCAGAACTGGCAGGAGTCGATGGCGCCGATGTACGAGCGCCGCACCGGTCCGCGCAGGATGGCGCTGGGCGACACGATGGCGCCCTGGTCCACGGTGAAAGCGGCGTTGCCCGGCGAAACCGGCCCGCTGCAAAACCGCTTCGTCCGCTCGCAGAACGATCCTGGCCCGCTGCCCGCGACCGAAGAGCTGATCGCCTACGCGCCGGTGTGGAAGCTGTCGCGGTGGATCGAGGGGCGAAAGATTACCTCGGAGCGCCTGACGCGGATTTATCTGGATCGGCTGCAAAGGTTCGATCCGAAGCTGCGCTGCGTGATCACGCTGACCGCCGAGCATGGCGCTGGACCAGGCGCGACAGGCCGACGCGGAGATGCGCGCGGGGCATTATCGCGGGCCGCTGCACGGCATCCCGTGGGGCGCGAAAGATCTGCTGGATACGGCGGGCATTCCCACCACCTACGGCGCGGAGCCGTTTCGGAATCGCGTGCCGAAGCAGGAATGCTGTCGTCGTCGATCGGCTGAACGACGCGGGTGCGGTGCTGGTGGCCAAGCTGAGCATGGGCGCGCTGGCGCTGAACGATATCTGGTTCGGCGGCCAGACGATGAATCCGTGGCTGCTGGAGGAAGGCTCGTCCGGATCCAGCGCCGGGCCAGGCGCGGCGACGGCGGCTGGGCTGGTCGGTTTCGCGATCGGCAGCGAGACGGGCGGCAGCATCGTCAGCCCGCAGCATGCGCTGCGGCGTCACGGGATTGCGTCCGACGTTTGGCCGCGTGCCGCGCACCGGAGCGATGACGCTGTGCTGGTCGCTCGACAAGCTGGGCCCCATGACGCGCTACGTCGAGGACACGATGCTGGTGCTGCAGGCCATCACCGGTCCCGACCTCGGCGATCACTACAGCGTGCCGAGCAATCTGGATTACGACGCGTCCGCTCCGGCGTGCGGGCTGCGCGTTGGATATTTTCCCGAACTGGATGAAAGAAGCCCCCGCCACCGAGGTGGATCGCGCGGCGCTGAAGACGGGCCGAGAGGCTGGGCATGAAGCCGGTGGAAGTGTCGCTGCCCGACTGGCCGTACGACTGCGCTCGACTTCATCCTTTTCGCTGAATCGGCAGCAGCGTTCGAGGAGCTGACGCTGAGTCGCCAGGACGATCAGCTGCGAGACGCAGGTTCCGGACGCGTGGCCGAACACCTTCCGGCAATCGCGCTTCCTTTCCGCGGTGGATTATGTGCAGGCGGACCGGATGCGGCGGCAGGTGGCGGATCAGATGCAGCGGATCTTCTCCGAGGTCGATCTGTTGCTGGTGCCATCGCTGCGCGACGAGATGCTGACGCTGACGAATTTCACCGGGCACCCGTCGCTGACGCTGCGGGCGGGCTTTGTGGAGGTGTCAGAGGCGCGCAGCGACTGGGCGCCCGACCCGGCGCATCCGCTGCCGCAGTTCTCGCCGCCGCGGCGCGTGCCCTACGGCGTCACGCTGATCGCGCGACCCTTCGAGGAGGGCCGGCTGGGCACCGCGGGCCTGGCGCTGGAACGCGCCTTTGGTGTAGCGGATGAGCGCCCGCCTGGCTTCTGAACATCAACGCGAAGGTAGCACCAATGACCTCTGGAGGGCTGGTGATCCGTCTCTTCGGAGAGAAGCCGTGTTGCGAGAGGTTCTTTCAGCCGGACATGCGAAGGGGCCGCCAACGTTCCACTCCCCAGTGTGAAGAGGCAGCCCCCGAATCCTTCCCAGATATAGGAAGAACAGATTCAGGATGCCGGAGCTGCGTCGGGAAAGATGTGACGGCGGTCACGTGACAGGGGGCAGAGTACAGGCAAGGGAACGGGAAACCTGGGGGATGGACCCGAATCGGGGCTTTCGGCCTGCCAGGTTATTGAAGGAAATGGTAGGCACGAGGAGACTCGAACTCCTGACCTCTACCGTGTCAAGGTAGCGCTCTAACCAACTGAGCTACGCGCCTGCCGGATGGCGACTGCCTGCTGTCATCATACCAGTCCTGGCTGTCGTGCCGATGCACGCCGGCAGGGCCGCGCCACTTCCGATCCGCGGAGTTTTTCCGATGCGAGCGAGTATCATGGACCTGGTGTGAGGCGCGCCGTTCCGGACACCCCAGCAGCATAGTTCCCGGCCGCCACCCATCTGCGACCCCATGAACGATTTCCGGGCCACGCCCAACCTGCTCACCTTCCTCAGACTGTTCATCGCGCCGTTCCTGGTGCTGAGCGTTCTCGATGGCCATTATCCGCTGGCGTTCGGCCTGTTTGTTCTCGCGGGCATCACCGACGCGATGGACGGGCTGCTGGCCCGCATCCTCAACCAGCAGACGATGCTCGGCCAGTACCTCGATCCTGTCGTGGACAAGCTGATGCTGAGCACGCTGTTCCTGGTCCTGCACCACGAGAACCTGATCTCGCTGCGCGTCACGGTGCTGGTGTTCGCGCGCGATCTCGGCATTCTGATGGTGGCCGCCACGCTGTTCGCCACCACGAACATCCGCAACTTCAAGCCCACGCTGTTCGGCAAGGGCAACACCGTGGCGCAGATTGTCGCCGTCGCGGCCGTGATCCTGAGCCAGTTCTTCGCGCCGGAGTGGGTAGTGTTCCTGCGCGAGTGGTCGCTGGGCGCGACGGTCCTGCTCACGCTGGTCTCGGGCTTCCACTATGCCTGGCGCGCGATGCGCCAGATCGGCTCCGCCGGGGCAACCGCGTAATCGGGGGCAGCGCACTACAGCGCTGGATTCGCGGGCGAACTACCGGGCTTGGTCTCCGAGCAGCCCAGTTCCTGCCGCTCCGCGGCGACTTCGGCCAGCGTGGGCACACGCCCGGTCATCGCGCGCTGCATGCGCGCCAGAGCAGGGAAGTCGTAGCGCGTGCACAGGGTCATCTCCCACACATCGCCGGTTTGCCGGTTGACGGCGTAGCGATGCAGTGTCTCGTCCGGACCCGGCGCGGTCGCCTCGCGGATGAAGATGAAACTGGCATAGCCCGGGATGAAGGGCGACATCAGATCCAGGCTGTTCATCTCCACGTGCGTGTCGCGCAGGTCGATGCGATCGTGGCGCGCCACCAGCCGGACGATCCGCTGTGTCTTCGCGATGCTGAGCAGATGCGCGGCAGGTTGGGGCTTCGGCGACGGCGTCTGCTGCGTGGACGCGCCGGGCATGAGCCAGAACAGCGCCGTGAGCGCAAGGATGATCCGCATGGAATGAGTGTCGCGCGCCGCCTCTGCCCTGGGCAACTCGGGGCCATTAAAATGACGGGGTGCCTCCTGCTCCTTTCTTTACAGAAGAGACTCTCCGATTCCTGCGCGGACTGAAGCGCCACAACGATCGCGACTGGTTTGAGGCGCGCCGCGAGATCTTCGAGCGAGCCGTGAAAGCGCCCATGCTCGCGCTCATCGAGCGCCTCACCCTGGGCATGGCTGACTACACGCCCGAGCATGTTCGCCCGGCAGCGAAGTGCCTCTTCCGGATCTATCGCGACACGCGCTTCTCCGCGGACAAGTCGCCGTACAAAACACATCTCGGCGCGTGGTGGTCGCACACGGGCATGCCGAAAACATCAGGAGCCGGCTTCTACACGCATGTGAGCGGGACGGAGTTCGTGATTGCGGCCGGCGCCTACATGCCGGAGAAGGATCAGACGCTCGCCATCCGCCGGCATCTGCTCGAGCATCACGCCGAGTGGAAGCGCCTGATCGAAGGCAAGCAACTGCTGCGCGCGTTCTCCGTGCACGATCCCATGGCGCTCACGCGCGCGCCTAAAGGTTTTCCCCCGGACCATCCCGCCATCCAGTGGATCCAGTGGCGGCAGTGGGGAGTGACCGCGCATTTGCCCGCGGAGTTCGCGCTGCGTCCCACGCTCGCCGCGGAGATTGAGAAACGGTTTCGCCTGGCGGCGCCGCTCGTGCACTGCCTGAACGCGCCGCTGATCGCGGCTGCGCGCCCGCGCCGCGTGTGGACGGCGCCATTACCTCGCAAGTAAGCTTTACCTGCGAACGCTCCAGGTCTACTCTTGATCGCAAACCGCGGCGCGAGCTGTTTCACGCTGGATGCGGGTGGGTGGCCAGGCGCCGTTCCTTCGATGGAAAAGGCGTTTTCGCAACGCCGGCAAGCGCGAAAACGCCGAAATCCCGCTTTTTCCTGAAGAAAACCGAAGAAAACCGCAAAAAACCTGTGGAAACGGGCCTTTTCCCATTGACAAACGCCTTGCGAAGACGCAAGGTTAACGGCGGGAACTTCTTTCGGACCCGCGTCAACACTGGCTTTTCCGCTATGCGGCGCGATCCGGAGGCAGACGGGGACAGGCACTCGCTGGCGTTTTCCTGACCCGTTCACCTGAAAGGCAAAGACAAGGAGGAAGACTCGATGGCAGCAACAATGACCAAGACAGCTCTGGTGCGGCAGCTGGCCGAAAAGCTGGAGTTGACCAACAAGCAGTCCGCCGCTTATCTCGACCTGCTCGCAGACACCGCGATCAAGGAAACGAAGAAGAACGGCGTATTCGTGATCCCGGGCCTGGGCCGTCTGGTGAAGGCGGAGCGCAAAGCCCGCATGGGCCGCAATCCGCAAACCGGCGAGGCGATCAAGATCAAAGCCAAGACCGTCGTGAAATTCCGCGTCGCCAAGTCGGCCAAGGACGCAATCGCCCCACCGAAAAAGTAGTCTCTGTTCTCCTGCTCGTGAGAGGAAGCGGTTAGTCACCGCTTCCTCTTCGACTTTGGGCCGCACCTCGTAGTGCTCCGCTGTACGATACCGCTGTGGCCCTCCTTCACATCCGGGATCTCAGCATCCGCTTCGGTTCCGCGGAGGCGGTGCGCGGCCTCTCCTTCCGCATCGATCCCGGCGAGTCTCTCGGTCTGGTCGGCGAATCGGGCTCAGGGAAATCGGTCACCGCGCTGGCCATCCTGCGGCTGCTCGACGAGTCCGCGACCGTATCTGGCCGGATCGCATTCGACGACCGCGATCTGCTCGCGCTTCCCGAGTCCGAGATGCGGCGCGTGCGCGGGCGCGAGATCGCCATGATCTTCCAGGAGCCGATGACGGCGCTGAATCCGGTGATGCCGGCAGGGGAGCAAATCGCCGAAGCTGTCCGCCTGCATCAGCACGGCCTCTCGCGCCGCCAAATCCGCGAGCGAGTGCTGGAGGCGATGCACGCCGTCGCGCTGCCGGATCCCGCCGCGCGCTACGCGGATTATCCGCACCAGTTCTCCGGAGGCCAGCGTCAGCGCATTCTCATCGCGATGGCGATCGCGAACCGCCCGCGGCTGCTCATCGCCGACGAGCCCACGACGGCGCTCGATGTCACCGTGCAGGCGCAGATTCTCGATCTCCTCGCGCAGCTTCGCGAGCGGTTCGGTCTGGCCATGCTTTTCATTTCGCATGATCTCGCCGTGGTTTCGCAGGTGGCCGATCGCGTTGCTGTGTTGCGCGACGGCCTGTTGCTCGAAGAGGCTCCGCGTCCGGCGATCTTCCGCAATCCGCTGCATCCGTACACGCGCAGCCTGCTGGGCGCGGTGCCGACCATGAAGACCGATCTGGACAAACCGCTCGCGACGCTCGGCCGCCGCACAATCACTACGGTGCGGTTCCACATGGGCGAGGCGTCGTCGCTGCCTGCACCGCCTCTGCGGGAAGCTGAGCCGGGGCACTGGGTTCGGGCGCAGCCGGAGCCCTTATCCTGATTCGCGGCCCGTCGGATTCCTCATGAGGGAAGACTCTTTCCGCGCCAACCCCATCCAATGCATGAGATAGAGTGGTATTCGGCCCATGCGCGCCCTCATCGTCTCCGACATTCACGCCAACCTCGAAGCACTCCAGGCCGTCCTCTCTGCCGCTCCGGCGCACGACGTGGTCTGGAATCTCGGCGACATCGTCGGCTACGGCGCGAATCCCAACGAAGTCATCGACGAATCCCGCCGGCTCGGCACAGTCTTCGTGCGCGGCAACCACGATCGCGTCTGCTGCGGCCTCAGCAATCCTGAGGACTTCAATCCCATCGCGCAGCGCGCCGCCCGCTGGACCGAAGGCGTCCTCACCGGCGAGCACCGTGACTGGCTGCGTCATCTTGCCGCCGGCCCTATCGCGCCCGATGGCCCGCAGGTGAGCTGCGTGCACGGCTCTCCGGTCGATGAGGACGAGTACATCCTGACGGTGCGCGACGCCTGGCTCTCGCTGCATGCGCCGCACGCCCGCATCACGTTCTTCGGCCACACGCACGTGCAGGGCGGCTTTGCCACGAATGGAGACGAGTGGTTTCGCCTGACGCCGCGCTATGGCCGTCCCTTCCGCAGCACGGCGCTCGCTGAACCCGGCGAATTTGAGCTGCCGCTGCGGCAGGGCGCGCGCTATCTGCTCAACCCTGGCTCAGTCGGCCAGCCGCGCGATGGCGATTGGCGCGCAGCCTTCGCCGTCTACGACGACCAGCAGATGCTGCTCACGTGGTATCGCGTACCGTACGACTTGCGGGGGGCGCAGGAGCGGATTCTCGAGGCAGGGCTGCCGGATCGGCTCGCTTCACGGCTCCGCGAAGGGCGCTGACTTCGCACGACGGCGCCTCCCGGCAGCCAGTCTACTCAGCGAAGAGCATTCGCCAGGCCCGCGCTACGCCGACGCTGTGCCTCTGCCGGAAGGGCATGGCTGCGTCTGGTTCGCTGCCGAGAAAAACTTCAGAACCGTCTCCAATTCCTTCTCGGTGAACCCGGTCAGGGCCTTGCGGAACTGCTGCATGGGCGCATAATTCGCGGTCAGTTGTTTCTCGCGCGCCGGAAGCAGCTCGACCAGGACGCTGCGCCGATCTTCCGGATTTCTCAGCCGCCGCACGAACCCAGCACGCTCCAGGCGATCGAGCACCACCGTGACGCCGCCCGAGGAGAGGCCGCTGGATTGCGCCAGGACGCCGGGCGTCAAGGGCCCCAGCAACTCCAGCAGATTCAGGAACTGCATGTCGGTGGGATGGAGCTTCAGTCCTTCCGCAGCCTGCTGGTCGAAACGGCTCGAGCCGGCCAGAAACAGACGCACCGCCCGATCCAGCTCGAGCAGCACACCACTTGCTTGTTTGCTTGACATGGGAACCCGCTTACCCCTACAAGAAACTTGTTGGGTGAGATAGTTAATCGGCGGGGGAATTCTTGGATAAAGCATACAGAGGAATTGCCGTAGAGGGAAGACAGACCAGGCCGCAGCCATCCCCCAATACGCCGGAAGTGCGCCGCCTGGTCATGCGCCTGGTGGACTTGCTGCCCCTCGGCGGCGATGTCCTGGAAGTGGAAGCCGGCTCGGGGGTTCTGGCTGTGCCACTTGCCCGCGCCAGCCGGATGCGCATCACTGCGCTCGATTCCAGCGCGACGTCTATTGACGCTGTCCGGCGCAATGCGGAAAAAGCTGGGGTGCGCATCGATGTGCAGAAAGCCAACCCGGCGCACATGCCTTTCCTGGACGGCAGCTTCGATCTCGTCATCTGCCGCGCGCCGATGAAGAGCTTTCCCGACCCGGTGGGAGTCCTGCGCGAAATGCGGCGTGTCCTGAAACCCGGGCGGCGCGGCGTCATCCTGAATCTGCGCCGCGACGTGCCGCCCGAGCAGGTGAGCCGGTACGTTGAGGCTCGCAGCACGTCCCTGATCGGCCAGATGTCTGCGCGACTGGAGTTTTACCTGCAGTGCCGCAGCACCTACACGCTGCACCAGTTCGAGGCTCTGCTCAGCCAGGTGCCGTTTGGCTCGGCACGCATCGACGGCACGCCCCTCGGCGTGGAATTGTGGTTCGAGCGCTAACGCCGGTTCAGCAGGTTTCCGCGCCCACGGCCGTCGCATGCACGGCGCGCAGCACCGCCTCGGCGGCTTCCTGTCCGGTGCGAATGCAATCCGGCACGCCGATGCCGCGATAGGCGTTTCCGGCGAGCGCAATGCCGGGCAGTTCGGCGATGCGATCCTTCACCAGCTGAATCCGGTCCAGGTGGCCCACGCCGTATTGCGCCATCGCCTGGCGGGAGCGATGAATCCGCACAAAGCTTGGCGGAGCCTTCAGACCCAGAATCTGCTCCAGTTCCTTCAGCACCATCACCGTCAGCCGCGCATCGCTCTCGTCGGCAAGCTCGTCGTGGTTGGCGCCGCCGAGGAAGCAACGCAGCAGTCCCTTGTCCGCAGGCGTGCGCCCGGCAAACTTGGCGTGAACAAAAGTGCAGGCGAGCATCGCGTGTTTCTCCGTCGCGGGAACGAGGAAGCCAAATCCCGGCGGCAGATTCAGCAAGCGGCCGATTTCGTAGCCCAGCGTCACCGTGATTGAGGAACTGTAGCGAACACCGGAGAGCGCCTCGGCCAGCGGGTGATCGATCGGGCGCAGCAGGCTCGCCGAGCCCCACGCAGGCAGCGCCAGAATCAGCGCGTCAAATTGCTCCTGACCGAAGGGCGTTTCCACGATCCAGAACGCCGGCTCGCGCCGCACGCCGTGCGCCTGATCTTGTCTGCGATCGATGGCATGCACTTCGGTGCTCAGGTGAACCCATTTCGGCGGCAGGTGCGCCGCGATAGCGTCCACCATCTGGCCCATGCCGCCGCGCAGCGTGGTGAAGAGCGGCGGAGCCGGACCCTTCGCCGCCCCGCGCTCTCGGCGGGCGGCCAGCATGCCGCGCGTCAGGCTGCGATGCTTCTGCTCCATCTGCGCCATCCGTGCCAGCACGGCTCGCACGCTGAGCTGATCGGCATTGCCGCCGTACACGCCGGACAGCAGGGGCGATACGAGGCGGTCCACCGTCTCCTGCCCAAAATGCCGCCGCGTCATCTCCGCCACGGACTCGTCGTTCGTCGCCGGAACCGGAGGAAACAGAAACTCTCGCGCCATCTGAAGCTTCGTTCGCAGGGAGAAGAGCGGCGTGAGCGCGGTGGGCACGAGCTTGGTCGGCACCATGAACATGAGGCCGTCGGGGAGGGGAATCAGCCGCTTGCCGACGACGATGTAGGTCTTGCGCTCGGCGTCGTTCGAGCCCAGCAGCTCGCCGCCCAGACCCAGTTCGCGACACAGTTGCGCCGCCGCCGGTTTCTCGGTCAAAAACGAGTCCGGACCAGCTTCGACCACGCAGCCGTCGACCGTTTCAGACGCGATGACGCCGCCGAGCCGTCCCGCGGCCTCATACAGCCTGTATTCGATCTCCTGTCCTGCCCGCCTCGCCTTTTCCAGCGTCCAGGCGGCGCTCAGTCCGGCGATGCCGCCGCCCAGGATGGCGATTCGTTTCACGAATGCGCGACCTCTAACTGAATCAGATCACGAGGATCGACTCCAGGGGAAGCAGGTTCGGGATTCGGATCGGGCTGATAGCCCTTCGGCACGTAGATGCAGCACGGCTCCTCAGCCATCACATCGCCTGTCACCGCATAGGCCCGCGCGCGCGATCCGCCGCAGATGTTCCGAAATTCGCACGCTCCGCACTTGCCGTGCAGCAAGCCGGAATTCCGCAGCTTCACAAAGATCGGCGACTCCTGGTAGATGTGCGCCAGCGTGTCGGTGTGCAGGTCGCCGCCTTCGATTGGCAGAAATCCGCTCGGGTACACCTTGCCGATGTGCGAGATGAAGACAAATCCTCGCCCATCGTTCACGCGCCTGGTCGCCCAGCCCACGGCCTGGCTCTCCGATCCGCGACCCGGATGCGCAGAGGTATCCGCCCAGCCGCGCGTCGGCTTCGCGCCCGCGTCATCGTGCACGCCCACGGTCGGCCGCCCTTCCTTCATGCGCTGCTGGATGAGATACCGGCGGTAATGCATCGCCTCAGTGGTTTTGATGGCGAACGGCACGCGCTTGGTCAATTCCCACATCTTCGCAAAGACCGCCTCGAATTCCTCGCCGGTCAGCAGATCGTCGGTCTTGCCGCGTCCCACAGGAACCAGGAAGAAGAAGCTCCACATGACGATTTGCTTTTCCGTGAGCAACACGCTGAGCCGATCGAGATCGGAGAGATTCAGCCGGCTGACGACGGTGTGCACCTGGATGGGGAGTTTCGCTTCGTTCGCCCATTCGATCGCCTGCAGAGTCCGCTCCCAGGTTCCGGGAATTCCGCGGATGCCATCGTGAATTTCGGGAACCGATCCGTCGAGGCTCACGGCCAGCCGCGCGAGGCCCGCCTCTTTCATCCTGAAGATCGCTTCTCGGGTTAGTAAAGGCGTCGCGCTGGGAGTCAGCGCCGCGTGGACGCCTTTTTGCGCTGCGTGCTCGATCAGGTGAAAGATGTCGGGGCGCTTCAGCGGATCGCCGCCCGTGAAAACGAAGAGCGGCACCTGCATGGCCGCAATCTGGTCAATCAGGTTCTCGGCCTCGGGCGTGGTCAGCTGGCTGGGGTGGGCCAGCGGCTGCGCCGACGCGCGGCAGTGTTTGCACGTGAGATCGCACGCCTGGGTCGTTTCCCAGATCGCCAGAAACGGCGCGCGGTCATAGTCCAGCGTGGTCATGGCCTGGTGGATGTCCATGGCACCAGCGTGGCAGGGAAGCGCCGGGGCCGGATGTGACGAGAGTCACAATGGGCGGCTGGGGGCGCTCAGCGGTGCTTCCGCAGCACGGCTGTGCCGGACTTATCCGGAATCAGGACCAGTTGCTCCGGCTTGTCCTGCAGGAACTCATCCACGGCGCGCCGCGCCCCGGGCCACTCGCCGGAACTGTAGTCGTGCAGGAACATGATTCCGCCCGGAGAAACTCGCGGATAGAAATGCTCGAGGCCCGCGCGCATGGGCTCGTAGAGGTCGCAGTCGAGGTGAACCACGGCCAGCTTTTCCGGAGGGGTGATCGTGGCCAGCGACTCGGGAAAGAAGCCCTGCACGTAGCTCACCGACTCTGCGCCCACCAGCGCGCGAACCCCTTCCAGCGAGGTGTCGCTGAAATGTCCCGCCATCCTGTTCTTGTCTTCCTGCACGAAATCGCGGGAATCGAAGCCGGAAAAGGTGTCGAACAGGTAAACATGCCTGCCGGAACGCCGAGCCATGTGCGCCAGCAAAAAGGCGGAATTCCCCTTGTACACGCCCAGTTCCGCAAAATCGCCCGGGACGCCTTCGCGCAGAACCTGCTCAATGTTCAGATACAGCATGTAGAAGCGCGCCAGGTCCCCGGCGTTGTTGACCGTAGACCCCTGCATCCATCCCTGGATGAGCACGCCGTCGTTCTCAATCAGGCCATGCATTGTGTGTGAATCGGGCCGGTAGGCCAGCATCCAGGAGGCCCTGCTTGTCTGGAGCGGCCTCGCCAGCATGCGGGCAATCGCCCCATCTCGCATCCTGCGAAGCTTTTTGAAAACGCGATTGCGGATCGGCATGCCAGAACTATATCGCATGGTTCGGAACGGCCAATTCCTGCCCGCCAGGGCGGATGCACATCTCCCCGTACCTGGCTGCCAACCTCTGCCAGCCTCCTTCTGCCGGGAAAAGTCCGCCCCAACCCGGTATACTGGTAGTCGTGACCGCTATCACAATTGACGCCCTCCAGGACGCTCCAAAGGCCAACGGTTCAGCCGCCGAAAAGCGCGTTCTGCTCCTCAAACCCCGCGGCTTCTGCGCCGGGGTCGTCCGCGCCATCGATATCGTCCGGATCGCCCTTGAAACCTTCGGCGCGCCGATCTACGTCCGTAAAGAGATCGTTCACAACCGGTTTGTTGTCAACGAGCTGGCGGAAAAGGGCGCGATCTTCGTCGACGACATCCATCAGGTTCCCGAAGGAGCGCGCGTCATCTACTCCGCCCACGGCGTCTCGCCTGCGGTTCGCCAGCAGTCCAAAGACCGCAAACTGAAGGTCATCGACGCCACCTGCCCGCTGGTCACCAAGGTCCACGTGGAGGCCGTCAAATTCGCCCGGGACGGCTACTCGCTGATTCTGATCGGCCATCGCGACCACGACGAAATCGAAGGCACCCTCGGCGAAGCACCCGACGTCACGCAGGTGGTCTCGAGCGTCGAAGAAGTCCGCAACCTGCAGGTGCCCGATCCCGAGCACGTCGCGTATCTCACGCAGACCACGCTCTCGCTCGACGAGGCGCGGGACATCATCCACGCCCTCAAGGACAAATTCCCCAAAATTGTCGGGCCCCACTCGCAGGACATCTGCTACGCCACGGAGAATCGCCAGGTGGCGGTGAAGAACGTCGCCCACAGCGCGGACCTGGTCCTGGTCGTTGGATCGACCAACAGCTCCAACTCCAACCGCCTGGTCGAGGTTTCCCGCAACCTGGGCACCAGCGGCTATCTGATCGACAACACTCAGGCCATCGATCCCGCGTGGCTCGAGGGCGTTTCCAGTGTCGCGGTCACCGCCGGCGCTTCGGCTCCCGAAATTCTGGTGGAAGGAGTGGTCAGTTATCTCAGGGACAATGGCTTTTCGGACCGTGGAAGAAGTCGAGGTGATGCCCGAAAATGTGCGCTTCGGGCTGCCGCCGGAGATCGTGCAGGCCATCCGGTCGGCTCCCCAGTCGGGCTCTGCGCCAGCGGCCAGCTAGCCCTCTGGGCATCGCACAAGGTAGGAGCTGTTTCAGGGTGAGTACTACAGCAGAATCCGGTCAGCCTCAAGCACGGGGCACAGTCCGGCTCCGCGCCGGCACAGGCAGACAGCGCGCCTCTTAAATTTGGCCGCATCGACGCCTGCCTAGACGATGTAGCGCCGGCCATCGGCCGAGCCCGCGACGTTCTTCTGGCTCTCCAGCATCCAGAGGGCTACTGGAGCGGCGAGCTCGAAGCCGACACGATGCTGGAAGCCGACTACATCTTCCTCCACGTTCTGCTGGGTACTGGCGATGAGGGCCGCATGAAGCGCGCGGTCACAGAGATGCTCCGCTAGCACAACGAGGATGGCGGCTGGTAGCATCTATCCCGGCGGTCCCGGCAACATCAGCCTCACCGTCAAGTGCTATTTCGCGCTCAAGCTCATGGGCTGGTCCGCGGCCGACCCGCTGCTGCAGCAGACGCGCGACTGGGTTCTGGCTCACGGCGGCGTGACCGCCTGCAACACGTTCACCAAGATTTACCTCTGCATGCTCGGCCAGTACGAGTACGACGCGGTGCCGGCCATCCCGCCGGAGATCGTGCTCTTTCCCAACTGGTTCTACTTCAACATCTACGAGATCTCGTCCTGGTCGCGGGGCATTCTGGTGCCGCTCTCGATCGCGTACGCCAAGAAACCCTTCAAAAAGATCGCGCCAGAGCAGGGAATCGATGAGCTTTTCGTGGGCGGCCGCGAGAACGCCAATCTGCACCTTCGCTGGGACCGCAAAAAGAAATTCGGCTGGCGTAACTTCTTCCTGCTTCTCGACCGCATTACGCATGCCTTCGAGCGCGTGCACATTCGCCCGCTGCGCTCCATCGCGCTGAAGAAGGCTGAGAAGTGGATCCTCGAGCGCCTTGAAATGTCGGACGGCCTCGGCGCCATCTATCCCGCCATTCTCAACTCGATCATCGCGTTGCGCTGCCTGGGCTATTCCCTCGACGATCCTCAGGTGATTCGCGCGATGGACGAGTTTGAGAAGCTCGGCGTGGACTGCCCGAACGGCACGCCTGACCATCCCGAGCCGACCTTCCGCATGCAGCCCTGCATGTCGCCGGTGTGGGATACGGCACAAGCCGTCTATGCCCTGGGCGAGGCAGGCGTTCCGCGCAACGATCCGCGGCTGCTGAAGGCCGCAGACTGGATGCTGGCCAAAGAGGTCCGGCACAAAGGCGACTGGGCTGTGAAGAGCCACAAGACCGAGCCGGGCGGATGGTACTTCGAGTTCAACAACGAGTTTTACCCAGATGTGGATGATTCCGGCCAGGTTCTTCTTGCGCTCAATAAGGTTGACAATCCTCGCGAACGCTATCAGTACGACGTTTGCCAGCGCGCCATCGACTGGATCTTCTCCATGCAGTGCAGGAACGGCGGATGGGCCAGCTTCGACAAAGACAACACGAAGATGGTCTTCGAGCACATCCCGTTCGCCGATCACAACGCGATGCTCGATCCGCCCACCGTCGACATCACGGGGCGCATCCTGGAGGCGCTGGCGACCTACGGCTACAGCCGAAAGGATCGCCGCATCGAGAAGGCCATCAGGTTCATTTACTCCGAGCAGGAAGCCTGACGGCAGCTGGTTCGGCCGCTGGGGCGTGAACTACCTCTATGGCACATTCCTCGTCCTGCGCGGCCTCGAGGCTATGGGTGTCTGGAACCACGAGCCGGAGATCCAGCAGGCCGCCGAGTGGATCCGCTCTGTGCAGAACGCCGATGGCGGCTGGGGCGAAACCTGCGGCAGCTACGACGATCCCACCACGCGCGGGGTCGGGCCCAGCACGCCTTCGCAGACGGCCTGGGCGGTCCTCGGACTGTTAGCTGCCGGCGACACGCGCAGCGATTCGGTGGCGAAAGGCATCAAGTGGCTGCTCACGCGGCAGCAGGTGGATGCCGCCGGGCGCGGCTTCTGGGACGAAAGCACCGGCCAGGGACCGACGCGCCAGGCGCTCTACACGGGCACCGGTTTCCCGCGCGTCTTCTATCTGGCTTACACGTTGTATCGCGATTACTTCCCGCTGCTGGCCCTCACCACCTATAAACGGGCCATGGAAAAGCAGGCATAAAGGATAATAGGAAGAGCAGCACAGCAAGCGCAGATTTCCCCAACGGAGGATTTGACCCGAATGGCTGTTCCCATTTCTCAGGCGTGGACGGTTGCCACCTACGTCCTGAAGCAGAAGGCGAAAGGCCGCAAGCGCTTCCCGCTCGTGACGATGCTGGAGCCGCTGTTCCGCTGCAATCTGGCCTGCGCGGGCTGCGGGAAGATCCAATACCCGCCGCACATCCTCAAGCAGGAGCTGACGCCCGAGGAGTGCTTCCGCGCCGTTGAAGAGTCCGGCACGCCCATGGTGTCCATCCCTGGCGGTGAGCCGCTGCTGCATCCGCAGATCGACAAGATCGTCGCCGGCCTGGTGGAGCGGAAGAAGTACATCTATCTGTGCACCAATGCGCTGCTCCTGAAAGAGAAGCTGCACCTTTTCAAGCCCAGCAAGTATCTGACGTTCTCCGTTCATCTCGACGGCCAGCGCGAGCATCACGACTTCTCCGTCTGCCGCGAAGGCGGCTACGACCTCGCGATGGAGGGCATCAAGGCCGCCGTCGCTGGCGGTTTCCGCGTCACCACGAACACGACGCTGTTCGACGGCGCCGATCCGAATTCCGTTCGCGCTCACTTCGACGAACTGATGGACGCCGGCGTGGAAGCCATGATGGTTGCGCCTGGCTACACCTATGAGAAGGCGCCCGACCAGAAGCACTTCCTCGGCCGCGCCCGCTCCCGTCGCCTGTTCCGCGCCATTCTGTCGAACCGGAAGAAATCCTGGAAGTTCAACGCGAACTATCTCTATCTCGAATTCATCATGGGCAAGCGCGAACTTCCACTGCACGCCCTGGGCAATGCCCACCTTCAGCATCTTCGGCTGGCAGAAGCCCTGCTATCTTCTCCAGGACGGCTACGCCGATACGTTCCAGGAACTGATCGATTCCACCAACTGGGATAACTACGGCACGGAGAGCGGCAATCCGAAGTGCGCCAACTGCATGGTCCACTCCGGCTACGAGGGCACCGCGGTCAACTATACCTTCGGCTCACTCAAGGGCCTGCTGGAGACAGCAAAAGCCATGATGAACCGCTACCAGGACAAGGGCGCGCTCGATCTGCTCCACGAGCCGGTTCGCCCCGCGCACAGCGTCAATCCGCTCATCCAGATTGAAACCAGCGTCCGCGTGGAAGAGGGAACTCGCGTATGAATCACCCCGTCACGCCAGCATCGGGCGCGCCGGGGACTCCGATGACGCAGCCCGCTGCCACGGAGCAAAAGGCCGCCTTCGATCCGAACGCTCTGGAAGTGATGGAAGGCCGCCAGCGCGAGCAGCTCGAGGGCTGGATTCCGGCGCTCGCTTCGGAAACTGAAATCCGCGACGCGCTCGAAAAGGCCTTCGACTACCGGGGCGACGTCACCCTCACTCTGAAAGACGGCCGCGTCCTTCACGGCTATATCTTCGATCGCCGCCCGGGCAAGACCCTGCAGGATTCCGCGGTCCGCATTATGCCCGCGGAGGAACGAACCAAGGTCTCTGTTTCCTACGCCGAGATCGCGGCCCTGGCTTTCACCGGACGCGACAATGCGGCCGGCCGCACCTTCGAAGCCTGGATTCGCAAGTACTGGGAAAAGAAGGCCGCCGGGGAAAAGAACATTGGCATCGAGGCGGAAAAGCTCTAAAGGAGATTCCCGCTTCAGCCTTTCCCGCCTGACCGATCCTGCACGAAATATCTAAGCTCGTCCGGCATTGATAGAACGCAGAAAGGCCCACGGTTAACCGTGGGCCTTTTTGCGGAAGGACCGGGTTGCAAGCGCTACAAGCCTGTTGGCTTCGGCTTCTCTTTAGGGGCAGCTTTTGGGGCTGGCCTGGCCTGGGGCTTAGGCGCAGCCCTGGGCGCAGCCTTCGGCGCTGGTCGGGCCTCAGGCGTAGGCGCAGTCCTTGCCGCTGGCCGGCCTCAGGCTTAGGCGCAGTCCTTGCCGCTGGTCGGGTCTCAGGCTTAGGCGCAGTCTTCGCCGCTGGCCGGGTCTCAGGCTTAGGCGCAGCCTTCGCCGCTGGCCTGGTTTCAGGCTTAGGAGCAGTCTTCGCCGCTGGTCTGGCCTCAGGCTTTGGAGCAGCCTTCGCCGCTGGCCTGGCCTCGGGCTTAGGAGCAGCCTTCGCCGCCGGTCTGGCCTCGGGCTTTGGCGCAGCCTTCGCCGCCGGCCTTGGCGCGGCCAGGGGCTTGGCTATAGCCAGCGTCTTCGGGTGGCCGCCATTGACCTTCGCAAAAGACGTCTTGTCGGCCTTGGCCGCCGTCTCATGCTGGGTCTGTATCGCGACGGGAGGCGTATGGTGCTGGCGTGCAGCCGCCGCCTCAACGGGAGTCGCCCTGTGCTGAATTCCCCCGGGGCCGCCGTTGTACGCAACGTGATTGGGGTTGGCTACGATGCCCGCTCGCACAATCGTCGTGTTCACATAGGTGGTATGGATGATCGTCACATTCACCCGTGTGACCGCGGTGTTATACGCAAAACTGCCGCCTCGCCACTCGCCGCCCGCATATCCGATGCCTCCATAGCCAAACCCGTAGTTCACGCCGCCATAGAAACCCACCGTGTCGCCCCAATAGCCTTCGTGGTACCCATATCTGCCGCTGGACCACCCCCAGTAAGGCGGTGTCCACAGTGCGCCGCTGTAGGGAGCCGGCACCCACGTGCCCGGCACCCAGTAGTAGTCCCCCTGGTCCGGCGCATAAGCCCAGTAGCCCGGCGTCCATATCAGATTCGCCTGCGGACACGGTGGCTGCTCGTAGACCGGCAGCGCCGGGGGAGCGAATCCTACGCTGATGCTGAGGTTAAGTTGCGCGTGCAAAGACACGCCGACTACCAATACCAGCCCGGCAAGCAGCAAAATACGCATCGTGCGAAACAGTTGCATGGGAAGACCTCCTGGTTCGATCAAGCCTGCGCCCTGAGTTAGTCGATTCACTCCTCACAGCGCGAGGGCCTGGACACCTGGATGGCCAGATTAGCCCGAGCCTTACTTCTCAGTCTGATCAATTCTGCACAGGAGGGTTTCGCTGCTTCCATCGCCTCCCAGGGCCTTTTGCCGCGCGAGCGAACTCGTGCCCTGATGCAGCCGCCTGCTTCCTCGGCGCGGTTCGGGTGTCCCACTGCTTCAGGACCGTGTTCGGCCCTGTTTTCGGGTTGGGATCGGCGTGATATCCTCCGGGCACCCAATCATGCCGCGCAATTTGATCGCTGCTCTGACGCTGCTGTGCGCCGCTGTTCCGGCCTTTGGAGGTTCTCCCAAATGGGTGGAAGTGCGCAGCGCGCACTTCACTGTGATCACCGACGCAGGCGCCGGTGAAGGACGCCGCATGCTCGATCAGTTCGAGCACATGCGCCTGGTCTTTCAGACGCTGTTCCCGAAGGCGAACGTCGATCCGGTATCGCCGATTGTGGTGATGGCGGTGAAGAACAAGAAGGAGTTCCAGCCGCTGGAGCCGGCGGTTTACCTGGAAAAGGGAAACTTCACGCCTGGCGGATACTTCCTGCGCGCTCCGGACAAGAATTACGTGCTGCTGCGGCTGGATGCCGAGGACGAACAGTTCCCGTACGCGATGGTCTACCACGAGTACACGCATCTGCAGATCGGCGACGCTACCCAGTGGATGCCGCTGTGGCTCAATGAAGGTCTGGCTGAGTTCTTTCAGAACACAGACTTTATCGGCGACGATGCGCGGGTGGGGCAGCCGAGCCGGGACGACCTGCTGTATCTGCAGCAGAACCGGCTGATTCCGCTGGAAACGCTGTTTCGCGTCGATGCGAAATCGCCCTATTACCACGAGGAGCAGAAGGGCTCGGTCTTCTACGCCGAATCATGGGCGCTGGTGCATTATCTGGAAACCAGCGACGTGCGCGACCACACGAATCACGTGGGGCAATACATGGAGTTGGTGAGCCGCCACCAGGATCCGGTGACGGCGGCAGAGACGGCGTTCGGCGATTTGAAGCAGCTCCAAAAGACGCTGGACCATTACACCGGGCAAATGCAGTACACCTACTTTCAGCTGAAACTGCCGCCCCTCAACGAAGGCGAGTTCACGGTGACTCCGCTCGACGGGCCCGACGCGGATGCTGTTCGCGCCGACTTCATGGCCTACATCGGGCGGACCGCCGACGCGCGGAGCCTGCTGGCGCAGGTGATGGAGGCCGATCCGAAGAATGCTCAGGCCCACGAGACCATGGGCTACCTGGCGTATCGGGAGGGTAATCGGCCCGAGGCGAGGAAGTGGTACGGGCAGGCGGTCATGCTGAACTCACAAAGCTTCATCGCCCAGTATTACTTCGGCATTCTGTCGCTGATGGACGACGACACCGGGCCGCAGGTAGAGGCGAGCCTGCGAGCAGCGATCAAACTGAATGCGCGCTTTGCGCCCGCCTACGACGCCCTGGCGGCCATGTACGGCCGGCGGCGGGACAATTTGGACGAGGCGCGCATGCTCAGCCTGCAGGCAGTGCAGCTGGAGCCCGGCAACGTGCGGTACCGTATCGACAGCGCGAACATCCTGATGGAGCAGCGGCGGTTCGACGACGCCATGCGCGTGCTGGATGCGGCGAAAGCGGTGGCTAAGAGCCCGCAGGAAGAGGAAATGGTCGAGTCGCAGCTGGGCAGAGCACAGCTCTACCAGGAACAGGAGCGGCAGGCGGCGCAACAGAGGGCCATGCAGCAAACTGCCGAAAGCGCGCCCGGGACGGTGACGGTCTATCAGCCCCCCGTGCTCAGGCACCCGAGCGAGAAGCCGCATGGGCCGACTCTGACCGTGCAGGGAACCATTCAGGGAGTGGCCTGCAGCTATCCCACGGTTCTTGAGCTCCAGGTGGTTGGGGCGGCGGGGACCGTCAGGCTCTACAACAACAACTACTACGACATCGAATACAGCGCTGCGAACTTCACTCCGCCAGGGGATATTCATCCCTGCAAAGATCTGGAGAATATGAAGGCGAAGGTGCAGTATTTCGCCACGGCCGACAAGACTGCCGACGGGCAGATCATCGGAATTGAGCTAAGCAAGTAGCGAACAGCCAGGCGCTGCCGCCACCGCGCCTGGTTCCGCAAAAAAGGAAGGGCCGCTTCGCGCGGCCTTCTTTGTCCAGCAGGGAAGTCTTCTTCCGATCCGGCATGCCCGGATCAGTCCAGCAAGTGGAGTTCCTTGCCGGGCTTAAAGCGCACGGCTTTGCCGGGGGTGATGCTGACTTCGGCGCCGGTTCGCGGATTCCGCCCAATCCCGGTCTTCCGCGGGCGCACATTGAACACCCCAAAACCCCGCAGCTCGATCCGCTGGCCTTCAGCCAGGGCCCGCTTCAGGGTCTCGAAAACGGTGTCCACGGCCGCCTCGGCCTTGTTCCGCTGCAGACCGGTCCGCTCAATCACCTGATGAATAATGTCCTGTTTTATCAAGGTTTTCTCCCGTCGCGCGGTTTGCCTTCGTCGTGTTTGATGCTAGAAACCTTTTCGGCCATTGTCAACGCGGCCACCCTCTCGTAAGATTCCATTCGTTAGCGAAAAAATCCCTCCAGCCGCCGCTGCAGGTGGGTGCATCCCTCTCTCATCCGCCGTCTGGACCGGTCTACTCCACCAAAACCGCCGCGATTTGCGGCAAGGAGTCTCATGTCGATCAAGAGCGATCGCTGGATTCGCGAGCAGGCCCTGAAGGGCATGATTGAGCCTTTCAGCGAGAAGCAGGTGCGCGAGGGGGTCGTCTCCTACGGCCTCTCGTCGTATGGCTATGACCTCCGCGTTTCCGACGAGTTCCGCATCTTCACCAACGTCAACGGCGCCATTGTCGACCCCAAGAAATTCGACGAGCGATCCTTCGTGGAGATGCACGCCGAATCCGTCCTGATCCCGCCCAATAGTTTCGCCCTGGCCCGGTCGGTGGAGTATTTCCGCATCCCGCGCGACGTGTTGACCATCTGCGTGGGCAAATCCACGTATGCTCGCTGCGGCATCATCGTAAACGTGACCCCCTTCGAGCCGGAGTGGGAGGGCTTTGTCACCCTGGAGATCTCCAACACCACGCCGCTGCCGGCGCGCATTTACTCGAATGAGGGCCTGTGCCAGATTCTGTTCTTTCAGTCCGACGAACCGTGCCAGATCAGTTATGCTGATCGCAAAGGGAAATACCAGAAGCAGCAGGGAATTGTCCTCCCCAAGCTCTGACAGCGATGGATGACTTAGGAACAAAGCGGACGATTCGGATAGGCTTATTCAACTTTGAGCCTCTTCGCGTCGCCGGGATTGGCGAGATCTTCGCGGGACGCGGAGGCTTTGCAATCAGCGCCGTCCAGCTGCAGGGGTTGCTGCACGATCCGGAGCTCGACCTGCTCCTCGTCGCCCTGCGGGACGTGCCCCTCACATGCGAGCTGCTTTCCAGTCTGAAGGCACGCCAGCCCCGCGTGCGCACCGTGGTGATGGGCGCGCCCCTGAACGACGAGTCCGTGATCGCGCTGATTGCCGCCGGCGCCAAAGGCTGGCTGGAAGAGACCTCCACGCCGGAGCATATCCTGCAGGCCCTGCAGATCGTCCTGCGGGGATCTATCTGGGCGCCCCGGCGTGTCCTGTCCCGGGTAGTGGACCGCGCTCTGGGCGGGAAGCCCATTTCTGGCGACGCCCGCCGTGCGCATTTCACCGACCGCGAGCGCGACGTTCTGAACCAGCTGGTGATGGCCCGTTCCAACCGCGAAATCGCCGCGGCCCTCAGCCTGCGCGAGCAGACCGTCAAGTCCTACATCGCGCGCATGATGCGAAAAGTCGGCGTCGACAACCGCATCGCCCTGTCCATGCAGGCGACGGAGCGGAACCGCACGCCCGGCGAAGAAACCTAAGCACACAGCAGCCGAAAGAGGGGAGCGCTGAACCCCGGCTAATGGGAAAGCGCCCGGCCCAGAGGTGTATTTGCGGCGATTTGGGGTTAGTAAACAGAATATCTGTTATCGGACGTACCTTCACCTAAAACCAGGAACGCGCACCGCGCCCCCCTAACAGCGGTAGCATAGCTCTCACCGCGGCCCTTTCACCCTTCCGGCGTCGACATGGGCCAATCAGGAGACACAGCCATGGCATCCCCCACGCCCAGGCGGGTCGCCCTCCCGCATTCCCAACGCCCACTCCCAGCCAATGCCCGGCACATCGGCGCCACGGATCCAAAGCAGATCGTCAGCGTCTCCGTGATCGTTCGGCGCAAGACTCCGCTCGATGTTCAGGCGCTCGGCGGGCGCATCCTGAGCCGGGACGAGTTTGACCGCCTGCACGCGGCTGATCCGGCCGATTTTGAAGCTCTCCGCCAGTTCGCTCACCAGCACGGTTTGGCCGTCGACGAACAGGCCTCCAGCCTTTCGCGCCGGACTCTGATGCTGCGCGGCAGCGTCCAGGCCATCCAGGAAGCCTTCGGCGTGGAACTGCACGATTACTCCGCTCCTGGACCTCGCGGCCGGACGCGCACCCGGTTCCATACCTTCAGCGGCCAAATCTCCCTGCCGGAATCCCTTGCCGGCGTGGTGGAAGCCGTCCTTGGCCTCGATGCCCGGCCCATCGCCAAGCCTCACTTTCGCTATCTCCGCGACCTGAAAAGGCGGCGGAAAGCTCGCGCCGGCGACCCTCAGCCGGTGGCTTTCAACCCTCCTCAGGTCGCTAAGCTGTACCAGTACCCTTCCGGCGTCAACGGGAGCGGCCAGACGATCGGCATCCTCGAGCTGGGCGGCGGATACAGCGCGAGCGATCTGGAGAGCTATTTTCACGGCCTCGGTCTTAGCCCGCCCAGGGTGGTCGCCGTCTCGGTGGATGGTGGAACGAATTCCCCAGGCGATCCGAATGGCCCCGATGGCGAAGTTGCCCTGGACATCGAGGTAGCCGGTTCCATCGCTCCCGGTGCGCGGCTAGCCGTCTACTTCGCTCCCAATACCGACCAGGGATTCATTGACGCCATCACGACCGCCGTGCACGACACCGCGAACACGCCGTCCGTGCTCTCCATTAGCTGGGGCGGCCCCGAATCGGGCTGGGCGCAGGTCTCCATTACTGCGCTGGACGACGCTTGCCAGTCAGCCGCCGCGCTGGGTGTCACCATCACCGTGGCCGCGGGCGACGATGGCTCCTCCGACGGCGTTAGCGATGGGCAGAACCACGTCGACTTCCCTGCTTCCAGCCCCCATGTGCTGGCCTGCGGCGGCACGCGCCTGATTGGCTCCGGAACCGGCATCACCTCGGAAAGCGTCTGGAATGACGGAGCGCGGGGCGGCGCCACGGGCGGCGGATTCAGCTCCATCTTTCCTCTGCCGTCCTGGCAAGCCGGGAAAGTGTCCGGCAAACTCCGCGGCGTGCCCGACGTCGCCGGCGACGCCGATCCCGAGAGCGGCTACAACATCCTCGTGGATGGCCAGCAGGAAGTCGTGGGCGGCACCAGCGCGGTGGCTCCGCTGTGGGCCGCGCTCATCGCCCTCATCAACCAGCAGCGCAGCAAGCCCTGCGGATTCGTGAACCCCACCCTCTACGGCAGCGCCAGGGATTTTCGCGACATCACCCAGGGAAATAACGGAAGCTACTCTGCGGGGCCTGGATGGGACCCCTGCACGGGTTTGGGATCGCCTGACGGCGCCGAAATTGCTTCAGCTTTGGGCGGATGATTCAGTCCCCGCTACCTTCCTCCTAAAAACAGCAACGCCGCCCGAGGGCGGCGTCGTCTGTCCCTTTGAGAATCGCGGTCAGAGCGTGGACTCGATCTCGAAGCCCCACGCTTCCAGCAACGACTCCGGAATGTACTTCGAGTTGCGGTTCCGCCGCGCCCATTCGCGCAGCCGCGTTGACCGGATGTACTGATCCGGTGTCAGCTTGAACTCCTTCACCACCTGCTCGAAGGAAGTCACAGTCGGCACAACCGGGCCGATCGGCTCCGGCTTGCCCCAGTTAGGATTGCCACGACGCTTTGCCATCTTGAGATGTATCCCCTTGAAAAGAAGTGACGTACAAAGTCCCGGGAGCGGTTGCCCTCTCATGCCGCCCGGCAGTCACAAACCTTTATGATTCTAAGGAGTTTTTCTATGAAAATCAAGAGAAAAACGACGGATCTGGAGAAAATCCGGCGGTCCTAACTCGCTGGTAATCAAAAGGATACCTTCGCCACTTCCGGCGCGCTCCTGCGGTTCTCCTGGCTCAACTGCGGGGTTAAACTGAGCCTGCCAGGAGAACCCCTTTTGATCGTTCGGATTGAGAACCTTCGTCCCTTCGTCTCCCTCTGCGCCCGCCTTGTGCTCGGTTCCATCCTGCTGCTGCATGGATGGGAAAAGGTGGTCCGTCCCGGTTCTCTGCACCAATTTGCGCTCTTTGTCGCCCATCTGGGCTTGCCCGGCTGGCTGGGCTACGTCGCGGCCTTCACGGAACTGCTGGGCGGCGCGGCCCTGATTCTGGGCCTCTTCACGCTCATCGCTTCCATCGGCGTTGCCATCGACATGGCCGTCGCGATCCTCCTGGTGCATCTGCACCACGGCCTCACCGGTCCGGGCGGCTTCGAGTTCCCTCTCAGCCTGTTTGCTCTGGCTCTGGTGCTCATCGCAAATGGACCCGGGTGGCTGGCCGTCGACCGCATCGTCTTCCGCTCAAACTAAAGGCCGCGCTCACGGCGCGGCCCTGTGCAGCCAAACCGTTCTGTGCCGCCTACTGCCCCGCCTTATCTTTGGCAAACTGCCAGGCGATGATCGTCTTGAGCTGTTCGTAGGGCATTTCCAGCATCGGCACCGAGCGCCCGTCGATGAACAGCGTGGGGGTCTCGTCCACGTTCAGATCCTGCCCGAGCTGCATGGACGACTCCACCCTCGCCTTCGTGGCCGGCAAATCCGCGCAGGCCGCGATCTTGTCCGGATCGAGGCCCATCCCCGTGGCGGCATTGCGCAGCGCCTGCGCGCCGTCAGCCCCTTCCAACTCGCCTTGCGCGTCAAAGACAGCATCGGCGTACTTAAAGAACGCCGCGTTTCCCGACTGCTGCTCCACGCACGACGCGTACGCCGCCGCTTTGAAGGCCATGGGGTGGATGTTCACCAGGGGAAACATCTCGAAGACGTAATGCGCCTGGGGAAAATCCGCGAGCAGCTTCTGCACCAGCGGCTGCGCATCCTTACAATGCGGACACTCGAAGTCGGCAAACTCCACCAGCTCGAACTGCTTGCCGGAGGCCCCCAGCGAGGGACCATTGGCGCGCTGCTGGATGGTCCGGAAGTTCGGCTCGAAGGGGTGCGCTCCGAAGTCGATGACGGTACTGCCCGTGACGGCGTGGTGGCCGTCGGGCGTGACATAGAAGCTCATGTTGCCGAACTGCGGATTCGACTTGTCGCCCACCAGCACCAGTACCTGGCTGAGCCCCGGAGCAGCGGTCTTGTCGATCTTGTAGATCTCCCAAATCCGGTTGCTGTCGTAGCCCCAGATCGCACGGAGAAACGCATCGACCTCCGCCTTCGTCGGGGAGACAGCTGTGAAATTCGACGCCGGCGCGGGCGGAAACTTCGGCCCTTCCGAAGCGGCCGGAGCGGGAGCGTTGGGGACGGGGGCCTCGGTTTGGGCCGCGGCCGACAAGCAGCCGGCGGCGAAGGCGAGCGCAAGCACTGCGCAGGAGAGAGAACGTTTGTGCATTCCAGTCCTTTCGGGGATTTCTTAAACCTGCACTTTCACTGCGATCGGGAACCGCCGGCCCATCCCAAATGCCTTGGGCGTCACCTTCAGCACGGGCGCGGCCTGCTGCCGCTTGTATTCGCTGCGTTCCACCATCTGGACGACCCGATGCACCATTTCGTAATCCAGTCCCCGAGCGGCGGCGATCGCTTCGGGCGTCTCGTACCGTTCCACGTAGGCTTCCAGGATCGGATCCAGCACCTCGTAGGGCGGCAGCGTATCCGTATCCTTTTGCCCCGGCCGCAGCTCCGCCGAGGGCGGCTTCTCGAGAATGTTCCTGGGGATCACTTCCCTTTCCGCGTTGACCACCCGGCACAGATCGTAGACCCGCGTCTTCAGCACATCTCCGATCACCGCCAGCGCGCCCACCATATCGCCATACAGGGTACAGTAGCCGGTGGCCATCTCGCTCTTGTTCCCCGTGGTCAGCACCAGCGCGTTGAACTTGTTGGAGAAGGCCATGAGCAGGACGCCCCGAATCCTCGACTGCACATTCTCTTCGGTGATATCCGGCTTCTGTCCGGCGAAGACTCCGGCCAGCCCATGGTTGAAGGCGGCAAAGATCTCGTCGATCCGGATCAGCTCGTAGGGGATGCCCAGGTTCGCCGCGAGCGCACGGCTGTCGTCGATCGATCCCTGCGAAGAGTACGGGCTCGGCATGCCCAGCGTGGTCACGTTCTCCGGGCCCAGCGCCCGCACCGCGATCGCCGCCACCAGCGCTGAGTCGATGCCGCCGCTCAGTCCGACCACCGCTTTACGGAACCCGCATTTGTGCACGTAGTCCCGCGTGCCGAGCGTCAGAGCCTCCAGCATGGCGCAGTGGACGTCCTCATCCTCCGTCCGGCAATCCCCGGTCCCGGAATCCAGATCGGCGAAGATCAGGTCTTCCGCAAAGCTCCTCGCCTGAGCGATCACCTGCCCATCCGGACCGACGACGAGGCTCGATCCGTCGAAGACCAGGCTGTCGTTTCCGCCTACCTGATTCACCATCGCCACCGGAACGCCATGCCGCATGGCAATGGCGGCCAGCATCTCTCGCCGCAGCGGCCGCTTGTCGCGCCACCACGGAGATGCCGAGATATTCAGGATGAGCCCCGCGCCCTCCTTCATCAGCTCTTCTACGGGATCGACCTGGTAGAGACGGTTCTCCCAGAAGCTCTTGTCGTTCCAGGCGTCTTCGCAGATGGTGAGCGCCACGCGGGTTCCGTCGAGCTCGGAAATGCGCTGCCCCGCTGCCGGCGCAAAGTACCGCTGCTCGTCGAACACGTCGTAAAACGGCAGCAGCATCTTGGACTGCGCGAAGGCCACTTTCCCGCCTCGCAGAAGCGCCGCCGTGTTCATCACGTGCTTCCCCGAGCCTCGCGGCGCCGGAGTCACGTATCCCACGATCACGGCAAAGCCGTCGGCAGCCGTGGCCGCTGCGATTTCGTCCACCGCCTCGCCGCAGCGCTCTACAAAAGCCGGCTTCTCCAGCAAATCCGCGGGCGGATATCCGCAGATGGCCAGCTCCGGAAACAGCACCAGCTCCGCGCCGCCCTGCCGGGCACGCCGCGCGAACTCCAGAATTTTTGCGGTATTGCCCCGGAAATCCCCAACCGTCGGGTTGATCTGCGCCAGCGCGATCTTCACAAATCCAGTTTAGCAATCTGAGGCTGGAGCGCTGTCTCTGACGTTCCTTTACTCTGTCATCCCGAGCGCAGCGCTGTGGGGTAGGCGGAGAGAGGGATCTGCTTTCCGTCCGGACACCCGCCGTAAAGAAGCTTGCAACACGCGACTTCAGAGCACCGGCATGGGCACCATGTCGAGGCTCAGGAACTGCTGCAGCACCTCATCGCTGGAGCGTTTCATCTCTTCCATCGTGCCGAAGAACTCCGCGCGCCCCTCATGCAGGAAAAGAACCCGGTCTGCCAGCCGCTCGGCAAAATGGACGTCGTGCGTGACCACAATGCTGGTGAGGTGCAGCTGCCGCTGCAGTTTCTGGATCAGATTCCCCAGCAGCCGCGCGATCAGCGGATCCACCATCGTCGTCGGCTCGTCGTACAGGATCGCCTGCGGCTCAGCCGCCAGCGCCCGCGCAATCGCCACGGAGCGCTTCATCCCCGTCGACAAACCCGAGGGCAGCATCTCCGCCATCTCCGGCACGCCCACCATCTCCAGCAGCCCGCGCGTGATCTGCAGAATCTCGTCCTCTCGCAATCCGCCCCGCTCACGCAGCGGGAAGGCCACGTTCTCCGCTACCGTGAGCGAATCGAAAAGCGCGCCGTTCTGGAAGACCATGGTGACCTTCCGGCGCACTGCCTGCATTTGCTCTTCGGTGAAGGGCGTGATGTCCTCGCCATCGACGTAGATCCGGCCGGCGTCCGGCTTCAGAAACCCCATGATGTGCTGGAGCGACACGGACTTGCCCACGCCGGAGCGGCCCAGAATACACACCGTCTCGCCGGGCATGACGTCGAAGCTGATGTCGCGCAGAACGTGCAGGCTGCCGAAGGACTTCGACACGTGCTCGAAGGCGATATACGGCCTTCGCCCGCTGTCCTCGCTCTCGACCACTTCAATGGGGATGTCTGGAGGGCTGACCACCTGTCCGTTGTCCTCGCCTGCGTTCAGCTTATCGTGTTCCGCGCATTCTGCTAATCCGCAGCGGTTCGCTGCCCCGCGCCCACCAGGTCGATTTCGCCCGTCGTCACATGCGCGTGCAGCCGATACTCTCCACTCGCGTTCCGCCGCGTAAAGCGCCGGAAGAACCCTCCCTTGTCCGCGCCGAACGCCTGGGCGTTTACCTCTCCGATATCCACCGACGCATCCACGCTCCGGTAATTCCACGCCTGCGGCGATGAGATCGTCACCTGCCCGGCGTAGAGGGAGATGTCCTTGTTGCCCTCCAGGTTCTTCACCGTCACCTCGCCCGCGCCCATCGTCACCCGCACGCTGGTCCTGTGCGGGACCTCAATGCGGACCTCGACGCCGCCGTGGTGGGTTTCGCCACCCTTGATCGTCAGCCTGGTGTTGTTCCCGCCGCCGGAAAAGCGCAGCCGCACGCCCTGCATTTCCTGCGGATGGTCCGCCGTGCACGTCACCCGGATCGTCTGCTGATCGGTACCGACAATCGTGAGCCCCGCCGGTCGCGAGTCGATGGTCAGCGCGGTGTCGGCGTGCATGGGAGCCTGCAAGGTTTGCCCGCACGCCACGTCGGTCTGCGCAAATGCTGTCATGGTGCAGGCCAGCAAAGCCGCGCCTGCGGCGGCGCACAAAATCTTCATAGTGGTCCCTACGCGGGCGGCGGAATAGAAGTTCCGCAGAATCTCAAAGAGCGTCAGCCTACTTCCCTGCCTGCGCCACCAGCCGCGCAAACTCTTCGGGCGTGTTCGCGTTCACGAACCACTCTCGCAGCGGAGGGTCCTGCGGCCACTCGCCCGGCTGCAGCCCGGCTCCCACCGACTCCACCTGGAACAAATCCACCCGCTCTTCCAGCGCTGTCGCGGCTTCCGTCACGGCGGTCATCATCTTCAGATGCCCGGCGGCGATTGCAGCGCGCAATCCATCGAGTAATCGCCGGCTGTACACGGCGCACAGCGGCTGCTCCCGCCCACCGGCCGCGGGAATCGTCGCTACCGCCCCGCTCGTCTCCGCGCGCTCGATCAACCAGCGCAGAAACTCCATCGGAACCAGCGGCATGTCGACGGCCAGGAACAGACTCAGAGGAGAATCGCTGGCGGCCAGTCCAGCCTCAATTCCCGCTACCGGCCCGTTCTGCGGAAAATTGTCCGGAATCACCTCTCCCAATCGCGCCAGCTCTGCCGCAGCCTCCGCTCTCGCTCCGCAAATCTTCGCGTCGAGCCCGAGCGCCCGCAGCTTCTCCACCGCCAGCGCCGCCAGCGGCCGCCCATCCAGTTCCAGCAGAGCCTTGTCGCGCCCCATGCGCGTGCTCTGCCCGCCCGCCAGCACAAATCCGTTCACGATTCCCGCAGCCCCGTCGCTCCGCGCACCATCTCCACTGCGGCTGCCGGATCGGCCACTTCCACGATCAGCTCGTTGTACCGTTCGTCGTGCAGCTCAATCACTACAGTCTGGTCCGGATGGTGCACGTCCCAAAACACTCTCTGCCCATGCTGGTAGAACGTTCCCGCCGTGATCACGCCCGGAATGTTCGTCCCCGGCATCTTCAGCCCGTGGAACCATCCCCGAGCCACCTCGGGATCGGCACGAATCCCCGCAATGTGCTCCAGCGGAATCTCCAGCGTGCTCTTCAGCGCGAAGATCTTGTCCGCGCCCTCGACATGCAGCACCAGCTTCCCTTCTGTTATTTGCAAATCCACCACGACCCACCTCCTTTACGCTTTCACCCGCCACGGCCATTCTCCCCGGGCGCGCGCCCGCGCAAAATACAGCGCGCTGCCCACCGCGCCCACGATCAACGCCAGCCAGCACTCGTGCCGCGCCGCTGGACGCGACACCAGGATAAACACGAATCCCGCGAGCGCCAGCAACGGCGGCAGCGGATACAGCCAGATCCGGAACGGCCGCGGCATCTCCGGCCGGCGCACCCGCAGCACCATCACGCCGACCTGCTGCAGCAGATACTGCAGCACAATCCGGATGACCACGAGCGCGGCAATTACCTCGGCCAGCTTGAAGAAGCAGAAGACCATCGCCACGCCGCCCATCGCCACCAGCGCCACGTCGGGAAAATGCCGCTTCGGATGCAGGTGCCCGAAGACGCGAAAGAAATTCCCATCCAGCGCGGCCGCATACGGCACGCGCGAGTAGCCCATCAGCAGCGCGAACACCGACGAGAACGCCGTCCACATGATGAGGCACGCAATCACGACGCCCGCCTTCGATCCCAGCGTCTGCGCCACCATATCGGCGACCACGGTGCTGCGCATGGCGTGCGCCGGAACCACCCCCAGCACGCTGATGTTCATCGCAATGTAGAGCACGGCCACCGCCGCAATCGAAATCAGCACCGCCCGTGGAATCGTCCGTCCCGGCTCACGGACTTCTCCGCCCAGGAAGCACACGTTGTAGTAGCCCCAGTAGTCGTACGTCGCGATCAGCGTGGCCGATCCCAGGCCGGCGAAGAACCCCGGCGTGAACCCAAACGCGTGCGGCGGAATGTGTAACAGTGCCGGATGCAAATGCGTCAGCCCGGCAAACAGCACGATGCCCATGGCCGCCATCACCCCTGCCCACAGCACCCACGCCATGCGCAGAATGGCCCGCATGTCCTGATACAGCATCGCCACGATCAGCACGCACGTCCCCGCCGCCAGCAGACTCGTCCAATGCACGCCGCCCGGCCACGCGGCGAAGGCCGGATGCTGCAATTTCGGGAACAGGAATGACGCGAATTCGGCGAAGCCGATGCATCCCGACGCCATCGACAACGGCGCGCTGAAGCAGAGTTGAAAAATGTAGAGGAAGGAAAGCCACCTTCCCGCCCCGTCGCGCCCGTACATCTCGCGGAGAAACGTGTAGGATCCGCCCGCCTCGGGCATGGCCGCGCCCAGCTCCGCCCACACCAACCCGTCACAGCACGCGATCCCGGCCCCCACCAGCCAGCCCAGCAGCGCCTGGGTCCCGCCCATCGCCGCCACAATCAGCGGCAGCGTGATAAACGGCCCCACGCCGATCATGTACATCATGTTCAGCGTGACGGCGTTGGCCAGGCCGATGCGCCGCTCGAGGCGGGGCGCGTTGCCGCTGGTCTTCAGCGGTTCCGGATCCGCGGTCCTCTTGCCCTGCTCGGCCATGCCTGCCTTTGTATCAGATCGCTCGAAGCCAGAATGAACCCTGGGTGCCGGGTGCCCCACCCTTGTCGCGCGCCGCAAGCGCGACAGGGTGGGTTCGCGTCACGATACACTGTCCCTTCGCAATCTCATGCGTCCCCAACGCCATCGCAGATTCCGTCCCGCCGCCGCCCTCTTGCTCAGCGGCCTCCTCACCCTCGCCGCCTCCGCGCAGGCGGTGCCCTGGCGCACGAAAATCGCCGCCTCGCCCGACGCACGGACCCTCCCCGAGGATCGCGGCGCCGACGGGCTCGCGCAGACGCTGCGCAAGCTCGACACCTGGGCCAGCCTGCTCTTCATAGTCGCGCACCCCGACGACGAAGACGGCGGCATGTTGGCGTACGAATCCCGCGGCCACGGCGTCCGCACGGCCATCGTTACCCTGAACCGCGGCGAAGGCGGGCAGGATGCGATGGCGGGCGCGAGCGACGACGCCCTGGGCCTGATCCGCACCAACGAGCTGCTGACGGCCGACCAATATTCCGGCTCGGAGCAGTACTTCTCCACCGTCGTCGACTACGGGTTTTCGAAGACGCTCGAGGAAGCGCACGAGAAGTGGGGACGCCAGCGCGTCCTCTGCGATGTCATCCGCATCGTGCGCGAAGATCGGCCGCTGGTCCTTGCCTCCACCTTTACCGGCAACATCACCGACGGCCACGGCCATCATCAGGCATCCGGCGAGGCCAACCAGGACGCGTACCTGGAGGCGGGCGATCCCGCCGTGTGCCCCGAGCAGATCGCCGCCGGTCTCCGTCCCTGGTCGCCGCTCAAGGTCTACGCGCGCCAGCCATTTTCCCGCGCCTCCGCCAACGGCATTTTCGATTACGCCACGAACAAGTGGTCGCCGCTCCGCTTCTACGACTACGTCACCAAACAGTGGAACGATCATTACCCCTCCGAGACGCTCCGCATCCCCGAAGGCACGTGGGACCCGATCCTCGGCGAAAGCTACATCCAGATCTCCCGCACCGGCTGGGGCATGCAGAAATCGCAGAATGGCGGCGGGACGATTCCGCTGCCTGGCCCGGACTTCGTCAGCTATCACCTCTACGGCTCGCGAGTGCCCGCCTCACACCCGACCGAGGATTCGTTCTTCGACGGCATTGATACGTCATTGCCCGGGATGGTCTCGCTCGTTCACTCCGGAGACACGGCGTTTCTCGTCGCGGGGCTCAAAGCAATCGAAGATCATGTCCACGCCGCCCAATCCGGCTATCAGCCCGCGCATCCGGAAAAGATCGCTCCTGAGCTCGCGCTCGGCGATCAGGCGACGCAACAGCTCCTCGATCGCATCGCCGCCAGTTCCCTTTCGGCGGCTGACAAGGCCAATCTCGAACACGAGCTCCGCATCAAGCTCGCTCAATTCAACACGGCTCTGGCAGAATCCCTCGGCCTCCAGGTCAACGCGCTGCTTTCGAATGGCGAAGAATCTCGATTCGGCCCAGGCGAGACGCCAACGACGGTCACGCCTGGCTCGCAGATGGAAGTCCGCGTCCGGGTCACGGCGGGCGGCTCCGATCCCGGCGCACCGGTTCAACTCGCCCGGGTTTGGCTGGACAATCCGAATGGCGACCACTGGAACTTTACGCATGTCTCCGGCGCCGACCAGGCGACGCCCGCGCCCGTCTCCACCGACGTCGTCTTCCACGCCGACATACCAGCCGACGCGCAGCTCACTCGCCCCTATTTCACGCGCCCCAACATCGAGCAGGCCTGGTACCACATCGCCGACCCGCGCTGGCTCGGCCTACCCTTCGCGCCGTATCCGGTGGCCGGATGGGCGGAATTCGTCTACCGCGGCGTTCCCATCCGCGTCGGCCAGGTGGTGCAGACCCTCCACCGCGTTCACGGCATCGGCGGCGTGTACCAGCCGCTGGCCGTCGTTCCGCGTATCTCCGTGAATCTCCCTGGGGCCGCCGGCGTGATTCCCGTCGGCCAATCCGCGGTCGACTTCTCCGTCACCGTCGGCAATCAGCAGCGGTCGGCCGCCGATGGCACGCTCCGCCTCGATCTTCCCTCCGGCTGGACCGCTACGCCTGCGTCGGCCGGCTTCCATCTCGCACCCGAATCCATGCAGGACTTCGCGTTCACCCTCCATCCCGGCCCGCTGGCCAGCCAGAGCTATCAGGTCCACGCCGTGGCCACCACCGGCGGCCAAAGCTTTACGGAAGGGTTCACCACCGTCGGCTATCCGGGCCTTCGTCCGTACTACCTCTATGCGCCGGCCAGCTACACCTTCCGCGGCGTCGACGTGCAGCTGCCGCCGCACCTCAACGTCGGCTACCTCATGGGCACGGGCGACACCGTCCCCCAGGATCTCGCGCAGATCGGCGTTCACCCGCACCTGCTCAATCCCGCCGATCTGACCCAGGCGAATCTTTCCGGCTATGACGCCATCATCGTCGGGATCCGCGCGTATTCGTCGGGCAAGGGCATCCGCGCCATCACCCCGCGCCTGCTCGATTACGTCCGCAACGGCGGCACACTCATCATCCAGTACCAGACCGACGACTTCCCCGCGCCCTATCCGCTCTCGCTCGGCGATAACCCGGAAAAGGTTGTCGTCGAAACCGATCCGGTGGTCCTGCTCCAGCCCGGCAATCCCCTGCTCACCTGGCCCAACCGCATCACTTCCGCGGATTTCAATGGCTGGATTGAGGAGCGGGGCCATTCCTTCCTGAACTCATGGTCGCCGCAATACACCGCCCTCACCGAGACCCATGATCCCGGCCAGGATCCGCAGAAGGGCGGCTTGATCTACGCGCGCTACGGCAAAGGGGTGTGGATTTACGCCGCCTACGCGCTCTACCGCCAGCTTCCGCAGGCAGTCCCCGGCGCCTATCGCATTTTTGCCAACCTCATCGCCGCCGGCAGGAACCCGAATTCCCACTAAGGAATCGCGCCAGTTGATTCCCTGATCCCTCAATAGCTTCCGCGAGGTTCTGGCGGATGCTCCGGCGCCGGTTTTCCCCGAACATTCATCGTCCTTTCTCCGCCCGTTCACAATCCTCTGCGAACCTGCCGATGGGTAGTCGCGGGCCTGCTCGGAAGCGCAACGCGATTCATGCTGTTTCCTTCCGTTCCACCCGCCCTTCCCCAGCCCGTTCGGCTGAACACTCGTTTTCACGCATTCCCAAAAACTCGAGAGGCTCAATGACTCATCCATGCAAGGCGCTTGCCACCCTGGTGCTGACTCTGTCTGTTACCGCCGGTTATGCGCAGAGCGCAACCGGCTCCACAGACGCTCCCCCGCAAACGCACCATCGTCATACCCGTCATGTAGAAAAGCCGGGACCCTCCGTCGAGGAACAGATCCAGGCCCTGCAGAACCAAATGCAGCAGCAGGCCACCCAAATCCAGACTCTGCAGCAGCAGCTCTCCGACCGCGACGCCCAGCTCCAGCAGGCGCAACAGGCAGCACAGCAAGCGCAACAGGCGGCGCAGCAGGCGCAGGAAGCCGCCAACCAGGAGCAGCAGACGGTCACCGCCAACACCACCGCGGTTTCCAACCTGCAAACCTCCGTCAGCGACCTGAAGTCATCCACCAGCGCCGCCGTCGTCGAAGTGCAGAAGCAGACCGCCGAGGTGAAGAAAGCGGTCGAGAACCCCGACGCTCTCCATTACAAGGGAATCACCGTCTCGCCGGCCGGCAGCTTTATCGAAGCAGCGACCGTGTGGCGGAGCGCCGCTATGGGGGATGACATCAACACCCACTTCAGCTCCATTCCGCTGGAGTACTCCAACAACGCGCAGATGACCGAGTTCCATGGGTCCGGCCGTCAGTCGCGTCTGGCGCTCAAAGGCGAAGGCAAGCTGGCCAATGTCGATCTGACCGCCTACTACGAGACGGACTTCCTGAGCTCCGGCGTCACCTCCAACAACAACCAGTCCAACAGCTATACCCTCCGCCAGCGCCAATTGTGGGCGCGCGCCGCCTTCAACAGCGGCTGGAATGTCAGTGGCGGCCAAATGTGGTCGCTGGCCACGGAAACCACGCACGGCCTCGACAACGGTACTGAGATCCTGCCGGGCACGATTGACGCGCAGTACGAAACCGGCTTTGTGTGGGCGCGCCAATACGGCTTCCGCGTCGCTAAGGACTTCAACAACAAATTCTGGATTGGCGCTTCCGCCGAAAATCCCCAGGCGCTGACCGCCGGCTCCAACGGAGCCAATGTCCTCATCGGTGAAACCGGCGACACCGGCGGCCTCTATGACAACCAGTCCACCTATTCCTTTAACCGCGCTCCCGATCTCGTCGCCAAGATGGCGTTCGAGCCGGGCTGGGGCCACTGGGAACTCTTCGGTGTCGGCCGCTTTTTCTACGACCGCATCTACCCGAACGCGACGGCGACTCCCGCCAGCTCCGTCGGCGCCTATAACGCCACGGTGAACGCGGGCGGCGTGGGCGCCAGCGTCCGCGCTCCCCTTGTCAACAAGAAGGTCAGCCTGGGACTGAAGGGTCTCTATGGTCAGGGCGTGGGCCGCTACGGAAGCTCCACCATCGCGGACATCGCGTTTCGCCCGAACGGCACCATCACGCCCATTCACACCTTCTCCGCTCTCAGCACCGTCGAGCTCTTCCCCACCGACCGCTGGTACATCTACCTGAACTATGGTGGCGATTACGCGGGACGCGACCTCCAGGGCGGCTACGGCTCTTACACGGCGAACATGAGCGGCTGCCTCACCGAGCCTCTGCCGACCAACAACACCACGCCCAACGCTCCATCGAACTGCAAAGGCAATACGAAGGATGTCCAGGAGTTCACTGCGGGCTACTGGTACAACTTCTACAAAGGTCCCAAAGGCATGTTCCGTTACGGCATTCAGTACAGCCGGTTCGACCGCAACCTTTGGTCCGGAGCCGGTGGCACCACCAACCCCGGCGGCAATGCTCACGGCATCGACAACGAAATCCTGACCTCCATGCGCTACTACCTCCCTTAATTTGCCTCCACTCACAAAAAGGACCCGCTTCGGCGGGTCCTTCCTTTTCTGTACCCTATCCCCTACACCCTATTCGCCTGTCTCACACATTTCTTCAAACAGCTCCCGCACCCGGCGTCGGGACTGCGCCAACGCGCGGCGGCCGGCAGGCGTGGCCACATACACTTTTCGGTTGCGGCCGTTCACGAGACGCGGTTGCGAACGCAGCCAGCCGCGCTGCTCCATGCCATGCAGCAGCGGATAGATCGTTCCCGGTCCCAGGCGATAGCCGTGCCGTCCCAGCTCCTGGATCATCCCAAGGCCGAAGATCGGCTCCTCCGCCGCATGATGCAGCACGTGCAGACGCACCAATCCGATGTACAGATCCTGACTATCGCCGCGCGCCGGTCGCCTGTCTGCCACTAGCGCCATCCTCAAAACAAATCCGCCAGCGGAGGAAACGTGAGCAGCAGCCCAAGAATCAGCAGCACCAGAGCCGCTGCGCCGATCCTGCCCATCGCGACTGTCTTCTTCCGCCAGCGCCATTCCAGAACGGCCCAGGCTGCGAGCCACACCACGATGGCCGACGTGGTAACGCCGGAAAGAGGCCCCGTGGGCCGGTAGAAGATCATCAGCTTTCCCAAACTGGCAATGCGATCCGCCGCAATCGCCACCACCGCCAGCACAAAACTGCCGATGCCCGCGGCAAGCACCGCTGCCCCACCGGAACCGTTGGGAAGCGCATCCAGCGAACCAGACGCCGGAGAAGATGCCGCCTGTCGGGTGCTCATCGCCGGCCTCCCTGCATCAGGTGAATGGTGGAGCCGCCATGAACGGGCGCGTATGTGTCGATCTCGGCTCCAAAGAATCCGGCAATGCCGGCGGCGATCAGCGACACCCACACAAACGCGAGCACCGTATTTCGAAGCTGCGGATGACTCCGGAGTCCGCGCCCATAGCGCAAAGCTACCGCCGCAGCCATGGTGATGGCGATCGGCGCCAGCCACGCCACGTGCTCCTTCCACTCCATCCCGAGAGAGTGCCAACCGGCGCCGGCCGGGCTCGACATCAGCAGCCGCTGCGGGAACCCGGCAAGGTCAGTCGTTCCCGGCGGGGGCGTCGCCCGGTACCAGGGATAGACGATGTAGGCGCCGCTCAGCACGGCCAGCCAGGCCAGCACGGCCATCGCCGTCAGCCAAACCTGGAGGAATCGCTCGTCCCGCTCACCCGGAGGCGCGGGAGCCGCCGGCGCATACCTTCGCCACAGTTCGACGATCGCTCCGGCGCAGGCCAGCAGATACAGCCCGCCGAAGCCCATTCCGTGAATCAACGTCCAAAGAGCGCGCGTTGTGATGTCCATGGAGCCTCCGCTGCCAGTTCCGCCCCTACTGCAGCCCGTCCCGCGCGGCCTGATGCCACAGGAACGCCGAGTCGGGGCCCTTCTTGTCTTTGTCTTTGCCCCAGGTCCAGTACATCCCGACGTAGGCATAGTTCTCGGTTTGCCCGGCCACGGAATGCCCGTAGGCGAAGAGAAACTGCTCGTTGGGATTGTGCTTGAAGTGGTAGACGCCGCCGAGGTCAATCAGCGTCGAGGCCTGCGTTTGCGGCGCGGCAAAGCCTTCTCCGCCGTGCGAAAACACTTCGCCGCCGAATTCCATGCGGTCGCCCCAGGTGTACTTCAGCAGGAACCCGCCATAGGGAAAGTCACGGTAGCCGGTTTGCGAAACCACCGTCTCTCCCGCGCCCCCGTCCAGCAGCCATGGCCCGAAATTCTTTTGCAGCCACACGGGCAGCCGATACCACACCTGCCCCACACCCAGCCCCTTCGAGTAGCTGCCGGTCGGCATCTCGAACATGGTGAATGTCCCGATTTGCGGGATGTGCTTCGACTCCTTGATGTAGGCAATTTTTGCGCCCAGTTCCATATCCGTCAGGCCAAAGGCGCTGGGGCCGACCCCACCTGGGAGGTACACCGGGTTATTGGTCGGATTGATCGAGCCCCAGGGCAAAATCGCATGGATCTGCACCCGCGGAATCGCGCCCCAGTTGAACTCGAACGCCGGCCCGGTGGAATCCATCTCGGCGGGCGTCCCGTCAGCGGAGCCGAAAATGTAGAACTCGTAGTGGTGCAGATCCACCGGGACCGGGTCATCGGTCTGGTAGGGCGGTCCCTGCGCCCAAAGGCGCGGGGCAACCAGCAGCAAAAGCAGGAAAAGGAAGCAGCGGCCGGAGGGAAAACCGGTCGTCCTGAGACGGCAGGGTTTTAGATAAGGCAGCACGCAGAGGAACTCCGCTGGGGCGAGTCTCTGTATCGAGAATCGATCATGGCACGGTGATGCGCGCCCGTCAATCGTTGCCGTGTGAATCGCGGAATCGCGCGGGGCAGCCTCTTATCCGGCTGCCTGCTCTTCAGCGACGGGCCCGTGCGTTGCGGCGGTGGGCCGCGGCGCCGGCTCCGGAGCATCGCCGATCCGCTTCGCGAAGTGGCACTCCACCGCCTGCTGAGGCTCCTCGGCTTTCTGCCCCTTGCGGGGACGCCGTTTCGGCATCATGTCCTTGTTATTCGGACAAACCAGATACAGCCCGCCGTCGGCCACGCGTTCCACCACATAGGGCGAGCCGCATTGCGGGCACTTCTGCGCCACCGGCTTCAGATTCGATGTGAAGTCGCACTTCGGATACCGCGTACATCCCCAGAACACGTTGCCGGTCCGCGCCTTGCGCTCGGCGATGTCGCCCTCGCCGCATTTCGGGCACTTCAGCCCTTCGATCAGGTTCTGCTTGATGTACTTGCACTTCGGATATCCCGAGCACGACACAAATTCGCCGTAGCTGCCCGTCCGCAACACTAGCTGCTTGCCGCATTTCGGGCACGTCTCATCCAGCGGCACCGCCGGCTTTTGCTGCTGCTTCTGGCTCAGCCGCCGAATCGTCCGGCACGGCGGATCGGCGTTGTAATCCGGGCATGCCATGTACGCGCCGAAAGGCCCGCGCCGCAGCACCATCACCTTGCCGCAGTTCTCGCAGTACTCCTCCGCCGGGCCATTCTCTCCATCGGCCGCCTGCAAGTCCGGCTTGCTCATGTGGTGCTCTTTGGTGAAGCCGCAGCTCACCTGCTCCACGGTGACCTTGCGCCCCGCACCCAGAGCCTTCTCAATGCCGGCGTTCAGCTCCGCCTTGTTCTTCACCTCGGCGACCGTGGTCTGCTCGTCGCCTTCCGTGGTCTTTACCAGCATCGGATACTTCAGCTTGCTCTCAATCTTCGCGACGACTTTCTTCGGCTCTTTCTTCCACGCCGTCGCCGACACCGCAACCGGCTTTTCCTTTGCGTACGCGCTGCACGCGTAGAACGAACCGAACTTGCCCCACTTCAGCACCAGCGGCGAGCCGCACAGATCGCACTTCTCATCCGTCGGCTTCTCCCACCGCTTCACGTTCTCCATGTGCTTCTCGGCGCTCTTCAGTTCTTCCTCAAAGTGGTCGTAGAAGCCCTTCAGCAGATCGGTCCACTTCTCCTTGCCTTCTTCGATCTCATCCAGCTCTTCTTCCAGTTTCGCGGTGTACTGCGTGTCGAAGATGTACGGGAAATTGGCGACCAGCAGTTCCGTAACCACCGTTCCGATTTCGGTCGGATAGAAGCGCGCGCCTTTCCCCGTCGGCGGCACCTTGGTCACGTACTCGCGGTCCTGGATGGTCGTGATGATTGACGCGTACGTCGACGGCCGCCCGATCCCCCGCTCTTCCAGCTCCTTCACCAGCGATGCTTCGTTGTATCGCGGCGGCGGCTCGGTGAAATGCTGCTCCGGAGTGGTCCTCACATGGCGCAATGCATCGCCGTCGTTCACTGCCGGCAGCGCGTTCTTCAATTCGTCATCGTCGTCGCCGCCGTCGCGTGCCTCCGTCGCTTCGCGGTACACCTTCAGGAATCCATCGAACTTCAGCACCGATCCGCTCGCCCTGAAGTCGTACGTACGATCCGCCTTCGCTGAAATATTGATCGTCGTCTGGTCGTACACCGCCGGCACCATCTGCGACGCCACGAACCGCTGCCAGATCAGCTTGTACATCCGGTATTGCTCGTCGCTCAGATACCGCTTGATCTCGTCCGGGTGCAGCTCCGGATTCGTCGGCCGGATGGCCTCGTGCGCGTCCTGCGCATCATTCTTCGAGCGATACGTATTGGGCTGCTCCGGCAGATACTGCTGCCCGAGTTTCCGCCCGATGTAGCCGCGCACTGCCGCAATCGCGTCAGGCGACACGCGCGTCGAGTCGGTACGCATGTAGGTGATCAGGCCTACCGTGCCTTCCGATCCAAGATCGACGCCTTCGTACAAGCGCTGCGCCACCCCCATGGTGCGCCGCACGTTGAATCCCAGTTGCCGCGAGGCGTCCTGTTGCAGTTTGCTGGTCGTAAACGGAGGCGTCGCGCTCCTGCGCCGCTCCTTCCGCTCCACTTGGCGCACATTCCACTGCGCCCTGGCGAGGGCGGCCACAATCGCCTCGGCGGTCTTGCCGTCGGCTACGGAAGGCGCGCTCACCGTCGCCACTTCCGCCTTGCTTCCATCAATCGCCACCAGCCGCGCAGTGAACTCCGGCCCCTGCGGAACCGGCGTCAGCGCCGCATCAATGGTCCAGTACTCGACCGCCTTGAATGCCTGTATCTCTTTCTCGCGCTCCACAATCAGCCGCACCGCGACCGTCTGCACGCGCCCCGCGGAGAGCCCACGCCGCACCTTGTCCCAGAGCAGCGGCGAGATCTGATAGCCCACGATCCGATCCAGCACGCGCCGTGTCTGTTGCGCGTCCACCAGATTCTCGTCTACATCCCGCGCATGCTCGAACGCCTGAACGACTGCCTTCTTCGTGATCTCGTTGAAGGTCACGCGATGGATGCGGCTCTTGTCCTTCATCGCGGGCAGCAACTGCATGGCCAGATGCGCCGCGATCGCCTCGCCCTCGCGATCCGGGTCGGGCGCCAGGTACACGGCGTCCGCGCTCGCTGCCATCTTCCGCAGCTTCGCCACCACCTTTTCCTTATCTGGAGTCACGATCAGCGTCGGCTTGAACGTGCGGTTCTTCAGCTCCACGCCAATGTCCCGCTTGGGCAGGTCCATGATGTGGCCGAAGGAAGCCTCGACGACGTAGTCGTTCCCCAGATATTTGTTAATCGTCTTCGCCTTGGCAGGCGACTCGACGATAACCAGCGATTTGCTCATTGTGTCCTTTTAGTGCTCGCGCCGCTCGATTTCTGAGCGAGACGGCCTTCCCGGTCGTTTGCGAGTCTTTGCCTGCTCGCTTTTCCTGACCGTTCTTTCCGGAAGCTACCACGACCTGCCGTCCGGAATCCACAAGCGGTCCCTGCGACCGCCTTCCACGGGATCCCTCATGCTGCCGCAAGATTCAGAAGCTTTTGACGAAATTCTTGCCCGGAAGTTGTCGAATCCGGCCCGCCAATTCCAGCTCGAACAGGGCTGTGAATACCTCGGACGAGCTCATCTCCGGCTCCAGCTTCTCGAGGATTTCATCCATCTGCAGCGCCTCGTCGCGGCGCAGCACGCCCAGAACGCGCGCCTCCGCCGCCGATACGGCAGGGTCGGCCGGCGATTCCTGGAATAACGATGCCTCCCGGGTTCCCTGGGATGCAAATTCGTCCGTCTGCTCCAGGGCCATCCGCACCGGCGTGGGCATCTCCTCCCACACATCTTCCCAGCACGCCACCAGCTTGGCGCCCTGCTTAATCAGCAGGTTAGGGCCCCAGGCGTTTTTCGTGGTGACGTTGCCCGGAACCGCAAAGACCTCGCGGTTTTGCTCCAGCGCACAGCGCGCCGTCACCCGCGTTCCGCTGTACTCCCCCGCCTCCACCACCAGCACGCCCACGCTCATCCCGCTCAGGATCCGGTTGCGCTTCGGGAAATTCTGCGGCGCCGGAAACGTCCCCAGCGGCAGCTCCGACAGAATGGCTCCGCCGCCCGCGACGATTTGCTCCGCCAGCGACTTGTTCTCCTTCGGATAAATGACGTCGACGCCCGTGCCCCACACGGCAATCGTCGGCCGCTTCGCCGCCAGCGCGCCCTTGTGCGCGGCCGAGTCCACCCCGCGCGCCATCCCGCTCAGGATGATCAGCCCGCGCATCGCCAGCTCGCGCGACAACATCTCCGCCATGCCGGTGCCATACGGCGTCGGATGCCGCGTTCCCACGACCGCCAGAGCCGGCTTTGCCAGCAGCGCCGCATCGCCCCGCACCCACAGCAGACCTGGCGGATCGTAGATCTCTTTCAGCCGCTCCGGATACGCCTCATCCCGATAGGTCAGCACCGACGCGCCGCTCGCTGCCAGCTTCTCCAGTTCCTGATCCGCCGCGCGCCCCGCTTCGCCGCAGCTGATGAATTGCGCAGCCTGCGCCGGCAGCTCCAGCGCCTCCAGTTCCGTCAGCGGCAGATGCATCACATTCGCCGCGCATCCGCACCGCTCCACCGCGCGCAAAATCCGTCTCGGCCCCACGCCCGGCGTCATCGCCAGCGCCACCCACGCGTGCCGCTCCTCGAAGGAAACGCTCCGCCCCGCTGTCGTAATCGCCGAAACGCTCACTTTCGATCCCTCCAGAGCCGGCTGGTGCGCAAGGAGGAGGAGAAAAGCAGGTCCCTCGCTCCGCCTACCCCATCGCGCCGGTACGGCGCGCTGGGGCCCCAAGGCGCTGCGCTCGGGATGACAGGCCTGGGTTGGCGATGGAGATTGCCGTTCATCCCCAGCCCTCGCTCAAGTCTTCCCAAGTCGGATTTGTCTCTTCGATCAAGCCAATCTTCTTCTCGCGTCGCCAGCCCTTGATCTCCTTTTCCCGATCAATCGCATCCTCAATGAAACCGAAGCGCTCGAACCAAACCAACCGAGTGCACCTGTAGTGCGAAGTAAAGCCCCCAAACCTACCGTTCCGATGTTGTTTCACTCGCACTTCAATGTCGCTGGTTACTCCGCAATACAGCGTGCGGCTCCGGCTGGCCATCAGGTAGGTGAAACAGCGATGGTCTCTCGCCACAGTCCTTCCCTATCGAACAACAAAACTGAACCTGTCATCCCGAGGCGAAGCGCTTTTGGGGCCCCGTCGCGCAGCGATGGGGCAAGCGAAGCCGAGGGACCTGCTTTGTCTTTCTCCATCTGAGCGAACGCACCACCCCCGGTCAAGACAAACCGCACCCCCGCACGTTACCGAAGCCACCCTCAGTTACACTGTCCAGTGCCCAACCCGCTCCGCATCTCCGCCATTCGCTTCCTCAATCCCGCGCCGCTGATGTGGAGCTTTGAACACGAGCCGACCCGCTCCGTGCTCGCAGCTCGCTACAGCATCCAGGAGGACACCCCCGCGGAGTGCGCCGCGCGCCTCCACTTCGGCCAGGCCGACATCGGACTCATCCCGGTCGCCGCGCACACCTCCGCGCTCGCCGTCATTCCCGGCTGCACCATTGCCTCCCGCGACTACGTCCGCTCGCTGCTCCTGATCGTCCGTCATCCGGATGGCATTCAGGGAGTCCGTCGCGTCGCCCTCGACACCGCCTCGCGCACGACGGTCGCTTATACCCGGATCCTCTTTTCGCGCTTCTGGCGCACGCAGCCGGAGTTCTTCCCGCACTCACCCAATCTCGACGCGATGCTGGCCCAGGCCGATGCGGCGCTCCTGATCGGCGATCCTGCGCTGCTGGCTCTGGAAGACCGCGAGGCCCGGGAGCGCCGCACCGGCGAGCGCCTGCTCTACCTCGACCTCGCGCACGAATGGCACGCCTTCACGGGGACTGTCTGGGTTTCCGCCTTCTGGTCCGTCCGGCCCGAGGCCATCGCCGCCGCAGGGCACACGCCTGCTCAGGTCGTTCAGGACTTCCAGCGCTCCCGCGACGAAGGGCTGGCGCACATCGACGCGATCGCCGACGAGTGGGCCCGCCGCATCCCCATTCCCCAGTCCACCATCTATACGTATTTGTCTGAGAACATCTGGTATCAGCTGGATGAGGCGTGCCTCGCCGGCCTCGATCTCTTCTACCGCTATGGCGTCGAATGTGGCGCGCTCCCATCTGCCCCGGCGCTCCGCTTCCTAAACCCTAACCCGTAGACCGTAACCCCTGTTTTTAGCGTCCTATCAGCGTGTACTTTGCGGCCAAAGCCAGCGGCGCTCACAAGCGGCTAGTCCCCGCCTGGATTCTCCATTTCGGCGCCGCCGGCGTCTTCGCCGTCGCGCTGCTGGACGCCTCGCCCATCCCTCTGCCGATTCCCGGCAGCACCGACATTCTTATCCTCATCCTCGGCGCGCATGGCGAATGGCCCTGGCTGCTCGCCCTCTGCGCCATCACCGGCAGCCTCATCGGCGGATATCTCACCTGGAAAACCGGTAAAAAGGGTGGCGAGGCCATGCTCGACCGCACCATGAAGAACCACAAGCGTCTCCGCGGCCGCCTCACTCGCTGGATTCGCAGCCATGGCATCGCCTCCGTCTGCATCGCCGCTCTGCTCCCCCCTCCCATTCCGCTCATGCCCTTCGTGCTCGGCGCCGGAGCCCTTGGCGTGACCCGTCGCCAGCTCTTCATCGCTCTCGGCATCGCCCGCACCCTCCGCTATGGCGCCGAAGCCGCGGTGGCCGTCGTCTACGGGCACCAGATCCTCCACCTTTGGGGGCAGTACCTCTCCGGCTGGTCCAGCATCATCCTCTATTCCTTCCTCGGGCTCCTGGCCGCCAGCATCCTGTTCGGCGTCTGGCAGTACCGCCGGAACCAGCACCAGCATCACGCCGCCGCCCACGCCGCCTGACGCTGAACGGGATCTCTCAGATCATCCCCGACCGCAGAAAGTACGCCGGCGTTCCGCTCCAGCCGTGGCAAAAGCTGTTGATGTGGACGTCCCCGTACGGCGAGCGGCGGGAGTCCTTCGGGTCGAAGACCTCCCAGAACGTGTCCGCGCCCCGGTCCACCATCGCGCCCCAGTAGTTCTCCATCAGCTGCCGCGCCGCATCCCGTTGCCCGCAGGCTGTCAGGGCCTCGAGCATGGTGTGGTGCAGATAGGGCGTGCCCGGCGGCACGCTGGAGGGATCGTCCATCGCGCGCTGCAGCGCGGTTGCCGCCTCCTGCCCCGCGGCCACTCCGGCCAGGACCATCCATGCCTGCGACGCCCACGAAACCTGACGATCCTTGCCGCTCACAAAGACGCCCCGCTGCGAATCGTAAAATGCCGCCTTCGCCGCCGCTGTCATGGTCTCAATTTGCTTCCCGTATGCCGCGGCGCTCCGCGCATCTCCGAGCGTTCGCGCCAGCTCCTGCCCGCGACGGTAGCAGTAGAGCAACACGCCATGCATCGCGGCGGTCTTCTCCAGATCCTCCTGCCAGTCGATGAAGACCCACACCTCGTCCGGAATCACAACGATTCCCTGCTCGTTCACATTGCGCCCCACCAGCTCCAGTTGCCGCTGCGCCACCGGCCACAGCTCCTGTCCGGTGGCCACGTCGCCGGAAGCGCGCACGTAATCCGCCAGCATGGCCACATACAGCACCGCATAATCCAGGCAGACGTCGCCGGAAGCCATCGGCTTCGGCTCCTCGAAGACATTGGCGTGCAGCATGCCATCCTCGCGCGGAAACGCTGCGAGCAGGTACAGGCATCGCCGCGCCAGCGCGTAATTCCGATAGGTCGCGTAATTCGTCAGCGCCTGCACGCGCATATCCCCGATCCACAGCCGCTGGTCGCGCTTCACGCCGTCCTCAAAGACGGTTTGCATGCAGTCGTGCAGCGTCTTCAGGCTCACCGCGTCAATCTGCCGCAGCTTCTCCGGCACGCCGGCCGGCAGCGGAGCCGGCGTTCCCGTCGCCGAGCTCACGCCATGCGCCGTGAATTCGCTGAAGCGTGCCGCGTAGCTCGGCGAGGTCGCGATCACGTCCACTTTCACGTAGCGGAACGCGTAGCGCCGCGGCAGGCGCACCCGCTGCGGCAGAAAGTCGACGGTGATGATCTCCTCCGGCAGCCATGCCTCGCTCAGGTCGCCGTGATACGGATGCAGCGGCTCGGCCACGGTCCCAGGCACTTCGCCAAAGGTCAGCTTCAGCCGCGCGGGCGCGTCCACGCTGCGCCCCACGCCCTCCAGCAGAAACGACAGATATCCCGCGCGATGGCCGCCGAAATCAAGGATGAAGCTGTCTCCGGCGCGAAACGTCTGTTCGTGCAGCGATTCCAGGGGCGCTTCCGTGTCCATCCGCCAGCGGAGAAACACGCTCGAGTCGGCCACGGGAAGCACCAGCCGCAGCGCCGGCTCCGCAACTTCCGTGAGCTGCGGCTTCAGCGCTTCGGCTTTGGCCACCCACGCTGCGCTCTGCTCCGGAGTGGGCGTCCATGCGCCCGCGTCCAGCCCCGCACCTGTCCACTCCCCCGCCTCTGCCCGCAAACTCCTCGGCGCCGCCATGCCCGCCCCGATCACATAACCCGCGTCCTTCATCAACTGCCTGCGTGAGATCACGCTGCTCTCCTCCCGCCCCTCAGGCGACGCCTCCCAGCATAACCCCCGCGCAGCGGCTTATCGTCCCCATCGCCGCGTGCCCCACATCTGCCCGGTTTTGGCAAATGTGGGAGGCCACAACCCTGATCCTGCCGCTTCGCATTCAGGGCACGACTTCAGGCTTGCGAATCATCCCCTGAGCGAGGGGCTTTGTATCAGGGCACGACTTCAGTCGTGCCGCAACCCGCCCCAAAGGGATTGGGGCTTCAGCCCCTGCGACCAGCGGCCGTGCCGATAGACACTTAGCCGGGTGCTCCGGCTTCAGCGAGATCGAGCTGCCCTGTTCGGTCGCGGCAGAGTGGAAAGCACGATTTCAACCGATCTGATCGCCTCCACCCTCTCCGTGCCTCCGCGCGAAAAACTGTCAAGCCCCCCACCCGAAAACCAAAGTAACCCGCAGTGATTCCACATCGCTTCTACCCCGAAACCAACGAACATAATTGGCGGGCTAATTCTCTCGGCTTGATATACTGAACTTAGATTGAAAAGAAGAGAAAGCCCGCCCAGCGCGGGCTTTTTTCGTGCATCGATGTCCACCACTCTCGCACCCACGCGCTATACCGCAAAACGGCCTGTCAAAACCCGCGAGGGGATGCCTGGTTTCCTGTTGTCGAGACTGTCAACATCGCTAAACTCAATGCACTCAATGCCGCAAAGTTGTCGACCGATATGGGGGGTACCCCCCTGGGGACAACTCTGCCATATTTTGGTTCCCGGGCCTGCCGCTCATTCACGGGCGTTACCCTGATCGTGGACTAGAACTTCGACCATGCGCACGCTCATCCTGCTCGCCCTCGCCGCTCTCCTCGCTGCGTCTTCTTTAGCCGGGCAGCAGGCGCCGGAAATGCGATCCGTCACGGTGGCCCAGCTCGAGCAATTCCTGAACGACGAGAGCAACGGGTGGGACAAGCCGGTGGCCCGGCAGCTTGCCGAAATGAAGCTGACCGAGCGGCTCAGCGATGCCGAGGAAGCCAGGCTCGAGAAGCTCGTTCCCGGCAAACAATCGCGGCTGGCGCTGCTGGCCCTTGCCGATGAATCGGCTTTCCTCGATCCCCCGGCCTCCCAGATTCCGAACCGGCCGCCTCCCAGTTCCGGCGAGCAGGCCGCGCTGATCAGCAAGACCGTTGCCTATGCCACCGAGGTGATGCATCTGCTGCCGAACTTGCTCGCCGAGAGGACCACGGTCTGGTTCGTGGGCACGCCGAATACAATCTCCCCGGATCTGCACACGGCCCTATTCCAGGCGAATCTCCGGCAGCCCAGGAGCGATGGGCGGCTGGCAACCACGGGGACGACCAGGGCGGAAGTGTTCTATCGCGGCGGGCAGGAGGGATACGTCAACCCGGCAGACCAACATGTGGAATGCTCCTATCAGATCGGGTCGAATGCCTGGGGCGAATTCGGCGACGTCCTGGGCCGCGTCGCTGACGCGATGACGCACGGCACCGTCACCTGGGGCCACTGGGAGCAGAGCTCGGCTGGGCCGCTCGCCGTCTTCGCGTATCAGGCCGATTTGACGTACAAGTTTCCGACCTTTTGCTCGGGCCAAACTCAGCTCCCGCCGGTTCAGGTCCATGCCCAGGGCGAGATCGCGGTCAACCCGGCGGACGGCTCCGTGCTCCGCGTTACCGAGATGTGGAGCTACACCGTCAGCTCTATCGCAGGATGGAAGCCGTTCACTCAGGAGCAAAAGACCGCGGTGGAATACGCTGCCCAGAAGATCGGAGATAGAACGTACCTGTGCCCGCGAAGAAGCACATCGCTCAGCCTGTACCCGTACTTTCCTCCCGCAAGCGGCGGCATCATGGGGCTCATCTATTCGTCGGAAGGTTTGGACCCCATGTCCCGATTCGGCCTGGCAGCTGAGCCGACGATCGAGAACATCAACGACATCACCTTTCGCGATTACCATCTCTTCCGCGCAACGGTGCGCATTCTGCCCGATGGCGCGACGCGTGCGCCTCAGCCTGACCCGGAAACGCATCCGCAACGGTGAACGCTGGGGCCGGCGCTGCAAGCTGCGCCCCCAGCCTTGTACCCTGTTGCCATGCCGAAGATCGACTATCTGGAATGCTCTCGCTGCCATCAGCACGTTGCCGCTGACCGTCCGCAGACCGTCTGCCCCAACTGCGCCGGATCGCTCTACGTCCGCTACAGCGCCGCCGACCTGAAGCGCGCGAAGAAGCCTGGGCCGAATGCGCCCGCATCGCTCTGGCGGTACGCCGATGTGCTTCCCGCCGCCGATCCGGTCACGCTGGGAGAAGGATGGACGCCGATGCTGCCCAGCCGCCGCCATTCCGGCCTGCTCATCAAGGAGGAAGCGAACAATCCCACCGGCAGCTTCAAGGCGCGCGGCATGTCGCTCGCCGTCACCATGGCGCGCCACTACGGGCTGAAGAAGCTCGCCGCGCCTTCGGCCGGCAATGCCGCCAGCGCGCTGGCTGCCTACGCCGCCGCTGCCGGAATTGAAGCTCACCTCTTCATGCCCCGCGATGTGCCGATGGCCAATTACCTGGAAGGCGTCGCGTACGGCGCGCACGTCACGCTGGTCGACGGGCTCATCTCCGATTGCGGGCGGCTCGTCGCCGAAGGCGCGAAAACGGAAGGATGGTTCGACGTCTCCACGCTGAAGGAACCGTTCCGCGTGGAAGGCAAGAAGACGATGGGCTACGAGCTGGTCGAGCAGCTGGGCTGGACGTATCCCGATGCCGTGTTTTATCCCACCGGCGGCGGTGTGGGACTGATTGGCATGTGGAAGGCGTTCGAGGAGATGGAGCAGATGGGCTGGGTGAGCGGACAGCGGCCCAAAATGATCGCGGTCCAGGCGGCTGGCTGCGCGCCCGTCGCGCGGGCATGGAAGGAAGGCGCGACCACCTCGAAGATGTTCGAGAATGCCGCCACCTTCGCCGCCGGGCTACGCGTTCCCAAGCCGTATGGCGATTTGATCATTCTCGAGATCGTTCGCGAATCCGGCGGGACGGTCGTCGATTTGCCTGACGACCAGATCCTTGCCTCGCTGCTCGACTGGGCTCGCCAGGAAGGGCTGCTGCTCTGTCCGGAGGGCGCCGCGGCCACGGCAGCGTACGATCACCTGCTGGCGACGGGATTCCTGAAGCCGAGCGATCGCGTGGTGTTGTTCAATACCGGCTCCGGGCTGAAGTACATTGACGCCATCGCGGACGCGATGCACCTGAGCCGGCCAGGAGCGAAGAAGTATCCGGAGCGGACGCCGGTGGGTGGGATCATCACACCGCAGTAGGCTGGTTCCTGGTGGCTAGTTGCTAGTTGTTAGTAGCCGTTAGCAACCAGATATTCAAGGGATACTTCAAGAGTCCTAGCCGACCCCCGAGCCCGCTCCCCTGCCAGTTTCACCATCACATCGGCTTCCACATTCACCGGATCGCCCGGCCGGAGCGCGTGAAGGTTCGTCACGTTGCGCGTGTGCGGCAGGATCGCGACGCCGACGATCTCGCCGTCCCATGCGGCAATGGTCAGGCTGATGCCTTCAATCGCGATCGATCCCTTCTCCACCATGAAGGCGCGGGTGTTTTCGGGGACGCGCACGCGGAGCCACCAGTCGGTCAGCGCAGGATCGGCGCCAGGATGAACCGGCTCGAGCGAGACCAACTCGCCGCATCCATCCACGTGCCCCTGAACGATGTGTCCGCCGAGGGGCGCGCCAGCCGGCGTAGGCAGTTCCAGGTTGACCAGCGAACCGGAGCGCAGGCGTCCCAGCGAGGTGCGCACCAGCGTCTCCGCTGCCAGATCCGCAAAGACCAGGGGCGGCGCCATTTCGAGGGCGGTGAGACAGGTTCCGCTGACGGCGATGCTGTCGCCCACCCGTAGCCGTTCCGCGAGACCGGGCGCGGAGATGGCAATGCGCGTCGTCCCGGGCCGCGCCTCCACGCCGGCGATCGTTCCTGTCGTTTCAATAATGCCGGTGAACATCAATGCTCCTGCGCCCAGGGATCGCGCAGCCAGTTTTCCACGCGGACGTCGGCTCCAAAGCGATCCACTTGCGGAGCACCGGCGAACGGTGGCGTCACAAGCGATTCCTGCAACAGCGGCACGCCGGCCGCGCCCAGAAATACCGGCGCGTAAAAGAGCGTGACCTTATCTACATGGCGGCCGCTCAGCGCGGAGCCGTTGAGCTGCGCGCCTGCTTCCATCATCACATTCAGCACGCTCATCTCGCCAAGTTTGCGCAGGACCTGCTCCAGCGAAACGCCGCCCCGGCGCCCCGGGTCAGTCCAGCGCCGCGCGGGAGTTGTTGGGCTCGCTTCTTCCGCATCGACGCGCTCCACGCGCACGCCCATCGCCTCCAGGCCGCGCTGGCGCTCCGTGGGCGCGACCGTGCAAAACACCAGGACATCGTCCTGGGCGGTGCGCACCAGCTTCGCATCCAGCGGCATGCGCAGCGCGGAATCCAGCACCACACGCAGCAGCGGCCGGCGCCGTTCGAGACCGGAGCGGTCCGTCAGCAGCGGATCATCCTGAAGAACGGTATTGATCCCGGTCATCACCGCGTCCACGGCATTGCGCATCCGCTGCACCTCCGCGCGTGATTCCTCGCCGCTGAGATAGACCGGAGAGCCGCGGGGAGCCGATCCAGGCGCGGGTGCGATGCGGCCGTCGAGCGAAATGGCGGCCTTGAGGTTCACAAACGGCAGACCCGTCCGGATGTGGCGCGCGAAGCCATCGTTCAGACGGCGGGCCTCCTGCTGCAGCAACCCGACTTCCACTTCGATGCCGGCTTCGCGAAGATTCTGAATGCCTTTGCCGTTGACGGCTGGATTGGGATCCTCGGTGGCGGCGAAGACTTTCACGACGCCGGCCTCAACGAGCGCGCGCGTGCAGGGCCCGGTGCGCCCCGCGATGCAACACGGCTCCAGCGTGACGTAAGCGGTGGCTCCGCGCGCTGCGCGGCCGGCTTCCTTCAGCGCGGAGACCTCGGCGTGATCCAGCCAGTCGAAGACGTGAAATCCCTTGCCGACCATCGCGCCATCCTTCACCAGCACGCAACCCACGCGAGGATTCGGCGAGGCCACGCCGAGCGAACGATGCGCCAGGGCCAGAGCTTCCTGCATCCACTCTTCGTGCGAAGCGCCGGTCCTGGTTCGTTTGTGCACTCAGTCCTCTTAGTTACCCTCAGGCTTCGAGCAACGAGCGGGCAAACGCCTCGCTGTCGAAGGGAAGCAGATCGTTCAGCCCTTCGCCGATGCCGGCGAAACGCACCGGCAAATTCATCTCTCGTGCAATAGCTACGGCGATTCCACCCTTCGCGGTTCCATCCAGCTTGGTGAGCACGATGCCCGTTACACCTGCCGATTCGGTGAACTGCCGGGCCTGCTGCAGACCATTTTGCCCTGTCGTGGCGTCCAGCACCAACAGCACTTCATGGGGAGCATCCGGAATGAGACGCTGCGCGGTGCGGCGCATCTTGTCCAACTCCGCCATCAGGCCGGACTTGGTGTGCAGCCGGCCGGCCGTATCCACGATCACGACATCGGTCTGGCGGATCTTAGCCGCCTGCAGCGCGTCGAACAGGACGGCCGAGGGATCGCCTCCCTGTTTGGTTCGGATCATCTCCACGCCGCTACGCTGGCCCCAGATTTCCAGTTGTTCGATGGCGGCCGCGCGGAAGGTGTCTGCCGCACATAACAGCGCGGTTTTGCCCTGCGCACGGTACCAGGCAGCCAGCTTGCCGCTGGTGGTGGTCTTGCCGGTTCCGTTCACACCTACCAGCATGATCACTTCAGGAGGAGCGGTGACGACCGTCGGCGCGCGCGCATGTTGGTCCAGGATGGACCGAATCTGCTCCCGCAGCAGGTCTTTCAGTTCGGCGCCGTCGCGAATTTGCTGTTTCTTCGCGTGTTCCCGCAGATTGGCCGTGATCTCGGCTGCCGTCGCGACGCCCAGATCCGACGCGATCAGGGTCATCTCCAGCTCCTCGAGCGCGGACTCGTCGATGGTCCGGGCCATCGCAAGCACGTTGTCGAGGCGCTCGCCCAGATTGTCGCGGGTCCGCGAAACGGCCTTGCGCATCCGGTCGAGAATGCTCAGGCTTTCCGGATCTTCCTGGTTCAGGCTGCCGAACAGCGTCTGGATCATGAATACTGCTTCCCTGCCTCAGTCCTTTTGGCAGTTTAACGGATGAGGCGTCAGGCTTCGGGCCTGTGGGGGATCAGGCAGTTTCGACCATCGGTCGTCTCATGCGGAAAGAAACCGGGATGCGCATCGGCTTAACCTCGACGGCGCCGCTCCGCACAAGAATGGTGAGGGCATTCACCACGGCGGGATCGTAGCGGGTACCCGCCAGCCGCTTCATGATCTCGAGTACGTATTCCGAGTTCATGGCCGCCTGATACGGGCGGGGAGTCGTCATGGCATCGAAGGAATCCGCGACCGCAATGATCCGCGCCATCAGCGGGATCTCGTCGCCCTTCAGGCCGTAGGGATAGCCCATGCCGTCGAGCGATTCGTGGTGGAGCTCGACACCGGGAATCAAATCGTGCAGCATCTCGATGGGGCGCAGAATCGCGGCGCCCTTCACCGTGTGCGCCTTCACAATCTCAAATTCATCGGGCGCGAGCGGCGCGTCTTTGGTGACCAGATAATCCTCGATGCCGAGCGTCCCGATATCGTGCAGCAGGCTGGCCAGGCGGATCTGCTCCACCTGCTCCTCGTCCTGGCCCAGCTTTTCCGCAATCGCCGCCGCGTAGTGGGCCACCCGCTCGGAGTGGCCGCGGAGATAGGCGGCGCGCTCGTCCACCGCTTTGGCCATCATGCGGATCAGCTCGGCCAATGCCAGATAATTGCGGCGCGCCTCATCCTGTTTCTCCACCCAACCTTCCTGCAGGTTGCGCACCGCGCCCTGCCAGGTCCGGATCACCTCAGAAAACAGCTTGTCGGAGGTTTCCCGCGCCATCTCCTCGGCAACCATCGGGGAGCCTGCCCCGATTATGCCGATCAGTTTCTGCACTCGGCCTTCCAGTCGGCCGCTCCACAGCAGAGCCACCAGGATACTCGCGCCAAAGCCGGTCAGCGCCCCGACCCCAAGGACGGCTGTCCGCGAATCAGTGGCATCGGCAGCGAACCAGACCGCCGCCAGCGTGATCGCGAGAAGAACCATGAAAACCAGGAGCAGGCGCGCGAAAACCCTCTGGCGAAAGCGAGGAATTCCGGTCAGGTCCCCGGACGGGGACTGTCGAGCAACATGCCGGCGTGGCTCCTCCATACTCGTCGCTTCTCCTGCTGCCTTCAGGCCTTGCGCGCGCTTTCACTGCCAGTGTACGAACTCTGCGGCCGGATGGCGTCACACAAATGTGTTAGCAACCCGTTCGACAATGGTGAAAATCCTGCGGGGAATCGCGGTTCGGTGGCTTCTCGCCGTGGGAAGCGGATTCGGAAAGACCCGCGGGAGCCCTTTACTCGTCCCGGCCGGGGCGCAGCATCAGCTCTTCAATAGCGCGCTCCGGCGCCTTGCCGTGCATCAGAATCGCTTCCATCTGCTCCGCAATCGGCATTTCCACCTGGTGCTTTCGCGCCAGGCCGAGTGCCGCCGACGTGGTGCGCACGCCCTCCGCCACCTGGCCTCCCAGCCCGGCAAGCACTTCATTCAGCTTCTGGCCGCGCCCCAGGCCCATGCCCACCGTGCGGTTGCGCGAGAGCGATCCTGTGCAGGTGAGGACCAGATCGCCGACGCCTGACAGACCCGCCAGCGTCTCGCGCCGGCCGCCACAGGCAACGGCCAGGCGCGTCATCTCCGCGATGCCCCGAGTGATGAGCGCCGCATTGGTGTTCAGCCCAAGTTCCAGCCCGGCGACGATGCCTGCTGCGATGGCGATGACGTTCTTGAGCGAGCCGCCCAGCTCCACGCCCACCACATCGTCGTTGGTATAGAGGCGGAGCGTTTTGCTGGAGAATTCCCGCTGGACGCGTGCCGCGAGGTCGGCGTCCGCTGAAGCGATGGCAATGGCCGTGGGGGCGCCGGCTGCGACTTCCTGCGCGAACGAGGGGCCGCTGAGCGCGCCAAACGGCAGCGTGAGCTTGTGCTCGGCCAGTACCTCCGCGATTACCTGGCTCATGCGCAGGCAGCTCTCATCCTCGATGCCCTTGGTAGCGCTGACGAGCGTCTGCCCCGGATGCAAATGCGGCACAAAGCCGCGCATCGTGGAGCGCGTGAACTGCGAGGGCGTGACCACCACAACCAGTTCCGCGCCGTCCAGGGCCTCGGCCGCGCGATCTGTCGGCGCGATAGCGTCGGGCAGGCGGAATCCAGGCAGAAACGTCGTGTTCTCCCGCTGGGTGCGCATCGCCTCCGCAACAGGCTTCTCAAACGCCCAGAGCGCGACCTCGTGTCCGCCGCGCCGCGCCAGGCTGATGGCCAGCGCTGTTCCCCACGCCCCGCTGCCCATGACCGCGATGCGGCTCATATGCTGGTCGTCCCCGTATGGTTCGGCCGGCTTGCTCCGAATCGGTACTCTTTCCCGCTGATCAGCCGGGTGATGTTCTGGTGGTGCTTCACAATGATGATGAGCGGCACCAGGACAAGCACCGCCGTGACCCAGGGCGTGCGTGGAATCAGCAGCGCGTTCGGGATGAGCAGAGCGAAGACCGGAAACGTCGCAGCCGAAAGAATGGATCCCAGCGAAACGTACCGCGAGACGGCAAAAATCAGAATGAAAACGCCCAGCGCAGCCAGGGCGGCCCAGGGCGCCAGCGCCAGGAAAACGCCGAAGGCCGTCGCCACCCCTTTGCCGCCTTTGAAACCCAGCCAGACGGTGTAAATGTGTCCCAGGATCGCACAGAGCGCTGCCAGCGCCACGATGTTCGCGCGCACCTCCGGAGTCAGGCCGGCCCGGGCCGTGATCAGCCCGCACAGAAGCACCGCAAAGAAGCCCTTCAGCACGTCCAGCACAAACGTGAGCGCGCCGAGTCCTTTCGAACCGGAGCGGATCACGTTCGTCGCGCCGATGTTGCCGCTTCCCTTCTCGCGAATGTCTTCTTTGCGGACCAGCCGCACCAGCAAATACCCGAAGGGAATGGACCCAAACAGGTACGCTGTGAGGGCTGCCAGGAAAAATGGGACCGAGCGCATCGCGCTTACGAGTCTATCAGTTAGAGCGCCGCAGAGAGCCAGCCTGATCCCGATCCCCAGCTACTGAACCGGATGCGCAGTGCCGTTGGCGAGCGACTGCTGAATGATGCGCTCCACCTGGCGGTCGATGCGCTGCGCATCAAGGCCGTGGGCGCGCTTCTGCGCGTCCGCAATTCGCCTTTCCGCCTCGGCCATGCGGGCCTGCATTTCAGGGCTGCTCAACCGCGCCTCCGCTTCGGCAATGTGGGTTTGCTCTTCCGCGAGATGCTTCTGCATCTCGGCCATTCTGGCCTGCATGTCAGCCTGCGTTTGCACGTTCCAATGCACCTGGGCTTTTTGCAGATTCTTCACGGCCTGGGCGAGCTGAGCCTGCAACTCGGCCTGCTTTTGCGGAGAAAGGTACTGCTGGGCCGACTTCATGCTCTCTTCAAGCTGCTTTTGCAGTTCAACCATTTTTTCGGGCGTGAACTCAGTCTGGGCCGCTTTTACTTCCGCCTGGATCTGGGCCATCACCTGAGGAGAAAGCTGTACTTTGATGTCGGCTTGTGCCTTCGCCATCGCCGCCTGAGCCTCGGCCGTGACCTGCGACAGGTCCGGCAGTTGCACAAGGTTCTCCTGGCTGAGCGCGTCGAATGCGTCGTACATGCCTTCAATGCGGGCCACGGCGGCGGGATCGGTAACGACGTACGACTTGCCGTCGTGCGTAAACCAGAGGAAGGGTCCATTGGCGGTGCGATGCGCGCGCTCGATCTCGGCGCGGCGGCTGGCGCTCAGGCTGCTCGGCAGATTGGCATCGCCCCACGTCCCGCTGGCGACCGCCCAGGCATCGCCATTGGGCATCACGTGATAATCGAAGTCGGAGTCTGTGCCGTTGCGGTGCCTGGTGACGATGGTCGTTGCGGAGCCGCCGGCCGATTCGCCCGTACCTGCACCCGAGCCGTTGCCCAGGCGGATCGTATCCGGCGGCGGAGGAGGGGCAACCTGGGGTGGCGCGCTCGGCGGGACGACGGTCTGAAGCGCATTCGGCGGCGCTACGAGTACTGCGGGATCCCCTGGAGGAGGGGGCAGCGGGACCGCCTGCGGCGGCGGCTCTATCGGGCCTGAGCCGCTCGGTGCGGCGGCCGGACCTGGTTGCGCCGGCGCGTTTTTTGGTCCCGACGATACTGGCGCACCTTTCGGGCCGGAGCTGGCCGGCGCTGCCTGGGCTGCCGCAGCAGGAACCCGGATGAGCACCATCACCGTAAACAGCGCCACGGGGATCAGCAGCAGCGAAGCGAGTGCGCGGCGACGCCCCTCGGCAAACGCGCTGCGGAATCGGCTCTCGTTCAACAGCGCATCAATCCGGCGCGACAGGTTCCCCCTGCTCGCCATCGCCACGCCGGGCACGCGCCTCCGCGGCAGAGCAGCAAATTCGAGCACCACCTGCGCGTAGTCGGAGCCGCTGTTGGCGGCGTCCATCCCGGCGCGATCGCTCATCGCCTCGCCCAGTTGCGCCAGCTTGCGACGGAGCCACCATCCCAGCGGGCTAAACCAGAACGCCGCCGCGTAGAGTCCGGCCACCAACTGGAGCCAGAAATCCCTTTGCCGCACATGGGACTGCTCATGGGCCAACACCATCTGCAGACGGCTCCGCTCCCATTGCGCGTAATCGGACGGCAATACGATCCCCGAGCCGACGGTCACCGGTGACGCGATGTTCCGGCTCGCGCGCACATTGCCTTCCGGCGATACCAGCGGCGAGACGGGATCGGCCGTCACCCACAACCGCAGCGCCGCTGCCAGCCCGAAGAGCAGGCGCAGCAGAAATATTCCGGCGATGGCGAGATAGGTCCACACCAGGATTTGGCCGATCGGCGGCCAGAGGAATCTTCGCGTGGACGCGGAGGCGGGGATCTGAGGCTGGGCGGCCAGCGACGCGTCCATAGCAGGAATGACCGTCGCATCCGCAGTTGCGGCAGCGGGCGAATCCGTGCGCGCGATCGCCGCCGGCGTCACGGCCGAGTACTGCGCCGGGCTTTCGGCCATCGGCTGCGCCGCGATGGCCGGCGCTGTCACTGGGAGCGCAACCGCTTCGCTCGTCCGGATCGGGACGGCCCACGCGAGCTTCTCCTGCCACCCGGCGAGTGCGGACGAGCGCATCAGGAACGGCATGGCCATCGACGCGACGAGCACCAGGGTCCACGCCGCCTTGCGCGTGGGAATGTGCTTCACGCGCAACAGGCTCAAGCCTGCGCCTACCACCGCCGCGAAGAGCATTCCCCGCAGCGCAGATTCGATCACGAGATTCGTCATTGGGGCCGTCATGCCTTGCCTCCTTCCCGCTTCTTCGCCGTCGCAATGCGCCGCGCCAGGCGCTCCAGCTCAGCGCGGCTCACCACTTTCGAGTCCACCATACCCACCAGCAGATCTTCGACAGAGCCGGCGCAGAACCAGTCCACGATGCGCTGCACGGCTCGGCCCGCCACGCGCTGCCGCGATTCCGAAGGGCGGTACATAAAGGTCCGATTTTCGACCGAGTGCTCCAGATAGCCCTTCTCTTCCAGCCGCCGCAACACGGTGCGGATTGTCGAATCCTTCAGCGGCCGCGCCAGATCTTCGCGCACCTGATCGGCCGTGGCATTCGACCTCCGCCAGACGATGCGCAGGACGTCCCGCTCGAGCTCGCCGAGCTCGGCCGGATCGTGGTTCCTGTCAGTGTTACGCGCCATAGTGTTACCCACTGTAACACATAAGACGATGCATACGTCAAGAGGTGAGTCGAAAATGTTCTCAGGCGGTTAGGATTTTCGAGGAAGAACGAGGAACAGGTGCGCCGGGCCGGGCTACGCGGAAGGCGTCGGCACCCAGGCCGCTCGTCGCGTCCCTGACCTGACAGCAGCCTCCGGCCGATCACGATCCAGGCAGAACCCTACATCAGCCGCCGCCGCACCATGTCCAGCGCCTGCTGGCTGGCATAGAAGCGGATGCCGGCGCGGTCGCTGGGAAAGCGCTTCTCCACCACTTCGGTGCCGTCCGCATCGCTCACCGCGAGATACACCAGGCCGACGGGCTTCTCGTCCGATCCGCCGCTCGGCCCGGCGATGCCGGTGACGCCGAGGCCGAGCGTGGCGCCGCAGCACTCGCGAATTCCCTCGGCCAGCGCCTCGGCCACTTCCCTGCTCACGGCGCCGTGCTTCGTGATCAGCGCGGCATCCACGCCTGCCAGCTCCGTCTTCAGCCGATTGCTGTAGACCACTGCGCCGCCGATAAAGGACCGCGAACTGCCGCTCACGCTGGTCAGCCGCTCGGCGATCAGCCCGCCGGTGCAGCTTTCCGCCACCGCCAGCGTGGCTCCGCGCATTTCCAGGTAGTAGAGGATGATTTGCTCCAGCGTTTCACCCTGCGAGGAGTAGATGAAGTCGTCCAGCTCCTCCTCGATCTTCCCGGCCAGATCATCCACTCGGGCCTGCGCTACCTCGGGGAGGTGTTTGGTGCACTGCAGGCGCAGCTCGATATCGCCCAGATGCGCGAGGATGGTCGTCTCCACGTCCTTGTACTGGGTGTAGATGGGCGCAATCCGCGCGTCCGCAGCCGACTCTCCGATCATCGCGGCCTTCAGCACGCGGGTCGCCATGTGGCGCTTTGGCACAATCTCGGCGAGGCGCGGCAGACACTCGGCCTCGAACATCGCCTTCATCTCGTGAGGCGGACCGGGCAGCAGCATGGCCAGCTTGCGATGCACGCCGACGACCGTGTCCAGCCACTGCCCGGGCGCCGACCCCACGACATTGGGCAGGATGGTCGCGCCCTCGATCACGTCGGCCTGCTTCTCGTTGTTGCGGGTCATGGTGACGCGCCGCGATGCGGCCCGTGTGTACAGGTGCGCGATCATGTCCGGATCGCGTTTGATCGGGACACCCAGCGCCGCGGCCGTCGCTTCGCGGGTCAGGTCGTCTTCCGTCGGACCCAGGCCGCCGGTGATCGCGACAATATCCACACGGCTGAGCGCGTGGCGCACCGCATCCGTGAGCTGCTTGAGCCGGTCGCCAACGATGGTCTTGTAGGCGACGGTGACGCCCAGCGCGTTGAATTTCTCTGTCAGATAAAGGGAATTGGTGTCCTGGCGGTACGGCGTGAGCATTTCCGACCCGACCGCAATTATTTCCGCGTTCATCCGTTCCCTCGGCCCTTGTTCAGGACAGCCGCCAGCCTTCCACGCCCAACGCCAAATGATAAAGCGAGGTGCTGGTGGCGAGCAGTGCGCCCCCGCCAGGCACAAAGTTGAAGCCCACCAGTCCCGTGCCCGCAACGGCCAGCGAAGCTTCTCCCTGCGGCGTGATCGCGGCCACTCCGCGCCGCCCGCGCAGCGAAGCCGCCACGTAGATATTCCCCGCCACATCCACCGCCAGGCCCTGCGGGCGTCCCAGTCCGCGGTGCAGCACGCCGATGCTGCCCGCGCGGTCGATGGCGTAGACCGCGTCGTAGCTCGAAGTCGTCGGCCCGGTCACGTACAGCGTGCCATCCGGCCCAAAGGCCAGGTGATAGGCGGCCACACTCGGCTCCAGCGTGGCGAAGACGAAGATTTGCCGATCCGGCGCGATCTTGAAAATGGTCCCGCTGCGGTCGCCCACGTAAAGATTTTGTTCCGGATCGAAGGCCAGGCCGGTGGCGACGCCCATCCCTTCGGCGTAGACGGTCGCAGCGCCGGCCGGGGTCACGCGATAGACCTTCCCTTCGTGGCGCGAGGAAACATACACGTTGTCGTCGAAGTCCAGCGCCAGGCCGGTGGCGTTCGGAATGCCGCGCAAAAACGGCCGCATTTCGCCGTCGCGTTCAATGCGGAAGACCGAAACCGGGGTCTCCTGCCCGCGCTGCCCGGAAAACGTGACATAAATGTTGCCGGCCGAATCCATCACGGGATTCGCGACGGCGTGGATGCCGGTGGCCACCAGATTGCCCACCTGCAGTTCCACAGCGTTGCTCTGCGCGCCGTTCTGCAAGATGCGCAGGCGCCCGCTCTCGGCTTCCTCCGGCACGCGCAGCACCATGTGATCGGCGCGGCTCAGCAGGACAGGCGCGGCGAGTTCGCCGAGCATAGCGACAGGACGGCGCCACTCCACCCCGCCCCAGGCCCTGGCCTCATCACGCGCCGCCGCAACGCCTCCCAAATTCGCGCCGCGGACTTCCACATCGCCGCCCGGCAGCGCAGCCGACGGAATAATTGCGTCGATGCGCGGCGTTGTGCTCGGTTCGGATTTGAGAATACGCACCATACCGACAGCTAACCTATGCCCACCATCTCACCAGCAGGATCACAATCAGCGCATACGCGCCCGCTGCCAGGTCATCCAGCATGATTCCTGTTCCGCCATGCAATTTCTCCAGTTGCCGCACCGGCCATGGCTTCACAATATCGAAGATTCGAAACAGGACGAAACCCGCAATCCCGTAGCGCCAATCCAGCGGCGCCACCGCCAACGCCAACCATTGCCCGGCAACTTCGTCGATCACCACAAATCCCGGATCGATGCGCCCGCTCTCGCGCTCCACGCGCGTGGCTGCCGGGATCCCGATCAGCGTGATCACCGCAGCGCCCGCTACCGTGGCGACCATCGCGTGCACGGGGGTAGGATGCAAGGCCCCGAGCCCGAAATACCAGATTGCCGCCGCGGCCAGCGAGCCCCAGGTTCCCGGCCCCGGACGCAGCAGGCCAGCGCCGAAAAAGGTCGCAAGCGCCCAGGCCCACCCAGTTTTCCCGGCAGGGCGCGAGACCCCCGAGGATTCTTCTGTCACCGGCGAGCTATTGGTCATCGTCGTTTCCATGCCGCTTCACGTTTTCGGCCAAACCTTCCAGCACTTCCGGATCCACGATCGGCGAAGAGATGCGGTACACTCCGCTCGCCCACTTGCCCAGATCGACGGAGCGGCAACGATCGCTGCAGAAGGGAAAATTCTCGTCCTTCTGCGTCACCACCGCGCGGCATGTGGGACACCGCAAAATTGTGTGTTTCCGGCTCACAGCTCCGCTCCTGCCAATTCCATCTCTGCCGCCGGCGCCAGCGTTGTCTCGCCCACGACTCGCGCAACCAAATCGTACTCGTGCGCGTCCGTAATCTCGCAGCGGTAGAAGCGCCCCGGCGTCAGCGCGTCGAATGGGCCGAAGTCGTTGAGATAAACGGTTCCATCGATCTCCGGCGCGTGGTACTGCGTGCGGCCTTCCCACAGCAGCGGCGTTTCCTCCGATTCGCCCTCCACCAGCACATCGAATTCCCTCCCCACCCTGGCGCGCTTTGCCTGGCGGCTCAGCCCTTTCTGCAATTTCATCAGCGCACGGCGGCGCTGCTCGATGACGCGCTTCGGCACCTTGGCCGCCAAATCGAACGCCCGCGAGCCTTCTTCATCGGAATACGAGAACACACCGAGCCAGTCGAATCGCGCTTCCGCGACAAAATCGCACAGCGCTTCGAAGTCGGCATCCGTCTCGCCGGGAAAGCCCACAATGAAAGACGTGCGCAGGGCGATGCCCGGCACCGCCGCGCGCACCTTTTCAATCATCTTCAGAAAGATCTCCGCGCCGCCGCCTCGCTTCATCGTCTTCAGCACCGGCGCCGACGCATGCTGCAGCGGCACGTCAAGATATTTACAGATGTTGTCGTGGCGGGCGATCGTCTCCAGCAGCTTGCCGGTGATGCGATTGGGGTAGGCGTAGAGGAAGCGCAGCCACACCAGGCCCTCGATGCGCGCGAGCCGGTCGAGCAACGCGGCCAGCCCGTCTTTCAGGCCCAGATCCTCGCCGTAGCAGGTCGTATCCTGGCCGATGAGCGTGATCTCGCGGACGCCTTCGGCTACCAGCGCCTCCGCCTCGGCCACGACCGATTCAAACCGGCGCGAGCGGAACTTGCCGCGCAGATTCGGAATCACGCAGAAACTGCACGGATGATCGCATCCTTCCGCGATCTTGATGTAGGCGGAGGCAGATTTCGTTGTGCGCAGGCGCGGCGTTGTGTGGTCGTAGAGATACTGGGGCAGCGCCGCTGTTGCGCCATCCCACACCGCGCGCGAGAACCTTCCCTGCTTCTCCCGCCGATCACCCTCTGCCCGGAAGTTCGCCGCTTCGGGCGCACCCTTGTGGGTACCTGCCAGGGATTCGCGTCCGGGCCTCACTTCCGCCGCGCCGTTGCCCAGGATCCTGAAGGGCGACGACGATGGCTGCGCGGGAGCCGGGTGCAATCCGGCCGCGCCGAGGATCTTCTCCAGCTCGCCTGTTCCGATCACGGCGTCCACTTCGGGAATATTCTTCTGGATCTCGTCGCGGTAGCGCTCCACCAGGCAGCCGGCCACGATCAGCTTCTTCGCCGTCCCGGCGGTCTTGTGGCGGGCCATCTCCAGGATTGCGTCCACGCTCTCCTGCTTGGCCTTATCAATAAAGGAGCAGGTATTCACCACCAGGATTTCGGCGGTTTCCGCGTCCGGCGTGATCTGCGCCCCTGCGCGGTCCAGCAGCCCCATCATCACTTCGCTGTCCACCAGGTTTTTGGGGCACCCCAGCGAGATAAAGCCCACGCGCGGCCGCGCCGCAACCGCGCCACCCACAGTGGTGCCCTTTTCCTTCATAGTCGTCACTTCTCTATTTTACCGGTAGCACTCGCAGGCCATTGGCATGCTGGTACAGCGTCAAACGGACCGCAGGATCACTTCGCGGTCTATGCCTTTGTGCGCTGCCACGTCACGCAGGATTGCGTTGAGCGTGCCGATGCGGAGAACGGCGTGCGCTGGAACCGCGATCCGGTGATGCGAGGGAATCTCCGTCTGCAAAATAATGTGGCTGCCGGTCTGGTGAACCTGGACGTAGCCCCAGTCGGGGCAAAGGATCGCCGTTAATCTTCGTCCGCTGAGATCGCGAGGCAGCTTCACAGAGCAAGCGTACGACGGTGGAACTGAACAGGCAATTTCCTGGTAGCGCGCTACGGACCCGCGTTGGCTATCCCACTGCCAGCATTTCGTCCCGAATCAGCCGGAGTCTCACCTGCGCAGGCTTATCCGAGTCGAAGTAGTAAGCTTCCACGGCGTCGGCTACGTTACGTCGCAGATCCTCCCACGAATCGCTCTGGGTGAAAATGCTCTCTCCCAAGGCTTCTGCGGTGAATCCGCCATCCGCCTCCTGCGTCACCTCGAAGACCAGTTCCCGCATAACTCTCACTTTATCGAATCCGTCGAAAACCTGCACGGGCTCTCCTGCGGTGGGTGCTAAAATCAGCTGTGTGCCGGGTCCTGCGCGACGCAATCCCGCCAACCCCGCCAGGTCCGGAAGGAAGCAACGGTAACGGGCTAGTGCGTGCGCAGCAGGTCACCCGGTGCACTAAATTCCTTTTCTGCTTCTGAACCTTCCCGACTCCTGTCTCCTGTCTCCTGACTCCTGATCTCTCTTTTTCTGCGACAATTATTTCTGCACCCAGGAGAGTTGAGTTGACCCTGTCCGTCCGTCCGCGCGTGCCCGCCCGAGCCAAAATCAGCGCCCTCGGAACCTATACCCCCTCCCGCCTGCTCACCAACGCGGATCTTGAGAAGATGGTCGACACGTCGGACGAGTGGATCCTCAGCCGCGTCGGCATCCGCGAGCGCCACATTGTCGAGCCAGGCCAGGCGACCAGCCACATGGCCGTGGAAGCGGCCAGGCGCTGCCTCGCCGCCAGAGGCATCCGCCCGGAAGAAGTTCAGGTGATCATCGTCGGCACGGTCACCCCGGACATGTTCTTCCCCGCCACCGCCTGTCTCGTGCAGGATCGTCTTGGCGCCAAAGGGGCATGGGGATTCGACCTTTCCGGCGCGTGTTCCGGATTCGTCTACGCGCTCCAGGTCGGCTGCCAGCTCGTGCAGAGTGGCGCGCACACCAAAGTGGTGGTCATCGGATCCGATACGATGTCATCGATCATTGACTACACCGACCGCGCTACCTGCGTGCTCTTTGGTGACGGCGCCGGAGCCGTGCTCATCGAGCCGGCTCAGGACGGCGAGCTGGGCATGATCGACTACCACCACGAGATTGACGGCTCGGGAGGCTGCTCGCTCTTCATGCCTGGCGGAGGCAGCCTGCACCCCTCTTCCCGCGAGACGGTGGACAAGAAGATGCACTACGTCCATCAGGACGGGCAGGCGGTCTACAAATTCGCGGTGCGCAAGATGGTCGAGGCGGCGGAGACGCTCCTGAACCGTAACGGCATCACGGCGGCGGACCTGGCCTGCTTCATTCCGCATCAGGCCAACCGTCGCATCATCACCGCCAGCGCCGAACGGCTGGGCCTGCGCGAGGATCAGGTGATCATCAATATCGAGCGCTATGGCAACACCACGGCGGCTACGATCCCGCTGGCGACGGAGACCGCCATCCAGGAGGGTCGCCTGAAGAAGGGCGACCTGATGCTGATCGCGAGTGTCGGCGCCGGATTTACCGTCGGTGCAGCGCTGATTCGCTGGGAAATCTAGGCTCCGCGATCCGCGGCATCGCTTCCGCTACCGGTATGACGTCACCAGAACGTTCAGCTTGCAGGGGACGCGTTTGCTGCCCCCGAGCCGGCGCTGTCTTCGGGACCCGGTCGTTGCTATACTCGATACGAGGACGCCTCTCGGCCCGAGGCAGTGTTTTCCCCACGCCGGAGCCGAAGCGCAGGATTCCTGACCAGCATGTCCATCCGCACCCGTCGCACTCTCTTCTCGCTGATCGTCTTCTTCACTCTCTGTGGGCTGGGCGGCATGATCCTCAGCCAGCAGGTCGGCGCGCAATCCGCCACCGACGAGTCCAGCTTCCGGGACAGTCTGAAGACCTTCAGCACGATCTACGCCATCGTGGCGAAGAATTACGCCGAGCCGCTCACCGGCGACATGCCCAACAAGGTCATCTTCGACGGCGCGATTCCGGAGATGCTGCACACGCTGGATCCGCATTCGAGCTTCTACGATCCTCAGGCGTACGCGCGGATGCAGGAAGAGCAGACAGGCCGCTACTACGGCGTAGGCATGCTGATCGTCCAGCAGCCGGACGGCCAGGTAGCCGTGGTTCACCCTATTGAGGGCGGCCCGGCCTTCCACGCCGGCGTCCACCCCGGCGACATCATCACTTCGATCGACGGCAAATCGACGAAGGGCATGACGACGGACCAGGTGGCTGCCTTGCTGAAAGGCGAGCGCGGCACGTCCGTCACGGTCACCATGACGCGAGTCGGGTCGGACGCACCGCTGTCGTTCCCTCTCACACGCGATGAGATTCCGAACAACAGCATCGACCTGGCCTACTACATTCGCCCGGGCATCGGATACATCCACATCATCCAGTTCACGGAGACGACCGGGCGCGAATTCGACGACGCTGTCGACCACTTCGGCCCGGATCTCAAGGGGCTGGTACTCGATCTCCGCGGCAATCCCGGCGGCGTGCTGGTGGATGCGGTGCAGGTGTGCGATAAGGTGCTCAAGCGCGGGCAGATCATCGTGAGCCAGCGCGGACGCGCCTTTCCCGAACAGGTATACCGCGCGACGCACGGCAACGGCGGCAAAGACTTCCCCATCGTGCTGCTCGTCAATCGCGGCACTGCGTCCGCGGCGGAGATTGTAACCGGCGCGCTCCAGGATCATGATCGCGCCCTGGTCGCCGGCGAAACCACCTTCGGCAAAGGCCTGGTGCAGACCGTCTACAACCTGCCCGACAAGACCGGCCTGGCGCTGACCACCTACCACTACTACACGCCCAGCGGACGGCTCATTCAGCGTAACTACAACGGCGTCTCGCTGTACGACTACTACTACGACCTCGGCCCGAGCGCCGATCAGAAGAACCGCGAGGTGAAACTGACGGATTCCGGCCGCACCGTGTACGGCGGAGGCGGCATCACGCCAGACGTACATCTGCAGCCGGCGGCGTCAACGCCTTTCCAGGAAGCTCTTCTCGATCATGACGTCTTTCTCGGATTCACCGAACATTACGTGGCGCACCACACAGTCGCGCGGGACTTCGACGTAAATGACGCGGTCCTGAATGAGTTCAGGCAGTATCTCACCACGCAGAAGATCGACTACACGCCGGAGGCGTTCAGCCAGAATCTGGACTGGGTGAAGGCTTCCATCAAATCCAGCATCTTCGAGACGGAACTGGGCTACACCGAAGGGCTGCGTGTGCGCGCCGACTGGGATCCTGAAATTCAGCAGGGCGTGGCACTGCTGCCCCAAGCCGCTCAGCTCGAGCAGCACGCCATCAAGGCGGATGCCGAGAAGGAAGCAGCCCTCGACGGCAAAGCGCCGGCCCAGCAGTAACCCCCCAGACCGATTTGGTGCGAGCGGCGTCCTCGGGCGCCGCTTGATGCTGACGGTGGCTTTTCGCTGACTTCCTGCCACTCTCCCGCCGAGCGTCGTCTCGCTGAAAGCTCCTCATGACATTTCGCTTCGCCGACGAATCCGATCTCGACGCGCTGAGGGACCTCATCAATCACGCCTTTGCCGTTGAGGCCTTCTTCATTCGCGGCGACCGGCTTTCGCCGCAGCGGCTCCGGGAGCACATGCAGGTGGGGCGCTTTCTTCTGGCCGAGGAAGACGGCCATCTGCTCGGCTGCGTATACGTGGAGCTGCATGGGGACCATGCGTATCTGGGTTTGCTGTCGGTGGACCCGGCGCGTCAGAAGACCGGCCTGGGCCGGCGCCTGGTTGCTGCCGCGGAGGAATTCGCCCCGGAGATGGGCGCGCGCCGCATGGATCTGACGGTCGTGAATCTGCGCACCGAGCTTGCGCCCTGGTACCAAAAGCTCGGCTATGCGCTCGCCGGCACCGAACCGATCCGCGAGGAGATGATCCCGCGCGTCACGCAGCCCTGCCATTTTGTCCGCATGTCGAAGCCGCTCGGCGGTGCAGCGTCGTGAGTCTCGTCAGGTTTTTACTGCTCTCTGATTGCCGATCACCGATCGCCGCTTGCTCCAAGCCAGCAGCGGCCGAGCGGCCAGCAGGATCCCCAGCACAATCGTGATGGTCAGCGGCGTTTTCACGCCCGTTTTCACGCCCCACCAGTAATGGATCACTCCGGAGATCGCGGCCAGATACGCCAGCTTGTGCAGTCGATTCCAGTTCTTTCCGCCCAGCTTGCGGATCGACCAGGAAGTTGACGTGAGCGCCAGCGGCAGCAGCATCAGCCACGCGGCCAGACCGGCGGTGATGAATCGCCGCTGGCTGATATCGTCCACCATAGCCGCCCAGCTAAAGCCGGCATACAGCCAGAGGTACGTCATCAGGTGCAGGCACGCGTAGAAGAACGCGTACAGGCCGAGCATGCGCCGGAAGCGTACCAGCCACGCCAGCTTCGGGATGAGCCTGCGCACCGGCGTGATGGCCAGCGTGATCACGAGCAGCCGCAGCGTGCCGCGCCCGGTGAAGAAGGTGACGGTGTGCGTCGGATCCGGGCCGAGCGCGATCGGATCCGACGTCGCGGAGAGATACAGCCGCCATAGCAGCCAGGCCACCGGCGACAGACAGGCAGCGTGCGCCAGCACCTTCAGCACGATGATCCAGCGTTGCCTCACCCTCTTGCTCCCAACCCCAGTGAGCTCACCGCCGGTCCCTGATTTCCCTGGGTTGCGGATGACCGCTCAGCAGCAAACCGGCTCACCGCTGGCCGCCCGTGCCTGCCGTCTCGCTGCCTCAATGCCATCCAGCGCATGCCACAGTGCGCGCGCTCCCTGGCGCATGCCGTCCAGAGCCTCCGCCGCGGCAGCATCGCCAGTTGTTTCGAGCTCCTGTTCGATCAATCCGCGCCACACCTTCGCATGGTGCACGTCGGCGGTCATGTGCAGGGTGAAATAGGCGCAGGTCGTGTCATCGGCACCGTAGAACTTCTTCAGGCCGTTCCGCTTTTCCTCGGCAATCCGCGGCACCTGTGATTCGTAGGCGTAGAACGCGCCCAGAGCCGCTGCCGGTGACCCGCTCCGCCCCACCTCGCGATAGGTGTCGACCAGCTCAGCGACCTCCGGCACGATCTCGTTCTGCTCCGTGCCCGCCGGATCGATCCCGCTGACGAATTGCCTCCATAACTCGGCGTGCGGCTTTCCCTTCACTTCCTCTTCCGCCGCGTTGTGCAGGACCGCGCTCCGCGTGCGGCCCTCCGGCAGCCGGCTGTGCAGAGCCGTGAGGTACGTGGGAAACGCTGCCACATGCTCAACATACTGCCGTCCGTAGCAGCCCAGTTCTCGCTGCGTCAGCTCTCCCGCCGACCACGCCTGGTAAAAGGGGTGCTGCAGCAGATCGTATTTGCGGAGTTCCTCCGCCGCCTGTGCCCAAAACTCGTTGTGTGCCACCCTCGCCTCCAATAATTTGTTGTCGCCGCCCGAGCCCTGAGGGAACCGCTGCCCTCAATACTCTTTGATCAGGTCCATGCCCTGATACAGAGACGCTACCTGATCGCCATACCCATTGAACATCAGCGTCGGCTGCAGTTGCTTCCAGATCGGCGCGCCGATCACGCGCTCCGTTTTCTGGCTCCAGCGCGGATGGTCCCGGTGTGGATTCACATTCGAATAAAAGCCGTACTCGGTGGGCGCCATGTCGTTCCACGTGGTGCTGGGCTCACGCTTCACGAACTTGATCTTCACGATGGACTTCGCCGACTTAAAGCCGTATTTCCACGGCACGACGACCCGCACCGGCGCCCCGTCCTGATTCGGCAGCTCCTGCCCGTACAGGCCAAAAGTCAGCAGCGTCAGCGGGTGCATGGCTTCGTCCATGCGCAGCCCTTCCTTGTACGGCCACCTGATCCCCGCATTCCACGGCAGCAGCTCGGTTTTCGCGTCCGCCAGCGAGATGAATTGCACAAACTTCGCCGACGGCAGCGGCTCGCACTCGTTGATCAGCTCGGACAGCGAATATCCCGCCCAGGGAATCACCATGCTCCACGCTTCCACGCAGCGGAACCGATACACGCGCTGCTCCATGGGCCGCAGCTTCAGGAGCGCGTCGATGTCGAAGGTCCGCTCCTTCTTTACCTCACCTTCGATACTGATCGACCAGGGACGCGTCTTCAGTCGCCCCGCGTTCGCTGCCGGGTCTCCCTTCTCCACGCCGAATTCATAAAAATTGTTGTAGTGGGTGATGTCGTACAAGGGCGTCAGAGCCAGGCCCGGGGTAGAGAACTTGCTGGGCACGGTGGCCAGCTTCTCGTCCGCTTCCACCGCTGCCGGATGCATCAGCCGCCGACCCTCACCCGCCAGCGCCGCCGCTCCCACGGCCGCGGCCCCGGCCATGAAGCGACGCCGGTTCATGTAAGCCTCTCGGGGCGTGATCTCCGCAGGCGGGATCTCGTTCGGCTTGAGTATCTCCATGGGACTGCACCTCTTCCCTTCCTGAGGATTGGACGCGCGGCCCGGCCGCCGGATGCGGCGTTTTCGGATTTTGCATCGGGTCTGGGGACCTGCCCCTGATTGTAGCTCTCCTCTGCCGTCTGCCTGAAGCCGCGGGTTTCGCGCGTCTGACCACCCGTTTATACTGAATCCAGGTTCCTCCGCACTCGGAAATCACCGTCTCCGCCGGCTCCAGCTGTCTGGCGACGCGGCACACTGAAAAGGCTGTCATCCATCTCATGATTCGTTTCCTGCAAAAAGAGTCCAAATTCACCAAAGCCCTCTTCTGGGTCATCATTGCCGCCACTTGCGTGCTCATGGTGATCTTCCTCGTGCCTGGCCTCTACAACGGCCAGATGTCCTCGTCGGCGACGAACTACGCCACTATCCGCCGCGGCGGATTCTTCGGCCGATTTCTGCCTGCGCAGGACGACATTCCCGTGACAGACGTGCAGGAAGTGGCGAAGCGCATGACGCGCGGCCAGCAGGTTCCGCAGATGTTCATGCAATACGTGATGCAGCAGGCGGGCCAGACCGTCATCGAGCAGGACGTCCTGCAGGACGAGGCGCACCGTCTGGGCGTCACCGCCAGCGATGCCGATGTGCGGCAGTTCCTGCACAGTGGCGAGTGGGGCGAAGTTCTGTTCCCCGACGGCCATTACGTGGGCGACGCGCAATATGCGGCATTCATCGCCAGCAACTTTGACATCACGACGGAGAGGTTTGAGACCGAAGTCCGTCAGGAAATCGTTCAGAACCGCCTGCGCGATCTTGTTACCGCGGGCGTGACCGTTTCGCCGCAGGAAGTGCGCGACTCCTATCGCACCCAGGCGACGAAGATCAAGTTCCAGTACGCGGTCCTCAGCGCTGACGACCTCCGCAAAACCATCAATCCCACGGACACGGAGCTGGAGGCGTTCTTTAAGCAGAACGCCGCCCGCTATCGCAACGCCGATCCGGAATCTCGCAGCCTGCAGTACGTCACGGTGACCGACAACAACCTGCCCGGCGGCAAGCCGCAGGTCACCCAGGCGGAGGTCCAGCAGTATTACAACCAGAACGTCGCGCAGTATAAAGTCGACGCTCAGGTGAAGGTCCGCCACATTCTCATTTCCGTCGATCCAAACGGAGGAGCAGCCGCCGATGCCGCCGCCAAAGCCAAGGCACAGGGCATTCTCGATCAGCTGCACAAGGACAACGGGAAGAACTTCGCCGATCTCGCGAAGAAGTACTCCGACGACCCGGGCAGCAAAGACCAGGGCGGCGAGCTGGGCTGGATCAAGCACGGCGTCACCGTGCCGCAGTTCGACCATGTTGCCTTCGCGCAGAAGGCGGGGCAGATTTCCGGCCTGGTTCGCACGCAGTTCGGCTATCACATCATCCAGACCGAAGACGTACAGGCAGCCCACATCAAGCCACTCGATGAGGTAAAGGCCTCCATTGAGGATGTGCTGACGAAGCAGAAGGAAGGCCAGGCAGTGCAGACGTTCGCGCAGCAGGTGGCGGCGGAAGCGCAGAAGTCAGGCCTGGCGCAGGCTGCCGCGGCGCATCACCTTGAGGTCATCACGGCCGGGCCGATTCCGCGCAACGCCAACCTGCCCGGCATGACCGAAAGCTCGCAGCTCCTCTCCGGCGTCTTCGCCTCGGCGAAGGGCGCGCCGCCGCAGGCAGCCTCGATCGGCAACGGCAACTACGCCGTTTTTCAGGTGACCGCCATCGATCCCGCGCATACGCCCAACTTCGCCGAATACAAATCGCATGTGCTGGATGACTTCCGCGATCAGCAGGTGGTCGCGCTGCTTGCGCAGAAAACGAATGAGTTAGCCGATCGCGCGCGTGCCGAGAACGACCTGGCGAAGGCGGCGAAAGAGGTGGGCGCAACGATCAAGACCAGCGACCTGGTGGGGCGCGATGAACAGGTGCCCGACATTGGCGCCCTCTCCACGGCCGCGCCGTCGCTCTTCGGCCTGAACGCGGGCCAGATCAGCTCCGCCATCAAGACGCAGACCACCGGCGTGGTGGCAAAGATCGTGGACAAGCAGGAGCCCACAGCTCAGGACATCGCCAGCCACTTCGACGTCACGCGCGAGCAGCTGCTCTCGCAGCAGCGCGATCAGTACTTTGGGGTGTTCGCCAGCGATCTCATCAACCGCTATATGAAGTCCGGCCGCATTTTGATCAACCAGAAGATGCAGCAGCAGATGCCGCTGAATGGAACATAGCCCACGGCGCTCTTCCTGCTCGCTGGAGTGCTAAGCAACCGGGCTCGTTCTCTCCGAATCTCTTCGAGAGCGCGAGCCTTTTTCTTCACCGCATGGTGGGATTTCCCCTGCGCCCGATCCTGGCGCCGGGGGAAGCGAACGGAATCATCCGATGCCCTTTGAGCGCTCTTCGGGTCTCCTCCTCCACGTCTCGTCGCTGCCCTCTTACGGCGGCATCGGCGATCTTGGGCCTGCTGCGTTCGCCTTCGCCGATTTTCTCGCCGCCGCCAAGCAGCGCCTCTGGCAGGTGCTGCCTCTCAGTCCGACCGGCTTCGGCAACTCGCCGTACGCCGCGCAATCGGCCTTTGCCGGCAATCCCCTGCTGATTTCGCTCGAGTATCTCTCCGACCGCGGCTGGATCGCGGGAGAGCGCATCGCGCATCTGCCTGGCCGATCCGGCGCGGTGGACTACGATGCCGTCGCCACGCAAAAGCTGCCGCTGGTGGAAGAAGCCGCGCGAAACTTCATCCAGCGCCACAGTGACGACGAGTGGGCCCGGTTTGAGCGCTACTGCCGCGAGAATGCAAGCTGGCTGGACGATTGGGTGTTGTACTCCGTGCTGCGCCGCAAATTCAACTCCGCCGCATGGAACCAATGGCCCGAGGAGGTCAAGTTTCGCCGGCCCGATGCCCTCGATCGGCTGCGCCGGGAACACGCCGAGGGTCTGGCTATCGGACGCGCTATCCAGTTCGCCTTCGACGAGCAGTGGCGCGCGTTGCGCGAATACTGTGGCGTCCGCGGTATTCGCTTCATCGGTGACGTCGCGATTTTTGTCAACTACGACAGCGCCGACGTCTGGACGCACCCCGAGCTCTTTGAGCTCCACCCCGACCTCTCGCCCATCCGCGTCGCCGGCGTGCCGCCAGATTATTTTTCAGAGACCGGGCAGCGCTGGGGCAATCCGCTCTACCGATGGCAGGTGCTCCGCCAGAACGGCTTCGCCTGGTGGGTCGATCGCATTCGCCGTGCGCAATCCCTCTACGACATGATCCGGCTCGATCACTTCCGCGGCTTTGAGGCCTACTGGTCGATTCCCGCCCAGGATGAAACTGCGGTCAACGGCGAGTGGGTGAAGGCGCCCGGCGCAGAGCTCTTCGAGCGGCTCCGCCAGCAGCTTGGCGAGCTGCCATTCATCGCCGAAGATCTGGGCCTGATCACAAGGGAAGTCGACGCGCTGCGGGAGCAATTCGGCTTTCCCGGGATGCGCGTCCTCCAGTTCGGCTTTTCCTCCCGCGGCGCGCACCTCCACCTGCCCCACCGCTACGTTCCCAACACCGTGGCCTACACGGGCACGCACGATAACGACACCACGCGCGGCTGGTGGGAAACCTCGGCCACTTTGGTGGAGAAGGCTGCCGTCGCTGCGTACATTCAGCCCGACAAGAATGACAGCATCGTGTGGCCGCTCATCCGCACGGCTGCCCGCTCGGTCGCGGATATCTGTCTCTTTCCCGTCCAGGACATCCTCGACCTCGGCTCAGAAGCGCGCATGAACACTCCATCGCGCCCGCAGGGCAACTGGAGCTGGCGCTGCCCCGAGAACGCCCTGACCCCGGAGCTGGCCGCGAAGCTGGCTTCGCTCACCGAGGTCACCGACCGCGACCGGCCTGATCGCGACGCTGACCCGTAAACTCATTCCGTAATCCCTGCTCTTCTCACTCGCGGGCCAGGAGCGCCACCGGAAATTCCGCAAAAACTTCGTCCAGCCGCAACCTTCCCTGCTCGCTCACGCGCACTTGCTCGCCGGTGAAGAGGTTTTCCAGCTCCGCGCCGGCCATCTCCGTCACCAGCAGCTCCCCGCTGTCCCAGGCCTTTCCGAGGGGCACTTTTGCGCGCCCACCCATAAGCGTCCACGCGAACCGCGGCACCACCGCAAGCACTCGACGTGCGCGAGTGAAAGCAATCGCATGCTTCGCGAAGTTTTCCGACACCGGGACCGGGACGTACTCGCCGCGACGGAAAACCTCCGGCATCCGGTTGCGCAGTTGCAGTGCCTGATGCATGGTCCACATCTTCGCGCGGCCGTCTTCCAGATGTTCGAGGACATCTCGGCAAACGGCCAGGCGCCCGCGGCCTGACGCGAGCTCCCGGATCTCGCGCAGCGCCGCCCTGCGCATTTCGTAATTTACGGGGCGTCGATTATCCGGATCGACCAGGCTCAGATCCCACATTTCTGTCCCCTGGTAAAAATCTGGCACGCCTGGCGATGCCACCTTGAGCACCACCTGCGCGAGGGAGTTCACCGCGCCGAAGAGCTTGAGCGCCGGCAGCAGTTCGTATAGAGTCTGCACGAACCGCGGCTCGCGCCCCTGCGCGTCGTGCATGGCGATCCCGCGGATGAATCCGTGAACTGCCTCCAGATAGGCTGGATCGGGATTCGTCCAGCTCAGATTCACCTTCGCCTCGCTCAGTGCCTTGGTCATGTACTGCTCGATGCGCGCGATGAATTCCTCGCGCTCCTCCGCGGTATGCATCGACCAGGGCCACGCTCCCGCCAGCGTTTGATACAGGAAATACTCTTCATTGGCGTCGGGCGCAGTGCGGCCGTCCTCCAGCGTCCGTTTGTGCCGCGCGTTCATCCGCACCCAGCGCCGCACGCAGGAGGGCCAGAGGTGCGTCATCTCCGACAGCACATTCAGCCGGTTGCGCACATCCTCGCTGCGCTTGGTGTCGTGCGTGGAAGTGGCCAGCATCGCGTCCGGCGTCTCTTTCAGGCGAGCCTGGTTCGATTCGTGGAACTCCTCCGGCTCGATCCCGAAAGCGCTGATCGAGCTGCCCACGTCATTCGACGAGATGAACCGGTTGTAAACGTAGAACGCGGTGTCTTCCACGCCCTTGGCCATGACCGGCCCTGTCAGCTGCTGGAACTTCAGCGCGAAGTAGAGTTCCTGATCGTCAATCTCTCCATCCCGCTTTTCGTGCAGCAACAGAATCCTTTCCAGAAAGTCGAAAACCGAGGTCTCGAAGTTGCGAGTGCGCTGTTTGGCCCGCGCAATCGCCCGCCGGATGACCATTCGGTCTCGTTCCGTGTATTCGCCGCGGTCATCGATGTACGTCCGATACACCGGAAAGCAGGCGATCGTCTCGCGGATCGCTGTTTCCAGCAGGTCATCCGTGAAGTCGCGCGCCTTGCGGTTGGCCGAGGCCAGGCGGCTCAGCAGGTTCGTGAGCACATACACCTCGCTCGACAGCGCCGTGCGCATGACGTTGAGCTTGGACTGGTAAACAATGGTCGCGGGATCGGAGGGAGCGCCGGTCAGTCGGTCGTAGAATTCCGTAAACCGCTTCCGGTTTTTGCCGCGGATCAACACCTGGTTCGCGGTGTAGACAAAGTCGTACCCGGAGGTTCCGCGCACCGGCCACTCGCGCGGGAGCGATTCCCTCGGCTCCAGGATTTTCTCCACCACCAGGTACAGCGGGCCGGGCTCCGCGACCCAGTCGTGACCGCGCAGCGCCTCGTTCACCTCAGGCTCTATGCCGTCCTCGCCGATCCGTCCATTCGGCGATTCTCCATAACATTGGCTTGCGAGATAGAGCCCCTGCAGCCGCGCGAGGTACTGCCGGGGGTTGAACATTCCATCGCAGTGATCCACGCGCAGGCCCGTCACTTCCCCCCGCGCCAGCAGCTGCCGAATCAGGCAGTGCGTCGCCGCGAAAACCTCGGCATTCTCCATCCTGAGGCCAACCAGATCGTTGATGTCGAAGAAGCGCCGGTAATTGATCTCCTCGCCGGAAACCCGCCAATAGGCCAGCCGCCACGGTTGTTGTTCCAGCAGTTCGTGCAATCGGTCGAAGCTCCGCGAATTCCCTGCCCAGCCATTCATGCGCGCGAGCGCGCGCTGCAGCGCGGGCTGCATCTCCTCGCTCAGCAAACCTTCGCGCATCCGTGGGCGCAATTCGTCGATTTGCTGCCGCCGCTGCGCCGCCAGGGCCGTGTCTGTGGTTTCGTGCGGCGGAATGTGGGCGGCATCGCGCAGCACTTCGCGAAACTCCGGCGGAATGCCGAGTTCGTCCAGTTCGTTCTCCGGAAACACCATCTTGAGGGTGCGCAGCGCGATGGGGAGCAGATGATCGTAGTAGCGCACGCGCAGCTTGCCATCCGCCGCCGTCAACTGAATGTGCCCGGCTTCCAGTTCGTCGCCGTATTGACCGCCCAGGATCGGCAGCAGCAGCTTATCCTGCATGTCGACGTTCAGCGGATTCCACTCGATGTCGAAGTACCCGGCGTACGTGGAGGCGCGGCCGTTCTGCAGCACATCCTGCCACCAGACCGAATCGTTGCCGACGCCCATGTGGTTCGGAACAATGTCGAGCAGCAGGCCCATGCCCAGCACGCGCAGCCGCGCGGCGAAACGGCCAAAGCCTTCCTCGCCGCCCAGTTCGGGATTCAGCCGGTCGTGGCGCGTGACGTCGTAGCCGTGGAGGCTGCCGGGCCGAGCCTCGAAGATCGGCGAAACGTAGCAGTCCCCAATGCCCAGTTCGCGCAGGTAGTCGAGCACCGTCTCGGCATCGGCGAAAGAGAAATCCTTATGCAGTTGCAGCCTGTAGGTGGAAAGTGGCGCGCGCGCCTCGGCGTGAGCCTGCCGTTCAAGGCATGCCTTCATGTCCCGCCCTGCAAAGGACGCCCTGGACTGGATCGCCTGCACGGGCGTTTCGATGCGGAAACACCGCCCGCCGTTGGACTCGCCGGACGACGCCCCCAAAAGAGAAAACCCCTGCCGCAGCAGGGATTTCCCATGTCTTGGTGCATGGCAGCGTTTCAGCTAAACAAAGCTCTCGCCGTCGGCCGCGGCATGGGCATCGCGAGGCCGGCTGCGCAGCACATCCAACCCGGCGCGCAGCCCGTTGAGCACAGCATGCACTTGCCGCACCGGAGCCGTGACCGCTCGCTGCACGGAGGCCGTAGCGTCGGCAACGGCATTCAGCGTGCCCGTGATCATCTCGTCTACGCGTTCCGCCTGGGCTTCGGTTTTCCTCAGCACGCCATCCAGCGTTTCGGTCACGTGCTTCGATTCCGTCCGCAGCGACTCGCTGACGGCAGCCACATTCTCCGCGGCCACCTTCAGATTCGGCGCAACCGCATCCACCAGGTTCTTCGCCGAAGTGAGCGCCGGAATCGCGTGCTCCTCAGCCATCGTCGTCAGCTTCTCCGCGCGCTTCAGCGCCGCCCTCACCGCGATCAGGATACCCAGCAGCACGCCTGCCTGCAGCAGTACGCCCACGGCCACCAGCGCCGTAAACAAAATGTAGACCCACGGTACCTGCATCCCCGCCCCCTCAGCGCCGGATCGTGCCTTCCGTCCGGCGCGCCGTTTCTCCGGGTGCCCTGCTTAGGCCGACTCCGCCTTATTCTCCTCGGCCGTGCCCTGGTACGCCTTCTTGCCCGCGTCCACAGCGGCAGAAACCTTGCCCGTCTGTTCATTCACAAACTGGCGGCCCTGGTTCACAAATTCATCCCACTGCGCGCGTCCGCGTTCCACATATTCCTTGCCGCGGCCCACAACTTCGGAGGCCTGCGTCCGGCCGCGATCCACCAGGTCACCCACCTGATCCGACACTTCGCGCCCGCGCTGCCGCAGATACTCGGTGCCTTCGCGCGCGCCGCTGATCAGAGTTTCCCGGGTTTCCCGTCCCGCCTTGGGCGCGTAGAGCACGCCGATCAGGGCACCCAGGCCCAGACCCGCCAGAAACCAGCTAAATCCGCTCGACTGATTCTCTTCCGACATGGCTTTATCTCCTTCAAAGAATTCAGGTTCTCCGGACACTGTATGGTACCGGGAACCCTCTGCCCGCGCAAATCACACGGTGGTGTCTGTAAAAACGGGAATGGACAGAACAATCGCCGTCAATGGTTCAGATGCCCCTGGCTGTCCTGCTGCTGCCACAGTGCGACGCAGCGGAAACTCGCCCTTGTGTTCTCAGGCGTGGCCCACCGCGCGCCAGAACATTCTCAGCTTCCCAAGTCCACCAGCTCGACGTTGTCGATCGCTTGCCCCAGGAACCGGCTGCCCAGCGTACGAAATTTGGTGACGGAATCCGTTGCAAAGAAGCGCGGAGGCGCGAACGGACTCAAAGGATCGCGCGGCATGCGCAGCTTGCGATCCACCTGGGCCGCGGTAACGGCGGCGGAGTCGATCACCCGCAGCGTCTCCGGCACGCAGCGCTCAATTTGCGCGCGCAGCAGCGGATAATGCGTGCACCCCAGCACCAGCGTGTCGGGATCGAGCTGCGCTTCCCGCGCCTGTGCCATCAGCTCCGCCAGATAGATCCGCAGCACCTCCGCCGTCACCGGATGCTCGATCCAGCCTTCTTCCACCAGCGGCACCAGGAGCGGGCAGGCTTTCTCAATCGCACGCAAGCCGCGCGCGGAACAGGCCGCCGCATACGCGTGGCTTTCCACAGTGGCGGCCGTGGCAATCACCATCACATCGCGGGTGGTGGAGTTCACTTCCGCGGCATTCGCTCCCGTTTCCACTACACCCAGCACGGGGACCGATGCGGCATCGCGGATCGCGTCCAGCGCCAACGCGCTGGCCGTATTGCAGGCGATCACCAGAAACTCCGCGCCCTGCTCCACCAGAAATTTCGCGCTCGATGCGGCATATCGCGCCACCGTCGCCCGGGACTTCGCCCCATACGGCAGGCGCGCCGTATCGCCCAGATACAGGTACTCAGCCCCCGGAATCCGATCCATCAGCGCGCGCAGCACCGTCAATCCGCCGAAACCGGAATCGAACACGCCGATCTTCACGGTGCGCCCTCGGTAGCCTCGGGATTCGGCGTGGGATTCGCCTCCGATGCCAGATACGTCCGTGTCAGGTCAGCGTGCCCGGCCAGTGTGGCGCGCGGCTGGCCATCCACCAGGAAATGCACCTCGGTGATCCCCGGCATGTTCGCATGCAGCGTCGCCATCATCGAAAGCAGCGTGAGCGTCTCCGGCTCAATGCCGGAAGGCTGCGCAGTAGCCAGCGCCGCGCTCAGGTCTACGATCGCCAATTGCCCGGGATTGCCAGCCGCGCCGGTCGCCTGTGGCACCGGCAGCAGGTACACCTGGTTTACGCCGCTTGCCACGTTCATGGGGTGTGTCGACCCCGCAGCGCGATAGGCCGCCACAAGATTCGTCAGCAGCTCCCGCGCCTCCGCGCCCTCGTCCTGCGGCAGAGCCAGGGTCTGGTGCACGGCGACCAGCGAATCGTCCAGGTCGTTCGGGACGTACAGCGTGACCTGAGTCGTCGGAACTCCAGCGGCAGGCTGCATGGCAGGCGCGCCCGCCGCCTGCTCCTGCAGCCGGTCCTGAGCGCGATTCCGCAGCCGGATCAGCACGGCAGCCATGGCCACACACGCCAGCAGCAGCAATCCGAAGAGCACTTTGTGCGCGCGAGAGATCATCGTCCAGCCATGGTCCTCTTACGGTTGCTTCCGGTCGACGCGCCACGAGCCGATCGCTGCGGCCAGCGCGCCCTCCACCGTTTCCTGGTATCGCTCGTCGGTAATGGCGCGCCCTTTGGTCGTGTTTCCAGGCGCCAGCGGCGCCAACTCCACGGCCACCGCCGGGCAAGTCAGGTTATCCATCGGCTCCACGGAAGCCCGCCCCATCGTCACGGGAATCTCCGCGTGGACCAGCGCCGCGTCCAGTTCCGACTCCAGCTTCAGACTGTCTGAGATGGCGGTCGCCTGCGCCGTGGCCCACGGCAGAACGTCTGGCGTCGCGGCCGGGGTGGGCGCCGAGCCCCCCAGCGATGACGGCCTGCGGAGCCGGCAGCGAGGATGTGAACAGGTGCACGCCGCTTCCCGTTGCCGTTGCATGGAACACGAGGCACACCGCCGCCTGGGCGTGGTTCGCAATCTGCGCCCGATTCAGCGCCGGCAGATCAACGTCCGCCGTTCGCGTCATCGTCACAACGATTCCCTGCTGACGCAGGAGCGCCTGCAGGTGCTCAGCCATGGTGAGAGTCAAAGTCTTCTCGAGCGCCGTCTTTCCCAGGCGTGCGCCCTCATCGCTGCCTCCGTGCGCAGCATCCAGGACCACCACGAAAGGGTGCGTTGTCGCAGGTTGCGCTGCGGGCGGCATCGCGCCCGGTGCTTGGGGAGCCTGCGCCGGCGTTGGATGGGTGTTCTGACCCGGGGAGCCCGCCAGCCCGGCCAGCGCGAGCGCCAGCCCTGCCTCAGTCCAGCGCATAAATCGCCAGGCCGCTCAGCAGCTTGGGATAGAAATCGGTGGATTTCTGCGGCATCACTTCTCCCGCAAACGCAACTTCGCGCAATTGATCCAGGCTGACCGGATTCATCAGGAAGCTGACATTCGCCTCGCCTCGCGCCACCTGATCCGCCGCTTCGGCCGCGTCCCGCAGATAGCGGATGTGCGTCTGCTCGCGCGTCGCCTCGGGCGAGATCCCCAGCAACTTCTCCACCACCAGGCAGTGAAGCTGCACCACATCCAGCTGGCGCTGGCGGGGCGAAACCCCATGCAGCGCCTCGGCGACTGCTGTCGCCTTCGCGGTCAGCAGGAACCAACCCTGCGCCGTTACGGCGGCAAAAGACGTTCCGGCTGACTGGCCAAGCCGCGCCACTGCCGCCGCCGCGTCCCCCTCAGGCAATTCTTCAATGTTGAAATAAGGCTGCGCCGCCTCCAGCAGGCGGGCCGGAGCGAACCCCGACAGCCCGAAGACCACCCGGTGTGTCGGGAGGATCACCAGCCCTTCCGACTCCATGTTGACAAAGGTCATCATCGCCGCCGCTTCGGGGTACGCCGGCAGCTGCAATCCCCCGCTCGGCCGCTCGCAGAGCCCAGTGGGCTTTCCCGGCGCCCGCTCCTTCGCATACGCCAGCGCGGTCTCATAGCGATGGTGGCCGTCCGCGATGATCAGCTTTTTGTCTGCAAGCAAACTGGTCAGCAGGTTGATCTTCGCCGCATCGCTGACCTTCCACACGCGGTGGATCACACCAAATTCGTCGGTAACTTCGATTTCCGGCAGCGTTCCCGCGCCGTTCCCGAACAGGACCTGCTCGGCGGTGCGCGCCGGGTCGGAATAGAGCATGAAAATCTGGCCGAAGTGGGCTCTGGTCGCCCGCAATAAGTTCAGCCGGTCCGATTTCGGCTTCGAGAGCGTCTGCTCATGCCGGAAGACCACGCCCTGGCTGTAGTCGCAGAGTTCGCCCAGGGCGATAAACCCGCGCCGTTCCCGCATTACATCCGGCTGGCCGGGCACCACAAAGCGCTGAGAATAGGCAAAGACGGAGGATTCCCGCTCCTGTGCCAGGATGCCGCTGGCACGCCAGGCGGCAAAATCGCGCGCCGCGTCGGCGTAGACCGCCCCGTCTCCGTCGAACAGCTCCGGAAGCCGCAGGATGATCCTGACCAGGTTATAAGGGCTGCGCTGGTAATACGCCTGCTGCATAGCCGGCGTAATCTTGTCGTAGGGCTGGGTCACCACATCCCGCGCTGCCACCCGGGCCAGGTTATAGCGCAATGCGCGAAAGGGATAGATGCGAGCCATGGTTCGTTCCTCCCGATTCTATCCGGCCTCGCCGATTCCCGCATCGAAGGAACTGGGCCCGGCATGCGAGCTATGGGGGCAGCCTCCCTCGTTGCGACTCCCCGCCCCGGGATTTGCCAGTTGCATATCTCTTCGCGCCGTGCCAGGATTTTTCCACAGATGAGGTTCGGCCATGGTTTCCGCCTCAGGGTCCCCAAAGGCTGCCGCGGCATCGATTTGCTATCCCCGGGCTTTCGCGCCTGATCCTGCGTGGCTCCTTGCCCTGCTGATGCTTCTGGCGCTTCCCTTGCTCCTGCCGCGTACTTCCGCGGCGCAGGAGGATCCGCTCAATCAGGTTCACGTCAATACGCCCCTCCCGCTCGCCACCAAAGCCACCACCACCGTCCCGCTGACGTCCGGCGCCTCCCTGCGCAGCGGTATTACTTTCCAGATCAACACGAACCTCGTGCTCATCCCGCTGACCGTCACCGATCCCATGGATCGCCTGGTCACCGGCCTCGAAAAGCAGAATTTTCAGGTCTACGAGGACAACCGGGTTCAGTCGATCCGCGCCTTCTCCTGCGATGACGCTCCCGTCTCGATCGGCGTCATTCTGGATATGAGCGGCAGCATGAGCGATAAAATCGTGCGCTCGCGCGGCGCACTGCTTCAGTTCATGCAGACCTCGAACCCCCAGGATGAGTTCTTCGTCATCGGGTTCAACGAGCGCCCGTTTCTGCTCTCTGACTTCACCTCCGACGAGAATAAGGTCGAGGCAAACCTGGCCACCCTGCATCCCGAAAAGCGCACCGCGCTGCTGGACGCCATTTACCTGGGACTCCAGAAGATGAAGCAGGCGAAGTGGCCCCGCAAAGCGCTCCTCATCATCTCCGACGGGGGGGACAACAACAGCCGCTACACCGAAGGCGAAGTCCGCTCCGCGGTCCGCGAATCGGATGTGCAGATCTATGGTCTCGGCATCTTCGACGCCGAAGCGGGGACGGTTGAAGAGCAGAACGGCCCCCTGCTGCTGAACAACGTCACCGAGGATTCCGGGGGCCGTCTGTTCCGCGTCGATGATCTCTCTGAGATGTCCGACATCGCCACCCGCATCAGCGCCGAGCTGCGGGATGAGTACGTCCTGGGCTACAGCACCAACGACACGAAGATGGATGGTAAGTGGCGTAAAGTGAGGGTGAGGCTGGTGCCGCCGCCGGGTTTGCCTCCGCTGACGGTGCACGCTCGCACTGGATACTATGCGCCGTTACAGTAGGCTCTTCCAGATCCTCGTACTCGTCACCGTTGGCGCCTTCACCATCTGCGCTCGTGGGCAGGCTGCCTCCATCCAGCAGTCTTCCGCCGCCGCTCCCGCTCAGGCTTCGCCCACGTCGAGCGAGACACAACCTCCCCTGGACGTCGACCGCGACCCCATCGTTTCTCCGGACGCGGCCGACAATTTGCCGGTCAGCCCAGCCCATCCCAATTCCGGCCAGACCATTCACCGCGACAACGGGGTTTACACGCTGCGGCGCAATGTGGACGAAGTGGTCCTGAACTGCACCGTGGTCGATAATCACGGGCATCTCATCAACGACCTTACGAAGGACGACTTTCAGGTCTTTGAAGACGAGGCGCCCCAGAACATCGTCTCGTTCCAGCATTCCGACCTGCCTGTTTCCATCGGGATTCTCGTCGACAATTCAGGATCGATGCGCGACAAGCGCTCGGCCGTCGCCACGGCCGCCCTCGATCTGGTGCGCGCCTCCAATCCCGACGATGAAGCCTTCGTCGTCAACTTTTCCGACGAGGCCTTCCTCGACCAGGACTTCACCTCCAACATCGCGAAGCTGAACGATGGACTCACGCATCTCCAGTCCGCCGGCGGCACGGCCCTTTACGACGCGGTTGTGGCAGCCGCGAACCATCTGGCCGAAGGCGCCCGCCACCCCAAGCAGGTGCTGGTCATCATCACCGACGGCGACGATAACGCTTCCGGCATGAGTCTGGTGCAGACGATCCACAGGGTGCAGGATCTGCAGGGGCCCGTGGTCTATTCCATCGGATTGCTCTTCGGCAAAGACAACACTGCCCATGAAGTGAACACCGCCCGAAGCGCTCTGAATGAGCTTTCCGCCAACACGGGCGGACTCGCATTCTTCCCGCACTCGCTGGCGGATGTGGATTCGGTTGCCGCCGAAGTGGCACAGGACATTCGCAACCAGTACACCATCGGCTATCACTCCACCATCCCGATGAGCCTCGGCGGCTATCGTACGATCCGGGTCGAGGTGCGCGCGCCGCATCGCGGCAAGCTCTTTGTCCGGACCAAAGCGGGCTATTATCCACAAACCGAGGGCCGGCCGAAGAGGGCTGCGGTCAACTCCGCCAAACGGGATACCGCGAATCCAGTCCAGTAACGTATCGCCGTCTATCTGCGCTATTCAGCGCGCCTAGGCCAGAATGCTGCTGTCCGCCTGTACCACCCGGTTGCGTCCGCGATGTTTGGCGGCGTACATGGCGCGATCCGCGCAGCGGAGCAGATCCTCGGCGACTTCGGAGTTCTGCGGTGACACCGCCAGCCCGATCGAAATCGTAACCTGCCGCAGTGGCTGCCCGTGATAGCGGAGAGCCAGCTCCTCCACCTGCCGGCGCAGCAACTCGGCGCGTTCCATGGCTGAATCCATTGTGATCTCCGGCAAAATGATCACAAATTCCTCGCCCCCAAAACGGCAGGCGATATCCTCGGTGCGCACGCCCAGGCGCAGGCTTTCCGCCACCTGGCGCAGGACGACGTCCCCGGCCTCGTGCCCGAAGGTGTCGTTGAATTGCTTGAAGTGGTCGATGTCGACCATCATCAGGGCGAGCTCTTTTTGCTGGCGCGCCGCCCGGTGGAGTTCCCGCTCCAGCGCGACCTCCATGAAGCTCCGGTTGAAGAGCCCGGTCATGCCGTCCCGGATGGACTGCCGCTCCAGCCGTTCGCGCAGGCGCAGCCCGGAGATGGCCATGGCCGCCATTTCCGCGAGCGAGATCACCGACTCTTCCCGCGTTGCCGTCATCCCCGCGGCTTCGGCCGACTGGCATTCGATCGTGACCACTCCCAGAGTTTCGCCGTGCGCCACGACCGGCAGGCACAGATATTGCTCGGGAGGCGATCCGAAAAAGTGCGTGCAATGCACTTCGGACTGCTCCGGCCGCCGCCACCGCGCCCGCCCCGAGCGCAGAGCGCAGCAGCACTCCGGCGCGAATCCATCGAAGACCGCGGCCCCCTTCACCACTCCCCACGAACCCACGCTTTCCATCAGGTGACGAGAGTTGTTGATGATGCACAGGCTTCCGGCCGTTCCTGGAATCAGCTCCGCGAAGTACCGCACCGTGCAGGCCTCCGCCTGCTCCACGTCCAGGCACAGCGACACTTCGTCGCGCGCATCGATCAACAGGCGTGATTCAAAGGCCTGTTCTTCCAGGCGCTCCACTGTGCTGCGCAGCTGCACGTTGGCATGGGACAAGCGCTCCTCAAACTCGCCGCTGCGCACCGCGTCCCGAATGAGAAACGCGAAAAGCACCAGAATCAGGATCGTCCCAAGCACGATCACCACGGACCGGCGCACCATCCCGTACAAATTCTCCCGCTGCGCCTCGGCCCCTCGCTCGTCCAGGAGGATACCTTCCTGGTCCTGCATCAGGCTCAGAATGCGGCGGCAGGCCAGCACATCGTTCGCCACCGGTTGCGAGTGCGCTGCCAGGGCATCGACGTCTCGCGTCAGCGTTGCCGTTGCCGCCCCCAGGCGTTGAACCTGCGCCTCCTGCTGCGTGTTGGAACCTACCAGCTCCTCCAGCTGCGTCACCAGGCTATTCAGCGTCACCGTGGATTCCTGCGCCGCACGCAGATGGGACTCGTCGCCGTTCGCGAGATACAAATCCGCATGCAGCTCAATGCGGTCCAGTTGTCCTGAGGTGCTCGCCAGGTCCAGACGCACCTGCTGCGTGTGGCTCACCAGGTTTTGCGCCGCAATGGAATCATGCGCGTCGGCATAGATCACCATCGCCACGATCGAACCAAGACAAATGGTGGTCGCGGCAAACACGATCAGCAGCCACACAATGCGGCGGCGAGCGGAGACCGAGTTGGCCGAAAAGAATGGCACCCTGCTGTCAGAGGTGGGGGAGGGTGCGATTGGAAACCGATGATTACTCGTCATTTTAACGAGCGGATAAGTGGCCTGTCTACCACTTTGAGGCGATGTTTGGTGCCTCGAAAAACGCCGTATCTCGGCTCCGCTTCCCGTTCGCCGATCCTGCTACACTGTCTGGTCTTATGTCTGGAACCGGCGTGTCTGTCTCTCCTCGTGCCGTGCGCCCTGGCAGCGCCGCGGCGGATATCTCCGAACTTATTGGCCATACTCCCACCCTCCGCCTTCGCCGCATTGTGCCCGCCGGCGCCGCCGAGCTCCATGCCAAGCTCGAATTCCTGAACCCCGGCGGCAGCGTGAAAGACCGTGCCGCCCTCGGGATGATCCTCGACGCCGAACGCCGCGGCCTCCTGCATCCCGGGTCCGTCATCACCGAAGCCACCGCCGGCAATACCGGCGTCGGTCTCGCTCTCGTCGGGGTGAATCGCGGCTATCGCGTCGTCCTCTTCGTACCCGAAGGCTTCGCCGAGGAGAAATGCGAGCTGATGCGCGGCTTCGGCGCGGAAGTGCATCGCACTCCGGAAGCCGACGGCATGTCCGGCGCCATTCGGCGCGCGCTGGCGCTCGCCAAATCCGATCCGAACGTCTGGGCCGCCCTCCAGTTCGACAATCCCGCCAACCCGCAGTTCCACCACGACACCACCGGCGCCGAGTTGTGGGAGCAGCTGGAAGGCCGCATCGACGCTTTCGTGGCCGGCGTCGGCACCGGCGGCACCTTCTCCGGCATCGCTCGGTACCTGAAGGAGCAAAATCCCCGCATCCTCACCGTTGCCGTCGAAACGCAGGGCTCCGTGTTATGCGGCGGCGAGCCCGCCCCACACAAAGTGGAGGGCATCGGCGTCTCGTTTGTTCCCAACACCTTCGATCGATCCGTCGCCGACGAGATCGTCGCTGTCACGGATGCCGACGCCTTCGCCATGGTTCGTCGCCTCGCCGCGGAAGAGGGCGTGCTCGCCGGCTCCAGCTCGGGCGCGATGGTCCACGCCGCTGCGCAGATTGCGCAACGTCTGGGCACGGGCAAACGCGTCGCCACCCTCATTCCCGACTCCGCCGAGCGCTACCTGAGCAAGAAGATTTTTCAGAACGGCGTATGACCCAGCGAACCATCTCCGCGCCGCCCGCGCTGATCGGCCAGTGCCGACAGCCGCATGGCTGGCTCGGACGCTGGTTCCTGCGCAACATGAACAAGCGGCACTCGCCGCTCACCGATTGGGGACTCTCGCCCGTCGCCATTCCGCCGGCCGGCACTCTTCTCGACATCGGGTGCGGCGGCGGACGCACGATTCAAAAGCTGGCTGCGGCTGGGCCCAAAGGCAAGGTCTGCGGTATTGATCATTCCCGGGACAGCGTGGCCTCCACCTCGCGCCTGAACGCGGAAGCCATGGCCCGCGGTCAGGTCGAGGTCCGCCAGGGCTCCGTCTCCGCACTTCCCTGGCCCGATGCGACCTTCAACCTCGCCACTGCGGTCGAAACCCACTTCTTCTGGCCTGATCTCCCCGCCGATGTCCGCGAGGTTTTCCGCGTCCTTGCGCCGGGCGGCCAATTCATCGTGATCGCCGAAGTCTACAGAGGCTCCGGCAAAGCCGCGGCGCAGATGCTGGAGAAGTACGGTCACCTGAGCGGCATGACGCTCCTTACGGCCGAAGAGCACCGGGCGCTGCTGGCCGATGCCGGCTTCACGCAGGTGCAGGTCTTCGAGCAGCACGACAAGGGCTGGATCTGTACCCTGGGCGCCAAACCTGCCTGATCCCAGCGCGCGCTTTCGCAACCGGCTACGGGCTCCAGGCTATCATCTCCTAAAATACTAGTTGACAACCTTTCCCGGCACGCGCATACTCCTAATTACTTAGGAGGTCAGCGTGCCCCGCAGCCCAAAAAGTTCCGGCCTGACGGCCCTCGAACTCCGCATCATGCAGGTCATCTGGACCCGCGGCGCGTCTACCGTGGGCGAAGTCCAGGCCGAGCTCGATCCGCCCCTCGCTTATACGACCGTGCAGACGATGCTCAATATCCTCGCCCGCAAAAGCAAGCTCAGCCGCCGGCTGGACGGCCGCGCCTACGTCTACTCTCCGCGCGTGACGCAGGCGCGCGCGCTGGGCCAGGGGGTCCGCGACCTCGTCGACCGTATGTTCGGCGGTTCCAGCGAAGCGCTGGTGATGAGCCTCCTGCGCAATCGCCAGATCGATCCGGAGAAGCTCGCCGAGCTGACCGAGCGCTTCCATCAGCAGAGTGAATCCGGCAACGAACGGAGGAAATCATGATCGCCTTCGAGCCGCGGCTCCTTGCGTATCTCGCCAATTCCCTCTGGCAAATTCCCCTGCTGCTGCTTGCCGGATGGATCGCGGCCCGCCTGGTTCGCCATGCCGGTCCTGCCGCCGAGCATCGCATCTGGATGGCGACATTGTTCCTTCAGCTCACGGTCCCCCTGTTGGCGACCTTTTCGTGGCAGCCGCTCTGGGCGCGCCTGACTGCGCTCTTCGCTTCGCAGAGTACGGGCTCCGCGCAGGTCTCGATCTTCTTCGGTCCGGGGATGGCGGTCTCTCCGGCACGGCTCTCCGATTCTTTCCTCGCGATCTTCTTCGCCGCGTATTTTCTGGCCTGCGCCTGGTTCGTTGCCCGCTTTCTCTGGCGCTCGGCGCGTTTGCGCACCCTGCGCCGCAGTGCCCGGCCGCTTGCGCTCTCTGCCGATGCGGCCCAGATCTTCGCGCAATGTTGCCGTCGGTTTCACCTTCCCGGCGTGTCGTTGCGCTCATCCTCGCGGATCGCAGGCCCCATCGCGCTGGGCATTCGCCACCCGCTCATTCTGCTGCCGGAAGCCATGGCCGCCGATCTGGAGCGCGCCGACCTGGAAACCATCCTGGCCCACGAGCTGGCGCATCTGCGCCGTCGCGACTTCCTCACGAATCTCCTTTGCGAAGGGATCCCGCTGCCCATCGGATGGCATCCGGCCATCTGGCTCACGCGGCAGCGCATCGCCGAAACCCGCGAGCTGGCCTGCGATCGCATGGCGGCGGAAGTCACCGGGGCCACGCCCTACGCGCAGTCGCTCCTGCGCCTGGCTTCTCGCCTCGTTCCCCGCGCGTCGCTTGCTACGCCGCACGCGCTGGGCATTTTCGATACCGCCGTCTTTGAAAGGAGACTTATGCGACTCACCGAAATCCCTACTCCCCTCAACCGCGCCGCCCGCGCCGTCATGTTAGCCGCCTGCGCCGCTCTTGCCCTGGCCACGTGCGGCTCGGCTCTTGCCCTCGGTATGCATCCCGCTGCTCCTGCTGCCGCAGCCGCGGGACATGCGAAAGCCGCGCCCACGCCTGTGCCCAGCGGCGCCATGGCAGGCAATCGGATCTCCGGGGCTGTGCCCATTTATCCCCCCGACGCGAAGAAGGCTCACATCCAGGGAACCGTTGTCCTCCATGCAACGATCAGCAAGAAGGGCAATGTCGAACACCTCGAAGTCGTCTCGGGGCCCCCCGCATTGCAGCAATCCTCACTCGACGCCGTCCGCACCTGGAGATACAAGCCGTACTTGCTCAATGGCAAGGCCGTCGCTGTGATAACCGATATCAACATCGTCTATTCGCTCGGCGACGATTCCGCCAAAACGCCTCCGCCTCCTCCGCCTCCCGCGCCGCAGGAGAAGAAATAAAGCAACGCTCCCGGCCCGGCGGCTTTCTCAGGCTGCCGGGCCCTCGCCCGCCACCCCAAATTCCTTCCAGTTCGCTGCCTCTCGCTCTACACCCTGTCCCCTATTCCCTGTACCCTGTTTTTGGAATGAAAAAGCACGCCTTCGCGACCCGCGCCATCCATGACGGCCAGGACCCCGACACGCGCACCGGCGCCGTCACGGTTCCCATCTATCTCACCTCGACCTATCAGCTGCAGGGCATTGAGGAGCACCGCGGCTGGGAATACTCCCGCGTCTCCAACCCCACGCGCGACGCGTTGGAAACCAGCCTGGCCTCGCTCGAAGGCGGAACATCCGGCCACGTCTTCGGCAGTGGCATGGCCGCCATCGCCGCGCTGGTAACCCTGCTCCACGCCGGCGACCACGTCATCTGCGGTGACAACGTGTACGGCGGCACCACGCGGCTGTTCACGCAGGTGATCGTCCGCCACGGCATCGAGTTCAGCTTCGTCGACACGTCCGAGGCCGAGAACGTCCGCCGCGCGATTCGCCCTAATACCAAGCTTGTTCACATTGAGACGCCCACCAACCCGCTCATGATCCTCACCGACATCCGCGCGGTTGGCGAAATCTGTCACCAGCACGGCATTCCCATGAGCGTCGACAACACCTTCATGTCGCCCTACTTCCAGCGACCCATCGAATTCGGCGCTGACGTCGTGATGCACTCGACAACGAAATTCCTCAACGGCCACTCCGACGGCCTGGGCGGCGTGCTGGTGACCACGAGCCCGGAACTCGCCGAGAATTTCCGCTTTGTCCAGAAATGCACGGGCGGCATTCTTTCGCCGTTCGAAAGCTGGCTTATTCTGCGCGGCGTCAAGACGCTCGCGGTTCGCATGAAGCAGCACGACGAGAACGGCCGCCAGGTCGCCGCGTACCTCGCGAAGCACCCAAAGGTCAGCCGGGTGTTCTATCCGGGGCTGCCCACCCATCCGCAGCACGAGTTGGCGAAGCGCCAAACCTCCGGCTTCGGATCCATGATCTCGTTCGAATCCGGCTCCCGCGCCAACGCGGACAAGATCCTGCGCGCCGTCCGCGTAATCACCAACGGCGAGTCGCTGGGCGGCGTGGAATCGCTCATCTCGCACTCCGCCACCACGACGCATGCCGCTGTTCCGCCGGACGAGCGCGCGCGCCTCGGCATTACCGATGGATTGGTACGTATCTCCGTTGGAATCGAAGACATCGGCGATATTCTTGAAGATCTGGATCAGGCGCTGAAGAGCATTTAGCGTCCAGTCGCCGGAGGGCTAACGGAATAGACCGCCTGAGCTGGTGCCATAGAGCGTTACCACACCAGCAAGCCGCGAAAGTGAGTGAAACTCATGTGGCTATTGGGCGCAGCGAAGCCCCGGCACACAAGAGCACATTCGTCATCCGCTGGCGACTGGCCGCTACTGGTGCGGCCGCTGCTCCGGCGCGGGTGCTGGCGGCACGCTCAGCACCCCCGGCTCCAGCGGCATGTCTTCCCGCAACTCCGGCAGGGGCGCTTCCAGCGCGATCTTCAGCACTTCGTCCATCGTGTCGACAAAGTGCAGCTTCATCGCTGCCTTCAGGTTGTCCGGAATATCCGGCAGATCCTTGCGGTTATCCTCCGGCAGGATCACTTCGAAGATTCCCGCGCGATGCGCCGCCAGCAGCTTCTCCTTCAGGCCGCCGATGGCCAGCACCTTGCCGCGCAGCGTCACTTCGCCGGTCATCGCAAGATCGCGCCGCACCGGAATCCGCGCCAGTGCGCTGGCCAGCGCCGTCGCCAAGGTGATGCCGGCTGATGGTCCGTCCTTTGGGATCGCGCCTTCCGGCACGTGGATGTGGATGTCCAGGTTGCGGTAGAAATCCTTCGGCAGCCCCAGGTGGTGCGCGCGGCTGCGCACGTACGACAGCGCCGCCTGGGCTGACTCCTGCATGACGTCGCCCAGCTGCCCGGTCGTGGTCAGCTTGCCCTTGCCATCCAGCACCTGCACTTCCGTCTGCAGGATGCTGCCACCAACCTCCGTCCAGGCCAGCCCGTTCACCAGACCCACTTCGCTCTTTTCGTTCACCGCCGAGTCACGAAACTTCGGCACACCGAGAAAGTCAGACAGATTCTCTGCCGTGATTGTCTCCTTGTGTTTCGCACCGCTCTTGACCACTTTGCGCGCCACCTTGCGGCAGACGTTACCGATCTCGCGCTCCAGGTTGCGCACCCCAGCTTCGCGCGTATAGCTGCGGATCATCTCCGTCAGCGCCGCATCGGTGAAGGTGACGTTCTTCTCGGTCAGGCCCGTGTTGTCGCGCTGCTTCTTCAGCAGGTACTGCTTCGCGATCTCCAGCTTCTCCGCCTCGGTGTAGCCGTGCAGCCGCAGGATCTCCATGCGATCCTGCAGCGCAGCCGGAATCGTGTGCAACACGTTGGCGGTGGCCAGAAACAGCACCTGCGACAGGTCGTACTCCACGTCCAGGTAGTGATCCTGGAAGCTGTGGTTCTGCTCCGGATCCAGTACTTCCAGCAGCGCCGACGACGGATCGCCGCGGAAATCCGCTGCCATCTTGTCCACTTCGTCCAGCATGAACACCGGGTTCCGCGTGCCCGCCTTCTTCATGGACTGGATGATCTGCCCCGGCAGCGCGCCAATGTACGTGCGCCGGTGTCCGCGAATCTCGGCCTCGTCGCGCACACCCCCCAGCGACATGCGCACGAACTTCCGCCCCGTCGCCTTGGCGATGGACATCCCCAGCGAAGTCTTGCCCACACCCGGGGGTCCGACAAAGCACAGGATCGATCCCCTGGGATTCTTGACCAGCTGCCGCACCGCCAGGAATTCCAGGATCCGCTCCTTGATCTTCTCCAGGCCGTAGTGGTCCGCGTTCAGCACCTTCTCCGCGTGATCGATGCTGCGCGTTTCTTTCGAGCGCTTTTTCCACGGCACGGCCAGCAGCCAGTCAAGATAATTCCGTGACACAGTCGACTCGGCCGACATGGGCGGCATCGCTTCCAGCTTCTTCAGCTCCTGCGTCGCCTTTTCGAAGACGTCCTTCGGCATGCCTGCCGTTTCGATCTTCTTTTTCAGCTCGTCGAACTCGCTCTTCTCACCGCGCCCCAGTTCTTTCTGGATCGCCTTGATCTTCTCGTTGAGGTAGTACTCTTTCTGCGCCCGCTCCATCTGCCGCTTCACGCGCGACTGGATGCTGCGATCCATATTCAGCTTTTCGATCTCGATATCGAGCACGTCGGCGATCTTCAGCAGCCGCTCCGGCACGTCGAACAGGTCCAGGATCTCCTGCTTGTCCGGGACCTCCAGTTGCAGGTTCGCCGCGATGGTGTCGGCCAGCTTGCCAGGCTCATCGGTGCGGATCGCGGACGCCACCGTCTCCACATTCAGCGCCTGCTGCAGCTTCACGTACTGCTCGAAAAGCGACGTCACCCGCTGGACCAGCGACTCGATCTGCGGCGTCATTTCCGTCAGCGGCTTCGCCATCTTCACGGTGGCGACAAAGAACCCGTCCGCATCGCTGATCTCGATAGCACGCGCGCGCTCCATGCCCTCGACCAGCACCTTGATGTTGCCGTCGGGCATGCGCACGCTCTGCACGATGTTGCCCACCGTGCCCACCTGGTAGATATCGTCCGGCCGCGGCTCATCCACGCGCGCATCGTGCTGCGTCGCCAGAAAGATCCTGCGCTCCCCGTTCAGCGCTTCCTCCAGGGCCCGCACGCTGGACTCCCGCCCCACGACGAACGGCGTCATCATGTAGGGGAAGATGACCATGTCCCGAATGGGCATCATGGGCAGCTTGCGCAGATCGTTTCGCTCGTTGCGTTCGCGGCTTTCTTTTGACGGCTGGCTCACGGAGTTCCTTTCGCGCGGTGGGCGAGCTTCCAGCGGGGAAAATCGGTCGTGCCCTTAGAAGAAGGGTAACCCATTTGCCACGGGAGGGCGATACCAGGGGGGTACTTTTGTGTATCCCCGGGAATCATGGCACATTCCGCATCGGGCGCGGGTCGGCCCGGCGATGCCTCAATCCACCGTCACGACGATCAGCGAGGCGTCGTCCGCAAATCGGCCTCCGCAAAATCGGCTCACCGCGCCCAGAATCTCCTGCGCCGACGGCGTTGCCTCGCCCGCTCTTTCTACTTCCGCAATGAGACGGCGATAGCCGAATTCCTCATGCCGGCGATTCTGCGCTTCCAGAATCCCGTCGGTCACCAGCAGCAGGCAGTCGCCGGAGTGCAGCTGAACCTCCTGATCGCGGTACAGCCAGTGGGAAAAAATCCCCACCACTCCGCTGAAGCTCACGGGAAACTCAACGGCGCCGTTGCCGCGCACCAGCAGCGGCTGGCAATGCCCGGCGTTCTCATACAGGAGACGGCCGGAAGGCTCCAGCACCGCATAGAAAAGCGTGATGTATCGGGCTGCCCCGATCGTTCCGCTCAGTGCGCGATTCACCCGCGTGCACAATTCGGCCGGCGTCGCCTCTGGCGCGAATTGGCGCATCGCCTCCTGCACCTGGCTGGCCAGCGTGGCTGCCGCAAGCCCCTTGCCGGAAACATCCGCCACGCACAGCGCCATCGCCCCGCCGCTGAGCGGAAAGACGTCGAAGTAGTCTCCGCTCACCACCTCCGACGGCTGCCAGGCGCAGTCGATCCGGAACCCCGGCAACTGCGGAGTCTCGCGTGGCAGCAACGCAGCCTGAATCTCCCGAGCACGTTGCGTTTCCTCTGCGCGCCCGCGGCCGCCCGCACCGATCCCCGACAATAGCCCGCGCAGAAAGCGCGCCCTGGTCGTTCCCCTGGGGGAGTTCTGGGGCATAGTGCGAACAGGGTATCAAGACTCGCTCCGCCGCGCAGAAAGTCCTCCTCGCCTGGTGCCGCGAGCCCTGGAAAAGAGAAGAGCGCACCCCGACGGGATGCGCTCCGGTAATCCTGCAAATTTCCGGCTTAGGAGGCTTTTTCCTCGCCGCCGCCAGCCGCGGCTTCCTGCTCGGCCATGGCTTTCTGCATCTCTTCGCGCTTTTTGGCCCGGGCTTCAGCGCGCTTCTGGCGCTTCTCGTCCAGCACCTGCTCGGCATCTACCAGCTCAATGTAGACCTTCTCCGCGCCGTCGCCGCGCTGGAAGCCCGCCCGCACAATGCGCAGATAGCCGCCCGCACGCTCGCTGTAGCGCGGCGCTACTGTCTCAAACAGCCGCGTCACTGCGTTGTCCGTCTGCAGATAGGCCAGCGCTTGCCGCCGCGCATGCAGGTCGCCCCGCTTGCCGAGGGTGATCAGCTTCTCCACGTGCGGGCGCGCGGCCTTGGCCTTGGCCACCGTGGTCTGCACCCGGTCCTCCAGAAGTATGGACGTCACCAGATTGCGCAGCAGCGCCCGCCGATGGCTCGTGTTCCGTCCCAGTTTGTATCCTGCATTGCGATGACGCATCTTCAGTCCTCAGTGATCAGTGGTCAGTGATCAGTTCGTGCGGGATCTTCCTGGCAAGCTGCCGTTCTGATCTCTGTTCCCTGATCACCGATTACCGTTTAGAAGTTTTCCGTTTCAGGCTGGACCGGCAATTCCGCGTCCAGACCCTCATCCTCGTCCTCGTCGTAGCGGCTGTAGCTGGCGGCCAGTTGCGCGGCCGGCAGCACCGAGGTCGGCCCCGGCACCGCGTTGCCCTGCTCGTCGATCCGCATGCCCAGCGACAGGCCCATCTGCGCCAGGATCTCCTTGATCTCGTTCAGCGACTTCCGCCCGAAATTCTTGGTCTTCAGCATCTCGGCTTCGGTTTTCTGCACCAGCTCGCCGATCGTCTGAATGTTCGCATTCTTCAGGCAGTTGTAGCTGCGCACGCTCAGCTCCAGCTCTTCCACGCTGCGGTTCAGGTTCTCGTTCTTCAGCTGGACCCGGCCTTCTTCCGCATGGCCTTCCGCTTCGATCTCTTCCTCGAAGTTGATGAAGATGCTCATGTGGTCCTTCAGCAGCTTCGCCGCCAGTCCGACCGAGTCGGCCGGCAGTACCGAGCCGTTCGTCCACACTTCCAGCGTCAGCTTGTCGTAGTCGGTGATCTGCCCCAGGCGCGCCGCCTCCACGGTGAAGTTCACCTTGCGCACGGGCGAGTGGACGGAGTCGATCGGAATGAATCCAATGCCCAGATCGGAGTCGAAGTTCTTGTCGGCGGACACATAGCCACGGCCGCGTTTCAGCCGCATTTCCATGTTCAGCCGCCCGCCTTCGCTCACGGTGGCGATATAAACATCCTTGTCGAGGATCTCCACGTCTCCGTCGGCTTCGATCATGCCGGCGGTTACCACGCCTGCCTGATCGGCATTCAGATACAGCGCCTTTGGCCCGTCCCCGTTCAGCTTGAACGGAATCTGCTTCAGGTTCAGCACGATGTCGGTGGCGTCTTCCACCACGCCGGCAATCGACTGGAACTCGTGCAGCACGCCCTCGATGCTTGACCGCGGTGACCGCCGCGCCCTCAATGGACGAGAGCAGCGTGCGCCGCAACGCATTGCCGATGGTGGTGCCGAATCCGCGCTCAAAAGGCTGCGCACTGAATTTGCCGTAGTGGTCGGTCAGCGTCTCTGCGTCTACCGCCAGACGTTTCGGTTTTTGAAATCCTCTCCAAAGCATATCGATTCGCCTCTCCTGCCCGGCAGCGCCGCGATGCATTCTGCAGCGGCCGAGCCGTTTCTCTCCGTTGATGAATTGCGCTCTTCGGCGTCGTACCAGTAACTAACAACGAGCCACTAACAACTACTTCGAGTACAGTTCGACAATCAGCTGCTCGTTTACCGGCAGGTTCATGTCTTCGCGCTTCGGCAGCGCCAGTACCTTGCCGTGAGCGTGTTCGCGTTCGGTCGACGAGCCACGCGGAGCCGGCTGATGGCTGGCGAATTCCCGCGAGGTCTCCACTACCGACAGCTTCTTGCTGCTTCGGCCGGATCTTGATCTCGTCGCCCACGCCGACCTGAAACGAAGGAATGTTCACCTTGCGGCCGTTGACTTCGACGTGGCCGTGGCGGACGAGCTGACGCGCCTGGCGCCGCGAGCTGGCAAAGCCCAGGCGGAAGGCGACGTTGTCCAGCCGCCGCTCGAGCTGCTGCAGCAGCAATTCGCCGGTGACGCCGGGCGTGCGCGAAGCCTTCTCGTAATATGCGCGGAACTGGCTCTTCCAGGGCGAAGTAGATGCGGCTTGCGCCTTCTGCTTTTCGCGCAACTGCAGGCCATAGCCCACAATCTTGGCTTTGCGGTCGCGGCCGTGCTGGCCAGGCGCAAAGTTGCGCTTCTCAATGGGGCACTTGTCGCTGAGTGCACTTGGTGCCCTTCAGAAACAGCTTCATGCCTTCGCGCCGGCAAAGGCGGCAGACGGTCCGGTATAACGTGCCAATGCATTCTCCTTATTTCAGAGGCCGACCGGTTTACGGGCGTCGTCCTTCGTCCCGGTCCATCTCTATTGTAACTCAGGAGTTAGCGTTCAGAGCCTGCACCCTGAACGCTACACTCTATACTCTGCGCCTCTTCGGCGGCCGGCACCCATTGTGCGGAATCGGGCGTAACGTCCCGAATCGAGCGGACATCGAGTCCCGCAGCTGCCAGAGCGCGCACCGCGGACTCGCGGCCCGAACCCGGCCCGCTCACCCGCACGTCCACCGAACGCACGCCGTGATCCCGCGCCATGTTGGCGGCGTTCACGGCCGCCTGCTGTGCGGCAAACGGAGTGCCTTTGCGCGAGCCGCGGAAGCCGAGCGAGCCCGAACTCTTCCAGGAGAGCGTGTTGCCCTGGCGGTCGGTGATGGTCACGATGGTGTTGTTGAACGAGGCCTGAATGTACACGATCCCGTAACGGCACATTCTTGCGCTCGCGCTTCTTGAACTTCTTGTTGCTTGCGCGGCTTTGCCGGTTGCAGCCTTTCTGGTTTGTTGTCCGCCATTAGGTCTTCGCCGTCGCTTTCTTCTTGCCGGCGACCGTGCCCTTACGCGGTCCCTTGCGGGTGCGGGCGTTGGTGTGGGTCCGCTGGCCGCGCACCGGCAGGCTGCGCCGATGCCGCAGTCCCCGATAGGACTGGATGTCGATCAGCCGCTTGATGTGCATGGAGACATCTTTGCGCAGATCGCCTTCCACATCGCCTTCGTTCTCGATGACCTGGCGGATCCGGTTCACCTCGTCTTCCCCAGGTCCTGAATCTTCTTGAACGGATCGACATTCGCCGCGAGCAGAATCGTCAGCGCCCGCGGTTGTCCGATGCCGAAGATGTACGTCAGCGCGATTCTGGCCTGTTTGTTCCGCGGCAGATCGACGCCTGCAATACGTGCCATACCGTGTCCTTCGTGGTTGCTCCCGGCCTTTCAGCCTGGAGCGGTTATCCCGGCCGCCTTGCGAACCGGAGTGGTAAGAGCCGGAGTTTCCCCAGGGTTCCTCGCAAGCCTTTCTGGCTAACTCGCCCCAGCCGCTCCATCTTTCCGGAGCCGGCTCAACTCTTCAAACAGCCAGTAGCCCGCAGCTTGTAGCCTTGCTGCCGGCTACAGGCTTCTTAGCCTTGCCGCTGCTTATGCTTCGGGTTTTCGCAGATCACCCGCACCACGCCCGGCGGTGGATGACCTTGCACTTGTCGCAAATCTTCTTAACCGATGCCCGAACCTTCATGACAATCCTCAGTTCTCAGTTATCAGATCTCAGTTCGCTGCCAGTCTCGCATCTCGTCGTTCCGAGAACTGACAACTGACGACTGATCACTTATACCTGTACACAATCCGGCCGCGGTTCAGATCGTACGGACTCAGCTCCACCGCGACCCGGTCACCCGGCAAAATCCGGATAAAGTTCTTCCTCATCCGCCCGGAAACATGCGCCAGCACCTCGTGCCCCTGGTCTCCAGCTCTACTTTGAACATGGCATTGGGCAGCGTTTCCAGCACCGTTGCCATGACCTCAATCGCGTCTTCCTTCGACAATCGCTATCCTCTGCTTCGTAGTTTCTATCGTTCGCCGCTACTGCGTCAACACCAGAGCGCCTTCGTCCGTGACTGCCACGGTGTGCTCGAAGTGCGCGCTCCAGCTTCCATCCCGCGTGACCGTGGTCCAGCCGTCCCTCAGGACCTGCACCGCGGCTCCGCCTTCGTTCACCATCGGCTCAATCGCGAGCACCATGCCGGCCTTCAGCTTCTGACCCCGGCCCCGCGTTCCATAATTCGGCACCTGCGGATCCTCATGCAGATGCGTCCCGATGCCGTGCCCGACAAAATCCCGAACCACGCTGAAGCCCTGCGCTTCCACCGTCTCCTGCACCGCTGCGCCCACATCGCCCAGCGTCGCCCCCGGTTTCACCGCGCGAATCGCGCTCTTCAGCGAGGCCTCAGTCACCGCCAGCAGCTTCTGCGTCTTCTCCGCTACCTTCGACCCCACCGCGACCGTAATCGCCGAGTCGCCGTAGTAGCCGTCCATCACCACGCCCGTATCAATCGAAACGATGTCGCCGTCGCGCAGCTTTCGTTCCGCCGAGGGGATCCCGTGCACCACTTCGTTGTTGATCGAGGTGCACAGCACACAGGGATACCCGTGGTATCCCTTGAACGCCGGGGTCGCCCCCAGCTCCCTGATCTTTGCCGCGGCCACGCGCTCCAGATCCTGCGTCGTTGCTCCCGGCTTCACTTCCCTGCGGACCTGTTCCAGAACTTCCCGGACCACCTGTCCACTGCGCCGCATCTTTTCAATCTCCTGCGGCGTTCTGATCGTAATGGCCACCCTGCTCAGCTCCTCAGGCGCGCCACGGCGGCCATCACTTCGGCCGCCACCTTCTCTACCGGCTGATCGCCGTTCACTTCCTCAAACCGGCCCCGCGCGCGGTAGTGGTCCACCACTGGAGCCGTCTGCGTCTCGTAGGCTCGCATCCGCTCCTGGAACACTTCCTCAGTATCGTCGGATCGCCGCACCAGCGGGGTACCGTCCAGGTCGCATTTCTCATCAACCCTGGGCGGCTGCAGATAGATGTTATAAATCGTTCCGCAGACTGGGCAGCTGCGCCTTCCGGTAATACGGCGCAATAATTCAGTATAGCCGACCCGAATACTGACCGCAATCACCGGCAGTGCCTGTTCGCCCGCCGCCACATGCCTGTCCAGCCATTCCGCCTGGTTCAGCGTGCGCGGAAATCCGTCCAGAATGTACCCGGCTGCCGTGTCCGGCTTCTGCAGCCGTTCCGCCACCATCTGGTTCACCAGGTCGTCCGGAACCAGCTTGCCGGCGGCCATGATTTCCTTCACCTGGAGGCCCAACGGCGTCCCGTGGTCGCGGTTATAGCGCAGCAGATCTCCCGTGGAAATCTGCGGAATACCCCACTTCGCCATCAGTTCTTTGGCCTGCGTGCCCTTGCCGACGCCGGGCGCGCCCAGCAGCAAAATCGGCCCCGGCGCCAGCTTCCGTCTTTCCGTTTCCCTGCTGTCCACGTGAGCGTCCGTTGCCGCCGCCGTCATCTACCAGGCCCGCCTTCCGCGTACCCGGCTCTTCGCCGAGAAGCCCTCGTAATGGCGCATGATCAGGTGCGACTCGATCTGGTTCGCGGTATCCATGGCCACGCCCACCACGATCAGCAGCGACGTGCCCCCGAAGTAGAAGTTGAAGCCCAGACCCTGTGTCACCCACAGCGGCATGTGCTCGAACCAGTTGCCCACCAGCCACAGATGGTTCAGATGAACGCCGCTGATCAGCAACTGCGGAATCACCGCCACCACGCACAGGTAGATCGCGCCCACCATCGTGATCCGCGTCAGGATGTCATTCACGAAGTCCGACGTCCGCTTGCCCGGCCGGATGCCCGGAATGAACCCGCCATACTTGCGCATGTTGTCGGCGATATCATCCGGACGGAACACGATCGAGATGTAGAAGAACGCGAAGAAGACGATGGCAACGATATAGATGAACTCATACCAGGGCTCGCCCGGATGCAGCTGATCGAACGTCCACGACAGCCACGCGCTGTTCTTCACAAAACCCGCATTCGACAGCAGCATGGGCGCCGACAGCACCGAAGCCGCAAAGATGATCGGCATCACGCCGCCGGAGTTTACCTTGAGCGGCAGGTGCGTGGCCTGTCCACCCATCATCCGCCGCCCGATAATCCGCTTGGCGTACTGCACCGGAATTCGCCGCTCGCTCTGCTCCACCCAGACGATGAAGGCCGTCACCCCAACCATGAAAAGCACCAGCAGGATCAGCACAGGAACGGTGAGAGCCCCAAACCGCTGCGCCCTCGCTGTCTGAATCAGGTCGCCGATCGCCCGCGGGAGTCCCACCACAATGCCGGCAAAAATCAGCAAACTCATTCCGTTGCCGATGCCCCGCTCCGTGATCTGCTCGCCCAGCCACATCACAAACGTCGTGCCGCAGGTCAGCGTCAGGATCGTCATCAATACGAATCCGAGGCCCGGATTCAGCACCATGCCCCCGGAAGAGTGGGTCAGCGACAGCGCGATGGCCGCCGACTGCACCACGCCCAGGCCCACCGTCATGTACCGCGTCCACTGCGTGATCTTCCGCCGCCCGAGATCGCCTTCTTTCGCCAGCTTGGCCAGTGGCTCGTAGACCACTTCCAGCAGCTGGAAAATAATCGCTGCCGTGATGTACGGCATGATGCCCAGCGCGAACACGGTCATGCTGCGCAGGTTGCCGCCGCTGAACAGGTCGATCAGTCCCAGCGAGGATCCCGCCTGCGAGTTGAAGAAATTCTGCAGCGCCTCGACGTTGACGCCCGGCGTCGTGATGTGGGCGCCCAGCCGGTACACAGCCAAAATGCCCGCTGTGAACAAAACGCGCCGGCGCAGGTCCGGAATACGGAAGATATTCGCGAACTTCTCAAACATGGGTCGGTGTTCCCATCATACATACGCCGGAGTCGTGCAGCACTTCCGGATTTTCTTTCCGGGGCGGGCTTTCTGACTGTTTTTCCGCTGACCGGTTTTGAGCTAACCGCTTCTTAGCTGGCAGACTTCTCGGTGGTCCCGCCGATCACAATCGCTTTTCCGCCAGCCTTCTCGATCTTTTCCTGCGCCGACTTCGAAAACTTGTGCGCGTGCACGGTCAGGGCGCCCTTCAGCTCGCCGCTGCCCAGCACCTTCACTAGTCCGTTGCGCCCTTTCACGAGCCCCAGACCCTGGAACTTCTCGAGCGTCAGCTCTTTCTCGCCCAGCTCGGCCAGCCGGTCCAGATTCACCACGGTGTATTCGGTGCGAAAGATGTTGGTGAAGCCGCGCTTCGGCAGGCGGCGGTGCAGCGGCATCTGGCCGCCCTCGAAACCGCGCATCAGGCTCGAGCCCGACCGCGATCCCTGTCCCTTGTGCCCGCGGCCCGACGTCTTGCCGGTGCCCGAGCCCATGCCGCGCCCAACCCGCTTCTTGTTGCGGTTCGCTTTCTTCGGCGCCTTCAGATTCGATAGATTCATGATTCCCTCGCTCAACGCCGGCGCGGACTTTCACCGCCCGACTCGCATGTGTTTAGGGATTGCGGGATACGGTTTACGGTTTAGAAAGAGCTCTCCAAACGCGGAGCTGTCCTAGCCGGTAACCCGTAAACCGTTACCCCTGTTCCACGATCCTCACCAGGTGCGGCACCGTGTTCACCATCCCCCGGATCGACGGCGTGTCTTCCCGCTCCACGATCTGGTTCAGGCGCGTAAAGCCCAGCCCCTTGATCACTCTCTTGTGCTTCACCGGCGCCTGGATCATGGACCGGTAATACTGCACGTGAATGGTTGTCTTCGCGCTCGGCGCCTTCGCCGCCGCCTTCTTCGCTGTCTTCTTCTCCGCCATCGCTAGATCTCCTGCGCCGATTTGCCGCGCATCGCCGCGACTTCGTTCCTGTCGCGAAGCTGCACCAGCGCGTCGAAGGTCGCCTTGACCACGTTGTGCGGATTGGCCGTGCCCAGGCTCTTCGTCAGCACGTTTTGCACGCCCACCGAGGTCATCACTGCGCGCACCGCGCCGCCGGCAATCACGCCCGTGCCTTCCGGCGCCGGCTTCAGCAGCACCTGGCCGGAGCCAAACCGCCCCAGCACCTGATGCGGAATCGTCGTCGCCGTCAGGTTCACGCGCACCAGGTTCTTCTTCGCCGCCTCAATCCCCTTCCGGATCGCCTGCGGCACCTCGCGCGCCTTGCCTGAGCCGTAGCCCACCACGCCCGCGCCCGGATCGCCCACCACCACCAGCGCTGCGAAGGACATGTTCTTGCCGCCCTTCACCACCTTGGTCACGCGGTTGATCGCCACTACCTGATCTTTCAGGTTGTACTGCCCCGAATCCAGCTTCTTCTTCAATATCGCCATTCGCTTCCTGATTCCCTCTGCGCTTCCCTGCGCCTAAAACTCAAGCCCCGCCTCGCGCGCCGCATCCGCCAGCGCCTTGATGCGCCCGTGATACAGATAGCCGCCGCGATCGAACACCACTTTGTGAATGCCCTTTTCCTTCGCGCGCTCGGCAATCTGTTTCCCGATTTCCTTTGCCGCCGCCACGTTGCCGCCGGTCTTCACCTTCGCCGCGACCGTCGACGCCGAAACCAGCGTTACGCCCTTCGCGTCGTCGATCACCTGCGCGTAGATGTGGTTCAGCGACCGGTAAATGTTCAGCCGCGGACGCTCCGGGGTTCCGGTCAGCCGGCGGCGAATGCGCGTGTGCACGCGCTGCCGTATTTCGTTTCTCTTCCTCAGCGGAATCATCTTCGTCTCTTCCTTCCTAACAGCGAAGCCGCCCAGCGGCCTCGTTCGGATTTACAGAACAGGGGTTACGGTATGCGGGTTACGGGTTAGCAAGATTTCTACACCGTAAACCGTAACCCGTATTCCCTGCTTTACTTCGCTCCCGTCTTGCCAACCTTCTTCTTCAGCCGCTCGTCTGCGTAGCGCACGCCCTTGTTCTTGTACGGATCGGGCTTGCGCAGCGACCGCATGTCGGCGGCCACCTGTCCTACCAGCTGCCGGTTCACGCCGCTCACTGTCACCCGCGTCTGCTTCGGGTCGATGGTCGCCGTGATGCCCGTGGGCAGCGGAAACTCAATCGGGTGGGAGTAGCCCAGCGTGAACACCACCGTGTTCTTGCCCTTCAGCTCCGCGCGGTAGCCGATGCCGACGATGTCCAGGTCCTGCGACCACCCCTTCGTCACGCCTTCCACGGCGTTGGCCACCAGCGCCCGGCTCAGTCCGTGGATCGCCGCCTGCGAGTCATTCTCCCGCACCGCGTGCAGATGCCCGTCCTTCTGCTCGATCGTAATTCCCTGCGGAATCGGCTGCGCGATCCTGCCCTTTGGGCCTTCCACCGTGACCACATTGCTCTGGAAAGCGAACTTCACGCCTGTCGGCAATGCAATCGGCTTGTTTCCAATTCGTGACATCTTCGTATCCCTTGTGGCTTGCGAGTCCCGGCTTGCGCCGTTCCACTGCAGCCTCTGCCGGACCGGGTCCAGCAGCTTCCAGCTTTCAGCCGCCAGACCGCGGCTAACTTCCCTTCTGCACCTTCCGCTTCATCTGCAAGTTGTTCGTGGCAGCTGGCGGCTGGTGGCTGGCAGCTGGCAGCTCTCTACCAGATTTCGCAGAGCACTTCGCCGCCCACGCCTTCTCTGCGTGCCTGGCGGCCGGTCATCACGCCCCGCGGCGTGGTCAGAATGCTGATGCCGAGTCCGCCCTGCACCCGGCGAATCTCATCGCGACCCACATACACGCGGCAGCCCGGGCGCGAGACGCGCTCGAGATCCCGGATCGCCGCTTCGTTGTTGGCGCCGTACTTCAGGTATACCCGCAGCACCGCGCGGCCGTTCTCCTCGGTCGTCTTGAAGTTGGAGATGTAGCCCTCTTCCTTCAAAATGCGGGCAATCTCCGCCTTCAACTTCGAGGCCGGAACGTCCAGCTTTTGGTGCCGCGCGCGAATCGAATTGCGAATCCGCGTCAGAAAATCCGCTACCGGATCGGTCAAACTCATCGTTTCTCCTTCATTCCCCGTTCGCCCGCCGCGGCGGGAACCAGCGGGAATGTCTTCTTTCCTCAGGCCTCGCGGCCCTTGGTCAAACTTGTCTTGCGCCCGTCAGGGCGCGGCTCGCTGGACGCGTAGTCGTCACCAGGAAGACTTGACCACGCCAGGAATTTCACCCCTTAGCGCCAGGCTGCGGAAACACAGCCGGCACACCCCAAACTTCCGCAGAAAGGCCCGCGGCCGTCCGCACAGCTGGCACCGATTGTGCTGCCGGCTCTTGAACTTCGGCTTCCGCGCGTCCTTTACCCGTTTTGCAGTCGTTGCCATAATCCCCTCGCTTACGCCGTCTGGCGGAACGGCATGCCGAACTGCCGAAGCAGCGCGCGCGCCGAGTTATCGTCCCGAGCCGACGTCACAATCGTGATGTTCATGCCCTTCAGCTTGTCAACCTTCGCGTAATCGATCTCCGGAAAGATCAACTGGTCGCGAATGCCCAGCGTGTAGTTGCCGCGCCCGTCAAAGCTCTTCGTCGAGACGCCGCGGAAGTCGCGCACGCGCGGCAGAGCCACCGAAATCAGGCGATCCAGGAATTCGTACATCGTGTCGCCGCGCAGCGTCACCATCGCGCCGATGGGCATGTTCTCGCGCACCTTGAAGGCCGCGATCGACTTCTTCGCCCGTGTGGTCACCGGCTTCTGTCCGGCAATCGCCGCCAGATCCGCCGTCAACGGGTCCAGCATCTTCGAGTTCTGCGTGGCTTCGCCCAGTCCCATGTTCACAACGATCTTTTCGAGGCGCGGCACCGCCATCGCGTTCTCCAGACCCAGTTCCTTCTGGAGCACCCCTTTGATCTCTTTGTGATACTTCTCTCGTAGTCTCGCTGCCATTGTTTTGTCTCTTCCTGTTTCTCCGCTTTCGGATTGGCTCTGACCCTTCTGAACCGTCTACCGTTTCGGAGTGCTAAACCGTATCCCGTATCCCGTAGCCCCTGCTACTTGCTCTTCTTCGCTACGATCGTGTTGCCGCATTTCCGGCAGATCCGAACCTTCTGGTGGCCGTCGATCTTGTGCGCTACCCGCGTCGGCTGGTTGCAGCTCGGGCAAACCACCATCACGTTCGAAACGTGCACCGGCATCTCCTGCTCGGCAATGCCGCCCTGAATGCGCCGCTGCGCATTTTCCCGCAGGTGCTTCTTCGCCACGCGCACATGCTCGACCAGAATCCGGCTCTCGTCCGGATACACCCGCAGCACGCGGCCTTTCTTGCCGCGGTCGCTGCCCGAGATCACCTGCACCGTGTCGTTCCGCTGAATGTTCAAACTCGCCATAAGCTTTTCCTAACCCTTAAACCGTAACCGTTAATCTCCGCCTTACAGCACTTCCGGCGCCAGCGACACGATCTTCAAAAACTTCTTCTCGCGCAGCTCGCGGGCCACCGGACCGAAGACGCGGGTGCCCACCGGCTCGCCCACGTCGTTGATCAGCACCGCCGCATTACTGTCGAAGCGGATGTACGTCCCGTCGCGCCGTCGTGTCTCCTTGCGCGTGCGCACCACCACGGCCTTCACTACTTTGCCCTTCTTCACCTGCCCGTCGGGTGAAGCTTCCTTCACGGCCGCGGTAATCACGTCGCCCAGCCCCGCCTTCAGCCCACTCGCGCCGCCCAGCGGCAGAATCATCTGCAGCTTGCGCGCGCCGGAGTTGTCGGCGACTTCCAGCATGGTTCTCATCTGCACTGCCATGGCCTTGTCTCCTTATCCCGCCCAGTGATCCGTTCCGTTACTCGGCAGCGGCAGCGGCTGTCTTTGACTCTCCCTCGATCTGCGCCAGCTTCGACCGCCGCAGAATCTCTTCCAGGTTCCAGCGCTTCAGCTTGCTCAGCGGCCGCGTCTCCCGGATGCGCACCATGTCGCCCACCCGCGCCGTGTTCTGCTCGTCGTGCGCGTAGAACTTCCGGTTCGTCCGCACGATCCGCTTGTACTTCGCGTGCGCCTTGCGCATTTCCACTTCCACCACGATGGTCTTCTGCATCTTGGTCGAGACCACCTGGCCCACTTTTTCGTTGCGCTTCGACACGCGCTTCTGTTCCGTCGTTTCGCTCATGGCTTCAGCCCTTCTTTACGCTCGTGGAGCGTGCTGCTTTCTTCTTGCTCGCCGTCGGCTTCGCGACACTCCGCCGCGCCGGGGCCCGGCCGCCGCTCTTACGCGCGCCTGCCGCTTTCTTCGCGGACTTCTTCTTCGCCGGCTTCGCAGCCTTCCTGCGCACCGGTTTCGCCGCCGCGCTCGCCTCGGCCTTTTCCTCAGTCGCGTGCCTCAGCTTGCCGGTCGGTGCGGGGTGCAATCCCAGCTCCCGTTCCCGTTCCACCGTCTTGATCCGGGCAATATCTCTGCGCAGTTCGCGCAGCTTCTTCACGCCCTCGGTTTGGCCCAGCTTGATCTGGAATCGCAGGCGGAACAGCTGTTCAGCCGCCTTGCGCGCCTCCAGCGCCAGTTCATCGTCGCCCAGGTTGCGATACTTCTCCGCTTCCATATCTCTCTCTTCTCTCCGTCTACTTCGCGGCGACTGTCGCCTTCACGTCGTGCCGCTGCACGAACCGCGTCTTCAGCGGCAGCTTGTGCGCTGCGAGCCGCATCGCTTCCTTCGCAAGATCCGGCGTCACGCCTTCCATCTCGAACAGAATGCGGCCGGGCCGCACCACGGCCACCCAGTGATCCGGCGCGCCCTTGCCCTTGCCCATACGGGTTTCGGCCGGCTTCTTCGTCACCGGCTTGTCCGGAAACAGCCGCAGCCAGATCTTGCCGCCGCGCTTGATGAACCGCGTCATGGCCACACGGCTGGCTTCAATCTGCCGATCGGTGATATACCCGCACTCCATCACCTTCAAACCGTAATCGCCGAACGACAATTCGCTGCCCCGCCACGCCTTGCCGCGCATGCGCCCGCGCTGCTGCTTGCGGTACTTCACTTTCTTTGGCATCAACATTGCAAAACCCTCAAAAGCGGTTCCTGGCTGTTAGTTCTTAGTTGTTAGCAGCCTGTCCGCTGGACTAATGACCAGCAACTAATAACCAGCAACTTCTCCTAAAAGATCGACGACCCGACCGCGGCCTGCGGCTCGCGCCGCTTCTGCTGATAAATATCGCCGCGATAAATCCACGTCTTCACGCCGATCACGCCATACGTGGTGCGCGCTTCGGCAAACCCGTAATCGATATCCGCGCGCAGCGTGTGCAGCGGCAGCCGCCCCTGCAGATACCACTCCGATCGCGCAATTTCGTTCCCGTTCAGCCGGCCCGACACGCGGACCTTAATGCCCTTGCAGCCGAAGCGCAGCGCCGAGTCCACCGCCTTGCGCATCGCGCGACGGAAGCCCACGCGCTTTTCCAGCTGCAGCGCGATATTCTCCGCCACCAGCTGCGCGTCCAGCTCCGGTTTGTTCACCTCCAGAATGTCGATGAACACGTCGCGGTTGGTCCGCTTCTGGAGCTCGCCCTTCAGCTTCTCGATCTCCGCGCCCTTGCGCCCGATCACAATGCCCGGTCGCGCCGTGCGGATCATCAGCCGCAGCTTGTTCCCCGGCCGCTCTATTTCCACCGAGCTCACGCCCGCCGCCTTCAGCTTCTCCTTCAGCTCGCGCTTCAGGTGAACGTCCTCCACCAGCAGCTTGTCGTAGTCGCGGGTCACGAACCAGCGCGACCGCCACGGCTTGTTGATCCCGACCCGGAATCCGTAAGGATGGACTTTTTGTCCCATATTCTCTCTCGATCCTCTCGCTACTTCTTCTTCGCGGATTTCTTCGCCGCGGCCTTCTTCGCCGGTTTATGCGCTGCCGCCTTTTTCGCCGGCTTGTGCGCTGCCTTCTTCGCCGGAGCTTTTTTGCCGGCCGTCTTCTTCGCTGCGTGCTTCACCGGCTGCTCTTCCGCCGCCGGCGCTTCTTCCACGCGATGCACCAGGCTCTCCGCCTGCGCCCGCTCGGCCACCGCGATCTGGATGTGCGACAGCCGCCGCTGGTACCGGTACGCGCGTCCCATCGGCGCCGGACGGATCCGCTTCATGCGCGGGCCTTCGTTCGCCACCGCCCGCTTCACGTACAGATTGTCCAGGTCCACGTCGAGGCCCTGCTCCTGGCTCAGGTGGTTGGCGTTCTGCAGTGCCGAGCGCAGCACCTTTTCCACCAGCGGAGCCACCGCCTTCTTCGTGAAGGCCACCGTATTCAGCGCCTCTTCAACGCCCCGGCCCTTGATCAGATCCAGCACCAGCCGCGCCTTCTGCGGCGATACCCGCTGGAACTTCGCTTCGGCCCGGAATTCCCGTGTCTGCGTATCCATTCCTTGCTCCAAACCTTCCCAATCCCTGCTGGCCACTGACCGCTGGCAGCTTTATTTCGGCTTCGCCGTGGTCTCGGCAGCTTTCATCGAGTGACCTTTGAACATCCGGGTCGCCGCAAACTCGCCCAGCTTGTGACCCACCATGTTCTCCGTCACGTACACCGGCACAAACTTCTTGCCGTTGTGCACTGCAATCGTGTGTCCCACCATTTCGGGGTGGATCGTCGACCGCCGCGACCAGGTGCGCACCACCTTCTTGTCGTTGGAGCGGTTCATCGCCTCGATCTTCACCATCAGGTGTCCATCCACGAAGGCGCCCTTTTTTGTTGACCTTGCCATCTCAAATCCTCTTCGCTAACTCGCTAACTTGCTAACCCGCTACTTGCTGCGTCTCGCCACGATGAACGCATCGGTCCGCTTGTTGTTCCTGGTCTTGTAGCCCCGCGTCGGCTGGCCCCACGGCGTCACCGGATGACGTCCGCCCGAGGTCTTGCCTTCGCCGCCGCCATGCGGATGGTCCACCGGGTTCATGGCCACCCCGCGGTTGGTCGGGCGAATCCCCTTCCAGCGATTCCGTCCCGCCTTCCCGATCGAAACGTTCTCATGATCCGTGTTGCCCACCTGCCCAATCGTCGCCATGCAGTCGATCAGCACCCGCCGCGTCTCGCCGGAAGGCAGCTTCAGCAGCGCATAATCGCCTTCCTTCGCCACCAGCTGCGCGCTCGCGCCCGCCGAGCGCGCCATCTGCGCGCCCTTCCCCGGCCGCAGCTCCACGTTGTGCACCGTGGTGCCGGCGGGAATGTTCTTCAGCGGCAGCGCGTTCCCCACCAGGATGTCCGCTTCCGGCCCGCTCATGATCGTCTGGCCCACCTTCAGCCCCACGGGCTGGAGGATGTACCGCTTCTCGCCATCCGCGTAGCTCACCAGCGCGATCCGCGACGAGCGGCCGGGATCGTATTCGATCGTCGCCACTTTGCCCGGCACGCCGTACTTCTCGCGTTTGAAGTCGATCAGCCGCAGCTTCTGCTTGTGCCCGCCGCCATGATGGCGGATCGTCAGGTCGCCCGAGTTCCGCCGCCCGCCCGTCCGCAGCTTATTCCGCACCAGCGGCTTGTATGGCTTGTCCGTCGTGATCTCGTCGCGCACCAGCGTGGTCTGGAACCGCAGCGTCGGTGTGATCGGTCTGTATGTCTTAATCGGCATCTCGTTACTCTCTCTGCCCTAATCCGTAGCCCGTAAACCCTGTCTTACAGGTTGTTCACGTAATCCGGCATCTTCTCCCCGGCCTTCAGGCGCACATACGCCTTCTTCCAGTCGGGCCGATAACCGGCAAACTTCCCGCGGCGGCGTTCCTTGCCCACCAGGTTCACGGTGCGCACCGTGCTCACCTTCACCTTGAACAGGGCTTCCACTGCCTGCTTCACTTCCGTCTTCGTCGCCTTCGGATCTACCTCAAAGACCAGCGTGCCTTCAGCTTCCTTGGCCCGCAGAGCCTTCTCCGTGATCATGGCCCGGCGAATTACCGTATACGTCGTCGGCATCAGGCCACCTTCGCCTTTCTGGACTCAGCCTTGCGGCCACGCGGAGCCGATTTCTTCAGCGACTCCTGCAGCTTCTCAATCGCGGGCCGCGAGAAGATCACGCGCTCCGGCCTCAGCAGGTCGTAGGGATGCACTTCGCTGTTGAGCATCAGATCCACGCCCGCGAGGTTGCGAACGCCCTTCTGCAGGTTCGGCCCCAGGCTCGCGCCGCTCTCGACCAGCAGCGCCGTCTTCTTTGCCTCGAGCTTATCCAGCGCCTGCCGGTACAGCTTGGTCTTCGGCTCTTTCGCTTCCAGCGAATCCACGACCGTCAGCTTCCCATCGGCCAGCTTCACCGCCAGCGCCGAGCGCAACGCGCCCAGCAGCTTCTTGCGCGGAAACGGATAATCATGCGAATGAGGCACCGGCCCGTGCACCGTGCCACCGTGCCGCCACAGGGGCGACCGCACCGAACCGATACGCGCCCGGCCCGTTCCCTTTTGCTTCCACAACTTCTTGCCCGACCCGGATACCAGCTTGCGGTTCTTCGTGGCGTGCGTGCCCTGGCGCAGCGCGGCGCGGTAATGCTTCACCGCTTCCCACAGCAGCGCCTCGTTCACTTGCCCGAAGACCTCATCGGCCAGCTCCAGCGAGCCAACCTTCTGTCCTCCGAGATCCACTACGTCAATGTTTGCCATCGCCTTGTTTCTTTCTGCTGCTAACTCGCTAACCGTCTTATCCCTGACTGCTTCTCAGCTACTTGCCCTTCTTGCCGCTGGCGCGCTTGGAAGCCTTCAGCGGATCCACCGTGCCCGAGCCCGCAAATCCACGACGCTCGCGCGGCGGAGCCTTCGCCTTCGTAATCAGGACGTAGCCGTCACGAGGTCCCGGCACTGCGCCTTCGACCATGATCAGGTTCTCGTCGAGATCGATGCCGCGAATCCGCAGATTGCGCACCGTCACCTTATCCACGCCCATGTGGCCCGGCATGCGCTGCCCAGGAAACACGCGCGACGGAAATGATGACGCTCCGATCGAGCCCTGCACCTGGAACATGTGCCCGTGCGACTTGGGTCCACCGCCGAAGCCATGCCGCCTTACCACGCCCGCGAAGCCGCGGCCCTTGCTGGTGCCGGTCACGTCGACGTATTTCTCGTCCGAGAAGATGTCCACCAGCACGCGATCGCCGGCTTTTACACCATCGGTCGCTGCTTCGCCCTCACCGGCGGCCTTCGCCTTCTCAATCGCGACTTCCTTCTCGAATTTCACCGGTGCGACATTGCTCTTGGCAAAGTGGCCTGTCTGCGGCTTCGATACCTTCGACGCCTTCACGAACTCGACGAGCCCGATCTGCGCCGCGTCGTAACCGTCCTTCAACGCCGTCTTCAGCTGCGTCACCACGCACGGACCGGCCTGCAGCACGGTGATCGGGTGCACGTCACCCTTCTCATCGAAAACCTGCGTCATCCCGATCTTTTTGCCCAAAATCCCGTTAACTGACATCGTCTCTTCTCTCCCTCATCATGCCCGCCTGCTGGCCCGGCACTGTAGGTTGCTGCGAGATCCTTCGACTCCCCTTCGCGGCCTAAACCTGCTCAGGATCGCTCAGGATGCCGCCGCGAGGCTCAGACGCCTCGCAAACAGCCTCACTTCTCGAACGCCTTGATCTCCACGTCCACGCCGGCCGGCAGATCCAGCTTCATCAGCGCGTCCACCGTCTGCTGCGTCGGCTCCAGAATGTCGATCAGCCGCTTATGGGTTCGGATCTCGAACTCCTCGCGCGACTTCTTGTCCACGTGCGGCGAACGCAGCACGCAGTACTTGTTCTTCACCGTCGGCAACGGAATCGGTCCCGCCACCTGGGCGCCGGTCCGTTTTGCCGTGTCCACAATCTCGCCCGTCGAGGTGTCGAGCACCCGGTAGTCGTACGCCTTCAGCCGAATTCGTATTCTCTGTCCAACCATGGTGTTGTTTCTTTCTGGTCAGCGGAGCTGATTCCTCAACCCCGCCGGCCTTTCGCTAACTCGCTAAGCAATGATCTCCGTGATCGTGCCCGCGCCCACTGTCCGCCCACCTTCGCGGATCGCGAAACGCAGGCCCTTCTCCATGGCCACCGGCGTGATCAGCTCGATCTCCAGCGCCACGTTGTCGCCCGGCATCACCATCTCCGTGCCTGCCGGCAGATGCGCCACCCCCGTCACGTCCGTCGTCCGGAAGTAAAACTGCGGACGATAGCCGTTGAAGAACGGCGTGTGCCGCCCGCCCTCTTCCTTGCTCAGCACGTACACGCTGGCCTTGAACTTTGTGTGCGGCGTGATCGAGCCCGGCTTCGCCAGCACCATCCCCCGCTCCACGTCTTCCTTCGGAATGCCGCGCAGCAGCAGGCCCGCATTGTCGCCCGCCATGCCTTCATCGAGCTGCTTCTTGAACATCTCGACGCCCGTCACCACCGACTTCCTCGTCTCGCGGAAGCCGACGATCTCCACTTCCTCGCCCACCTTCACCTTGCCCCGCTCGATCCGGCCCGTCACCACCGTGCCGCGCCCCGAAATCGAGAAAATGTCTTCAATCGGCATCAGGAACGGCTGGTCCACCGCCCGCGCCGGCAGCGGAACCTGCTTGTCCACCGCCTCCATCAGCTCGTCGATCTTCGCTTCCCACTGCGGCTCCCCGTTCAGCGCGCCGAGCGCCGAGCCGCGAATCACCGCCACATCGTCGCCCGGGAACTGATACTTCGTCAGCAGCTCGCGGACTTCCATCTCCACCAGATCGATCAGCTCCGTGTCCTCGACCGCGTCGCACTTGTTCAGGAACACCAGCACGTACGGCACGCCTACCTGGCGCGCCAGCAGCACGTGCTCCTTGGTCTGCGGCATCGGACCGTCGGTCGCCGCCACCACCAGGATCGCGCCGTCCATCTGCGCCGCTCCCGTGATCATGTTCTTGATGTAGTCGGCGTGGCCCGGGCAGTCCACGTGCGCGTAGTGACGGTTCGCCGTCTCGTACTCCACGTGCGCCGTCGCAATCGTGATCCCGCGCTCCCGCTCCTCCGGCGCGTTGTCGATCGAATCGAACGAACGAAACTGGTTCTTCGGATTGTGCTTCTGCAATACCTTCGTGATCGCCGCCGTCAGCGTCGTCTTCCCGTGATCGATGTGCCCAATCGTCCCCACGTTCACGTGCGGCTTCGACCGGTCAAATTTCTCCTTCGCCATGCTTCTACCCTCGCTTCAAATTCCCGCCTGCTCTTCTGTCGCAGCGGCTGTTACAGAAATTGTTTACTTCCCCTGGTTCCGTCCGATGATCTCTTCCGAGATCATCCGTGGAGCCTCTTCGTACCGCGCAAACTGCATCGTGTACGAGGCGCGTCCCTGCGTCGACGACCGGATATCGTTCACGTATCCGAACATCTCCTTCAGCGGCACCATCGCCTTGATCACCTGCGAGCCGCCCACGTGCTCCATGCCTTCGATCCGGCCGCGCCGCGAGTTGATGTCGCCGATGATCGTGCCCATGTGCTCTTCCGGCACCGTCACCTCGACCGCCATCACCGGCTCGAGCAGCACGGGAGACGCTTTGCGCGCCGCTTCCTTGAATGCCAGCGAGCCGGCGATCTTGAAGGCCATTTCGTTGGAATCGACCTCGTGGTAGCTGCCGTCGTAGAGGATCGCCTTGAAGTCCACCACTTCGTAGCCGGCCAGGATGCCGCCCTGCGCCGCCTCGCGAATGCCGTGCTCGATCGGCTTGATGTACTCCTTCGGAACCGTGCCGCCGCGAATCTCGTTGATGAACTCCACGCCCTTGCCCGTCTCGTTCGGCTCCAGCCGGATCTTCGCGTGCCCATAGTTGCCCGACCCGCCCGTCTGCCGGATGTATTTGCCTTCGGCCTCGGAGTGCTTGCGGATCGTCTCGCGGAACGCCACGCGGGGCTCGCCCACATTGGCCTCGACCTTGTGTTCGCGCTTCATGCGGTCCACCAGGATTTCCAGGTGCAGCTCGCCCATCCCGCTGATGATGGTCTGCCCCGAATCTTCGTCGGTCCGCACTTTAAAGGTAGGATCTTCTTCGGCCAGCCGCGCCAGCGCCACGCCCATCTTTTCCTGATCGGTCTTCGTCTTCGGCTCCACCGCAACCGAAATCACCGGCTCCGGAAAATCAATCGCGCTCAGGGCAATTGCATGGTGCGGATCGCACAGCGTGTCGCCGGTCTTGATTTCCTTCAGGCCCACGCATGCGCAGATGTCGCCCGCGTAGATTTCCGTGATCTCCTCGCGCTTGTTCGCGTGCATCTTCACCAGACGCCCGACGCGCTCTGTGCGCCCCGACCGAGGATTCAGCACCGTGTCGCCCGTCTTCAGCGAGCCGGAATACAGCCGGATGAAGCCCAGTTTGCCGTACTGATCGTTGATCAGCTTGAAGGCCAGCGCCGCAAACGGCGCGTCGTCGCTCGCTTCACGCTTCAGCCGCACGTCGTGGTGGCGCGGATCGATGCCTTCGATCGGAGGAACATCCAGCGGGCTCGGCAGAAAATCCACCACCGCGTCCAGCAGCGTCTGCACGCCTTTGTTTTTGAAGGCCGAGCCGCACAGCACCGGGAAAACCTTCATCTCAATGGTGGCGCGGCGCAGAGCCCTCTTCAGCTCTTCAGCTGTCGGCGTCTCGCCTTCGAGGAACTTGTGCAGCATTTCGTCGTCGTTTTCGGCGACGGTTTCGATCAGCTGCATGCGGAACGCTTCCGCCTTCTTCTGCAGGTCGGCCGGGATTGGCTCTTCGGAGTATTCGGCGCCCATGGTCTCGTCGTGCCACAGGATCGCTTTCATCTCGATCAGATCGACCACGCCTTTGAACTTGGCTTCCGCGCCGATCGGAATCTGCGTCGCCACCGGCCGTGCGCCCAGACGCTTGCGAATGGTCTCGATGACGTGCTCGAAATCCGCGCCGGCTTTATCCATCTTGTTGACGAAGCAAATGCGCGGGACCTTGTACTTATCGCCCTGCCGCCACACCGTCTCGGTCTGCGGCTGGACACCCGAAACCGAGTCGAACAGCGCCACCGCGCCATCCAGGACGCGCAGCGACCGCTCCACCTCGGCCGTAAAGTCCACGTGGCCGGGCGTATCGATGATGTTGATCCGGATGTCCTTCCATGTGCAGGTGGTCGCCGCGGACGTGATCGTGATCCCGCGCTCCTGTTCCTGCTCCATGTAGTCCATCGTCGCGGTGCCTTCATGCACTTCGCCGAGGCGATGAGTGATCCCCGTGTAATAGAGGATGCGCTCGGTCGTCGTCGTCTTCCCGGCGTCGATATGCGCCATGATTCCGATGTTCCGGCAACGATTTAAGGGCACCTGTCGCGGCACAATACTCTCTCAATCCTGTGCCGATCCCCTCCGGACCGGCGGTTGCTTCTGTTTCTCTTCGGGCTCGGCCAAACCGTAACCCGTATCCCGTAATCCCTGCTTTACCAGCGGTAATGCGCGAACGCCTTGTTCGCTTCGGCCATGCGGTGCACGTCTTCCTTCTTCTTCATCGCCGCGCCGCGTCCGTTGGCCGCATCCAGCAGCTCGTTGGTCAGCTTGTCGATCATTCCTTTTTCGCCGCGCGCCCGGCCGTAGCTCACCAGCCACCGGATCGCCAGCGACGTCCGCCGCTCCGTATTCACTTCCACGGGGACCTGATAGTTTGCGCCGCCTACGCGCCGCGTCTTCACTTCCAGCAGCGGCTTGCAGTTCTCCACGGCCTTCTTGAACAGCGTCAGCGCATCCGTCCCGCCGCCCTTCTGTTCCAGGTTCTTCATGGAGGTGTAGAAGATCCCCTGCGCCGTTGACTTCTTCCCCTCGTACATCATCGAGTTGATGAACTTCGTCACCAGCGTCGAGTTGTACACCGGGTCCGCCGCCACGTCCCGCTTCGCGATATGTCCTTTTCTCGGCATGCTTCCTGATCCTTCAGTTTCGATCCGTTTCAGATCCTTCACGCTTCGCGCTCAGGATGACGGCCCGCGGCTCAGACGCCGCGGAACGCGCCGTCACTTCTTCGCCGCTCCGCCCTTGGCGCGCTTCGCCCCGTATTTCGACCGGCTCTGGTTCCGGCCGGCGACGCCGACTGAATCCAGCGTCCCGCGCACCACGTGGTACCGCACGCCCGGCAAATCCTTCACGCGGCCCCCACGGATCAGCACAATCGAGTGCTCCTGCAGGTTGTGCCCGATGCCGGGAATATAGGTCGTCACCTCAATGCCGTTCGTCAGGCGCACGCGAGCCACTTTGCGCAGCGCCGAGTTCGGCTTCTTGGGGGTCTGCGTGTACACGCGCGTGCAAACTCCGCGCCGCTGCGGCGATCCCTGCAGCGCCGGCGACGCCGTCTTGTACCGTGGCGCCGTCCGTCCTTTTCTCACCAACTGATTAAATGTCGGCAATTCCTGACTCCCTCTCAACAACCGTTCCAAATCACACGCGCCCCGCAAATCATGCCCGCGCGCCAGAGCCCCGCTCTGGTACGCACGAAGTCCGTGATCTGCTTCGCGTCCGCTTGCTGCTTCCCTGCTCAGACGAGAACTTACGACGGTGACCGAGCGTGCCTCAAAACCCCGCTCTTCAGCGGAGCTCGCGGAACAGCCAATTCCGTTTCGAAGTTCCGGCCCGCATAGTCCGCCCAGGTGGCGGATGTCGCAGGCCCAATGCGACCCGTACTGCTTTGCTGCCGCGGTGCTGCTTTCCACCGGATTTTCCCCGGCTCGCGGCTCTGCTGCCCGACCATGCACCCCCACCCCAACCACAGGTGAAAAAATGATTTAAGGCAGCTTTTTGAGAATAGCAACTGTTCTCTTTAGAGTCAATCTTCGCACTCCAAAATCCCACGGTGCCCACCCTTATCGCCTGTTGTTGGCAAGAGGGTGGGATCCCCATTGCCACCCCTCTCCCTCCTTCTATACGCTGGATTTCCTCATGCGCACCCTCCGATTCGCCGTCGTTTCGCTCGTCCTGGCCCTCCTCGCCCTGATTCCGGCTTCCGTCTCCGCCTTCGCCGCCCCGCAGTCGTCCGAGCCCGCCCAGCTCCAGGGAGCCTACCGCTTCCAGCGCGACCACTGGATCTACGTCCACCTGCAGGGCTCGCCCTCCGAAATTGGCTTTCAGCACGGCTACCTCCTCGCTCCGGAGATCGACCAGGCCTTCCACGCCGCCCGCCTCGACAACGTCCACGGCACCGGCCGTCCCTGGTCCTTCTTCCGCCACGTCGCCAAAGACATCTACTGGCCGCACATCGAACCCCGGTATCGCGAGGAGCTCCAGGGCATCGCCGACGGCGCCCGCGCCCACGGCGTCCATGACATGGACCTCTGGGACGTCGTCGCTCTCAACGGCTTCCTCGAAACCCCGCAGTATTACGTCCCCTGGCTGGACGCCCAGCATAAAAGGTCCGCGAAAGCCGCCCCCAGGCCCAACGGCAACTGCTCGGCCTTCGTGGCCACCGGCGACTGGACCCGCGACCACCGCCCGGTGATCGCCCACAGCATGTGGTATCCCTTCATGGCCGGCGAGTGGTGGCGCATCGTCTTCGACATCCAGCCCGACCAGGGCTACCACATCCTGATGGACGGCTTCCCCGGCAAGATCGACAGCGGCGACGACTTCGGCATGAACTCCGCCGGCATCGCCATTACCGAGACCACCATCACCGGCTTCCGGGGCTTCGATCCCAACGGCGTCCCCGAATTCGTCCGCGCCCGCAAAGCCATGCAGTTCTCAGCCTCCATCGACGACTTTGTCCGCATCATGCTGGAGGGCAACAACGGCGGCTACGCCAACGACTGGCTCATCGCCGACAACCGCACCGGCGAGGTCGCCCGTCTCGAGCTCGGTCTGAAGGTCCACCGCGTGTGGCGCACCAGCAACGGCTATCTGGTCGGCTCCAACTTCCCCAGTGACCCTACCCTTATTAAGGAAGAGACCAATTTCAATCCCAACAACCAGGCCAGTTCCATGAACGCCCGGCACAAGCGCTGGAAGGAACTAATGGCCCAATACAAGGGCAAGATCGACGCGCGCCTGGCCGAGCAGTTCCTCGCCGACCACTTCGACGCCTACGAAGGCAAGGAGGACCCCGACGAGCGCACGCTCTGCGGTCACATCGACGCGTCGCCCCGCGGCGTGCCGCAGTGGGGATCGCCGGCCTGGGATCCCAGCGGAGCCGTGAACGCCAAGACCGCCGACAGCGCCCTGATCGGGCATCTGTCCTTCTTTGCCCGCAGCGGACGCCCCTGCGGCCAGGACTTCCGCGCCGCCAGCTTCCTGGCTGCCCACCCGCGCTACTCGTGGCAAAAGCCGGACCTTATCGACATGCCCGGGAACCCCTGGGCTTTGTTCGAAGGCAACGACCACGCCCGGTAGGGCAGGTAACGTGACCGAAGTTGTCCCTGGGGGGGTACCCCCCATGACGGTCGACAACTTTCGATGCTGATTGCGTTAGGGTTACTCCTGTTGACAGCCTCGACAACAGGGGAACCTTCCCAGAATCAGGGCTCAGAGCACAGAGCGCAGAGCCCAGAAACGGTTCCGCGCGGGAGCAGTGATCAGTGATCAGTAGATGCGAGCGCTCCTGCAAATGGAAAAGCTCTGCCGCGAGGACAGAGCTTTCCTGTTTCTCAGGTTAGGCGGATGGGGAGAAGAGGGCAAGGAGAATCGAGAGCTCGGACGGTACGAAAGTACTGTCGCTAGTTCGTGGTTGCTAGTTGCTGGTTCCTAGTTGCTAGTTGCTGGTTGTTCGCGGGGCGGGGCGGAGCGAACCAAGTCGCCCATACTCCGGCCTGATCGCGGCCTCTACGTCTGCAGCCCGTCCCACGACCAGCGAGGAATGCGGAGACCCTGCGGCACCTCGTCGGAGGAGTGGTGATACCGGGCCATTGTGGTCGTGGTCGCCCAGGCGAAGTAGTCGTGCAGCGCCTGCCGCAACCGAGCATCGCCGGCGAGCCCGACGTCGGCCAGCGCCTGGTCGAAGCAGTCGATCGCGCGGCGATCCATCTCCTCATGCACGCCGTTCCCGCTGTGGATCTTCACCACGCTGGTCTCGTCGCCATAGGCGCCGGAATACGCGGCCGGGCCGCCGAGCGCTTCGGCGAAATACGCGGCGAGCCGCTCACGTGTGCTCGGCATGGAAGCCGTGGCTGAACGCATGGGCGACCACCTCGTCGGCCATCACCCGGCGATGCCAAGCGTCTGCCAGACGCCGCATCCCGTCCATCCCACCCGCCGCTTCGTAGAGAGATTGCATGCACCCATGATGGCAATCCTCCCGCGTCTGTGCAAGACGAGGCGACGGAAGTTGTTCTGAATTTGCGCTCCATGTAGGCGATCGGGCATGCCTCGGCGGGCGGCCACGCAAGCCGGCGCAGGGCGTTCCTGTGTATACTACGCGCCGGGCCGTTGGCATCCCCAAAGAAAGGTTTTCCCCAATGATCAGAAGGTCGCGGGCAACTTGTGCGCTGGCTTTTGCCGGCATGGCAGCAATCGTTTTGAGCGCAGGGGCACAGGTGAATCCCAACCTCTATGCGGGACTCAAGTGGCGGAACGTCGGGCCGTTTCACGGCGGACGCATCTCGTCCGTGAGCGGAGTGATCGGCCAGCCCGGCACGTTCTACATGGGCACGCCGCAGGGCGGGGTGTGGAAGACCACCAGTGCCGGCGTGAAGTGGTTCCCGATTTTCGATCACGTGACGAGCGTCGACAGCATCGGCGCGGTTCAGGTGGCACCGTCCAATCCCGACATCGTGTATGTGGGCGCGGGCGACCCGATCGGCGGCAGCCTGGGCAACGGCATGTGGAAGTCCACGGATGCGGGCAAGACCTGGCAGCACATTGGGCTGGAAGACACGGTGAAGATCAGCACGATTCTGGTGGATCCGAAGGATCCCAACGTGGTGATTGTGTCCGCGCTCGGCGATAAGCAGCATACGGGCGGCGGCGTTTACCGCTCCACGGACGGCGGGCAGACCTGGACGAGCGTTCTGAAGCCCGCCGATTACGACGGCGTGCGCGATCTGGATTATGCCTTTGACGATCCGAGCGTGATGGTCGCGGCCACGCAGGGCACCGGCGGCTTTGGGTTCGGCATGAGCCTCGGCCCAAAGAAGAAGCCGCCGCTCGTGTACAAGTCCACGGATGAAGGCAAGACCTGGACGGAGATCAAGATTCCGCCGTTCCCAGGCCGCGTCGGCCTGGCGATCGCCATGCACACGCAGGGACAGCGGATTTATATCGTGGGCAATGCCATCGAGCACGGGTCGGGCCTCTACCGCTCCGATGACGGCGGCGCCACGTGGAAGCACATGGCCGGGGACGACACACGCATCGAGAACGGGCAGGGCTCTTATAGCTGCGGCGTCTGGGTGGACTCGGAGAATCCCGACATCGTGTACACGGCGAGCACCGCGCTGTACCGCTCGACGGATGGCGGCGTGACGTTCCATGCCTTCAAGGGCGCGCCCGGCGGCGAAGACTATCACAAGTTCTGGATCGATCCGACGAACGGACAGCGGATGGTGGTGGGCGCCGACCAGGGAGCCAGCGTCACTCTGGACAATGGCAAAACCTGGAGCCTGTGGTACACCGAGCCCATCGCGCAGGTCTATCACGTCGCGACCGACGATGCGTTCCCCTACCACATCATTGCGGCCCAGCAGGATACGGGCGCGGTGACGATCAGTAATGCCGGCAACTTTGGCCAGGTAAACATCATGGACTGGAGCCCGGTGCCTTCTTCGGAATTCGGCGTGCTCCGGGCCGATCCGAAAGACCCGAACATCATCTATGGCGTCGGCTATGGCCCGGGCGGCGGCGGCAGCGGGATGATCAAGATCGATATGGCCGACGGTCAATGGGAAAATGTCGCGCCCAACTTCGGCGTGGATCAGAGAAAATATCCGTCCTCGCGCGATTTCCAAAAGAAATTTGATGTCGCCTTCGATCCTGGCGCTCTGTACGTCGCGTATCAGTGCCTGATGGTTTCGCACGATGGCGCGCATTCGTTCACGGCAGTGAGCCCGGACCTGACGACGGAAAAAGGCAAGCCGCAGATCGCCTGCGGCAAAGAGCCTGTGAAACCGAAGCCGGCGGCCGCGGCTCCGCCCGCCGGCGCCGCGGCAGCGAAGGCCGCCGCCACCGGAAACGCCAGGACTGCGCCAACGGCTCCGGGAAAACCGGCGCCGGCTGCGGGCGCTCGGCCGCCATTTCCCACGCCGCCGCCCGCGATTGCGGACTTCGATATCTCCCGCGTAAAACCCGGCGTGATGTGGACCGTGAGCACGAACGGCCAGATCTACAGGACCATCGACCACGGCAAGCTGTGGACGAACGTTACTAACCTTACCGATGCTCCGCCGCACACGCAGTTCCAGACCATCGACGCAGGCGACAACGTTGACACCGCGTACGTTTCCGGCCGCATCGCTGCCTCATTCTTCCAAACGCTGCCCGACAGCGAAGACGCGAATGTACCGCTGATCTGGCGGACGGTGGATGGCGGCAAGACCTGGACGAAAATCGTGAACGGGCTGCCGACGGACGAGCGCACCGGGAGCTGGGTGAACAGCGTGCGGGTCGATCCCGATCAGGCCGGCCTGCTCTTCGCCGGGACGGAAACGACCGTGTACGTGAGCTTCGATAACGGCGATCACTGGCAGACGCTGCAGCAGAACCTGCCCAGCACGTCGATCCGCGATCTCGAGGTCCACACCGATCACCACCAGAACGACCTGGTGATCGGCACGTACGGACGCGGATTCTGGGTGCTCGACGACATCACGCCGCTGCGCGAGATCGCGGCGCATGCCCAGAGCATCAGCTCCGCCCAGGCTTATCTCTTCGAGCCCGAGGACGCGATTCGTGCGCGGAAGAACGCCAACTGGGATCAGCCCTTCTCCATCGAAGTGCCCCATGCGAAGAACCCGCCCTATGGCGCGATCGTGGATTACTACCTGAGCCAGGAGCCGAGCGGGCCGATCCAGCTCCAGGTCTTCGACGCGGAGGGAAACCTGATTCGCTCGATGACCAGCGAGCTGCCGCCGCCAATCAAGGACCAGTGGTTCCCGCGTTATTGGCTTGCGAGCCCGAAATCTCGCGCGCTGAGCACGCATGAGGGCGAGAATCGAGTGGCCTGGGATCTGAACTGGAACGATCCGCCCGCGCTCGACCATGACATCGAAAACCAGATGAATATGGTGGCGCACGACACGACGCCGGGCCCGCATGGACCGCAGGTCATTCCGGGCGTCTACACGCTGAAGCTCACCGTGAACGGCCAGGTATACACGCGCAAGCTGACGGTGGTGAACGATCCGCGCGTGGGCCAGAGCGCTGCGTTGATGGCCGCGCTGCGCAGCCAATACCGGTTGACGCTGCTCTCGTATCACGGCATGGAGAACAGCTTCGAGGGTCACGTGGAGGTGCAGGACGTCCTGAGCCAACTGGCGAAGCTCATGCACGGGACATTGCCGCCCGACGTGGACACGCAGGCGAAGGCGCTGGACAAGAACCTGACGAAGATCGGCGGCGCGGGGCCGGGACCCCTGGACATTATGGCGATGATCCGTCGCATGATGGCAGGGCCGAACACCAACGAGTTCAAATCCTTTGCGGACGAGAACAACGACTACAACACGATGGTGAGCATGATGCAGGTGGGTATCGACATGGCTCCTACGCCCACGCAGATCGCCACCTGGGAGAACGATTGCGGCACCTACAACCGCACGGTGGCCGCATGGAAGAGCGCGCAGCAACAGATCACGGACTTCAACGCGCTGCTCCAGAAGAACCAACTGCCGCCGCTGACGCTGACGCCTGTGAAGGTCACTGCGGAGGCGTCGTGCAGCTTTGGCCCTGCGGCTACACGGAAGGCGAGTAAGGCCACGACGAAACGCTGAGCGAGTCTGCCGGTAGGATTGTCAGGAAGTCTGGTGGCGGCGGGTAGGATCGAACTACCGACCTTGGGGTTATGAATCCCACGCTCTAACCATCTGAGCTACGCCGCCAATCAGTGGGGACAGACTTCATCATACGAATCGTTCGTGAAGAAGGTCAATGCTTCGCGGCGGGCAGGTGAGGATCCCTGCCTGCCCTGAAGTCTCCGAAGCGTTGCCTCCGTGCCCCACGATCCCAGCCAAAACGATTCACTTGCCGTCGGCGAGCGCGAGTGAATTTGTGCCGCCGCCGCTTGCGGACGTACACTGCCTCCGGCGCTTCCTGGCCACACCTTCCTTTCGAGAGAAGCCTCGTCATGTTCCTGTTCCCTTCCCGTTTTGTCCGCACGCTGGCAGCATTGCTCGGAGTTGGATTCGTTATTCTGGCCAGCGCTTCGGCGCAGAAGCAGGTGGTGCTCCAGCGCCGGAATGCGACGGTGACCCTCGAGTCGTACGCGCCGAACATCGTTCGCGTCACGATCAGCCTGAACCACGACGCCGCGGTGGCCGCTCCGGGATACGGGATCACCGCCCAGGCGACGGATTCCGGCTGGACGTATACGCACACCGCGACCATGGATACCTACAGTTCCGGCGCGATGACGGTGAAGATGCCCGTTGCTCAGTACGGCGCGGGCGGGCCGCCGCCGGGCTGCGACGCCTGCAACTATTTCACCGGCAACGTGCCTTGGATTCCGCTGACGGTCGATGCGAGGAGCGGCGAAAATCTTCTGCGCATGGAAGGCTGGTCGATGACGGTCCCGAACCACAAGGACGAGAACGCGGAGATTCTGGCGGAGACGAAGTCCGACGTGGCCTACGACGAGATGGCCGCGCGCCCGGCCGACGCGATCTACGATCAGGTTGCGGCTACGTTTTTCTCGCCAAGCGACGAGCATTATTACGGATTGGGTGAGAACCAGCAGGGGTATCTGGACCATCGCGATCACCAGATCCAGTGCTGGAACGACTACACGGCTGCCGCCGGACCGACCTTCTGCGTTCCCTTCCTCGTCACGAATCGGCACTACGCGGTGCTGTGGGACAACCCGTCGAAGACGACGATTGATCCGGGATTCAACGAGCGGACGCAGTGGACGTCGCAGGTGGGCGACCGTGTGTCCTTCTTCGTGATCTACGGCGAGACGACGGATCAACTGTACCAGGGCTACCGGCTGTTGACCGGTGCGACGCCGATGCTGCCGCAGTCGGCGTACGGCTACATTCAGTGCAAGAACCGGTATTCGAGCCAGGCGGAAGTGATGGCCGTGGCGGATGGGTATCAGCAGCGCCATCTGCCCGTGTCGATGATCGTGGTGGACTGGTTTTACTACACGAATATGGGGCAGATGGATTTCAATCCGAAGTTCTGGACGGATCCCGCGGCGATGAATGCGAAGCTGCACCAGATGGGCATCGATACGATGATCAGCGTGTGGCCGCGGTTCGTGCCGACGGACCGATTCTACAAGACGGTGGAGCAAAACGGCTGGTTCGAGCACCTCGCCGACGGCACGCCGACGAATGGCGAGCCGTACGATCATGCGGGGTCCGACATCGACACGACGAATCCGGCCGCCGCGCAGTGGTACTGGAAGACGATTCAGGAAAACATTCTGAGCAAGGGATTCAACTACATCTGGGCGGATGAGACGGAGCCGGATCTGCCGCCGGATGGGAGCTACTTTCATATTGGGCCGGGCGTGGAGTACTTCAACGTCTATCCGCTGTTTCACACCGCGGCGCTATATAACGGGTACCGCGCGAGCGGCGACACGCGCGGGCTGATCCTGTCGCGGGATGGGTTCACGGGGATCCAGCGGAACAGCGCGATTGTGTGGTCATCGGATATTTATCCGACGTGGGATACGCTGCGCCGGCAGGTTCCGACGGGGCTGGATGTAGCCGCTTCCGGCCTGAACTACTGGAGCAACGATACGGGCGGCTGGCAACCGCTGCCGCCGGTGCATCATCCGGAGCACGCGCCACTGCTGAGCGATGCGGGCGCCGAGGATAACGTGCGCGGCGATGTGGATTACCCGGAGCTCTATACGCGGTGGTTTGAGTACGCCACGTTTCTGCCGATCTTCCGGACGCACGGCACGAGGAAATACAACGAAGTGTGGTCGTACGGGACGGCGGCGGAGCCGATTCTGGAGAAATACGTGCGGCTGCGGTATGCGCTGATGCCCTACATTTATTCGCTGGGGTGGTATACGCATGAGACGGGAGCCCCCTTCCTGCGCGCGCTGTTCATGGACTTCCCCAACGATCCGAAGGTGAGTGAGATTGGGGATGAGTACATGTTTGGGCCGGCGTTCCTGGTGGCTCCGGTGACCACGCAGGGGGCGACGACGAAGCAGGTGTATCTGCCGGCGGGCGCCGACTGGTACGACTACTGGACGCACAAGAAGTACACGGGCGGACAGACGATCACGGTCGCGTCGCCAATCGAGCAGATTCCGTTGTTCGTGCGGGCGGGGTCGATTATCCCGATCGGCAGCCAGATCGACAGCGCTGCCGAAAAGCAGACGATCGCGAAGGTTCAGGTTTGGCCGGGAGCCGATGCCAGCTTCGCGCTGTACCGCGACGACGGCCGGACCTATGCGTATGAAAAGGGAGACTACCAGCTCACCCATCTGACGTGGGATGAGGCGAAGCGGCAGCTGACGCACACGGGCGCGGCTGCGTGGACGGTCCCCGACCAGCAGATCGTCGAGGTGGTCCAGTAGCTCAATCGCCGCGGGCGAATCGGTTGATCAGGGTGACGGAAAGAACGACCAGAACAACGGCCACGACGAATCCCCCGATGGCCATGGTGGGCAGGCTCATAGCTCCTCCTTTCCTCGTTGTTCATCGGCTCGGCCCAACGGAAGATGAGGAGCGCGGCGCGAGGAACCTATCACCATAAGGAGCTGGGGCGTGATCCTCAGTGACCAGCGTCACGCGGGGGCGAAATTGGTTCCGGAAGGGTTACTGTTGCCTGGGTTGATGCCATCATGGAATACACACAGATCGTCTCGTAACCATCTGATATGGCTATAGTTGCTGTGTGTCACCGTGTGCTGTCGGGAGCTGCGCCGCTTCCCACGCTGCCATCCCGCCGGTCATCTCGGCTACGTGGTTCAGTCCCTCGCGACGGAGCAGGCTGGCGGCGATCGAGGAACGGTATCCTCCGGCGCAAAGGACGATGATCTGCTGGTTCAGGGGCAATTCGCTCACGTGCTCGGCGAGGCGGGTGAGCGGTAGGTTGCGGCTACCCGCGATGCGTTTGCTTGCCCATTCCCCTGGCGTGCGGACATCGAGCACCAGTGGACCTCCTGAGGCCGTGGCCAAACCTCCGGAAAGATCCGCGGGGACCATCCGCTCAGCAGACACCAGCAATTCGGGCTGCTGCGCCAGCGCCGTCATTCCTCCATGGAGGTAGCCCTGAATCCGGTCGAAGCCGATCCGGCCCAGGCGCGTTGCGGCCTCCGGTTCGCGCCCGGCATCGGCAACGAGGACGATGGGCCGTTCCGGATCCAGAATGGTTCCCGCCCAGGTGGCAAACTGGCCGTCGAGTCCGATGTTGAGGCTGCCTGCGAGGTGCGCGCGCGCAAAGGTATCCGGATGGCGCACGTCGAGGATCTGAGCGCCGGCGGCGACTGTGTGGAGGAACTCCTCCAGATCCATGGGCCGCAGGACTTCTTCCAGCGTATGCTCCAGCGTCGCGCGCTCGCGAGTGTTCAGCACGGCGTCGAAGGTGAAATAAGCGGGCGCATCGGGCTGATCGGCGGTGATGAGGGCGACAAACTGTTCTTCTGACATGGGCTGGAGAGCGTAATTGAAGCGGCGCTGCTCGCCGATGGTGGAGACCGTCTCGCGGGAAAGATTCTTCCCGCAGAGCGAGCCCGCTCCGTGCGCCGGGTACACGAGGGTTTCGTCGGGCAGCAAGAGGAGCTTCTGGTGGAGCGAACGGTAGAGGCGGGCACCGAGATCGGCGGCGCTCCAGCCCAGGGAGGCGCGCAGATCGGGCCGGCCGACGTCGCCAATGAAGAGAGTGTCTCCGGTGAGCACAGCGTACGGATGGCGCGGATTCCTGCCATCGGAGACCAGCAGCGAAATGGACTCGATGGTATGGCCAGGCGTTTCCAGCACCTGCACGCGGAGATCAGGAAATTCGAGCGTGTCGCCGTCGTGCATGGGGGTAAAGGCGTACTCCGCCCTGGCCTGCGCGCCCAGATGGATGGTGGCGCCGCACCGGTCGCGCAGTTCCAGGTGGCCAGCGATGAAGTCGGCATGGAAATGCGTGAGGAAGACGTGGCGGATGGAGAAGCCGCGCTCGCGCGCGTCGTCGAGGTACTGCTGAACGTCTCGCTGCGGATCGACGACGATCGCGGCACTCGTGCTCTCGTCCCCCAACAGGTACGAAGCGTGGGCCAAACACCCGAGGTAGTACTGCTTCAGGAACATGCCCGCCTCCGTGCCTTCCTGAAAAGCCGCAACCGACGTTGCGCCGATCTTAGTTCCGGATATCCGCCATCGCGGCAGCAACGTCAGCTCGCTGTTCGGCCGTTAATGGCAGAAGGGGGAGGCGTGGAACACCGCCATAATACCCGTTCAGGTCACAGGCGTACTTGATTCCCGAAATACCGTAGTTGGTCACCAGCCGAGAGGGCTCGGCAATGCGCCGCTGCTTTTCGGAGGCCACCGCGGGATCGTTTTCCTTCCAGGCGGTGTAGATTTCCTGGCAAGCCTGCGGGGCCGGGGAGGCGAAGGCGAGGATGGCTCCGGAAACACCGGCTTCGAGCGCCTGGAGAAGGTTGCCGGCCGAGCCGCTCAACACCTGGAAGCCGACTTCCTTTTTGCGCATGGCCAGAAGCCTGCGCTGGGGGGCCACGGCGACCGGGCTCATGGCTTCGGCGCCGAGGGCGTCAACCGGGATCAAGCTGGCGGCGAGAGCGGTTTCCGCTTCCGCTTCGGCGAGCATCATGCGGTCGGTGACAGCCTCAAAGACAGGGGTTACAGCGACGGTGCGCTTCGGCGCCTTCCGCGTAGCGGCGACCAGGGCCGCCAGGCGCTCGACACTACCGCTGGAGTCCTTGATGCCGATGACATTCGGATGATCGGCCAGCTCCACCACGACCTCGAGCGGGATTTCCAGGTGGGTAAATTTCGGAATGCTGTACAAAACCACCGGCAAAGGCGACTGATCGGCCAGAGTGCGGTACCAGGTGAGCAGTTCCAGGGGCTGCATCTGCGGGCCGTAGAAATGCGGAGTGCGCGCGAGCACGGCATCGAACTGGAGGTCGGCGGCAAATTCCGCGAGGCGGAGGGTTTCGCGCAGACTCTCGCGCCCCACACCGGCGAGCAAAACCTTTTCGGGAGCCGCACTTTGGGCAGCCGTGCGCAGCACGTCACGAGTCTCCTCGTCGCTGAGCATGACGGCTTCGCCGGTTGAGCCCAGCACCACCATACCCGCGGCCATGGTGAGCGAGTAGCGCTCCACATTGTGTTCGAGTTTGCGCAGATACAGGCGGCCGTCCGGATAGAACGGCGTGGGCATGGCCGGGAAGATGCCTTCGAGGAGCATGCTGCCATTCTATGTTGTCGCATCCCGGTCCGGCCAAAAACAGCAAAGGCCCGCGGAGTTGAATCCGCGAGCCTCTCGCTGAGCGCGTTCGTCGCTTACGCCGGACGGCGCAGCTTCTCGCGCTCCTTCACCTCGTCGATCTTTTCGTTGGTGCGGTCTTTCGCGTGGTCGATTTTTTTGGACATGTCCTCGCGTTTTTCGGCATTGCGATCGTGCTGCTCAGCTTCGCGATTCTTTCCGGCTTCTTTCGCCGCGTCTTTGATGTTGCCCCATGTCTCCTGCGCGGCGCCTTTTGCCTGGTCGGCCAAGCCGCGATTCGCCATGTGTTCGTTACCGGTGGCCTCGCCAGCTGCCTGTTTCGCCTTGCCCGCGATGCCGGTTACTTTCCCTTTCACCTGGTCCGAATTCATTGGTTCCCCCTAGGATGAAGATCATTTGCTGTGACCCCCAGCGCTCACGCGCTGGGGTGCCGAAATCGGCCGTTCAAGCTACTGGCCTTCGTCCACTGATGAGCTGGATGATCAGAACGACCAGTGCCAACACCAGCAAAATGTGGATGTACCACGCCAGAATGTGGAACCCCACCAGTCCGATCAGCCACGCAATTAACAGGATCACGAACAGCGTCCAAAGCATTTCGAATCTCTCCTTTCCTGATCGCGCCTTTTTTTCTCGCGCCCATGAATAGGGTGCGTGCAGCGCTCTGCCGGGTTGCCGTTAGAGTACAAATGGAAGGGAGGATCACCGCTTTTGCTGATCGCCATTCAGGGGGAACCGGGCTCCTTCAGCCACGAAGCCGCACTTCTGGCGGATCGGGAAGCAACCCTTTTGCCCTGTGCGCTTTCCGCGGACGCGTTTGACGCAGTGGCACGCGGCGCTGCGCAGGCGGCGATGATCCCCATTGAGAACTCACTCGCCGGGTCGGTGGTGGAGCACTACGATCTGCTGCTTGCGCATGAAGTCGGCGTGGAGAGCGAGTGGCTGCTCCGCATCCGTCACAACCTGATTGGGCTGCCGCGCGCGGAACTCAACCACATCCGCCGTGCGTATTCCCATCCGGTGGCGCTGGCGCAATGCCGAAGGTTTTTCGTGCAGCACCCCGAAATCATCGCCACCCCCAGCTATGACACGGCGGGCAGCGTGAAGCAACTGATGGAACTGGGCGATCCGGCCGTGGCAGGGATTGCGAGCGCGCAGGCCGCGAAGCATTATGGGGGACAGATCCTGCTGGCGGATATCGAGGACAATCCCGAGAACTACACGCGTTTCTTTCTGGTGCGGCGGCGGGCGGAGGTCCGGCAGCATGCACACCCGAACAAAGTGAGTTTGGCCTTTACGGTGGAGAACCGGCCAGGGAGCCTGGTGGAGGCGCTGCAGGTGTTTGCCGGGCTGGGCACCAATTTGACGCGGCTGGAATCCCGTCCGGTTCCGGGGCGCCCCTGGGAATACGTCTTTTACGCCGACTACCAGCTGGACAGGCCCGAAGCGGCTGAGCGGGCGCTGGCTGCGCTGCCACGGCACTGCTCGATGGTGCGGGAACTGGGACGGTACCAGGCAGCGAATTAATTCTGAGGGGTCCGCGCCCCAGGGCCGCATCTCACCCGCAGGACCGGGTCTGCCGATAAGAGACGGGGATGGGCTGGCCGGTAATTTTGCCGAGGGCATCGAAATGACAAGGACTTGCGAGTACAGCGGTTATCCGTTTCTGAGACTTTTTCATACTTGCTGAATCCAATGGGTAATTATTTGATATAAGGACACTCATGGCTAGCGATTTCATCAGCATCATTGAACCCGGCGACCCGCGTGGGCGGGAAGGCGAAGCGAGCCGGGTCCTGCCGATTCTGCCGGTTCGGGACACGGTTCTGTTTCCCCACGCGGTTCTTCCCCTGACCGTGGGACGGGAAAGTTCGATCCAGTTGATCCAGTCTCTCGGTGAGGAAAAGAGCATTGTGGTGGTGGCGCAGCGGGACGCCCGCGTGGATGCGCCGCAACCCCAGGATCTGCATGCGTTTGGCACGCTGGCGACCGTACACAAGGTCGTCAAAATGCCGAACCAGAGCCTATTCGTCTTCACGGAAGGCACGGAACGCGTGCGTCTGGGCGAATTCTCCAAGATCGAACCCTTCATGGTGGCGGCGGTCGAGACGGTGCCGGAGGTACCCGCGCCCAAAGACCCCGGGATCGAAGCACTGCAACGCAATGTGATCACGCAATTCCAGCAGATCGTCTCGGCGTCGCCAACGCTTTCCGACGAATTGCAGACGATTGCGATGAACATCGACGACCCGGGGCGGCTGGTCGACTTCATCGCGGCTTCCCTTCCGTTCCTCTCGACCGGCGACAAGCAGGAGCTGCTGGAAACGCCGGAGGTGGCGGCGCGACTGGAGCGGATCAACAAGCACCTTGCCAAGGAACTGGAGGTTCAGCAACTCCGGAACAAGATTCAGTCGGAAGTGCAGGATCAGGTGCAGCAGTCGCAGCGCGACTATTACCTGCGCGAGCAGCTCAAGGCCATCCAGAAAGAGCTCGGGGAGATGGACGAGGGCCAGAAGGACATCGAGGAGCTGCGGGAAAAGATTGAAGCGGCCGGCATGCCGGAGGAAACGAAGAAGGAAGCTCTGAAGGAGCTGAACCGGCTGTCGCGCATGTCGCCCATGGCCGCAGACTACTCGCTGACGCGGAACTACATCGAGTGGCTGGCGGTGCTGCCATGGGCAAAGTCGTCGGGCAGCGCTGTGGACATCGTGAAGGCGAAGGAGATCCTGGACGAGGATCACTACGACCTGAAGAAGGTAAAGGATCGCATTCTCGATTTTCTTTCGGTACGCCGGCTGAAGGCGGACATGAAAGGGCCGATCCTGTGCTTTGTGGGGCCTCCGGGCGTAGGGAAAACGTCACTGGGCCGGAGCATTGCGCGGGCGCTGAGCCGGGAGTTCCGCCGCATCTCGCTGGGCGGGATGCACGATGAGGCCGAACTGCGCGGACACCGCCGGACGTACATCGGCGCGCTGCCGGGCCAGATCATTCAGAACCTGCGCCGCGCAGGGGCGAACGATCCTGTCTTCATGCTGGACGAGGTGGACAAGCTGGGGCGGGATTTCCGCGGCGATCCGGCGTCGGCGCTGCTGGAGATTCTGGATCCGGAGCAGAACAACACGTTTCGGGACAACTACCTCGATCAGGCATTCGATCTGTCGAAGGTGCTGTTCATCTGCACGGCAAACATGCTGGATACAGTTCCGGAGCCGCTGCGCGACCGCATGGAGATCATCGAGCTGCAGGGCTACACCGAGGAGGAGAAGAAACACATCGCGTTCCGGTACCTGATTCCGAGACAGATCAAGGAGAACGGGATTCAGGCGGACAATATCGAGTTCCCCGAGGAATCCGTACTGCACATCGTGCGGCACTATACGCGCGAGGCGGGGGTGCGCAAGCTGGAGCAGCAGATCGGCACCATTTGCCGCAAGCAGACGCGGCGGATCGCCGAGGGGAAGAATGAGAAGCTGGTCGTCACGAAGGAGATTATCCAGGAGTTCCTGGGCGGCGTGAAGGTGCGCGTGGACACGGAGATTGCGGAGCGCACGAAGCGCGCCGGAGTGGCCGTGGGCCTGGCGTGGACGCCCGCGGGCGGCGACGTGCTGTTCATCGAAGCGAACCGCATGAAGGGCAAAGGCGGATTCACCATGACGGGGCAGATCGGCGAAGTCATGCAGGAATCCATGCAGGCGGCGCTGACCTGGGTGCGCTCGAATGCGAAGTCGCTGGGGCTGGACGAGGACGTGATGAAGGACACGGACATTCACATCCACGTGCCCTCGGGCGCGATTCCGAAGGATGGTCCTTCAGCCGGCGTGACCATGGCGACGGCTTTGGTCTCGCTGCTGACGGACCGGCCGGTTCGGCCGCTGACGGCGATGACCGGTGAGATCACCCTGAGCGGGAACGTTTTGCCTGTGGGCGGCATTAAGGAGAAGTTCCTGGCAGCGAAAAGGGCGGGCGTAACCGATGTGATCGTGCCGGCGGAAAACAAGCTGAACGTGGAAGAGGATCTGCTGCCGGACCAGATCGACAACGTCACCATCCATTACGCCAGCCGGATCGAGGACGTCCTCGCCGTGGCTCTGCCGCGCACCACTGCAGAAGAGCATCACGACGAGGAAATCCGGGATGAGGTGCTGCAGAAGACGGCTTAACGGCAGGGGTTACGGTTTACGGGTTACGGTATAGAGCGCCGGACGGGGAACCGTCCGGCGCTTTTGCTTTGGGTGAGCGCTGATTCCTGGCCAAATCAGTGCTTGCTGTACATGTCCTCAACGACCTTCTGGAATGCGACGCGGCTGGATTCGCGGGTGTAGAACATGTGGCCGCCGGGAAACTCATGCACGGAGACGCGGGCTGGATCGCCCATCACCGGCATTTCATTCACGGTCAGGACCGAGCCCATGAAGGGGCACGACAAGTCGTCCCATCCATGCGCGATGACGACACGGAACTGCGGGTCCGCGGCGACCGCGTCGCGTAGCTGCGTGACGGAGCCCTCCCGCATGGCGGGGCTGGCGCGATCCCAGTTGCGCGCCACGTCGTAGGAGAGCGCGTAGTACTGCGCTTCGGTCTTCCAGCCCACGGTCTGCGTGACGAAGTCCACCATGCCGGTGGTGGTGGGGCCGACCATGCTGGCCAGCAGCGGATCGTTTGCCTGGGGCCAGGGCGACCACGGGAAGGGATCGAACATGGTCACGTTGGAGTCGTAGACGGAGCCGACTTTGCCCTGCTCGCGCCAAACCTCCCGCAAATAGGCTTCTGTTTCCAGACGCCCACCGGATTCCCTGACGAAGGTCGGATCGAGCCCGGTCATTTCGGTGACTTTCTGGATCATGGCCTGCTGGAGAGAAGGATCGGAATTTCCTTTGATCAAGGCGGTCGCGTAGTCGCCTTCGGTGTATGCGATCACGGGCTGCATGGCATCGGATGTCAGCTTGCCCTGGCGCTCGAGATTGGCGGCGGTGATGGAGGGCAGGGTCAGCATCCACGGGAGGGGCGACAGATCGGCCTGCGATCCGACGGCGGGATTCATGTAGGGCGACACCAGCACTTCGCCGTTCATCGCCACGCCGAGGTTGGACTGGAGGTTGTAGACGATGCGGGGGACGCGATAACCGCCGTAGCTCTCGCCAACCATATATTTGCGCGAGGTCATGCGGCCGTTCTTCACGAGCCAGTCGTAGATCGCGGCGGAAAGGTAGTCGACGTCGGGTACGGGGCCGAAAAAGAGCTTCTTCGCCTCGGCGGGATCGACGAGCGAGCGGCTGAAGCCCGTACCGATGGGATCGAGGAAGACCAGATCGGTGAAGCCGAGCCAGGTCCCCTGGTTATCGCTGAAGTGGATCGGCTCGGACGCGCTGTCGTCCTTGTTGCCGATGCCATCGAGGTGCTTCGGGCCGATGGCGCCGAAGTTGAGGAAGACGGAAGCGGCGCCGGGACCACCGTTCACAGCAAAGGTGACGGGGCGATTGGGCTGATCGACGGTGTAGGCGGTGTAGACGAGATTGCCGGCGATTTTGCCGTCAGGCTCACGCACGGGCAGCGTGCCGACGGTGACGGTGTAGTGCAGCGTCTTGCCGTTGAGGACGATGCTTTGATCGACACTTTTGTCGCCGGGAAGCGGAGGCAGTTTGTTGTAGTCGCCTTTGTCGGCAGCGGGCGGAGCGGAAGGAACGGCTGCGGGCGGAGCTTCCGGTCTGGGAGGGTTGCGATCCCGTTGCGCTGCGGCCGGCACACTACACAGTGCAGCCAGGCCGAGCACAGCGAGTCCTGAGAAGAGGCGGTGAGAGTCGTTCCTATTCATGCGAACCAAGATATATCGCGGACGGAGGGATTGGAAAATCGCGCCGGAACCCAGAGTTGGCCAGGTGAGAGCGGCGCGCTCAGTTCGCAGGGAGGGCGGCGACCTGGTGGCTGTCTTTCCCGGTGTTGCCAGATTGCCCCGAACTGCCGGCGTTCGGGCCGCTCGAAGAGCTGAGCGCGCGGTACATGGCCTCATTGCGCAGGATCGCCTGGACGTACTCGCGAGTTTCGGTAAATGGGATGGATTCCACAAACTCGTCCATGCCGTGCCAGGTGCCGTCGGCCTTCCATGCGGTTACGCGGTAATCACCAGCGTTGTAGGCGGCGAAGGCGTACTCCGGCTGTCCGCCAAACTCGTCGAGCATTTCGCGCAGGTAACGCGTGCCCAGCTCGAGATTGATAACGGGATCGAGCAGATCGGCGGTGCGGAAATGGCGGAGGCCAACCTTGCGGGCCATGGCGCGGCCGACCGATGGCAAGAGCTGCATCAGGCCCCAGGCGTTCGCGCCAGAGACGGCGCCGGGGTTGAATTCGGTTTCCTGCCGGATGAGCGCGGCGACCATGTAGGGGTTGAGGCCGTTCTTCGCCGAGTCGGCCTGAATGTAGGACCAGTAGGGTTCGGGAAAGAGGATCTTCCAATACGCAGCGGGTATGGCGTCGAGGGGCGCGCTCTCATAGAACGGCAGCTCGCGCTTGAGCAGGCGCATGGCGCGCCACACTTCGCCATCGGAGGCGTAGATCTCGGCCTCCGCAAAGGCGCCCCACTCCCGGCTGCCATCGGCGGCGGCGATTTCGGGGGCGATGTAGGCGTTCAGGCCGGCATTGGCGAGGAGCTTCGCCTCGACGACATGCGGATCGTCCTCAGGCACATCGTCGGTCAGCTCGGGAATGGTTTCGCGCTTCATGGCATCAAGCTCGGCGACATGCTCCGGCGTGATCTCGCCCAGCGCCGCGAGGCGCTGCTGTGACATGAGGGCGTAGTAGTAATGCGGATAGACGCGGGCGATCGTGGCGTAGTACTCGGCGGCCATCGCGGGGTTGTGCTCCTGGTCCTCGTAGACGCGACCGCGCCAGTAGAGCGCGGCGACCGCCGACTCTGAGCCGGGGAAGAGGCGGACCTGCTCGTCGAAGAGCCGTGCAGCCTCAGTGAAATTGCCGGAGCGGTAGTTCAACCACGCGGCGCGCCAGTGCGCGGCCGAGGCATTGTGCGAGGTTGGGAAGCGGCGTGCCAGCTCGCCGTAGTACTGGATCGCATGCGGGTCATCGTTGGCGATGAGGTACATGTTGCCGCTCGAGTAGAGCGTCTCCGCCAGCCAGAGGCTGTCGGGGAAACGCTGCTCCATCTCGGTGACCACGGCCTGCTGGCGAGCCATGTCGCCGCGGTCGCGCGCCATTTCCATTTCCAGGTAAAGACGCCGCGCGCCGGCTTCGTCATTGGTGTCGGGCAGATTGTCGAGTGCGCGCTGGGTCAGGCGGTGCAGCTTCCAGTCGCACTCCGCCGCCGCGACGAGCAGCCAATTGCGCGAGACGCCGTCGCTGTCGGATTGCCGAGCGAGCGAGCGGTACTCTTCGGCGGCATCGGCGTAGTGGTGGGCGTTGTAGAGCGCGTCGGCGTGGCGGCGCCGGTCCTCCGGAGGCAGCTTGTCGAGCACGCCGGTCGACTCGAGCTGCGCGCGGGCGAATCCGGCCTCGGTGCTCAGCGGATACGTGAGGTACACATGCTCAAAAAGAGCAGAAGAGCGCGCTGTGTTTCCTGCCAGCTGTTCTGCTTTGGCGAGGGCCATCTGGTAGTCGGAATGGCCTGCGATTGCCTCGCCCTCATGAGCGCTGAGGATTTGCAGCGCGCGCTGCGCATCGCCCTCCTGCAAGTACAGATTCGCGCGCAGGACCGGCACGTTCGCGGTGAAGATGCTGTCAGGATATTTCTGGTCGAAGTTTTCCAGGACCGCTTCCGCCTGCGGGAGCTGGTTGCTCTGCAGATAGGCCTGGGCGGTGAGGTAATCCGCGAAGTCGTTGAGAACGCCGTTGGAACCGTCGAGCCGCGCCTGGCGCAGCGCAGCAACCGCATCCGCGAAGCGGAGGTCGAGCAGGTAAGCATTGCCGAGAGCGAGATACGCCGCGGCTGCTGCGTCGCCGTGATGGGCCTGCGCGTAGCGCGTGACCCCGGCGTAAGCTGCGGGCGTGCGCATGAGCGCGAGTTGCTGCGCCATGGGCTGCAATTGCTCCGAAGCGACAAAGGCGCGGCGAATGCGCCGGCTCCGGGACAGCTCGCGGGCCGTGAGCCGGCGATGGCGATAGTGGTGTACTGGCCGCCTGCGAGAGGCGACCTGCCGCGTGGTGCGCGTGGAATGGGTTGCGCGCCGAGTTGCGCGATGGGGCGCCGAAGTGTGAGCCTTCGCCGTTGCGCGAGCCGAGGTCTCGTGGGCTGGCGTTTTCCTTTTCGCGGGCTGGTGCTCAGAGTGAGTTTGTGCGGTCGCCGGCGCGGTCTGGCCGTGTGCCGGCAGAAGGAGGAACAGCACCAGCGCCACTCCGGCTGCTGCCGCAGCCATACGGCGTGCCAATCCCCGCCGATAGCTTATTGACCGGTTCTGCCTGTTGCCCACCTCTTGCACTCGGGTACTCACCCCGTTGCCCGCCCCGTACGACCGTACTGCCAGCATCCCACCCCTCTGTACCCAGAGTAAGACGAAACGTTGCTCTGAAAGGCGGCCTGGGCGAGAAAATGTGCCTATTTGTGCACGGGGGGCACGGCGGGCGGCGCGGCGGGCACAATGTCGATGCTGCCGGTCATTTGGTCGTGGCCGCGGCCGCAGGCAATGCTGCAGCGCATGGGATAGATGCCAGGCTTTTGCGCGAGGAAGCGGACGACCGTGGTCCAGCCGGGCTGCACCGGCTCGTTGATCGCCAACGCCGGCACAGCGAGGCCGTGCTCCACGTCGGCAGTCGTGACAATCAACTCCACCTTTGCGCCCTGGGGGACCACGACCTGATTCGGCTCGATCACCCATTTCTTCATGAGCATGTGAACCACCAGGTTCGGCGGTCCCGTGTAGGTGGGCGTGTGCCGACAGGCGGTGAGCAGCCCCATCAGGACGAGCGAGAGGAACGCCGCGCCGCTGCGCTTTGCTCCCCGTTCGCCCTGGCGTTTACTATGAAAGCGGAATCCCGGGCCAACGCATCCTGAAATTCTGAAGCGATTCATGTCCTCTTCCATCCAATCACAAGGGACGGCTGAAGTTCATCCCGACGTACTGCTCGTGGAGCAGGCGCGGCGGGGCGATATAGCCGCATTCGAGAAGCTGGTGCGGCAGTACGAGCGCCAGGTTTTCCGGATCGCGCAGCATATCGTCCAGAACCGCGAGGACGCCGAGGATGTGGTTCAGGACGCGTTCCTGAAGGCGTACGAGAAGCTCGACCAGTTCCAGGGGAATTCGAAGTTTTATACCTGGCTGGTGCGCATCGCGGTGAATGAGTCCCTGATGCGCCTGCGGAAGCGCCGCACCGGGCGGATGGTTTCGATCGACGAGGACGTGGAGACTGAGGAAGGCTCCATGCCGCGGGATTTGGCCGACTGGAGTCCCGATCCGGAGGCGCAGTACGGGCAGTCAGAGATGGCCGAGATTCTGCGCAAGACGATCCAGGGGCTGCCGCCGGGCTTTCGGGTGGTGTTTGTGCTGCGGGACGTCGAGGGTCTTTCGACGGAGGAGACGGCGGAATCGCTGGGGCTGAGTATTCCGGCGGTGAAGTCGCGGTTGCTGCGCGCGCGTCTGCAGCTGAGGGAACGGCTGACGCGGTATTTCAAGAAGGGGTCCCGCGGGAAGGCCCAGGGTGGTGTGAAGTGACCTGCACAGAGTTTTTGCAGCAGCTCGACGAGATGCTGGACCCGGCGATCGCCGGACCACTGCGCGCCGAGCTGCAGCAGCACCTGCGCTGCTGCGAGCACTGCGAGATTACGCTGAACACGACGCGCAAGACGATCGAGATCTACCGCAAGCATGAGATCTACGAGCTGCCTGACGATCTGCGCGAGCGCCTGCATCAGGCGATTCTGGCGAAGTGCCGGGGATGCGCGAAGTAGCCTTCCCTCGAACTTTAGCGGCGACCCATCTCACGAATGCCACTTTTGGGGCTAACCACCTCTCCGCCTCCCCATTACAATCCGGTGCATGAACCCGCACCCCGGTGATTCTGGCGCGAAGACGAAACCAGGCGTCGCCGATATCGTTATCGCCGCGGCGTGCGGGTTGTCCCTCACGTCTACGGCTGTGGCTCTGCTGGTCCTGCCGCTGGGACATAGTTTCGCCGGATCGCGCGATTTCGCGATCTTCTGGGCGACGGGCCACCAACTCGTGCATCATGGCAATCCCTGGAGCGCGGCGGGCATGGGCGCGCTGGAGCGCTCGGCCGGATTCACGGGACACGGCTCGTACTTCATGCGGAATCCGCCGTGGGCGCTGCCGCTCACGTTGCCTCTAGGCCTTTTCAGCGCCCGGGTAGCGGCGCTGCCGTGGTCCCTGCTGCTGTTGGCCGTCCTCGCATTGGCACTCGGCACGCTCTGGAAGACCTTCGGAAGACCGCGCAATCCCATCGACTGGCTGGGCTATTGCTTTCCGCCCGCGCTGATTTGCGCGGCGATGGGACAAACGTCGATCTTCCCTCTGCTGGGAATCGCTTTGTTTCTTCGCTTCCATCGCAGCCGGCCGTTTTGGGCGGGAGCCGCGCTGTGGTTCTGCACGCTCAAGCCGCATCTCTTTCTGCCTTTCGGGGTGGCGCTGCTGCTGTGGATCGTGGTTTCGCGCAGCTATCGGATCGTGCTGGGCGCACTCGCTGCCCTCGCGGTGAGTTGTCTCGTTGCCGGGGTTCTCGATCCGGCGGCGTGGACGCAGTACCTCGATTGGGCGCGACACTCCGGGATCTCGCAGGAAGCGGTTCCCTGCCTGGCTGTTACTCTGCGCGCCTGGCTTGCTCCGTCGGCAGCGTGGCTGGGTTTTGTGCCGGCGGCCGTTGCGTGTCTCTGGGCTGCCGCGTGGTTCTGGCCAAGGCGCCACGCGTGGGACTGGTTGGGAGACGGCGGCCTGCTTCTGCTCGTCTCGCTGCTGGTTGCGCCTTACTGCTGGATTAACGACCAATGCCTGGCGCTTCCCGCACTGCTGTTCGCGGCTTCCAAGATCAATTCCCGCTGGCTGCTGACTGCGCTGGGCGGTCTGTGCTTCCTGCTCGCGTTGCAGGTGTTCGCCGTTGGGCGGCTCAATTCTGCCTGGTACCTGTGGCCGGCACCGGCCTGGGTCGCGTGGTATTTGCTGGCGCGCGCTTCCGTTCGCCGAACGGCGCCCGAGGAATGCGCGGTTCCAGCCTGAGCGACTTCTAACGGCATTCGATTGCGGGATTGAGTTCTCCCCGCAAAGTGGAATGCCGCGCTTACTTCGTGGCTAAGTACAATCGCCTGGATGGCTCAGCCCAGCGCATCCCGCAAAGAGGACACCGATGTCGCCGGGCTGATCGTCGCCGTTGCCTGCGGCCTGACCATCGCGATCACCGCGCTCTACCTCGCGGTGATTCCCTTTGCCCGCTCTCTGTCCGTCTCGCGCGACTTCGTCTTTTACTGGGCTGCCGGACAACAGGTGCTGCATCACCTGAATCCCTGGGACCCACGCATGATGGGCCAGGTGGAGCACGCAGCGGGCTTCACCGCCCAGGGCTCGTACTACATGCGGAACCCGCCATGGAGCCTGCCGCTCGCATTACTGCCTGGCCTTCTGCCGGCGCGGGTCGCGGCTCTGCCGTGGTCGCTGCTGATGCTTGGCCTGGCGTTGCTATCGGCGCGGTTTCTGTGGGAGATGCTCGGCCGCCCCGGCAATTCCGTGCAATGGCTGGGCTATGCGTTTCCTCCAGCGCTGCAGTGCGTGGTGATGGGGCAGACGTCGCTCTTCCCGCTGTTCGGTTTGGTGTTGTTCCTGCGGCTGCATCGCTCGAAGCCGTTCTGGGCGGGCGCTGCGCTGTGGTTCTGCACGCTCAAGCCGCATTTGTTCCTGCCGTGGGCGGTGGCGCTCTTCCTGTGGATTGCGGTTTCGCGGGCGTGGCGCATTTTGCTGGGCGCAATCGCGGCCATGGGGGCCAGCTGCCTGGTGACGGAAGCGCTGGACCCGCACGCATGGAGCCAATACTTGCAGTGGGCGCGCGCGTCCGGCATTTCGCAGCAGTACGTTCCGTGCCTGAGCGTTGAGATCCGCAATCTTCTGCGGCCGGGCGCCGAGTGGCTGGCGTTCGTGCCGGTGCTGCTGGCCTGCGTATGGGCGCTCACTTACTTTTGGCCGCGCCGACACACCTGGGACTGGATGACCGACGGCAATTTGGTGATGCTGGTTTCTCTGGTTGCTGCTCCCTATTGCTGGTTTTACGATCAGTGCCTCGCCATGCCCGCGCTGTTGGCCGCCGCCGCGTGCACGCGCTCGCGGATGGTTCTCGGCGGGCTCGGCGTGCTGTACCTTCTGGCGCAGTTTCAGCCGTATGTCTTCAATCTTCATCTGAACTCGCGCCTGTATCTGTGGACGGCGCCGGCCTGGCTGGCCTGGTACCTCTGGGCTCGCGCGTCGGCACGGCGACAGACCCCGGAACTTGCAGCTGCTCTCGCCTGATCCCTGGCTGGCCCGACCGTGCTATCGGCGGCGCGCCGCGGGCGGTTCTATACTTGCGCCGAGACGTTTCTTTGACATCGCCTTCCACAACGTCAGCAGCACCGCGGGCGCTGCGGCAGATCGCCCTGTTGGCGCTGCTGGCGATCGTCGTCGCTGCGCCGTTTGAATACCTGCACATCGTGGACCGTTCGATCCAGAGCCAGCGCTCCGGACTGCTGCCGCGATGGATCGGAACGCGGGCCGCGCTGCACGGGCAGGATCCGTATTCACCCGAAGTGCTGCGCGACATTCAGACCGCGTTCTATGGGCATCCGCTCGCGCCTGGCGATCCGGCAAACCCGGAGAACTTCCTTTATCCCGCGACGGTGGTTCTTCTGCTGGCACCGCTGGCACCTCTGTCCTGGGCGGCAGCGCGACTGGTTTTCCTGGCGCTCTGCGGCGGACTCCTGGCGTGGGGATTTTGGCTGTGCCTCCAGGTATTACGCTTCCCAGAGACGCGCCGAGGGCGCATCGTGATTCTCCTGCTGGCTTTCGCGGCCTGGCCAACGCTGTGGGGGCTGCGGCTTCTGCAGCTCACGGTGCCGGTTGCGGCTTTCGTTCTGATCGCCTGGTATCTGCTGGCGCGCGGCCGCGCGGTCCCAGCGGGCATTCTGCTCGCACTGGCGACGATCAAGCCACAACTGCTGCTGCCGCTGTTGCTGGCGCTGTTCGTATGGGCGCTGTTGCGCCGCCAGTGGACGTTGATCGTCTCGTTTCTGGCAACGATGGCCGCGCAGTTGGCGCTAACGCAAATGCTGGTTCCCGGATGGTTCCCTCACTGGCGCGCTTCCCTGCGCGACTACACCGGCGTGACGAAGACAGCGATGCCATTGCAGCAGCTTGCCGGGCATTGGCCGGGCCTCGCGATCACGGTTGCTCTTGGTTTGGCCGCGCTGGGAATGCTGTGGCGGGAGCGGCGCTCGGGCGCAGACGACATCGATTTCGCTCGGGCCATCAGCCTGGTGCTGGCGATCACCGTCTGCTTCGTGCCAACCAGCCCAGCACTGCTCTACAACTACGTGCTGCTGATGCCGGCGTGCGTTCTGATCGCCTTCAGCAAACCTCGCGGCGCGTTTGCAGCGATTCTGCGACTGCTGGCACTGGCGCAGCTCTGCTTCGACTATCTCGTTATTACGGTGGGCGGAATTACGGGCCTCTTCGGCCATGTGCCGGCCATCGTGGCGGCGCTGAGCTTCACGGATTACCTCCTGCCGCCGCTGGCCTCCGCCGCGCTGATCTTCCAAATGGTCGAAAGCCGGCAGAAAAGTAGCGTTGGGCGAATGGGATCTGCAGAAGCAGCTTCGCTCGGCTAATCGCGGAGCTATTGTGGTGTGTCGCAAGCTTCTTTACGGCAGGTGTCCGGAAGCAAAGCAGGTCCCTCGCTCCGCCTACCCCATCGCGCCTATCGGCGTGATGGGGCCCCACGGCGCTGCGCTCGGGATGACAGACTTAAGGAATATCAGAGACTGAGACACTATTGGGCGCGTTCGACGGCGATCAGGCTGCGCTGCGGATCGATCTGCGCGAGATCCTTCCAGCGATAGAGCGGATTGCTCGCGATCTGGCGCTGAAACCAGTCGCTCTCGGTATTGTCCAGCAGCAGAAACCGCTGCTCTGCGAGGACCTGCCGGAGATCGGGCAGATCGCCGGGAAAGTATCCTTGTCGAAGGTAATTCTCCATGAGCCGCTGATCGGGACCGCCCGAGCCCTGGGCCAGAGCCTGGAAATCCATGGGATAGCGAGCGGAGCCGGGCCTGTATCGCGTCATCACCAGGAAGTCTTTCTGGCTGTCGCAGACAACCGGCTGGCCGTTCGCGATGCCCACGAGCGCGGTGACGTCGAGGTTCGCCGGGCGCGCAAGCATCGCCGCGCCGATGGGCAGGAACAGCACTCCGCAGCTCAGGAGCACCGTCATGCGTTCTCGCATGAGGCGGGTGCCTTCGAAGGCCACTGCCGCGAGCAGCGCGACGCCCAGAGCGGACGGCAGCATGTAGCGCGGGACGAAGATGGGCGCGACGATATGCGAAATCGCAACAAACAGCGCCGGAGCGGCGAGCAGCGCGAGAGCAATCAGCACCATCGGACGGCGCCTCGGATCCCGCTGCATATGGCGAATCCCAGTCGCGACGAGGAATCCCACGCAGAGCACAGCAGCCAGCCAGCAGGCCAGGAGCGCCACGATTGCAGAATGCGGGACGACTTGCCAGTAGAGGCCGCCAAAAAGCCAAAACGAGCAGCCGATCAGCAGATCGCCAATGCCAGGCATGGGATTCCAGCCATGCGGCCGGCCGACTGCGATCGATGACTGAATGGCGGGAATCCACGGAACGAGCGCCAGCCATCCGGCCATGCAGCAGAGATACACTTTCGGCCGGAATTGTCTCTGCCAGGCATCGGCGGCGATGAGCGCGGCCAGCAACAGGCCGCCGTAAATCATGCCCAGCACATGGCCAAGCACCAGGCCAGCCTGACTGAGGGCGAGCAGAGACAGCATGCGCGGAGCGGGCCGCGGCGTCTCCGCCACCTTCAGCAACTGCGCCACGGCCAGCGACGCCAACAGCAGGTATAAGCCGTAGTCCCGAGCCTCGCAATTCTGCTCCACGACGAGAAGGCTGGCGAAGAGGCCGAAGCCCACGCCCAGAAACGCAGCACGCATCCCGAGACGGCGCCGAAGTGCGGCGATCATCACCAGAAATGCGCCGCAGATTCCGGCGCACGAGAATAATCTGAGGGACAGATCGGAGCGGCCAAACAGGTGCGCCCACGGCCAGCCGAGCAGGTAATAGAGCGGCATTCCCGCGCCGCCGAGGCGTACCACCGCGTGGAGAAGATGGCCCAGAGAGGAGTCGCCGAGTTCCGTCCAGCTAAAAACCTCATCGCCCCACATCTGGCGCTTGAGCGACCACAACACGCAGGAAACGACGAGCGACGCGACGCCGAGGGCCGGAAAGAGCCAGGCACGGGCCGAACCGGCTGGTTCGGACGCGAGAGGCTGCGGCGCAGCACGGCGAATTTCGGCAACGGCAGGCATGTGGATCCATCTTATTTTCTGCAATCCATTCGGACACAACGATGGCTCTTTCGTGTCACACGGCCATGCCTGGTAGACTAAGAGCCGTAACGATCCTTGTTTCCCCAGGAGCTCTCGCATGTCAGAAGTGAAGATCACAGTTCGGCCGAATGGGCCGTACCGCGTGGAAGGTCCCGTGAAACTGGTAGACGCGGAAGGCCGCGAGTGGGACCTCTCCGGTAAGCCCGCTTTTTCGCTTTGCCGCTGCGGGGCTTCCGTGAACAAGCCTTTCTGCGATGGGACGCACTCGAAGATGGGCTTCCAGGCGGCGGAAGCTGCAGTACGCGCCGATGAGGGCGAGGGCACTCCCGGCTTCCAGGTCAAGCTTTAGCTGCCTTTCAGAAACTCCATCGTCAGCTCACGGCGGCGCGCGCCATCCAGTTCGACCAGGATGACGCGCTGCCATGTGCCCAGCACCAGCGAACCGTCCTCCACGGGCAGCGACAGCCCGGTTCCGATGAGCGAGGAGAGGATGTGATCCGGCACGTGCTCCGGGTTGTGCGGGTGCCGATACTTCAGCTTCGGCATCATCGCCTCGAACGCGTCGAGCATATCCAGATCGGTGCCCGGATCGAGGTCCGCCGTGGTGAGCGCGGCGGTCGTGTGCAGCACGTTCAGGCAGCAGATGCCGGAGCCTTCCGGAAGCATGCTCTGTACCTGCTCGGTGATATCCACAATCTCGCGCTTGCGGTGCGTGGCGACGGTGAACTTCTTCATCGGGAGCGCGCCTCCTGGTGGTCAGGATTCAGAGCTGCGGATTTTGGTCGTCCTGCGGCTTGTCGTTGTCCTTGTGGCCGAACAATCGTGACCAGAAGCCTTTCTTTTTCTTCTTTTGTTCCGGAGGCTGTTGCCCGTTCTGATTCTGCGCCTGAGCCGGCTGCGCGGGCGAGACGCGCGTTGGCGCCGCTTTCAACGGCTGCGCGACGTTTGGAGGCGGCGGCGGGTTCACGGTCCGCTGACCAAGCCCGAAAATCTTCTGGAAGATGTTGCGCTGGTCGCCCATGTGGTCACAGGTTTCCGTGGGCTGCGTGCCGTCAAGGAAGGTGGCTGTCCAGCTCTGCGGGCACGATGCGTCGGCGAGAAGGTTGGTCGTATCGTCGAGCTGAACCTGAAGGACGCCAGGCGGGGGGACGAAGGGTTTGGTATCGGAATACTGCGGCAACAGCACGGCCGCTTTCATGAAGTCGCCCCAGATAGGACCGGCGGCCCGATCGCCCTCAATGTCCAGCTCGCTGTAGTCATCGTTGCCGACCCAGACAACGCAGAGCAGGTTGCTGGTGAAGCCCGCGAACCAGGCGTCGTGCGAAGTGCCCGTCTTGCCTGCCGCCGGCGCTTCAAACCCCATGCCGCGAACGTTGGCGCCCGTGCCGTGGCGGTTATTGAGCACCTGCTCCATCATGCTGACGGTCAGGAAGGCCGCGCGGGGGTCCAGGATCGGAGAAGTCGTCGGCGTGTAGTCCGCGATCACGTCGCCATTTGGCGAGCGCACGCTGGCCAGCATCCACGGATCGATCTTGACGCCGCCGTTGGCAAAGACCGTGTACGCGCCCGCCATCTGGAGCGGTGTCGCGTCGTAGGTGCCGATGGCCATGGCCGGTGTAGCTTCCACGGACTTGATTCCGGCGGCTTTGGCAAGGTTGGCAACGTTGTCGTAGCCCACCATCTCCGCCAGCTCAATGGTGGCATTATTCAGCGAGCGGTACAGCGCCTCGACCGCCGGCACATCGCCAAAGTACTCGTTCTCAAAATTGTGCGGCGAATAGCTCTGCTGGCCGTTGTCAAACGTGAACGTGGTCGGCTCGTCGTGCAGAGTGGTCAGCGGCGTAAAGATTCCGCTCACCCCGGTAGGACTGGTCAGCGGGGTTCCGGCGAGCGATGTATTGAAGGCGGCGGCGTACACAAAGGGCTTGAAAATGGAGCCAGTGGGACGATGCGCCATCGCATGGTCCAGCTGGCTGGCCGCATAGCTTCTGCCGCCCACCAGCGCCAGCACCTGGCCAGTATGCGGATTCAGGGCGACCAATGCTACCTGCGGATAGACCAATGGCGGAGGCGTGACGCCGCGGCGCGCATCCAGCTTGACCAGGCGCGCGTAGCGGGCGCGCACCACCTCATCCACGTGCTGGATACCGTCGCGCACGGCGTTCTGCGCCACCTGCTGCAGATCCGGATCCAGCGAGGTGTAGATGCGGAGGCCCTGCTCGTTGTAGCTCGGATCATCGAGACGCTGGCCGAGCTGCTCGCGCACCAGCTCCGCAAACCAGGGGGCTTCGCCGGAATCGAACGCTCCAGGAATAACGTCCAGCGGCGCAGCCCTGGCCTGGTCGGCCTGCTCGCGACTGATGGCTCCAGTGTCGACCATAGCGTCCAACACGACATCGCGGCGTGCCTTCGCGCGCTTCGGATGGCGGAAGGGGTTCAGCCAGCTGGGGCTCTGGATCATGCCGGCGAGCAACGCGCACTCCGACAGATTGAGCTGGCCCACATCCTTGCCGAAGTAGGCCTGGGCCGCTTCCCCGAAGCCGTCGATGGCGTAGCTGCCTACCTGGCCCAGGGGCACTTCGTTGGCGTACATCTGGAAAATCTGCTGCTTCGAAAAGCGATGCTCCATCTGCAGCGCGATGATGACCTGAAGGAATTTGCGGTGCCAGGTGCGATCCGGGGTGAGGAAAAACATCTTGGCCAACTGCATGTCGAGCGTCGAAGCGCCTTCCAGATAGTGATGGCCTGGCAGCAGGTCGTTGAACGCCGAGCGAAGGACGCCGTCGTAGTCCAGCGCGCCATGGTGAAAGAACCGGCGGTCCTCAATGGAGGTCACGGCGGACACCATGTCCTTTGGCAGCTCGTCGAAGGTGACCAGGCGGCGCTTCGCGCGGCTTTGGTCGGAGAGGCCGGTGACCAGCAACGGTTCCAGCTCGTAGGCCGCCAGCTGCTCGCCGTTGTCACCGACAATCTGGCTGACCGAGCCTTTCTCAAAGCTGATGGTTGCTGAATCCTGAGCGTGGTAGGAATCCGGGCCGGGGTTGACCGTCACCGTTCCCGGAGCGGCCGTGTAGGTTCCCATCGTGGAAACCGGTGTCTGGCCCTGCGCGGTGTATCCGGCCTGCTGCAACTCCGTGAGCACCCATTGGGCGGTGAGCTTCTGTCCAGGCCGAACCTCGGGCGGCGCCGCATAGATTTGCGCCGTATGGACGAAGAGAGGCTCCTGCAGCCGGCTGTTGACGACCTCGCCGTATTTGGTCCAGTAGAAGGAGAGGATGATGCCGCCGACCAGCAGCGCGCTGACACAAACCATGGCCGCGATGATCAGGACTTTTCGCCGGGTGGCGCTGATCACGACGCGAGGGACTTTGACTTTTACCGCCAAATCAGAAACCTGCTTTCCATATTAGACGACTGAGGAGACGGCTCCGGCACATCCGGCTGGGCGAAACGTGCAGTCCTGACCCTTCCGATGCCGAATCCTCGCATCACGGCTTACGCGTGCCGGTTCTGCTCATGATTGAGGGGATACGCGTCGCAATTCCGCAGCCAGATCGGCGATGGGGACGTCGCGCGGCCCGTCCGAGGAGCCGCGGCGCACCAACTCCACCTTGCCCTCGGCAGCCTTTTTGCCGACCGTTACCCGCCATGGAATCCCGATCAGATCCGCATCTTTGAACTTCACGCCCGCGCGCTCGTCGCGGTCGTCCAGAAGCACGTCGAATCCCGCGGCCTCCAGCGCCACTGCTGCCTGCTCGCCTGCGGTCTTCAGAGCCGCGTCGGCGACATTAGTGATCGTCACGACAACATCGAAGGGCGCGATGGACGGCGGCAACCAGAAACCGTTCGCGTCGTAATTCTGCTCGATGGCGGCAGTGAGAATCCGCTCGATCCCGATGCCGTAGCAGCCCATGATCGGAGTCACTTCCTTACCGTTGGCATCCAGGACGCGCGAGCCCATCTTCTCCGTGTAGCGGGTGCCGAGCTTGAAGATATGCCCCACTTCCACCGCCCTGGCGACCTTCAGCGGCTTGCCGCATGCTGGGCATCCCTCGCCCTCGGCGGCGTTGCGGATGTCCGCGACGATGGTCCAGGCGAAATCGCGACCAGGCGTCACGTTGCGATAGTGGTAGTCGAGCCTGTTCGCGCCGCAGACCAGGTTCTTGCGATGCTCGAGGCCGGGATCGAGGACGACGTTGACCTTGCCGTCGTGCAGGGTCTTTGCGACATCGAGTCCCACTGGGCCGAGATAGCCCGCCGGCCCGTGCATCCACTGCTCCAGTTCCTCGGCAACCATGGGACGCAGATCCGTGGCGCCGACGGCGCTCATCAGCTTGGCCTCATTCACGAAATGATCGCCGCGCAGGAAGGCGACCACTGGCGACTCCGTCGCCGAGGCTCCCCTTTTCGCGTCGTCCTTCGCTGGGAGCTTCGCCATGTAGGCAACGCATTTGATGTCGGAGCTCGCCTCGATGTCGAAGAACTTTGTCACGTCGACGATGGCTGCCTGGCCCGGCGTGGAAACCAGCTCAGGCGTGCCGTCGCCCGTGGATTCCATCTCTTTGACGGGCGCAAGGCGCGAGGTCGCCTTCTCCAGGTTCGCGGCGTAGTCACAGGCTGCACAGCTGGCAATTAAGTCTTCACCCGCGTCGGTGTAGACCATGAACTCCTGCGAGTCCTTGCCGCCCATGGCTCCCGAGTCTGCTTCGACCACGACAAATTTCAGTCCGGACCGCGTAAAGATCGCGCGATAGGCGCCGTCATGCAGCTTGTAGCTGCGGTCCAGCCCCGCCTCGTCCAGGTCGAAGCTGTAGCTGTCCTTCATGATGAACTGGCGAACGCGGAGCAGGCCGGATTTGGGACGCGGCTCGTCGCGGAACTTCGTCTGAATCTGGTACCAAATCTGGGGGAGCTGCTTGTAGCTGCGCAGCTCGTTGCGGGCGATATCGGTCATCACCTCTTCATGGGTCATGCCCAGGCACAGGTCTGCGCCCTTGCGGTCCTTGAGCCGGAACATGTTGTCGCCCATGATGGTCCAGCGGCCGCTTTCGCGCCACAGGTCCGCCGGCTGAATGGTCGGCAGCAGGAACTCCTGCCCGATCTTGTCCATCTCTTCGCGCACGATGCGGATGACGCGATTGATGGCGCGCTGCCCGAGAAAAAGATACGAGTAGATCCCCGCTCCCAGTTGGCGGATGTACCCGGCGCGCACCAGGAACTTGTGGCTCGCGACCTCAGCGTCGGAGGGAGCCTCGCGCAGCGTAGGAATGAAGAGCTTCGACCAGCGATGCATGTCTCTTGAATGTGCCTTTGCGCTCGCCTCCTGACAGGAAGGCGAGAGGATGTCAGATGCAAAGGATCATTCTAAATGCCAGGAGCGTGATAACCGGGCGGCGGTGGAGGCGGAGGCGGCGGAGGCGGGGGCATCGGCGGAGGGATCATCCGCTGCATCGGCTCGGGCAGCAGGAGGTGGGACGGCGGCTGGGGAGAAGCTTCCTGGGGAGCGTCCCGAAGCGCTTCGGCCTGGGCGCGGTAGCGGTCCGCCGCAGCCAGGTCCGATTGGCGGGCGTTCCGATTCGTGCAGTCCGTTCCGGCTCGTAGCCGCATGGCCAAGTTCAGATAAGCCAGCGCGAAATCCTGGCATTAAGGTTCATCGAAACGCCCTCGTTTCTTCCGGGAGATGTTAACCCAGAAGCTGCTCTGCCAGCGCGAAAAACAGGCGTCTGATCTCTATTCCAGGTGATTACTTGCCTCCGCTGTGCGATCCTGAGGTCACCATTCATTGGCAAGCTACGCGGGGGGCAACGAGGGATTCAGGCCTCGGCATGTCTCTCCGGGAGGTTTGTTCGAAGGCGACCATGTACGCCCCCTACATCCTGTTCGGGTATGCCGTCGCGCTCAGCCTGGTGCTGATCGGGTTTGCTGTTGTTCGCCGCAGCATGCCCGAACTGCGCGGGATCCGTCCGCTTTCGATGTTTGTCGTACTGGCGCTGATCGCGGTTTTTCTGATGGCCGCGCGCGATCACGCGCCTGCGCTGCTGACTTTGACTCTGGCCAACATCCTTCTGCTCATCGGCCCGCTTTATTTTTACGCTGCGACGGCGGAAATCCTCGATGTTCGAACGCGTGGAATCTGGTGGCTGGTGCTCCTCTGCCTTGCCGGCATCGGGATGGAGTTTTGGTACAGTCTCGTCCACTCGCGGATAGTCGTCCGCCTGTTCGCGCACGGCATCGTGGTAGGCGCCAGTTTCGCGGCTGCCTCGATTCTTCTTTTTCGCAACCGCGACGAGCCGGTAGAGATTCCTGCACGCGCATCCGCCTGGTTTGCCGCGGTGATGGCCGCACTACAGGTTGCGTGGCTGTGTTCTCCCTGGCTTCTGCACACAACGCCCAGTTTCCTGCACCCCGATCCAGTGGACGCCGCTTTCAGTTATCTGGCGATGGTACTCGCGCTCGCCTCCGTAGGCGCACTGGTCTGGCTCTCGCTCTGCGTTCACCGCGGCGAGCTGCAGCGCATCGCGCAGACTGACTCCCTTACGGGGCTGCTGAATCGCGGCGCGTTCGAGGTTGTCCTGAACCGCGATGTTCGGCGTTGTCAACGGTCGGGCACGACGCTCGCCGTCATGCTGATCGATCTCGACTACTTCAAGCAGGTGAACGATTCGTTTGGACACGCCGTGGGCGATCGCGTGCTGCGCCGCATCAGCGGGGCGCTTTCCGAGCGCATTCGGCCCTCCGACGTGCTGGCGCGCTATGGCGGCGAGGAATTTGTCATTCTGCTCCGCGAATCCGGCGTGGAAGATGCGCACGGAGCGGCTGAGCGCATCCGCTCAGACATCCAGGGGCTGGATGGTCTGCCGGAAGGTATCAGCCTTACCGCCAGTATCGGCGTCGCAGTCAGCATGCCGGGGGAGTCTCCGGACGAATTGCTGCTCCGGGCAGACGAGGCGCTGTACAGGTCCAAGAGGGAGGGCCGCAATCTGGTGACGCTCTACCGCAGCCCGCGCCGCAGCAACCTCGCTTCCATGTAAGGCCGGCCGGCTCCTGCGATCGGAGCCGCCGCTGCTCAGCGGGCCCTGGCGCGCGCTAGACCGCCTGCGCGCACAGCTCGTTGAACGCCCGCGACAATTCCTCGGCGATCAACTGCGGGGTGCTGTTCTCGATGACGAACCGCTGCATGAGATAAACCAGCTTGCCATCGCGAAGAAGGGCGACGGCCGGGGAAGTGGGCGGATTCCCCTCGAAATACGATCGGGCGCGCTCGGTGGCCTCGCGGTCCTGTCCGGCAAAGACGGTAATCGAGCGATCCGGTTTCACCGCGTTTTGCAGCGCGAGCCGCACTCCGGGACGCATCTTCCCTGCCGCGCAGCCGCATACGGAGTTCACAACCAACATGGTGGTGCCCGGTTTGGACACGGCCGTATCCACTGCCTCCGCCGTGCGCGCTTCTTCGATGCCAGCACGGGTGAGTTCCTCGCGCATGGGGATCAGCATGATCTCGGGATACATTCGGTTCAGTTCCTCCGTTGTCCGTTCAGGGGTGGGGTGGTAATTGATATTGTACGGGTCGCCGTCGGCTCGTGCCACCGCCTGTTATACCTCTCTTAGATGCTTGTACGGGAACAGGTACCGCTGGCGCCGCTAACCACCTTTGGCTTTGGAGGGCCAGCACGCTGGCTGGCCGAGGCCGAAAGCGAAGATGCTCTGGTTGAAGCGGTTAGCTTCGGGCGCGAGCGCGGCCTTCCCTTGTTCGTGCTCGGCGGGGGGAGCAACGTCCTCGTCTCCGACGAGGGATTCCCCGGCCTAGTCCTGCGGATCGGGCTGCGCGGCATCGAGCAGGACGCCAACCGGTTTCGCGTCGCGGCCGGCGAAGACTGGGACGCCTTTGTTTCCAAGGCGGTGGCGGCCGGGTTCGGGGGGATCGAGTGCCTGGCCGGGATTCCTGGGACCGTGGGGGGGACCCCCGTGCAGAACGTTGGCGCCTACGGCCAGGAGGTCTCCGACACCATCGTTGCGGTGCGCGTGCTGGATCTGAAGAGCCTCGCCTTTTCGGAGCTGCCCGCCGCGGCCTGCGGCTTCTCCTACCGGCGCAGCATCTTCAATTCAAGCCAGCAGCAGCGCTTCATCGTGACGCGGGTGGAGTATCGACTCCGAACTGGCGCGTTTCCAGTAATTTCCTACCCAGACCTGAGGAAGCGCTTTGAGGGCCGCCCGCAGCCGCCTTCGCTGGAGGAAGCAGCCGCCGCGGTGCGCGAGATCCGCCACGGCAAGGGGATGCTGATCGTTCCTGGCGAGACGGACTGCCGGAGCGCGGGCAGCTTCTTCAAGAATCCGGTGGTGGCGGAGTCGCGATATGAGGAAGTCTCCGCGGTGGCCGGCTATTCCGCTCCTCACTTCGCGGCGGCGCGCGGATTCGTCAAGATCCCTGCTGCCTGGCTGCTGGAGGAGAGCGGATTCCATAAAGGCTTTGCCATGGGGAACGCCGGGATCTCCAGCCGCCACACGCTGGCGCTGATCAACCGCGGCGGCGCAACGGCGAAGGACATTCTGGCGCTGCGCGATCGGATTGTTGCTGAGGTCGAAGCTAAATTCGGGATTCGGCTTGAGCCCGAGCCGGTGTGGCTGGGCTGACGAGACGCTGAGTTTTCGTTACTTCATCACGGCGAGTATCGCGAGATTGAAGCCCACCATGAGGACGGCGGAGGCGGGAATGACCAGGAGCGCTTTGCGCAGGCGCGCGGGGTCGCCGCCGGCGATGCTGCCGATTACCCGCGAGCTGACGGCCAGCCCCGCCCATCCAAAGGTGATGACGATCCCCATCGCCGTTCCTGTGATCTGCGGGAACGCTCCGCCGACGATGGCCAGCGTGGTGGGAAAAACCGGCGCCATGGACAGGCCCACGACAAAGACGAGAGCCGCGGCCACCCGTTTGTCGCGCGCCCTCAGCATGAGGAATGTGGTCACGGCCATGCACGCGGCCGCGCCCAGCGTCACTTTTGCGGCGGCGGCATGCGCCAGCACCGGGAGAATGGCCAAACGCCCGCTGAGCAGGCCGAGCGCAAAGCCCAGCGACAGGATGTTCAGCGCCCATTTTTCCGGGACGCCCTGCGCGATCAGGTGCCGCACCAGCCAGTTCCATATCCCCACTTCGCAGCCGATGTAGAGGAACATGAAGAGACCCAGGAGCCAGAGCAGCGGACTCGCCACAGCCGGGCCTGCCTGGGCAACGAACAGCCCCGCACCCGTGGCCGCCGGCATCCGGGTAGCAGCCTGAATTGCCAGCGCCGCGATCGTCAGGCCGCAAATGAGATAGCAGAGGCGCACCCAGTTGCGTTTGAGCAGATTGGCTGCCAGGAACGGCGTCGCCAGCGCTCCCAGTCCAAAGAAGATGTTCACCAGGTTGAGCGTGACCGCACGGTGCGCCGCGCTCAAAGAGCTCGCGAGCGCATCGGCGCCGGTGGTAACGATGCCGCCGCCGCAGCCCAGCAGAAAGAGCAGGACAATGATGCTGCGGAATCCGCGGACGCGGGGCAAGCCCAGCAGCGAGGCCGCCATCAGCGCGAGGCCAAGAATCAGGCCCGGCTTATTGCCGAGATTATCCAGCAGCGGCCCCACGCCGAGCGATGCCAACATGAGCCCGAGCGCCTGCGCCAGCGCAATGGTGCCGTTCTGCCGCGGCGACAATGCAAAGCGGTTCGACAGCTCCGGCAGAATCGTGCCCAGCATGGAGCCCGTCATTCCGTAGACGAAGATCGCGATGATGGCGGCAAAGATCAGCATGGTTGTCAGTTGTCAGTTGTCAGTTGTCGGTTGTCAGTTCCTTCACACCCACCAGGCCGCGCCAGGCTTCTCGTCGATCACCAGATCGTTGAGGAAAGCCGCCGCTTTGCGCAGGCCTTCCTCGGACGAAAGCAACGAGTCCTCATGCTCGATGGAAAGCACTCCGTCGTAGCCATACATGCGCAGGGTCGAGACAAACTCCTTCCACCACTCCGCGCCATGGCCGTATCCGACGGTTCTGAAGATCCAACCCCGCCCACGCTCGTCGGTGTACGGCTTCGTGTCGAGTACGCCGGTGCGCGCGAGGTTCGAGGAATACATCTGAGTATCCTTGGCATGCACGTGAAAGATGGCGTCGCCCAAAACACGCACGGCCGCAATGGGGTCCGTGCCCTGCCAGAACAAATGGCTGGGATCCAGATTCGCGCCCACCGCAGGCCCGGCGAGCTCGCGCAGGCGCAGCATCGTCTCGGGGCTGTAGACGACGAAACCGGGATGCATCTCGATGGCGATGCGCACACCGTGATCCTGAGCAAAGCGCCCGTGCTCGGTCCAGTAAGGGGTGACGACCTTCTCCCATTGCCAGGCCAGCAAGTCGCGGTACTCGGGCGGCCAGGCGCAGGTGACCCAGTTGGGATACGCCGCTCGCGGCGAGTCGCCGGGACAGCCTGAGAACTCCACGACGGTCTTCACGCCGAGCTTTTCGGCAAGCAAAATCGTGCGGCGGCTGATTTCGCGGTCGTGGGTGGCGCGCGCCGGATCGGGATGCAGCGGATTCCCGTGGCAGCTGAGCGCACTGATGGTCGCGCGATGGTCCGCGAGGAGCTGCTGGAAGACGCTGCGCGCGTGGGTGTCGTCCAGCAGGCTCAACGGACAGTGCGCGTCTCCAGGATAGTTCCCGGTTCCCAGCTCGATGGCATGAATGCCCACGGACCCCAGCTTGTCGAGGACGCCGGCCAGCGGCACCTGGGACATCAAGGCAGTAAAGACTCCGACTTTCATGGATTGCTCCCGCGGCCAGGGCTGGTTGGCTGCAAGCAGCCATGATAGCGCGACCACTCTTCGGCGCCGGAATCCGGCACGTCCCATCCACTTCCGCGCGACAATGGTGCCATGCACGCTCTTCAACTGAAGGAAAGCCCCGCCCGGTGGGACCTTCTCGCCCTGGGCGAAGTCATGCTTCGACTCGATCCGCTCGAAGCCCGCATTCACACCGCGCGCCATTTTCAGGTGTGGGAAGGCGGGGGCGAGTACAACGTCGCACGCGGACTGCGCCGGTGCTTCGGGCTGCGCACGGGCATCGTGACCGCGCTCGCCGACAATCCCGTGGGCCGGCTGGTGGAAGACCTGATGCTCCAGGGTGGTGTGGATACCACGCTGGTCCGCTGGGTTCCCTACGACGGCGTTGGCCGCACGGTGCGCAACGGGCTCAATTTCACCGAGCGGGGATTTGGGGTGCGCGCGGCGGCGGGCTGCTCGGATCGCGGACATACTGCCATCGCGCAGGCCCCGCCCGGCGGATGGGACTGGGACGGGATCTTCGGAGAAAGCCATGGCGCTCGCTGGTTCCACACCGGAGGAATTTTCGCCGCGCTGTCGGAAACCACGCCTGCCGTCGCGGCCGAGGCGATTGCCGCGGCGCGACGGGCAGCAACACCGGTGTCCTTCGATTTGAACTATCGGGATTCGCTCTGGAAGTCCATTGGCGGCAAAGCCCGTGCCCAGCAAGTTAGCCGGGATCTGGTGCAACGGGTGGACGTGCTGTTCGGGAACGAGGAAGACTTTTCCGCCATGCTGGGCATCGCCGCTCACGGCGTCTCGGATGACTTTGGAGAATTGCCTCCCGCAGCGTACGAACGGATGCTGCGCGAAATCGCCGGTGCGTACCCGAATTTGAAGCTGATTGCCACCACGCTGCGGGCGGCGCACACCGCCACGCGGAACGGCTGGGGCGCGATGGCGCTCGCAAGGACAGAGTCAGGCGACGAGATCGCTCATGCTCCGCAACGGGATATCGAGATTCTCGACCGCGTGGGAGGCGGGGACTCGTTCGCGTCCGGCGTGATTTACGGACTTCTCCAGGACAAGGGGCTGGAGTGGGCGCTGCGCTGCGGCGTTGCCCATGGCGCGCTGGCGATGACGACGCCCGGCGACACCAGCATGGCCACGCTCGCCGAGGTGGAGCGCGTGATGCAGGGCGGCTCTGCCAGGATCGCGCGTTAGAATTCGGATTTCAAAAGGAATTTGCATGCCCGAAGTGACAAAAGCAAAGATTGAAGCCTCCGGCATCATGCCCGTGCTCCGCGCGCGCTCCGCCGAGGAAGCCCGCGCGCTGGCGGACGCACTGGTGGCCGGCGGCATCACGGTGATGGAAGTGACGATGACGGTGCCGGGCGCTGTGGGTCTTCTGCGCACCCTCAAAGCCGAGTACGGCGACAGTCTGCTGCTCGGCTCCGGGACGGTGACGACCGCCGCTGAGGCGGAAGCCACGATTCACGCCGGCGCGGAATTCGTGGTATCACCGAGCCTGCACCCGGAGGTCATCGCCGCTACCAAAGCCCACGGCAAAGTCGCGATTCCTGGCGCGCTCACACCCACTGAGGCGATCACCGCGTGGCGTGCCGGCGCCGATTACGTGAAGATCTTTCCCTGTTCGGCGGTGGGCGGCGCCAGCTATCTCAAAGCGCTGCTCGCGCCCTTCCCTGAGCTGCGGCTGATCCCGACTGGCGGCGTTACCCTGCAGACCGCGGCTGACTTTCTGCGCGCGGGGGCGTGCGCCCTCGGTGTCGGTTCCGACCTCGTGAATCCGCTGGCAATTGCGCAGGGTCATCCAGAGGCAGTGACAGCGATGGCTCGTGCCTATCTCAACATCGTCGCGAGAACCCGGGCTGGTTCCTGAACCGCTACAATGCTCCCCATGCGTGCCAAGCCAGCCGCAACAAGGCGCAAGGGAGCCGTGAAGGCGCCGAAGACATCAGGCGCGAAACGAGCGAAATCGAAAGAGCGCGGCCTGGAGCTGTCGCCCGCGCGGATCGAGGATCTGCTGCGGCGCCTGGAGGCTGCCTACCCGAACGCGGAATGCGCGCTGCATCATCGCAATGCATGGGAACTGCTGGTCGCGACCATTCTTTCCGCCCAGTGCACGGACGCGCGCGTCAACATGGTCACACCTTCGCTGTTCAGGAAATTCCCGACACCGGCCGCGTTCGCGCAGGCGTCGCTGCCGGCGATTGAGGAGGAAATTCGCTCCACCGGCTTCTATCGCAACAAGGCGAAATCGGTTACCGGCGCGGCGAAGAAGATCGGGACAGATTTCGGCGGGCGGGTGCCCGACACCATGGATCAGCTCCTTACGCTGCCAGGCGTTGCGCGCAAAACCGCCAACGTGGTTCTGGGCGTCGCATTTCAGAAGGCCGAGGGCGTGGTGGTCGATACCCATGTCCTGCGGCTTTCGCGCCGGCTCGGACTCACCCAGTCTGACGACCCGAAGCGCGTGGAGCAGGACCTGATGAGCATCCTCCCGCGGGACCGCTGGATCAACTTTTCGCATGAGCTGATCCACCACGGGCGGCAAGTCTGTGTCGCGCGCAAGCCGCGGTGTGTCGACTGCACGCTGGAAACCCTCTGCAACGCCACGGACAAAACCTGGTCCAGCCACTGATCGGGACTGTTCGATTGAAGCTGGATGCGGCGATCACATGGCCGCTCGCAGCGCGCGCCGCAGCAGCTCCGTTGTCGCCCCGTAGACCAGGTGCGCGGTGAAAGGAGTGGCCAGCGATTTCGCCGGGAACTCCTTGAGCGGAGGCGACCAATGGAGGGCCGGAACGGCCACCAGGTCGGCACCGGCAAACAGTGCCGTGCCGAAGCCGGTGCCCAGGCCGGTCCGCACGGTACTCGAGTACTCCGCCAGCCCGCCGTAGAGAGCGCCCATCAACGCTCCGAAGCCGTAATGGACGATGGGACCGCCCTTCCGCTTGCCTTCGAGCGAGAGATGCTGGCCGCCGGTGGCCGCCGCGGTCAGCGCGTCCGCGGCTTTCATGGTGGCGTCGATCTTCGGCTCGCCGCGATCCTGCCGCTGCTGCTCCTGTGCCCGCTCCTTCCGCTGCTCCTCCTCGGTTTCCAGCACCTCGTGCAGCTTCGCGCCTGGTCCCGCCATAAACACGTTCATGGCCCACGATGCGGCCAAACCGGCGCTCGCGCCGGCCAGGATTCCGCGCAGCAGGTGATGTTTCTTCGCTTCGCTCATCGTCATCTCTCCTTCAGGAGGAGATGCAGCGCCGCCAGAGGGGGTGGGTTGAGGCGAGCCAGGCGGACCGCGCAACCTATAATTCTCTTGTTGTGCTTTCTTTTCGCCGATTTCGCCCTCTTTTCGCATGCATTTTGCTGGCCGCGGCCGTCGCCGCGCAGGCCCAGGATCCGGCCCAGAGCAAACCGACCGGCCCGGCGCAGATGCACGGCCATCTGCTGCTGGTGTTGCCCTTTGAAAACCGGGCCGGTAACCCCGGCCTTAACTGGATCGGCGAGGCATTCCCCGACATTCTCAACCGGCGGCTGAATTCCTCCGGATACATGGCGATCGGACGGGGTGATCGGCTCTACGCTTTCGACCACCTGGGACTGCCGCTGAACCTGCAACCTTCTCGGGCCATGACGATACGGATCGCGCAGATGGTGGACGCCGATTACGTGATCTTCGGCAGCTATACCGTGGACCAGAACCAACAGTTGACCGCAACAGCGGAGATTCTTGACGTTCCGGCGCTGCGCCTGGGATCCCCTGTCGTGGAAACCGGCTCACAAACTCAGCTCGTTAGCCTGATCGACCGGCTCGCCTGGAAAGTGACCACGCAGCTCGATCCGCAATTTGCGGTGGATGAGCAGACTTTTCTTGTGGCGGATGGCGACCTGCACACAGATGCATTCACGGAATACATTCAGGGACTCGTCGCCAGTTCGCCCGAGGAACAACTGACGCATCTGCGCGCGGCAGTCAGGCTGGATCCGCAATTCGCGCCCGCGTGGCTGCAACTGGGCCTGACGTACTTTCGAGACCAGGCTTTCCCCGAGGCAGCGGCGACCCTGGGTCGACTGCCGATGGACGATCCCAATGCGCTCGAAGCCGACTTCTACCGTGGAATGGCCTTGTTCCACCTGGGCGATTACGGCGAGGCCGAAGATGCGTTCGCCTTCGACAGCCGGCGCATGGCTCTGCCAGAAGTGGTGAACAACGAGGGCGTGGCGGCCAGCCGGCGCGGGAAGGACGCGACGGCGATGTTCCGCCAGGCGGTGGAGGCCGATCCTCGCGATCCGGATTACCACTTCAACCTGGCCATTTCCCTGGCCCGCAAGGGGGACACATCCACAGCGCTGCAGGAGCTGACGGAGACGCTGAAGCTGCGGCCGGGGGACACGGACGCGCAGAGTTTTGCAGCGCAACTGAGGAATCCGCCACCGCCGAATCCGGACCCCGGACACGCAATTACCGACTGGCAGGGGCCGCTGGAGAGGATTAAGACCAGCTACAGCGATACCGAAGTCCGGCAGGCTGCCTTCGAACTGGAACAGATCCAGGCCATGCGGCTGGCTTCGATGGCGGCCGCTTCCCGCGCGGCGGCGCTGGTGAAAGAGGGGGATGCGTTCTTCCAGCGCGGTCTGGTGCTGGAGGCGGAACGGGAGTATCGTGAGGCTCTGACCGCAGACTCGGCGTTCGCGCCTGGCCATGCCGGGATGGCGGCGGTTTGGGAACGCGACGGGAATCCGGCAGCGGCCCGCCAGGAAGCTAACGCGTCCATTCAGATTCAGCCGAATGCCCCGGCGTACCTGGTGTTGGCGAAGCTGGACCTGCAGGCGAATCAAGTGGGCGCCGCGCAGCAGGATGTTGCCCAGGCTCTGCAACTGGATCCGCAAAGTGCCGGCGTGAAAGCGATGCAGCAGGCGGTGCAGAAGCGGGAGAGTGGTAGTCAGTGATCAGTTGTCAGTTGTGAGTTGTCGGGAGTTGGGAACCAGCGGGTGATGACGATGAATCGGCGCGAGCAAGGCAGAGAGAGCAGCGGCCAGGGTGCACGGCGCCGGGCGGCAGCGTGGGCCGGTGGAATCGCCGCGTCTTTCGTGATGCTGATGGCGTTCGCCCTTCCGCGAACGGCGCGGGCGCAGAGCAGCCCCATTGTCGTCATCCATCTGGATGACACGATTCAGCCGATCAGCGCCGATTATCTGAAGCGGGGCATTGATCGCGCCGCGGATATGCACGCAGGAGCCGTGCTGGTGGTGATGGATACGCCGGGCGGCCTGCTGGATTCCATGAGGGAGATGGTGGCCGATATTCTGGCATCGCCGGCGCCAGTGATCGTTTACGTGAACCCGTCGGGAGCGCGGGCCGGATCGGCGGGGTTCTTCATCATGGAATCCTCGGACCTGGCCGCCATGGCGCCAGGGACGGAAGCGGGCGCGGCGCATCCGGTGATTGAGGTTGGCAGCGTATCCGACACGATGAAGGAAAAGATCCTGAACGATGCGCTGGCATTTCTGCGGTCGTATGTGTCGGTGCGGGGACGGGATGTGGACGCGGCGCAGGAAGCGGTCACGCACTCGAAGTCTTACACCGCCGATGAGGCCCTGCAACTGCACCTGATCGACCTGGTAGCCCCGAACATTCCCACGCTGCTGAACGAGATCGATGGGCGCACGGTGAAGCGCTTCAACGGCAGCACTGTGGTGCTGCATACCAAGGGCGCACAACTGGTGACGGTGGATCCCGATCTGCGCGAATCGATCATGGACACGCTGATCAATCCCAACGTCGCTGTGCTGATCCTGCTGGTCGGCGCGCTGCTGATCTATCTCGAGTTCCACCACCCGGGAACCATCGTCCCGGGCGCCGTGGGCACGCTGCTGGTGCTGCTGTCGCTGTTCTCGCTGAACATGCTGCCGGTGCGATACACGGCGCTGGGGCTGATTGTGGCGGCGCTGATCCTGATGGCGCTGGAGGCGAAGTTCCCCAGCCACGGGATTCTGGCGCTGACCGGCACTGCGGCGCTCATCCTGGGCACGCTGACTTTGGTGGCGGGGCCCATCCCGCAGATGCGGGTGCAACTGGCGACCGCGGTGTCGACAGGGTTGGCGTTTGGCCTGATTACGACGCTGCTGGTGCGGCTGGCCTGGCGTGCGCAACGCAACAAGGTACTGGTTGGGCCCGAGGCGCTGGTGGGCGCTGAGGCGATTGCGCAGCAGCCGATCGCGCCGCGGGGCCAGGTGCTGGTGCATGGCGAGCTCTGGATCGCCGAGTCGCCTTCTCCGATTGCGGCCGGCGATCGCGTGCGCGTGCGTGCGGTGCAGGGATTGACTTTGTTAGTAGAGCCAGTACACGAGAATGTCTCCCACTGAAAATGTGCGCTGAGCGGGCGCAGCGGTGCGTTACAATCGGGCCGGGTGCAAGGGGACCCGGTCATGGCAAGCGTTCCAGTACTTGTATTCATCGCCATTGTTGTTCTCTATCTGCTGAACTGCATTAAGATCCTGCGCGAGTACGAGCGCGGCGTGATCTTTCGGCTGGGCCGTGCCCTGCCGCAGCCGAAGGGACCGGGCGTCATCTTCGTCTTCCGGCCGTTCGACCAGATCGTGCGTGTTTCCCTGCGCCAGGAAGTGATGGAAGTTCCACCGCAGGACGTGATTACCAAGGACAACGTCACCATCAAGGTGAACGCGGTGATCACCATGCGAGTGATGGATCCGGCCAGAGCTGTGATCGAGGTTTCCAATTACATTTACCAGACTTCGCAGTTTGCGCAGACCACGCTGCGCAGCGTGCTGGGCGAAGTGGAGCTGGACGGCCTGCTGTCGCACCGCGATGCGCTGAACCAGCGGATCCAGACCATCATCGACCTGCGCACCGAGCCGTGGGGCGTGAAGGTGGTGAGCGTGGAAGTGAAGCAGGTGGACCTGCCCGATTCCATGCTGCGGGCCATGGCGCGGCAAGCGGAAGCGGAGCGCGAGAAGCGGTCCAAGATCATCAATGCCGAGGGCGAATTCGCCGCGGCCCAGCGCCTGGTGGAAGCGGCCGATCTGCTGGCCGCGCAGCCGTACACGCTGCAGTTGAAATATCTCCAGACGCTGATCGACATCGGCGTGGAGAAGAACACCACGATCGTCTTCCCGCTGCCGATGGAGCTGATTTCCCTGCTGGGCAAGGGGCTGGGCACGGGTGCGCCAGGGCCGACAGCGCGGAGCGAAACAAAAACTGAGCAGTGAGGGTCTGAAGCACCATGAGATATGCTGTCGATCGCGAGGAGGATACCGAAGCGCCGCGACGCCAGCGCGGCCTGGGACGCGGGGTTGCGGCGGACGATCGGGAGATCACGCTGGGCACGCGCTCGTTGCTGGGGATCTTCTTTGCACTCGTACTGATCTGCGGAGTCTTTTTTGGCCTGGGATATTCCGTGGGGCGCGTGAGCGAGCGGGCGATTGAGCCGGCAGCGCCGGATACGACTGCGCCAGCGACGACTTCCCTGAGCAAGCCGTCGCCACAGGAAGCCGTAAACCAAGCCCCACCAGCAACAGCACCTGCGCCGGACGGCACCACGGCTGTGGTCCCGGCAGCGGACACGCCCGTTACAGCGACGACGCCCAATGCTCCGGCCGCAACCACGCCAGGAGCTGCAACAGCACCAGCAACGGTAGTTCCGGCTGCAACGGTCTTTCCCGCGAATCCCGGGACGACGCCCACCGCGACCGCGGCTGTGGTGCCGGCGGTGCAGAAGACGGTTGCGGCTGGTCCCGCGGATGGCGCCCTGATGGTGCAGGTTGCGGCGGTCAGCGTGCCGCAGGATGCCGACATTCTGGTATCCGCGCTACGCCAGCATGGATACAGCGCCGTGGTTCGGCACGAGCCGGGAGACCAACTGCTGCACGTGCAGATTGGGCCCTTCGCATCGCGCGCGCAGGCCCAGGCGATGCGCGGGCGGCTGCTTGCCGACGGTTACAACGCTGTCATTCGGTAGTCCTCATCCACTCCGGCAATCCTGAGGCGATGGCATCGCGCACCGCGGCCATGAGGTCTTCGCGGCTGGCGTAGTCCTGCGGACGCAGCGGCGCGTGGAAGACGACGTGCGCCGTCCCAGGAAAGATTTTCAGGCTGCCCTTGCGCATCATGGATTCGGTTCCGTAGAGGGAAACCGGAACCACAGGGGCCCCGGTGCTCATCGCCAGAAAGAAGGGACCTTTTTTGAAGGGCTGCAGGCGGCCGGTGCGGGAACGTGTGCCTTCGACGAAGGAGACCACGTGGACTCCGGAGGCGAGTGCCCGCGCCGCTGCGTCGACGCTCTCGGCGGCGCTCTCCACCCGGCCATCACGATCGACGGGAATGAAGCCGCCGAGCCTCATGCCGTAGCCGAGAACCGGGATTTTCATGAGCGAGCGCTTGAGAAAGGCGACGGCGCGCCCGGGGAGCAGCGGAAAAAGCACTGGCGGATCGAGATTGGAAACGTGGTTCGAAAGGAAGATATAACGCTGGGCGGGATCGATGGGTGCGCGCCATTCCGCCATGACAAGAATGCCGCTTAGGCGAAGACCGATGCGCACGATCGCCATGGCCCAGCTGTACATCCGCGAGATGTCGCCGGTGACGATCGTCCAGGGAATGCCGAGAAGCGCGGCGGGAATGCCGAGAACGACCCAGGTGGCGAAGAGGACGAACGCGGCGAGCATGGCTCAGACTTTCTGCGCGATTTGCTGCAGCGCGGCTGGGAGCTTCTCGTAAATGCCATCGAAGCCTCCGTTGGAAAGGATGGCTACTACGTCGCCGGAGCCCAGACGCGGGACGAGGTTCGCCACAATGGCGTCGGCCGTGGGCAGGAGCACCGCCTCGTGACCGGAAGCAACAAGCGCGACGACGACGTGGTCCGGATGCAGGCGCTCGACTTCAGGGATTTTCTCCGAGTGGAAGACGCCAGCCAGCACCACGTGATCGGCCAGGGACAGGCTCTCGACGAGTTCGCGCTCGAAGACATTCCGGCGGAGGGTATTGGAGCGCGGCTCCAGAACCGCCCAGAGCCGGCGCCCGGGATAGGCGGTGCGGAGCGCGCGGAGCGTCTCGCGGATCGCGGTGGGATGGTGGGCGAAGTCGTCGATGATGGTGACGCCGTTCACTTCCGCGCGCACTTCGAGGCGGCGGCGAACGCTGCGGAAGGCCGCGAGAGCCTCAACAATCGCTTCTCGTGTGACACCCTGGCCGGCAGCCAAAGCTGCAGCGGCTGTGGCATTGAGCGCATTGTGCTCGCCGGCCATGGGGAGCGCGAGATCGGCCCAGGGCTCATCCTCGTGGAGAACACGCCAGTGGCTGATGCCGTCTTCAAAGCGAAGATCGGCGAGCCTCCACGTGGAATCCGAGTTGAATCCGTAGCGTTCTACGGGGCAGAAGGCGCGGCTGACGCAGTCGGTCACGTTGTCTGATCCGTCGAAAGTGACAATGCGGCCGCGACGAGGAACGAGATTCACCAGGCGTTGGAACGCCGTTTTGACCGAGTCCAGATCGGCGTAGATGTCGGCGTGGTCGAACTCAACGTGCGTGAGGATGAGCGCGTCGGGAAAATAATGCATGAACTTCGGACCCTTATCGAAGAAAGCTGTGTCGTACTCGTCGCCTTCGATGATGAACGGCCGGCCCCCACGCAACTGAAAGCTGGCCCCGAAGTTCTCAGCAACGCCTCCGATGAGAAACGACGGCGCCAGCTCGGGCTGGCGACGCGCCGCGACCTCATAAATCCAGGCCAACATGCTGGTGGTGGTCGTCTTGCCGTGGGTTCCGGCAACCACCAGGGATTCGTGGCCGGAAATGAACTCCTCGTGAACGATCGCGGCCAGCGAGGTAAATGGAATGCGTTGATCGAGGACGGTTTCCAGTTCCACGTTGCCACGCGAGATGGCGTTGCCGACGATGACGAGGTCCGGCACGGGCTGGAGATTCGCGGACGAGAAGGGCTCGGCAATGGGAATCCCGAGCGAGCGGAGCAAGTCCGACATAGGCGGATACGCTGCCTGGTCGGAACCCGTGACGCGATGACCCTTGAGCTGCAGCATGCCGGCGAGGGAGGCCATGGCGGTACCGCAAATTCCGATGAGGTGGATGTGTTTTTTATCCTGCATGACGCGAGACGGAGACAGCGGGCTCCAGATATCGTAGCAGCGGCTCGGCATCATTCAGACTCAACTCCGCTTCGATCCCCAGCGGAAGAGTGACGTTGCCGCCGGAGACGTGGCCGGAACGAAGTCCGATCGCGATGGGCACGTCGAAGTCGCGGAGAACGTCAAGGATGACCTGATCGAGGAGGCGTGGATCTTCATTGGGAGATTCGCAGCCCAGCATTTCGCCGAAGATGATCCCACGGACGCCTTCGAATTTTCCGGCAAGGATCATTTGCCGTAGCATGCGATCGATACGGTACGGCTTTTCACCCTGATCCTCGAGGAAGAGCAGCCGTCCTTCCGTTTTCGGCGCGTACGGAGTGCCCAGCGCGGAAGTGAGGAGGCTGAGACAGCCGCCGTACATCACGCCTCTGGCGTGCCCTGGGCGGAGCACGCGAATTCCCTGCCCTGCGCCGGCCTGGACCAGGCCGCCACTGAGAGCGGCCTGGAAACTCTGGAGGTGAACGCCGTTCTCGAGGGAGAAATCCGCTGCTGCCATGGGACCGTGAAAGGCGACGAGTCCAGTCTGGTCCAGAAGCCAGGTTTGCAGGACGGTCATGTCGCTGTAGGCGAAGAATGGCTTCGGGTGAGCGCGGATGAGATCGAGATCGAGGCGCGGCAACAGATAGTTCGAACCGTAGCCGCCGCGGGCGCAGATGATGGCGGCCACGGAGGGATCGGCGAAGGCGCGATGCAGATCGGCGAGGCGCTGTTCCGGCGTCCCGGAAAAATACGGCGGCTGCTTGCCGTAGAGATGTTCAGCGGCCACGGCGTCGTAGCCGAGGGCGCGGAGGGCCTCGATGCCGCGGGCGATGCGCTGCGGATCGGCACTGCTGGCAGGCGCGATGACGGCAACGCGCGCGCCAGGCGCGACGGCTGGCGGCTTCAGCACCGCATCAGCCAAGGAGCGTTTCTCCCGCGGCAATGAGGTCGGCGGGACCGGTGAGGATCATCTCGGTACCCGGCCCTCCCCACTCCACGCGCTGCGTGCCGCCGGGGGCGTGGACGGTGAGCGGGGATTTGCCGCCGCAGTAAGCGATGACCGTGGCGGCGCAGGAGCAGGTTCCCGTGCCGGAGGAGGTGGTGGGGCCGACACCGCGCTCGAAGATGCGAATCTCGATCTCGTCGGCACGGATGAGACGCAGGAAGAGGACGTTGATCTGCTGCGGATACTGCTTGTGAAAGCAGATTTCGCGGCCCAGCTCAGTCCAGCCACGGCTGTGCGCGCGGAAATTGTCGTCGTCGACCACGATGACGAAATGGGGATTGCCCATGGAGACCCAGGTCCCGCGAACCAGCGTCTTGTCGGCGAGCGTCACCTCCGCAGGCTGAACTTGCGGGACACCCATGCCGGCGGCGATGAGGAAGTGGCTGCCTGCGGCTTCGACGATGCGGCAGGTGCGCGGGCCGGCGTCGGTGTCGAGGATGATTTCCTGTCCGGGAGCGGCGCCTTCGGTATGAGCCACCCAGGCGGCGGCGCAGCGCGTGCCGTTACCGGAGATTTCGGCGATCGAACCGTCAGCGTTGGCCAGGCGAATGCGACCGGCGCGGGGGCCGGTGCGTTCCAGGAATTCCACGCCGTCGGCGCCGACGCCGGTGTGGCGCTCGCAGAGCTTTTTGGCCAACTGCGGGTCGCAGGGCGCTTCCGCAATCAGAAAGTCGTTGCCGCAGGCCTGGGCCTTGGCAAAACGCATTATATTTCCTCCCAAAACAGGGTACAGGGGAGTGGGTTCAGCCGCCAGGACACGCGAAACGAAGCGGTCCGCAGAAAACGGGGTACCCCCCTATGAGGGAGACGGTGGCAAGTGGTTGATTTGATGGTGTCGTCGTACTGTGTACTGATTCGACATGAGGGTCATCTTCCCGTTTTAGGGTGGCGATCCATCCGTTTTTCAAAGAACGCGCGGCAGCCGCCTGAGCGGGGCCAAAGCCGATCACGAACGCGCGTAGGCCATCGGCTCAAAAGGAAAAAGCCCTGTGCCGGGCACAGAGCTCTCCTGATTGACAGGTTAGGGTGCGGCGAGCAGGAGAGGAAGAGAAATCGAAAGGAAGGACGGTACGGAAGTCACGTTGTGCGGATGGATCGCGGGACCGCACTGGCACGAAGCTCTGCTCACTCGGGGTCACCGCGGAGGAGGAGAATCGACGCTGGGTTCTGCGGGTCCCGGAGACTGGGCAGCGTGCTGGGCCTGGAGATAGGCGTGCAGAGATTCCTCGAGAAAGCCCTGAACGGCTTCGCCGATGCGCATGATGTCAGTGACCAGGAAGCTGATGTCGGCGCTGAGCAGGTTTTCCTGGACGATGAGGCAGAGCACGCCGTGCAGGATGTGCGCCTCGCGGATCATGGCGACGACATTACAGCCCTGCTGCAGGCGCATTTGACCATGGCGACGGGCGGCGACGAGGGTGTCCGGGGAGAGTGTGAGATTGCTGGAGGCAGTAATGATCTCATCGATGAGGACGGTCACATGATCGGCCAGTTGCTCGCCGGATAATCCGCTGGCCTTGATGCGCTCGTCCGCCTTGGCGCAATCGAGCCACCGCGAGAAGATCGTAAGCCGGTGTTCCTCGAGGATCCTCGGCAGCCTTCTGGCGGGAATGCCGTGGCGCTCTGAGCGCGGTCCCTCGAGCTTGGCAAGAATGCGGCTCACCAGGGTTTCAGCGTCAGCCGGCTTCACGAAATAGTCGTCGACCTGCTGGCGGATGGCTTCGAGCGCTGACTCGAATGCCGGATAGCCAGTGAGGATGAACGTGGCTGCGTCGGGGTGCGTTCTGCGCATGGCACTGACAACGGTGAACCCGTCGCCCGGCTCACCGATGTTGAGATCGGAAACAAGAACGTCGAAATGATGGGTTGCGATGAGGTTGAGCGCCTCAGAAACGGTGCCGGCGGCGGTTACCTGGAAGCCATGCCGCGCGAGGACGGCCGGCATGAGCACACGAATACTGGATTCATCATCGACAAATAGAAGCTGGGGCCGCGATTCCATACTGTTCTCCCCGGACGCATCGCTGAGTGGATATGTGGCAGCGCCGCGATCGCTGGGCTCCGGCTGCGCTCACATCGGTGCGGTGGCCCTGGGGGTGGAGGGGGCCGCGCGTCCGGTGCACAGTTCGATGCAGCAAAGGCGCTTCTGGAACAGGGAATTCTGAGGAGACGCGCAGGCGGCGCGGGAGCTGACGTGCAGGCGCTGTCCTCCGGCTCGAAGAATCTGGAGCTTACCGTGGCGATTTGAGGTCGGATTGGTAGAACCGGACGCAGGGCTGGCCCGTGGAGCAGACGATGTCGATGAGGGTGAGGCCCTGAGGATGGGCGGCGATGGCCTGGGCGACGGCATCGTGGTCGGAGGCGATGACGAAGGCAGCGGACTGCGCAGGCTGCTGAAGGGCGGGCACCCAGAGGTAGTAGTCCGTTTCGTTGATGGTGCGGCGCAGGGGAATGCCGGCGCGCTCGAAGGCGCCGGGGTGGTCGGAGGTCCAGACGAGAATTTCACCCGCGGATGGAAGCTGATCGAGCGCGCGGGCGTAGGCGGCCTCAAACGGGACGCGGGTGCGGGCGTTGGCGATGGCCTCGCCGAGAACGAGCGGCGTGCTGCGGATGAGGTAGCCGGAGTCGGCCAGAATCAGAACGATCGAGGCGAGCAGGATGAGCTGGGCGTGGCGGTTCCAGCGAATCTCGGCGCGGGCGACGAGCCAGGCGACGAAGAATCCGAGGCCGAGCGCGAATCCGGGCAGCATTTCCATGCCGTAGCGGGTGTTGTACCAGGAGTGCGGGAACCAGAGCGGGAAGAAGATGGGACCCAGCCGTAGGCGACGGACCAGGCGTAGAACGGGACGGGCATCCAGAAAAGCAGCAGAGGCAGGATGGATTGGCCTCGCCAGCGCAGCAAGGCAAAGACCGTGCCGGCAGCGGCGAGGATGAGGACGACATCCGTGAAGTAATGCGGGGCGACGCCAAGCTCCGCGACCTTGAGGAAATACAGGAAGGCGACCCAGGGCTTGTGAAAACCAGGCCAGTGATAGGCGCCGGGAGGCGTGGTGCGCATGGCGATGGCTTTGGCGGAGTAAGGACCGCGCAGGAAATCGAGCCAGTCACCATACTGCCGGGCATTCCAGAAAAACCACAGGATGGGTGCGACGCCGAGCATGGCGGTGAAGAGGACGAAGGCGCCGCCGGCGCGGGATCGCCAGGCTCCAGCCCGCCAGAGCCCGCGCAGGGCGACGAGCCAGACGAGGCAGGTGAAGATCCAGCCGTCGTAGCGGGTGTAGACGGCGGTAATGAGAATCAGGCCGCAGGCGATCAGGGTCCGCGCGGCGGCGCGGGAATTCCCTGCTTCAAGGGCTCGGAGAAATGCGACGAGGAAGAGCGTGCTCCAGACGATCTGGCAGAGGAAGAGCGGCTCGGTCATCGCGGTGGTCTGCATGTAAAGCAGGCCGGGATTGAGCGCGAAGAAGAGCACCGCAACGACGGCGCCGGCAGGGCGCAGCCAGTAGCGGGCGAGCCGCCACAGGCCAGCGACGCTAAGGACGTAGCAGGCCATGGACGGGATGGCGCCGGCGATGCCGCTTTGCCACCAGGACATTTTGGCGGCGAAGGGCATGAGGAGCAGATGCGGGAACGGCAGCCAGACCGAGCCGATCTGGCGAATGCCGGGGCTGGTGGAGTCGAGAATGCGGCGGGCAATGGCGAGATGCGCTACCGCATCGCCATAGAGGAGCAGGAGATTGTCCTGATAGCAGTAACCGAAGGCGACCACTGAGACAAACGCGGCGATGAGGCCGGCAAAGATGGCCTCGTGGCGCAGAGAGCGGCGGGCCAGGTCGGCCGCGCTCTCCACGCCGATCCGGTTGGTGCGATCACTCGAGGTGCGAGAGCTGCCGGAAGAGCGCAAAGCGATCCTCGATTTCCTTTCGGTCGAGCTGCTGGAGGCGCTCGGTGCCGAAACGTTCGACGGCGAAGGAGCCCATGACGCCGCCGTAAAATATGGCGCGGCGGAAGACGGCGGGAGTGAGCTGCGGCTGCGAGGCGATGTAGCCGAAGAATCCTCCGGCAAAGGAGTCGCCGGCGCCGGTGGGATCGACGACCTCAGCCAGCGGCAACGCGGGCGCGCGGAAAGGGGTGCGGAGTTCGTGGTCTGGAAAAGTCTGGTCACCGAAGAAGGCAGTCGCGCCGTATTCGCCGTGCTTGACCACGAGAGCCTTCGGGCCCATGGCGAGAATCTTCTGGGCCGCGACGACGAGGTTGTTCTCGCGCGCCAGCATTTTCGCTTCGCCGTCGTTGATCAGCAGAGCGTCGAGGTGGTGGAGGACGCGAGCCAGGTTGTCGGCGTGGTCCTTGATCCAGTAATTCATGGTGTCGCCGCAGACCATCTTCACCTTCGGCATTTTGCTGCGAACGTCGGCCTGGAGCACGGGATCGATATTGGCGAGGAAGAGGTACTCGGTGTCCTCATACTCGGCGGGAATTTTCGGCGAGAAGCTCTGGAAGACGTTCAGCTCGGTGTTGAGCGTTTGCGCCTCGTTGAGATTCTTCATGTAGGAGCCGCTCCAGAAGAAGCTCTTGCCGGAAACGTGCTCGATGCCGCGGGTGTCGATGCCGCGGCGGGAGAGGACGGATTCTTCGTCGGCGCCAAAGTCTTCGCCGACCACGGCGATCACGCGAACGGGCGTGAAGTAGCTGGCTGCCAGGGCAAAGTAGGTGGCGGCGCCGCCAAGGCAGCGGTCGCGGCGGCCGGAGGGAGTCTCAATCGCGTCGAAGGCGACGCTGCCGACAACAAGAATGGCCATGCGGTGGGTTTCCTCGTTCCGTTTTATTTCAGGTATTTGCCGACCAGCAGATCGAGCTTCTGCCGCGTGGCCGCCGGAACGGCCGCGGGACTGGTGAGCAGAGCGTATTTGAGCGCTGTGGCGCAGGCGCAGTTTCGTTCGCGCGGCAGAGCGGCGACGGCGGCGCGGATGACTTTGCAGGCGTTGGCGGCGTTCTGGTTGAGAACGGCGACGATCTGGTCGACGGTGACGGAGTCGTGATCGGGATGCCAGCAGTCAAAGTCGGTGATCATGGCGGCGGTGGCGTAGCAGATTTCGGCTTCGCGGGCCAGCTTGGCTTCCTGCAGGTTGGTCATGCCGATGACATCGGCGCCCCAACTGCGGTAGAGGTTCGATTCAGCGCGCGTGGAGAACTGCGGGCCCTCCATGCAGACATAGGTACCGCGCGGTTTGGCGGTGACGCCCTGGGAACTGGAAGCGCTGAGCAGCGCGGCGGCGACGGTAGCGCAGACCGGGTCGCCGAAGGCGACGTGGCCGACCAGGCCCTCGCCGAAAAACGTGGACACACGCTGAAAGGTGCGGTCGATGAACTGATCGGGGATGAGAAAGTCGCCTGGCTTGTGCTCCTCTTTCAACGAGCCGACGGCGGAGACGGAGAGAATGCGTTCGACGCCAAGCTTTTTGAGGGCGTAGATATTGGCGCGGAAATTCAGCTCGGAAGGCAGGATGCGATGGCCGCGGCCGTGGCGGGCGAGAAACGCGACCCGGCGGCCTTCGAGCTCGCCCAGGACGAAAGCATCGCTGGGGTCGCCGAAGGGGGTGGTGACATGCTCTTCATGAATGCTGGTGAGGCCGGGCATGGAGTAGAGCCCGCTGCCGCCGATGATGCCGATCTCCGCCTGTTGCAAGAAGACTCCTGGGCCCGGAGGGTTCGCAGTGACGCAACCCCTGAGCCGCCGTGGTTGGATTAGAGCAAAAGTTCAGTATAAATGCGGCTGAAGATCAGTTGACGAAGGTGACCTTAACGCGGTGGGAGACGGAAAAGTAGCTGATCCAGACGGCGGCGCTGAAGAAGCTTTCCATGGCGGCACGCACCAGACTCGTGCGGATTTTCGCCACGGCCGCAATGGCCGTCGGATTCACGACACCCCACGCGACGGAATGGGGACAGAAGGTTAGCAACGCCAGTGCGATGACAACATAGCAGGCGAGACAGATCTGGAAGTAGCGCGGGAAGCTTTTCTTCTCGCGAAAGAAAAGAACCAGCAGATACAGGTCGGCAAGGAACATGACGACGCTGGTAACGACCTGCATCGCGATCAGGAGTGTCACTCCTGGAATGACCTCCTCGGCGTGGACTCGCCCGGGTTTTGCGAGGAAGGCGATGCCTGTCCCGATCGCGTAGAGCAGAACCAGCGGCCCGATGACCCGCCCGATGGCCACCAGGACCAGCCAGCCGCCGATGCCGCGAAGCTGCGCGTCGGAATTCAGGATTGCGGAGAACAGCGGAGCCGGCGTGGAGTCCGGAACCGGCGCTGACGGCGATGGGCTGCAGCGGACGCAAAGCTGAGTTGGGCCGGTCAGTTCCCCGCCGCAGGCCGGACAAGTCGTCATGGCCAACAGCATACGACCCAAGCAAGGCGGGCGCACCAGAAAAATCCGACCGGTTAGTGAATCAGCGCGGCCTTCATCAGACCGCAACTGGCCATGAAGCGGACCAGATTGCCGGCGAGGCCGGACTGGGGGACGGGAGCAGAGACGGAGGCGATCTGCGTGCCGCTCTGCTGCTGCGCGCTGATCATGAAGAACTCCAGCTTGCGCGCGATGTCGAGGGGAAAGGTCTCGCTGACGAAGACGTCTTTGCCTTTGGTGACGATGAGGACCGGGCCCTGATCCGTCTGATAGATCTGCTCGGAGGGATCGGCTTCGTCCTGGGCATCGTGGGTGACCCTGGAATATTGCTGGCCCAGCTCGCGGACGTACATCCGGGCGAAATCCGCCGCGACATCGGGCGAGGTCCACTGCGAGAGATAGAGCAGCGCGACGGAACCGGTGGAGTTCTTGTCCGGCGCATCTTTGCGCTGGGCGGCGTAGTAGATGCCCCCGTCCCATGCGGGCTGGAACTCCTTCACAGCCTCGGGACCGCCGAAAAGCTCAGAGAGGATGCGGACGTCGAGCTCGCCCATGACGCCGATGTCGTACGGATTGTAATCAGCGTCGATGACCGGGTGAATATTGGGCATGGTGAGCACCGGCACGTTGACGCGGCGCTCATACTCGTGGGGGTTCATGATCTCGTAGCTGCTGGCCGGAGGACGGTCCAGGACACCGGCGTACGGCGCTGAAGGGTCCTTTTCGTCGGCGATGAGATCCCCCTCAAATTTGAGGCCGTACTTGTAGGGAAAGAGCAGCGACTCCTGGAGGAGCAGCGGAGCTCGGGAGAGCACGGGGTCACGGGAGCTGTTGTCGCCGGTCATTTGCTGGATGAGCGGATCCAGCATTTCCGGCGAGCTGCGCAGGCTGCGGCCAAAGGGGGCAAGGCTGTAATCGACAAAGACGGCCATGGCCTGGCCCTCGACGACGGCCTCGCGCGCGGTGTCATCCTCGTCGGTGGCGACGTGCCGCTGATCCTGCTTGTAGTTGCGAGAGATGTTGTCGCTGCCCGGGCTTTCCCACTTGTCCAGATTGACGTCCTGATCCTGGAGCGCGTGCGTCAGCTCGTGGGCCAATACCGGCTTCTGCTCCTCGGGACCGATCCAGTCCAGCAGGTTTACGGTTTTGGTCTTGCTGTCGTAATAGGCGGCGATCTGCTCATCGAGGAGCTGGAGCAGGAAGGGGCGGAGCTGGAAGTCGGAGTCAATGAGGCCGAACTTCTTCAGGACGATTTCTTCGCGCTCCATCCGCTTTGCGTCCTTGTCGTTGTCCATTTTCGCGACCAGGTACTTCTCCACTTCAGCGCGAGTGATCAGCCGCGATTTGACGTCATGCTTGATGGGAAGTTTGGTATCGGTGGAGGCAAACTGGAGGATGTGGCCCACATCGGCAAACAGTTCGCGGGCCTGCTCGGGGGTAATGTGGGTCTCTTTCTGGGGCGGGGCCGGTGTGCCGGGCTGCTGCGTCGGGGTGGGCGGGGCCGGGTTCTGCGCCGGCGCGGCCGGCGTGGAATTTTGGGTTGGGGTTGGGGACGCAGTCTGGGCCCGGGAAAGACCCCCTCCGGCCATTGCCGGAATCACCACCGATGCCGCTACCAGCCGCATGAGCCTGCGTTTCTTCTGCATTTCTGATCCTTTCGCCGCTACGGCGGCCGATCGCGCTCAGCGGAGGGGCGCTTTCCCGAGACTATAATTTTTTTGAGGGCCTTGCATGAGCGAGACGATTCAGATTCCGAACGCCGCAGTTTCCGATACGCCCTTAACGGCGGCGCTCCGCGTGCCGGAACGTGCGATGCACTGCGGGGCCAATACGCCGCTTCGGTTCGCCGGGAAGGCCGCGGAACTACAGGGATTGCTGCACGAAGCCGGAGTTTTCGACCTGGGCTACCGAACCTTTGTGCGGGTGAGCGGCAAGGACCGAGTTCGCTGGCTGAATGGCATGATCTCGCAGGCCGTGAAATTCATGATGCCGGGGCAGGTGGCGTACACGCTGGTATTGAACGCGCAGGGCAGAATCCAGGGCGATGCCGACGTGTATTGCCACGAAGAGGTCCTGTTTCTGGAGACGGACCGCACGCAGGCGGAACGGCTTCTCGCGCATCTGCGGCGCTACATCATCATGGATGATGTGAAGCTTGAAGAAACCGACACATCCATTACATCGATTGGGGTTGCTGGTCCGCGGGCGCAGGAGATCCTGACCAGCCTGGGCGCGCCTGTTCCTGACGCCGGGAGTTTTGCCAGTGGGAAGCTCGGCGGCATCGACGTCATGGTCGCGCACGGCTACAGCCCTGCCGTGCCTCGCTTCGAGATGCATGTGGCTGCGGACCGGGCGGTGGACGTCTGGAACGCTGTGACGGCTGCCGGAGCTACCGCCTGCGGGCTGGAGCCGGTGGAAGCATTGCGCGTGCTGGAAGGCGTGCCGCTGTACGACGTGGATTTCAGCGACAAGCATCTGCCTCAGGAGACGAACCTGCGGCGGGCTCTCAACTTCGCCAAAGGGTGCTACCTCGGGCAGGAGATTGTGGAGCGGATTCGCGCGCGGGCCACCGTGCATCGCAGCCTGCGGCAGTTCGAGCTAAGCGGCGAGGCGCCGAGACTGGCACCCGGCGAAAAGCTGGAGCTGCGGACCGGCGGCACGGCGGTTGGCGAGTTGAGCAGCACGGCGGCGATCCGGCTGCCGGAGCTCGACAAAGAATTTGGCGCTGGGTGTGGCGCGCACGGAAGCGCTGGAACAAAACCCGGCCCTTGAGTACGACGGAGGAACAGCCACAGCAGTGCCGCTGCCTCCGCAAGTCTAGGCTCTCTCTGGAGAATCCCCCATTATGGACGAGAAGCAACCCGCATTTACCGTGACCGATCGGCGCAAGTTCACCATGGAAGGCGAACTGCGCGACGATGCGCCCGCTGCACCGGAAGAACGCGAGCCGGAAAAACCGGCAGCCACGGAGAAGGTGGTGACCATGCCGCCGCCGCCGGAGCGCGAGGCCGCCGCGGAGCAGGCGCCGGAGGCAGAGCCGGAACTGCAGCAGTTCACGGCGAAGGAGACAGCGGAGCAGCACGCGGCGTATCAGGAGTCGTCGCGGCAAATCGATGACATGCTGCGCCAGGCGAACCCGGGGATGGGCGAGACAGGCGCGATCACGTTCGAACACATCATCCAGTCGTTCTACGTCTCGGCGATGATGGCCATGGGCGCCGGCACGGAGCCAGGACAGAAAGCGCGCATCGACATTCTGGGCGCGCGGCAGAGCATCGACATGCTGGCGCTGCTGCAGGAGAAGACGAAGGGCAATTTGACGCAGCGGGAAGAGGCCACGCTGCAGAACGTGCTCTTCGAGCTGCGGATGATGTTCCTGGAGATCACGAACGCAATTGCGCAGTCGGCGCAGCGTCCTGCCGACGGAAAGAAGTAAGCCCGCCGGGCGCATGAACGCGGAAATCGTCGTCCTCGGCAGCGGAACCTCGATGGGCGTGCCCACGCTGGGATGTACCTGCGCCGTGTGCACTTCCACGGATCCGCGCAACCGCCGCACCAGGCCCTCCATCGCGATCGAGTGGCAGGAGGAGGACCGCCCGTACACCGTGCTCATCGATACCGGGCCGGATTTCCGCGAGCAGGCGCTGCGCGAGAAGATTCGTCACGTCGATGCGGTGCTGTACACCCATGCGCACGCGGATCACATCCTCGGCATGGATGATCTGCGGCCGCTGAGCTTTCATCACAAGCCAGGATCGCTTCCTCTTTACGCAGACGATCGGACGGCCGGGATTCTGCGGCGCATCTTCGACTACACCTTTGCCGCGGGCTCGACGTATACGCTGCGCGCGCGGGTGGAATTGCGCACACTGGAGGGCACGCAGTCGGCCGAGGTTGGCAGCGCTATTTTTCAGCGAGTGCCGGTGCTGCACGGCCAGATGCCGATCGCCGGGTTCCGATTCGGCAAGGCGGCGTATCTGACGGACATGAGCAGCATTCCGGAGACGAGCCTTCCGCTGCTGGAGGACCTGGACGTGCTGATTCTGGATGCGCTGCGCCCGCAGCCGCACCCCACGCATGCCAATCTGGAGGAGGCGCTGGCGTGGGTGGAGCGAGTTCAGCCAAAGCGAGCATGGTTCACCCACATGTCGCATGAGGTGGATCACGAGGCCACGGAGGCGACGTTCCCCGAGCACGTGCGGCTGTCGTACGACGGCTTGCGGATTCCTTTCGAGCTCTAGACGATGCAGATTTTTCGCTCCATTTCGGAACTGCCGGCGGACTGGCCGCGCACGGCCGCTGCGATCGGCAATTTCGACGGCGTGCATCGGGGACACCAGGAGATTCTTGCGCGCGTGATGGAACGCGCCCGGACTCTGGATGCCCGCGCCATTGCGGTGACGTTCGATCCGCATCCCGTCGCGGTGCTGCATCCGGAACACGCGCCGAAGCTGATTACGCGCATGCCGCAGCGTCTGCGCCTGCTGGAACAGACGGGACTGGATGCTACGCTGGTCATCCCGTTCACGCGGGATTTTTCCAGGCTCTCTGCCAGAGAGTTTGCCGTGGACGTATTGTGCGGCGCGCTGCACGCGGCGGAAGTGCACGAAGGCGATACGTTCCGCTTTGGACACGATGCGGCGGCCAACATCGAAGATTTGAAGAAGCTGGGGGCGGAGTTAGGATTCGGCGTGGTATCGCACGGCGCGCTGCGCGTGGGCGGCGTGGCCGTCTCCAGCAGCGAGGTGCGGCGGCGGATTGCCGCCGGAGAAATGGACATGGCTGCCGCCATGCTGGGGCGGGCATTTTCGATTCTCTCGACGCCAGCGCCGGGACGCGGGGTCGGGATCAAACTGGCCGCGCCTACGATTAATCTGGCGCCGTACCCTGAGCTGCTGCCGCCCAACGGCGTCTACGTGACGCAGCTGCGGATTGGCGACGGAGAGGCTGCTTCGCTGCTGAACGCGGTGAGCAACGTCGGCGTGCGGCCCACCTTTGCGGATGCAGGCTTTGCGATCGAGTCGCATTTGCTGGAGGGTCCGCCGCCTGTGGATCTGACAGAAAGCACGCCGCTGGAGCTTTGTTTCCTCGAGCGCCTGCGGGAGGAGCGCCGCTTCCCTACCGCGGAGGCGCTGAAGGAACAGATCCGGCAAGATGTGGAGCAGGCGCAGCAGTATTTCCGGCGCATCGCTGCGACCGCCCCGACGCCCTGAGGAATGCTGCTTCCTATTTCTGGATCGCGTACGCGCTGGACGGAGGCTGCGAGCCGGCCTGCGCCGGCGTGGGCAGTTGGGTAAGGTTCCAGCCGCCGCCGAGCGACTGGACGAGCTGGACGGAGGCGATCATGTTGGAAACCTGCAGCGAATTGAGAGTCTCCTGGTCGGCGAGCACCGTGGTTTGCGCGGTGACTACGTCCACATAAGGATCGACACCGGTCTGGTAGCGCTGCGTTTCCAGCGAGAGGAATTCCTGCGCGGACTTGACGGCTTCCTGCTCGTGCAGGATCTGCTGAGAATCGATGCGCGACGCGGCCAGAGCATCCTCGACCTGCTGGAAGGCGGTCAGGGTGGTTTGGCGGTAGGAGGCGAGGTCGGCGTTGTAAATGGCCTGGTACTGATGCAGGGCGGCGCGGTACAGGCCAGCGTCGAAGATGACCTGGGAAGCAGAAGCGCCGAGCGACCAGAAGCGGCTGGGCCAGTCGGCGATCTGCGCGATGTTGGAGGTCTGCGTGCCGCCGGACGCCGACAGGGTGATCTGAGGGAAGAATGCGCCATAGCCGATGCCAATGGTGGCGTTAGCTTCGGCGAGGGTACGCTCCGCCGCGGCGATGTCCGGGCGGCGCTCAAGAAGTTCCGAGGGGACGCCCGTCGGAATGGAAGGCGGCGTGTAGGTCATCGGGCGCACAGGAATGGAGAAGTCCGAGGCCACCTTGCCGAGAAGCACGGCGATGGCGTGCTCGTACTGAGCGCGAGCCAGGCCGACGGCGGTGGCGGCGGATTTTGCGGCTTCCAGCGTGGCGCGAGCCTCGACGACGGAGATGTAGTCGCCAGTCCCCGTCTGGTAAGCGCCCTGGGCGGCATCGAGGGCGGCCTGGTCTGCCTGGACCGTCTTGTCGAGGATGACCTGGAGCTCATCCTGGCCGCGAATCTCAAAGTAGTATTCGGCGAGCGAGGCCTGTTCGGTGAGCTTTTCCGCGGCCAGATCCGCGGCGCTCACCTGCGCGGCATATTGGGCGGACTGAATCTCGCGGCGAATCTTGCCCCACAGATCGGGAGTCCAGGAAGCATCGAGCGGCGCCTGCCAAACCGAGCTGGTCGAGCCGGTATGGGCATAGGTGGAGGATTTTCCCAGGTTGCTGGAGGTGCGCTCTCGGCTCCAGGACGGCGAGAAGGTCAGAGTGGGCCACAACTGGGCGCGTGCTTCAGCGACCAGCGCCCGAGCTTCCATGTACTGCGCGAAGTATTGCTTGATGGTCTGGTTGTTGATGTTGAGCTGACCTTCGAGATCGTTCAGTTCGGGCTCGTGGAAAGCTTCCCACCAGTTGCCCTGGAGCATGGGGGCGTTGGGATCGGCGACCTTCCAGCCCGGCTGGTTCTGAAAATTGACGGTGGATTCCTTGTAATTTTTCGCGGCGATCTGAGGCGGCGCGGGGGCATGGTATTTCGGGCCGACCATGCAGCCGGATAAGGACAAGGCACAGAGCACAGAGCTCAGAGCGCAACAAGCAGAGGGAAGGGTGCGTTTCATGATGCAGCTCCCTGAATATCGGGGCGGAAGGTGTCGTGGGACTGGCCCATCACCCAGAGGCGGATGCGGTCGAGGGTGAGATAAACGACCGGGGTGGTGTAGAGAGTGATCAACTGACTCATCAGCAGGCCGCCGACGATGGTAATGCCGAGGGGACGGCGCAGCTCAGAACCCATGCCGCTGCCGAAGGCGAGGGGCAGCGCGCCGCAGATGGCGGCCATGGTGGTCATCATGATGGGGCGGAAGCGGAGCATGCAGGCCTCAAAGATCGCATCGTAGGAACTCTTCTGCTCTTCGCGCTCCACCATCAGGGCGAAGTCGATCATCATGATGGCGTTCTTCTTCACAATGCCAATGAGCAGAATGATGCCGATGATGGAAATGACGTTGAGATCGATGTGAAAGATCATGAGCGCGATCATGGCGCCGATGGAGGCAGAAGGGAGAGTCGAGAGGATCGTGATGGGATGCACCAGGCTCTCATACAGAATGCCGAGCACGATGTAGACGGCCAGGATAGCAGTGATCACCAGATACTTTTCGCTTGCGAGGGACTGTTGGTAGGCCTGCGCGGTTCCAGAGAAGGACCCACGCACGCTGGACGGCATGCCGAGGCTGGCTTCCATCTGGGTGATCTCACGGACAGCGTCACTGAGCGCCATGCCTTTGGCCATGTTGAAGGAGACGGTGACTGACGGAAACAGGCTGGTGTGGTTCACCTGCAGCGGGGTGGTGTCCGCGTGCGCTGTCAACATGGTCGAGATCGGCGTCATGGAGTTGATGGCCGCACCGCCGGACGAGCCGCCGGAGTTGAGCCAGATATCGTTCAGGCCTTCCGGGGATTGCCAGTACTGCGGAGCGACTTCCAGGACCACGTAGTACTGATTGAGGGGCGTATAGATCACAGAAGCATTCGACTGGCCGAAGGCGCTGTAGAGCGCGCTGTCGAGAGTCTGCGGGGTCTGACCGAGGCGGGCTGCGGTGACGCGGTTATAATCCAGCATTTCTTCCAGGCCGCCGTTCTGCTGGTCGGTGTTCACGTCCTGGAGGCCAGGCAGCTTTTTCATCTGCGTCAGCAGGGTCTGGCCCCAATACGTAAGATCCTGGATGGTGTCGGCCGAAATCGTGTATTGGTAGAGCGCATTGCTGGAGCGTCCGCCGATGCGGAGATCCTGCACAGGCTGGAGGAAGACCGAGGCGCCGGCCAGCCGGTCGAGCTTCGGGCGCAACTGGTTGACGACGTCCATGGCGCTGGCAGTGCGCTCATCTTTGCCGTGGCCCAGCGGCTTCAGCGCTATATAGACGAAGCCACCGTTGCTGGAGCCGCCGCCTCCGCTGTAGGCGTTCACGTGCGCGATGTTGGGATTCGCCTGAATGATCTTCACAATCTGCTGCACGGAATACTTCATGAACGGGAAGGACGCGTCCTGGGGGCCTTGTACGCCGCCGACCAAAGCGCCGGTGTCCTGCTGCGGAAAGAAGCCTCCCGGGATGCGAAAGACGGCGAAGACGTTCATCACGATGGTGAGGACGAGAACGATGAGGATCAGGGCAGGATTGTCGAGCGCCCAGGCGAGCGAGCTGCGGTAGATGGCAAGCAGGCCGGAGAAGAACTTCTCGCTGGCGCGATAGAAGACGTTGTGGTGGCCCTCCTTGTGTTCCGGCCCTTTGAGCAGGTGGGCGCACATGGTGGGCGTGGTGGTGAGCGAAACCACCATGGAGACGAGGATCGCGGTGGAAAGAGTGACCGCGAACTCGCGGAAGAGCCGTCCGATGATTCCGCCCATCATGAGAATGGGGATGAACACGGCAATCAGCGACATGCTGATGGAGAAGACGGTGAAGCCAATTTCGCGGGCGCCCACCAACGCGGCATTGAACGGCGGCATGCCGCTTTCGAGGTGGCGCGTGATGTTTTCCATGACCACGATGGCGTCGTCGACGACGAACCCCGTAGAGATGGTGAGAGCCATCAGCGACAGATTGTCGATGCTGTAGCCGAAGAGGTACATCACCGCGAACGTGCCGATGAGGGAAACGGGCACCGCGACGATGGGAATGAGCGTGGCGCGGGGACTGCGCAGGAAAAAGAAGACCACCAGCACGACGAGAATCACCGATCCGGCGAGGGTGAGCTCGACGTCGCGCACCGAGGCGCGAATGGTGGTGGTGCGATCCAGGACGATGGTGGTGTTGATGCCCTGCGGCATTACCGCTTCCAGCGTGGGCAACTGCTGGCGCACGCGATCGACGGTATCGATGATGTTGGCGCCGGGCTGGCGGAAGATGATGAGGAAGACAGCCTTCCGGCCATCCATGTAGCCGGCGGTGCGGATATTCTGCGAGGAATCGTAAACCCCGGCGACGTCGGAGAGATGTACGGCCTGGCCATTGTGATAGCCGATGACGAGCGGCTGGTACTGAGCCGCTTCCGAGATCTGGTCGTTGTCCACAATGTCCGCGGTGACCGCCCCGTTGGAAAGCTGCCCCAGCGGCATATCGGAGTTCTGCAAGCTGAGGATGGAACGGACGCTGGAGAGAGTCAGGCCCTCGCTCTCCAGCTTGTCGGGATCGACTTCAACACGGACGGCGGGGGTGGCGGCTCCGCCGACGAAAATCTGGCCAATGCCCTCAATTTGCGAGAGGCGCTGCACGAGCAGCGTGGAGGCGAGGTCATAGACTTTCGTGACGTCGTACTTTTTCGAAGTGAGCCCGATGATCAGAATGGGCGCATCGGCGGGATTCGACTCATAGTAGTGGGGATTGGAGGGAAGGTTCGCCGGCAGGTACGTGCGGGCGGCGTTGATGGCGGCCTGGACGTCGCGGGCGGCGCCGTTGATATCGCGGCTGAGATCGAATTGCAGGGTAATGCGCGTGCTGCCCAGCGAACTGGACGAAGTCATCTCCGTGAGCCCGGCAATGTGGCCGAACTGACGCTCCAAAGGAGTGGCCACGGAGGACGCCATGATTTGCGCGCTGGCGCCCGGCAGGCCGGTGTTGACGTTGATGGTGGGGAAATCGACCTGCGGCAGCGGGGCCACCGGCAGCACCATGAATGCGATGGCGCCGGCAATGGCGACGGCGATGGTCAGCAGCGTGGTGGCCACGGGACGGCGGATGAACGTCCAGGAGAGACTCACGGCTGTACCTCCTCGGCGCTGGGCATGGAGTTGCCGGCAGCGAGGGAGGGACGGCGACCGAGGATGCGCATGCCCAACTTGTCAAAGAAGACGTAGATGACCGGCGTGGTGTACAGGGTGAGGACCTGGCTGAGGAGGAGGCCGCCGACCATGGCGATGCCGAGCGGGCGGCGCAGTTCCGAGCCGAGGCCGCGGCCCAGGGCCAGGGGCAATCCACCCAGCAGCGCAGCCATGGTCGTCATCATGATGGGGCGGAAGCGGAGCATGCTGGCTTCGAAAATCGCCTCGGTGGAGTTTTTGCCGTGCTCGCGCTCGGCTTCCAGAGCGAAGTCCACGATCATGATGCCGTTCTTCTTCACAATGCCAATGAGCAGGATGATGCCGATGATGGCGACGACGCTGAGCGACTCATGAAAGAGCATGAGCGCGAGCAGCGCGCCGACACCGGCCGAGGGCAGCGTGGAGAGAATGGTGATGGGGTGAATGAAGCTTTCGTAGAGAACGCCGAGAACGATGTAGACGACCACGAGAGCGGCCAGGATGAGCAGCGCCTCGTTGGACAGCGAATTCTCAAAGGACGCCGCGGTTCCCTGGAAGGAAGCCTGAACGCTTGCCGGGAAATGCAGGTTGTCGGCCACCTTATTGATGTCGGAGATGGCTCCGCCCAGTGAAGCTCCGGACGCCAGGTTGAAGGAGACGGTGACCGACGGAAACTGATTCTGGTGATTGATGGAGAGCGGCTCGGTGGTGGTGCTCTCGGTGGTAAACGCGCTGAGAGGAACCTCAGTTCCGCCAGAGGACGAGGTGTTGGTGTTGGGCGTTGTGCCCGCGGAATTTCCCGAGGCCAGCGACGACGCGCCCTGCAGACTGCTGGTGGGCGGCAACGCGGTGCTGGGAGATGCCATGACGGCGGAAGACGGCGTGTAGAGCACGCTCGTGGTGAGCGCATTGGAACCGGCCGCAGGCGACGCCGATGCCGAATAGGTGGTGGTTGCCCCAGCCCCGCTGGCGCCGTTCGATGCCCCATTCTGCAGATACAGGTCCTGGAGATTCGCGGGGTTCTTCTGCCACTGCGGCGCGGCTTCCAACACCACGTGGTACTGGTTCAACTGGGTGTACAGCGTGTTGATCTGCCGCTGGCCATACGCGTCGTAGAGCGTGTTATCGATCGTGGTGGGCGCGATGCCGAGCCGCGACGCCGTGACGCGGTCGATCATGAGGGAGACCGCGCGGCCGTCGGTCTGCTGGTCAGTGGCAACGTCTTCCAGCTCCGGCAGCTTCTGCAACTGCGCCACGAACTTGCCGGTCCACTCATTCAGCTCGTCGGTGTCGGGATCCTCCAGCGTGTACTGGTACTGGGTGCGGCTGACGCGGTCATCGACGGTGATGTCCTGCACCGGCTGCATGTAGACGTGTATCCCCTGCACCTGCTGCAGATTGTTCTGCAGGCGGCGAATCACGTCGGAAGCGCTGATATAACTCGGCACACGATCCTGCAGCGGCTTCAGGTTAATGGCGATGCGCCCGCTGTTGAGCGTGGTGTTGATGCCGTCGACGCCGATGAAGGACGAGATGCTCTCGACCGCCGGATCCTGGAGAATGAGATTCTCCAGAGCCTTTTGCTTCTCCTGCATCGCCGCGAACGAAACGGTTTGAGGCGCCTGGGAAATACCCTGGATCACGCCGGTGTCCTGCACCGGGAAAAAGCCCTTGGGGATGACGATGTAGAGCCAGATGGTGAGGACGAGCGTGGCAGCGGCAACGAGGAGGGTGAGCGTCTGGAAGCGCAGGACGACGCGGAGGGTTCGGCCGTAGAAGGCGATCATCCGGTTGAAGACATGTTCCGACCACCGGTAGAGCCGGGTCTGCTGCGACTCCGGATTGTGGCGCAGGATGCGCGAGCACATCATCGGGGTCAGCGTCAGCGAGACGACCGCAGAGATAATGATGGTGACGGCGAGGGTAACGGCGAACTCGCGGAAGAGCCGGCCGACCACGTCGCCCATGAAGAGCAGCGGGATGAGCACCGCAATGAGGGAGACGGTGAGGGAGATGATGGTGAAGCCGATTTGGCTGGCGCCGGTGAGCGCGGCCTCCATGGGCGGCATGCCCTCTTCCAGATAGCGCGAGATGTTCTCGATCATCACGATGGCATCGTCCACCACAAAACCCGTGGAGATGGTGAGCGCCATCAGCGAAAGGTTATCGAGACTGTAGCCGAGCAGATACATCACCGCGAAGGTGCCGACGATGGAGAGCGGCACGGCGACGCTGGGAATGATAGTCGCGTAGAGGCTGCGCAGAAAAAGAAAGATGACGAGCACCACCAGGCCGATGGTGAGCAGCAACTCGAATTCCACATCGTGGACCGACGCCTGGATGGAGACGGTCATGTCGGTCATGGTGTGGATCTGGACCGACGCGGGCAAATCCGATTCCAGAGTGGGCAGGACCTTGCGGATACTCTGGACGACCTTGATGGTGTTGGCGCCGGGCTGACGCTGGATGTTCAGGATGATGGCCGGCGTGATGATGGCTGGATTCTTGCCGGCCGGCGCCTGCCCCATCCACGCCGCCTCATTGCCGTTTTCCACGCCGTTCACGACGTTGGCGACATTCTTCACAAAAATGGGCGCACCGTTTTGGTAGGCCACGACGACGTCTTTGTACTGGTCGGCGCTGGTGATTTGGTCGTTGGAGTCGATCTGGTAATCCTGGCGGGGGCCGTCGAAATTCCCTTCCGCGGCGTTGGCGCTGGCCTGCACCAGCGCGCTGCGCAGGTTTTCCATGGTGAGGCCGTAGGAGGCCAGCTGCGCCGGATTGGCCTGGATGCGCACCGCAGGCTTTTGCCCGCCGCTGAGACTGACCAGGCCGACGCCGGCGATCTGGGAGAGCTTGGGGGCGAGGCGGGTGTCGACCAGGTCTTCCACCTGGGACAGCGGCATGGTCTTCGAGGTAATCGCGAGCGTGAGGATCGGTGCGTCGGCTGGATTGGTTTTGCTGTAAACGGGCGGGGCGGGCAGGCTGGAAGGCAGGAAGGATTGCGCGTTGTTGATCGCGGACTGGACTTCCTGCTCCGCGACGTCGATGGAAAGGGCGAGATCAAACTGAAGAACGATGATCGAGACGCCGCTGGCGCTGGTGGAGGTCATCTGGCTGAGGCCCGGCATCTCGCCGAACTGGCGCTCCAGCGGCCCGGTGATGGTGGTTGCGGTGACGTTCGGGTTGGCGCCCGGATAAAAAGTGAGCACCTGGATGGTGGGGTAATCCACCTCAGGCAGCGCGGAGATCGGCAACTGCGTGTAGGCAACGATGCCCGCCAGCAGGATGGCCGCCATGAGCAGCGAGGTGGCGACCGGCCGCAGGATAAATGGGCGGGACGGGCTCACGGGGCTTCGCTCTCTCCAGTGATGCTGGTCTGCTGAATGTTCAGCCGGGCATTGGAGAGCGTGACGGTGGAACCATCGACCAGCTTCTCAAAGCCGCTGTTCGCGACGATATCGCCGGGCTGGATGCCCTGCACGGCGGTCATGCCATTGTCGGTATTCCCAGGTTTCACGGTGGTCATGACGACGTGGTATTGCGGAGCCTTCGAGTTGCTCGGTGGTGGGTTCGTGGCGGGCGCGGTGGCGCCTGCCGCAGGGGGACCTTCCTGCTTACCGGGACCGGGCTTGACCACGAAAACGAACGCGGTGTCGCCATTGTGCTGAATGGCCGATGAAGGCACGAGCGTCTGGTTCTGGAGCGTCGTCACCAGCAACTTGGTGTTCACAAACTGATTGGGAAACAGCATCCCGTTGGTGTTAGCAAACTCGGCGCGCATCTGCAGCGTGCCGGTCGTGGTGTTGATCAGGTTGCTGGTGCTGATGAGTTTGCCGACGCCTAATTGGTGCGCGTTGTTGCCGTCCCAGGCCTGCACCTGCAACTGTTTGCCCTGGTGCATTTGCTGCAACACCGGGGGCAGATCGCTTTCGGACACGGTGAAGATGACGGTGATGGGCTGCATCTGGGTGACCACCACCAGGGTGGTGGTGGAATTCGCGGTGACCAGGTTGCCCGGGTCCACGAGGCGCAGCCCGACACGGCCGCTGATGGGCGCGGTGATGTGGCAGAAGCCGACTTCGACCTTGTCATACTGCACCAGGCCTTCGTCGTTCTGCACGGTGCCCTGGTCCTGGAGAACCAGCTTCTCCTGATCTTCCAGCGTTTGGCGCGGAATGGCATTCTTCGACCAGGCCAGCTGGTACCGGGTGAGGTCCATGTTGGCCTCGGCCAGCAGAGCCTGATCGCGCTGCAGCGTGCCTTCAGCCTGCATCAGCTGCGCGGCGTAGGGAGCCGGATCGATGTCGATGAGCGGGTCGCCTTTGCGCACGTTCTGGCCTTCGCGGTAGTGCACGGCCTGAACGACTCCGGTCACCTGCGCATTGATGGAATCCGTGTACATCGGGGTCACGGTGCCAATGGCCGGCAGATAGACTCCGAGGCTGCCGCGCGCAGCGGTGGCGGGAATGACGGGGACCGGGCCCGTGGCCCCATGGCGCCCGCCCGCCGCAGCTGCCGATTGCGTGCTGCGGTAGCTGAAGATCCAGTAGAAGAGCAGGCCAAACAGAATGAGGATGACCAGCCAAATCCAGCGATGGCGCCTCTTGCGCGGAGGGTCGGCCACGGAGGACGGCAGTTGGTGATCCGGGGGAGCAGGAGAGGCAGATAAGGACGGTTCTGGTGTCATGAGGGTCTTGTCATTCAATGGTCAGAGTGGCCGTCCCGCAGGCGCGCCGCGGATCGGTACGCCGGGCTGGCTGACGACGAAAAGCTGCGTCAAATGTGAAGTTTATCATCGCCACTGGGCCTTTCCGCGGACGGACAGTATTCGGATGTACCGCGGCCGGGTCTGCCACGGATGAATGGATAAGGGACGGATCAACCCGCGAAATTGTCGCAAAAAGATGAGCATCGGAACGGTACGAAGGCCGCTTGCTGGGTTCTTGTGGTCCGGCGGGAGCCCTAGGCCCGGGCGATTTTGCGCAACTCCGGCAGAACGGCGCCCAGGGCCTCTGCCGGGGCATTCGCGGTGCCGAGACTGAAATACATCTTCCGCCACAGCGGGAAAAGGCGATCGTAGACGGCGGCCGCAGCCGGATCAGGCTGGACGGTGCGGTTCGGCAGGCAGAGCGCGGCCTGGGCGGCTTCGACGGAGGGGAAGGCTCCGGCCGCGAGCATGGCCATGATGCCCGACCCCAGGCTGGTGGGGACACCGTCGGGAACGAGCACCGGCTTGTTCAGGACGTTCGCATAGACCTGGTTGAGCACGGCACTGCGTTGCGGCACGCCGCCGGCGTTGATCACCCGTTCCACCGGCACGCCGTGCTCGGCCATGCGCTCCAGGATGATGCGAGTATGGAAGGCCGTGCCTTCGATCGCAGCGAAGAGCTCATCCTGGGCGGTGTGGATCAGGTTCCATCCGAGCGTGACGCCGCCCAGCTCGGGATTCACCAGCACGGTGCGATCGCCGTTATCCCATGTGAGGCGCAGCAGGCCGGTTTGTCCAGCGCGGTACTGTTCCAGGCCCTGAGAGAGCGCCGCGACCGTGGTTCCGGCGCGACGCGCGATGGCTTCGAAGATGTCACCGGTAGCGGACAGGCCAGCCTCAATGCCGGTGAAGCGCGGATGCACGCTTCCCGGCACCACCCCGCAAACGCCCGGGACGAGCTGCGTGCGGCTGGACATGGCAATGATGCAGGTGGACGTGCCGACCACGTTGACCACGTCGCCCTCGCGGATTCCGGAGCCGAGGGCGTCCCAGTGGGCGTCGAAGGCTCCGACCGGGATCGGGATGCCGGGCCGCAGGCCAAGTTCGGACGCCCATCCTTCGGAGAGATGTCCGGCGATGTGATCGGAGGTCAGGTATTCGCCCTGGAGCCGGTCGCGCACCCCGGCGAGGAGCGGATCCACTTTCACCAGGAACGATTCGGGCGGGAGTCCTCCCCACTTCGGGTTCCACATCCACTTGTGGCCCATGGCGCAGACGCTGCGTTTCGCCTGGCGCGGATCGGTAATGCCGGCGAGCGTGGCGGCGACCATGTCGCAGTGCTCGAAAGCGCTGGCGAAGAGGGCGCGCTTTTCCGGATTGTGCCGGAGCCAGTGGAGGAGCTTGGCGAAGCCCCACTCGTGGGAGTAGACGCCGCCGCACCACTGGATGGCTTCGAGGCCCTCGCGATGCGCCAGCTCGGTGATCTCGCGGGCTTCCGCATGGGCGCGATGATCGCACCAGAGGTAGTAATCGTCGAGCGGCTGCATGCGGCTGTCGACGGGAACCACGCTCGAGCCGGTGGTATCGAGCGCGAGGGCAGAGACCTGGGCGCCGTCCATGTTGGTGGAACGAAGCACGGCGCGCGTCGCCTCGGCCAGAGCCCGCATCTGGTCGGCGTGGGCCTGAGTGGCGAAATCGGGGTCATCGCGACGGCGATGGAGGGGGTATTCCGAGGAAGCAGTACCGAGGCAGCCGCGTTCGCTGTCGAGCAGAGTAACGCGGACGCTGAGAGTTCCGAAGTCGACGCCGGCAACAAGAGTCATAAAGAAGAGAGCGCAGGGACGGTGCAAGTGGCCGCTGGGTAAACCTTTACCCAACCGCCTCCCTCATTCAAATGCAATCCGCCTCGCTTGTCCAGAGCGGGCCGCCCGCAAATTTGCCAATCGGGCTTCCCTGCCCGTTCCGGCAGAACAACTTACGCTTTGCGACACAGCATCCAACGGACTACCTCGGCGTGTTCTGCCTCGCCCCTCTTGCCGGCGCGGCCGGCCAACACTCCGTTTCTCATCCATGACCGGCAACGGAAAAACGGGATCCCAACACGCGTGGGGAGATCGGGTTCGCGCCCTGCGCAACACGCCGCCGGTGTTGAAGATGGTGTGGGCGGCAGGCCACGGGGTCGTGGCCTGGGGACTGGTCCTGCGGATTCTGCAGCCGCTGATCGGCAATCTCGCGGTCATCTTCGTTGCCGCGGAAATCATTGGCGGCGTCGCAGCCGCGATCCTCCACGGCAAGCCGCTGCCTCACTTCTGGTGGTGGGTGGCCGCTGAAGTCGGCCTTGCCCTGTTGAACGGCATTCTCAATCGGTCCATCGATTACACCGACCAGCTGCTCGCGGATCGCTACACGAATCACGTCAGCGTTCGCGTGATGGAGAAGGCCGCGCAGCTGGATCTGACGACCTACGAAGACCCGAATTATTACGACCGGCTGGAGCGCGCGCGGGTGCAGGCGACGGACCGGCTGGCCATGATTCAAATGATGGGCCGCCTGTTCCAGCAGAGCATCCTGACCCTGATCTGGAGCGTGGTGCTCATCTATCGTTCGCCGGTGATGATCCTGCTGCTGTTTATCGGCGTGCTGCCGTCGTTCGTGGGCGAGACGCATTTCGCCTTCCTGGGATACCAGAAGAACTTTAACCAGACCCCGCGCAAGCGGATCATGGACTACCTGCGCCAGGTGGGCGGCAGCAAGGAATCGGCGAAGGAACTGAAGCTCTTCGATCTGAGCGGATATCTGACGGAGCGCTTCCGCCGCCTGTCGCAGGGTATCTACGAGGAAAACGTCGCACTCGCGAACAAGAAGCTGGTTTGGGGCGGGCTGCTCTCGCTGATCAGCACGCTCGGCTATTACGGCGCGTATGTATTCGCCATCTGGGAGGCTGTGACGGGCCGGTTCCCGAACGTGGCTGCGTTCGCGCTGGTCACCTCGGCCATTCAGCAGGCAAGCTCGAACTTCCAGCAGGCCTTCTCGACGGCTTCCGGCATTGCGGATCAGGCGCTGTTCCTCACCGATCTGATGGAGTTCTTCGCCATCCAGCCCACGGTGCTGGCCAAGCCGAATGCCCTGGCCGCGCCGCGTCCGATCCAGCGCGGCTTCGAGTTCCGCAACGTCTCCTTTGCCTATCCCGGCACCGAGAGGATGGTGCTGAAGAACTTCAACTTCACGATCGAACCTGGGCGAGCGGGTCGCGTTGATCGGCGAGAACGGGCAGGGCAAGACCACGATCGTGAAGCTCATCACCCGGCTCTACGACCCGACGGAGGGCCAGATCCTGCTGGACGGCGTGGACCTGCGCGAGTACTCGATCGAGGACCTGCATCGCGAGATCGGCGTGATCTTCCAGGACTTCATGCGCTACGAGATGACGGTGCGCGAAAACATCGGGGTGGGCCGAGTGGACGTGCCGCACAGCGAGGCAGAGATTCAGACGGCGGCGCACAAGAGCCTGGCGGCAGAGGTTGATCGCCAGGCTGAGCGGCGGCTACGACCAGATGCTGGGCCGGCGCTTTGTCAGCGGCGTGGATCTCTCCGGCGGCGAGTGGCAGAGGATCGCGCTGGCGCGGGCGTATTTGCGCGATGCGCAACTGCTGGTTCTGGACGAGCCGACGGCGGCGCTGGATGCCCGCAGCGAGCTCGAGGTCTTCGAGCGCTTCGCTGAGCTGACGACCGGGACGCATGGCGCTGTTGATCTCGCATCGATTCTCCACGGTGCGGATGGCCGATCGCATCGTAGTGCTGGCGGACGGGCAGCTGGCGGAGGAAGGCACGCACCAGCAACTGATGGCTTTGGGCGGCCGCTATGCGGAGATGTTCGAGATGCAGGCAGCGAGCTACAGGTAACGGGCAATGGCGGAACAGGTGGCGATGATCGACGAGCAACGGATGCGGGAAGCGGGGCTTTCCGCGGAACGGCTGCGCGCAGCGGCTCGCGAGGATACGCATCGCTGGAGCACGGTGCGCAAGGCCGACGGGATGCGCGGCTTCCTGGCGCGCGCGGAGAACGCTCGCCAAAAAATGGAAGCGTTGTTTGCCGCGCTGGAGCAACTGCCGACGGAAGGATGGCCGGGCCCCGAACCGCTGCTGGAGATCCGCGAAAACCCGCGGTTGCTGCGCTCCGCGCTGGCGGAGTTGCAATCGGTGCGCAGGAAGATACGCCGGCTCCCCTTTGCGGCGGCCGTACATGAGGTGGAGCCGCGCACCGTCGCGGTGGCCTGTGGCTATCTGACAGCCAGCAATGGGGTGTGGAACGCGGATGCGCTGCGCATCTATCTGGCGGAGCTGCAGCGCTCGGAACCGCTGCTGCTGGCGGAGCTGTGGGTGCTGCCGGTGATGCTGCGCTTCACGCTGCTGGAAGAGGTTCTTCAGGATGCTGAGGAACGGCTGGAAGCGCTTCGCTGGAGCGCCGGAGCGCCGGTCTTCGATGGCGCGCCAGGCGACGCGGCGTTCGGCGCGCGGATCACTACCCACCTGCTGGCGTTGCGCGAGATTGCCTACGTCGACTGGTACTTCGTGATGGAGCCGCTGGTGGTCTTCGACGCCATTCTGCGCGAGGATCCGGCCGAGGCCTACGCGGCGATGGATTTCGACAGCCGCGAAGTCTACCGCAAACAGGTAGCGCGGATCGCGCGGTACACCGTTTGCTCGGAGACGGAGGTAGCCCGGGAAGCCATCAAGCTGGCCCGCGAGGCGCAGCTGCAACCGGTGGCCGACCCGCGCGTGCATCTGCGGCGCGCGCATGTGGGGTATTACCTCATCGACCGCGGCTTCGAGGAGCTGAAGCAACGGATCGGCTACCATCCGAGCCTGATCGATCGCACGAGAGCCACAGTGCGCCGGCATGCGGACGATTTGTTTGTTGGATCGATCGAAGTGCTGACTATCGTGCTGATGGCTGCGATTCTGGCGCCGCTGGTTCCCTATCATCCGCTGATCGGCGGGCTGACCGCAGCGTTTCTGCTGCTGCTGATTCCGGCGACGCAGGGCGCGGTGGACCTGGTGAACAACACCGTATCGTCGCTGTTCCGGCCGATGCCGCTGCCGAAGCTGGACTTCAGCAAGGGGATTCCGCCGGAGTACACGACCCTGGTTGCGGTTCCCACGCTGCTGCTGAACGAGAAGGAAGTGCGCGAGCTGGTGCAGGAGCTGGAGGTGCGTTGCCTCGCGAATCCCGATCCGAATCTGCACTTCGCCTTGTTGACGGATCTGCCGGATTCGGTGAGCCGGCCGCGCGAGAACGACCGCGATCCGCTGGTGGACCTGGCCGTTCGGCTGATCGATGAACTGAACGCGCGTTATTCCGGGCAGCGGAAGTACGGACATTTTCTGCTGCTGCACCGGCACCGCATCTACAACGCGCGCCAGGGCGTGTGGATGGGATGGGAGCGCAAGCGCGGCAAGCTGCTGGACCTGAACAAGCTGCTGAAGGGCGAGTTCGACGCCTTCCCGGTGAAGGCGGGCGACACCAGCCTGCTGCGGCGGGTGCAGTACATCATCACCCTGGATTCCGACACGCAGTTACCGCGGGGGACCGCGCACTCGCTGGTGGGCGCGATGGCGCATCCGCTGAACCGGGCGATCATCGATCCGCGGCGGCGGATTGTGCGGGAAGGCTATGGAATCCTGCAGCCGCGCGTCGGCGTCAGCGTGCATTCGGCTTCACGCTCGCGGATGGCGTCGATCTACTCCGGGCAGACGGGCTTTGACATCTACACGCGGGCGATCTCCGACGTTTACCAGGACCTGTATGGCGAGGGCAGCTTCACGGGCAAGGGCATCTACGAGGTCGATGCGCTGCACACCGTGCTGGAGCGGCGATTCCCGCGCGATTCCCTGCTCAGCCACGATCTGATCGAGGGCGCGTACGCGCGCGCCGGATTGGCGACGGACGTGGAACTAATCGACGATTACCCGTCGCACTACAGCGCGTACACGCGGCGCAAACATCGATGGGTGCGCGGTGACTGGCAAATCGCGCAATGGCTGTTTGCGCGGGTGCCGGACGAGACCGGGCGCTACGTGAAGAACCCCATCGCGACGATCTCGCGCTGGAAAATTCTCGACAATCTGCGCCGCTCGCTGGTGGAACCGGTGACGATGGTTCTGCTGGTGGCGGGGTGGCTGGGACTGCCCGGCGGCGCGCTGTACTGGACGCTGGCCACGCTGTTCCTGATGTTTGTGCCGACCTTCCTCCAGCTGTTCTTCGGGCTGGGGCGCGCGATGTTCAGCGAGCAGGAAGGCGTGGCGCGCGACGTGCTGGTGGGGTTCCAGCAATCGCTCTTCACCACGCTGCTGACGCTGACTTTTCTGCCCCACCAGACCATGATGGCGATTGACGCCATCGCGCGCGCGATGGTGCGCCGCATGGTCACGGGGCGGCGGCTGCTGGAGTGGGAGACGGCGGCACAGGCGGAATCGGGAGCGCGCAGCTCCACCGTGGACCGCTATCTGGCGTGGACGCCGCTGCTGGCGGTAGCGGTGGCCGGCGTGGTGGCGGCGGCCAATCCCATGTCGCTGATCGTGGCAGCGCCGATCCTGGTTCTGTGGGGATTCGAGCGGGACGTGACCGCGTGGCTGAACAAGCCGCCGCGCGAGCCCCGCCGTCAGCTGAGCCGCGAAGACGAGGTGTTTCTGCGCGAAGCCGCGCTGCGGGTTTGGCGCTTCTTCCACGAATTCGGGGGAGCGCGGCACCACTATCTGATTCCGGACAATGTGGAAGAGGACGGGCTGTTCGAGGCGGCGCGCGTTTCGCCGACCAATCTGGGTTTGCTGTTCAACGCGCGGCAGGCGGCGTGCGAGTTCGGCTTCCTGACCGCACCGGAATATGCCGAGCTGATGCAGCAGAGCTACGCGACCATGGCGAAACTGCCGACCTATCGCGGGCATCTGTACAACTGGTACACGACCGACACGCTGGAGCCGCTGAAACCGATCACGATTTCATCGGTGGACAGCGGAAACTTTGTGGCGTCGCTGTACACGGTGCGCACCGGAACGCTGGAGCTGCTGAAGCGCCCGCTGCTGGAACCGCGGCTGTTCGCGGGGCTGGCCGTGCATCTGGGATTGCTGCGCTCGCTGCGCGGCATACCGGAAGCGCTGCGCGACTTGCAGGCTCCTGCCCCCAGCAGCGACGCGCGGGAGTGGATCGCGTGGGCGCTGTCTCCGGAGACGGAGGCGGCGTTTGCCGGATTGGCGCCGTATACCGAGCCTTCCATGGACGAGGGGCTGTGGTGGGGGAATGAGACGCGCGCGCGGATTCGGGCGATTGCCTCGCTGGTGCGGGATTATCTGCCCTGGCTGGATCCTGCGTACGCCCCGCTGCACGAGATGCTGTACAAGGAAACGGAAGGCGCCGTGACGCTGCGGGAATGCTCTGCCCCGGCGGCGCTGCCCACCCTGGAGGACGCGCCGGAATGCGCGCTTACCCTCGAGACGAGGTTGTCTCGGCCGCACAGGATGCCGGCCACGGCGGAGATGGCGGTGCTGACCGAGAAGCTGCGCGGCGAGGTGGCGGCGGCACGACAGAAACTGGAGAAGCTAATCGGCGACATCCATGCGGTTTCCAGCGAGGCGGCGCGGTGGGCGGAGAATACCGAGTTCGCCTTCATGGTCAATAAGGACCGATTGCTGCTTTCGATCGGCTATGAGTTCTCCACGGGCAAAATTCACTGGGCGTGCTACGACATGCTGGCGTCGGAAGCGCGCATTGCGACGTATATTGCGGTGGCGCGCGGCGAGCTGAGCCAGCAGGGCTGGTTCAAAATGTCGCGGGTGCATACTCACGCCTATAAGCAGAGCGTGCTGCTGAGCTGGACCGGCACGATGTTCGAGTACCTGATGCCGGCATTGTGGATGCGCAGTTATCCGAACACGCTGCTGTCCAATTCGCTGCAGGGAGCGGTGGAGATCCAGCGGGCGTATGCGCGCGAGCAGGGGATTCCGTGGGGAATCTCGGAGTCGGGCGCGGCCAACAAAAACGATCTGGGGCACTACCATTACCACGCATTCGGCATTCCGCAGATCGCGCTGAAGTGGGACGCGACGGCAGGACCTGTGGTGTCGCCTTACTCGACGTTCCTGGCGCTGACGGTGGACCCTCCGGAAGCGATCGCTAACCTGCGGCGCATGGCACAGGCGGGGTGGACGGGGCCGTGGGGCTTCTACGAAGCCATCGACTACCGCAACCGGAAGGGACGCCGGGGCAAGCCGGAGGTGGTGCGGGAATGGATGGCGCACCATCAGGGCATGTGCATCCTGGGCCTGCTGAACCTGCTGGAGGACAACGCGGTGCAGCGGTGGTTCTACCAGAACACCGAAATGCGCGCGGTGGAATTGCTGCTGCATGAGAAGCCGATCCGGGAAGCCACGATGAATCGCGAGGTCAGCCGGCCGGCGAAGCGGCGGAAACTGCCGGCGATGAAGCGGGCGAGCTGAGCGATCCCGCTTCCGGAGCGCAGGGCGCGGCGAAGACCGCGCGATGGCAATCGTAGACGGTGAGCACCTTCCCGGCGCGGGCGGGATCGGTGGACCAGGTGCGAGAAACTTCCGTGATGAACTGCTCGCCGGTGGCCGCGCGCAGGGCCGCAGCGTAGTTGGGCCAGGCGGCGGCGAGCGAGCGCAGCAGCGCCATCCGCTCACGGAAGCAGGATTCCCAGTCAGGAAATTTGACCCAGGCAGCCTGCACGGCGACCCACGCGCCGTGCAGGAATTCGCGCGTGGGGAGGGTGAGCGTTGCGGTGCCGGGCAGCGGGGGGTGCGCCTGCTTCTGACCGAAGAGGTTGTTGGCCTCGGTTGCGAGGCGGGAGAGTCCCCAACCGGATTCGAGCGCGGCTTCGCAGGCGGCGTAGTCGGGAAAAAGGTGATTGGCGGCGCGGGCTGCGGCGGCGGCATTCAGGAGAAAGTCTTCTTGTGGAGTCGGCATGTGTTCCTCAGAGCGCGAGGCGCAGTGGTCAGTTGTCAGTTGTCAGTTGTCAGTTATCAGTAGCCAGTGGCCCGTAGCCAGTAGCCGGTAGCCGGTAGCCGGTGGCCAGTAGTCAGTCCTGGATCGCAGGGGGGTGGCCCCTATGACGGCAGGGTCAAAATTGCCGCTGTTGCCAGCACTGGACTTAGCCAGGGGAGCGGCGCGGCAGCCAGCGGTAAGTTGTGCTGCTCGTATCAAGAGCGTCGCGGCCGCGACGTTGTTCAACTGACGGCCGCGATGTGATCAGCCGCGGTCGCGAGGACTCGATCTGATAGAAACGCGGGCAGAAGCGAGACGGCTGTGTGTGATCATCAGACGGCCTCGAGTGCGGCTGAGGGCCGCGAGTGATCAGGTGACGGCTGTGAACGGGGCACATGTGACTAGTTGCTAGTGACGAGTTGCTAGTTGTTCGTGCGCTGAGTCAGACGTTCGCTGAAGAATGTGACGGCGAAATGCAGGTCCTTCGACTTCGTTTGCCGCAAAGAACGCGGCAAACTACGCTCAGGATGACAGCGCTTTTGCTGGATGAATTCATGGTTCAGGACGCGGGTAGCTGAGCCAGCAAAAGGAAAAGGACTCGGCGGGGCGAGTCCTTTTCTCTCTTTCCATCTATAAGTTCAGAATATCAGACTGAAGGAATTAGCCCGCCAAATTTCTTTGTTGGTTTTGGAGGACAACCTCCGTGGAATCAACACGCGTTACTTTGGTTTTGGGGCGGGGGCTTGACAGATTTTTCAGGCGCGGCTCACAGCGGCGGCATTGCGGTAGAAGGCGCCTGAACAGCGGCCTTCATGCGATTGAGGAGGGCCTGAAGAGCCATGGGCCTGGAAAAAAGCCAGCCCTGGGCCAGAGTCACGCCGCGCGCAGCAAGAAACGCGGCCTGCTCTTCGGTTTCGACGCCCTCGGCGACGATCTTCAACTTCAGCGTGTGAGCCATTTCGATGACCAGCGGGACAACGAGAGTGGTCGGGCTGTCGGTTCCGATGGCTTCCACGAAGGTCTTGTCGATTTTCAAGTGGGTGACGTTGAGGCCGCCCAGGCGAGAGAGGCTGGAATAGCCGGTGCCGAAATCGTCGATGGCGACCGGGATGCCCAAATCGCGAATCTCGCTGATGATCTGGAACGAGGAAGTCCCTTCGAGCAGGCCGCGTTCGGAGATTTCGATCACCAGATTCGAGGGCGCAGCGCCGCTGGCCTCAAGGGTGTGCCGGAGAAGATCGAGGGTGACCGGAGACTGAAGATCGCGCGCGGAAAGGTTCACGTTGACAGAGAAGTTGGGATAGATGGCCTGCATCTCCGGGAGATCGGCAGCGACGTGCGCCAGCACCCGTTCGGTGATGAGGGAGATGACGCCCGACTCCTCGGCGATGGAAATGAAGGCGTCGGGGCGAACGACTTCCCTGCCGCGCCGCCAGCGCACGAGGGCTTCAGCGCCGATCCAGCGGCCGGAGGGAAGCTCGACGACGGGCTGGTACTCCACGAAAAATTCATTGCGGCGCGCGGCGGCGCGGAGCAGTCCGGGCATGGAGAGGGGAATGCTGGTGAGATACCAGACGGCACCGGCGAGGGCGAGACCGCAGAGGATGCCGATGGGGACAAAGAAGTAGGCAAATCTCCTGACGGTGGTGTCGACAATGGTGCGGGGAGCCGACACCACGGCGTCGAGATCGAACCGGGAAGAACGGACCACGGAAACCAGATTCCCGCCGTCGACAAAATCCGCGCGAAACGCGTTGTGGGCCAGGCTGCGCCAGTTGGCGGGAACGGGGCCGTCGCTGGTAACCAGCCGGCCTGTCGAAGCTGAGAACAGCGCGACGGTAACGCTGGGAACGTTCGGGACGTCGATGGGCACGGACGGAGCGATGAAGGAAGCGAAGCCATCTCGTTCCGCGACCATGAACGGCTGGCCGCCCGCCATGGGGAGACGGACGCCGGTGCGGAGACTGGTGCCGGCCCGGAAGGAGAAGTCGACGGGGCCGAGGTCGAGGGGCTGATTGTTATCGAGGGAACTGCAGAGGAGCTGGTTGCCGGAAACGCGGCCGACGGCCTCCAGGTAATCCGAGGTGATGGCCAACTGGCGCATGAGCGCGATTTCCTGGGGCGAACAAGGAGGGAGATGAGCGCGTTCCAGGGTGACGGAGGCGTGGGTTTGTTGGCGGGCGGTGGTTTCGGCGTGGCGCAGCGCGTCCTGGGCATAGACGCCAAGGCGATTGAATTCCACGGTGAGGCTGAGGGTGCGGGCGAGATGCACCGATACGAAGATCGGACCCAGAACTGCCGCAATTCCGATCGCCCAGGCGACCGCAATCCCGACCGAACGCCGCATCGTGTCCCCCGCACGGAATTCCCCGCAGGTGCGGAACGCGCGCGAGTCCTGGGGAGTCAGAGAAGAATACACCCCACCGGAACCAGGTGTACATAGCGCAACCATTGGCGCAACGAGGTGGCAGCCGGTGAGTTAGCGCTGATCCTGGAAGAAATCGGGAGCGACAGGATTCTCGTAGAGGGAGTAATCGCGGGTGACGACGGTGAGGCCGCTGGGGGTGACGAAGTAGTTGCGGCGATCGTCGGCAGGATCGTAGCCGATGACGGTGCCTTCCGGCAGGTGGACGTCGCGGTCGATGATGGCGCGGCGGATGCGGCAGTGGCGGCCGATGTTGACGTGGGTGAAGACGATGCTGGAGTCCACCTCCGAGTAGGAGTTGACGCGGACATCCTGGGAGAGGACGCTGTTGCGGACGATGGCGCCGGAGACGATGCAGCCGGCCGAGACCAGCGAGTTGATGGCCATGCCGGTGCGGCCTGGCTCGCCGAAGACAAATTTGGCGGGCGGATACTGGCGGACGCGGGTGCGGATGGGCCAGCCATTGTCGTAGAGATTGAAGATTGGGGAGACGGAGGCCACGTCCATGTTGGCGTCGTAGTAGGCCTCAAGCGTGCCGACATCGCGCCAGTAGAGGGCTTCCTTGCGGTTCTCGTCGACGAAGTTGTAGGCGTAGAGCTTGTACTTGCCGAGGATGGCGGGCAGGATGTTGTGACCGAAGTCGTGCTGGGAGTTGGGATCCTCGGCGTCCCGGATGAGCGCGGGCAGCAGGACGTCGGTATTGAAGAGGTAGATGCCCATGGAGGCATCCACCATGTTGGGATTGAAGGGAGAGCGCAGGTCGGTCTTCTTCGGTTTTTCCAGGAAGCCGGTAACCTCGCCGGTGCGGGCGACTTCGACCACGCCGAAGCGCGAGACCTCGTGCGGCTCAATGGGCAGCGTGGCCAGCGTGACGTCGGCGCCGGAGTCAATGTGCTGCTGGAGCATCTTGCCGTAGTGCATTTTGTAGATGTGGTCGCCGGAGAGGATGAGGACGTGCTTCGGCTGCTCGGAGCCGATGGAGTAGATGTTCTGATAGACGGCGTCGGCGGTGCCCATGTACCAGTTGGCGCTGACGCGCTGCATAGGGGGCAGAATCTCAATGAATTCGCCCAGGTCCTGGGCGACGATGCCGCCCCAGCCCTCGCGAATGTGCCGGTTGAGGGAGAGCGCCTTGTACTGGGTGAGGATGTAGACGCGGCGGAGATCGGAATTGATGCAGTTGGAGAGCGTGATGTCGATGATGCGGTACTGACCGCCGAAAGGAACGGCGGGCTTGGCACGGTCGCGAGTGAGGGGAAAGAGGCGCTCCCCCGCTCCGCCCGCCAGCAGCACTCCCAGAGTGTCTTTCATCGGCATGGGAAAACCCCGAAGCTCCCGCGATCCAGAGGCGAGGCGGGCGCCGCATTCACAAAGTCACCACCCCTGCCCGGGGCGAAGGCCAGATATATCACATCCGGTTTCAGCATGTCCGTGCCGGCATGGCGCGAAGGATCAGGTCTCTTCCGACTCGTCCGTCGAGTCGAGATCGTCTGGCAGGTCGAGGTCATCCGGTTTTTCGCCGTGCCCTCTTCCCCGCTGACTGCGATTCGCAGCGACTTGAGGAAATGCAGATCCTGGGCGGTGAAAGCGCCCTGCCCCTCGGCGCCTGCCTGCCCCGGCTTCGAAGCATCGACGGCGCCGACCGGCTGCACCTCTACTTCGTTCAGGCCGATGGTGGCTTCCAGCATGAGCAGGACCTCGAAGCCCTGGCGGCGGATATCGGCGACCACGCCGGCAATTTGCTCGGACTCGGAGACGCTCTCGTGGATCGCCTCGCCCAGTTGGTGGACCAGTTTGCGGAGCTTTTGATTCAATGCGGGACCTCGATTCCGGGCCGATTCGTCTGTCTGTTCCCTACCTTATCTTGTGATGTTGCCAGGGGGCAATCGGAAGCAGGAGGGCGGAGGGAGGGTCGCTGCTAGACTTTTTTCATGGAGCCAAATCGCCTGGGGCGAATGCTGGGGATCGGCGCGCGGATGGCCGGCGAGAAGCTGCGCGCGCAGGCGGACCGGCTGGGGACGGCGCAGCCGCCCATGGCGCCAGGGTCGGCCGCGGCCGAGCAGCCCGTTGCGCCAGGGGCGGGAACACCGGCGCGGGCCGCCGGGGCCCGGATCGGGGCCGGCGTGGCGCAGGCGGCGCGGAGCTTTCGAGCGGCGCAGGCGAGCACTGGAAACGCGCAGGCGGCCGGAGGCGTTCCCGCGGCGGTGACGGATGCGGCGGGCGGGGCGGCTTCCGGAACGAGGCGGGCGGCACGAGGCGCGGCGCAATTTGGCGCGGCGTTGATCCGGCCATTTGCTCACGCGACCAACCTGCTGTGGAACCAGATTACGGGGATCTTTTTCGCGCTGTTCGCTGCGTTCTTTGTGGAGCACGCGTGGATGATCTACCGGGCAGCGCACTGGCGGGACCGGCATGTGTTTTTGTATGGCGGACTCGCGGCGGCGTTCGGGTGGTTTGCGGTGAGCACGTTCTGGCGGGTACGGCGCAAGCAGCGACGCGGCTGATAGCAGCGGCCAGCAGCCAGCAGCCAGCTAGAAAAACCTGCAAGCGCGCGGCTGACATACAATGGCCGGTTCCCATGCCGGACGATTCCAATCTGAAATCTCTCTACACTGCCGAAGACCTGGCTGGGTTTGAGCCGGAGCGCGAGCTCGGGTTTCCGGGCGAGTTTCCGTTCACGCGCGGCATCCAGCCGACCATGTACCGCGGGCGGCTGTGGACGATGCGGCAGTACGCGGGGATGGGCGACGCGGAGGAGAGCAACCGGCGGTATCGCTTCCTGCTGAGCCAGGGGACGGCGGGTTTGTCGGTGGCGTTCGATTTGCCGACGCAGATCGGGTACGACTCCGATGCGCCCGAGTCGCTGGGCGAAGTGGGGCGCGTGGGCGTGGCGATCGATTCGATCGAGGACATGGAGCGGCTGTTTGCGGGGATTCCGCTCGACCGCATTTCGACGTCGATGACGATCAACGCGACGGCGTCGATTCTGCTGGCGATGTACGTGGCCGTGGCGCGGCGCACCGGCGTGGAGGTGAAGAAGCTCTCCGGGACGATCCAGAACGATGTGCTGAAGGAGTACATCGCGCGGGGAACATACATTTACCCGATCGGGCACGCGATGCGGATTGTGACGGATGTGTTCGCGTGGGCGAACGAGGAGCTGCCGGAGTGGAACACGATATCGATCTCGGGCTACCACATGCGCGAGGCGGGCTCGACGGCGGCGCAGGAGGTGGCGTTCACGCTGGCGAACGGGATCGCGTACGTGGAGGCGGCGCTCCAGGCGGGGCTGGATGTGGATCGATTCGCGCCGCGGCTGTCGTTCTTTTTCAACGCGCACAATGATTTTCTGGAAGAGATGGCGAAGTTCCGGGCGGCGCGGCGGATTTGGGCGGGGATCATGCGGGAGCGATTTGGGGCGAAGAGTCCACGGTCGTGGATGCTGCGCTTTCACACGCAGACGGCGGGATCGACGCTGACGGCGCAGCAGCCGGAGAACAACATCGTGCGGACCGCGATTCAGGCGATGGCGGCGGTGCTGGGCGGGACGCAGTCGCTGCACACGAACGGCTACGACGAGGCGCTGGCGCTGCCGACCGAAGAGGCAGCGCGCATCGCGCTGCGGACGCAGCAGATCATCGCCTGCGAGACGGGCGTGCCGAACACGGTGGATCCGATGGCGGGCTCGTACTGCATTGAGGCGATGACGGAACGGATCGAGGCAGAGGTGCGCGGGCTGTTCGAGCGGATTGAGGCGCTGGGCGGGATGCTGGCGGCGATCGAGCGGGGATGGGTGCAGCAGGAGATCCAGAACGCGGCGTACGCGACGCAGCGCGCGGTGGACGCGGGCGAGGCGACCGTGGTGGGGGTGAACCGGTTCACGCTGGAGGACGAGACGCCGATCCCGACGCAGCGGATGGATCCGGGACTGGAGGCGAAGCAGGTGGAGCGGGTGCGGACGCTGCGGGCGAGGCGGGACGCGGCCCGGTGGCGGCAGGCGCTCGACGGAGTGCGGGCTGCGGGGAGTCGCGGGACCAATCTCATGCCGGCGATCCTGGAGGCGGTGGAGAGCTACGCCACGGTGGGGGAGATCGCCTCGACGCTGCGGGAAGTGTTCGGGGAATATCAGGAAAGCGTCACGGTATGAAGGGTTTGCGCCGGTCACCGCGGCGCGTCAAATAGTTCAAGACAGGCCTCCTCAGAACGATGTACGATTAAGCGATTTATCAGAGCGGCGCGGGATTTGCAGCCAACAAGCGCAGTCCCTGCCGGTGCAAGAGTTGCGAAATCGGAAGGCGGAAGACCTTGAGGATGGCCAGGATAAAGGGCGTATTGGCGATCGTGGCGGCGAGCGCGGTCGGCTTGCTGATGACGGCGTGCGGAAGCGGGAATGGTACCGGTACCACGCAGAACTACACGCTGACCGTGAACTCGACGAATCCGGCCAGCGGGGTCAGCATCGAGGTTGGCAATCCCAACAATAATGTCGTGACCCAGGTGAACACGCCTTTTACCGAGACGGCGGCCTCAGGAACGCAGTACATCCTGACCGCGCCGGCAACCGCCAGTGGGAACAACTTCTCTTCGTGGACGGGCTGCACGAGCGGCAGCGGGACGGGGTGCAACGTCACGCTGAATTCGAACATGACGGTGACGGCGAATTACTCGACGCCGTCGAAGGCGACGCCGACGGTTCAGCTGAGCGCGCCGAGCAGCGTGCAGTCGGGAGCGGCATTCAGCGTCACGGTGACGGTGGCAGGCCCGAGCGGTGATCCGACGCCGACGGGATCGGTGGTGCTGAGCGCCACAGGATTCACTTCCACGGCACAGACTTTGACCAACGGGACCGTCACGGTGAACGTGCCAGCGGGAAGCTGGACTGCGACACCCGGGACCTACACGCTGACCGCGACCTACACGCCGGATGCGAACAGCTCTTCGACTTACAACACGGCCACGGGCACGTCGGGCAACATCACGGTGACGGCAGCGCCGCCGCAGACCTACACGCTGAACGTGGCCTCGACCGGGACAGCGATCAGCATTACCGATTCGCCCGCGGACAACAACGGGCTCACCAGCGGGACAACGCCGTTCACGCTGACGTACAACGCCGGCACCCAGGTGACGCTGACCGCGCCGCTGCCGCCCGGCTTCAGTTTCACTTCATGGACGGGATGCACGACCGCCTCCGGTAACACCTGCAATGTGACGCTGAACAGCAACACCACGGTGACGGCAAATTACACGGCGACCGTCCCGACCTACACGCTGACCATCGACTCGACGGATCCGGCGAGCGGAGTGACGATCACGGCATCGCCGGCGGACGTGAACAGCATGAGCTCGGGAACAACGCCGCTGACGCTGACGTACGATTCCGGCACCGCGGTCCAGTTGACGGCTTCGGCGACCTCGGGCAGCAACACTTTCTCTTCCTGGACGGGGTGCGCGAGCACGAGCGGGACGGGCAACATCGTCTGCAATGTGACGCTGAACAGCAATACGACGGTGACGGCGAATTATTCGACGACCACGCTGGTGACGCCGACGGTGATGGTGTCGCCGGGCAGCGGCAGCGTGAATACGGAGCAGAGCTTTCCGGTGACGGTGACGGTGAGCGCGCCGAGCGGCGATCCGGTTCCGTCCGGCTCGGTGACGCTGAGCAATGGGCATGCGTACACGTCGTCGGCAGTCACGCTGAACGTGGGGAGCTCCAGCAGCAGCGCGGTCATTACGGTACCGGGCGGGCAATTGCCGCAGGGCCTGAATACGCTGACGGCCACCTACACGCCGAACAGCGCCAGCTCCACGACCTACAACTCGGCGACGGGCTCGCACTCCGTGACCGTGACCCTCATCACGCCGACGGTGACGGTGACGCCGCAGTCGCAGACGATCGACAACCAGCAGAGCCTGCAGGTAACGGTGGCGTTGACGGCGCCGAGCGGCGATCCAACGCCGACGGGAAGCGTTGTGCTGAGCTATGGGAGCACCTGGAGCTCGGCCTCCACTGCGCTGAACAGCGGGAGCGTGACGATCACGGTTCCGGCGGGTACTCTGCCGGACGGCAGTGACACGCTGACGGCGACGTACACGGCGGATTCGACGAGTTCCGGCATCTATGGGACGGCCACGGGGACATCGGGCGCGGTGACGGTGGGCGCGGCGACGACGGTCACGGTAGATCTGTCGAGCGCGGGACCGGCGACGACGGACAAGATTCTGGGCGTGAACCTGGAATCCTGGTATGACAATGTGGGCCACGCGACCACGATCAACGCCGCGCTGGGGGCCCCCGGCGCCAACAATACAGGAGGGGCCGGCATGGCCTCGATCCGGTGGCCCGGCGGGTCGTGGTCGGACGCCTACCACTGGAACAACACGTCGAACTATAACGGCAATAGTCTGCCGTACCTGTGCAACTGCACCGTGAACGGAACTACGACTTCCTGCACGGCGGCGAGCAGCGGAACAGGCTGGGGTGGTGACAGCACCTTCGCACAGTTCGCCAGCGCAATTCCCGAGGCCGGAGGATTCGATCTGGCGCTGACAGCCAATTACGGGACGAATGAAACGTGCAACGGGGGCGGCGATCCGAACGAGGCAGCAGCGTGGGCGGGTGCGGCGGTTGCGGATGGAATTATCCCCAGCCACATCACGATCGGAAACGAGGTCTACGGCACCACCTGGGAAGACGACCTGCACGCGAAGCAGCACGATCCAACAACATATGGGGACGCAATGACGGGCACCAACGGCTACTACGACCTGATTAAGGCCGCCAGCCCGAATACGCTGGTGGGCGTGGTGGTGGATGCTAATTGCGGGGCTCCCTGCACGGCAGACTGGGATACAACCATGCTGCCACTCGCGAAGGGGTCGTACGATTTTGTCGAGTATCACTATTACCCGCAATACACAGACGTGAGCAGCGATGCCCCTCTGATCTACCAGTACGCGCCGGCATTGACGACCAACATCAATACGATCAAGAACGAGCTGAGCGCCGCGGGCGAAGCGGGCACGCCGATTTACGTGGGCGAGCTCGGAGGCAACAGCGGCCCAGAGGGAACCCAGGGCTGGTCGATCACACAGGGACTGTTTGCCGGTCAGATCCTGGGCGAGGCCATGAACGACGGCGTCTCGCGCCTGACGTGGTGGGACGGATTCGGGAACTGCCAGGGGTCGGGTAACAACAGCTCGAACCTGTACGGCTGGCAGAATACCTGGGGGGCCGAGAACATCTTCTCCGATGCGGACCCTAACTGCCCGGGCGAGGGAGCGATCGGGACGTTGTCTCCGACGGCGCGGGCCTTCCAGCTGTTCAGCTACGTGGCTGTGCCGGGCGAGAACGTGCTGACGGCGACGGTGAGCGGCGGCGACACGACGGACGTGAAAGCGTATGCGGCAACGCACAGCGGCGGGACGGCGCTGGTGCTCTTCAACCTGAACAAAACGACGCCGGAGTCAGTGAACATCACGCTGAACTCGAACGCGGGCGGGCAGACGTCGACGACTGACCTGCAGGTGATCACGTACGACAAGGAGATTTACGACTACACGAACGTGAACTGCCAGGCGGATCAGACGGGTATGCCGAACGGCAACAACTGCACGTACGATCCGAACCACAACTACAGCACTGCGGTCTGGGCGCCGCCAACGACGACCGATTACGGGGCGCAATCGCTGCCGTACACGCTGGTGCTGCAGCCGTGGAGCATGAATGTGGTGACCGTCCAGTAGAAACGATGAGCTTGACGGGCATGCCGGGCCCAGCTACGATTGCGCATTCCTCTGAGCGCAATTCGCTGGTTCCTGTACGGCCTTTCCTTCCTTTCGTTGGCTATCCGCAGATCCTGCATCGCGATTTCCCCCGAAGTCCGCTTCCGCCGGTCCGTCAACTGATATTCCTGACCGGCCAACGAATGTCAGGAGGTACCGATCCGTGAAGCCCTCTGCGCAAACGATCTTCATCGCAGCCGCTCTGGCTGCGTCCATGTTGCTCTCTGGATGCAACTCTTCCAACTCCACGACGACTACGACGACAACTGCCAGCAGCCCCGCCTATGTGTACCTGCAAGCCCCCCAGATCAGCGCCAATCTGCAAATGGCGCTCGCCGGGAATCTGGCGGCGCAGCACAAGGTGATCCTGGACCTGCGCAAGAAGGTGCAGCGCGCCGTGCTGTTATCGAAAGCCGGGCGAGCCCTGCGGAGAGCAGGGATTGCACTGCCGGCCAGCACTGGTTCCTCCACACCCGGGATCGACCTGTACCTGGTGAAGGCAGGCAGCTCGTCCGCGGTGAAGCTGGACACCAGCGCCATCATCTTTACTGGCGCGGCGCTCTCTCCGGACGGCACGCAGATTGCCTACACCGCTCTCGACGCCAGTCAGATGAGCCAGCTCTACGTGGCGCCGGTGGCCAACTTCAGCCAGGCAACGCAGCTCACGAGCGGGTCAACGTACGACTACGCTTACCCGGTGTTTTCTCCGAATGGGAATACCATCGCCACGACCGTCACCACAGGGAATCTGAACTCACCCTCAATCGGGATTGCGCTCGTTCCTGCCGCCGGAGGACAGCCGACGATGCTGGATCTGGGCGAGGCGGCGGGGTTTTCCGGCGCCGCGGTCTTCACTCCCGACGGCACTCACCTGATCTTCTCCGCGAGTCCGACCACGGCGGCACAACAACCAGCCTACGTCGCCATCTATGAATGTGGCCTCGACGGCAGCGGCGTCAAGCAGCTCAGCAACCCGAGCGACAATACCGACTACGACCTGCTGCCTTCGGTCTCCGCCGACGGCAACACCATTATTTTTACGCGCCTGGCGCCGAGCACGAGCGGACTGCCAGTCACGGCTAACATCGAGAGCATTCCGATATCCGGCGAGACTGCATCTGCCGCGGCCAAACCATTGACCACCAACAACCTGAGCCTGGGAGGGACGTTCATCGGTTCGACGAGCAACAGTCATATCCTGTACGTCGACATCAGTGTGAGTAGCGGCAGCACGCCCTCGTTCGAAGGGGCAGCCCTCTATGAGATGAATCCCGACGGGAGCAGCCCTCAGCAGGTGGTCAGCGTCTCGGGTGGCGCAGTTTTTCCGTAATCGCCAGGACCGGGCGGAGCCAAAGCCAGGCTACTGCTCGGCGGAGATGAGGTCGTTCTGGGCGGCGCCTTCGTCGCTGATCTCGCGCTGAATGCGGCGCAACTGCTCCAGATGATGGCGGCCGTGGATGACGTGGAAGAGCCGCCACTGGTCGGGGCGAAGCGGGCCCAGCAGAAAATGCGTGGCGGCGGGGCGACGGCCGAAGAGCTCTTCACAACGGACCAGCAGCTTATCCATCGCTTCCATCTCCTGGCGGAAGAGGTCGGCGAGCTCGGCGCCGTCCATGGGCGGCCAGCACAGAGCGCCTGGACGAACAAAGGGCGGAGCGGCCGCGCCGTTGGGCATGCGGCGGCGGGAAAGAATGGAGTAACGGAGCAGACGCTCGAGCAGAGTGGGCTTCGTTTTCGTAGGGCGGCCTTTGCGCACCCGCGTTTCCAGCACACGCGAGGAGCTGCGGAAGGTGAGCACCAGATGCTCAATCAGCTGCTGCGCGGTCCACTGGCGATCGTCCTCACGAGGATGGACCTGGCACCACGCCGTGGTCTTTCCGGCGAGTTCGGCGCGGAAGGTATCGCAGAGCTGCTGAAAATCGGGTGTCATACCGCAACCAGTCCGAGGGAGTGAGCAAGACAGGGCCGCAAGGATTTCTGGGAAGACTACACCACACCGCGGCGGGGAGGCCAGAGGAATTCTTCAGAGGACATGCCTTTGGTACGGACTGCGGAAAGGGACGCGCCTAAGGCTGGGCGCCCATGTCCTTGAGAGCTTTGCGGGCGTCTTTGGCGCGAGGGCCGTTGGGCAGGGCGCTGAGGTAGAGCTGGAAGTTCTGGATGGCGACCTTGCGATAGCCGAGATGGCGGGCGGAATCGGCCAAACCGAAGACCGCCTCGGCGTCTCCAGGATCGGCCTGGGTGGCTTCGAGGAAGCGGCTGTAGGCGCCCTTCCAGTCGCCGGACTGGCGATAGAAGTCGCCGACCTTCGTGTCCTGGCGGCCGAGGGAGGAATTGAGCGCCGGGGCGGCGGGCTGCTTGCTGGATTTTGCCGGCAGGTTGAGGCCGGGCACGGCGGAGCTGCTGGACGTGTCAGGTTCGGCGTCCTGGCGCTGTTTGGCTTCGCGGGCGGCCTGCTCCGACTGGGCCTCAGGAAACGGATTCTGATCGGCGGTGGAGGTGCCGTGCTGCGGTTGCGGTGCGGGCGGCGGCGTGGAGGGGTTCTGGGGCGCAGGCGCGGAGGGGACGGGCGCGGCGGGAACGGGCGCGGCGGGCGGATTTTGCGGCGCGGGCGAATCTTTTTTGGAGTCCGTTTTCTTCTTCGTCTGCTTCTTGTCGGTCTGCTTCGTGGTGGTCTGCTGCGTGGTGGGCGGCTGTTGCGCGGCGCCGGAGGTCTGCTGCTGGGCGGCGAGAGGCAGCGCCAAAAGCAGCGCGGCCGCGGCAGGCAGGATGGTCACCAGGGCGGGATGGAGATGGCGCGGCATCTCTTCTTAGTTTAGACGCGTGGGCGAGGGTCAGGTCTCGGGGGCTCCCCGGGGCGATGCGCCGTCCCTCCGGGACTCGGGTTCTGTTGTACGTTTCCCAGCACGGAAGCGCTGGGCTAAATTCCGTTGCGCCTCCGGCGCGTTGGGCGATGACCTGCGGAGAGTATCGGGCAGCTGACGAAGAGCACAGGGGCTAAAGCCCACATTATTTTGCGCTCCTTACGGCACGACTAAAGTCGTGCCCTGATACAAAGCCCCTGTCTCAGAGGGTTATTCGGAAGACTTAAAGTCGTGCCCTGATACAAAGCCCCTGTCTCAGAGGATGATTCGGAAGCCGGGAAGTCGTGCCCTGATACAAAGCCCCTGCCTCAGAGGGTTATTCGGAAGACGTAAAGTCGTGCCCTGATACAAAGCCCTGCCTCAGAGGGTTATTCGGAATTGCTATCCTGATCGCACGATGGCTCTCCTCATCCGATCCTCCGCCATTCATGCCGCCGGCTGTTACACCACCGCGCCCATTCGCAAGGGCACGCAGGTGGTGGAGTATACCGGGCCGCGCATTACCAAGGAACAAGCCGACGAGAAGTACCAGGATTCGCCGACGACGTATCTGTTCGGAGTGGGCAACGGCTCCATGGTGATCGACGGACACGGCACGGCGATGTTCATCAACCACTCCTGCGATCCGAATTGCGAGACCGAAGAGATCGAGGGGAAGGTGTGGATCATGGCCACGCGGCACATTGCCGCCGGCGAAGAGCTGACCTACGACTACAACCTGTACGACGGCGACGAAGACGATGCGGTGTGCAACTGCGGCGCGAAGAACTGCCGGAAGTCGATGTATTCGCCGGAAGAGCTGCGGCGGCGAGCACGCGCGGCGCGGAAGAAGGCGAAGCCAGCCGAACCGGTGAGGCAACGGACCCATGGCCGAGGCTGAGGATCTTCCGGAGGGCGATTCCCTTCCCGCTGTGACGCGGCTGGCGCGCGTGGATCTGGAGCGGCGGCTGGAGCAGTCTCCGCAGCGCGTGTGGAAGGCGCTGACCAACGCGAAGGAAATGGCCGCGTGGATGAAGTTCCGGGTGAAGATGAACGCGGAAGTCGGCGGGACGATCTATGTGGATTTCGACGGCCGGGGATCGATGGACGGAGTGATCTGCACCTTCGACGCGCCGCGGGCGTTCGCGTGGGTGTGGGGCGACTCGCTGGTGCGGTGGGAGATCGAGCGCGAGGGCGCGGGCGTGCGGCTGCGCTTTGCGCATATCGGGATGAAGCCGGAGTTGCTGGCGGGGCTGACGGCGGGCTGGCAGCGATTTCTGGATCAGCTGGAGACGCATCTGGACGGCGTGGCGCGGCCCGACCGGTTCCAGGAGCTGGAGAAGCGGTACGCGGAGGAGCTGCCGAAGCGGCTGTGATCCTTCAGAGGGGCTTCGCCATCTTCACGATGGGCAGCACGTCGCCGTTGGCGAGGGGCAGATCGATGCGATAGAGCTCCGCGTAGCCGTGGCGGCGGTAGAAGGGCACGCCGGTGAGGGTGGCGCCCATTTCCGCGCGGGAAAAACCATCGGCTCGAGCGGCCTGTTCGCACAGCTCGAGGATGCGGGTGCCGATCCCGCGGCGCGACCAGGCGGGATGCACGAAAAAGGCGCGAATCTTGGCCGCGTCGGTCTGCGGATCGAGGAGGGCGTCGTCGCGGCCGGGACGATGATCGCTGCCGAAGGGAGTCTTGCGGCGCGACCAGCCGCCGCAGGCTGCCAGGACGCCTGATTCCGGCGCTTCGGCGACGAAATAGGTTCCGTCGAGGACGAGCTGCGTGTCGAGACCGAGCCAGGTTCCGAGCGCCTGATCGATCTGGGATTGGGAGTAGGCCTGCGGGCCGAGACCGCGGACGGACGCTTCGATCAGCGTCGGGATGCGGGGAATGTCCGCGGAGGTAGCAATGCGGTAGTGGAGCCGGGCAGCATCACAGGTCATAGGATGATGCGCATTGATTGGATTTGACATCATCAGGCCGGAGGAGCATCATCATATCATTATGCGCACCACACTGGCCATCGATGATGACGTTCTGGAGCAGGTGAAGGAGTACGCGGCGCAGCGGAAAGTTCCTCTGGGGCGGGCAGCGACGGATCTGATCCGGAGAGGGATTTCGCGGCCGGCACCCACGCACATGGAGAATGGGCTGCGGGTCTTCAGCCGTTCTGAGGATTCACAACCGATTACTTCGGAACTGGTCCGTAAGCTGGACAGCGAGCAGGATCTGCACAAGGTGCGCTGATGGCCGTCTGCCTGCTCGATGTGAACGTGCTGGTGGCGCTGTTCACTGCGGACCACAGCTCTCATTCCGCAGCTCGCGTGTGGTTTGCCGAGAATGCGAAGAGAGGGTGGGCAACCTGCCCTGTGACCCAGGCGGGGTTCGTTCGCATCGCTTCCAATCCGTCGGCACGAAAGCACGCAGTTCCATCCGGCGAGGCCGTTGAATTGCTGCGTGCAAACCTGATGCATCCCGCTCATGAATTCTGGCGGGACGATATGAACTACGTGGAAGCCGCAGAGCCTTTTCTGCCGCACCTTTACGGGCATCAACAGGTCACGGACGTGTATCTCCTCGGGTTGGCTCTGCGACACAAAGGGCGACTGGTCACATTCGATCAGGGGCCTCCCGCGCTTGCGGCGGCCGCCGGCTATCGCGAATTGGCGATTCGCCTTCGGGCGTAGTTCCGCAAAACGGGGCAATCCGACCCTCTCACCGCGCGATACAATCAGCAATCGATGGCTTACCAGGTTCTCGCGCGCAAATACCGTCCCCAGCGTTTTGCCGATGTGGCCGGGCAGGAGCACGTGACGCGCACGCTGCTGAATGCGCTGGCGCAGGGGCGGGTCGCGCACGGCTACATTTTTTCGGGACATCGGGGCATCGGGAAAACGACGATCGCCCGGATTCTGGCGCAGGCGCTGAACTGCCGGACCGCGGTGGGGACGCCGGAGCGTCCGACGCAGGAGCCGTGCGGCGTGTGCGACTCGTGCCAGGAAATTCGCATGGGCAACGCCGTGGATGTGCTGGAGATCGACGCGGCGACGAATCGCGGGATCGATGAGATTCGCGAGCTGCGCGAAGCGGCGCGCTACAGCCCGGCGCGGGATAAATACAAAATCTGGATTCTGGACGAGGCGCACCAGATTACCGATGCGGCCTTCAATGCCCTGCTGAAGACGCTGGAAGAGCCGCCGGATCACGTGGTGTTTATGATGGCGACCACGCAGCCGGAGGACATTCCGCAGACGATCCGGTCGCGATGCCAGCACTTCAGCTTTCATGCGGTGAAGTTCGACGACATTCTGACGCAACTGCGGACCATTGCGGCGCAGGAAGAGATCGACGCCGAAGATGCGGCGCTGGCGCTGCTGGCGGAAGCAGGCGACGGATCGATGCGCGATGCGCTGTCGATCATGGATCAGGCGATTGCGTCGGCGCCGCTGGCGAACGGCAAGCCGCATCTGGAAACGGAGCAGATTCGCGAGCTGATGGGGTCGGTGCCGAACACGGTGTTCGAGCGGCTGCTGGAGGCGATCCGCTTGGGCGAGACGTCCACCGTGATTGGAGAGACGAACACGCTGCTGAACGCGGGCAATAGCCCGGCGGCGCTGGCGCGGCAGTTCGTGCGGTATTTGCGGAATGCGCTGATGGCGAAGGTCGGCGGCGAGAACACGGACGTGCTGCAGATTTCCGCGGACGAGCGGGCGCGGGCGGGGCGTTCGGCGATGCTGTTCAGCGAAGAGGACCTGACACGGTTCCTGCAGGTGATGCTGCGGACGTTCGATGACCTGAATTACCGGCAGGAGCAGCGGTTCCATCTGGAGCTGGGGCTGGTGAAGCTGGTGCATCTGCAGCGGCTGTTGCCGGTGGAGGAGCTGCTGTCGGGAATGCAGGGCTCAGAGCGCAGCGCTCAGAGCGCAGCGCGGAGATCAGAGATCAGGGATCAGGGATCAGAAACGGCGGGATCAGGGACGAGGGATCAGGGATCGCGGGCTGCCGCGCCGAGTGTGCCGCGGACTTCGCCGTTTGAGGCGGATCGGAATCGGAAGATCACCAGCGAGGCGGCCGCGGGGCCGGGAGCGGCGACCATTCCTGCGCCGCGTGCGTTGTCTCCAGTGGAAGCTGTGGGAAGAGCCGCTGCGGAAGCGAAGCCGCCGGCGGTGGTCGGGCTGGCAGAGCCGGAAAGCGCGGCGACGGACGGCGCGCTGGCGCTGGCGCCGGAGGCTGCGCCCGATCCGGAGCGGATTCGCGAGGCGGTTTGCGCGGCGCTGGCGCGCGAGGGGCACGAGACGGCGGCCGAGGCGCTGCATCGGGCAGCGTGGTCGATGCAGGGCAATGCTTTCAAGGTGGTGGTGCCGCTGAAGAAGTCGATGCTGGCGCTCACGGTGAATGCCGAGGCCGAAGCAATTTGCCGGAAGGCGGCGCGCGCGACGGGAGCGACGCAGAAATTGATTTTCGAGCCAGGCGAGAATGGCGCAGCGGCGGCTGCGGCGCCGGCCAGGCCCGCGGCGACGCCGCTGCAGGGTAGCGTGCAGGCCGCGGCGATGGAGAATCCGCTGGTGCGCAAGACTCAGGAATTGTTTCAGGCCGAAATCCGCAGCGTCCTCGATCTGCGGGAGTCCAAATAGAAGGAAGGACCTGACTGTGAATCCTTTGAAGCTGCAGGAAATGCTGGGCCAGGCGAAGCAGATGCAGGAGCAGATGAAGCAGAAGCTGGCCACGACGGTGGTCGAGGCCACGTCGGGCGGCGGCGCCGTGACCGTGAAGATGAACGGGAAGAAGGAAATTCTGAAGCTGACCATCGATCCGGCCGCAGTGGCGAGCCTGACGGGGCCAAATGCCGACGTGGAAATGCTGGAAGATCTGGTCACCGCCGCGGTGAACGAGGCAGGTCGCCGCGCCGAGGAAGTGATGCAGTCCAGCGTGCAGGGCATGCTGGGCGGACTGAATCTGCCGCCAGGGCTGTTCTGATGATTTCGCGGCGCGGCTTTCTGCTGCAATCCAGCATGGCGAGCGCCGCGTGGCTGGGACGCACAGCGCTGGGCCAAAACGCGACCGCGCCGCAATCGGCAACGCCGACGACTCCAGCGTCAGCCGCCGCTCCGGGCGTGCAGCCGGAACCGAATCTAATTCAGGAGCTGGAGACCTACGCGGCGACGGAGACGATCCGCACGACAAAATTACAGGACACGCTGTTTCTGCTGCAGGGCGTGGGCGGCAACATCGTTTGCCAGATTGGGCCGGACGGCAAGCTGCTCATTGATGCCCAAATGGCCGCGGGCACGCAGCACCTGCAGGATGCGCTGAACAAGCTGGATGCGCAGCCGCTGAAGCTGCTGGTGAATACGCACTGGCATCCGGACCACACCGACGGGAACGCGGCGCTGCATCTGGCAGGCGCGTTCATCGTCGCGCAGATCAACACGCGGGTGCGGCTCTCGTCGCCGCAGTACATGGCGGCCTACGATCTGCACGTTCCCGCGGCGCCGGATGCTGCCCTGCCCCAGCAGACGTTCCAGGAAAGCCAGACGCTGTGGGTGAACAACGACAAGGCGGATCTGATTCACGCGCCTTACGCGCACACGGATTCCGATCTGTTCGTGCACTTCCACAAGGGCAACGTGATCCATACGGGCGATCTGTGGTTCAACGGGATGTATCCGCTGATCGACACGAGCACCGGCGGAACGATCAACGGGATGATTCGCGGAGTGGATGCGGTGCTGGCGCTGGCCGACGACGAGACGAAGATCGTGCCGGGACACGGACCGCTGGGCGACAAGGCGGCGCTGCAAACCTATCGCACCATGCTGGTGACGGTGGCCGATCGCGTGGAGAAGCTGAAGGCGCAGGGCAGTACGGTGGAGCAGGCGATCGCGGCCAGGCCGACGGCGGACCTGGACGCGGTCTGGACGAAGCAGGGCGCGATGCAGCCGAATACGTTTGTGGCGCTGGTGTACCAGTCGCTGTAGACAGCTGCCGGCTGTCAGCGGAACGCATTGGGCTGAAGGCAACAGCTGAGCCAGGGATCGCCTGGCCGGACAGGCACCATTCGGCCAGGCGGCGAGAAGCCCGTTCTGACTGAGCCTCCGCCGCCTGCCTTAGCTGCCTCCCGCGCAGGACGATCTTCACAACTCCAGCTTCCTATTTCCCCTGCGCCAGCCCCGCAACAACTGCGGCAATTTTATCGAGTATCTGGTTCCAGCCCTCGAGTTGCCCGCTGTTCTTTGCGCTCTCCATGGGTTCATTTCCAATGAAGGTGAGTTTCGTTTGGCCGTTTCCAAGATCCTCAAAAAGAGTCACGTCGTACGCGCCTTCGATGGCCTCATGATCGATCCCCAATTGCGCGGGGTCAACCTTGTTTCCCTCCGAGTCGGAAAAGTACATGAGGGAAACGATGCGCTCGTGCGGAACAATCTCGTGGTATTCAACGGCATTCCAGCACTCCTGTCCATCCGGCGATCTCATGCAGCAGAGAAGCTTTCCGCCCACGCGAAAGTCCATCCTGCAAACAGGCGCAGTGAAGCCCTTCGGCCCCCACCACTGCATGATGTATTTCGGGTCTGTCCACGCCTTCCATACCAATTCGCGTGGGGCATCAAAAACTCTTGTGACAACCATCCGCTCTGTCTCGTTAACCGTGTTTTGTGTCATCTCTGATCTCCGCTCTTTTCATTTGATTCACCACCACATCCAGTTTGTCGAAACTCTCTTCCCAGAATCGGCGATAGCTAATCGCCCAGTCGCTGACTGTCTTGATCGCCTCCGGCCTAAGCGTGCATACACTCTCCCGTCCACGCTTCGTCTTGATCACAATCCGCGCGCGCACCAGGCAGGCGATATGTTTTGAAATCATCTGCTGCGAGAGTGCAAACGGTTCCGTCAATCCATGCACAGAGGCGGGCCCACGGGAGAGTCGTTCGATCATCGCCCTGCGGGTCGGATCAGACAAAGCCGCAAATGTTGTGCCTAACCTATCCACAACCAAATGGTAGTGGATTCCACGCGAATGTCAAGTACAGATTTTGCGATTCCTGCAAGTGATCTTTGCTGGTTGACTCGCTGCGAGATCCGCGATGAGTGGTCAATCGCCAACGCGCCCATCGGGCCGGATCCTTGCCGTAAGACCGGCATTCCGGAATGTCGCTCCATGCGCTGGCGCGGCGCCGACCCACCCTGTCGCCAACAGCAGGCGACAAGAGTGGGGCACCCGAGGGTCGTGTACTGAAGCTGCCTTCCCACCCTGTCGCAAATGCGGCGACAAGAGTGGGGCACCCGGTTATTCGTCGCCAGCGGAAGCGCCGGAACTGCCGGCGCCTTTCACGCGCACCACGGTGATCTTCGAGAAGCCTTCTTTGAAATCGGGGGCGCGGAGGCGCTCGGCCATCTTGCGCATGACGTCTTCGCTGACGGTGCGCTCGCGGCGGCTGTTGCGTTCCAGGCAGACTTCCAGCGGAACATCAAAGAAGACCGCCTGCACCTCGTAGCCAAAGCTTTTGGCCATCTTGATCCACTGGCGGCGCTCGTGCGGCGAGAGGTTGGTCGCGTCCACGTAGTTCCAGGGCATTTTGGCGATGAGCCGCGCGCGCAGCAGCGAGCGCAGCGTGGAAAAGACCAGGCCCTGCCAGCGCTGCTCGGCGATGTCGTCGAAGAGCAGGCTGCGCAGCAGGTCGCTGGAGAGCGGGGTGACGCCACGGCGCTTGAACCAGGTGGTCTTGCCCGAGCCGGGCAGACCGATGGTGAGCACCACGTAGCCGCGCGCGCCTTTGGCCGCGCCGGGGGCCTGTTCGGGCGGAGGCGTGGCGAGCGATTCGGGCTGCGTCTCCAGCACCACTTTGCCGGGGGGGAGGGCCTTCGCGGCGTGCTCAGGCTTTTTCGGCGCCGCCGGGGGCGCCGATGGGGGCGCCAGGGCCGAGCTTTCCACCTCGGGAGCCGTGGTATCCGGTTCCGGAGCGGACGCCTCCGGCGCTGGGGCCTGGCCGCCGTGGTAGGAGGGCTGCAGGGGGGCCGGTTGATTTTGAGGAATCTCCTGGCCAATTTTTCCGGTGGACTCCGAGGTATTGGGTCCACGCTTCGAACGTCGTCTCATGCGTTCGCGCATCCATTCGCGCATATCCAGGATGTAACACAGTCAGTGGCCTGCCGCAAAGCTTTGGCCGACAGTGGGTATCCCGCTCGGCACGGTCTGGAACTCGGTTTGAAACCTTTCCCAAACGTGAACGACCCAAATTTCCCTGCGCTGTTGTGATGCCTGACATATTTTTCCGTTGACAGGGGTGCTAGCATCGGAAATTGGGTGGTTCCGGGCGTTTTGGACCAGGGAGATCGGCAAAGGCCCACCACGGAGTACGCAGAGTACACAGAGACCATGTTGTAAAAAGCTGAAAAAAGAATTTACGCAAGGAGACACTTTTTTATGGCCGTCAAGGTTGGAATCAACGGGTTCGGGCGCATCGGGCGGAACGTGCTGCGCGCCTCTCTCGGGAATCCCGATATCGAATTTGTCGCTGTCAACGACCTCACCAGCCCCGCAACCCTCGCTCACCTGCTGAAGTACGATTCCATCCTCGGCAACCTGAAGAACGAGATCGTGGCCGGCGAGGATTTCATCTCGATCGACGGCAAAAAGCTGAAGGTTTTCGCGCAGAAGGACCCGGCGCTGCTGCCGTGGGATTCGGTCGGCGCGCAGATCGTGCTGGAATCGACCGGGCATTTTACGGACGCGACCAAGGCGAAGGCGCACCTGCGCGGGCCGGTGAAGAAGGTGATCATCTCGGCTCCGGCGACGAACGAGGACCTGACGATTGTGCTGGGCGTGAACGAGAACAAGTACGATCCGGCGAAGCACAATATCCTGTCGAACGCCTCGTGCACGACGAACTGCCTGGCGCCGGTGGTGAAGGTGCTGGTGGAAAAGTTCGGCATCGTGTCGGGCATCATGACGACCATCCACAGCTACACGAACGACCAGGTGATTCTCGACTTCCCGCACAAGGATTTGCGGCGGGCGCGCGCGGCGGCGCTGTCGATGATTCCGACCTCGACCGGAGCAGCGAAGGCGCTGAAGCTGGTGATTCCGGAAGTGGAAGGCAAGCTGGATGGGTTCGCCATCCGCGTGCCCACGCCGAATGTCTCCGTGGTGGACCTGACCTTCCTGGCGGAAAAGCCAATCACGAAGGACGCCATCAACAACGCGTTCAAGGCTGCGGCCGAAGGCGAGCTGAAGGGCATTCTCGGTGTGGACTCGAACGAACTGGTGTCGAGCGACTTCAAGGGCGACAGCCGGTCGTCGATCGTGGACGCGCCGCTGACCAAGGTTGTGGGCAACATGGCGAAGGTCATCAGCTGGTACGACAACGAGTGGGGCTACTCGTGCCGGGTGCGCGATTTGATCCTGTACGTCGCGAAGAAGGGGCTGTAAACGACAGAGCTCAGAGCACAGAGCTCAGGTTGGGGCGTTCAGCCTCCGGGCTGAACGCCGGTCCTCGTAATGGGAGCGACCGATGCGACGAAACATTTCAGGCAGTTCTCCGTATGAGCCGGTGATCGGTTTCTCGCGCGCGGTGCGCGTGGGTGATGCCGTGCACGTGTCGGGCACCGGGCCGGTGGGCGCGGACCTCGCCGATCCCGCAACGCAGACGCGGCACATTCTGGAAATCATCCGCGGCGCGCTGGAGCAGGCCGGGGCGCGCCTCGAAGACGTGGTGCGGACGCGGATGTATCTGACCCGCGCCGACGACTGGGAGGCGGTGGGGCGCGCGCATGGGGAATTCTTCGGCGCGATTCGGCCGGCGGCGACCATGGTGGTGGTGGCGGCGCTGCTGCAGCCCACCTGGCATGTGGAGATTGAGGCGGACGCGGTGATTGGGGCCGCGCCGGAGAAGGACTGAGGTTCTATGTCGAAATTGTCGATTCGCGATCTGGATTTGGCGCACAAGCACGTTTTTATGCGCGTGGACTTCAATGTGCCGCTGTCGGAAGACGGCTCGGAAATTACCGACGACACGCGCATCCAGGAGACGCTGCCGACGATCGAGTACGCACTCCGGCACCGGGCGAAGCTGATTCTGGCGTCGCACCTGGGACGGCCGAAGGGCAAAGTGAACCTGAAGTATTCGCTGCGGCCGGTGGTGGATCGGCTGCGCACGCTGCTGGATCACACGATGGGATCGAAGACCAACGTGGCGTTTTCGCCGGACTGCGTGGGCGACACAGCGAAGGAGCTGGCGCGGCAGCTGGAGTCCGGCCAGGTGCTGCTGCTCGAGAATTTGCGCTTCCACGCCGAGGAAGAGGCGAACGATCCGGAGTTTGCGAAGAAGCTGGCCGCGCTGTGCGATGTGTACGTGAACGACGCCTTCGGCAGCGCGCATCGGGCGCATGCCTCGACAGAGGGGATCACGCATTTTGTGAAGCAGTCGGCGGCCGGGCTGCTGATGGAGAAGGAACTGACCTACCTGGGCAAGGCGCTGGAGAATCCGGCGCGGCCGTTTGTCGCGATCATTGGCGGGTCGAAGATTTCGGGAAAGATCGACGTGATCAACAATCTGCTGGACAAGGTGGACACGCTGGTGATCGTGGGCGGCATGGCGTACACGTTCGCGCGCGCGAAGGGCGTGACCACGGGCAAGTCGCTGATGGAGGAAGACAAGATCGAGATCGCGAAGCAGGCGCTCGACAAGGCGAAGGCCAGGGGCGTGAAACTGCTGCTGCCGGTGGACAACATTTTGGCTGACAGCTTCTCCAACGACGCGAAGACGCAGGTGTGGGACTCGGCGGTGAACTTTCCGCCGGAATGGCAGGGGCTGGACATTGGGCCGAAGTCGATTACGGCGATCGTGGAGGCCGTCGACACCGCGCGGACGATTGTGTGGAACGGGCCGGCGGGGGTCTTCGAGTTTCCGCGCTTTGCGGTGGGGACGAACGCGATTGCCGAGGCCGTGGCGGCGAATCAGGACGCGGTCACGATTGTCGGCGGCGGGGATTCGGTGGCCGCGGTGAAGCAGGCGGGCGTGGCGGACCGGATCAAGCACATCTCGACGGGCGGCGGCGCGAGCCTGGAGTTCCTGGAAGGCAAGAAGCTGCCGGGGGTTGAGGCGCTGACGGAGAAGTAGCTCGTTTTGCAACGAGAATAGGCCCGCTCGCGGATGAGCGGGCCTATTCGTTTTCGGGCGATTCTATTGCCGGTTGCAATCGAGTGAGAAAGTCTCCGGGCGTGATGATTGGGATTCCGCGCCAGGGATGCAGCGCGAGCAGGTCGTCGTCGCTGCTGACGATGAGACCGGCCTGAGCGGTGAGCGCCAGAGCCAGGAATTTGTCGTCGTCTGCGTCGCGGCATGCCCCTTCCAGCTTTGGCACGCTGAAGAAGCGGCAATCCAATCGAAGGGCGTCGATGAATTTCTGACGCAAGGCGGGCTGCGCATATCGATCGAACTTGGATCGCCCGAGCACCGCCTTCAGTTCAGCAAAGGTCTCTGGACTGGCGCAGAGCTCACACTCGGCCAACGCCTTGCGCAGGGCTCTGTCCGGCACGGAATCCGGCAGCAGGATTGCGCTCACAAGAGTGCTTGTGTCAATGACGACTCGCGCCCTCACCGGAGCTCATGCACCAGGCGATTGATTTCTTCCGGCGTGAGCTCAGCCGCAGCCGGAGTCAGCATATGCTTTGTCGACTTACGCCAGGCGTCGTACGCGGCCACGGCTTTCCTGCGGCGCTCGCGCTCCTGCAGGATCTCTTCCATGTCTGCAGGAGAAACGACGAAGGCCGCAGGACGCCCATGACGGGTGATCGCGACCGGCTCGCGTTGCGCGGTGTCGAGGAGCTTCCCGAAGCTGTTCTGCGCTTCCGCTGAGGTCATGGTGATCACGGCGTCTCTTTTGCGTGCTTTAGCTGTTTTAGCCATCATCGCTATTATAGCTACTTTTACGGGGGAGCGGGTTGATCGTCGGCGACAACTCGGCGGCGGCGCCAGCCTGGAGTTTCTGGAAGGCAAGACGCTGCCGGGGATCGAGGCGCTGTCGGAGAAAAAGGCGCGAGGGCCGGAGCCAGAACCAGGGGATAATAGGCGCCATGCTGCTCCTCTTCTGGGTGCCGTTTGTCATTGCCGCCGCGCTCGTATTCGCGATCCTGTCGCTGATCCCGCGAGCGCGGCGCTGGGCGATTCCGGCGGCGACGGGAATTCTGTGTGCGGAGCCATGCCTGATGGTCGCCCTCGTCGGCGCACCGTTCGTGCTGAAGTTCCTCGGACTGCGCAGGCTCAACCCGACGGAGCTTTTTTATCTCGGCATTTTGTTCGCGGCGATCGGCGGAATCGCAGGCGGCCTCCTGGCCGGCTTGCTGGCGCGTTATATCGTGCAGCTACTCCCGAAGCTCTTTCTCCGCATCGCCGTGGTTCTCGCGGGCTGGTGCAGCTACTTTGTCGTGATCTACACGCTGGATTTCGTGGCCGACAGAGACTTCACTGAGAACTTTGCGGTGTTTTCTACTGTCGCCGTCCTGGAAGCGGTGCTCGCGCTGATCGCGGCGTGGCTCATCGCAAAAGACTCGGAGCGATTTCGCGGCAGGCGAATTCGCCTGCCGTATGGGATGCCCTTCCGGAAGCGCGGTCCTAGTCCACCGGCGCCAAATGCGCCGTGAAGTGGCGCAGGAACGGCGCTTCGTAGGTGAGCCTCATGCCGCGGATGCGGTCGCGGTTCTTCCAGACTTCGAGGATGACTTCGACCAGGTAGTCGATGTGGCTCTGCGTGTAGACGCGGCGCGGAATGGCGAGGCGGACGAGGTCCATCTGTGCGGCGGCGGCGAACATGAGCGTGCCGATCTCGACGGAGCGGACGCCGCCCTCGAGGTAAAGCTCGGCGGCCAGCGCCACGCCGGGAAACTGATCGGGCGGGATGTGCGGCAGGAAGGCGCGGGCGTCGAGGTAGATGGCGTGGCCGCCGGGCGGCTGCACGATGGGCACGCCTTCCGCCGCGATGTGGTTGCCGAGATACGCCGTCGAGGCGATGCGGTAGCGCAGGTAGTCCTCTTCGAGCGCCTCCTGCACGCCGACGGCGATGGCTTCGAGGTCGCGCCCGGCGAGCCCGCCGTAGGTGGGATAGCCCTCGGTGAGGATGAGCAGGTCCTTTTCCTGCTGGGCGAGCATGTCGTCGTTGGTGCAGAGGAAGCCGCCGATGTTGGCCATGCCGTCTTTCTTGGCGGACATGGTGCAGCCGTCGCCGAGACGGAACATCTCCTGCGCGATCTGCTTTGGGCGTCTTGTTTTCGTAGCCGGGCTCGCGCAGCTTGATGAACTAGGCGTTCTCGGCGAAGCGGCAGGCGTCGAAGTAGAGCGGGATGCCGTGGCGGCGGCAGACGGCGCTGACGGCTCGAGCGTTTTCCATGGAGACGGGCTGGCCGCCGCCGGAGTTGTTGGTGACGGTGAGCATGACGAGCGGAATGCGCTCGCGGCCCACGCGGGCGATGAGCGCTTCGAGCGCGGCGACATCCATGTTGCCCTTGAAGGGATGCGGAGTCGGCAGGCTGGCGTGCCTTCGGGGATGAGAGGTCGACGGCCTCGGCGCCGGTGAACTCGACGTTGGCGCGCGTGGTGTCGAAGTGGGTGTTGTTGGGGACGACGTCGCCCTTCCTGCAGGATGACGCTGAAGAGGATGCGCTCGGCGGCGCGGCCCTGATGCGTGGGGATGACGTGGCGATAGCCGAAGATGTCCTGAACGGAGTCGCGGAAGCGGATGAAGCTGCGGCTGCCGGCGTAGCTCTCGTCGCCCTCCATCATGGCGGCCCACTGGTGCGTGGACATGGCGCCGGTGCCGGAGTCGGTGAGCAGATCGATGAGGACATCGTCGGCGGGCAGCAGGAACAGGTTGTAGTGCGCGGCGCGCAGCAGCTGTTCGCGCTGGGCGCGGGTGGTCCAGCGAATGGGCTCGACGCTCTTGATGCGGAAGGGCTCGATGATGGTGCGCACAGGACAGGGTATAGGGTTTAGGGGGTAGGGGGTAGGGGGTAGGGGGGTAAGGCAACGGTCTACGGTTTACGGGTTACGGGATAGAGAGGGATTGGGCAACAGGGACCAGGGATTACAAGAGCCCTGGGCGGACCGACGCTCGCTGCGAAATGCCGGGAGGAGTGGCTATTCGTAGGCGAGGGCGTCGATAGGGTCTTTGCGGGCGGCGGTCCAGGCGGGATACAACGCTCCCAGCAGCGAGCCAACCAGCGCGATGATCGCCGCTTCCAGCCGCCAGTGTCCAGTGAGCATGTAGGGCAGCGTGGGAAACTTCGTCGCCAGGATGACTTTCAGCAACTGCGCGAATCCAAAGCCGATGGCGATGCCGAGAACCGTGACCAGGCAGGCCTCGCGCAACACCAGGTTCATGATGTAGAACTTCGAGCCGCCCAGCGACTTCAGGATGCCGATTTCGCGCGTGCGTTCCATGACGGCCGTGTACATGGACTGGAAGATCACGAGGAATCCGACAATGACGGCGATGACGATGACGGTGTTCAGCGCGATATTGAATCCGGGAAAGTGCGCGGGTGTCATCATCGACATCTCTTCCGCCATGGTCATGACGCCGTACTCCTGGAGGCCAGGCGTCGCATGGACTTCCTGCTCGATGGCACCCTCATTGCCGATCGAGTCGCTGCGCAGGTAAAAGACGGTGGCGTTGCCGGGCGAGGCCATGATCTCGCCCATGGTCTGGATGGGGACAAAGAGGCGCGCGCCCTTGCCGTGCTCGGCGATGCCGCTCACGCGGAAGTCGTGGCCGATGAGATGAATGGTCTGGCCCACCTGGGTATGGTGACTCTTCGCGAAGAGGTCGTCGACGATCACATCGTTGGGTCCCTGGAACGGGCCGCCGGCGAGGAACTGGAAAGGACGCAGGGCGTTGTAGCTGCTGTAGTCGATGCCGAAGACCTGCTGCACCGCGTTGCTGATGTCGAGCTTGATATAGACGGGGGCGGCTACCGACACGTGCGGCATCTTCGCCAGGACCGTGGATACTTTCGCCGGCACAGGGGCTCCGCCGGCCGCGCTGAGAAAGCTGGCGCTGGGAGGACGGACGATCAGATCGGCCCCGGTGCCCTGCGCCTGGTCGGCCGCGCTCTGCACCATCCCCACCATGATGGCGACGATGGAAAGGATCATGACGACCTCAATGGCGACCGCGAAAATGCTGATGGCGGTGCGCAGAGGGCGGTAGAGAACGTTGCCGACAACGAGTTTGTTCATGGGTTCGGGCGGACCTGAGTTCTTTCCGGGAGACCAGGCGGCTTCGGAAGCGGGCCCGCCCGGAAACTCCAGAATAACAAGCCGAAAAACAGGGCGCGGGGCCGTTGCTCTGTTATCGGATCGGCTAATAGCTCTTCGGAGGGTGAGGGGGATAGCTCGTCGGTGGGATTCCCAGAAATCGTTACTTTTGTACTATATGCAGATTGAGGAAAAAGAGGAAATTCACTAACGTTTTCTTTGACCCCAGCCGTAAAGAGTTCTATGGTGTAAAAAACTCTGGATGAGCCGCAAGGAAACCTGACAATGGGTCAGTTCGGCGAAGAGTTGCGGAAAGAACGGGTTGCCCGGGGCGTCGCGCTGGAGACCATCAGCGAAAAGACGAAGGTGGTGAAGCGCTATTTGACCGCCCTGGAGACCGAGCATTTCGAGATCCTGCCGGGCGGGATCCTGAGCAAAGGGATCATGCGCAGCTACGCCCGGACTGTGGGCATCGATGAAGCCGCGTGGGTGGAACGGTTTCTGGACGCCAGCCGCGAGCACGGGGTGGCCGAGAATGAAAACGGCTGGACGGAATTCGTACAGAATGTGGGACGTTCGCGGGCCAGGCGGCGGCACCGCGGCGAATGGCTGCGGCGCTTCACCGGCGTTGGGCTGTTTGTCCTGATTCTGGCCAGCTTCGGGTGGCTGGTGTGGCAATACGTCAGCGCCAGGGCGCTGGCGGAAACGACGGCCCCGCATTCCATCAGTTCAACGGTCGCCACATCCCCTAACGGTAATCCCACGACGCAGTGACCCCGAGCTGACCTGGTTACCTCCGTACCCTTTTCTCTCTTCTCCATCGTGCATAGCCTGGGGTTATGAAGCCCCGGACCTCGCTCCTGGCGTTTGCCCTGCTCGCCGCTCCGGCGATGCTGTCTGCCGCAGCTAAACCACACTCGGTCGCGCTGGGCGCGGTGCGCCACGAGCCTTATTCCCTGCAGGGCGATCCGGCGGGCGCGCTGAAGGATGAGACGCATCTGGACGTTCGCCCCCTGGTCGTCGACGGCAAGGTGAAGGAATGGACCACGGGCGAGGCGCACCTGGTGACGGAGCGCAGCTTCACCGTGCGGCGCGCGGTGCGGCTGAACGATTCCCTGCCCTCGGACAAAACGGAGCACTGGGTGTGGCAGCGCGGACCCTGGCTGCTGGTGGATCGCACCACCGGCAAAGTGACGGCGCTGCATCTGCCGGAGTTCGATCCGGGGGTATCGCAGGTGGTGTGGTTCCGCGACTACGCGGCCTATTGCGGGTTGAGCAGCACGAGGAAGCAACTGGTGGCCGTGGTGGCGCAGATAGCGGCGCGGCGTCCGCTGCTGCGGAAAAAGCTGAGCGCGTGGGACGAGGCGAGCGAGGCGAGCCCGGCATGCGCTGCCCCGGTGTGGCAGCGCGAGCCGCTCCAGGTGAGCTTCCAGCCCACGGGCACGGCGGCTCCGGTGAGCTTCACGCTGGCGGGAGCGTCGGCGGTTCTGGTGGAGGACGACAGCGACAGCCAGTAAGGGCTCGGCATAGCATGAAGGTATGGAGTCTCTGGACGAACTGCTGCGGCTGGCAGAGGGCGCGCATGGGCACTTGTGCGCGGGCCAGGTGCTGGGCGTGCGCATGGCGCTGCTGGGCTGCCGGCGGCTGGGCATCGACGATCCGCGCGGACGCGACCGCAAGCGCCTGGTGACCTTCATTGAAATCGACCGCTGCGCCACCGATGCGATTGGCGTGGTGACCGGATGCCGGCTGGGCAAGCGGGCGTTGAAGTTCCGCGACTGGGGCAAGATGGCGGCGACGTTTGCGGATCTGGAAACGGGCCGGGCGATTCGGATTGTGGCGCTGGAAAGCTCAAAGCAGCGCGCGAAGGATTTGTATCCCCACATCGAGAACAAGAACCGCCAGCAGATGCAGGCGTATCGCGAGATGGAGGATGCGGAGCTGTTCGGCGAACAGTGGGTCGAAGTGGATCTGGGCCCCAAAGAGATGCCGGGCTACAAGGGCGAGCGCATCGCGTGCGCGGCGTGCGGTGAAGGCATCAACTACGACCGCTTTATCCAGCGGGAGGGCGCGACGCTGTGCCTGGCGTGCGCGCATCCGGAGCAGCGGTATTATCGGCCGGCGAAGGACGAGCCAGTGCCGCCACGGCAGGATGCATCGGCGAAGCGCTGCGAGTGCGGATGAGGCGAGTCCCCGCCAAAACCTCAGACATTTACAATGACGTAGCTGCGTGCGTGCATTGGCAGCGCAATTTCTCTGCGGAGTGGTAACGACCCATGCTGAATTTGGAAGGCCGCGTCGCGGCCGTTTTTGGAGTGGCGAACAAGCGCAGCATCGCCTGGGGTATTGCGAAGAAGCTGCATGAGGCGGGCGCGAAGCTGGCGATCGGGTATCAGAACGAGCGCATGAAGGCGGAGGCGCTGGAACTGATTCAGGAATTGCCGGGCGCGGAGCCATTCCAGTGCGACGTCTCCAGCGACGCGGAGATTGAGCGCACTTTCTCGGAACTGAAGGCGAAGTACGGCAAGCTCGACGTGCTGGTGCACTCGATTGCGTTCGCGCCGGCCGAGGACCTGAAGAACGATTTTCTGCAGACGACGCGCGAGGGTTTTCGCATTGCGCATGAGGTGAGCGTTTACTCGCTGATCGCTCTCAGCCGCGCCGCCGCACCGCTGATGACGGAGGGCGGCTCCATCATGGCCATGACCTACTTCGGCGCGGAGAAGGTGGTGCCGCACTACAAAGTGATGGGCGTGGCCAAGGCGGCGCTGGAGGCGACGGTGCGCTACCTGGCGTGGGACCTGGGCAAGCAGAACATTCGCGTGAACGCCATCTCGGCAGGGCCGATTCGCACGCTGGCCGCCCGCGGCATCAGCTCGCTGGGCGAGATGCTGAAGTACCACGCCGACCGCTCGCCGCTGCACCGCAACACCGAGCAGGACGAGGTGGGCAAGACGGCGCTGTATCTGGCGTCGGATTTGGCAAGCGGCGTGACCGGCGAGACGATCTACGTGGACAGCGGCTACAACATCATGGGGTTCTGAGGACTCGGCGATCTCAGCCGAGTTCCTCCCAGATCGCGCGGTCGACGGGAATGCCCCGCGCCAGATTTTCCTGGCGGATGCGGAGCGTCTGCTCGCCGGGATAGCGAATGCGCGTGCCTTCCGCCACCGGCTGCGAGGATTGCAGGAAGTGTATGGCCGCGCCGGCGATCTTGTCGGGACTGCGGCCAAAGGCTCCGCCGCCACCGATCGCGATGAAGACCTGGGTGAGGCCGGTTTCGCGCAGCGGGTCCGGGGCGATCTCGCAGGTCGCCTGACCTCCTGACAACGCCGCGCCGATCAGGTCGAGAACGAAGGCCAGACCGGAGCCTTTCCAGAAGCCGATGGGCAGCGCGCGCTGCGTTTGTTCAATCGCGGCAGGATCGCGCGTGAGCTCGCCAGCCGCATCGAAACCGCCGACGACGGGCAGTAGTTCTCCGCGGTCGCGATACGATTCCAGCGCGCCATAGGAGAACTGCGACATGGCGATGTCGAGCACGATGGGGCCGCCGGCGCGCGGCACGGCCAGCACCAGGGGATTGTTGCCGACCGTCGGGGTGGTGCCTCCCCACGGCGGCAGATTGGGCATGGTGTTCGTCCAGCATAGGCCGATGACGCCGGCTTCCGCAGCTTGCCAGCCGTAGGTTCCACCGCGCATCCAGTGGTTCGTGTTGGCCAGCGCTACGCAGCCGATGCCGGAGTCGCGCGCCATAGCAATGGCGCGATCCATGCTGCGCCACGCGTTTCCGTTGCCGGGACCAGCTTGCCCGTCCCAACGCTCCAGCGCGCCGCACTGGGCGGTTCGCACCGGAACCGCGTTAGGCTGCACCAGGCCGCTGCGCACCATGGCCGCGAATCGTGGAAATCGCCGCACGCCATGCGAATAGACGCCGTCGCGCGTGGTCTCCGCGAAGAGCCGTGCGCAGAGCGCCGCGTTGTCCGGCTGAAAGCCGAGGGCGCGCAGCGCACGCGTGAGGCGCTCCACGAGATCAGAGAACGGAACACGGAGAATGCCGGCTGGATCCGGCGATGCCGATGCGGGATGAGACATCGCCTTTGAGGATAGACGATGAGGATGGACTCAGTTCGTCGTGTCCGGTTCCGGCCAGAGATAGGCAAACGCGAGCGCGACCAGAATGCCGAGAGACACTTCAGCAAAGCGATGCAGAGCGATCGTCCACGCAGGCTTTGGCCGCGGGATCAGCAGCATAATGGCGAGCGTGACGCCGCCGAAACGATAGGCGCTGTTGCCGGAGCGCGTGATCGCGCAAAGCAACCCGAGCACAAAGATACAGACGGCAAAGACCAGCAGATGCATGCCGAAGAAGGTGGCGGCGAGCGCGCCCAGGCCGGCTCCCAGCACGGTGCCCACCAGGCGCTGCCGCGAGACTGTAAGGGCCGCGCCCAGCGACGACTGCGTGATGACCAGCGCAGTGATCGGGGCCCAGTAAGCTTCCGGCAACCGGCATAAGCGCGCCACCAGGAAGGAAGCGATGGCCACGGCGGTGGTTCGCACAGAATGCACCACGACAGCCGCCGCCCATTTCTTATCGCTGCTTGCCATGATCTCTCTCCAGTTGTCAGCGGATTATAGCGGGAAAGCCGCTGCGTCAGGTCGCAGAGGGCGGAGTGTGCGGCGCGAGGTCGCGGTCGCGCACGCCGATGAGATAGAGCAGGCCGTCGAGGCCGAGGCGCGAGATGGAGTGCGGCGCGCTCTCGCGCACCAGCGGCTTGGCGCGATAGGCGATGCCCATGCCGGCGAGCCGGAGCATGGGGATGTCGTTGGCGCCATCGCCGACGGCGACGACCTGCTCGAGCGAGATACCCTCGCGGCGCGCGATTTCTTCCAGCAGCGCGGCTTTGCGCTCGCCATTCACGATGGGCGGCACGACGCGGCCGGTCACTGCGCCCTCGGCAATCTCGAGCTCGTTAGCGTGGACGTAATCGATGCCAAGGGTTTGCTGCAGGTGATGCGCGAAAAACGTGAAGCCGCCGGAGAGGATGGCGGTTTTGTATCCGAGGAGACGCAGCGTGCGGATGAGTCGCTCGGCGCCGTCGGCGAGCGGGATGGTGCGCAGCAGCGTGTGGACGCGCTCCGCAGGCAGCCCGCGCAGCAGCGCGACGCGGCGCGCGAAGCTTTCATCGAAATTGAGCTCGCCGCGCATGGCGGCTTCGGTAATGCGCGAGACCTGATCGCCCACGCCGGCTATTTTCGCGAGCTCGTCGATCACCTCGCCCTGGATCAGCGTGGAATCCATGTCAAAGGCGAAGAGGCGGCGATTGCGGCGGAAAATGCTCTCGCGCTGGAAGGCGATGTCGATGGAGAGCTCCTGCGCAGCGGCGAGGAAATCGGCGCGCATAGCGGGCTCACGGACGGCTGCGCCACTGACGGCCAGTTCCACGCAGGCAGCTGCGGCGGGGTCCTGGGGCGCAAGCTCATCGGAGAGGCGATCGATGCGGTCAACGTTCATGTCATACATCGCGAGGATGGAGGTCACGCGCGCCAGATGCTCGGCCGTGACCGAGCGGCCCAGCAGGGTGATGAGGAAGTGATGGTGGCGCAGACCGCGGAGCCAGTGCTGGAGCGAGTCCGGCGGAATGGTGGTGAAGCGCGCCTGCAGATTCAGCTCGTGCGCGCGTTCGACCAGTTCCGTGCGGAGCGCGGCGAAACGGCTTTCGGCGGGGACTTCAATCAGAATGCCGAGCGAAAGCGTCTCATGCACGACCGCCTGGCCGATGTCGAGGACGCTGATGCGATGATGCGCGAGCGTGCGGGTCAGCTCCGCGGTGAGGCCGGGATGATCGTGGCCGGAGAAGTGGATGAGGATGGCCTTGCCGGGAGTCATGATCTTCCTCTCGCGTAACGGCCGGCAGCCTCGGCCGGTTGGCTCGGGCTACTCCACCGTGACCGACTTGGCCAGATTGCGCGGCTGATCGACGTCGCAGCCACGGCGCACCGCGATGTGATACGCGAGCAACTGCAGCGGGATGGCATCGAGCACCGGCAGCAGCAGCTCCGGCGCGCTGGGCACGAAAAGGACGTGATCGACGAGCTGGCCGATGTGCTCGTCGCCCTGGGTCGCGATGGCGATGACCTGGCCGGAACGCGCGGTGACCTCCTGAATGTTGGAGAGGGTCTTCTCGTAGCGGAGGACGGAGTCGCGATTGCTCTCATCGCGCGTCGCGAGCACGACTACCGGGAGCGTCTCGTCGATCAACGCGTTAGGGCCGTGCTTCATCTCGCCTGCCGGATAGCCTTCCGCGTGAATGTAGGAGATTTCCTTCAGCTTCAGCGCGCCTTCGAGCGCGATGGGATAGTGAATGCCGCGCCCGAGGTAGAGAAAGTCGCGCGCGGTGGAATATTGCCGGGCCAGCGGCTCGCATTCGGCATCGCAGGTGCGCAGAGCTTCCTCAACCTTGCCGGGCAGGCGGTTCAGCGCTTCCAGCAGCGTGCGGCTCTCGTCCGCGCCCAGCGTGCCGCGCACCTGCGCCAGGTGCATGGCGAAGAGGAACAGCGCCACCAGCTGCGCGGTGAAGGCCTTGGTGGAGGCCACGCCGATCTCCGGGCCGGCGTGCGTGTAGATGGTGCCGTGCGCCTCGCGCGTGACCATGGAGCCGACCACGTTGCAGATGGCGATGGTCGGGACGCCGCGAGCGATCATTTCGCGCTGCGCGGCCAGCGTGTCCGCGGTTTCGCCGGATTGCGTGATCAGCATCCCGATGGTCTTTGCGTCGAGGATCGGATCGCGGTAGCGGAATTCGCTGGCGTAGTCCACTTCGACGGGGACGCGCGCGAGCCGTTCGATCATGAACTTCCCTGCCGTGGCGGCGTGCCAACTGGTGCCGCAGGCGGCGATGTGCACCTTATGCGCCGCGCGGAAGGTCTCGTCGGAGATCTTCATCTCGTCGAGGAAGACTTTCCCGGTGTCGAGCGAGATGCGGCCCAGCGTGGTATCGGTAATGGCGCGCGGCTGCTCGAAGATTTCCTTCTGCATGAAATGCTTGTAGCCGCCCTTTTCCGCCTGAATGGGATCCCACTGGATGTGCTGGAGAGGCCGCTGGATGGGATTGCCGTCGAAGTCGGTGAGCGTGACGCCTGCGCAGGTGAGCACGGCCATGTCGCCGTCGGCCAGAAAGTACAGATCGCGCGTGTGGTGCAGGATGCCGGGGACATCCGAGGCGACGAAGTACTCGCCGTCGCCCACGCCAATGACCACGGGCGGTCCGGAGCGCGCGGCGACAATCTTGTCGGGATCATCCGCCGAGAGCACGCTGATGGCGAACGCTCCGGTGAGCCGGCGCACCGAGCGCCGCACGGCGTCTTCGAGCGGCAGCGGCTTGCCGGCCTTGCGTGCGCCCGACAGTTCCTGCTCGATGAGGTGCGCGATGATCTCCGTGTCAGTCTCGGTGGCGAATTTGTGGCCTTTGGCGGCGAGTTCCTGCTTCAGCGCGAGGTAATTCTCCACGATGCCGTTATGGACGACGACCAGCCGGCCGGTGCAGTCGCGGTGCGGATGCGCGTTCTCCTCCGTGGGCCGGCCGTGGGTGGCCCAGCGGGTGTGGCCGATGCCGAAGGTGCCTTCCAGCGGATGCTCCCGGATGACCTCTTCCAGGTTGCGCAGTTTGCCGGGCGCGCGACGCAACTGCAGACCTTCGCCCTTGTTGCCGACGGCGATGCCCGCCGAGTCGTAGCCGCGATACTCCAGCCGGCGCAGCCCCTCGATGATGACGGGGACGACTTCCTTTCTTTTTGCCGACGTATCCGACAATGCCGCACATAGGCAGAATCTCAGGAGACAGGAGTCAGGAGACAGGAGCGAGTCGACTTGCGATCACTCGATCCGGAACGAATACTCTTCGATCACCGGATTGGTGAGCACTTCGCGGGCGATGCGTTCCACTTCCGCCCGCGCTTCGGCGGCCGGCAGCCGATCGTCGAGGGTCAGCTCGAAGCACTTGCCCTGGCGCACATCCGCCACGCCCGCGTACCGCATCTTACGCAACGCGTTGCAGATCGCCTGGCCCTGCGGATCCAGGACGGTTTTCTTGGGGGTGACGTAGACATGAGCCTTCATTGTGCTCGATTATAAAGCCAGGCCCCTTGTTTACCTCTTCCCTTTTTGCGGGCCGCGCCGCTCGAAAATCAGAGCGAATCATGGAGTGTGATGACGAACTATCTGGAATTGCCCGTCGGCGATAAGGCCCCCGAAGTGTTCAACGTCGTGATCGAGATCCCGGCGGACGGCGTGAACAAGTACGAATACGACAAGCAACTGCATGTCTTCCGGCTGGACCGCAATCTGTATTCGCCGGTTCACTATCCCGGAGACTACGGCTTTGTTCCCTCGACGCTGAGCGACGACGGCGATCCGCTGGACGTGCTGGTGCTGGTGGACGCGCCCAGCTTTCCTGGCTGCGTGACCCAGGTGCGCCCGATCGGCCTGCTGGAAATGCTGGATCAGGGCATTCTGGACGAGAAGGTGCTCGCGGTGGGCCGCAATAATCCGCGTTACAAGGACGTGTGGAATTATTCCGAGATCTATCCGCACATGCTGAAGGAAATCACGCACTTCTTCTCCATCTACAAGGATCTGGAAGGCAAGCGGGTGGAGATCAAAGGCTGGCATGACGCGTCGTACGCGCGGGATCGCCTGATGTACGCGGTGCGGAACTTTACCGAAACCCGGGAAGGCAAAGCGCGCGAGAGCAAGCTGATCGAGGCCGGAGCGAAGCGGTAGCGCTCCGCGGTCAGTCGGCGCCCACCGTCACCGGCCGGGCTTTAGACCACAGCACCTTCGACAACCAGAAGAACAGCGGGCCGGCCGCGGCGACGATCGCGCCGAACAGCAGCGCGGGCATGCCGGCCATGCGTTCGCCGCGCGCGGCCCACGCAGCCCAGACGATCAGCGCGGTGGGCGCTGCGCCAATGAGGCACGCGCAGGCGAGGTTGCCGGCGCGGAAGGGCCGCTCCAGTTGCGGCTCGCGCAGACGCAGCACCACGAGCGCTAGGAATTCCAGGATGAGGCTGGCGCCGTAGAGGATCAGGTCCAGCGAGATGAGGCGCTCGAAGCTGAAGCCGAGCGCCAGCGCCCAGGCCACGGCGCAGGCCAGCACGGCCACCCAGGGCACGCCGCGCCGGTTTCTGCGCGCCAGCGCTGCGGGCAGCAGGCCGTCTTCCGCCAGCGCCATGGGCAGGCGGGTGTAGGAGAGCGTGAGGGCATTGAACATGCCCAGCGCGGTGAGCGTGCCGCCGGCAACGATGGCGATGCCCAGCCATCGGCCGGCCAGCGTCTCAGCCACATTCGCCCAGGAGCCGGTGGTGAACTGCGCGGCCGGGATGCCGGCCCACGCCGCGGCGGCCAGCGGCACCACGTAGGTGAGCATCACCAGGAGCGCGCACAGCAGGACGGCGCGCGGATAATTGCGCTGCGGCCGCTCCACCTCGCGCGCGACGGTCGAGGCGTTATCCCACCCCATATAGTTCCACAGAGCGACCAGGACGGCGGTGCCCAGGGTGGCTCCGCCGGCGGATGCAGGCGAAGCTGCCCAGCCGGCGCGGGCGTGCAGGTGCGCACCATGCCAGGCCGCCGCGACGACCAGAATGACGAACGGCGCAAGCAGCAACGCGGATAATCCGACGGAGCCGTCGCCGACGGCGGGCGCGCCCAGCAAATTCCAGATGCAGCAGACCGCGATGAGCGCCAGCTCCCAGGCGATGCCATGCCAGCCCGCGGTCCATGATGGCGCGAGGCGGCCCAGGTAGAGCGCGAACAGCGTGGGATAAATGGCCATGTCAAAGACGCTGGCCCCGAGCGAGAGCCACGCCTCCTGGTATCCCCAGAACGGACCCATGGCGCGGCGCACCCAGACGTAGAAACCGCCCTCTTCCGGCAGGGCGCTGGCGAGCTCGCCGATCATCAGCGCGGTGGGGAAACTCCAGACCAGCGGCAGCGCCACCAGCAGAATGAGACCGGTGCGATAACCGGTGCTGAGAATGTCCTCGATGCCGTAGGGACCGCCGGAGACCATGAAGAACGTCGCGGCGATGAGGGGCAGCAGGCGCAGGCCGCGCCCCGCTCGGTTCGCCGCTCGGCTCGGGTGTCCAGTTCGGTGCAGACGTTCGATCGGGAGCTCTCCGCGCGCGGAAATACAGGTCGAAATCAGAATATGTCGAAATCAGAATGTATCGCGTCTTCCCTTCCCGCCCAAGCAAAAACGCCACCGGAAATCCGATGGCGTTTTGCGGGGAGGGCCGATGGGCGGCGCGTCAGGAGGCTCGCCGGCGCTGCACGTCATTTTCCCGGCTGTAGTAGCTGCACATCCGGCCGTATACGTCGACGCGCGGATCTTCGCACCGCGCCGATTCTTCCGGCATCGTATCGAAACGGATCCGGCCGTGATTGCGCTCGAGGATGGCTTCCGCGAGCGAGGCACGGTCGCTGGCAAACACGGTGACCACCGCGCCGCCGTGGCTGAGCTCGCTGCTCAGGCTGCTGGCTTCGTCCGACGTGAGACCCATGCCCGAGAAGGCGCCCTGGAACACCGGAGAGGAGTATTCAACACCGGAGAAGAGATGTCCCTCACCGGTGCCGAACTTCAGATTCGGGGCGTCTTTCTGCGGGTTGCGCTCGCGGTCGGCGCGGAAAACCCGCTTCATGCCTTCCTGCCAGCCTTCCTCGCGCTGCATTTCGCTGCGCGGGCCACTGGAGCGCACGCTCTGCTCGGCGGAGATTTCGGCCTGGGTGCGGAGAGTGCTGGGCAGATCGCGCGGCAGACCGGACGGGATGCCGCTGCCCGGAATCGGCCCCGGGCCGACTGGGGCCGGAAACGCATTGCCGGAACCCGGCGCAAGTCCTGCCGGAGTGACGGCCTCATCGTGCGAGGCAGGCCCGCCGACGGAGCCCGTGGTGGCCGGATTTCTTTCCGCCCGCTCGCGGATTCCAGGACTTTCGGCATGAAGTTCCAGGGGGCCGGCCGCGCGCCTCGCGCGGAAGGCCGCGCCCATCTCCGATGCCCGGAAGCCTTCGTCGATCAGTTCGTGGATGGCTCTGGACGCATCCGCGCCATCGGCAAAATACCCTACGATCACGCGATCATCTGCACCGCGCGTTCTCTGCATGGTCATGTTTCCTCTGGTTGGGCCAGTGACGAAAAGCCTTGTTTTAAGATGCGAGGCAGCCGCTCCGCGCCAGCGGGTTGCCCTACAACTTTTGGCAGCCGAAGCTCGATGCACCCGGGATTTTGGGGGCCGGGGCTGCGCCGTTCCTATATACTGGCGACAACCCGCCGGAGAGATGGCCGAGTGGCTGAAGGCGGCGGTTTGCTAAACCGTTATAGGGTTGAAAAGCTCTATCGGGGGTTCGAATCCCCCTCTCTCCGCCAGACTTTCCTGCCGTCCGGGGTCCCTCGCTGCGCTCGGGATTTCGCCCGCGGGCTCAGACGCCCGCGAGACGGCTCAAGTTCGAATCCCCCTCTCTCCGCCAGATTCCTCCCCGGTTCAAGCCCATCCTTTTTGAAAATTTGCGCGGGCGGTATCGCTGCGGCCAGACTGCTCAGGCGCATTCCTCCGACGCAGAGCCGGACTCTTCTGTTTGCTGGATCATCCACAGGCCGCGGAATTTGGAGACGGGAAGTTGCTGTCCATCTTCCGTGATCACGGTGTAATCGCCGTCGGGAAACTCCGCCGGAGCCTGCACAATGCTGAACTGGCTGTATTCGTAGCGGCGGATCCCGGACTTGTCCGTGTCGGGGAGAGGCCGTCTGCGCGCCAGCAGTTCGCAGGCTGCTTCGCGGCCCATGCCCCTGATGAGCCCGCGAACCAGCGCGATTGCACCGTTGCCGAAGTAATCCTTCATCCTGTGGCCCTGCGACGGAAAAGACTTAGGCGATTCGGATGGCAGGACGATACCGGCAGGTTGCCTGGGCTATGCGAAAAATTACTGATTCTTCGCAACTTGCGGCGGCCATGTCAATTTTTGACTTTGCCCAGCAAGCGCATAGTGACGCAAAAATTTGGCTGAGTTTGGGCGGGTTGGTACACAAAATGGCGTCCCGAATGATCGGCGCCACCACCTGAAAGAGGACGACCGCGGCTACTGCGGCAGACGGCAGCAATCCTCCGGCGGGCCGTCGTTGCTGGCGTCGAGCACGACTTTCCATTGCCCGTCGGGCTGCTTCTTCCAAACGGTGATGTAGCGGCCCGAAGTGGTGACCGGGTTCCCTTGCTGATCCTTCGACACGCCCTGGTAGTGTCCCCAGGTCAGGCCCATGTCGCCGCTGGAACCGAGGCGCGCGCCTTCCGGCGTCCACGTGAGCTGATAGCTCTGGGGCGTCCAGGTGGCCTGCGCGGCGATGGCGTCGTGGCCGACGACCGGGGCCTTGCCGTTGGGCAGCGTGACGGCATCCGGCGCAAACCACGACGCGAAGGCCGCGCCGCCGCCTTTGGCCGTCTCGGCGGCAAATTTCTCATCGAGCTGGTAAAGGAACTGCTCGCCGGGAGTCAATCCAGGATTCGTGAGCAAATTGCCCGTTGGCGAAGCCGGTGGATTCGCCGACGGCGGCTCCAGGATTTGTGCGGAAGCAGCCGCGCCGATGAGCAGGCACGACAACAGGACCGGAAGACGGAGAGCATTGCGCATAGGAGACTTCCAGCCCTCAGGATAGACCACTGCGGCACGAAATCTCTCCTGTCCCGTCGCGGCGGAAACGCGCTATGCTGGCTGTTCTATGCCGCCCGCCGGCCCACAACGTGCGACGCGCAGCCGCCGTGTGGCGGCGCTGGTGGTCACTGGCATCGCGCTCTACGCGGCGGCGGCGCTGGCGCAGCATCTGGCGCCAGGCGTGCGCGTGGCGGCGCTCGCGGTGCGGTTATTCGCGCTGCTTCTCTTCGTAGTGGCCTGCTGGCGGCGGCGGTCACTGACGGGCTGGATCTTCCTCGGCATGATCGCCGGGGTCGAGTTGGGCGTCGACGCGCCGCACGCCGCACTGGCCGCCCGGATCTTCAGCGACATCTTTCTGCGGCTCATCCGGCTGATCGTCGCGCCGCTGATCCTGGGGACGCTGATTACCGGGATCGCCGGGCACGCGGACGGCCGCGCTGTGGGCCGGCTCGGCGTGAAATCGCTGGTGTACTTCGAGGTGCTCACCACCATCGCGCTGCTCATCGGGCTGGCCGCAATCGATCTGGACCGCGCCGGCTCCAGCCTCAACGTCGCCCACGCCCATGCCGTGCAGGCCAGCGCCATCGCCACAGCGCCCGGGCTAAGCTGGCAGGAGTTCCTCGTCCACATCTTCCCGGAAAACATTGCGGCCGCCATCGCCACGAATAACATCCTGCAGGTCGCAGTCTTTGCCATCCTGTTCGGGCTCGCGCTCGGGCGGCTGAGCGAAGCGCGCCGCGCGCCGCTGCTGCGCGTGGCCGAATCGCTGACGGACGCGATGTTCGTGTTTACGAACTACGTGATGTACTACGCGCCGATCGGCGTGGGCGCGGCGCTGGCGTTCACGGTGGCGCAGTCGGGGCTGGGCGTGATGTTCAGCCTGGGCAAGATGGTGCTGACGCTGTACGTCGCGCTGCTGATTTTCGTTGTGGTCGGGATGCTGCCGGCCGCGCTGCTGGCGCGTATTCCGGTGCGCGGATTCCTGCGCGCGGTCGCGGAGCCGGCCACCATCGCCTTTGCCACCAGCACCAGCGAGGCCGCGCTGCCCCGCGCCATGGAGGCCATGGAGGCTTTCGGCGTCCCACGCCGCATCGTTGCGTTCGTGATTCCCACCGGCTATGCGTTCAATATGGCCGGCTCAGCGCTCTACCTTTCCATCGCGGCCATCTTCACGGCACAAGCTGCGGGCATTCATATGAGCTTCGGGCGGCAGATGCTGATGCTCGGCGTGCTGATGCTGGTGAGCAAGGGCGTGGCGGGCGTGGCGCGATCCGCACTGGTGCTGCTGCTGGCGACGGCGGCGATGTTTGGATTGCCGTCCGGGCCGATCCTCATCATCCTCGGCGTAGACGCGATCATGGACATGGGGCGCACCGTGATCAACGTGACCGGCAATTGCCTGGCGTGTGCGGTGGTCGCGCGCTGGGAGGGCCAGTTCCGCAAGGAAACGCCGGCCCCGGAGACGGTAGCGGCGCTGCAGGCCTAGCTAGTTGCTGGTTGCTAGTTATTCGTTCCTGGTTGTGCTCTGTGCTCCGAGCTCTGTGCCCTCATCGGCTTCAGACCCCTTCAGAGAGCACGCCGTCATTCGCTCGGGCGCGAAGCCGCGCGCGCGCGTGGTGTGGAAGCGATGCAGGCGCAGAACCTGGATGCGCAGGCCGTCAATCGTCGGCGGCAGGGACTGCGGGGTGCGCCCGATATCCACCAGCACCAGCAGCGCAGCTTCCGCGGGATTGTCGCGGCTTTGGGTGACGCCGACGCCGAAGATCGCCGGATCGTTCATGAGCTGCGACGCAACTCGCTGGACTACTGACTTTGCATGAGCCAGCGCCGCGGGCGTGAGATGGAGACCCGGCTCCAGCGCAGGCATGGCGGGCGCCTGGCCGCGAGCGACTGCTGCCGCATCGGCCACGATGACCTGCGTCCGCACGCCGTCGATGGTCTGCGGGATATTCGCGCTCTCATTCGTCACATAGACCACCACCGCCGGCTGCCCTGGATCGTCGAGACTGGCGCCCGCCGCTGTTCCCAGTGCTCCGCGTGGACGCAGCATGCCCATCGACTCATCCGCGATGGTCTGCGCCTGGCTTCGCAGGGACGGAGCAATCGAGGGCGGCGCGCTCGGTACCGTTGGATCGTATTGGAGGCACGCCACGGCATGCGGCGTGGCCGTGCCGACCAGGCTCATCCGGCTGCCGGTTTCCGCGCCCAGCTCGCCCAGCACGTCGCCAATGGGATTCGCCACGCTCAGGCCGTGGCCGTCGCCATCGGTGCCGCCGGCAAAGTAGAGGCCGATGGCCTGCGCGTTGGCCGCGTCCAGCACCAGCGCACCCGAATCGCCGCTGTCAGTGAAATGCGCGCCGCTGATCCCGATCTGATCGGTATAGGTCTTCGTCGCGTATGGCTGCGTTTCCGCGCAATCGCGGTAGTAATCGATCTTCACGGTCAGGGCGACGGCATCGAGGCTCGAGCAGGTCAGGCCGGTGGTGCGGCCGCTCTTCGCGACCTCCATGCCGAGATTGGCGGCGGTGAGCTTCTCGCCCGTGCCGGCCATGGGAGGCGCCGCGCTCAGCTGGCCATCAGCGCCCGGCGTGCCGAGGCCCAGAATCGCTCCCGAGGGATCGACAGCCCCCGGCGCGGTCAACGCCAGCGCCGCATCCACGTTGCTTTGGCGGGACGCCAGCGGCACCACGTACTTGAGCGTCGCCACCGGATTGACCACGGAACCGGGACGGTTGAGCGGCGTGCATGCGCCGTCGATCAATCCAGGCTGATCGATCGTGTCGCCCACATGGCCCTGGTCGGATTCCGCGAGCACGTGATTGTTGCTGAGGATGAACTGGTTTCCCTGCTGATCCTCGACCAGCGCGCCGAGCGTGCCGCCGCAGCAGTCGGCCAGGTACGAATCGCCGTTCGCATCCTGGTAGGTGTCGTAATCGCCGTCGTTGCCGCCGGAACTGCCCAACGCCGCCATGCCTGGCTGAATGGCCTGGTTCGTGACCGGATTGCTGACAATGCCGCGATTGTCGACGAGCACGCGCAGCGGCGCGGTGGCTCCGTTGCTATTCACAGTGGCCACCACGTACACCGGCTGAGCGGGCATGGCGCTCGGGGCGCTGTAGGTGACCGTGCAGGTGGTGAAGTGATCCTGGCTGCGCTGGCATGCGCTCGCGCTCAATGCGCCCAGTACGCCGGCCGGAGGGACAGATTCGCCCTGCGGGGTTGTGGACAGCGACCAGCTCACGTCGCCCGCGTTCACTTCCGCAATCTCCGCGGTCACTTCGGCGGTCGCGCCTGGCGTCAGCGCCACATCCTGCGGCAGCAGCGGCTGCACGAATCCCGGCTTGACGCTGATCGTGGTCCAGGCCGCATCGGCCGGATCATCGGTCCGCTGCGCCTCAACGCGCACCGTGATGCTGTCGGCGGAGATGGATCCCGGCGCGGTGTAAACGCCCGCGGCATCGACGCTTCCCTGCCCGAGCGCTGCAGCGTTCTTGCCCGAGGCGATGCTCCACCGGACGGCGGGCGTTTCGCCCAGCGCTCCCGTTGCACGCAGAGCGACTTGACCGTTCGTGGTGGTTGCCGAAGACGAAGCTGCGATCTCGAGACCGCCATTCCCGGCGCGGGCGGGAAAATTCATGGTGCCGCAGCCGGCCACGGCCAGCGACAGCACGCCGAGCAGGGCCCGAGTTAGAGCTTTTCGCGCCATGGGCAGTCAATTGCTTATCTTAGTCCCCGCTGCCTGGCCCTCCAACAAGAAAAGGAGCGCCAAAGCGCTCCTTTTCCCAAACGTAACCTGCCAGTGCCTCAGGCTGCGATATTGGATTCCTGCTCGCCAGCCGGCACCAAGTGCGGGCGAGAGGGCGTGATTGGCACCACTTTGACTTCACCGGCGTGCGCCGCCTTCATGCGCCGCACTTCCCATGGCGTCAGCGGGCGCATCTCCTGCGCGGAGTAATAGATCTGCTTTCCGCAGTCCAGGCACACCTCATAGGTTTCCTCGTTCAACGTAAACGGGCGCGTCAGTTTCGAATGGCTACAGCCGAACAAAATCTCCGTGAAAAAGTTGAGAACCGCGCGCAGGCAGACATCAAGCGTCTTCATGGAATCGCGCTCCTTTCTTAATCTTCCAGCGCAATCCTTCAGATGCATGGGCAGCCAAAAAGTCGCCTCCGAGGCGGGAAAAATCACGCTTCCAGGCGAATGGCCAGCTTGCCGAAGTGGGTGCCGGCCTGCATCCGGCGCAGCGCTTGCGGCGCCTCGCCGAAGCTAAATACTTCATCTATCACGGGTTTCAGATGGGACTTAGCGATGGCGCGGTTCATTTCCTCGAAATGCGCCCGCGATCCTACATAAATCCCCTGTAACTTGACCTGGCGGTGGAGTAACAGCGGAATCTCGAGGCCCTCGGTGGATTGGCTGAGCACACCAATCTGCGCGACCGCCCCGCCGATGCGCAGCGAACGGAGCGAGCGCGAGAATGTTCCCGCGCCGCCGACCTCGACCACCAGGTCTGCCCCGCGTCCGCCTGTCTGCTCCATCACCCAGGCGTCCCACTCCGGCGTGGCGCGATAATTCACGCCCGCGTCCAGGCCGAGCTGCTTCGCGCGCTGCAGCTTCTCGTCGCTGCCTGACATGCCAAGCACCCGCGCGCCCAGCATTTTGGCAAACTGGAGCGCAAAGATGCTGACGCCGCCGGTTCCCTGCGTCAGCACGACATCGCCGGCCTTCACGCGACCCGCATGCACCACGGCATTCCACGCGGTCACCGCCGCGCATGGCAGCGTCGCGGCTTCTTCCATCGATAAATGATCCGGCACGCGCACCACGCCCTGTTCGCGCAGCACGACGTACTCAGCCAGCATGCCATCGATGTCGCCGCCGAGCGCGCCGCGAATCTTCTTCGCGTCGGCTTCGCCGTCGATCCAGTTCTGCATGAAGATGCCTGCGACGCGATCGCCGACAGCGACGCGCGTGACGCCGTCGCCCACGGCCGCCACTTCGCCCGCGCCGTCGGAACAAGGGATCCGCGGCAGATGCATCCGCGGATTGTATTTTCCGAGCACGATCATGAGGTCGCGGTAGTTCAGCGACACGGCATGCACCTTGACCAGCACTTCGCCACGCCCGGGCTTCGGATCGGGCAATGTGGCTAACTCGAGGTTTTCCAGTCCAAACGAAGGAATTCTCCAGGCTTTCATGCACTCACTCCTGCCTCAACATTACTTTTGAGATGCAGCGTCTCCGGCCGTTGCGGATTAGCATAGAAGTATGGCCAGAGGCTGGGAAAGCAAATCGGTGGAAGATCAGGTGGAGCAGCAATCGCAGCAGCGCGAAGAGCGCGCGGCGGCGAACGCGAGCAACGGGAACGACGCCGCGCAGGCCGTTCGCCTGCGGCAGCGGATGGCGCTTGAGCTCCAGCGCGAGCGCATTCTGGACGAGCGCACCTCGAATCCGATTCGCCGCCGCGCGCTCGAAGCCGCGCTCGCCGACATCGAAGCGAAGCTGGCGGGGCTCTAAATCCGTCTTCACCCGGTACCCGCCTGAATCAGCGGGAACTTCTCATCGGGGCCCTTCGTATCCTCGCGCAACGGGCCCAATCTGTCTCCATTGGAGGATCCCATGAATCCCCACTGGCCCTTCTATCTGCGCGCTGCCCTGGCTCTGCATGTTGCCAGCGGGGTGGTCGCCTTCGTCTGCGCTCCCGTCGCTCTGTTTACCGCGAAGGGAGGACGCACGCATCGCCTATGGGGCAAGATCTACTTCTGGGCCATGGCTCTGGTGGCCGCGACTGCCCTGTTTCTCTCCATTCTTTTGCCCATCCTCTTCCTCGCGCTGGTCGCGGTCTTCAGCTTCTATGCGGCGTTTTCCGGATACCGCATTCTGAGCCTCAAGCGGCTGGGGCACGGCGACAAACCGCACCCGTTCGACTGGTTTGCCGCACTCGTGACCCTCGGCACCAGCGCGGCGCTGGCTCTGATCGGAGCGTTCCATCCGCGCCTGGCCGGCGGCATGAGCCTGGTCTCCGTCGCCTTCGGACTGATCGGAGTGCTGCTCGCCAGCGCCTCGATTCGCACGTTTCTTCGCCCACCGGCCGACAAGCAATTCTGGTGGTACTTCCACATGCGCGGCATGATCGCCAGCTACATCGCGGCGTTCACGGCCTTCACCGTGGTCAATCTGGCGCCCCATTTCGGCAATGTGTGGTGGGTCTGGCTGGGCCCGGCGATGATCGGCGTCCCGGGCAGCATTCGCTGGCAGATGTACTACCGCAGGAAGTTCTCTGCGAAGGCTGTGCAGCCGGTTTAGGCCAGCGAGTCAGCGAGTTAGCTGGCTGGCGCGGTCCCGTTCCCCAGATCCTATGTCCTCCGATGGAACATGATCGAGTTTGCCTGATCGATGGTTGTGAGCAGCACGCGCGCCACGTTGACGTGCGCGGGGCGCGTCACCGCCCACACAATCGCGTCGGCCACGTCCTCCGGCTGGAGCGGCGTGATGTTCTGGTAGACCTTCGCCGCGCGTTCCTTATCGCCGCGGAAGCGCACCTCGCTGAACTCCGTCTCCACCATGCCCGCGCCCACATCGCTCACGCGGATGGGCGTGCCCATCAGATCCTGGCGCAGCCCGTCGTTGATGAGCTTGAGCGCGGCTTTGGAGCCGCAATACACGCTGCCGCCAGGATAGGCCAGGTCCTCCGCCGTCGATCCCAGATTCACCACGTGCCCACGCCCGCGCTCCACCATGCCGGCCACCACGGGGCGCGTGACCCACAGCACGCCCTTCACGTTGGTGTCGATCATCTCTTCCCAGTCCTGCGGCTGGCCCTCCCACAGCTTGTTCAGCCCGCGGCTCAGCCCGGCGTTGTTCACCAGCACGTCGATGGCTTGCCACTCCGCGGGCAGTTGGGAAAGCGCCCGCTCCACCGCCGCGCGATCGCGCACGTCGAGGGCAAAGGCATGCACTGCCGGCGCGCCCGCCTCCAGCAGATCCACCTCCATCGCTTCTAAACGATCCAGGCGGCGCGCTGCCAGCAGCAGACGCGCGCCCTCCGCTGCAAAGGCCCGCGCGGATGCCGCACCAATGCCGGCACTGGCGCCCGTGATGAAGACGATTCGATCTTTCAGATTCAACTTGCTCATGCTTCTATGGTAATCACGCCTGATCGCAGCGCGAAGCGCCGACCGCCGGCTACTGATTACTGCTTGCCGCTCGCCGATCGCTCCAGTTGCAAATAGCCCGCCGCCCAGTCCTGATCCTTCATGCCGGCCTCGATGGCGCGATGGAACGTCGCCAGGAAAATATCCGCCAGCGGCGTGGCCACGCCCAGATTGTGCGCCGCCTCGCGGAAGAGCCGCGTGTCTTTCTCGCCCAGCGCCATCGTGCCGCCCGGCTTGTCCGGAGGATGCAGCATGATCTTCCCGTACATCTCGTAAAAAGGCGACTGGAACAGGGCGCTGTTCACGGTCTGCAGAAAGACCTCCGCCTCAATGCCCAGCGCCTCCGCGCTCAGGAACGCCTCCGTCAGCGATGCAATGACCGCCGTGATCAGGAAATTCCCGGCCAGTTTCAGTCCGTGCGCGCTCCACGGCGTCTCCGCGACCACGCTGATGCCGCGGCTGAATTTCTCCGCCAGCGGGCGCACCTTCTTCACCGCGTCGTGCGAACCCGCCATGGCGACCCACAGCTTGCCGGCCTCGGCAATGTGCGGACGCCCAAAGACGGGCGCGGCGACGAATTGCTGCCCGCGCTTCTCGTGGTCGGCGGTCAGCTTGCGCGACATCTCCACGCTCAGCGTGCTCAGCGAGACGTGAATCGCGCCCTTCTGCATGGCATCGAGCGCCTTGCCCTCGTACAGCACCTGTTCCATCGCCCCATCATCCATCACCATGGTGAAGACCACGTCGCAGCCAGTGACCGCCTCCGCCGGCCTCAGCGCGACCTTCGCGCCGTCGCCCTCCAGCGCCTCCGCGTGCGAAGTCGTCCGGTTCCACACGGTGAGATCCTCGCCGCCCTTCAGGAGCAGCCGCGCAATGGCGGTGCCCATCTTGCCGAGTCCTAAAAAGGCAATCTTCATTCGCACCCTCCCGCGATCCTCGCTGATCCTGTGTTGTCAGATGCCCGCGGAACTTCCCACGGCATGCGCAGCCAGGCGCCAGTCTACCCGCGATACTGCTCGTCGCTGACTTGCTCCAGCCACTCGACAGTTTTGCCGTCGAGCTTTTCCTGGATAGCAAGGTGGGTCATCGCGGTGGCCGGCGCGGCGCCGTGCCAGTGCTTCTCGCCCGGAGCAAACCACACCACGTCGCCCGGGCGAATCTCCTCTACCGGGCCACCCCAGCGCTGCGCGCGCCCACAGCCCGCCGTCACCACCAGCGTTTGTCCCAGAGGATGCGTATGCCACGCCGTGCGCGCGCCCGGCTCGAAAGTCACGCTCGCGCCAACGACGCGCGCCGGCTCGGGCGCGGTGAACAGCGGATCGATCCGCACCGTGCCCGCAAAGTACTCCGCATTGCCGCTGGCCGACGCCTGCGACCCCGCTCGCCGAATCTCCATGCGCATCTCCTTGAGTGCGTGTCTTCGCTGGTCCTTAGAACAGCTCTTCCTGGACGCCCTCTTCGGCCGGCTGGCCGCTGACTGCCGGCTCCTGGGTGCTGGCGACCGGCCGCGGCTTCTTCCCGACGACGGCCAGCACCTCCAGCTCGTCCACGGCGCTCTGCGGAATCCAGATGCGCTGCGTGTTCGAGCGCAGGTCCGGCGGCGTCAAAAATATGCCATCGCTGGTCACCAGACTCGCGTCGTTCGCCGCCAGTCCCTCGACGAGGTCTCCGTCCTTCAGCCGCACCCGAACGAACAGGCCTTCCCCACGCGGACGACCCGCAAAGGTCCTGCGCACCAGGCGCTCGGGGTTGGTCAGATCCCCTGAGTTGAAGTCCCGCACATAGCAGATCCACTTCAGGTCGCCGGTGGCCAGCGCCACCACCTTGCCTTCGAGATCCAGCATTTCGACCCGGCCGCCATGGACGAAATCCCCGGCCGGCAGGTAGCCGGCCAGCCAGTCGCGCGACAATTTACGGAAGATCGCCTTTTTCCGGCTCGACGCCATTCTGCCCACACTTTCCCGAACGAGATCCGGAAAAGAAACAAGGATTGTTGCACATGCGCGTTCCTACGCATCAAAAATTGTGCAGGTGCGCTGGAAACACACGCGTCAATATGTTACATTGTTAGTTCGGATTGCAGCTCCTCTGTCCCGTAAGTGGCTGTACTTTCAGACAATTACGATAGTTTTCCGGGCAACGGAGTGGGATTGGGGTCCTGTAGCTGTTTCAGCACAATGCCCGACTATAACTATCTTCTCGAAAACCGCCTTTCCGCCGCACAGCAAAACGCTCTCCGCCTGGTTCGCGACGCTGCTCGCAATGCGGGCATGCCCCTGTTCCTCGCGGGTGGCGCGGTGCGCGACCTCACCAGCGGCTTTCCCGTCCGCGATCTTGATTTCTCGGTTCAGGGCAATGCTCTCAAGCTGAAGAAATCGCTGGAGAAAGCCGGCGCTACCCTGTGGGGCGAGCACGAGCCGTCCCGGACTCTTTTCTTCTGGTTTCCCGGCTCGGTCCGCGTGGAAGTGTCGAGCTGCCGCAGGGAGGAATATCCCAGGCCCGGCAAGCCCGTGTACCACTGGGCCCCGATCCTGGAGGACCTGCGCCGCCGCGACTTCACCGCCAATGCCATGGCGATCTCGCTGAACGAGGGATCGTGGGGGCTGCTGCTCGATCCCCTGAACGGTTTTGCCGACATTGAGCTGCGCCATCTGCGCCTCGCCAGCAATTACGGCTTCCTCGAAGATCCGTCGCGGATGATCCGGGCCATCCGGCTCTCCATCCGCACCGGATGGGAAATGGACCCGCGCACGAAGCAGCGGTATGAGAATGCCAAGGCCGAAGGGGTGATCGATCAGATCTCCCCGTACCTGCGCGGATACGAACTGGAAGAGATCGGCCATGAGGAGGATCCGCTCAGGGTGCTGCGCGCCCTCGAATCCGAAGGCTGGATGAAGACGCTCTGCGCTGCCTGGACCGTAGCCAAAGCCGACGTGAAGGGGCTGGAGGAGCTGACCCGCATTTACGTCAAGCTGCTCATGCTGGGCGTGAATCCGGACACCTCGGCCGCGCACATGGAGTTGCTGACCGCCAAAATGCAGCCGAAGGATATCGCTTCGCTGAAGCGGTCGTTCCCGCGGCATGGGTTCGTGGAGCAGTGGAACGGCCTGGAAAAATCGGCGAAGGACTTCTCAAAGGAATTGCTGGGCAAAGCCGCGACCACGCCCTCGGCGACCTGGAAACTGTTGACCCGCTACTCGCCGGAGGCGGTGCTGTGGCTGGCGTTCTCGTCGAAGAACGCCCAGGTGAAGGAGAAATTCAACAACTTCTTCACCGTGTGGCCGGAGGCGCGGCAGAAGATCCCCGTAGCGCTGATGGCGGAGATGCGCATCACGCCCGAGCTGCCCGACTACGGCAACATTGCCGAGGCCCTGTTCTTCCAGTTCATGGACGCGAAGCTCCAGACGGACGAGGAGATTCGCAAGTTCCTCGAACCGTTCTCGCCGCCCGCTCCGCCGCCGCCCGTGGTGATCCGCCGGACGCGCCGCCGCGCCGAGCCCAAGATCGAGGAGGAGGAAGAGGAACGGGAGGTCCGGGCCGGCGCTGACGACGAGCACGAGGGCGACGACGAAGAACCGGAGTACGCGGTGAAGATTCCGCCTGCCCCGAAGGCTCTCAAAGGCGGCAAAGGTGCGAAGGCGGCTCCCCCGGTGAAAGCTGGAAAGCAGGAGCCAAAGGCAGCCGGAAAGCCGGAGCATAAAGTCCCTGGAAAGCAGGAGCCGAAGGTCGCCGGCAAGCCGGAGGCGAAGGCGCCTGCGAAGGTACCGCCGAAATCCGCAGCCAAAGTTGAGCCGAAGCCGGCTGTAAAGCTCGAGCCGAAAGCGGCAGCGAAAGCTGCGCCGAAGAGCACCGCCAAACCGGCGGCGAAAGCGAAAGCCGCTGCCCCGGCGAAGAAGGCTGCGAAACCGGCTGCGAAGCCTGCGCCGAAGAAGCAGGACGCAAAGCCCGCGGCGAAGAAGCCAGCCAAGCCGTCCAAACCGGCGAAGAAAGACCAGCACAAGAAGAAAAAGTAAGGACCGCGGCGCGCCTGCGCTGGACGGGACGAGCTACACCGGGCGCAGAGACTCGCCCGGAGAGACGACGGCGATTCCTGTCCAGGCGGTGACGCGATTGCGGCCGCGGCTTTTCGACCGGTAGAGGGCTTCGTCGCAACGGCGAAGGATCTCTTCGGGAGAGTCCTCAGGCCGGCTGGCGTCGATCCCGAAACTGGCGGTGATGGAGACGTTGCCGGGGAGCGCGGCCAGCGAGGCAATTTCCACACGGAGGCGTTCCGCCAGAGCGTGTGCCTGAACCAGAGGGAGATCGCGGAGGAGCATCACAAACTCCTCGCCTCCATAGCGGGCCAGTGCATCCATGGGGCGCAGAGAACGGCGCAGAGCGGCGCTGACCCGGCGAATGACCTCGTCGCCGGCATGATGGCCGAAGCTGTCATTGACTTGCTTGAACGAATCCAGATCCAGCAGCAGCAGCGTGAGCGATGAGCCTGCCCTGCCGGCGCGACGGAGTTCCCGGTCGAGAATTTCCTCGAAGGCGCGGCGATTCAGAAGGCCGGTGAGGCCGTCGGTGCTGGCGAGCGTGTGCAGGTCGCGGCGGTGAGAACAGAGCGCGAGCCAGAGCAGGCCGCAACCAATCGCCAGCGACCGCAGCAGGTTGACCCAGGAAAAGGCGGCCTGGATGAGGTCGAGATGCAGAAAGGAAGAGGGCGGGAAAAGGAGCGTCAGGACGCCGCGGAGCAGATACACCGCGGCCATGCAGGCTTCAAACCAGGCAAGACAGCGAGTGAGGATGCGCAGCGTGGGCGCTGCGACGCTGTCATCGGCCGCGGGATCGGCGTGCCGGAACAGAACCCACGCGGCGGCCGCGCAGAGCATGCAGCCCGTCGTGCTGTCGATAAGGTCGCGTGCGGCAAGGTCGGTGCGGGCATAAGTGAAATACGCGTAACCGGCGAGAGCCGCCACGCACAGCGCGATGCCCCAGGGAAGAAACCGCATGGGCGCGGCGAGGATGTCGGCCACCGTGCAGTAGATGAGCAGCATGGCGACGAACAGCGCCTGATTGGCGAGGAGAATCGTGAGCCACGTCGGCGCGAAGGGACGCGCAGCCAGCAGAAGTGCGCCCACCAGCGCACAGGCGAACGACCAGCTCAGAAGCCGCACTCCGCGGAGGCCGGGAACGCTGATGACGCTCACCCCGCAACCCAGGAGCATCAGCAGGAGGGCGACCGCATAGCCAACCATGAGGTACGGCATGTACATACGCTCGAGCAGGACTCCTCTCGAAAGTACCGAGACACAGGAATCCCCGGCCTGTGGGGGATCCATCTCGGCCGGAATTTCGGTGTAGGGGATTTGTGTTGCTTATCGTGCCATAAGTGGAGGGGTCGAAGCCACAGAAAACCGGAGGGGGCAACCGGAAAGGAAAGGCTGTTGCTCCCTGGAAATTTCGATGGGGCGCGGACCCCGGATCGCGCGCCGCTGGCTGTTCAGCTACTGGCCCAGATTGAAGTCAATCCTCTGCCCCACCTTCAGATGGTGCAGCGCAATCGAACCGGGCGGCAGCTCCAGCGCGTACTTCGACGCCTGGTGGCCGCCGTAGGTCGGACAGGTCGCCGCCTTGCCGCGGCAAGGAGGCGTGTTCGGGCTCATCTCCACGATGGCGTGATTCGCGTCCATCCAGATGATGTCGAGGGCCATCTTGCAGTGGTACATCCAGTAGCCGTGCTGGACCACGCGCTGATGCACGAACAGCATGCCCCGCCCCTGCGGCAGATGCGTACGCTCCATCAGCCCGTATTCCCTCTGTGCCTCGGTCGTGGCCAGTTCCACGTGGACCGTCGATCCATCCGGCAGCATCACCAGGGTATTCGCCGGGCGAGGCGCGGCGTACGGAATCACCGGCTCCTGCGCATGCACAAGCGGGCCGGCCAGGCCTGCTGCCGCCGCCAATGCCAACGATGCCAACGATGCCACAACCAGCTTCTTCATCCGCGCCATCCTTTCAGCTTAATTCTCCACGCAACGCCGCCCGCAACGCAAAACCTGTCCTTTGCTGAAGGCCTTTCCGCTAACCGTTTTTCAGCTAGCCGCCTTTTAGCTGACCGTTTCTTCGCTGACCGTTTTTCGGCTACCCTCTTCTCGCCTTCCACAGGGCGCCGGCCGCGGGATCCGCAGGCTTCTCCAGCACGGCAACGCCGGGGTAGCGCTGCTCCAGAGCGCGCATCATCGCTTCGCGCACGCTGGTCACGCGCTCCAGAATGCTGCCCGCCAGCGCGACGACCGGCAGCGTAAAGGCCGCGCCTTCGAGCGCCCGCATCCGCTCGATCACCAGTCCGGCCAGCATGGCCAGATCGCGTCCCGCCCGATCCACGACTTCCTGCGCCACTCCATCGCCCTGCTCGGCCAGCGCGACCACACCCGGCGCGAGCCGCGAATAATCCGGAGCCGGATTCGCATTCGCGTACTCCACCAGCTCCTCGACGGATGCCAGGCGCCAAAATTTGCGCGCGGCTTCCAGCAGTCCCGTGGACCGTCCTTCGTCGCGTGCCAGAAATCCGCGGCGCAATCCTTCCAGTCCCAGAAAATGCCCGGAGCCCTGGTCGGCCAAAGCCGGACCCCATCCACCGGCACGCACCACTTCGCCCGCGCCCGTGCGCCCCGCCACGTTCGACCCCGTGCCGGCCAGCACCAGCACGCCGCGCCCGCCCAGAAAGACTGAATCGAGCGCGATCTCCACATCGCCGACCAGCAACAACTCTCCACCGACATGCCGCGCAAAGGCCTGCCGCAGCCATGCGGTCACCAGCGGGACCGTCTCGCCGGCCGTGCCCACGCAGGTGCGCATCACTTCGCGTGGGTTCACCCTGGTCACTTCCTCGAGAGCATCCAGCGCGCTGCGCAGATTCGCTTCGGCTGTCTCGGCATCGGTTTTCATGCGCTTCAGCGTGCCCATGCGCGCGCGGCCCAGCTCGCGCGTCTCATCGCCCAGCACAAACTCGGCCTTGGTTCCCCCTGCATCTACGCCCAGAAAATACGCCATCTTGCCCGCTCGATCCCCCGCTGTTGAGGCCTCGCGCGATTGTACCCTACCGCTCGCCGGCGCCTCAGTCCTCACTCGCTCATTCCACCAGCAGAATTCGGATTCACCATCGTGCCGCTCGCGCCGGCTTGCCAGCGCTCCTTCCCGGCGCATGAAAGACGCGGGTTTCGTGACGCAAAAGTACTCGCCGCGCTGCGACCTTTGCTTTACAAACGGCTTTGGCTCCTGCGACTCTGGTAAACGTTGCCCAGGAGCGATCTCGTGCGTCATCTTCTCAAGTTCCTTGTTGCCTGCTTTGTCTGCGCGCTGCCCATTGCCGCCCAAACCGCCGCGCCGGAACTCCACGGTCCCGTTCCCGACAGTCCCGCCATCGAGCACCAGATCGACGCCATGATTGCGAAGATGACCCTCCAGCAGAAGCTGGATCTGATCGGCGGCGAGGACAACATGTTCATCAAGGCCGTTCCGTCGATCGGCTTTCCGCGCCTGAAGATGAGCGACGGCCCTGAGGGCGTCAGGACATGGGGACCGGATACGGCCTACGCCGGCGGCATCGCGCTGGCCGCTTCCTGGGATCCGGCGCTCGCGCAGCAGATGGGCGTTTCCATCGGCCGCGACGCGCGCGCGCGCGGCGTGAATTTTCTGCTTGGCCCCGGCGTGAACATCTACCGCGCCGCGATGGGCGGCCGGAATTTCGAGTATCTCGGCGAGGATCCTTTCCTCGCCGGTCAGATCGCGGCGCCGTACATCGTCGGCGTGCAAAGCCAGGGCGTGATCGCCACCGTCAAGCATTTCGACGCCAACAACGAGGAGTTCAACCGGCACAATCTCAACGTCGAGATGGACGAGCGCACCCTGCGCGAGATCTATCTGCCCGCCTTTGAAGCCGCGGTGAAGCAGGGCCACGTGGCCGCCATCATGGACTCCTACAACCTGGTCAATGGCGCCCACTCCACCGAGAACAAACACCTGAACATCGACATTCTCCGCAACGACTGGCACTTCCACGGCATCGTGATGTCGGACTGGGACGCGACCTATTCTGGTGTCGGCGCGGCGAACGGCGGCCTCGATCTGGAGATGCCCAGCGGGAAATTCATGAACCCGCAGAACCTGACCTCCGCGGTTCAGTCGGGTCAGGTCTCCGTCGCCACCATTGACCAGAAAGTGCGCCGCATCTTCCGCGAGGCCATCCGCTTCGGCTTCCTCACGAACAACAATCAGGATCAGCTCGATCCATCTCTGGCCATGTACAGCCAGCTTGGGCGCAAGGTCGCGTTGCAGGAGGCGCTCGAGAGCATCACGCTGCTGAAGAATGACGGCCACGTGCTTCCGCTCGATTCTTCAAAGATTCGCACGATCGCGGTGCTCGGGCCCGATGCCTGGCCAGCTGAGCCGGGCGGCGGCGGCAGCTCCCACGTGGATGCGTATGCGCCGGTCAGCTTCCTGACCGGCATTTCCGACGCGTTCGCCGGAAAGGTGAGGGTGTTGTACGCGCGCGGCCTGCCGACCGAAGAGGAGATCTTCCAGCAGACGGCCTTCTACAACGGGACCGGCAAGCCTGACCCGAATCCGATGATGGGGAACGAAGTGAAAATTGAGGCCTACAGCAATCCCAATTTTCAGGGAGCCCCGCACGTCTTTCACGTATCGCGCATTCAGGCGTTGTCCGGTCCGGCGCGGACGATGCCCGTGCAGAACAGCGTTCGCTACACCGCGCAGTACAAGCCCGCCACCACGGGCGATTACCTCTTCCTGGTGCACGCTCAGGGCGAGGATGCCTGGAAGCTCACCGTCAACGGCAAAACCGTGCTGACGCAGCCTTCGAGCGAAAACCAGGGACCGCTCTATGCGGAGGTTCCCCTCACCGCCGGGCAGCTCGCTTCCATCGAGCTTGACTACTGGACCCGCTCCACTTTCCCGCGCATCAATCTTGGGATCCGCGCGGTCAGCGATCTGGTAACGCCGGAGGCGAAGAAGATTGCCGCGCTGGCCGACGCGGCTGTGGTCGCCGTCGGCTACGACCCGTCAGAGGAAAGCGAGAGCTTCGACCGCACCTACGCCCTTCCCTTCGGGCAGGACCAGCTGATCGAGGCGGTCGCGCATGCGAACCCGCATACCATCGTCACCATCACCGCCGGCGGCAATGTGGACATGCACCGCTGGCTCGCCGACGTTCCGGTTCTGCTCCACAACTGGTATCCCGGACAGGAAGGCGGCCGCGCACTGGCCGAAATCCTCACCGGCGAACACGATCCCGAGGGGCACCTGCCCATCAGCCTGGCGCGCTCGTGGGAGCAGAATCCGGTGCACGACACCTATTACCCCGCGCCGCCCACAGCGGAGGAGATGGCGAAGGGCCCGTACTCGCAAGGCGTCTTCCTCGGCTACGACTACTACAAACCCGCCGCGACGCCGCAGGTCACCTACAAGGAAGGCGTCTTTCTCGGCTACCGCTACTACACGAGCAGGAACGTGCAGCCGCTCTTCCCCTTCGGATTTGGCCTCTCGTACACGACGTTCTCGTTCTCGCACCTGCGCGTCGCTCCCGCGGCTGCGAGCGGGAACGGCAAGCCCGGCACGGATTATTCCGTCTCCTTCGACGTGACCAACACGGGCCATCGTGAAGGCGCGGATGTCGCGCAGCTCTACGTCGGCGATCCCTCGGCGAAGGTGCAGCGCCCAGCGAAGGAGCTGAAGGGCTTTGAGAAGGTCCGACTCGCGCCGGGACAAACGAAGCATGTGACGCTGGCTCTGGATCGCCGCTCGTTCGCCTATTGGAGCGACGCGAAGAACGACTGGCAGGTCGATCCTGGACGCTTTATCGTCTACGTCGGCGACTCGTCGGAGCACACGCCGCTGACCCAGGATTTGCAGGTGCCGTAGTTCGACGCGCGATTATTGCGGGTGCTTCTTCCGGAACGAGATGCTGAGCTGGATGCTGAGCAGCACGACTCCGGCGAAGAAGACGCCGAGCGACGCGAGGTTGGCGCGGGACACGTGCCCCACGCGGAGCAGAACGTAACCGATGACCATGTTCACCAGCGCCCAGACCACGTTGACCGTGGGCGAGGAAAGGCCGCGGCCGGGCGGTTTGGAAAAAGGCGTGGGAAACGGATCGCCGGAGACTCCATGAACGAAATGGGGAACGACGTTAGCGAGGACCATTCCGGCGAAGAACGCAGCGAGATAGTCATACCAAGGCATTGAGGGCTCTCTTCACTAAACCGCTACCCGTATCCCGTATCCCGTATCCCCTAATCCCTAATTCAGAAACATCGTCCGGTAGAGCGTGTCGCGCTGCGCGGGGCGGAAGCCGGCGTCGCGGATGACGCGCCGCAGCTCTTCTTCGGTGGTGCAGTTGGCGGTGCCGGCGGCGCGGACGACATTCTCCTCCAGCATCACCGAGCCGACGTCGTTGCCGCCGAAGCGCAGGCCCATCTGGAGCACCTTGAGGCCCTGCGTCACCCAGCTCGACTGCACGTTCTCGATGTTGTCCAGATAGAGCCGCGAAATGGCCAGGACCTTGAGATAGTCGACCGCGGTCGCCTCTTCCCAGCCGCGGCCGCCGAGGGCGGTGTGCTTCGGCTGAAAACTCCACGGGATGAAGGCCGTGAACCCTCCGGTTTCGTCCTGGAGCCGGCGAATCACGTCGAAATGGTTGACGCGCTGCTCCAGCGTCTCGCCCACGCCGAACATCATGGTCGCCGTCGTCCTCATGCCGAGCTGGTGCGCGGTGCGATGCACCAGCACCCACTCGGCGGTGCTGCATTTGAGCCGCGCAATGCGCTGCCGCACCTCGTCGTCGAGAATCTCCGCGCCGCCGCCCGGGATCGAATCGAGACCGGCGTCGCGCAGCCGCTCGATGGTCTCGCGGACGGTGAGCTCGCTGTACTCGGCGATGGCCAGAATTTCCGAGGCCGAGAAACAGTGCAGCCAGATCCGCGGAAAGCGCTCCTTGATGCCGCGCAGCAGCCGCTCGAACCAGTCGATCTTCAGGTCAGGATGCAGGCCGCCCTGCATCAGCACGCCCGTGCCGCCCATCTCCAGCGTCTCGGCGATTTTGGCGTAGATGGTGTCGAAGTCGAGGATGTAGCCCTCGCTGGCCAGCTTGCCCTTCAGGGGCCGGTAAAAAGCGCAGAAGGTGCAGTACTCGGTGCAGAAATTCGTGTAGTTGATGTTGCGGTCAATGATGTAGGTGACCACGCCCTCAGGATGCAGCCGGCGGCGCACGGCGTCCGCCTCCATGCCGAGGCCGATCAGGTCGTCGGAGCGGAAATAGTCGAGAGCCTGCTCCCGGGTAAGGGCCATATCTCAATTGTCAGGAAAAAGGGGCGGCGCGTCCAGCCGGGGAGCGGCGGAAGCCGCCTGGGCAACTCATCCCAGCAACGCGGTGCTGCCCTCGCTGCATCGCACGTCCAGCAAGAGTTCAACCCCGGATCGGCCCTCAAAAAACAAAAAGGATGGATTCGATGAGCCTGCAATTTCGGCCCCTCTTCCGTTTCGCTGCTGCCCTGTGCCTGCTCTTTCTGCTTGCTGCGCTCAGCCAGTGCGCGCTCGCCCAGAACGGCCCCGACACCCTGGTGCTGAAAGACGGCAACACGCTGCACGGCACGCTGGTGAGCGAAGCCGCCGGCATCGTCACGTTTCACACGCCCTCGCTGGGAGATGTGAAAGTGCCGTGGAAAATGATTCAGGAGCTGCACACCACCGGAAGCTTCGCCGTACTGCCGGCGAACCAGAAGGCGATCAGCAAGCACACGGCGGCGCAGATTCCGCTGGGTCCGCTGGACGTCACCAGCGACTCGGTGACCGTGCATCCGGCGCAGGCGCAGCCTGTCCCGCAGCCGATTCCGACGAAGGACGCGGCGTTTATTGTCAGCCAGAGCGATCTGGACAAGCAGCTCCACCACAACCCCGGTTTCTTCCAGGGATGGAACGGCGCCGTGACGGCAGGGGCGACGCTGGTCACCGCTACGGAGAACCAGTACACCTTCTCGGGCGGGCTGGGCCTGGCGCGCGTGGTTCCGACGGTGACCTGGCTGAGGACGAACAATCGCACCCTGGCGGACTTCATGGGATCGTTCGGCAAAATCACGCAACCGGCTTACGTGGGTCCCACCGGACCCGTGGCCGCGGTCACCAGCAAGACGTCGATTCTGCACTTCGATGCCGAGCGCGACGAGTACTTCTCGCCGCGCATGTTCGGCCTGGGGCAGACAGCCTTCGACCACAACTACAGCCAGGACCTGAGCCTGCAACAAATCTACGGAGGCGGCCTGGGCTGGACGGTCCTGCAGAACGCAAAACAGCAGGCCGACCTGCGAGCGACAGTTCAGTATGAGAAGCAGAGCTTCATCAGCGCTCCGTCGGGCTCCAACAAGAACCTCATCGGCTCCACGTTTTCCGCTGACTATCTGCTGAAGGGCGGCTTGATCACCTACACGCAGCAGGTCGCCTACATCCCCGCGTGGAACAACACCGCGGCGTGGTCGGCGGACGAGACGAACACGATCGCCTTCCCGGGCTGGAAACGCTTCGGCTTCTCCATGGGAACGATCGACAGCTTTCTGAACGATCCGCCTGCGTCGTACCCGCCGACCAAGCGGAATTCGTTTCAGTTCACGATGGGGCTGACGTACGCGATCCAATCGAAGTACTGAGGAAGGCAGGGATCAGGGATTGGGGATCAGGGGCGGGTCGTAGTTGAGATTCGGCCCCAGCCATCGCTCCACTTCGGCCACGCTCATGCCTTTGCGGGTGTGGTAGTCCTGCACCTGGTCGCGGCCGATTTTTCCTACGGCAAAGTACCGCGACTCAGGATGCGCGAAGTAGAACCCGCTGACGCTGGAGCCCGGCCACATGGCAAACGACTCCGTGAGCTGGATCCCGGCCTTCGCTTCCACATCCAGCAGCCGCCACAGCGTGCCCTTTTCGGTGTGGTCGGGGCAGGCAGGATAGCCAGGCGCCGGCCGGATTCCGCGATATTTTTCGTGGATCAGGTCGGCGTTCGTCAGGCGCTCCGAGCATCCATAGCCCCATTCGCGCCGCGCGCGCTGGTGCAGGCACTCGGCAAAAGCTTCGGCCAGCCGGTCGGCGAGGGCCTCAGCCAAAATCGCGTTGTAGTCGTCGTGCTCCGCCTTGAACTGCATCACCAGATCGTGCAGGCCGATTCCGCTCGTCACCGCGAACGCGCCGACGAAATCCTGCAGATCGGTTTCCTTCGGCGCGATGAAGTCCGCCAGCGAGCGGCATGGCTCGCTGCCTTCGCGATTCGCCTGCTGACGGAGGAAATGGAGAGTCTGGCCGACGGCGGAGCGCGAACTATCGGTGTAGAGCTCGACGTCATCGCCCACAGCGTTCGCGGGAAAGAACCCGTAAACGGCGCGCGCGGTCAGGAGCTTTTCGTCGATGATGCGGTCGAGCAGCGCCTGACCATCCGCGAACAGCTGCCGCGCCTGCTCACCCTGCTTCTCGTCGTCGAGAATGCGCGGGTAGACGCCCTTGAGTTCCCATGTATGAAAGAACGGACTCCAGTCGATGTACTCGCGCAGCTCCGCCAGCGGGAAAGCGTCGAGCAGGCGCACGCCGGTGAACGACGGCACGGCGATGTCGTCGGCGCGCCAGGCGATGGGCGTGCGACGGGCGCGGGCCTCGGCGAGCGGCACCAGAGGCTGCGCCGGAGCGGCATGAGACTTGCGCACCGCCGCATACTCGTCGCGCAGCTTCGTCACAAAGTCAGCCTTGCCTTCGCCCAGCAGGCTGGTGCTCACCGGAACCGCACGGCTCGCGTCCAACACGTGCACCACCGGCGCGCTGTAGTGCGGCGCGATCTTGATCGCCGTGTGGGCGCGGCTCGTGGTCGCTCCGCCAATCAGCAGAGGCAGGCGGAATTCCAGCCGCTCCATCTCGCGCGCCACGTGCACCATCTCATCCAGCGAAGGCGTGATGAGGCCGCTGAGGCCGATCACGTCAACGTTCTCGGCGCGCGCCCGCTCCAGAATTTTCTCCGCGGGCACCATCACGCCCATGTCGATCACGTGGTAGTTGTTGCAGGCCAGCACCACGCCCACGATGTTTTTGCCGATGTCGTGCACGTCGCCCTTGACCGTGGCCAGCAGAATCTTGCCCTGGGTGCGGACTTCTTTTCCCGCCGCAGCCATCTCGGCTTTCTCGGCTTCCATGAACGGCGTGAGATACGCAACCGCCTTCTTCATCACGCGTGCTGACTTGACCACCTGCGGCAGGAACATCTTGCCCGCGCCGAACAGATCGCCGACCACGCCCATGCCGTCCATCAGGGGCCCCTCGATCACCGCCAGCGGACGACCGAGCTTCTGCCGCGCCTCTTCGGTGTCGGCGTCGATGTACGCGTCAATGCCCTTCACCAGCGCATGGCTCAGCCGCTGTTCCACGGTGCCGTGCCGCCATTCCTCCTGCTGCTTTGCGGTGGCAGCTGGTCCCGCGCCTGCGGCCTTCAACGCCTCGCCGAAAGCCACCAGGCGCTCCGTTGCATCCGGGTGGCGATTCAGCAGCACGTCTTCCACCAGGGCCTTCAGCTCCGGATCGATCTCTTCATAAATCTCGAGTTGCCCGGCGTTCACAATGCCCATATCCAGGCCGGCGGTGATGGCGTGGTACAGGAACGCCGCGTGCATCGCCTCGCGCACCTTGTTGTTGCCGCGAAAACTGAACGAGATATTCGAGATCCCGCCGCTCACCTTCGCGTGCGGCAGGTTCTCCTTGATCCATCGCGTCGCGCGGATGAAGTCCACGGCGTAATTGTTGTGCTCCTCCATCCCGGTGGCGACGGTGAGCACGTTGGGATCGAAGATGACGTCTTCGGGCGGGAAGCCGATTTCTTCGGTCAGCATGCGGTAAGCCCGCTCGCAAATGCGGATCCTGTCCTCGAAGGTCGCGGCCTGGCCCTTTTCGTCGAAGGCCATCACCACCGCCGCGGCGCCGTACCTGCGCACCGTGGCCGCCTGCTCGCGGAACTTTGCCTCGCCTTCCTTCAGAGAAATCGAGTTCACGATGCCTTTGCCCTGCAGGCATTTCAGGCCGGCCTCAATCACTTCCCATTTCGACGAGTCGATCATGAAGGGCACGGCCGCCACTTCCGGCTCGCTGGCCAGCAATTGCAGAAAGCGCGTCATCGCCGTTGGGCCGTCGATCATCCCCTCATCCATGCAGATGTCGATGACGTTCGCGCCGTTCTCCACCTGCTGGCGCGCGATGGCGACGGCTTCCTCGTACTTCCCTTCTTTAACGAGCTTCGCGAACTTCGGCGAGCCCGCAACGTTGGTCCGCTCGCCGATCATGATGAAGACGTTTTCCTGCTGCGTGAACGGACGCGAGCCGGACAGGCGGAGCGGGCGGAACGTCGAGCGCTCGCCGCTGCCCGGTTCCTGAGCGCCGCGCGCGCCGCTTTGGGCTCTGCCCTTCAGTTCCCGTGCCGGCTGGTTCTCCAGCGCTTTCGCAATCGCCGCGATGTGCTCGGGGGTGTTGCCGCAGCATCCGCCGGCGATGTTGATGAGGCCGCCATGCGCGAACTCGCCAAGCCGCCGCGCCATGTCCTGCGGGCCAAGGTCGAAACCCGTTGCCGAGAGCGGATTCGGCAAGCCCGCATTCGGATAGCACGAGATCGCGGTGCCCGCCTTCTCCGACAGCTCTTCCAGAAACGGATACATCAGGTCCGGGCCGAGCGAGCAGTTCAGCCCGACGGAAAACGGCCGCACGTGTTCCACCGCGGTCCAGAAGGCGGCCACCGTCTGCGCGGAGATCATGGTCTCGCCGCCGCGTCCCACGGCTGCGGAGATCATGATGGGCAGCTCTTTGCCCTGCTCCGTGAAGACTTCCTGGATAGCGACCAGCGCGGCCTTCGCATTGAGCGCGTCGAAGATGGTCTCCACCAGCAGCAGGTCCACGCCGCCGGCCATCAGCGCGCGCGTCTGCTGAGCGTAGGCCTGCTTCACCTGGTCGAAGGTCACCACGCGGAAGCCTGGATCGTCCGCGTCCGGCGAGTTCGACAGCGAGACGGTGAGCGGACCAAGGGCTCCGGCCACAAACCGCTGCCGGCCGGTCGCATGCGCAACGCGGTCTGCCCATTCCCTGCACTGCCGCGCCGACTGCTCATTGATTTCCCAAGCCAGGTCGTCGAGGAAGCGGTCTTCGATCACCTTCTGATAGAACGCCGGATCTTTGCGGCCGCCGCGCTCGCGGGGGTCTTCCACGAAGAATTCGCTTTGGGCGATGCTGGTCGCTCCAAAGGTGTTCGTCTCGATGATGTCCGCGCCGGCTTCCAGAAAGCGGCGATGAATGTCGCCAATCATCTGCGGCTGCGTGAGCGTGAACAGGTCGCCGTTGTTCAGCAGGTCCTTCGTCGCGTCGCGGAACCGCTCGCCGCGAATGTCCGCCTCCTTCATGCCGTAGGTGCGGATGGTTGTGCCCATCGCGCCGTCGATGATGGCGATGCGGTTATCGAGAATCCTGCGCAACGGATGCTGGGAGAAATCAGGCATAGGGCAAAAATGGTCCCGGTCTTCTCATCGTAGCGAAATTTCGGCGAATCCCCGACTGCGCCGAGGCAAAAGGGCTGTACTCACCATCGAGATGGCGAAATCCTGCGCTGAACCGCGCACGGCTATTTGGGATACGACGGATCGATGATCCCGCACGCATCGCCGCCGAGGGGCGTGTTTTCCGCGTGAATGCCTGTGCCGGTCTTCGGGAAATCCAGCCACGGCCCGAACTGCGCGGCCTGGTAGCGCGGCCACGGCGCGGGCCCGCTGGGAACGGCGTCTTTCGCCAGGCTTGTCCAATACTCGTCGAGAGCGTGCGCGATCTGCATGTCTTCGGCCGTAGGTTTGGCGCCGCCAGGGAACGCGTCGAACAGGTAGAAGAGTTCGGACGTGTGCTCGGCTGTGGTCTTGCCCGGATCAGGCCGATCGAAGCGATAAACCCAGGTTGGGAATCCATGCGACGCGTGCCACGCCGCCAGCAGCCGCACCGCACAGCGAAAGTCGTGATCCGTGGCGAACTGCGTCTGCGGCGAGCCGAGCAGCGGGTCCGGCGTTTTGTCGTAGAACGCCTCCAGTTGCGCTGCGGATTCGTATCCGACGGTCTCCGCCATGTTGTGCCGCATCTCCTCGCGCGTCTCGCCGCCGGGCGTGATCTCCTGCACGTTGCTGCCCAGCACCAGCGCCACCGGCGCTTCTTTGCCTTCCTGGTAGACGCGCCACGGCATTTCCGGCAGCGTCCATCCGTCCACGCTCGCGCCGCGATATCCCCACCACGTGGTTGGCGGCGGCTTTGGGGCTTCCGCGTCGATGGCCAGCACCTGCGCGGCCGGCATTGCGCGCTGCGCGGCCAGCGTCGGGCCCAGCGCTTTTGCCACCGGCGCCCAGGCAATCTCCGATTCCTGCTTCGTCGAGGTCGGCATCAGCCCCAGCACCTGACCGCTTTCTTCGAGCGCGGCACGGAACAATCCCCGCGCCAGCGGCGAGGCGACCAGCAGCCCCGTGTCCACGGCTCCAGCCGACTGGCCGAAGATCATCACCTTGCCGGGATCGCCGCCGAATTGGGCGATGTTGTCATGGACCCACTGCAGAGCGGCAATCTGGTCGAGCAAACCGTAGTCGCCGGAGGCATGATGCGGCGATTCGGCGTCCAGCTCCGAGGTTCTGAACCATCCAAAGATGTCCAGCCGGTATTCGATGGTCACCAGCACGACGCCGCGGCTCACCAGCGGCTTTCCGTCAGAGAAGCCATCGCCGGCCAGATTCGAGCCGCCGTGAATGTAGACCATGACGGGCAGATTGTGCGCGCCGGCCGGCATCCACACGTCCAGGTGCAGGCAATCCTCGCTCCAGTGCTGCGAGTCCCAGTGGTTCCATCCTTCGTCAAGCTGCGGGCATGGCAGTCCGTGATCGTTGGCGATGCGCGTGCCCTGCCACGGCTGCGGCGGTTGCGGCGGCTTCCAGCGCAGGTCGCCGACCGGCGGCTGCGCGAAGGGGATGCCGAAGTACGCAAAGATGCCTGGCGAAGGTTCCAGTCCTTCGAGAGTGCCCTGCGCGATGGTTACGCGCGATTGGGGCGAGGGCGGATGGGGCGCACTCTGCGCAACGCACAGCATTGGCAGCAGAAGCAGACAGGCAGAAACGACTCGGCGGGATGCGTACACCTGCGGAGTTTCCTTTCGCTGGATTTTACTTGGTCGAGTCGGCGCTGGCGACCGCGCGTCCCGGCATCCCGACCGCCGGCACCAGCATGTCTTCTTTGCGCATCACCAGATTGGTCGCGTTCAGGCTGGCGAGCTCGAAGCCATGCCCGTGCGTGATCGCGTCGGTCGGGCAGGCTTCCACGCAATAGCCGCAGAAGATGCACCGGTTGTAGTCGATGTTGTAGACCTTCGCGTAGCGCTCGGCCGAGGAGATGCGCTTCTCCGCCGTGTTCTCGGCCGCCTCGATGTAAATGCAGTTCGAGGGGCAGGCTGCCGCGCACAGAAAGCAGGCCACGCACTTCTCCAGCCCGTTCTCGTCCCGCTGCAGCACGTGCGCGCCGCGGAATCGCTCCTGCAGCACCGCTCCGCGCGTCGGGCCTTTGCCGTCAGGGTAGTTCTCCACCTCGGTGGGCTGGAACATCTCCCGAAAGGTGATGCTCATGCCTTTAGCAATACCCGCAGCGTTGCGCACGATGGACATGGTTCCAGTATAGAGGCATTCGTAAGGGGGACATGCTGATGCGAGGGCCGCCGCAGCGTCCGCGCAGCTCTCGTAGTACAATCTTACTGAGTCTTACCGGAGAGGCAGCCATGGAAACCACAAAGGTGTCGTCGAAAGGACAAATCGTTCTTCCGCTCTCGGTTCGCACACGGAGGAAATGGGAGCCGGGAACAACCCTGGTTGTGGAAGAAACGCCGCAGGGAGTGCTGCTGCGGGCCGCGAAGCCGTTTCCTCCGACGAAGTTCGAGGATGTGTTTGGGTGCCTGCAATATAAGGGCAAGCCCAAGACGCTGGCAGAGATGGAGGAAGGCATCGTCCGGGAAGTGAAGGCGCGTCATGCTCGCGGTCGATACTAACGTCGTTGTCCGGTTCCTGGCGAAGGACGATCCAAAGCAGTCGGCGCGCGCCGGGGAAATCATTCACGACAACGAGATCTGGATCGCAAAGACGGTGCTGCTGGAGGCGGAGTGGGTGCTGCGCAGCGTCTACGCCTATTCGCCTGCGTGGATCGAGGGTGGTCTGCGAAGATTGTCGGGGCTGCCGCAGGTCGAAGTTGAAGACGGTCTGGATGTTGCCGAGGCGCTGGACTGGTTTGCGGCCGGGATGGATTTTGCCGATGCGCTGCATTTGGCGAGTTCGACGGGCGCGGATGGGTTCGCGACCTTCGACCGAAAACTCGCGGCCCAGGCGCGGAGACTCACGGCCATCGATGTCGTAATACCGGCATAGAGGGTGTCAGGACGCTGCTTCGCCGTGCTATCCTCTGCGTGAGCCATACGATGCGCCGCGACCCCTCCAACACGTCCGCACCCCACCGCTGGAGCCGGACCCTCGCCCGAGCCATCGCCCCGCGACAGTTTCTCCGCGTCCTCCCCACGCGCACGCGACCGAGCCTGTTCGGCAGCGACTAGTCACCGCTGCCCCGGCGCTACTGCAGACCCCTCAGCGCCGCGCATGAACAGGATTCTTTCTCCCCATGCGCCATCTCCGGATGGTCTCGACTTCCGCCTTCAGCTCGCCAGGAGAAACCCATGACGGTATCGCCAGAAATTCTCGCGCAGTACGGCCCCAAACTCCACGGTTCCCTGCCCGGCCCCAACGCCCGGCGTATCGTCGATGCCGACGACCACTGGATTTCGCCCAGCTACACCCGCTCCTATCCGCTGGTCGCGAAGCGCGGCCGCGGCGTGCGCGTGGAAGACGTCGATGGCAACGAGTTCCTCGACTTCGCCGCCGGCATCGCGGTCTGCTCCACGGGCCACTGCCATCCTGAGGTGGTCGCCGCCATCCAGAAGCAGGCCGGTGAGCTCATCCACATGTCCGGCACAGATTTCTATTACGAGAGCCTGGTGACGCTTTCCGAGCGGCTCTCGAAGATCGCGCCCATGCCGGGACCGCACCGCTTCTACTACGGCAACTCCGGCGCGGAGGCGATTGAGTGCGCGCTGAAGCTCGCGCGCTACCACACCAAACGCCAGAACGTGATCGCATTCCTCGGCGCCTTCCACGGACGCACGATGGGTGCGCTTTCGCTCACCGCGTCCAAGCCGCAGCAGCGCCGTCGCTTCGCGCCGCTGGTTCCCGGCGTCACGCACATCCGGTATCCCAATGCCTATCGCGGCTGCGAGGGCGGCCCTCAGGAAACAGAAGCGTTCGCGCTCGGCTGCGCCCGCTACATCGAAGACAAGCTCTTCCACACCACCCTTGCCCCGGAAGAAGTCGCGGCGATCTTTGTCGAACCCATCCAGGGCGAAGGCGGCTATGTGGTCGCGCCGACGATCTTCATGCAGGAACTGCGGCGCATTTGCGACCAGCACGGCATTCTGCTCGTGGCGGATGAGGTTCAGTCCGGCGCCGGCCGCACCGGCAAGTGGTGGGCGATTGAGCACACCGGCGTTCAGCCGGACATTGTGTGCATGGCCAAGGGCATCGCCTCCGGCATGCCGCTGGGCGTGTGCATGAGCCGCGCCGACATCATGGACTGGAAGCCGGGCTCGCACGCCTCGACCTTCGGCGGCAATCCGGTCTGCATCGCTTCCGCCCTGGCCACACTGGAGGTCCTGGAGCGCGACGGCCTCGCCAATGCGGCGCAGCGCGGCGAGCAGGCCTTCCGCCGGCTGAAGACCTGGCTCTCGCGTCATCCCGTGGTTGGCGACGTGCGCGGCCGCGGCCTGATGATCGGCATCGAGATCGTGAAGGATCAGAAGAGCCGCGAAGCCGCGCCCGAATTGCGCGATCGCATCGTCGAGCTGGCCTTCGAACGCGGGTTGCTGATCCTGGGCTGCGGCGAGAATTCCATTCGTCTGGCGCCGCCGCTCATCGTGCGCGAGCAGGAAATCGACGTCGCTCTCGACATCCTCGAGGAGTGCGTGCGGGTGGCCGAAGAGGAACTGGCCAAGTCCGGTAAGAACTGACCCTGTTCGGGATCGGCCCTCAGCGGCCGGTCCCGGTCTCCTCTACCGCTGGCCGCCGCGGCCGGCACGCCGCTTCGCCTGCCGCCGGAAGAGCAGCCCAATCACCAGAAAAAGCGCGGAAATCCCCGCGTCCGCAAGCCCCACGCGCAACGCGCCGTGGTGCATGCCGATTGCGGCGTCAAGAAACCAGACCGCCGCGCCCAGAAACCAGATCCAGTTCCAATGCCGGCTCACAATTTTTGGAATGCGCTCTTCCCCCCTCCTGCGCCAACAGGATAGTCCAGTCGGCCAGGAAAATACTTCCTCCGTGCGGGCCGATCCGGCGTAGGATGTTGCGCATATGGCACCCATAGGACCTGTACCTCACGAGATGGTCACCACCGCCTTCGAGCTGGACAACTACCGCGTTGTCCGCTCTCTCGGCGTCGCCCGCGGCATCATCGTTCGCTCCCGCTCCATCTTCGGCTCCATCGGCGCTGGCCTGCAGACGATCGTCGGCGGCAACATCTCGCTGTTCACCAAAATGTGCGAGCGCACCCGCGAAGACTCCTTCAACCTGATGCTGGAGCACGCCGGGCAAATGGGCGCGAATGCCGTGATCGGCGCGCGCTACGACGCCACCGAGATCATGAACGGCGTCACGGAAGTGCTGGCCTACGGCACGGCCGTCGTGGTCGAGCCGATCCGGTAGGGCGGCCCCGGCTCCGATTCCCCACCCCCACCCTCGCTGTGCTACCATCCCTGTTTCTGCGGATGTGCGGACGATCCCACCTCCGCCAGGGTCTCACCATGCCGGACGAGGACCCCCGGCCCGCCTCCGCTGCGCGCCGGAGCACATTCCGCCTCTCTTCTGACGCCTCCCGCGACGCCCTCCCGAAGTCCCTGTGCCCGCCATCACCGCCGCCCACCTCGTCTCTCGTTTCTACTGACCTGTTTTCGCCGGCCCATTTTCTGAGCCGCTACCATCCCGTCCAACAAGGAGCCTCGTTATGAAGAGCTATCCAGGAAGTGACATTCGCAACGTAGCTGTAGTGGGGCATGCGCACAGCGGCAAGACCACTCTCGTCTCCGCTCTGCTGCATGCCGCCAAAATGACGCCCGCTCTGGGCCGCGTCGAAGATGGCTCGGCCGTGACCGCTTACGACGAGGAAGACGTGGCCCGCGCCACCACCATGCAGAACGCCGTGGCCTTCGCCGAATGGAACGGCATCAAGGTCAATTTCATCGACACTCCCGGCTTTCATATGTTCGTCCATGAGGCCCGTGCGGCAATGCTGCCGGCCGAGTCCGCGCTGGTCACCGTGCACGCCGTCAACGGCGTTGAGGCCATGACCGAGCGCGTGTGGAAATACGCCGAAGAATCCAATCTGCCGCGCGCCCTCGTGCTCAGCCACATGGATCATCCGCGCGCCGGCGAGTCCGCCGCGACCACGCTCTCCACGCTTCACGATCGCTTCGGCCGGCAGTGCATTCCCGTCCAGCTCCCGATTACCGGCGACAAGGGGTTTGAAGGCGTCGTCGATCTCGTCACCATGCAGGCGTTCTTCTATACGCCGGGCGGCGATGGCCGCGGAAGAACGGGCGACATTCCGGCGCATCTGGCCGAGCCGGCGCAGCGCGCGCACGAAACGCTGGTGGAGCTGGTTGCGGAAGGCAAAGACGAGCTGATGGAAGAATACTTCCGCGAGGGCACCATCCCCGAGGAGCACCTGATCAGCGCGCTGCATGAAGCGATCCGCGAAGACCGCATCTTCCCCGTGCTCTACGCGAGCGGCCTGGCGAACGTGGCCACAGATCATCTTCTGGATTTCCTGAAGGCGTACGCGCCGTCGCCCGTCGAGCGGGCGCCCGTTGCCGCCAGGGCCGCGCTCCAGGCAGTCGCCGCTGGTGGCGGCGATGTTGGCGAGGAGTCCGAGAGCATCACGCGCAAGGTCGACGATGCCGAGCCGCTCTCGCTGTACGTCTTCAAGACCATGTCCGATCCCTTTGCGGGACGCATCAGCTTCTTCAAGGTTTTCTCCGGCTGCCTGAAGAACGACGCCTCTGTGCAGAACTTCACGCACCGCGCCGCGGAGAAGTTCTCGCACCTTTCGATCATGCAGGGCCGCAACGCCGTCGCCGTTCAGGAGCTGCACGCGGGCGATCTTGGAGCCGTTGCGAAGCTGAAGGAAACCGTAACCGGCGACACGCTCGGCGATAAGGCGCACGAGATCTTCTTTGAATCGGCGGCCCTGCCCGAGCCTGCCATGACCTGGGCGATCGAGCCCAAATCCCGCGCCGACGAAGACAAGCTCGCCCCCGCGGTCCACAAGCTGATGGAAGAGGACCTGATGGTGCGCTTCTTCCGCGACGCGCAGACCAACGAGTTCCTGATCGCGGCCGCCGGCCAGCCGCATATCGAGTCGCTGGTGAACAAGCTGCGCAAGCGCTACCACACGGAGGTCACGCTGAAAGCGCCGCGCGTGCCGTATCGCGAGACGATTCGCGGGCGCGCCGACGCCCAGGGCCGCCACAAGAAGCAGACCGGCGGCCACGGCCAGTACGGCGACTGCAAGATCAAGATGGAGCCGCTGCCACGCGGCGCCGGCTTCGAGTTCGTCAACGACGTCTTCGGCGGAGCGATTCCGCGCAACTTCATTCCCGCTGTGGAGAAGGGTATCCAGGAGTCAGCCGCGCGCGGCTATCTCGCCGGCTACCCGGTCGTCGACTTCAAGGTCATCCTCTACGACGGCAGCTATCACGACGTCGACTCCAACGAGCTTTCCTTCAAAATGGCCGGCCGGCTCGCGTTCCGCAAGTGCATGGAGCAGGCCAAGCCCTCCCTGCTGGAGCCCATCATGAAGGTCGAAATCGAAGGTCCGCAGGAGTTCGCCGGCGCGCTGATGGGGGACCTGAACCAGCGGCGCGGCCGCGTCCAGGGCATGGAAAGCCATGGCGCGACGACGCTCATCCGCGCCGAGGTTCCCATGGCCGAAATGCTCACCTACGGGCAGACGCTGACCGCCATGACCCAGGGCCGCGGCAGCTTCCACATGGACATGGACCACTACGACATCGTCCCGCAGCCGATCGCAGAGAAGATTGTCGCGAACGCGAAGAAGCCGGCAGGCGAGGAAGAAGAAGAGTAAGCGCTCGGGTGCCCCGCCCTTATCCGCAAGACAGGATGGGCTCGCCGGCAACAGCAAAGGCCCGCCATTGCGGCGGGCCTTGCTCTTTGCGTTTCGTATGCGCTAGCTGAACATCGCGCCGACCACCTTCAGCGCCACCATGAGGATCCACCATCCAAAGACGGCGGTGGCGGCCTGCGAGCGCTTCACTTTGCCGACGATCGCGCAGCCGATGGTCAGCAGAATCAGCGCCCAGATCGTCGTCGCATCCAGCGCGGTTCCCAGGGCGATCAGCCACTTCGGCATATCCGTCGGCAGGTAATAGCCGATATTCGTCCCCACAAAGTTCTGAATGTTAAATGCTTCCGGATCCACGAAGTACGTGGTGAAGATCCCCAATATCCCCTGAACGGCCCAGGGGAGCGTCCCGAACATCCAGACCGCCAGCATCTGCCCGAATGTGGCGCGCCCGCCAAATCCGAAATTAATGGTTCCCAGCAGCACCCCGGCACAAATCAGCGCCACGATCAACGCGATGATCGGGGTCGACCAGAAGGTGTACTTCATGATGTTCTGCCCCATCGAGATGGCTTTCGCCTGCTGGTCAGCGGGCAGTTGCTCGATCCGCTGTGCCTGTTTGGGGCTCTGTTTCAGCATGTTCTGGTAGGTCTGCGTCCAGCCGACCTTCTGCTGGATGGCAAACCCCAGTCCCAGGGTCACGATGACCCCGATGATATACGGCAGCAGCCAGTTGGCGCTCCGCTGGATATCCCGGAAGGTCTTGCTGGGTGCGACAAACGTGTCGACCACCCGCTCAATCTGATTCAGCGGCTGGGTGGATGCTTCGGGCTGCACAATGGCTTCGGGCATGGCAGGACCTCCGTGGGGGGTTCGGTGAACGGATCAGGATGCGAGCAAGTTTCCTGGAATTGTACTCCGGGCGCCGGACAGCGCAAATGAAAATCCCTGAGCGCCGGCCGCCACGGAATCCCGCGAAATGGCAGCCGCGCGGGTCGTCCCCCATTCGTGCCAGCGGGGGAACCCCATTCGTTACTTTTTCCTCAAGCCAGGGTTCGATATCCTGTGAAGGCTCGGGCGGCTTCCAGCCGATCCTCCTAACATGCGTATGCGTCGTTTTGTGGTGATTGCGATCGTTTTGTCTCTTGCTCTGCCGGCCATGGCGGCTACGGTAGCGCGCTCTTCCCTTCGCCATCGCCGCGCTGGGCATCATTCCGTGCACCGCGCTCAGGCGCGGATCGTTTCCAGACGCTCAGTCAGCAGCAGCGCTCGGCTGCGCGAAGCTCGTTACCGGCGCGACGTTTCCCCTGGCCGCCGGCTCACTCGCATCCATTTTGTGTCGCCGCTGCGCGGCACCCGCGCCTCGCTGGTGCGGCAGAACGAGCGCGATGACGCCGAGGGCCTGATCCGGATTCAGGATCAGGCGCAGCTCCTCGACCTCGAATCCGCGGGCGACCTGGTGCCCATTCCCGAGAGCGTCGCGCTGCACGTGAATCCCAGTCTGCCTCCCGAGCGCCGGTACTGCCGTCCCTGGACGGCTCGCTTCCTCGCTGCCCTGGCCCGCAGCCATTACGCGCGCTTCCATCGCCCCATCGAGATCGACTCCGCCGTGCGCACGGTTTCCTTCCAGCGCCAGCTGGAGATGATCAACGGCAACGCCGCTCCGGCCGAGGGCGACGTGGCCTCGCCGCATCTGACCGGCGCCGCCATCGACATCGGCAAGAAGGGGATGCGGTTCTCTGAGATCTCCTGGATGCGCGGCTGGCTCCTGCCTATCCAGACCTCCGGCACCATCGACGTGGAAGAGGAGTTCCACCAGGCCTGTTTTCACATCGATGTCTACCGCAGCTACGCGCGGAAGCCCTCTGCGCCCAGCCGCGACTCCGCCGCGAGCCTGATTGCCGCCGGCGTGAACTGAAGAGCCAGGAGCGGGTAGCCAGTAGCCAGTAATCTGGATCGCTGACAACTCCGCGGCACCTTCGTGCGTCTCCATAGTCCATGGATATGCAGCTGGCGAAGCTCCTGCACCGAAAGATTGTCGTGCTGGGCCCCAAACTTCTCGATCAAGCGACACTCGAAACCGTGACCCTGGTGGGCATTGAGCCGGCCGGCATCTGGATTGAGAGCGAAACCGCGGCGAATCGCATCGCGGATCGGTTCCGGGTGAAACCGGCCGCGCCCTCGGCCTTCTTCATTCCCTTCGCGCAGATCGTCACCATCATCGCCGCGCCCGAGAGTGCCGGGGAAGAACCCGCAGCCGCCTGACCGTCGTTCGTCGGGCGGCAGCTTCGCAGGCATTGGCCGCACAATGGAAAAGCCTCGCCAGGGGCGAGGCTTCTGCTGATGCATCCGTGCAGCCGGCTGACTAGGAGGCCGTGCCTTCCAGCGCGTGCGTTTCCACTTCCGCGGCGCGCTTGTGCAGCTGATGATGCAGACAGTAGAGCGCCAGCTCGAGCCGGTCGGAGACGCCCAGCTTGTCGTAAATCTTGCGCAGATAATTCTTGACCACCTGCTCGGTGGTTCCCAACTGGTACGCGATCTCCTTGTTGCGTTTGCCCTGCGTGATGCCGGCGATGATCAGCATCTCCTTCTGGTTCAGGCGCGGCTGATTGCGCGGGTTCACCATCGCGCTTGCCTGGGACCGGTACGCCTCGATCACCCAGTTCACCGACTGGTTGTCGATCCAGGTTTCGCCCGCCGCGATCTTGCGCACGCACTTCACGAGCAGCTCCGGCGAAATGGACCGGGGAATGATGCCGCGGACTCCGCGCCGGTAGAGGTCCACCGTGTGCGACTCGTCTGTGGAGGCAGCCTGCACAATGATTTTGAGTTCGGGCGCATGGCGCACGATGGCCGGCACAGCATTCGCCGTTCCCGTGATCATCGCGCCTTCCAGCAGCAGAACGTCTGCCGGTTGCCGTTGCACCACGTCCTGCAAAGCGGACAGGCTATCCGCTTCCGCCACCACCGCAATGCGGGAGTCGGGGCCAAACACCTTGCGCATGCCCACTCGGTAAATCGCCTGGGAATCCGCCAGGATCACGCGGACATCGGGCTGCCCTTCGGCCGCCGGTAGTGCCGCTCCGTTTGTCTGTCCGTTTGTCTGAGTCATCGTGTCACTGCCAATACCTGAATTATTGGAACCGGTATTCATCAATCACCGCTGCTGCCCAGGGCGAGCCGTCTTTCCAGTAACTGCGGACGATCCTGCCCCGGCAATGCACGGCCGCGGTTTGAGTCATTTCCAGGGTCCCGGCGGGGATTTCCACGAGGAACTCCACGTCCTGGCCCACTTGCAGCGGCTCGCGCAGTTGAAACAGCACGCCGCTGGCGGACATATCCGCTGTCACTGCTTCGCTCTGTTCACCGTCGGCCAGCACGGTCACCGGCAAACAGAGGGAGTACCGAACGGCCCCGCGCGCTGAGCGGTCGTGGCGAAGCTTCGATGCCGAACAAATTGCGGATTCCATAGGTCGCTCTCCTGGCATGTGACCCTTACAGTACCCGCACTCAACTTTTCGGACTAATTACCAAAGTTTACACGCGCGATTTTCTTTTTACATCAGGAAAATGCGCCGCACAATGACCTGAAAGGGGGAGATTTTTGGAATTGGGCGCTTCTGTGGATAACGCGCCGGCCTGAGCAATCGATTTGGATTGTAGGACTTGGCTGGCGCGGCGGGGGAAAGAGTCCGGCGCGGATTCCCTCGCGTAACCAGCGTGATGCAGAGGACGGAAGGGATCTCCGAAGATGGTTACTTCGCGACGACGGCCTTGACGCGGGCGTTCAGGCGGCTCTTGTAGCGGGAAGCCGTGTTGCCGTGGATCACGCCCTTCTGCACGCTCTTGTCGATGGCGGAGACGGTGGAGCGGAACTGCTCGGCCGCCGCTTTGCTGTCGCCCTTCTGGATGGCCTCGCGCAGGGCGCGGAGGCTGGAGCGGAACTGGCTGCGGTTGGCGCGGTTCACCGCGGTGCGTTTTTCAGTCTGACGGGTGCGCTTGAGCGCCGAAACGTGGTTCGCCATGAAGGGTGCAATTCTCTCTTTCGGAAGTGGATGCGGCTCGCAGCGGCACACGGCCGCACCATCCGCAAAGATTCAGTTTACGGGCTTTCGCCGCATGGGTCAACCAGCAGCTCCCTCTGGGAGTGGTACGGTTAATTTGGATTTTGGAGGACAGTCTCATGCACGGACTGTGCGAGCCACTGGAATATCTCGGCGAAATACTGGTTTTTATCGGGGTAGTGGGCGAGGTGTTAACTGAGCGCAACCTAGTCCTCAAAGGGGCTGCGGAAAAACGAGATGCCGTAGAAGGTGTGTCAAGTTGGATCCTCGCTGTTGGACTTGCAATCTCACTGGCTGCACTGATCCGCACCAATGGATATTTCAACAGGACAATTGCTTCTCTAAATCTCCAAGCCAAACAGGCGGGGGAGCGTGCAGCACAAGACGAGCGTGATGCGGGCCGAGGCACATAGGGAAGTCGATTCGTTCCAAAGCCAAATAGCTGACGATACCGCACGGACAAAAGAAGCCGAAGCCAAGGTCGCCTCAGCGGAGGCATCGTCAAGGGACGCCGTGGTTAAGGTGGCCGCCGCGAATGCACAAATTGCAGAAGCCCAAAAGGGGGCGGCAGATGCAAAATTGGCGGCAACGCGCCTAGAAGCCCAAATCCAGCCGCGCTCATATACTCCTGCCGAAGTCGGCTCCATCGACAAAGCGTGCAAACCACTTGCCGGAACTGCCGTAGTCATGCGGAGTATGGCGTATGACGTAGAAGGGGCGGTCTTCGGCATCTATTTGGCCCAGATTCTCGGAGGCAGTGGTTGTGGATTGAAGGTCAACGCCTCTGGCGTCGGGGATAATTTCATGCAAAACTTGCCGATGTTCATGGATGTCCACGTGACCGGCCCTCCCGACAAGCGGCAGTTTGTTAACGAACTCGTTGCTGCCCTGAACACACCCCGCGTGAGGGCGATTGCCGAACCATCAAGAGGAGCACCGGGAACGCCCGTCCTCATTTTTGTAGGGGCGAAGCGGCTATCTGCACCAGAGTAGATTGGCAGAAGAAAGATCAGATGTATAGGCGCGCAGGGGGGCAAGCGCCCCTGTGGAAACCAATCTGCACCACTGCCGCCGGCTCCGCGGGCCACTGGTTACAATGCGGATAGATGACTTCCCGCACGCTGAGCGCGGAGGAACGCGCACGCCGCATTCAACTTCTGATCTTCGACGTCGACGGAGTGCTGACCGACGGCGGGATCTGGATCTTCCCTGCTCCCGGCGGCGACACCGCCGGCCACGCCACCGCCCAGCGCACCGAGCGAGCATAAGGACAAGGGCGGCTTCGCCATCTCGTCCCAACAGCATGGTGGAAGCCAAGGGCTTCAACGCCCATGACGGCACCGGCATTTCGCTCGCGAAGCTGGCCGGCGTCAAATGCGCCATCATCACCAAGCGCATTTCGGAAACGGTGGCGCTGCGCGCGCGCGATCTGCGCCTGGAATACGTCTTCATGGGCCAGGCCTACAAAATGCACGCCGTGCGCGAGATGATGGCGAAGGAAAACATCGATCTCGACCAGGTGGCGTACGTTGGGGACGACATCATCGATCTGCCGGTGATGCGCGTCTGCGGTTTGGCGATCGCCGTGGCCAATGCGCGCGAGCAGGTGAAGGCCGCGGCGCATTACGTGACGCCGCACGAAGGCGGCCATGGCGCCGGCCGCGATGCCGTCGAGTTCATCCTGGCGGCGAAGGGCGTTCTGGACGAGACGATCGAGCGCTACATCGACGAGCGGAATCCCCTGCCCGCCAACATGGATATAGGAAAAGGTGGATTCTGAACGACGGAGAGCAGAGCTCAGAGCACAACGCTCAGGAGAAGATCGCGAGCGGCTCGGGCCAACGCTTCCCTCGCGCCATCCTCGCCACCGGTTTTCTCGCGCTGCTGGCGGCGGGCGCCTCGGCATGGCTCATCGGCAAAAGCGCGGGCGCGGAAATTCACTGCAATTCCCTGGCGCCCCTGACGGTGCTGGCCACGCTGGCCGCGTTCCTCATCTCAATCATCTTCCGCCAGATGGGCCGCTATCCCGACCGCCGCAGCCGCTGGGTTCTCGTCGCCTGGTTGCTGATTGCGGCGGCGACGCTGTTTGCCGATTTCCGTTTTGTGCGACACTATCGCGGCTTCTGCGATGAACTGCAGCAGCAGATTCAGCAGCCGAGACAACAGCCGTGGGCGGACATGTGGAGAGGATCGTCGAGCGGCTTCTCTCCCCATCACCGAGCATCGAGCCAACGAATCATCACGTCCGGATAGCCCTTGACCATCCGTTCAGGCATCGACAGGTCGTCTTCGTATCCGGTCAGCGATCTCTCTAACGTATGACCTGTTTCTGGGAACGTGATCACAGTGAAGTTCGTCAGGCCAGATCGATGGAATGCCATACGAAATCGCGCGGCGCTGTCTACCGAATCCACGTTCCTGTCGAGCGCTCCGAATAATGCGAGCGTCGGCGTACGAACGTGCAGCAGCGTCGCAGCTGGATCGTAGATCAGAGCGGTTCGCAATGCAGATAACATTGGCGGCGGTGGTGGAGCGGTCATCCCCGGAGGGATGCGCATGTACGCGAACCAGGGCTGCTTCCTTGCCGCGGCAGGGCTTGGCCGGCAACGCTCCAATTCGAGTTCGTCTCCAGTGCACGAAACATGATTCGTGCGAAGGCAAGAGCGGCGGAGACTTGTTCCGGCGTAAACCGATCATGCTCGCGCAATGCCATTCCAATTTCGTACAGGACATTTTCCGCTACGCTCTCGCTCGGCGCACTCTTCAGAATCATGAATGCGAGCGGAAAGCGCGTTGCAACGATGGGCGCAACCCAACCGCCATTGCTGAATCCCCAAACGCCGATCCGATGCGAGTCTACAGCCGGATCGTTCTCAACGCTTTTGAGCACGGCGATGACATCATCGGCCTTGGAATCCGGCCCGGTGAATCGCCAGTTTCCCGCAGAGACACCCGTTCCGCGCTGATCGTACGCCACAACGTTGAGCCCATGCGAAACAAAGTACGGGATGAGAAATCCCATCTCGCGCGTCTCATCGTCCGCGCCATGAATCAAGATGATTGTCGGGTGTGAGCCAGCTCCCGCCGCGCACCACAGCGATGCTCCCAGACGACCCGAGGCGGTCTCAATAACGAATGCCTTCTCCTCGATTGCAGAAATCGGTGAATCCAACATGAAGGTAATCGTCGGAGAATCATCGGTTCGATACTCCGGGCCTGAGATGTGTTGAGAGTTCCAGTCCGTCCCGTTTTGTCGTCGTAAAACTGAACCGTCGGATCATCGGGCGGTTCAGCCTCGATTCCGACGTAGACGGTTCCTCCAGCGTGCCGATAGGCACCCTGTTTCAAGGTCGGCTGCCCAGGAAGGACCGTGATTGACTCAGAGGGATTCGTCCGGCAATCAAGTGAGCCGTGGGACACTGCAGGTAAAGTAGCGCCTGCGCATATCGACACGCTCGTCAATGCTGCAAAAGCGAGAACGAGCGAAGAACTCCCACCGTTGAGATGCTTCTTCTTCATAAGGCGCACGCGGCTTGCGTAGGAAGGTGAAACGCCGTGCATCTTTTCTCACTCCCGACCGAGGAGGATTGTCAACCCTGCACGTATACCCGAAATGAAGCTCCATAAAGTCTTCCTCTCTCCGTCGCAGATCTACGAAACCGCAGGCCTCACAATACCAGCTGAGAATGATCCCAACCTGCTCAATTTTGTACAGTCCGTGGCAATACTTCCGCTGCTGCCGCGAATGGCATGCGGGGGTTGCCCGAAGCGAGCAGCCGGAAAGGTCCGGACGAACTCTCGGACGAGCACCCCTCCGATAACCGTTCCGGCCCGACAGAAGAGATTCATTTGTCGTCCGGCCGCTCTTGGGTTTGTGCAGTGTGTACAGGCATGTCTCCAGAATTGGGGCATCGAGGATGGGGACACGCACGGGGCAGGTTGGGGTTGCAACTCGCCGCAAGAATCAACATCGGCCTTGCAGAAGGCCAAACCGAGGGCGACGGGCGCTTCGCGCGCAGCGTCTCGGTCATGGCTCGCTCAGGATCATGCGGAAGAATCGTAACACCACGGGGCAGACGCTGATCCCTTTATTGGGAACGATGGCTTCCCGTCCCGGGATTGGCGCCGGCCCGCTGAGGAAGCCGTTGACCACCGGCGCGATGCGGCCGGCGCATTGTTCGGCCGCCAGATGTCCACAGCCCACGAAGATTTCCATCTCCGACTGCGGCACATCGTGGTGGATCTGCTCGCCCATGGAGACGGGGAGCAGGTGATCCTGCTGGCCCCAGACGATCAGCATCGGCATCTTCAGCGCGCCGAGTTTTTTGTCGAGGAGCGCGTCACCGGTCAGCATCGATTCCATGTTGCGCCGGACGACCCACCCATGCTGATCGACGTAGCGGAAGATGGCGCGCTGGATGAAGCCAGGCACCGGCGGAGCCGGCTTCGGCCATAAGAGATTGTCCAGGTCGCGCAGCTTCTGCGGCGTGTCGGGCTCAAACAGAGCGGTGTCCCAGTTCAGGTGGAAGGTGATGCCCGCGCTGTCGAAGATCGCCAGCCGCCGGATGCGCTGCGGCTGATCGAGCGCCACCTGCATGGCGATCCATCCGCCCATGGACCATCCGGCCAGATCGGTGTGGGCCAAATGCAGCTGGTCCATGACCGCTTCCACGGCCTGCGATTCCTCGGCGATGGAGTAGCTGGCGTTCTGCGGCCACTCCGAGCGCCCGTAGCCGGGCAGATCGATCGCGTAAACGCGGTGATGGCCTTGCACCAGCAGCGGCATCAGATTCGCCCAGTCCTCGGCGCGCCCGCCCAGTCCGTGCACCAGCACCACCGGGTCGCCGGAGCCACCCGCGAAGTAGTGAACGCGGACATGGTCTGACCCCGCGTAGGGAATCTCCATGTACTCGCTGTGGATGCCGTAGAGCCAGAGCCGCGCCTGCGTGGTCAGGATCAGCAGCGTCAGCGGCCGCAGCAGCGCGAAGAAAATGAGCGCCGCGAGCAGCGGAACGCCAATGAGCAGGAGCCAGCGGAGCACCCGCCAGAGCCGTCGCCGTCTTCGCGGAGCCGCTGCTGTCGTGGCCATGCCCTGGAGCACCTCTGCCGGTGGGTTAGATGACGCTTGCGGCCATTTGTACCGCTTTTCGGATCACTTCGACGGTCAGTGGCGTCAGGCCGTCCAGGTCTTCCGCGCCGGCCCAGCGCGCTTCCGCGGCGTCGCTGGCGCAGGCCAGTGAGCCGCCGGTCACGCGGCAGAGAAAATCCACCAGCACGTAATGGTAGCGAACGCGGCCGTCGGCATCGCGCACGATACGGTCGAGAGCCTGGACCATGCCGGCAGGCTCGACGACCAGGCCGGTCTCTTCCAGCACCTCGCGGCAGATCGCTTCTTCCAGCGTTTCGCCCAGTTCCACCGCGCCGCCGGGCAGGGACCACTCGCCTTTCAGCGGTTCGTGGCCGCGGCGGATCAGCAGCACGGACGGCTCCTCGCCACCCCGCACAATCACCGCGCCCACGCCGGCAATGGGCGCATCCGGATATTCGCGTCTCATCGCCGCGCCCTGGCCATCACAGGCGGATCGGCTTGCCGTACTCGCCGTCGAAGACCGTGTGCGCCATGCTGAAGCGCCCGCCGTTGAATTTGTCCGGGCCCTGCAGGTGGCCGATGCCCAGCAGCGCGACCACTTCATAACTGAGCGGCAACCGCAGCACCTCGCAGACCTTCGCCGACTCGTAGCCTTCCATGGGCGCAGTGTCGTAGCCCAGCACTTCGGCCATCCACATCATGGTGGTGAGCGCGATCATCACGTGACGGTTCAGCCACGCGGTCAGATTGGGATGATTGCCCAGATATTCCGGAATGTTCACCCTGGCCTGCGCGGCGTAGTTCTCCGTCATGCCGCCTTCGCGGCCCATGCGGATCATCTCTTCCATGTCGGTGCGCCAGCCATCCTGGTCGCCGCAGGCCACGATGACGGCGGAAGCCTCCTCCACTTTCGCCTGATTGAAGCTGGCGGCGCGCAGGCGCCGGCGCTGCTCGGGTGTCCGCACCACCACGAAACGCCAGGGCTGGAGGTTGTAGCCGCTGGGAGCCTTCAATCCGGCCTCGAGGATCCTCTTCAGATCCGCATCTGGAATCGGCTCGCCGTCAAAACTCGGGGTCGCGCGCCGCTCCTCGACCGCTTCGCTGAAACTCTTTTCCATTCGTCTGGCCATGCCCGCAAATCTACCCTGTCTGCTTTCCTGGATTGGTGGTGCTCGGTTGTCCTGAGGAACCGGAGTTTGGGATCTGGCTCATCGGCAGCTCCAGCGCAAACGGCGGCTGGCCGCCTGGCGGGTAAGCGTAGACCCATAGACCGTGAAAGGCTGACGCTAATTCCGGATGGAGCTGGAGGAGCGCCCGCATCACCGTGGTCACCTCGGCGCGCGCGGCTACCGGATCCGGCTCCGGCGCGCCTTTGAAATCCACCACCAGATCGAGCTGTCCGGCCAGCTCCCCGGTGTGCAGACTGGTGATGCCGTAGCTCTGCCCGTTGCCGCTCACTTGCATCGGCTGGTCGCCCGGCAGGCCGCTGGGCTCCGACTCTTCGGCCTCCCGCAGCAGCTTTTGCAGGTTCGGGCTGGAGAGAAAATCGACAGGGCTCAGCAGGTATTGCGCCGTCTGAAAGTAAAACCACGCGTTCCAGTCCTGCTTCTTTGCCGCGTACGCGCGCGCCTGCTGCCAGAACCACAGGCCGTCGTGACCGCCCAGTGTCATGGGCCGGGTGAAGAAGCCGGCCAGCTTCCATCCTCCGCCGCCCGCGGCGCTCGAAAGAATCATGGAAATCTGCTCGGGATGCTCGACGCCGGTGGCATGCACCACCGCCAGAGCGTACTGGCCCGGGGGCAAATCTGGAATCGTCAGCGTGACAATCAGCGGCGATCCCGGCACGCCGCAGAAAAACTGCGCCTCCTGAGCCGTGGTCAAGTCGGTGGCATTCAGCAGATAGAGAGCGTCGGTGGTGAGCGTGGCGCGCTCGATGAACGGCTGGATGGCCTGCACCGAGTTGGCGATCCCGCTGAATTTCGCCGCGACGTCGGAGATGGTTTGCGCTTGCAGCGCCGTCAGGTTCCCGGTCTGCACATTCTGCGCCAGCGCCATGGCCGCCTGCTCCAGCGCGTTGCGCTGCGCCGCCGTCATTTGCGATTCCGTGGTGCAGGAGACAGCGTGCGCGGCAGCGCCCAGAGCCAGGGGCAGAAGACCCGCCAACAATCTCACAAGGCGCCGGTGCATCGATCTCTTCCCTTCCCGCGCGAAACCTGAGCGAAATCGAAACACTGCTAGTCTAGTACACAGGTGGCAGGCGATTCAGCGACTGCCTCCGCAGTTCGATGCTCCTTCGCTTCCTATCGCGAATGCACGCATGGCCAGGGGTTGCGATTCTGGCAGCGGCCGCGGTCTGCCTGGCGCAGCCGGTTCATCAGCCCCCAGAGCGCGCGCAGCATCGCGTGACGCACCATCGCGCGGCGAAGAAACCCGCGCACGCCGCCATCCACGCCGGGGCCACCACCGCGCCGCAAGCCCAGCCCCAACCCCCGGCGCCGCTCAAACCTGTCGATCAGCCCGCGCAACCGGCCACCATTACGCTCTCCGGCGGCAAGCTGGCGGTGAAGGCCAACAACTCCAGCCTCAATGAGATCGTGAATGAGCTTGGAAAATCTGGCGGCATAACGATCAGCGGACTCGACCAGGATCAGCGCGTCTTCGGCGACTACGGCCCCGGGGATCCCCGCCAGGTTCTGTCGGAGCTTCTGGAAGGCGCAGGCTACAACGTGCTGATGCTGGGCGTCACGCAGCAAGGCACGCCGCGCCAGCTGGTGCTGAGTGAGCGCGGGAACGCTCCGGCCTCTTCGCCGCAGTCCTTCCCGCAACAGAACGATCAGCCGCAGCCTGCCGATCAGCAACCGCTGTATCAGCGTCAGCCGGGGCCCCCGCAACCCGGCAACCTGAATTTCCCCACGCGCTCGCCCGCGCAGATGTATCAGCAGATGATGCAGCAGCGCCAGCAGCAGAACCAGCCGCAGCCACAGCCGCAGTAGCGCTTATCGTTCGTCGGTGCGCGGACGCGGCCAGCGCGCCTCAATCGTGGTGGAAATGCCGCCGCGGGGACGGAAGTCGCCCTTCACCACCGCCCATACCGGATCGCACGCCTTCACCACGTCCTCCAGCACCTGATTGACGACGTTCTCCTGAAAAATGCCGAGGTTGCGATAGCTGAAGAGATATTCCTTCCAGGACTTGAGCTCAAGGCACTGCTCCCGCGGCATGTAGCGCAGGGTGATCGTCCCGAAATCGGGCAGGCCGGTCTTCGGGCAGACCGACGTGAACTCAGGATCGTCAATCACGATTTCGTAGGCCGGAAACTGATTGGGCCAGGTCTCGATCGGCGGAAAATGAAAGCCCAGGCCGGCTTTGGCGTGCTCTTCGGTGTATCGCGTTGCGGACGGCATACCTCGATTGTAGGGCACCGTGTTGTGACCGAAGGAACCTTCTTATTTTCAGAAGCCTAAGGCCACCGAGGGGCGTCTTATATACTGACTCACGGTTCCCTCAATGGCGACAAAGACCACCAGGCACACGGCCCGCATCTGGTTGTTCACGGTTTTGGCGCTCATCCTCGTCTTTTACTTCGTGCGCATGGCCACCCGCGACAAGCTGCCCATCCGGGTGGCGACCGCGACGATCGGGGACCTCACGAAGACCTCCGCCACCGATGGCAAAGTGGAGCCGGCACCTCAGGCAAACTTCGTAGCGCATGCGCCATTTCCGGGCCTGGTCCGCGCCGTCTACGTTCATGCCGGCGACAAAGTGGCTGCCGGCAAGCTGCTGCTGGCGATGGACGATACCCAGGCCAAAGAGCAGCTGGCGAACGCCCTGGCAACGCTCAAGGGGGCGCAGGCGAATTATGATGCGGCCCTGCACGGCGGCACGCCGTCACAACGGATCACCCTGGTCGGCAATCTGCAAAGGGCCCAGATTGAGCGGGATCAGGCGCAGCACGACCTGGCCGCGCTGCAGAAACTGGAAGCCACCGGCGCTGCTTCCGCCAGCGAGGTGAGCGCGGCCGAGCAGCGGCTGGCCACGGATAACAGCGCGCTTCAGGTGCTGCAGCAGCAGCAGAAGGGCGGCAACGGCCCAGCCGACGTCGCGCATGCCCAGGCCGTCCTCCAGGACGCGCAGGCTGCCTACGCCGCGGCGCAGGACGCTCTGCGCCAGGCCAATGTGCGCGCTCCTTTCGCGGGGACCATCTACTCCGTTCCCGTAGCGCCGTCGGATTATGTGCAACAGGGCAACAGTTTGGTTGCGATGGCCGACCTGAATAAGCTGCAGGTGCTCGCGTACTTCGATGAGCCGGAAATTGGCGATCTGCGCGTGGGCCAGCCCGTCACCATTGTCTGGGATGCCCTCCCGAATCAGGTATGGCACGGGCATATCCAGCGCCTGCCCTCGACGATCATTACGTACAACACCCGCAATGTCGGCGAAGTCCTTCTCTCCCTCGACGATGCCGATGGTCAATTGCTGCCGGATACCAATGTTCGTGTAACGGTGACTGTGGCGAATGAATCTAACGCGTTAGTGATACCGCGCGACGCGCTGTTCTTCGAGCAGGGTTCGCCCTATGTCTATCGCGTTGCGGATGGATCGCTGCACCGCACGCAGGTGACCCTGGGCAGGCTGAACCTGAGCCAGGCGCAGGTCGTGAGTGGGCTGAAAGCGGGAGACATGGTCGCCACCGGAACTACCAACGGCCAGCCGCTCGGCGATGGACAGCCCGTGACGGTCGTGCAGTAAAAGGGGGGAAGTTGCTGAAGAAGTTTCTGCCGGCGAGCGCATGCGCAGCCGCCACCGTGGCGCTGGCCATGACCGCGAGCACTGCGAATCCGGTGCGCCAGGACCTGAATCTGGGCCGCGCGGATGTGGCGTTGCAGCGCCTCGCTCCGGTGCTGACGCAGAATCCCTCCGACGCCGAGGCCCACAACCTGCGCTGCCGCGTTTATTACGAGGAGCAGCAGTGGGATCAGGCCATCGCCGACTGCCAGGCCGCGGTCCTTCTGGAGCCGAACGACAGCGATTACCATCTGTGGCTGGGGCGCGCCTATGGACAAAAGGCCGCCAGCACCTCTTCCCTGCTGGCCGCGTACAAATTGGCGCGCAAAGTCGCAGCGGAATTCCAGCAGGCGGCGCAATTGGATCCGCACAATGCGGCGGCGCTTTCTGACCTGGGCGAATTCGACGTGAGCGCGCCCGCCGTGGTCGGGGGTGGCATGAGCCGCGCGCAAGCCGTCCTCCAGCAGTTGCGCGGCGTAAGCCCCTGCGATGCTTCCGCGCTGCAGGGCCGTATGGCCGAGGAAAAGAAGGATTATGCCGGAGCCGAAGCCGCCTACCGGGACGCGATCGCGCAGGCAAAGAATCCCGCCAGCGCGTGGATGGATTTGGCCGCCTTTTATCTGCGCCACGGCCGCGCGAACGATGCGGTGACGGCAGCGTACCAGGGCGCGCAACTGGACCGCCAGCACGGTCCGGCTTTGGTCGCGGGCGCCACCGCTCTGGACGCGACCGGGCGCGATCCCCGCACGGCCATCCAGTGGCTCAGGGAGTATCTGGCTTCACCGGCGCAGTCAGAAGACGCGCCGGCGTTTGCGGTGCGTGCCCAACTGGCAAGGCTGCTGGAGAACCAGGGCCAGGAACAGGAAGCGCAGCAGCAGCTCGCGGAGGTTCACTCTCTGGCTTCCGGATACCGCATTCCGGCCTCCGGCTCTTCGGCGCGAGCCGCCGGGAAGTAAACTCAAAACGATGCACGGCTCAGGAAGGCGAAAACCCGCGCTGGCGATCGCAGGCTTCCTGCTGGCGCTGCTAGTGCCGGTGGCTGCGCGAGCGCAGATCTCGCTGTCCACGGCAGTGGCTCTGGCGGAGAAGAACAGCCCCTCGGTGCGCGCTGCCGCCGCGGGCGTGCAACAGGCCCGCGCGGGGCTGGCGGAAACGCGGGATGTGTACATCCCCAACATGTCGATGGGCGCCTCGCCTGGGTACGCATACGGCTTTCCGCTGGGCGAACCCTCCCTGTTCACCGCGACTTCGAATTCCCTCGCATTTTCCTTCTCCCAGCGCGATTACATTCGCGCCGCCCAGCAGGCCCTGAACGGCGCGAACCTGAATCTGAAGGACAAGCAGCAGCAGGTCGCTCTGGATGCGGCTCTGGATTACATTGAACTGGATCACGACCTGAAGGAAATTGCCGCACTCGACCAGGAGAAGAGCGACACCGATCAGTTGGTGCAGTTCGAGCAGCAGCGCGTGGCCGCCGGCGTCGATTCACGCTCCGCACAGTTGCAGGCGGAGCTCACCGCGGCCCAGGTGGATGAAAAGCGCATTCATTTACTGAACGATGCGGACGAGATGCGCCAGAAACTGGGGGATCTGACCGGGCTTCCTGCTGAAGGGCTCACGACCGTCAGCAGCAGCGTTCCCGCGCCGCCGCCTCTGAGCGACAGCGATGACCGCGTGACCGCGCAGAACAATCCAGGCATCGCCGCAGCTTTTGCCGATGCGAAATCCAGGTTTTATACGGCGTTTGGCGATTCCCGGCAGAACTTCAGGCCCATGGTGATCTTTGGCGCGCAGTACAGCTATTTCGAGCCCTTCGCCAGCTATACCCAGTACTACAACACCACGCACGGCTTTCAGTACAACAACGCCGGCATCGGCGTGCAGATCACGTTGCCCATCTTTGACGCAGCCAAGCGCGCCACCGCCCGAGCTTCGCGCGCGAAGGCGATCGAGGCCCAGGCGGATGCTGAAACGTCGCGCAATCAAATGAGCGAGGAGACGCTGACCATGCGGCGGACCATCCTCGAGCTGGCCGCGCAGCAGCGCGTCGCGCAGATCCAGGATGAAATCTCCCAGGAGCAGTTGAAATCCGTCGAGAGCGAGCTGACCAATGGATCGGGCTCGCCGACGGCGCCGTCCGCCACGCCCATCCAGGCGCGCCAGGCCGAAATCGAAGAGCGCGAGCGCTACGAGGACATGCTCGACGCGGACTTCTCGCTGATGAAAGTCGAGCTGAACCTGCTGCGGGCCACCGGACAGATCACCACCTGGGTGCAATCCTCGCTGAAGTGACGCGCCAACCCGCGACAATCCCGGGCCCGGGGCGATTACTCCTGCAAATACTGTTATTTACGAGCCACGGCACCCGCCCCCGCCGGATGGTAAACTAATGGCAACACGATGCCCCTCAAGACTTTATTTCTCAATCCCCCATCTTTTGAGAACTTCGATGGCGGAGCCAGCTCGCGGTGGCCGGCCACTCGCGAAATCGAATCCTACTGGTACCCGGTCTGGCTCGCGTACCCCACCGGCATGCTGGAGGGCGCGCGCCTGCTCGACGCCAACCCGCACCACGTTACCTGGCCGCAGGTCGTCGAGATTCTGAAGGACTACGAGTTTCTCGTCCTCTTCACCAGCACCATCGCCTGGAGCGGCGATCAGCGCTGGGCGGAAAAAATCAAGGACACTTATCCGAATATCAGGATCTGTTTCGTCGGCCCGCCGGTGACCACCGACCCGGACAAGGCGCTGACCGAGTGCGCGGCTCTCGATTTTGTTTGCCGGCGCGAATTCGATTACTCCGTCGTGGAGTACGCGAACGGCAAACCGCTCAGCGAGATTCTCGGCATCAGCTATCGCAAAGACGGCCAGGTCGTCCATAACCCCGACCGCCCCCAGATCGAAAATCTCGACGCGCTGCCATGGGTGACCGACGTCTACAAGCGGGACCTGGACGTGACGAAGTACAACGTTCCCTTCCTGCTGCATCCTTTTGTCGCGCTCTACTCCACGCGAGGCTGCCCGGCGCAGTGCACCTTCTGCCTTTGGCCGCAGACCACCAGCGGACACGCGTGGCGCAAGCGCTCCACCGACGACGTTGCCGCGGAGATGGCCCACGCCAAAGAACTGTGGCCCAACGTGAAGGAGTTTTTCTTCGACGACGACACCTTCAACATCCAGAAGGCGCGCACCATCGAACTGTGCGGCAAGCTGAAGCCGCTGAAGCTCACCTGGTCCAGCACCTCGCGCGTGACCACCGATTACGACACGCTGAAAGCGATGCGCGATGCCGGATGCCGGCTGCTGATCGTAGGCTTTGAATCCGGCGACCCGCAGATCCTGAAGAACATCAAGAAGGGCGCGACCGTGGAGCGCGCGCGCGACTTCGCCCGCGACTGCCACAAGCTGGGCCTGACCATCCATGGCGATTTCATCCTGGGGCTGCCCGGCGAAACGAAAGATTCGATCCGCAACACGATTCAGTTTGCCAAGTCCCTCGATGTCGAAACCATCCAGGTCTCCGTGGCGCACGCGTTTCCCGGCACGGAGCTTTATGAATACGCCCGCGTGAACGGCTTCATCACCAACGGCAACAAGATGGTCGACGAAGGCGGCCACCAGGTTGCCCACATCGAGTACCCCGGCCTTCCCGCCGAGTACGTGCTGGAAATGGTGAACCGCTTCTACGACGAGTACTTCTTCCGGCCCAAAGCGGCCTGGCGCGTGATCAGCAAAGCGATCGCCAACCGCGATCTGAAGCGGCTCTATCAGGAATCGAAATCGTTCCTGAAGCTGCGCGCGCAACGCGACCGCATGGTGAAGGAAACGCGCACCCAGAAGGCCGGCAAAGACGGCTCCAGTTCCGCGGTGAACGCGGAAGCATGAGGCAGACCACCCGGGCGGCCGGCCGCGAGGCTGGGCGCGATTCCGTATTGGGGGTTAGCGGCCGCGTGATGAAGTCCACCATGACATTCCGGCGCTATCTGGTGCTGGCCGCCATCACTCTCACGTCCTCGTGCGGCGATACGTTCCTGGCCCGCGGCATGAAGACGCTGGGACCGGTTTCGCTGCATCACCCCGCGGAACTGATCCACGCCATCTTCGCTCCCTGGGTGGCCGCCGGCATCGTGCTGCTGTGCGGTTTCTTCGCCACGTATCTCACCGCCCTCTCGTGGGCCGATCTCACCTGGGTGCTGCCCGCCAGCTCGCTGGGCTACGTCATCATGACCTTCCTCGCGCGATTCTGGCTGCACGAGCAGGTTTCTCCTCTGCGCTGGATGGGGGTGCTCTTCATCACGGCGGGCGTCGGGTTTGTGACGCGCGGGCCGTCCTGGACCGATCACGGGACCGGCAAGCCGGAACGGCAGGAAGAGGCCGTTCTCGAGGAGGCCCTCTCATGAGCACCCTCCAGATTCTCGCCACCGTCGCCATGATCGCCAGCATCGTGCTCACCGCAACCGCGGGCGACATTCTCACGGCGTCGGCAATGCGGCAGATCGGCGACCTCGACCATATCCGCGCGCGGCGCGGGCTGCTCGGTGCGATTGCGGCGGTGCTCTCCAATCAGCGCTTCGGCCTGGGCGTAGTCTGCCTGGCCCTCAGCTTCTTCTCCCTGCTCTTTTCGCTCAGCCATCGCGAACTGAGCCTCATCGGCCCGGCCGCCACCTCGCTGACCTTCGTGACCAACGCGGTCGCCGCGAAGCTCTTTCTCAGGGAAAATGTGGACCGGCGGCGCTGGACCGCCGCTCTCCTGGTCTGCCTGGGCGTGACGCTGCTGGCGTTCTAAGAACTCAGGACAAGGCTCCCGGCTGAGAAGCACGAGCGGAGAGTTCTTCCTCGCTCAGCAGATGCTCCAGCTTCACATGCTCGGCTGCGTAGCGCTCGCCCAGCCGTCGCAGCACCGGAATCGCATGGATGGCATCCAGCCGCGCCAGGCTGGGATGTTCCCGCAGCAACTCCGTCACTTCCGCCGCCCGGAACGAGCGGTTATAGCGAACGTAGCTGAACCATCGCTGCCCGGGCAGCGGAACGCCGACCAGCGTTTTCACCTCGCTGTCCACCGGCTCGCCATACTGGCACTCGCCGAGGCAGCGGCACAGGTAGTCCTGCTCCGACGCGGCTCCCTGGATCAGCGCCGCGGGGATATGCGACGCGTTGTAGCCGACCCAGAGATGGCGCGCCTCAGGGGGCAGGCCCGAGGGAAATCGCAGCGTCCCCAGCGAGATGAGGCGGATCTTGTCCGGGCCGGTCTCCCATTCCAGGTGGTAACACGGCAGGATTGCGGTGAGCGCGGCGATCACCGCCGGGTTGTTGTACGGTGTGATCGATCCATCCACAAAGACGTGCCGGGTGGGGGTTTTTTTGCCCAGATAGATGACTTCGGGATCGAAGTACACGGGCGCAGCGGTGCTGGCGCGGATGAGCTGGTAGAGAGGGATATCCAGATTGCAGTCGTCCAGCGCGCGGTCGTTGAACTCGGCAAAGGGATTGTTGGTCACCGGCCAGGCGGAGCCGGTGGTGTGATTGCGGACCACCACCAGCAGCAGCTTCAGCGTTCCATCCTTCATGCGCAGCTTCTCGGTACCGAGCAAAGCGGGGACCTTGCCCTGGCCATCCTCCGAGAAGATTCGCTGCAGCATGTCAGAAAGAGGCAGCGCGTTATAGCGCGACACGCCATAGCGCTTCCACGGCAGATACCAGGGGATGGGCTGGAACATCTTTCCGCCGTAGCGGGCGTAAAGCTCCAGAATCTGCTCCACCGTGTATCCCCACGCCAGGCAGGCGGCGATGATGGCGCCGGTGCTGGCGCCGGCAAAGAAATCGAAATGGTCGCGCAGGAGGAAATCCTCGCGCCCGTAATGCCTGCGCAGCATCTTCTGCATGTGCAGCAGGAGTTCCAGGCTGAACACACCGCGAATGCCGCCGCCGTCCAGGGCAAGAATGCGCTTCATAGCTTCACTTCCTGGGTAGTTTAGCGTGGCGCATGAGCGAGCGCCATTCCAGCAGCTCCACCAGCAGCGCGCGCTCGATGCGCGTGGCGATTTCCAGGACGGAGCTCAGCGTTCGCAGCGCGTCGAACTGCGGCCTCCAGTTGCGCAGCCACTGTTCCAGCTCGCGGAAGCGCCGCTGCCGCCGGTCGCAGTCACGGATCACCACCATGGCTCCGGCGACGGTGGCTACCTGGAACAGCGCCGAGATGACCAGCGGCATCCAGCGAGCGGCTCCATGCTTGTGCAGGCCGGTGGGATCGAATCGCCCGGAGAACCACCAGCGCCGCCACCAGAATCGCGAGCCCCGCGCTCGACCAGGTGAGCAGGCGAAAACGGCGCCCCTCGCGCTCCGAGTCCGCGGACTTTCCCTGGAAATAATCGATCTGCCCCTGGAGCCGATCTCTGCGGTACGCCTCGCGAAACTCATCCAGCGAAACCGCCCCGCGTTCCGAGTCGTTGCTGTGCAGAAAATTCAGCGAGAGCAGAACGCCGCCCAGTTCGGGAATGGCCTCCGGACCGATCAGGTCATAGTCGCCCGGGGTGGGCCACAGCGCAATCATGGAGCGGCAGACTTCCGCCGCCGTCCGGGTGCGCGCCCACAGCCGCTGCCAGTGGTCCAGACGCAGGACTGCGGGCAACAGGGCGGCGATCAGGCCCATCGCGGCGCTCAGGCCCATCCAGATGGAGGCCCCGGGCGCGCGCGACGCGAAACCGCTGAACAGCGCCGCCGCCGCGGTCCAGGTGACCGGCACGGCCGCGAGCTTCCGCGAGCGCGGCGCATAGTGGCCGGCATTCGCGTCGATCTTGTCGAACCAGGCTCGCGCCAGTCTCAGTCCAAGGCCTGCAGGCGGAGGCACGCCGGCATCCGGGAGCCCATTCAGGAAATCCAGTTCCGGATCGTCCAGCAGCCCGGCCATCTTGTCCGCGTGCAGATCGTGCCGGACCCCGCTCTGGCTATGGAAGCACACCACGGGGCGGCCGATCTTCTCGGCAAAGTCGACGATCTCGGCCGTGCCCCCCAACCCGCGCGCCTGCTGGCCATCCCACAGCGCCACCAGCAGCCGGCACTGCTGTACCGTGCGGATGCCGCACTCGTAATACAGCTCCGCTCGCTCCCCCTCTTGGCCGGTCACCTCAACCGAGATGGCGCGAGCCAGCACACGCTCGGCGCGCACCCAGGTTTCCGTGTCGAAGTCCTTGCGGAACTCCTCGGCCGGCATGGGCAGCAGAATCCGCACCGGGATGTCCAGATCCAGGCAGCTCTCCGCGAAGAGCAGATCCGCGCCCGCCGCGGCTGAGCTGACGCCGTAGACAATCGCGGGCGTCGAGGCTTTGTACTCGCGCAGAAAATTGCGAAGGACCGCGCGGGAAGCAGCCTCGTCGGGCAATTGGCGGTGGCCGCTGAAGCCGACCGGCAGCACCGCCGGAAGGCGAATGTTCGACTGGGTATGCTTCCGTCCCTGCAGGAGCGTGCCGCCGCGTTTGGCCATAGTGCGACCGAAGATGATCCCTTCGCGGTTCCTAATCGGAGTGCAACTGGAGAATCTCCGGCAGCGGGAACTTGGAAATGTCCACCGTTACCTGAGAACTGAGTCCCTCGATCAGGCGGAAGGCATCGCGATTCCATGAAGCGTTGGCGGCGATCTTCGGATCCTTCTCGTCGGTGACAACGTAGGTGGCATCGCGATAGCTCACCGTCACCAGGGGGTTCAAAGTATCAACGCCGTGCCACTGCAGGCGCAGAACTGGATTCTGCTCCAGACGTGGCACCGCATCCTGGAACGAACGTGGCGTCGACTTATCGGTCGGGTCCTGGGGATCGGGAGGCACCATCGGGTTATCTTTCATCAGTGCCTCGAACGGAGCCTGCTCCTGGGCCGAGGCTGCCATCACTTCAATGATCGAGCGCATGTACAGGTGTGCGGTCATGGTGCTCGGGCACACGTTTTGCGCCCCTGCCTGCGCGGTAGGCATTCCCTCGAGCGAAAACCCCGATCCCATGACCATCAGAAACCGCTTCAGCACCGTGTTCTGTTGCGAGTTCAGCGCCGAGAGCTCCGGATCCGCGAGATCGCTCTGCAACTCTGACTCCACGTCCGCGGTGTCAGAGACGACTTCGCCTGTCTTCTTCACTACGATGGGCGTCAGATAGAACACCGGCGTAAAGACCATATGACCCAGTTCCCAGCCTTCTTCGGTCGTGCCGTCCGGATTGGTCTGCTGAACCCTCTGCCAGATATCGTTGCGGGCAACGGCATCATTCTGATCCTTGGCCTGAAAGGCGCTCAAGCCACCGTCGCCTGACCCGGCCACGGTGCCGCCGGGCGGGCCCGGCTGCTGCTCCGGAGGGCCAGCCTTGTGGGAGACAGAACCAATCAGAGCATTGCGATCGTAGGGCACAAACTGGTTGGTGCCGCGCAGAACCAGAAGCCCGCGCTTTTGCAGCTCGTACACCAGCGCGCTCACGCGCAGGAAGGTCACGTAGTGGCTGAGCGCCACGGCGTTGTACTGGGCGCCATCCGCGCCCGTCACGCCGACAGGCGGCAGATTGCGAAAGACTTCCACCTTACACTCTGTCCCTCCATCCGGACCGCTCATCGGCATGCTGACCTCAATACGGTCCACCAGCAGCCGGAAGAGCTGGTCGAGCCGCCATCCCTGCTGGTACAGCGCGTAAAACGTCTCCGGTTGAATGGGTGCCATCAGCAGCCGGGCGTTGGTGTCGTCGTTCACCGGAATGTACTGGAAGGTGGGGTCGTTCTCGAAAATTATCCCTGGCGCCCCGCCGCCCGTGGGGACCTGGCCCTCCGGGCTGGTGACGGCGGAGAGCTGCCCGCTGGTGGTCAGGCTGCCCTGCATCCGATAGCTGCTGGTAATCTGCCCCAGCTTGAAGAAATACGCGGGGTCGCGGTTGTCCAGCCGCGCCAGGTTCAGCAGAAGCTCTCGATTGGAGGTTTCCGCGAACGCGTTTTCGTAGCTCTTGAAGTCCGTCTTCACATAGTGATGGCCCAGGCACCCGTTCAATGGCAACAGCAGGAGCCCAGCCAGCAAGGTCAGGGACCGGCGGCTGGCGCCGCGGAGAGAGGCAGCACGCGCAACTGGGACCGCACGTACCAGAGAACCAGACAGACCGAAGACCACGACGGCACCCCGATTCGAACGACGTCAAACACTGCTCTTGAATTCGAGGAATCATAGAGCAGCGTCGGCGGGGATGCAAGAGGCTGGCGCACGCGCAGTATTCCGCTCATCAACAAGGGATCTCTTGCCCCTGGCGGCGCGGAGACCAGCAGCTTTTCTCCGGCGCCCGTCCAGCACAGCTTCTCGTCAGTGAGAACTGGTTTGGACGACCTGTGCGGTCTCGTGCATCTGCGGGATCTGGCGCGGATAGTAGCCCCGGGTGGTGCGCACCACCAGCGTGCCGTAGTGCCGGTCGTGGGCCTCTATCCGTACCGTGCGGAATCCGCCCAGGCTGGGCGAGCGCGTCGGGTGGTAGCCGATGGTGTACTGGTTGCGAATGTCGAGGGCAATCTGAGCGACCACCCGGTCGATCTCATCGGGCGAGCGAGGGAAGAAGGCCAGGCCGCCGGTCTCGCGAGACAGCGTCTCGAGCGAATTGCGGGCGCTGGCGGCGTCCTCCGGGCTGATGGCGTCGTAGAGCAGCCCGATGGAGTAGACGACCGGGCCGCCCAGCCTCTGCACGCGCTCCACCGCCTGCTGGAGGGTCAGGCGCGAGGCGTCATCGCTGCCGTCGGTAATGATGAGCAGCACCTGCTTGGGCTGCGTGGCGTGGTGCGCGAGCTCGTCGGCTGAGGCGGCGACCGCGTCATACAGCGCTGTCATGCCGCTGTCGTCATAGTGCGCCAGCCCCGCGCGCAGGACGTCCACGTTCGAGGTCAGCCCCGTATCCAGATAGGCGTTCTGGTTGAAGTTCACAATGAAGGCGTTGTCCTGACGATTCGAGTCGCGGATCAGGTCCAGCGCCGCCTCGCTGGCCGTGCCCCGCTTGCCGATCATCGAGCCGGAATCGTCCACCAGGATCCCCATGGAAACCGGCACATCCTGGTTCACAAACGACGCAATGTTCTGAGGCACGCCGTCTTCCCACACCTGGAAATCGCCCTGCCTCAGCCCCTTCACCAGCCGATTCTTGTCGTCGACCACCGTGCAGTTCAACAGCACTTCGTTCACGTTTTCCTGCAGGGTATAGAGGTTGTTCCCGGACTTGTTCACCGGCGTGCCCGGCTTCTGCGGCAGGATGGGCGCCTCGTAATCGGGCGACGGAACCGGGTCCCGGTCCACATCCAGCGGCGGCTGCGTCTGCCGCTGCCGGTAGTCCGGCGGCGTGGTCTGTCCCGCCGGCGCGGACTGGTTCTGCGCTCCGGCCGGCAGGACCGGAGCGGCAAACAGAAGAGCAAACAGGAGTACGGGCGCCGGAATGCCCCAGCGGCGGACGATCGGTCGAACAGTGGCCATAGCGAACATAGGAAGACAGGGGGCGTATGGGCACTCCCCGAGCTATGACCTCAGATGCAGGGAAACGGGTTGAGGGAAAGTGGGAACTCAAAATCAGGAAGGTCGAGCCGCCAGCACTTCACAGGCGATGGCCGCCTGGCCCAGGGAAATTCCCCCGTCATTGGCGGGAACCTCGCGGTGGATAAACACCTGGAACCCCTCCGCCCTCAGCGTTTCCACAGCGCCTTGTAACAGAATCGCATTCTGGAAGCACCCCCCGCTCAGGCAAACGCGGTCCAGGCCAAGCTCCGCCTGCATCCGTCGGCAGACGGAGGCGATGGCGGCCACCATGGTGGCGTGAAACCGTGCCGCGATGAGGGGTTGGGGGGCGCGGCAGACTAATTCCTCGAGAATTTGACGGATCATCGGGCGAAAATCCAGGCTCACCGGGCTGCCTCCGGCGCGATTCCCCGTCTCAAGCTGGAATTCGTACGGTTCGGGCGAGCTGGAGCCGTCCAGAAACTCCTGAGCGGCCGCTTCGAGCATCATGGCGGCCTGCCCCTCAAACGACACGCTGTGACGCAGCCCGATGAGCGAAGCCACGGCGTCGAACAGGCGCCCGGCGGAGGAGGTAGCGATCGTGTTCACCTGCCGCCGGAGCATGGTATCGACAATCCGCAGGCGCTCGGGCGCGGCCATCTCTTCCCAGGGCGCACCGTTCGGGATCGACCCCAGCGTGTCGAGCAGATAGCTGCGGGCCACGCGCCACGGCTCGCGCACTCCGGAATCCCCGCCGGGGAGCAGCACCGTCCGCAAATGGGCGAAGCGGTCGAAGCCGAGATAATCGGCGGCCAGGAATTCCCCTCCCCAGATCGTCTCGTCGGTGCCGAGCCCGGTGCCGTCCCAGGCGACGCCGATCACGCGCCCCTCCAGCCGATGCTCCGCCATGCAGCTGGCGATATGGGCGTGATGGTGCTGAACCGGAATGCGGCGCAGCCCCTCCATCCTGAGCGCGAGTTGCGTGCTCAGGTATCCGGGATGCCGATCGTGCGCCACCGCCGTGGGCCGCACATGAAAAAGCCGGCTCATCCGCTCCAGCGTTTCCTCAAAAAAGCGCACCGTCTCGAAATTTTCCAGATCGCCGAGATGCTGGCTCGGCAGGGCGAATCCGGCGCGAGTGAGGCAAAGAGTGTTCTTCTGCTGCGCGCCCACCGCCAGCACTTCGGCTTCTCCGCGCCCCAGAAACACCGGCTGTGGAGCATAGCCCCGAGCGCGCCGCAGCAACATCGTCTCGCCCAGCACCACGCGAACCACCGAATCGTCGACGCGTGTGTGGATGCGGCGGTTGTGGTGCGCGAAGGCGTCGGCGATGTCCGCGAGGCGCTCTTCGGCTTCGGCGTTCTCGATGACGATCGGCTCCTCGCTGATGTTGCCGCTGGTCATGATGAGCGCGGCTTCCCTGCCCCAGCGCTCGCGCAGGATGCGGAAGAGCAGATCGTGCATCGGCGTGCAGGGGAGCATGACGCCCGTCGCGGGATTGCCCGGCGCGACGCCTTCGGCCAGAGGCGATCCCGGCCGCCGGCGCAGCAGCACAATGGGCCGCTCGCGGCTCACAAGGACCTCGCGCTCAGCGGCGGAGACAAAGCAGAGAGTCGCCGCAACCTCCGCATCGGCGACCATCACGGCGAAGGGCTTCTCGCTGCGGCGTTTGCGGCGGCGCAGCTCTTCCACCGCGGCCGGCTGCGTGGCATCGCACGCCAGCTGATAGCCTCCCAGCCCCTTCCAGGCGACCGTGCCGCCGGAACCCAGCAGGTCCGCGACGCGAGTCAGAATCTCGCGCGACGAGAGAGCGGTCTCGGCCTCGCCAGGAACCTTCAGCATCAGCCGCGGGCCGCAGACCGGGCAGGCATTCGGTTGAGCGTGGAACCGGCGATTCTCCGGGTCCTGGTACTCGCGCCGGCAATCCGGGCACATAGCGAACTCCGCCATGGTGGTCAGCGGCCGATCGTAGGGAACGTCGAGAATGATGCTGTAGCGCGGCCCGCAGTTCGTGCAGTTGGTAAAGGGATAGTCGAAGCGGCGGTTCGCGGGGTCGCGCGTGTCGGCCAGGCATGCCTCGCAAACGCAGATATCCGGCGGGACCAGAGCGAACGCGGAGCCGGTCGCATCGCTCTCGCGGATGCCAAAGGCGGTGTCTCCGGCCGGCGGGATCTCCGCGCGGAGGATCTCCGCAATGCGCACCAGCGGCGGAGCCTCCGTCCGCATTGCCGCAAGAAATTCTTCGATGGCAGGCGGTGGGCCTTCGATCTCGATGAAGACCCCGCGCGGCGAATTCAGCACAAACCCCGCCAGCCCGTGCCGGCGCGCCAGGTTGTAGATCCATGGGCGGAAGCCGACCCCCTGGACCACGCCGCGAACGCGCAACTGGCACCGGATTGTGGCGGATGCCGGAATGGCCGTGGTCCCCCGGGGATCATTATCCGGCGCGAGCGCCCCAGGGGATTGTGACGGATGCCGCAGACGGCGCGGTTCAGGCCTTGACGAACTCCAGCTCGAGCGTGATGGAGACCTCTTCGCCCACCAGCACGCCGCCGGCTTCAAGGGCCGCGTTCCAGGTGAGCCCGAAATCCTTGCGATTGATCTTCGTGGTGGCAGCAACGCCGATTCGCGTGTTGCCCCAGGGGTCCTTCGTCGGCGGCGTGGGGCCCTCGACCGCGAATTCCACTTCCTTCGTCGCGCCGTGCATCGACAGCGGGCCGGCAACGATCAGGCTTCCATCGCCCCGGCGAGTCACGCGAGAAGACTTGAAGGTGAAGGTGGGGTATTTCTCCGCGTCGAAGAAGTCGGCGCTCTTCAGGTGCGTGTCCCGCTGCCCGTCGCGCGTATCGATGCTGGCGACCTCGATCGTCGCTTCCACCCGCGACTGCGCCAGATCGCTCTCGTTGTAGGTGAGCGAGCCCTTGACGCCCGTGAACTGGCCGCGGACGCTCGAGATCATCATGTGCTTCACGCGAAACTCAGCGATGGAATGAACGGGGTCGATATTCCAGGTGGAGACAGCGGTGGCCTGCTGGGTAGTGCTCATGGGTTTCTCCTTCTCGGGATGGGATTCCGCTCTCCGGCCGATGCAGCAGGCGGAGAATCGCCGGAGCAGCGATGCGCCGGTGGGATCACTGTAAGAAAGATGACGGAGAGCGCTGTTCGTTGCAGAAAATCGGTGGACCGAAGGAGCGGATCGCCCAGCTCAGCCTCAGGCGTTTTCCGCGAGCGCCAGATGATCGCCGCATTCGATGCCGCACTGCTCGATCTGGCCGTCTGCCAGCTCGAGAACGCTCTGCACTTTCAGGCTGACGCTGGTCATCCTCCATGGACGCAGCCGCGGCCACAGTTTGACTACGCGCATCTCGCGGTCCAGCCCCACCACGTCGATGGCCATGCGCATGAACATCGTGTGCACGCCGGAGGACGGGCGGATCAGAATCCCCGCTCCTGGCTCAAGAGACTTTCGCCCCATCAGGCCAAGAAAACGAGTAGGCGAGGTATTCGCCAGGCCGATGCGCGAACCGATGGTGACAGATTTTGCGGGGATGGTGACGGTAAGCTGCTGCATCAGGAGCAAGGACCGCCGGGAAGGATGGGAAGCATAAAAGAACGAACGGCTGCGGCGTCAGGGATGTGCGTTGACGCCGCACCGCAAACGAATGGACGGCTGGATCGCCTGATCGCTCAGCCGGCAGAAAGAGAGCCAACGGGCGCCGGCAATCGAGCCGCCTGCGCTCACGCTGCTTCGAACCTCTGTCCGGCAGGCAGCGGCGAAGTCGAACTAGGCGTTCCGCTTTCTGCGGCGCACGATGATGACGGCGAGGACGACTGCGGCGCATACCCACGCCACGATTTGAACAAGATGACCACCGGTCACAGCGGAGCTCCTTTCGCCACCCAAATTCGGGGGGGGCGGTTACGGGTTAGTGGAAGTTTCTCATGATGCTGAGTACGGCTGGTCCCAGCAGCACGATGAATAAACAAGGAAAGATGAATAATACCAGCGGAAAGAGAATTTTCACCTTGGTTTTTGCAGCAGCTTCCTCGGCGCGGTGCCGGCGCTCCATGCGGATTTCTTCCGAGTAACGGCTCAGCGCGCGCACGATGGGGGTGCCGAACCGGTCGGTTTGCTGCAGCATGGTGACCAGGGCGATGAATTCAGGCAGCTTGGTGCGGTCGGCGAGGCCCTGCCATGCTTCCAGACGGGGCTTGCCGGCGCGCTGCTCCAGATTGATTTGGCTGAACTCCTCGTTCAGTTCCGGATAACTGATCTCCAATTCCTGACCGACGCGCAATAAAGCCTGATCGAGGCCCAGTCCGGCCTCCACGCAGATGACCAGAAGGTCAATAGCATCGGGTATTCCCTTCCGAATCCGCTTCTGCCGTTTTTTGACGGCGCGGGTCAGCCAGATGTCCGGGAGCAGATAGCCGAGGGCCGCCAGCGCCAGGCACCAGAACGCGGTGTTATCCGGAATAAAGGTGCCGCCAATAATGCCGGCAACCGGCATCATGATGCGCGCGATGAAATAGAAATCGAGCTTGCTGCCGCCCTTCAGTCCCGCGCTCACGAAGCGCTGGCGCAGCTTTTCGTCCTCGGAGAGTCCGAGCCGGGCGCGAAAGCTGCGCGCCACGGCCAGAATCTTCTCCATCGCGATCTCTTTGCCGCGAACCGTGCGCCGGTCGGGCCGGTTGCTGGTCACCACATCCAGGAGCCGGCGCGCTTCATCGGAAGGCCGCAGCAGCCACGGAGCGGCCACCAGCGCCACCCCCAGCAGGATGGCGAATGCCAGCGCGATAAAGAAGGCAATCTGCGTAGACATCCTGGGCTCCTAAATATCGATCGAGTTGATGATGCGGTTGATGAAAAACCCGCCAAGGAAGATCATTGCGACCCCGGCGTACATCATTTTCTGCCCGGTGGGATCGTCGATCAGCAACTTGGAGTAGCCGGGATCCATCAGGTTGATGAGCAAAAGCATGGCCACCGGAAGCAGCGTCAGAATCCAGCCGGTCAGGCGCCCCTGAGCGGTTTGGGTGCGGATTTCGCCCCGGATCCGCTGCCGCTCGCGGATCACGAAAACGGTGCGGTCGAGGATTTCCACGAGGTTACCGCCCGTTTCCCGCTGGACGATGATGCCGGTCACCATCACGCGCAGATCCTGCGAGGGAACGCGATCCAGCATCTGCAGCAGCGCGTCGCGCAGCGGCATGCCGAAGTTCTGCTGGCGAAAGACCTCAGCGAATTCGCTCTTGGCGGGCTCCGTCGCCCCCTGCGACACCAGCTCGAACGCGCTGGAAATGGAATGCCCGGCGCGCAGCGCGCGCGCCATCATGTCGATGGCCTGGGCCAGCGAATCTTCAAACAACTTCACGCGCCGGCGGCGCGCCCACCAAATGCGCACCATCGGCAACGACCCCAGCACCAAAGTGCCCGCCGCCGCGAGCGGCACCACGTGGGTAAAGAACATCACCCCGACGTATCCCACCGCCGCCAGAACCAGCGTTTGCACGACGATCGAAGTGGGGTCCGCCTTGACGCCCGACTGCATGACGAAGCGGCGGAAGCGCCGCATCGGGCCGTAAGTGGTCAGCAGCTGCTCGATCCATTCAAAGCGCGTGACCGTCTGTTTGCGCAGCAACTGGACGGCCTCGGCCTGCCCTTCGCCCAGCGGGCTGCGCGCCACGATGGCGTCGATCCGGCTCTGGAACGCCTTCGTGTCCGTCGACGGCGCCATGACCACCGCCACCAGGCCGAAGCAAAGCAGGAAAACGAGGCTGAATACGATAACCAGAAGCATCATGGGGGACTCTCGCGATCACACTTCCATGGAGTGATCCATCATGCTGGTCGGCAACGTGATCCCGGCAGCCTGCAGGCGCTCGCCGAATCGCGGCGTGATGCCCGTGGAGCGGAATCTTCCCTTTACTTTGCCGTTGTCGCCCACTCCCTCTTTCTCGAAGACGAACAGATCCTGCATGCTGATCACGTCGCTGTAAGCGCCCGTGAGCTCGGAGATGTGCGTGATGCGCCGCGAGCCGTCGCTCATGCGAGCTACCTGAATGATGAGGTTGATGGCCGACGAAACCTGCATGCGGATCGCCTTCTCCGGCAGCCGGATGTCGCCCATCATGCACATGGTTTCCAGGCGGGCCAGCGCGTCGCGCGGGGTATTGGCGTGGATGGTCGTCAGCGAGCCGTCGTGACCGGTATTCATCGCCTGCAGCATGTCCATGGCTTCTTCGCCACGACACTCGCCGAGCACGATGCGGTCGGGGCGCATACGCAGAGCGTTGATGACCAGCTCGCGCTGCCGGATGGCGCCTTTCCCTTCCACGTTGGGCGGCCGCGTTTCCAGACGCACGATGTGCTCCTGGCGCAACTGCAGTTCGGCTGAGTCTTCGATGGTGACGATGCGCTCGCGATCCGGAATGAAGCTGGACAGCGCGTTCAGCAGCGTCGTCTTGCCGGCGCCGGTGCCGCCGGAGATCACGATGTTCAGCCGAGCCTGAACCGCCGCTCGCAGCATCTCCAGCATGGGATGGGTCAGCGCCTTGTTCTGGACCAGCTTTTCCGCGGTCAGCGGCGAGGAGCCGAAACGGCGGATGGAAAGAATGGGCCCGTCAATCGCCAGCGGCGGAATAATGGCATTCACGCGGGAGCCGTCCTTCAGTCGGGCATCCACCATCGGCGTGGACTCGTCCACGCGGCGGCCCACCGCCGAAACGATCTTGTCGATGATCTGCAGCAGATGGCGATTGTCTTTGAAGGTGACATTCGTGCGCTGCAGAATGCCGCGGCGCTCCACGTAAACCGTGTTGTAGGTGTTCACGAGGATATCGTTGATCGTGTCGTCCTTCAGCAGCGGCTCCAGCGGGCCGAGTCCGAAGACCTCGTCCAGCACTTCCTGCGCCAGGCGATCGCGCTCCACACTGCTGAGCGGCACCCCCTGCTCTCCGATGATCTGCTGGATCAGGGCAAAGAGCTGTTGCTGCCCGGTGCGGGTTTCCTGAGCCTCTCCGAGCTTCTCCAGATCGAGCCGCTCGATCAGCTCGTGGTGAACCGCGGACTTCAGTTCCTGCTGCTCTTTCTCGCGCAGCAGGCGGGGACCGCCCGCGGCCGTCCGCAGGCCCCCTCCGGTGGTGCGCAGGGCGCCGGCTTCAACGCGTGGGGTAAGGTTCAGGCTCAGGTCAGCCATGGCTCACTAATCCTTTTTCTGCCCAAACAGGGAAAAGCCTTTACGGGCATTCTGGGGCTGTTCCTCCACAGCGCCGGTAAGCACCGCGGCCCACCGGGAAAACTGCGAGGAGAAGTCAGATTTCTTGTCGGGCGCGACCGGTTCACCGATGTTGATGGCGCGCAGGCACTCGTTGTAGGAGTTGGGCAGGCGAACCTCAACCGGGACACGAATGGCCTTTTCGATCTGCTCAATCGAAACGGCTCCATGCGACGAATAGCGGTTGATGACAACGTGGAGACGGGCCGAAGTGGATTCATTGCGGCTGAGGCCGTCGATATACCGGGAAAGATCGCGGATGGAACCAAGGTCCGGCGTCGCTACCAGATAAATCTGATCGGAGCAGTCCATCACCGCCAGATTGGTTTCTTCCAGTGAGGTCTGGCAGTCGAGGATCACATAATCGTACTCGCCGCGCAGAAATTCCAGCGTCCGCTCCAGGGCATCGGGATCGACGGTGCGCGAGGGGTCGTGCGCTTCCGGCGAAGCCAGCACTTCCAGGCCGCTGGAATGTTTGGCGATAAAGCCGCGCAGCAGCGCCGAATCCAGGCGGCTCACGTTGCGGATGAGCTCGTCGAAGTGGTACCGGGTGCCGTCCAGACCGAGATACAGGCACACGTGGCCGAATTCCGGGTGATTGTCAATCAGCAGAACCCGCTTCTTGTGCAGGTTCACCAGGAAATAGGCCAGCGTGACGGCGACCATCGTGGTGCCCACGCCGCCCTTGGCGCCAAAGAATGAAACGATGTGGCCGGAAGCCCGCGTGCGGCCCATCGTCGCCGCCCACTGCTTCTCCTGCCGGTCGAAGGTATCGGCCAGCTGGCGCGGATCGATCGGCTTGCGCAGGAATTCATTGCATCCGGCGCGCATCGCCGCCAGCAGCAGATCCGGATCGCTGCGGCCGGAAAGCGCCGCCGCGAAGAAGCGGCCGAAGAAAAGCTGATTGAGGTACGCGACCGTATCCATCGCGCCGCGGGCGTCGCGATCGAAATCGATAATCGCCAGCACCGCATCGGCGCCCTTGGTCTCCTGCGACATGGCCGGCCGGCGAGCCGCGGAGATGTACTCATCCAGCGCCTCGTGGGTGACCGTCCAGGAGAACTGCGAGGCCGCCTGGACGATGCGATCGGTCAGGTCGCGATCCACGGCCACCGTGAGCAGGGCCACGGTCAGCGTTCGCGCGTTGCCGGTCGTCTGTGTCATGCTCTCGATCCTTCCCTTTACTGCGGCTGCGCCTGAGTTGGCGCCTGCTTCGTACCGGTCTTCGGCACGATGCTGCCCAAGCCCTTGTCGAATTTCTGGTCGTTGAGGAACGGCACCACCATCGTCGGTTGGGTGGTAGGGGGATTCTCTGAGAGCGGATTCACCAGCGTCGGCGTCACGATCACCGCCAGCTCGTCCACGGAGTGATTGGAACTCCTCGACTGGAAGAGCTTGCCGAGAATCGGGATATCTCCGATGCCGGGAACTTTCTGGAGCAAGTCGGTGGTGCGGTTATCGAGCAGGCCGGAGATCACAAAACTCTGGCCGCTCTTCAACTCCACTTCGGTTTCGGCGCGCCGGGTCGACAGCGCCGGGATGGTGTAGCCGGATATCACCACAGCGTTCGTGTAATCGAGGGCGCTGACCTCGGGAGCAACTTTCATCTGAATCGTGCCGTCCGGCAGCACGTTCGGCGTGAAGTCCAGCTTGACGCCATACGGACGGAACTGGATCGTCACCGACGTGAACCCGCTGGAGGCGCCCTGAATCACCGGGAACGGGAACTCGCCGCCGGAAAGGAACGAGGCGGTTTGTCCGTTGACCGTCGTGATCGTGGGCTCAGCCAGAATCTGCAGAATCTGCTTGTTCTCCAGAGCCTGAATCGCGGCGCCCACGCCCAGATCGTTGTTGTAATAGAAAAGGTTCAATAGCTGGCTCACCGCGAGCAGGCCCTGTGCAGGATTGCCCGCGCTGCTCGTCTGCGATCCGTTCGACGAGGTCACGGTTGTGCCCATCACGCTCACAGCCGGGTACTGGCCCGTCTGGGTCGCGAAGGTGTTCTTGCCGGTGCCGAAGAAGTTGAAGCCCAGCTGCTCGGCGCGCGAGCGATCGATCTCGATCACGCGCACCTTCAGCCGCACCTGATACGCATGCTGCGGCGCCATCTGCATCGAGTTCGCGACGTTCTTCGAGTACAGCCCGGCCAGTTTCGCCGCCTGCTCCATCACTGCGGGAGACGACACCATCCCCGACAGCGTGATCGAATCCCCGCGGCCCTCTGCGTGAATCTCTTCGTTCGGCAGCGCCGCGTGGAGCGCTTCGCGCAGATCCGAAACGTCCATGTCGCTCGTAATCTGCCAGGAATGGGTGTTCCCGTCTTCATCCCACAGAATCAGGCTGGTCTCGCCGGGGGCTTTCGCCGTGACCACAATCTGGTTGGGGCTGGCGGTGATGGAATCCAGCACATCGGGATTGCTCACGTAGATGCGGCGCAGGCGCTCCTTCGTGTTGATGAACATCGACCGGCCGACCACCAGGCGCAGAGAGTTCCCGATCAGGGCCGTGCCGGCGGCATCCTCAACTGCGGGCGCCGGAGCCGCCGTCGCTGCGGGAACGCTGGACTGCGCCGCCGCGCCGGGGATCGCCACGGCGCCCAGCGCCGCCGCGATCAGAACCCAATTCCGAATTGTTGCGTGTCGCCTGCTCATGGCTTGCCTCAGTGAAAACTCTCTGTTGTGCGTTTATTGCCCATCCAGGTTTCCACCACCCAGGGTTTCGGCGGAGGTGGCCCGGCAGCACGGCGCGGCCCGGCAACCCGATGCGCAACCGGCTCTCCTGAGAGTTGGCTCACGTCCACCGGCGCGGCTTGCGCGCTGGCCGTGTCCCGCCCATTGCGCAGCACGAAGTGGATACTGCCCTGCGCTGTGGCCAATACCACCTTTTCCGCATCTTCCGGCGCCAGCAGCAGCGTGACCACGTCCACGTTGGCCGGCTTTCCGGATGGGTCGGGCTGAGTCTGATGTCCCACCGCCAGCACTTCCACGTTCTGCAGCACCGTTGAAGTGATCGGCATCGGCTGATTGTTCTCGTGGTACGTCACCAGCACATCGACATGCGTGCCCGGCATCAGGAAGCCGGCCACGCCGACCACCTCGTCCGATCGCAGCGCTATGGCCCGCATTCCCTGCGGAATCTCGCCCGTGAGCCCGATTCCGGAGCCCACCGCCGCCAGTTGCTGATCGAGGATCGGCTGCCCCGGCGCCACCGGGTACAGCAGCGAGCGGCCCACCACGTCCTGGATCCGCACAAACGCGCCGTTCACGGGATTGGCCCGCGGCCAGCTGACCAGCGTCAGATCCTGGGCCCGCAGCGTCTCTCCCGGATCCATCGGGTGCGCCGCCGTTACGTACTGGATCGGTGGCTGCACGACCTGCTGACTGGTGGTCGACATCTTCCGCCACGTGATGTACACGACGGAGATCGCGAGCACCAGTGCCACGACGAGAGCGAGAGCAATGCGGCGTGCCATATCCGTTTACCTCTGCACTACCAGCAGGCAAAGCGTCACCGCGCTGCCCGCGGCAATGGCCAGCCCATACGGCAAACGCAGCGTCCAGGCGTTGCCGACGTTCAGGCTGGGGTGGGGTTTCAGACCTTCAGTGCGATGATGCAGGGCAAGCGCGCCCACATTCAGAATCATGTCCTTCAGCCGCCCGCGCCACACGGCCAGGCCGATCGCCATGACGCCACCGGCCAGCGCGGTCCAGATCAGCAGATACGCCACGCCCGGCATTCCCGCCAGGCAGCCGACTGCGGCCATCAGCTTCACATCGCCGGCGCCCATACCGCCCGCCAGCCAGAACACCAGAAAGATCGATCCGCAGATCAGGCACGCCAGCGCCGCCCACCCGAGCTGCTGCCAGCCGCCCAGAATCAGGTGCAGCGCCAGTCCGATCAGTATGCCGGGAAGCGTGATGAAATTGGGAATCCGGCGGCTTCGGATGTCGAAGATCGCGCCCAGCAGAGCGCAGGCCGCCGCTAATGCGAGAAACAAAAACTCGGTATTCAGCTTCAACATTCCGAGATCCCCAATCGGCATGGCCTTCGCACGCCTCACAAAGGTCCTGCCGAAAATATCACATCGGGCACCCCCGGTTCCCTGGCTGGGGGGTGCCAGGCAGCCGAGCACTGGTTCCAGGGCGCTCCGTTGCCGGCGGTTCACTGTCGGGAGCCACAACAGCTCACTGGGACAGCTGCCGCAAGCGTATACCTTACGTATACCTTAAGAACTCGCGAAGGCGGATTCAGGTCTCCCGTCTCGCATCAGCCGGGTTACCGCCTTCGATGTTGCCGCTGGCCGAAACTCTGAATCGCAGGACTCCAGACCCGGACAGGCTACATGTCACTGCCAAGAGTGTTGAACTCGCTCCCGACCTTACTCGTGAACGATTGCATCGAGCCTACCGCGATCAGCGCGATGAGGGCTATGATCAGCGCGTATTCTATAAGGTCCTGACCGTCTTCGCTCTTCGCGAACGCGGACCAGGAACGAGGGTTCCTGAACACGTCATCGACCTCTCATAATGCTTGCTCGGCCCACATGGTAGAAGGGGGAGAGCCACCATGGCAGTGAACGAAAACGTATTCATGAGATCACCGACGGGCTAATTGCCATTTCGGGAAATCACGCCCGCACGGAATCTCGCAAAGGTCATCTCCTGAATGCCGGCAGTCCGGTCGCCGTTCGCGTAGCCGGGCTGCCAGCGGATCAGGCGATGAGCTACAGGCTGCTGCCGACCGAGTTGAACTCGTTGCTGATCTTGCTGCCCAGGGTCTGCATCGCGCCGATTGCCGCCAGGGCGATGAGAGCCGCGATCAGAGCATACTCAATCAGGTCCTGACCGGACTCATCGTTCATAAGGTTCTTCAGAATCGTTTTCATTTCTTATCTTCTCCTCAGGGTTGGTTGCACAGTCGTCCGCACTCAGATCCATCGAACTGTGCTGCACGGGTGACTGCAATAGACAGTGAGGCAGGTACCCATCTCAAAGCAATGACCATTAAGTGTTAGCCATTGCTACTTTCGGGACAGGTTCCGTGCCAGGATGAGCGTGACCCGATCCATCGCCGGGCCTTGTGATTATTGGATATTGCTGCTGCCTACAGCGAGCTGCCGACAGAATTGAACTCGTTCGCAATGTCGCTGCCCAGCGTCTGCATGGCGCCAATGGCGGCTAATGCGATCAGGGCAGCAATCAGCGCGTACTCGATCAAGTCCTGGCCGGACTCTTCGCGCATAAACCGTCCAAATACCTGTGAGAGCTTTCTCATTCCACTTCTCCTCTTCGAGATTCTGCTAAACAACGAGAGCCCAACCGCGCCAGGGGTAACTGACCGGCTTGTACTTTAGTCATCACCGTAGGAGGTGACCCCATCGGCCAACAATTCCCCATCTGTGCTATCCGGTGCGACTTTTGCGGCACCGCCGCGCTCCGTTTGCACCCGGTAAATACCCGCAAATCCTCAGCGCCGGACAGGTCGAGGCCGCAAAGGATGCGCATTCTCCGCACCCTGCGATCCTGCCGTGCCCCGATCGCCCCGCGCTATAGTTGTAAGGATTTCCCGTCAGCCAGTCAGGTCTGCGCAGCGGCGCGCTTGCCGGAGGGCTGGGCCGGATGCTTGGACTCCATCAGCAGAACGAGGGATAGGTGCAGGATCAAAAGCCAGGCTGGGCCGATCAGGCCGCGCGCGCTGCCGTCATCGGGCTCCTGTTCGCCGCGCCCGCTCTGATGTGCTTCCGCGGTCTGGGCTCGTGCGCGGTGGATCCCGACGTGGGATGGCACCTGCAGAGCGCAGCCTGGATGGTGCAGCATCATGCGCTCCCGCACACCGATCCGTTTTCCCGGTCGGAAGCGCGCGCGGCGTGGCAGGACTACAGCTGGCTCTTCGATTTGTTTCTGCTGAAGCTTTACGCCTGGTTCAACCTGCAAGGCCTGGTGCTGTACACAGCGGCCATGGCCGCCGCCATCGCGGCGGCGATTTATCGCCTGGTCAGCCGGACGCAACCGGATTTCATGAGGGGCGCCCTCCTCACCGTCGCTGCCCTCATCTGCGTCTCCCGCGACTTCACTCCCCGGCCCTGGCTGTTCACCATTCTGTTCTTTGCCATCGAGCTGGACATCCTGCTTCAGTTCCGGCGCACCGGCCGCGCGCGGATTCTTCTCTGGCTGCCGCCCCTCTTTGCTCTTTGGGCAAACATCCACATCCAGTTCATCGACGGGCTGTTGGTGCTCGGCATCGCCGCCTGCGAGCCGCTCCTCGCTCGATGGGCGAAATGGGGCGATCCCTCGAAACCTGCCCGCACGCTCTGGATGGCGCTGGCCGCGTGCGTTGCCGCTCCCCTGCTCAATCCCTACGGCATCGGCATTTATCGCGACGCCTGGATCATGGGCTCGCAGCCGGGCGTCCTGAACACCGTGGGCGAGATGCATGCTCTCGCCTTCCGCTCGCCCGGCGACTACGTGCTGCTGTTCGTGGCCCTCGTGGCGACGGCGCTCCTGTTCCGGCGCGGCCGGCCTGCGCCCTTTCCCACGCTCCTGCTGGCCATGTCCGCGGTGCTGTCGTTCCGGTCGCAACGGGATGCGTGGATCCTGGCCATCGTCGCCGTCGTCCTCATCGCAGCCGCGCTGCCAGCCGCCGAGGAGACGGAACCAGCGCCCCGCTGGACGATTCCCATCACCCTGGCGGTCACGGCGGGTGTGTTCTTGCTCGGGTTTTTCGCCCTGCATGTCACCACCGAGCGTCTGCTCGCGCTGCAGGCCAAAGAGATGCCTGTGCAGGCTGTGAAAGTCGTCCGAGAGCGGCAGTATCCTGGGCCGCTCTTCAACGACTACAACTGGGGCGGCTATCTCATCTGGCAATTGGGTCAGCCGGTGACCATTGACGGCCGCGCCGGATTGTACGGCGATGCGAACATCAACCGCTCGATCGCAACCTGGGCCGGCGGTCCGGAATGGGCGTCGGATCCGCAGTTGCAATCCGCGCGCCTGGTGATCGCTCCGGTGGAGGACGCGCTCACGCAGTTGCTCCGCCTCGATCCCCATTTCCAGCTCGTTTACGAAGACACCGTGGCAGCCGTATTTGTCCGGCGCGCTGCGCAATAACCGTCGCGCGTTTGCTGAGCGTTTCGGAGCCTGATGCTGGCCGCTTCGGCCTGCCGATTTCGGCGGAGCCAGGACCAGGTAACCTACCAAAATCCACGCAGGTAATCACTCTGCATTACGGATGTGGCCTCCCCTCGCCCCGAACTAGCCATTGTCCGCAGATACGGCTCAACTACCCTCTAAATAAGGCACATCGGCTCATCAGTAGACCTTCTGTGAAGCGGCAGCCCAGGCCTTTCAGCGAGGCACGATTATGACAACTTCAGGGACCGGACGCTGGTTGGCCGCGCGAGCGCGGCTGCTGATGAGCGACGACTCCTGCGGCCAGGCGCTCGTTGAGTTTGCCCTGATTGCCCCGCTGATCCTGATGATCGCCGTCGGCATGGCGGTCTTCGGCATCGGGCTGAACGAGCAGTTGGTTCTCACCAACGCCACCGAGCTCGGCGCGCAGCAACTCGCCATCAGCCGCGGCCAGACCACGGACCCGTGCCTCACGCTCAACGACGCCGTGGTCAATGCGTCGGCGGACCTCACTCCTGCCAGCATGACGTTCACGCTGTCGTTGAACGGCGTCCCCTCCGGATCCTTTTCGGGGCAGGCTGCCGGCGGAGCGGCTATTTGCGCCAGCATGAAATCCGACATGGTGGAAGGCGCCAACGAGACCATAACGGTCACCTATCCCTTCACCGCAAGCTTCATCAACTTTGGAACAAAGAGCTACACGCTCACGGCAAACGTGCAAGAGGTGATTGAATGAACGACCGATCGAACGCGACAACGCGCACGCTGCGCCTGGCTGCCAGGCTGATGTGCGAAGAGAAGGGGCAAACCATCATTGTGTTTGCCATCATGCTGGTGGTCTTCCTGGGCATGGCGGGGTTTGTGGTCGACATCGGCCGCGCCATGGTGGCCAATAGCCAGTTGAAATCCGGCACCATTGCCGCGGCCCTGGCGGGCGCCAATGAGATGCCCAACAGCGACTACGTTACGGTCGCCCAGAATTACAGCTCCATCGACCAGTACAACAGCACCACGAAAACCTACACCACCGGCAACAACACGCTTTCGGTCCTGCCCGGCGTGCAGACCCAGGCGGCCGGCTATTGCTCCTCCTTTGTCGCCGGCACGCTGGATGTCCACTGCGTGAGCATGGGTTCCAGCAGCGTGAACGCGCTGGTCGTGACCCAGACCGTCACCCTGCCCATGACCTTCATCAAGATACTGGGGATCGACAGCATCACCTTCAGTTCCACGCAGACCGCCGCGTGGAAAGGCGCTGCGCGTAATCCTTACAACGTGGCCGTCATCGTCGATACCACGCAATCGATGAATTCCATCGATACGGGCAGCGAAGCGCCCTGCAGCGGCCTGTCGCGAATCGCCTGCTCGCTGATCGGCGTACAGAATTTGCTGGAAAACCTCACTCCCTGCTCCGGCGGCGGCAGTTGCGGTACCGGCACCACCGGACTGGACGAAGTGGCGCTGTACACCTTCCCCGGCCTGAACACCTCAACCGCCGTCACCGACGACATCACCTGCAATGCGCAGATGGCGTCAGCCAGCTCCTCCAATTACGGCGGCGTGGGAACGACCAGCGACTCCACCACCTACTTCGGCTTTCCCGGCAGCAGCTTCAGCGGCAGCGCCTTGACGCCCGATCCGCCGATTTACCAGCTTGTCGGTTTCTCTAACGACTACAAGAGCTCGGACACCACGAGCGCCTTGAGCAGCTCCTCCAACCTGTCGAAGGCAGTCGGAAACACCGGCGCCGGCAACTGCTACTATAACAATGACAACAACAATCAGACGTGGTAGGGCATTCAGGCGGTCGGCGGCGCGGGTACCTACTACGCGGGCATGATCTACCAGGCCCAGAGCGATCTCTACACGAATTACTCATCGCGGCTCACCGCCGGCACGCAAACCAGCAACGTGATGGTGGTCCTCAGCGACGGCGCGGCGAACGCCACCAGCACGCAAATGGGCGGCGGTTCGAGCTCGCAACGTGCACCAAGTACCTATACGAGTGGAAGCAAGAAAGGCCAGTGCGAGACCTACCGACCACCTGGAGCACGACCTCGAACAGCAATTCCACTGGGACCTACCCTTCGTATAAGAACGAATGTCAGCAGGCAGTCACCGCGGCCCAGGCGGCCACCAACGGCACCTGGCCAAGCTCGGAAAGCACCACGTCCCCGGTGAAAACCACGGTCTATGCCGTTGCCTATGGCGCTGAATCCAGCGGATGCACGACGGACACCTCTCTCACACCCTGCACCACCATGAAGCAGATGGCTTCGTCCTACACCACAAACTCCAGCTCGCCGACTCTGGACTTCTATTCCGACTACGTGGCCTCGGGCGGAGACACCACGTGCACCTCCAGTGCCAACTCCACCACGAGCATTCCAGCCATCTTTCAGGAGATCGCGGCGAACTTGTCCGCGTCGAAGCTCATGGTGAACCCCTCGGGTTGCACCGCCAGCAGCACGTCGACCTGCCAATAAGAGCCCACGTCATCTCAACCGCGGGGATGGGAAACCATCCCCGCTTTATGTCTTGGCTTGCATTTCCGCTCATAATCCAACAGCCGGAAATCGCCTCACGGCCTGCTCCCCGACGATCTGGGATGCTTGCGGTCGCTGCGCATGGTTACCTTGGCCCGCCGTGAAGGTGTTACTTCCAGTACAACCGAAGTGTTACTGACGGGCCATGCCCCCCTGCCGATAATCGACCTTGACGATGCATGGGCACCGGAAACGGTGCCCATTGCCATCCTCGAACGCGCCATGAAAACGATATCCAGGCAAATCAACATCATCGCGGGCCGCTTTCGGGCCCGGAGCCGGGAGCTGGCCAGGGGCGAGTCCTCGGGCCAGGCGCTGGTGGAGTTCGCGCTGATTTCGCCGCTGGTCCTCATGCTCGGTCTGGGCATTGCCATCTTCGGCATCGGCCTCAACCAGGATCTGGTGTTGACGAATGCTACCCAGATTGCCGCGCAGCAACTGGCCATCAGCCGCGGACAAACGACCAACCCCTGCGCCACCGTCGAGTCGAACTTCGTCAATGCCGCCCCGAACCTCACCGCGGCCAATCTCACGTTCACGCTCACGGTGAATGGGGCTACCACGGGGCCCACTACCGGCGCCTCCAACTTCACCTGCTCCGGCGACGCCTCGGACATGGTGGAAGGCGCGAACGAGTCGGTGACCGTCTCCTATCCGTTCACGGCCAGCTTCATCCAGTTTGGAACGCAGAGCTACACCCTCAGTTCGACGGTGCAGGAAGTCATCGAGTAAGTGCGGAGGCATTTTCCATGAGAACGTGGGCAGGAAAAGCTGGAGCGCTGATCCGGGAACAGAATGGGCAGACCATCATCATGTTCAGCCTGATGCTCGTGGTCCTGCTGGCGATCGGAGGCTTCGTCATCGACATCGGCCGCGCCATGATCGCCGACAACGCGCTGAAGAGCGGCACCATCGCCGCCGCGCTCGCCGGCGCGAATGAGATGCCGAACAGCGACTACGTGACGGTCGCTCAGAACTACAGCTCGATCGACGAGTACAACTCCCAAACCAAAACCACCACCACCGGCAAGAACACCCTGGTGACGCTGCCTGGCGTGCAGACGAACGCCATCGGCTATTGCTCCAGTTTCGTCACAAATACCCTCGACGTTCACTGCGTCAACATGGGCACCAGCAGCGTGAATGCTCTGGTGGTGACCCAGACCGTGACCGTCCCCATGGATTTCATGCAGATCATGGGGATCGACAGCATCACCTTCAGTTCCACGCAGACCGCGGCCTGGAAGGGCGCGGCTCGCAATCCCTACAACGTCGCCGTCATCGTGGACACGACCGGGTCCATGAATTCCGTCGATTCCGGCAGCGAAGCTCCCTGCAATGGGCTCACGCGCATCGCCTGCTCGCTGATCGGCATACAGCAATTGCTGGAGAACCTGACGCCCTGCTCCGGCGGCGGCACCTGCAGCACCAGTACCACTCCCCAGGATGAAGTGGCCCTGTACACCTTCCCGGGGCTCAGCACCTCCACCGCGGTGAGCGATGAGGTCAACTGCACGGCCCAGATTCAGCCTGCTTCAGCGAGTGTCGACGGTGGATTCGGAGAAACCGATTCCACCGTCTACTGGAACTTTCCCGGCAGCACCTTCACGGGCAGCGCTTTGTTGCCCAACCCGCCGTTGTATCAGCTGGTCGGCTTTGGCAACGACTACAAGACGTCCGACAATACCAGCTCGCTGAGCAGCAGTTCGACCCTGGTGAAGGCGGTTGGCGGTGCCAGTACTCCAACCTGCCAATACCTCACCACCGGAACCTACTACAAGCAATACGGAGGAAGCGGCACCTGGGGCGGCTTGCAGGCCGCCGGCGGCGCCGACACCTACTATGCCGGCGTCGTTTACCAGGCGCAGAACGATCTGTACAACCAGTACGAGGCGCGGCTGAACCCCACCTCCGGAACCAGCCTTCAGACCAGCAACGTCATGGTGGTGCTCAGCGACGGCGACGTGAACGCCACCAGCGCCTACCTGGGCGGCGAGGTCACCAGCAATGGTTCGCCCGTGTGCCAGCAGACCAATCGCTCCGGCCAGTGCACCAACTACGTGAAGTCCAACAGCAACAGCTCGGGGACCTATCCCTCGTACAAGGACATGTGCCAGCAGGCCATCACGGCCGCACAGGACGCGACGAAAGGCACCTACCCCTCGTCGCAGAGCACCACCAGCCCGGTGAAGACCACGGTCTACAGCGTTGCCTACGGCTCCGCTTCCACGGGATGCTCCACCGACTCCGGCCTCAGTCCCTGCACCACCATGGAGCGGATGGCATCTTCGTACATTACGAACTCCAACGAACCCACCCAGGACTTTTATTCCGATTACGCAGCCACGGGGGGCACCTCCTCCTGCACCTCCCACGCGAACTCCACCACCAGCATTCCGGCCATTTTCCAGGAGATCGCGGCCACCCTGTCGGCGTCCAAGATCATGGCGAATCCCCCAGGGTGCACCGCCACCAGTACGTCCTCGTGTAACTAGCGCAGGCTTCGATTCTTACTCCGGGGGGATGGGCGACCATCCCCATTTTTGTCGGTCTGCTGCGCAGTCTCCCTCTACGCGGCTCGCGCGGATCGTGCCGGCGCTCGGTGCGCGCTTTCCAGGTAGGAGCAGAAGTCGTCGCACCAGCGGAAGACATTCGCATTCCGCACGCGCCGCCGCAGCTTGCGCATGCGCTGGGTGCGCTCCGCGGGATCCATTCGGAACGCCAGGTGCAGCGTATCCGCAACCGCCCCAATATCGTACGGATTCACCAGCAGCGCGCCATGGCTCAGCTGCTCCGCCGAGCCGGCGAACTCGCTCAGGATCAACACCCCGCGCTCGTCCACCTGCGAGGCGCAGAATTCCTTCGCCACCAGGTTCATGCCGTCCTTGATCGGCGTGACCAGCGCGATATCGGCTGCGCTGTACAGCGCGATCAGTTCCGGCCGCTCCAGCGAGCGGTGGATATAGTGGATCGGCATCCACCCCGGATCGCCGTACTGCCCGTTGATCTGGCTGATCAGCGTCTCCGTCTCCAGCTTCAGCTCCTGATATTTGGGGATGCTTTCGCGGCTGGGAACCACAATCTGCACCAGCGACACCTGGCGGCGCAGGTCTTTGTAAGTGGCAAACAGGTGCTGGAACGCGCGCAGCCGCTCCGGCAGTCCCTTGGTGTAATCCAGGCGGTCCACGCCCAGGATGATCTGGCGCCCGCGCATATCCTCGCGAATCTCCGTGACGCGAGCGGCGATCTCCGGCTGACGGGCATGGTCGTTGAACTCGTCAAAGTCGATGCCGATGGGGAAGCTGCGGATCAGGGTGGCGCGCTCGGTGGAGACGGCCTGCACCTCGCTGTCCACTCGCTGCAAATCCACGTCCGGCAGGAAGCGCCGCACGCAACCCAGAAAATTGCGCTGATCCCGTGGCGTCTGGAACCCGATGACGTCGAAGCGAAACAGGGCGCGCAGGATCTGCGTTCGCCACGGCAGCTTCTCGAAGATGTCCACCGGCGGAAAGGGAATGTGGAGGAAGAAGCCCAGTCTGGAGCGAATGCCCTGCCCCCGCAGGAACTCCGCCACCAGCATCAGGTGGTAGTCATGCACCCACACGACAGAATCGTGCGCGGTCACTCGCGCGGTGACCTCGGCAAACTTGCGGTTGACGCTGACGTAGGCCTTCCAGTACTCGGGATCGAAATTGCATCGCCCCTGCAGGTCGTGGAAGAGCGGCCACACAATCTCGTTCGAAAAACCCGTATAAAAGCCCTTGCGCTCGCCGGGAGTCAGCGCGACCGGGATCAACTGGCATGCAGGGCTGGTTCCGCTGCGAGCCAGCAGGTCCTCGAGCTCCTTCTCGGTATAGCCGTCGCCCAGCGAGCCGATCCAATACCCCTGGCGCGCCTTGAACAACGGTTTCAGCGCGGTCACCAATCCGCCGGAGCTGGGTTTGAGCTCGGGACCGTTCGGTCCGGGCGCCACCGTCGTGGGCAGCCGGTTGGACACCAGAATCATCTTCCCGGTGCTCATCCCCGCCCCCTGGTGCGTTCCGCCCAGCCGCTCAGGAATTCCCGCAGCTCTTCCGGCGGCCGCAGCCACGCCTCGGCCGCCGTTTCCCTTCGCTCCGGCCGCACCAGCACGGTCAGCGCGCCGGTGCCGCGCAGTTCCAGGAACGCGTCCTCATCGGTAAGGTCGTCGCCCAAATACGCAAAAGGCGCACCCGCAGTCAGCTCGCTGCGAAGAGCGCGCACGGCTGTGCCCTTATTCGGTTCCACGCAGCGCAGTTCCAGCCCGCCGTCGAATTCCAGCAACGCCATGCCTGCGCGCTGCCCCAGCGCGCCAAACTCCGGGCGCACGCGGCCGCGAATCTCAGCCGTCTCCTGCGGCGTAAGCCCGCGCCAATGCACGGCCACGCTGCCCGGCTTGAACTCCGCCCGCGACTCCAGCCCCTGCGCCGCAATCCATCTTCCCGCCTGCTCGAGAGTCTCCCGCTCGGAATTTTCCATGGGCAGTACATCAGAACGCCCATCCGGGTGCAGGCGTTGCCTGCCGTGCAATCCCCAGATCTCCGGAACCGGCGTAATTCCAAGCAGATCGCGGACCTCCTCCGCCGGACGACCGCTGACGAGCACCACACGCGTGCGGCCCGTTTCCGCGATGCGCTGGATCAGCGCCGCTACGCCTGGCCAGGGCACGGCCGCGAATCGATCGACCTGGAAGGGCGCCAGCGTGCCGTCATAGTCGAGCACAAGTGCGCTCGCCGCCGATCGGCTCAGCTTGTCGAGAAACTCCGCGATGATCGCCTTGGCGTCCGTTCCCAGCATTTGCGCTCCTGTCCAACCTAGATGCCGGAGAGGCGAACAGGCGGAGAATGTGGCGGACGCCCGCAAAGAAAGTACGAACGCCCGGGCTGCTCAGCGCACGGTTAACTTCAGTGTGTTCAGCAGGCTACTGGCCCCGTTCCACGCGATCTGCACCCCAATGCACAGCAGGACGAACGAGATCACCCGCAGAATGCCGTGCGCCGTCGAAGGCGAAACCTTCGCCGTGATTCTGGGGGCCCAGGCATACGCGACGAACACCGCAATGCACATCAGCAGCATCCCGGAAATCACGCCCGCCTGCGCGAAGACGATATGCAGGAACGTTCCGCGGGAGGCGTGCGCGCTCAGCGTCAGCGTCACCACCAGCACGCCCGGACCGGCCGTCAGCGGAAACGTGAATGGGTAGAAGATCTTGCGCTGCAGGTCGGAGGAATCCGGCAGCATCGGAGCCGGCTCGTGCGCGCCTGCGGCGTCTTTCTGGTTGAGCAGAGTCCAGCCCATCGCCGCCACCACCAGCCCTCCCGCCAGTTGCACCACCGGGAGCGAGATGCCGAAGACCTTCAGCACCGTCGCGCCCGCCACATCCAGAATGAGCAGAAACAGCGCTGTGCTGAGCGCGATCTTCCGCGCCAGGGTTTTGTAGACTCTATTCTCGGTCACGCCCACCATGCCCAGAAAAACGAGCGCGGATCCGATGGGATTCACCACCGGGAACAGAGCGGTAAAGGAGAGACCAAAGAACTGGGCGAACTCGGGCATTCAGCTTATTGTACGAACCGCCTCGGCCGGAGGCGCCGTCACCACCGGGTTGATCCAGGGTCCATCGTTGCCGATCAGCGGATTCGCCTCTTCCGGACCCCACGTTCCCGGCTGGTAGGTGTACACCGGCGTCGCGCCGCCCAGGATCGGCTCAACCACGCGCCACTGCGCCTCCACCAGATCCTGCCGGGAGAACAATTCGCTGATCCCGCGGCATGCATCGCCCAGCAGACGCTCGTACGGAGGCATATCCTCGACGGCCTGGCTGTGCAGGTCCAGCTCCACGTCGCGGCCGGCCATCCGCTCGCCCGGAATCTTCACTCGCAGGCCCAGCGCAATCGCGATGTCCGGGCTCACCCGCATGCGCACGTGCGCGGAATTGTTCGGCACCAGCTCGCCGAAGGTTTCCCGCGGCGGCCGCTTGAACTCCACCACCGCCTCAGTGCAGGTGACGGGCAGCATCTTCCCCGCGCGGATATAAATCGGAACGCCCGCCCACCGCCAGCTATCGATGTGCAGGCGCACCGCGATAAAGGTCTCTACCTTGGAATTGGGCGCGACGCCGGGCACCGACCGGTAGCCCTCATACTGCCCGCGCACCACGTTATAGGGAGTCAGGGGCCGCACCGCGCGCATCAGTTCCGCCTTGCGATCGCGCACCGCATCGTGATCCTCGCCCGTCGGCGGATCCATGGTCAGATTCGCCAGCACCTGCAGCATGTGGTTCTGCACCACGTCCAGCAGCGTGCCCACCTCGTCGTAGAACTTGCCCCGATCCTGCACGCCGAAGTCTTCCGACATCGTGATCTGAATGCAGCGGATGTGCTCGCGATTCCAGAGCGGCTCAAAGACCGGATTCGCGAAGCGCGTGTACAGGATGTTCTGCACCGGCTCCTTGCCCAGGAAGTGGTCGATCCGGAAAATGTCCTCTTCAGCGAAATACTGGTGCAGCGTCCGGCTCAGCTGCTGTGCCGATTCCAGATCCCGCCCGAAGGGCTTTTCCACCACCACGCGCGAATTCGCCGCGCAGCCCGACTTCGCCAGGTTCTCAGCCACGGTCGCGAACAGGCTGGGCGGAATCGCCAGGTAGTGCAGCGGCCGCTGCGCCTGCCCCAGTTGTTGGCGGAGCTCGCTGAAGGTATTCGGATCGCTGTAGTCGCCGTCCACATAGCGCAGCAGGCCGAGCAGTTTCTCGAATGCTGCCTGATCGACGCCGCCGTGATGCTCCAGGCTGTCTTTGGCGCGCTCCTTCAGGTGGTCCAGCGTCCAGCCGGCCTTGGCCACCCCGATGATCGGCAGGTTGAAGCCTTCGTCGCGGATCATCCCTTGCAACGCGGGAAAGATCTGCTTGTACGCAAGATCGCCGGTGGCGCCGAAGAAAACCAGCGCGTCCGACTCAGCATTCGCCATTCGTTCTGCTCCCAGGGATGGAGTGGGGAACCCGCAGTGCTTCCCTACTATAGATGAGCGCCGCCGCACGATGCAGGGCTCCCGCAAGCCGGCCAAGGACCGTGGCTCATCCAAAAAGGGTCACTAAAGTCATCCCCGGTCGCACACCAAAAGTAGGTCTCCTTTCGTAATCGATGGGATCGGAGGAGCGCCCGGCCCTACAATCGGAGCCATGAGCTTTGCGGACACCGCGATTGCCGGCGGCGGCATCATCGGATTGGCAACCGCTCTGGAACTGGCTGCCGCGGGCTATAACGTCACCGTGTTCGACAAGGATGAGGCTATGTCCGAGGCCTCCCGCGCCGCCGCCGGCATGCTGGCCGGCAATGACCCGGATAATCCCCGGGAATTGCGGGAACTCGCGCAGCTCAGCCTCAGGCTTTACCCGGCATTTCTGGCGCGAGTGGAAGAGCTCTCCGGCGCGAAAATTCCCATCCGCACCACCTGCACGGTCCAGGGCATGAAGCACATGCCGCCCGGCGTACGCCCCCTGAGCGACGCGGAGGTCCGCGATCTGGCGCCCCAGGCTGCCCTGGCCGACTGGCACTTCTTCCAGCTGGAGGAGCAAAGCTTCGACGCGTGGGACCTGGCAGAGGCGCTTCCTCCGGCTGCGCTCGCCGCCGGGATCGAGCTGCGCGAGCATACCCCCGTCCAAAGCGTTCGTAGCGGCAGCGGCGGCGTGGAAGTGGAGACTCCCACCGGTGTCTTCCCCGCTGGATCGTTCGTCAACTGCGCGGGAGCCTGGTCCCCTGCCCTGGACACGCTGCCCATAACGCCCCGCAAGGGCCACATGCTCACAGCCACGCTGGCCGGCGCCTACCAGATGCAATGCGTGCTGCGCACCGCGAAGGTCTACATCGTCCCGCGCGGCGGAAACCGTTACACCATCGGGCCCACGGTCGAGGCCGCGGGCTTCGACAAGCAGGTGCTGGCCGATCGCATCGAAGAGCTGTTTCATCGGGCCATCGAGCTTTGGCCGCCCCTGCGCGACGGCCGCATCGCCGAAACCTGGACCGGCCTGCGCCCTGGCTCGGAAGACGGGCTGCCCATCCTCGACCGGACGGGCGCCAACCGCTGGGTCGCCACCGGGCATTACAAGAATGGCATTCTGCTCGGCCCCGGCACCGGCCGCGTCATGAGCCAGTGGATCCAGCGGAACCCGCCCGAGGTGGATGTTTCTGCCTTTCGCGCCGCGCGATTTGCCGGCGCCTCGCTCTCCTCGTAGTCGCCCTCACTTTCGTAACCCAATTTCCGTCCCACCTGCAGCCGGACCAGGCCGCAGGCGCTTTTTCGCGTAATCTATCAGGAGCGGATCTTTGCCGCGTGGCGCCTCTCTTGCATCGCGCGGCGGCATTGCGGCATCCGGTATAGACGGGGTCCACAGCAGGCTCCCGCATGGAGGACGAAGGCAGCAACATGGCGACAGCGGCGGTGACCAAAGGTCTGGAAGGCGTAGTAGCGGCAAACTCCGGCATTTGCTGGATCGACGGCTACGCGGGGGTGCTCGCCTACCGCGGCATCGACATTCACGAGCTGGCGCAGCAGTCTACCTTCGAGGAGACCATCTACCTGCTTTGGTATGGCCACCTTCCCAGCCGCGAAGAGCTCGCCCAGTTCAGCCAGAAACTCGTCGACGCCCGCCGCGTTCCGTCACAGATCTTCGACCTCTTCCGCTCCTTCCCGAAGACCGCTACGCCGATGGAGGCGCTGCGCACCGCCGTCTCCGCGCTCAGCATGTACGACCCCTCGGAGAGCGCTGTCGATCACGACTCCAATCTCCGCAAATCCTTCGCGCTGACCGCGCAGTTCCCGATTCTGGTTGCGGCGTACGACCGCATCCGCAAGGGCAAAAAGCTCATTGACGCGGATCCTTCGCTTTCTCACGCCGCCAACTTCCTGTGGATGCTTCACGGCGAAAAGCCCATTGAAGCGGCCTCGCACACCTTTGACATCGCCCTCATCCTGCACGCCGATCACGAATTCAATGCCTCGACCTTTGCCGCGCGCGTCATCGCCGGCACCATGTCGGACATGCACTCGGCCATCACCGGCGCTATCGCCGCCCTCAAAGGCCCCCTCCACGGCGGCGCCAACGAAGCGGTGATGAAGATGCTCTTCGCCATCGCCAAAGAAGGCGGCGACCCCGTGGACTACGTGCGCAGCCTGCTCGCGCAGAAGAAAAAAATCTTCGGCTTCGGCCATCGCGTCTACCGCACCGAAGATCCCCGCGCCACGCACCTGCGGCGCATGTCCGAGCAGCTCAGCCGCGAATCCGGCAACACCAAGTGGTACGAGATGTCCCGGCGCATCGAAGAGTACGTGAAGAACGAGAAGAAGCTCAACGCCAACGTTGATTTCTACTCCGCCTCCACCTACACCACGCTGGGCATCGATCTCGATCTCTTCACCCCCATCTTCGCCGTCAGCCGCATCGCCGGCTGGACCGCGCACGTGATGGAGCAGCTCGACGACAACCGGCTCATCCGCCCGCGCGCCGAGTACACTGGGCCGGAATACCCGGTCCGCTACGTGCCCATCGAACAGCGCTAAAGATTCCGGCGCCGGCTTGTGGCCCGCGTAAAATCAAAACAGAGTTCTTTCGCGGGCCATCGAGTCGCGCCCCAATTCCCCATTCTTTTCCGGACTCCTGCTTCGCATGACCACATCTTCCATTTCGAGTGAACTCGCGCCTGCGCCATTGCGCGAGCAGACCTTCGACGCCTTCCGCCGCTGGGGCTATCTCCAGGCGAACCTCGATCCCCTCGGCCAGTACCTCACGCCGCTCGACGTACCCGAGCTGCGCATCGACAACGAATTTGCCGAGGAGGCCCGCCGCTGCTACGCCTCCACCATCGGCGCGGAGTTCCTGCACATCGCCCAGCGCGAGCGCCGCGACTGGTTGACTGACCGTCTCGAATCCTCGGCCCCCGCCGTCGACCCGCAGCGCATCCTGCGCCTGCTCGCCCAGGCGGACATCTTCGAGCAGGTCATTCAGTCGCGCTATCTCGGCACCAAGCGCTTCTCGCTCGAAGGCGTCACCGCCCTCATTCCCTTCCTCGACGAGCTGCTGAACCGCGCCGCGGAGCTGGGCGCGGACCGCTCCATCCTGGGCATGAGCCATCGCGGCCGCCTCAACGTGATGGTGAACACCTTCGGCAAATCGCCGGTGGACATCTTCGCCAGATTCGAAGACGTCGATCCGCGCAGCGTCCTCGGCGGCGGCGACGTCAAGTACCACATCGGCGCCACCGGCGAGTTCGCGGCCCGCAACGGCCAATCTGTTGCGCTGCACCTTGTCTCGAACCCCAGCCACCTGGAGGCCGTCGATCCCGTCGCGATGGGACGCGCCCGCGCTCGTCAGGATCGCGAAGGCGCGGACGGCGTGCAGCGCGTCCTGCCCATCATCATCCATGGCGACGCGGCCTTCGCCGGCCAGGGCATCTGGGCCGAAACCCTGGACCTCGGCTGCATCGCTGGCTATTCGGTCGGCGGCGGCATTCACATCATCGTCAACAACCTCATCGGATTCACCGCCGAGCCGGATGAGACGAACTCCTCGCGCTTCTCCTCCGATCTCGCCAAGCGTCTGCCGATTCCCATCTTCCACGTCAACGCCGAGGATCCCGCCGCCGTGGTGCGCATCGCCGCGCTCGCCGCCGACTATCCGCCGTCGCAATTCCACTCCGATGTCGTCATCGACCTCATCGGCTATCGCCGCCACGGCCACAGCGAGGTCGACGATCCCACCGTCACCCAGCCCCTGCGCTACGCTCGCATCAAGGACCACCCGCCGCTGTACCAGCTCTATGCCAAGCAGATCGGCGTCGACGCCGATTCGCTCGCCAAAGAGCGTCCACGCTGAATTCGCTCGAAGCCCAGAAGAAAGCCACCACGTCGCGCAAAAAGTCTGTCCTCGTCGAGATGCCGGACTACTGGCGTCCGTACCACGGCGGCTGCTGGCAGCCCGACTACGAAGTGGACACCGGCCTCGACCGCGCCGCGATCGAGCTCGATCGCCACGAAGATCGCTGCGTACCCCGATGGCTTTCACATCCATCCCAAGATGCAAAAAACTGCTCGAGCAGCGCGCCGAAATGGGCCGCGGCCAGCGCGCCTTCGATTACGGCATGGCCGAAGCCGTGGCTTTCGGCTCGCTGCTGCTCGCCGGCACGCCCGTGCGCCTCAGCGGCCAGGACTCGCAGCGCGGCACCTTCAACCAGCGCCACACCGTCCTCATCGACATCGAGAACGAGCAGCGCTGGCTTCCGCTGAATCACCTCGCCGAACAGCAGGCGCGCTTCGAGGTCTACAACTCCATGCTGTCGGAAGCCGGCGTGCATGGGCTTCGAGTACGGCTACAGCCGCGATTATCCCGAAGCCCTCGTTCTCTGGGAAGCGCAGTTCGGCGACTTCGCCAACGGCGCGCAAATTATCATCGATCAGTTCCTCTCCGCCGGCGAAGACAAGTGGGGTCTGCTCTGCGGCCTCGTGATGCTGCTGCCGCACGGCTATGAGGGCCAGGGCCCCGAGCATTCCAGCGCCCGCATCGAGCGCTACCTGCAACTCGCCGCGCGCGACAACATCCAGATCTGCCAGCCTTCGAACGCCGCGCAGTATTTCCACCTGCTGCGCCGCCAGGCGATGCGCCAGTGGCGCAAGCCGCTCGTCGTCTTCACGCCCAAGAGCATGCTGCGCCATCCTGACGCGCTTTCGCCCATCGGCGACTTCACGCGTCCGCGTTTCCTCCCCGTGCTTCCGGAAACGGAAATCCCCAGCGCCCAGCGCCTGCTCATCGCCACCGGCAAAATCGGCCACGAGCTCCGCGTCGAGCGCGCGAAACGCAAAGACAGCGCCACCGGCATCATCTTCCTCGATCAGCTCTATCCCTGGCCCGAAGCCGAGCTGCGCGCCGCCATCGAAGCCCATCCCGCCGCTCGCGAAGTCGTCTGGGTCCAGGAAGAGCCGGCGAACATGGGCGCATTGTCCTTCGTTTTGCCGCGTCTCCGCCGCATCGCCAAAGATCGCCAGGTCCTCAGCATCAAGCGCTCGGCAGCGGCCAGCCCGGCCACTGGCTCCGCCAAGGCGCACGAACTGCAGCAGAAAACGCTCATCGATCTGGCGCTGAACACGCAACCCTAAGCCGACACCTGCGTCCGTTCCTCCCAGCCTGCGGCGCTATCATCGAGTGGATTCCCTGCGAGCTCGACGCGTCGCGCCCCTATGCCAGCCATCACTCCCGCCCATCCCGATCTGCGCAAGCGATGGGCGCGCATTCTGCCCGCCGTCTTCATCACCTACAGCCTCGCCTACCTCGACCGCGCTAACTTCGGATTCGGCGCGGCCGCGGGCATGGCACAAACGCTGCACATCAGCGGCTATCGCACCGATCTGCTCAGCGCGCTCTTCTTCCTCGGCTACTTCCTGCCCCAGGTTCCCGGCGTCATCCTCGTTCGCCGTTACAGCGCGCGGATGCTCATTTTCCTCGCGCTCGTTGCGTGGGGCGCGTTCGCCGCGCTCACCGGCGTCATCCGCACCTTCTGGCTGCTCGCCGCGGATCGCCTCCTCCTCGGCGTCGCCGAGAGCTTCGTCTTCCCCGCGCTGCTCATCGTGCTCACCCACTGGTTCACGCGCGCCGAGCGCTCTCGCGCCAACACTCTCCTCATGCTCGGCAACCCGCTCACCGTTCTCTGGATGTCCGCTGCCACCGGCTTCCTCATCCGGGCCACGAACTGGCAGATGGCTTTCATCATCGAGGGCGCCGTCGCCGTCGTCTGGGGCGGATTCTGGCTGGCGCTCGTGCGCGACACTCCCCGCGAAGTCTCGTGGCTCAGCGCCTCCGGCCGCGGCGAGCTCGAGTCCTCGCTCGAATACGAACAGCAGCACCTGCCGCGCGTGGCGAACCTCCGCGTCGCCTTCCGCGATCGCAACGTCGTTCTCCTCTGCATCAACTATTTCTTCTGGAGCCTCGGCATTTACGGATTCGTCCTCTGGCTTCCCGTCGTCATCCGCAACGCCACCAGGACCGGCATCGACATCACCGGCCTGCTCTCCGCCGTCCCGTATCTGGCCGCGGTGTTGCTCATGCTGGCCATCTCGCATTTCTCCGACCGCAGGGCTCGCCGCCGCGAATTTGTCTGGCCCATTCTCATGCTGGCCGGCGTGGCGCTGGCCGGCTCCTACTTCACCCTCGGCCACGGATTCGTCCTCGCCTACCTCTGCCTCATCGTCTCCGCCAGTTGCCTGTACGCGCCCTACGGCCCGTTTTTCGCTATGGTGCCGGAGATGCTCCCGAAAAACGTCGCCGGCGAAACCATCGCCCTCATCAACAGTTGCGGCGCGCTCGGCGGATTCTTCGGCGTCTACGGCGTCGGCCTCCTCCGCACCTTCACCGGCGGCTCCCAGGCGGGATTTTTGCTCATGTCCTGTTCGCTCATCCTTTCGGGCGCTGTGCTGCTGGCGATGAGTGCCATCCCTGGCCAACTCGCCCCCGCGTCTTCCAACGTCGCGCCAACAACGAGTTCGGTTGAAAATGGAATCGAGCCCGACGCGCAATGAATCCCATCTCCGCTGCTGATGTCCTCGAATCACCTGGCCTCAACCTCGCCGCCGTCGCCACGCATGCGCCGGGTCCCGCGGGCGCGCTGCCGCTTACGCCGGAAATGTTGCTCACCCAGCCTTCCGGCAATCTCTTCGGCCTCAGCCAAAACGTCGGCATGGGTTGGGAGCCTGCCCATCTCCTCGGCCCGGAAATCCTCATCCTCTCCACGCACGGCGGTCTGCGCGCGGAAGACGGCACGCCCATCGCGCTCGGCTTCCATACCGGCCACTGGGAAGTCGGCCTGCTCGTCGCCGAAGCCGCCCGCGCGCTGAAAGCCAACGGCGCTGTGCCCTTCGCCGGTGCCTGCACGGATCCCTGCGACGGCCGCACCCAGGGCACCACCGGCATGTTGGACTCCCTGCCCTACCGCAACGACGCGGCCATCGTCCTGCGCCGCCTCATGCGTTCCTTGCCCACGCGCGCCGGCGTTCTCGGCATCGCCACCTGCGACAAGGGTCTGCCCGCGATGCTCATGGCCCTCGCGTCGGCAGGCGATCTGCCCACCGTGCTCATTCCCGGCGGCGTCACGCTGCTGCCCGAGCAGGGCGAGGACGCGGGCCGCGTGCAATCCATCGGCGCGCGCTTCGCTCAGGGACAAATCACGCTCGACTACGCCGCGGAAGTCGGCTGCCGCACCTGCGCCACGCCCGGCGGAGGCTGCCAGTTCCTCGGCACCGCCGCCACCTCCCAGGTGGTGGCGGAAGCCCTCGGCCTCGCGCTGCCGCACACCGCGCTCGCGCCCTCCGGCCAGCCTATCTGGCTCGACGCCGCGCGCCGCTCGGCATCGGCGCTGCTGCGACTCCGCACTCTGCACATCGGCACGCGCCACATCCTCACCCAGGCCGCACTCGAAAACGCGATGGTCGTCTACGCGGCTTTCGGTGGATCCACCAACCTGCTCCTGCACGTGCCCGCCATCGCGCACGCCGCGGGTCTGCGCCGTCCCAGCGTCCCGGACTGGATCCGCATCAATCGCGAGATTCCGCGCCTGGTGGACGCGCTGCCCAACGGCCCGCGCAACTTCGCTACGGTTCAGGTCTTCCTCGCGGGAGGCGTCCCCGAAGTCATGCTGCACCTCCGCCGCGCCGGCCTGCTCGATACCAGCGCGATGACCGCCGCAGGCATTTCTCTCGGCGACTGTCTTGACTGGTGGGAGCAGAGCCCGCGCCGTCATGCGCTCAGAAAGAATCTCCTCGACCGCGACGGCATCGACGCCGACCACGTGATCCTCTCGCCCGACCGCGCTCGCCAGCGCGGCCTCACCTCGACCATCTGTTTTCCCGCCGGAAACCTCGCGCCGGAAGGCTCCGTCGTCAAAAGCACCGCCATCGATCCGTCGCTGATCAGCGAGGACGGCATCTTCCTGCATCGCGGTCCGGCGCGCGTCTTCACCGCCGAATCCGACGCCATCGACGCCATCAAACACGGCCGCATCGCTCCCGGCAACGTCATGGTGCTCACGTGCTGCGGCCCGGCGGGCGCGGGCATGCAGGAGATTTACCAGATCACCGCCGCCCTCAAAGCCCTGCCCCACTGCCGCCACGTCGCCCTGCTCACCGACGGCCGATTCAGCGGCGTCTCCACCGGCCCCTGCATCGGCCACATCTCGCCCGAAGCGCTCGCCGGAGGCCCCATCGGCAAAATCCGCGACGGCGACACCATCGAAATTCGCATCGATCGCCAGCGCCTCGACGCCTCCGTCAACCTCGTCGAAGAGAAGGGCGAAAGCTTCACGCCAGAAGAAGGCGCGCGCCGTCTCGCCGCCCGCTCCCCGCGCCCCGATCTCCAACCGCATCCCGATCTTCCCGCTGACACGCGCCTCTGGGCCGCTCTTGTCGCAGCCAGCGGCGGCATCTGGGGCGGCTGCATTTACGATGTGGATGCGATCGTTTCGCGGCTAGGTGCGCCCGCTCAATCCGCCGAGCCATCGTCCGCAACCACTTCCCAGGAGACCCCGTGATTTTGTATCGCACGCGCGACGGCCTCGTCCTCGAGCACGACGAGCGCCTCTATTCCGTCCCGGAAAAGTCCCTCGACGATCTGATCGTTCTCGGCAATCTCCACGACCACCTCGCGCAAATCGCCCGCAGCGGCGCGAAGGCCAGCGCCATCGACGACGCGCGACTGCTTCCCCCCATCGGTAGCCAGGAAGTCTGGGCCGCGGGCGTCACCTACCTCCGCAGCCGCGCCGCGCGCATTGCCGAATCGAAGGATGCCGGCGGCGGCGATTTCTACGATCGCGTCTACTCCGCTGAGCGCCCGGAGCTCTTCTTCAAATCCCTGGCCCACAAAGTCGTCGGCCCGCGCAGCCCGGTCGGCATCCGCAGCGACGCCACCTGGTCCGTGCCCGAGCCCGAGCTCGCTCTGCTCATCAACCCCCAGGGCCGCATCGTTGGCTACACCGCCGGCAACGACATGAGCTCCCGCGACATCGAGGGCCAGAACCCGCTCTACCTGCCCCAGGCCAAGGTTTACCACCGCAGTTGCGCGCTCGGGCCCGGCATCCTCATCGCCTCCGAGCCGCTGTCATCGGAAACCCGCATCGAGCTCACCGTCGAGCGCGCCGGCGCGATCGCCTTCACCGGCGCCACCACGCTCGCGCAGATGAAGCGCCGCCCCGACGAGCTGGCCGAGTACCTCTATCGCGACCAAACCTTCCCCTTCGGCACATTTCTGCTCACCGGAACCGGCGTCGTCCCGCCCGATTCCTTCACCCTCCATCACGGAGACATCATCCGCATTGCCATCGATGGCATCGGCGCTCTGGTCAATCCGGTCGGCTAACGCCAAACGCGGTTACCTTTTTCCAGGCAGAGCAACGCGCCCTTCCGCTACTCTTATAGGAGGGTTCTTTTGAATTGTTTCTCCTGCGGATTGCATCCAAAGCACATACGCCGAGCCGGGAGTGACGTTTGCCTGAATTGCGATCGAAAAGGCCTGATGCTGCGCTGAAGACAGCCGGCTGGCGGCAGTGCGCCGGCCGCCTTGCCCTGCTGCCGCTTCTGCTGCTCTCTGCCCAGCTTCCCGCCCGGGCGCAGGCCCCTCTGCCGGCCGGCACCGTCACCGCGCCCACCGCGCCCGTGCAGATTCCGCAGCCGCAAATCGACAGGTCGACGTACCAGGGCAGCGCCGTCACCAGCCAGCTCACCCCCGGCGTTCTCCAGCTCTCCCTCGGCGACGCGATTCAGCGTGGCCTTCGCTACAACCTTGGCCTCATCCTCACCAGCCAGAATGTCACCTCGGCGCGCGCCTCGCAGCTGGAAGAACTGCAGTCGCTGCTGCCCAAGGCCACCGGCCGGGTCACGGAAGCCGTCCAGGAAACCGACCTTCAGGCGGAAGGCCTGCGCATCCCAGGATTTCCCACCATCATCGGCCCCTATGGCTACACCGACATTCGCGGCTCGCTGACCTGGTCGCTGGTCAACCTCTCCGCTCTTCAGAATTTCATCGCCTCGAAGCACGACTTCCAGGCGGCCAATCTTTCCGTCCAGGATGCGCGCGATCTGGTCGTGCTCACCGTCGGCAACGCCTACCTCATGGTCATTGCCGATGCCGCCCGCATCCAGGCCGTGCAGGCACAGGTGGACACCTCCAAAGTTTCGCTCGATCAGGCGGTCGCGAATCACCAGGCCGGCGTAGCTCCGCTCCTCGATGAGCTGCGCGCTCGCGTCGATTACCAAACGCAGGAACAGTCGCTGATCGCCGCGAACAACGCCTGGGCCAAAGACAAGATTGCGCTCGCCCGGGCCATTGGCCTTCCCCTCGAGCAGGAATTCAGCCTCAGCGACTCCGAGCCCTACGCGCGGCTGGATCATCTCAACGCCGATCAGGCCGTCCAGCAGGCGCTCGCCAACCGCGCCGACCTCAAGGCCATGGAGCAGCAGGTTGCCGCGGCGAAGCGCGCGCGCTCCGCGGCCACCGACGAGCGGCTGCCCACCGTCAGCTTCTCCGGCGACTACGGCGACATCGGCATCAACCCCTCGCACTCGCATGGCACCGGCGACGCCGTCGGCTCGCTCGACGTTCCCCTCTTTGAGGAAGGCAAGCTCCGCGGCGATGCCAAGCAGGCGCAGGCGCAGCTGGATGAAGCCACCGCGCGCCTGAGCGACCTGCGCGGGCAAATTGCCGCCGACGTGCGTGACAGCATCCTCGATATTCAGGCGGCGAACCAATCCGTTGACGTGGCTCGCAGCAACGTCCAGCTCGCCGGGGAGGCGCTCAGCGAGGCCCAGCAGCGCTACAAGGCGGGCGTTTCCGATAATCTGGCAGTTTCACAGGCGCAGCAGGCCGTAGCGCAGGCTAACGACCAGTATGTGGCGGCCCTGTACCAGCACAACATGGCGAAATTATCGCTCGCCCGCGCCCTGGGCGTGGCACAGAGCGATCTCAAGGATTACCTGGGAGGAAAGTAAGCGTGGCCGAGCAGACTACAGAGCAACCCAGAGAAGACATTGCCGACGAACTGCCGGAGGAGCCTCGCTCCCGGCCGCGTCGCCGCTTCATCATCATCGGCGTGGTCGCGCTTCTCGTCGTCGGCGCGCTCCTGTGGTGGTGGCACTCCACCTACTACGAAGACACCGATGACGCGCAGGTCGACGGCAACATCGTGCAGGTCAGCGCCCGCATTGCCGGTAACGTGCAGACCGTTTATGTCAACCAGAACCAGTTCGTCCAGGCCGGCGCGCTCCTGGTCCAGCTCGATCCCAGCGACTATGAGACGGCTCTCAGCCAGGCCGAGGCCAATCTCGAATCTGCCGAGGCCAATTACGAAGCCGCGCGCGTCAACGTCCCCATCTTCACCACCAATACCGGAACCATCCTCCGCAATGCCGGCGTCGACGTGAGCAGCGCCCAGGAAGGCGTCACCGAATCGCAGAACATGCTCAAGGCCGATGAGGCCAAGGTCACCGCCGCTCAGGCCGAGTGGCAAAAAGCCCAGCTCGACGTCCAGCGCTACACCCCGCTGGTGCAGAAGGACATCATCTCGAAGCAGCAGTACGACGCCGTGGTCGCCACAGCCACCGCTGACCGGGCCGCCGTCGAGGAAGCTCAGGCCGATGTCGTGGCCGCGCAGGATGCCGTGCGCATGGCCCGCGATCGCGTCACCCAGGCGCAATCCTCCCTCCAGTACGCGCGCACCGGACCCCGCCAGGTCGCCGTCTACAAGGCCAAAGCCGATCAGGCCGCCGCTCAGGTCGATCAGGCCCGCGCCGCCCTGTCTGAGGCCAAGCTCAACCTGGAGTATTGCCAGATCCACGCGCCCACCTCCGGCATCGTCACCACCAAAAACGTGCAGCCCGGCCAGAACGTCTCCACCGGCCAGGCGCTCATGACGCTGGTTTCGCTTGACAATATCTGGATCACCGCCAATTTCAAGGAAACGCAGCTTCAGAGCATGCGGCCGAAACAGCCCGTCACCATCCACGTGGACGCGTACGATCGCGACTACGACGGTTACGTGGCGCAGATCGGCGGCGCCACCGGCTCCATGCTCAGCCTCTTTCCCCCGGAAAACGCCACCGGCAATTACGTGAAGGTTGTGCAGCGCGTCCCCGTCCGCATCAACCTCACCCAGCAGGATATGGACCGCCAGAACAAGGATCACCTGCTGCGCCCAGGCATGTCCGTCGAGCCGAAGGTGCGGGTCAAGAATTAGCTTTTCCCTTACGTCCGGGCCCGGCGCGGAAGCCGCCGCCCCGGCTCGGCTCACGCCCGCCAGTCCTCGGCGTCCAACAACAGAATTCCTGTCTTTCGGCCGGTATGCTTCCCGATTTGAGGCAGAATGGAGGCAGGTTCCAGGAGGGACGGAATGCCGATGCATCGCTTCACCCTCATTCCGATTCTGCTCGCCGCCGGCGTGACTGCCGCGGCGCAAACCACCCCCGCCGCACCGCCCGCGCAAACGGCTCCTGCCGCCACGGCAACCGCACCGGCTGCGCCCAGCTCCGCCTCGCCTGCCACGGCCGCAACTCCGCCCGCCGCCGCCCAGCCGCCCAATACCAATACCATTGTCGTCCCCGCCGGAACCCGCATTCTGCTCACGTTGCGCAGCGCCGTCAACACCAAAAGCGCCCAACCCGGCGACGGCGTCTATCTCTCCTCCATCTTTCCCGTCGTCGTCAATAACCGCGTCGTCATTCCTGCCGGAGTGTATGTGCAGGGCGTCGTCGACAGCGTGGTGCATCCCGGGCGCATTCACGGCAACGCGCAGCTCAACATGCATTTCACCTCCATCATCTTTCCCAATGGCTCCGTCGTGGAAGTCCCCGGCATCGTCAAGGACCTGCCCGGCGCGCAGAATCAAAAAGTAAAGGGCGACGAAGGCACCATTGAGCAGCAGGGCGGCAGCAATAAGGGCCGCAACGCCGCGGAGACGGCCGAAGTCGCGGTGCCCACCGGCGCCACCATCGGCTCCGTCGGCCGCCTCGGTTCCGGACACCCCATGGCCGGCGGCCTGGAAGGCGCGGGCGCTGGGCTCGCCGCCGCCGGCATCGTGGCCCTGTTCACCCACAAAGCCGACGTGAACATTCCCGAAGGCACCAAAGTGGAGATGGTGCTGCAGCGTCCGTTGCTGCTGCAGCCCTCCAATCTCAGCGGCGGCTCCGTGCTCGAGCCCGCGGCCGCGCAGCCGACCACGGTCCTCGAAAAACCGCTCCGGCGCAGGCCCCGCTTGCTCTGCCCCGCCGGCACGCTGGGTTGCAGTTAAGCATGAGGATCCCTCGATTGCGGAAGAGCACCCTCTGGGCGTGGCTGCGCGACATCGCCATCGCCGCCGTCGCCTCCGTCTTCATCGTCACGTTTCTCTACACGCCCGTGCGCGTCGAAGGCACCAGCATGGCTCCCGAGCTGCGCAATCGGGATCGCCTCTTCATCAGCAAATTCTTTTTCCACTTCGAGAAGATTCAGCGCGGCGACGTCGTCGTCTTCCATTACCCCATGGACCCGACGAAAAGCTACATCAAGCGCATCATCGGCCTGCCCGGCGACACGGTCTCCATCCTGCATGGCAAGGTGTTCATCAACGGCAACCAGATCAACGAGCCCTACGTTCCGGTGCGCTATCGCGACACCCGTTCCATGCCGCCCCTGGTCGTGCCGCCCGACGCCTATTTCGTCATGGGCGATCACCGCTCCGTCTCCAGCGACAGCCGCGCCTTCGGCCCGGTGGAGCGCGACCTGATCTACGGCAAAGCAGACTTCATCTACTGGCCCGAATCGAACATGGGCCTCGTCCGCTAATTTCCTGAATCATGAATTCATTCAGCACAAAAACGCTGTCATCCTGAGCGTAGTTTGCCGCGCTTTTCGCGGCAAACGGAGTCGAAGGACCTGCATTTCACCGCCTAATCCTTCAATGAACTTCTGACCCAGGGCGCTGGCTACCCCGCGTTCACCCCGCATCCGGCTATCCTTTGGCCAGTTGCTGCACGGCTTCCAGCGCCTTCTTGACGTGGGCATCCGGCGACAGATGGTCCGCGCGAGAAGAGAATTCCTGCACGATCTTTCCGTCCTTGCCGATCACGAAGGTTACCCGATCGATAAAGCCGTGGTCGATCGCGACACCCCGCACGTCTTTCGCTCCTGACTGTCCGGGGAAGGTCGCCACGCCGTAAGAAACCGCCACCTTGCCGGTTGGATCGGAAGCCACCGGGAAACGGCCCGCGCAGTAATTCGGGTCGGCGGAGAACTGATTCAGCCGCGCAATACTGTCCTCGGAAACGCCGATGATGCTGGCACCCGCGGCCGTGAACTGGTCCTTATCCTGCGCAAAGGTATGGGCCTCGAGATCGCAGCCCCCCGTGTACGCGGACGGGTAGAAATAAACGACCACCGGCCCCTTTTTCAGCGCCTCGCGCAGCGAGAAATGGAATTCCTTGCCCGCCAGCGAAGCGGGAGCGGAAAACTCGGGCGCGCGGTCGCCCGGTTTGAGGGCAGCAAAGGCGGCCGTGCAAAGTGCGGCGGAAATCGCCAGGCCGAAGACCAAATTCTTCTTCACGAGAATCCTCCTGATACGGGGCCCTCCAGCAGAATCGACGTCAGAACTAGAACGATATCAGAGCGGCGCGGACCTCGTGTCAGCGTGGCGTCCCCCGAGAAGCGACGTGCGCGGAACGGATCCTCCGGTCCTCGGCGCCCCTCTTCTTGGCGCCCTGATTACTTTGGGAGTCACACTTTCGTACCCTTCCTAAAATCTTCTGGACAATTCTCCCCGCATTCCGTGAGAATGCTGCGATCCCGGAGCCTGTCCCCAGGCCAGAGCAAGAAAACCCCACCAACCGGGCATAAGGAGAAGCCAAGTGATACGCAGACTCAGGATGTTCCTTCCCACGCTGGTCGTATCCCTGCTCGTCGCGACTGCATCCGCTCAAATGCAAACTCCCATCACCCACCACCTGCGTGCCGCGGTGGCGAACGGCCAGGCCAAAGTCGTCGGCCATCTTCCAGCGAATCAAACTCTCCGGCTGGTGCTGGTCCTGCCCCTCCGCAATCAAACGGAGCTGGACAATCTCCTCCAGGACCTCTACAACCCCTCCAGTCCTTCCTACCACCACTTCCTCACCGTCGATCAGTTCACCGCCGAGTTCGGCCCCACCCAGGACGACTACAACTCCGCCGCTCGCCTTCGCCGAAGATAACGGCCTCAGGGTGGTCGCCACCTCGCGCAACCGCCTCAACATCGAGGTCACCGGCTCCGTGGCCGCCATCAACCGCGCCTTCCACGTCACCATGACCACCTACCAGCACCCCACCGAGAACCGCACCTTCTTCTCGCCGGATCGCGAGCCCACCGTGGATCTGCCCTTCCAGCTCTGGCACATCGCCGGCCTCAGCAACTACTCCATTCCGCATCCCGCCGGACTCACCCGCCGTCCTGCCTCTGCTGACAAGACCTCCAATGCCACCACGGGCTCCGGCCCTTCAGCCTCCTTCCTGGGCAGCGACATGCGCGCGGCCTACTCCGGCGGCACCTCGCTGACCGGCAGCGGCCAGTCCCTCGGCCTGCTGGAGTACTACGGCACCGACCTCGCCGATCTCCAGACCTACTACACCAACGCGCATCAGACCTATCCCGGCTCCATCGTTCACCTCTCTCCACCGACGGCACCAGCACCTCCTGCGTGGATAACGCTCCGGCGGCAACTGCGACGACACCGAGCAGACCCTCGACATGACCCAGGCTCTGGGCATGGCGCCCGGGCTTTCCAGCCTCGTCGTCTATGTCGGATCCACTGACTCCGCCATCTTCAACGCCATGGCGACCGCCAGCCCGCTGAACGCTCAGCTCAGCTCTTCCTGGACCTGGACGCCTGCCGACCCCAGCACCGACAATCCTTACTTCGAGGAGTTCGCGGCCCAGGGACAAAACCTCTTCCAGGCAGCCGGTGACAGCGGGAAATGGACCACCTCCGGCACCGCCTCGGAGACCTACCCCGCCGACGACGTTTACGTCACCACGGTGGGCGGCACCGATCTCACCACCAGTTCCGCCGCCGGACCATGGGCTTCCGAAACCGCGCTGGGCCGACGGCGGCGGCGGCATTTCTCCGCACAAGTACGCGATTCCTTCCTGGCAAACCTCGGCCGCCGCGGGCTGCTCCAGCTGCTCCAAGAGCTACCGCAACGGTCCCGATGTTTCCGCCAACGCCAACTTCACGTTCTACGTTTGCGCCGACCAGACCACCTGCACCGCCAACGAATACGGCGGCACCAGCTTCGCCGCGCCCATGTGGGCCGGCTACCTGGCGCTCGTCAACCAGCAGTCCGTGGCCAACGGCAACAAGACGCTCGGCTTCATCAATCCCAGCCTCTACACCATCGGCGAAGGCTCCAGCTACGACTCCGACTTCCACGACATCACCAGCGGCAGCAACGGCTACTCGGCCACCACGGGATACGACCTGGCCACCGGCTGGGGCAGCCCCAACGGCTCCGGCCTGATCAACGCCCTGGCGGGCTCGTCTCGAGCCACGCCCGGATACAGCTCTGTCGGCTTCGCCGTGCTCGCTGTCCGATCGCGCCCGGCAACTCCGGCAACTCCACCATTACCAGCACCGTCACCGGCGGCTTCAATTCCGCTGTGACGCTCTCCGCTTCCGGCGCTCCTTCGGGCGTGACGGTCGGCTTTAGCCCCTCGTCGATTACCGGCATCCGGCACTTCCACGATGTCCGATCACCGTGGCCTCCGGCACCGCTCCCGGCACCTACTCCATCACCGTCAGCGGAACCTCCGGCAGCACGGTCGAAACCACCACCGTTTCGCTCACGGTCACTGGAACCACCGCCAGCTTCTCGCTGAGCGCTTCCCCCACCTCCATCACCGTGGTCCGCAGCAGTTCGGGCAACGTCACCATCACCTCCTCGGTGACCGGTGGCTTTGATTCCGCCATCGCCCTCTCGGCCTCGGGCCAGGCCAGCGGTACTACCATCTCCTTCAGCCCCTCCTCCATCACCGGCGCCGGCACCTCCACGATGAAGATCACCGTGAGCAGCCGCGGCACCACCGGAACCCGCACCATCACCATCACGGGTACCAGTGGCAGCACCACCAAAACAACCACCATCTCCCTCACCGTCAAGCGCTGAGGGACGCTGTTCCACAAAACCACCGAGCCCGGATCTCCATGATCCGGGCTCTTTCTTTTGGCCCTCCCGTTTTGGACCTGCCCTCCGGATTTGTCCCCTTTTGCAACACGCCCCGCCATTTCCCCGCCCTCCCTCATCCCCACCGCCAACCCAGCCGATAGGCTCCTCATCAGAGGATTCCTATGGCAGCGCATCCTGTCGATTCGTCCTTCCGCTTTCCCGACCTGATTGCCGCTCCTGCTCATCCCGACGGAATTTCCGGAGCGTCAGCCAAACGTCGTCCGGCTGACAGCGGCCTCGGCGCCCTCCGCGGCCTTGCCTTCGCCCTCGTCTTCGAAGCCGCCCTCGCCGTCGTCGGCTTCTCCGGCTTCGAGCTCTGGCGCCTGCTCCGCTGACTCCAATCGCCCTGCTAAAGTCAGGGCATGCAGCTCACCATCAACGGCCAGCCGCGCGAATTCGCTTCCCTCGCCACTCTGGACGAATTGCTGGCCACGCTCGGCCTCAAGCAGGATCGCGTCGCCGTCGAGCACAACGGTGAAATCGTCGCTCGCGATGCCTGGTCCGCCACATCCTTGTCCGACGGCGACCGCCTCGAAATCGTTCACTTCGTCGGCGGCGGCGCGCGCTGATTCGGCAAAGCCCCGCGTTATCATCCCTCCATGAGCCGCAAAGTTCGCTGGGGCATTCTCTCCACTGCCGCCATCGGCACAAAAAAAGTCATTCCCGCCATGCAGCGCGCGCAGTTCTGTGAGGTCGCTGCCATCGCTTCGCGCGATCTTGCCCGCGCCCGCCAGGCCGCCGCATCGCTCGGTATCCCGAAAGCCTACGGCTCCTACGAGGAGCTCCTCGCCGATCCCTCCATCGACGCCATCTACAATCCGCTCCCCAATCAGCTCCACATTCCCTGGACCGCCAAAGCCGCCGAAGCCGGCAAGCACGTCCTCTGCGAAAAACCGCTGGCCATGACCGCCGAGGAAGCCCGCACCCTGCTCGCCGTCCGCGACCGTACCGGCGTCCTCATCGGCGAAGCCTTCATGATCCGCACCCACCCGCAGTGGCTCCGCGCCCGCCAGCTCATCGACGAGGGCCGCATCGGTCCGCTCCGCGCTGTCATGGCCCTCTTCAGCTACTTCAATCTCGATCCCGCTAACATTCGCAACCAGCTCGACACCGGCGGCGGCGCGCTTTACGACATCGGCTGCTACTGCATCCAGGCCGCGCGCTATGGCTTCGGCCAGGAGCCCACCCGCGCCGTCGGCCACATCGATCGCGATCCGCACCTCGGCACTGACCGCCTGACCTCGGCCATCCTCGACTTCCCTGCCGGCCACGCCGTCTTCACCTGCAGCACCCAGCTCGTCCCGTATCAGCGCGTGCATTTCCTCGGCGACAAAGGCCGTATCGAGATCGAGATTCCCTTCAACGCCCCGCCCGATCGCCCCACCCGCATCTTCCTCGACGACGGCCGCGACCTCTTCGGGACCGACATCGTCACCGAAACCTTCCCCGTCCTCGATCAGTACACGTTGCAGGGCGATGCGTTCTCTCGCGCCATCCTCGAGGGCGCCCCCGTTCCCGTCTCGCTTGAAGAAGGCATCGCGAATATGGCCGTGATCGATGCGGTCTTTCGTTCCGCCCAAACCAGCCAATGGGAGCCGGCGCGCCGCTGACTCTGCCGCTATCACGGCTCCGCGATCCGCTGGCCCCACACGACGCTCGCCGGGTATTGCAAATTCATCCGGCTGTAACCGAGGCCGCCACGCCTCGTCGCTATATTGGCTCCTATGTTCGACCAACCACTTGCCCTGGAGGTCCTCTCCGGACAGGCCCCTGGCTCCCGAATTCTCCGGCTCACCGGCCCGCTCGTCCTGAACAACCTCTTCTCTTTTCAGGATGCCCTTCGTGCCGACCCGCCACCGTGCCTGATCCTCGACCTCACTGGCGTTCCCTACATGGACTCGTCCGGCATGGGCGCGATCATCAACTACTACGTCTCCTGTCAGCGGCACGGGCGCAAGCTGATCGTCGCGGGCGTCAACCCACGCGTCATGGAGCTGTTCCGGATGACGAAAGTGGACGCCCTGCTCACTCTGGCTTCCAGCGTTGCTGAAGCCGAGTCCCTGGCTTAGTGCTGCGACCGCACGAGGTGGTTTCTCACGCGAAGCGGTCCCGCGGAGCCGATCGACAGTAGCAGCCTCGGCCTTCATGCCGGGAAACCTGGGGACAACCATAATTCTGGGCCTTTAGGCCCGGAAAGTTTCCCGCGGTCACCCTGCCGGAGAGGGCCAGGCTCCCATCGCCTCAAGCCGTTCGGCATGAACAGTAACCATACAAGCGGTTACTAAAGATGGCGTCCGAATTACCGGAGAGTAGGTGATTCCCTAAGCATTTCATGTACAACTTCGTTGGAGGAGCATTACCGGTACTTAAGTACTGAAAGCCGGTGAGCAGCATTCTCTCGCAAGGCCCTCTTTGATCGGTGCGCTGACGGATCGGCGCCTTCTCTGTTCCGATTATCTGTGGTTCGATCGCATCCAGCTCTGCCGGTGTGATGGCCGCCTGAGGTTCTTCCCCCAGATCCACGAAGGACAAGGTCCTTTGGTGTGTTTCGCATCGCCCCCCCTTCTGAAGGCCTCCAGTGGGCCTTCGCCAGTTCGGGGTGCGCGTCCGCGATCGCCCCGATGTACCTGAAACAAAAGAGATTCTCTCTGGTTTCGCAGCGCCCGTTATCGTTTGTCCGCGCTGCCCATGGGATCCCTGTTGAGTCGCAGGAAATCTGTTGCAGGAGCAAGGCATGGAAACCTGGAATAGCAATAACTCCCCCTTCCAGCAGTCGGCCTCGGGAGCTCAGATACACCGCAGGGTGCTCCAATTCCCCTGCTCGAGCTGGCAGGAGGCCGAGGACAGGAGCTTCCTCTCCCCGGAGGACGCGGGGGATTTCCCGCCCGTCGTCGTCGTCTTTTCCCCCTCCGGAGGAACCGGAAAAACCGGCCTCGTCGCGAATCTCGGCCGGGCGCTGGCTCTCCAGGGAGAAGAGATTTTGCTCGTCGACACCTCCCTGCAGGAGAATCTGATCCATTACTTCGGAGCGGCTCGCGCTTACCCCGGCGACGTCCAGACGGCTTACGACCGTAAGACCGATTCCCGGGTACGTTTGGCACAGTTACCCATCTCCTGCCATGGCCCGGACGGCGACGGCGAGGGCTGGCTGCGCGACGAGATCGCTGCCGTTGCCGTGAATTGCGACCGCATCGTCGTCGATCTCAGCACCGCCTCCCGCTGGCTCACCTGGCAGATTTTCCGCATGTCCCCGCTGCTCCTCATTCCCATGCTGCCCGACTGGAACGCCGTGCACTCGCTGCCCGGCATCGAGCGCTTTCTGGACCTGGCTGCCGATCCTGGATCGTTTCCCCATTGAGCCGAATTTCCTGCTGAATCAGTTCCGGCCCCAGGTTCCCTTCCATCGCACCGTGAGTGACGAACTGCGCAGTCGCCTCGGCGACCGCCTCCTCTCCCTCGTTCTGCACCACAGCCTCGACGTGGACGAGGCTCTGGCGCAGGGAAAAACGGTGCTCGACTTTGAGCCCGACGCTCAGGTTTCCCGCGATTATCGCGCTCTCGCCGGCTGGATTCGCGGCCGGTCCTGGCTCAACAATGAGCAATGCACCTGCGCCACAGCTATCCACGGAGTTTCGTGAAGGCAAGAACCAACACGCAAGCAAAAACCAAAGGAATTGTGAACGAAGCTTTAGCGTAATGAGACAAATCTTCCAGCGAAGCCTCCTGGCGTGTGCGATCCTCTGGATCGCCGCGACGACTACGGCGTTCGCCCAGGCGGGTCAGACCGCAAGCAGCACCCTCGTCGTCTCCATGCAGGTGCAGTCCACCCTTAGCCTCGTCTTTGTGAATCAGGGCAGCGGCAACGGCTATTGCCAGGTCACGGGAGCCAATACGAATTCGGCTGCCCTGAATTTTGGCATTGCTTCGGTGGCAGGCGATAGCCAGACCTGCGTCAACTTCAGCACCAACGGCAACGGCGCCAACGAAACCTATACCGTCGCCAGCAATGTCTACCTGGAGGTCACCGCCACGAATACCAGCAGCACCAGCTTTTCGCTCACCGGTGCGCTCGGCTCGGCGCCCCCAACCAACGTCACCTGGGCGATCGCCTCCATGCCCTCTCCGCCTCTCTCGACCACTCCGGCACCATCACCTCGTCAACTTCCTATGGCACGCCCTACGACATGTACCTGTCGGTGACGGTCAAGAACAGCGTCGCTTCCGGCAGCCTCTCGAACACCATCAACTTCGTGGCAACGGCAAACTGATGAGCATCCGCATCCGCATTCTCGGAATTCTCTCGCTGGCCGCGTTCCTGGCCGCCGTGCCCCTCCGCGCCCAGACCACCACCACGGAACCCTGAACGTCACTCTGCAGAACGGCTCCGGCTTGCTGATGGTGCTCAACTCCGATTCGAATGGCATCACCCTCACCAATGGCGGCACCAGTGCGGCGACGCTCGCCTTTGGCACCGTCGGTGCTTACGGCTCGTTGCCTACCAATGTCACTCGCACTAACCAGACGTCCACCTTCACGATCTCCACGTACTTCGACGTCAACGTGACGGACAGCGGCATCACCAGTTCGAATTACACGCTTGTCGGCTAAGCTCTCCACTGCCGCTCCCACCGGCGTCACCATCCAGCTTGGCTCGGTCACCCTCACCACCACCAGCCAGAACGTCTCTACCACCAATGCCTACGGCACCAATGTTCAGCAAACACTCAGTGCCGTCATTTCGACTGCTGCTTCCGGTTCAGGAGGACCCACCACCGGGACCCAGCTCACCGACACCATTAACCTAGTGGCCACCTCCAACTAGGCTCGGCCACTGACACCAAGAGAGGAAACCATCACCATGCAATTCCCGTTCAAACATCAATCGCAGCGACTGCTCCTGGCCGCAGCCACACTGCTCTTTGTCGCGGCTGCTCCCCTGGCTCACGCCGTCAATCCTTCCGCCACCGGCAACCTCACGGTCACCGCGACGGTCAACAGTTCCATCGCCTTTCAGTTCGCTTCCGATTCCAATGGCGTGTCGCTCAGCGGCATCACCAACAACACCAACGGCACCGCCAGCACGGCGACTCTGGCCTTCGGAGGCGTCACGGAATACGGCACGGCTTCCACAGGAGTCACGGTCAATACCACCCCTGCGTCCGCTCTCTGCACCAGTTGCTGGTCGGTCAGTTCCCCGGTGGATATCGACATCGTCCAGGCCAATGGCGCCAGCTCCAACTACACCCTGAAGGCCGCTCTGCAAGGCACACCCGCCAACGGCGAGGCCCTCTCGGTGGATGGCGGCTCCGCTCTGACGACGACGGCCGTTTCCGTGACAGCCACGGGATCGTACAGCTCGAACGCCAGCCACACGGTCACTCTTGGGATCCCCAGCAGTGCCACCAGCGGCCAGAGCTTCTCCGACGTGGTCGTCTTTACCGCGATCGCCAACTGAGGAGCGCCTCGACGTGATGGTTTCCTTCCGGCCCCTCTTTTTATCGGCGCTTCTGTTCGCCGGGTCCCTTTCGGCGCCATGCGCTCCTCGCCAGGAGCGCATGGTCCGGATGCGGCGCCCCGTCATGCGCGCCGAGACCGGTGGAGCGCTTTCCGTCAACTTCACTTCCCTCCCCGACAGCCCCACCATCCAGGGCGCGGACGGCGTCGGCATTCTCGACCTGGGAAAGGTCTCCTGGGGAGGAGCAGCCATCGTCCACGGAGTGAAAATCCAGCATCAGCCTCGCAGCTTTTTTGTGGAGACGTCCCTCGGCATGCAGATCGGCGACAGCAGTGTTCAGGGAGGAACCGCTCTCCTGAAAGCCTGGCTGGAATCCCCGGTCGCCCCCTACCAGGTCTATCTGGATGGCGTTCCGCTTTCTCAGCACCCTGTCTGCGTCGATGCCCAGGCGGAAACCGGCGTGGTGACCCGCCATCAGTTGAAAATCAGCGTGCCGGTCAACACTTCTGAAAAGCAGGCCGCGCTGCAAACACAAATCGCCCTGCAGGTCGTTCAAAACTGAACCCGGCAGAGCCCACAGGCAGCGCTTGAGAAAGTTCGTCATGCACATCGGGAAAAGAAAGTTCGGCTTTACCGCTCATCGTGTTCTCTCCCTGGTCGCGGCCATGGCCGTGGCCGGGCTCTGTGCGTCTCCGGCCCAGGCTCAGGCCTCGCTTTCCCTCACTCCCGCCGTCATCATGGCCAGCGGCTCCTTCGGCCAGAGCCTTTCGCAGCGTCTCACCATCAACAACAACACTCCGAACATCTTTACTTTCCAGATGGTCGCGCAGGATATCATCGTGCGCGACGGCAAGCGGGTCTTCCTGCCCGCCGGTGAGCTCCCCAACAGCATCGCCGCCAGTGCCGTCTTTTCCCCCGAACAGATCGTCGCTCCGCCCCACACCAGCCAGACCGTCACCGTCACGGTGACGCTTCCCTCCAAAACCGATATTCGCGCCATTGCCGCCATCTTCAACGCGACCAACGCCGTTACTCCGCAAAAGGGCAGCGTGGGCCTGGTCGCCTCCATGGGCACCCTCATCACCTTCAGCCTCAGCGACAATCTCGCCATCAAACCGGATCCGGTCCAGGTCACCCTGCCCACCGAGACCACGAATCTCATCTTTACCCAGACCCTGACCAACACCGGCACGGAGCCGGTCATCCCCAAAGGGCTCGCCGCCATCCTGGATCAGAGCGGCCACCTCGTCGGTAAATCCACCTTCGCATCCCAGCGCCTGCTGCCCGGCGAAAAGCTGGTGTACCGCGCCGAGTATGCCGATGCTCTCAAGCCCGGCAATTACACCGTCCTGTGCACCTTCACCTTCGCCAATCACACTGAGACCCAGCAAGCCGCCTTCACGGTGAAATGAAGCGGGCCTGGCTCCTCCTGCTGCTCCTCGGCGCGTGGCCGAGGCTCGCGCCTGCCCAGGCGCAACAGCCCACCATGCTCACCGTGGCGGCGGGCCATTCCTCCATCGTTGCCTGGCCCGGCGTCACCGCGGCCTATTCCACCGATCCCGATACCGTCCAGGCCGAAGCCGTTCCCGGCGGCGTTCGCATTACCGCCAAGGCTCCCGGCGAGGCCAACGTCATCCTCGTCGTCATCGGCGGAACTCGCACCATCAGCGTCACCGTGCCCGCCCCGCCGCATTCCTTTTCCGGCGGCAGCGGGGCCGGTAATATCGGCCCGGGCCAGACCGTCGAATTCGGCAACTATGAGGTTCGCTACAGCAGCAATCCTACGCAAATCACCAATATCGAAGACGTGACCCAGATCGCCGGCAAGCGGCAAATTCATATCCAGATCATGAATTCCGACATCTTTCCCGCCAACGATCAGGCGCCCGTCGGCTTTCCTCTGCTCTCCTATCAGATTTCCCATCCCGGCCGCAGCCTGACTCTCGTCGATCAACTGCTCGACAATTCTCCCCTGACCGTCAATCAGGCCTTCCTGCGCGGTGTGCATTTCCAGACCAGCAAATGGGAATTTCACGCCGGCATCACTTCGGTCGCCACCTTTCAGGATTTCCTTCTGCCCTCCAACCGCTATGAAATCGCGGGCCTCTCCCGCCATTTCAGTCTGAATAAGTATTCATCTCTCGAGGGCAATCTCTACTACATGGCCACGGATACCAGCGTCAACACCGACTCCACTCCTGGACCTCTGGCCACCCTCTACTACCAGTACCACCACCTCAATTCTCTCGACGCCGTTGCCGAAATCGGCGTCGGCAATGGCTATGCTGTCTCCGGACAAATCGACCGCGAGCGCAAAACGCAAAGCCTGCACGCCTTCTTTCAGTACCAATCGCCCAAAGTCGCTACCTTCTCTCTCAGCGCGCTCCACGGCCGCATTGCCAATTTCAACTGGCAGAAGCAATTTGGGCCTCGTTTCCTCACCGTCGCCTCCGCCAGCGACACCGACGTGAATCTGCCCAACGACAAGCAGCTGGTGGATACCGCTACCCTCAACCAGACGTACACGGTCACGAAGCACATCGGACTCAGCGGCGGCCTGGTCACCTCCCGCTTTGCGGCCGTCCTGCCCGCTGCGCCCACCATCACCAGCGCCGGCTACTTTGTCGGACCCCAGTTGCAGTGGCAGCACTTCGGCGGCTCCCTCCAGTTCCAGCAACAGAACAACAGCGGCAACAATCCCGACAGCACCGACTGGAACTTCACCGCGCAGACCACCATCTCCCACCTGGGCATTTCCGCCAACTACGTCACCCAGACCGAGACTCCCGTGCTCGCGCCCATCCAGAGCAGCACCGAGCCCGATCTCCGCCAGGAACTGAACCGCGAGAGCGCCGCCGTCCTCAATCCCGTGGACATGGGCCGCTTCTTTCAGCAAACCAGCCACCTGAGCGCTCAGGGGTTCATTGATCCCGTCACCTTCGGCCTCGCCACGCGCCGCGATCAATACGGCCTCAACGTGCAGTGGGCCAACCAAAAAACCGGCCAGCTCAATTTCAATGGAATGATCAACAGCAGCGAGGGCGGCAACATGCCCAGCCTCCGCCTCACCATCGGCAGCGCCAACTGGACGCGCAAATTCGGCGTCACCAATACCCTCAACGCCAGTTTCTCGCTCTCCCGCAGCAGCACTCCCGGCCAGATTCAGTGGCAGCCGCTCGAGCAGTTCTCGTTCCAGCACCAGTTAAATTCCATCCCCCGGTTCCTCGTCCCCGGACACCGCGGCATCATCTCCGGTCACGTCTTTGTCGATAACAACTACGCCCAGGCCTGGCAGAGCAGCGACACTCCGATTGCCGATGTCCTCATCTACCTCGACGGCCGCCGCACCACGCATACTGACGCGCATGGCTACTTCGTCTTCCGCGGCGTTCCTTACGGAGTCCACAGCATCGAGGTCCACTATCAGAGCTCGCGCGCGTTCTACTACACCAGCAGCTCTCCCAAATCCGTCCCCACGGGCGGCACTGCCGATTTCGGCATCAGCTTTGCCAAAGGCCGCATCTTCGGCTCGTTCACCAACGACGCCGGCGCCGGCATTCAGGTCCGCCTCGCGCTCCGCGGCCCCGGCATCCAGCGCGACATCGCCACAGACAACGACGGCACCGTGGAGGTGGACGGCCTGCCCTACGGCACCTACACCGTCACGCCCGATCCCTCTTCGTTCCCGCCCGGCTATTCCCTCTCCGATCTCACCGATCAGACCATCGTTCTCACCGCAACGCAGGCCGCTCATTTTAATTTCCGCATCAAGGCGCAGCGCAGCATCTCCGGCCGGGTTCAGCTCTTCGATCCCGCTACGGGCAGAACTCAGCCGCTGGCCGGCGTCACCGTAGCCCTCGGCTCCGGTCAGACCGTGGTTCATACCGACAGTGAGGGCCGCTATCTCTTCCGCCAGTTGCCTGCGGGTTCGTACGATGTGACGGTCGTCCATGACGGCAAGCTCTGGAGCCGCTCGGTCGAGCTGGATCCCACGCCGGATGTGGCCGCCGACGTCAACATCACCATCACCCAGCCTTCCTCCCCAGCGTCGGAGCCCGCGTTGCCGGTCGAGCCTCCACCCGCCTCGAAGCGGCCGCGCCGCGAGCGTCCGCGCCCGCGCGACCGGGAGCAATCCCGCAAACGCGAGGCTATACCGCCCGCCGCCCAACCCGCGTCCGCCGGCACGGTACGGCCCTGAGCTGTCAATAGGAAGCGCGCTGCACCGCAGAGAATCGCTTCGATCTTTGCGTAGCGATACCCTGCGATTCTTAGCTCCAGAACCGCTTACCGGCAAACGCTTTACCTGAACCCGACTTGAAATACCTTTCAAGCTCTCTGGCTAGGGTTTCATTTTCAACGGCAACGTAGCTCTTAAGTTTTGCGGGAAGGAAAGGTTTTGTTGAAAGAACCTGCCCTGCCAAATGTGAGGCAAAGCGACGTTTCAGATCGTTGGTCGATCCGACATAAACATCGTCATTTTTGAGCTTGAGAAAATAGACATACCACACGAAAACAGTCTCCCCATGCCAAGTGGCTTCGGGAGACACCCTACGCTTTTATTGTTTTGGCGACAGGCACAAAGAAGTGGCCTGCCACCCGAAGCCTTGGGCGTAGGGTGGCCCGCCTTGGCGCAGGATGTAGGGTGGCCCGCCACCCGAAGCCTTGGCGTAGGGTGGTGGGCAGTGCAGGGCTCGAACCTGCGACCTCCTGCTTGTAAGGCAGGCGCTCTAACCAGCTGAGCTAACCGCCCATAGCCGATGGGTTCAGTGTATCAGCGCCCCTGGCGGTTGCCCGCCATGCGGATAACCGGCCCGCCGTCGCGCCGCCGGCGTCTCCGCTTCTGCTCCACCACGAACAACGCAACAAAGAAAAGGATCGCGGAAACATTCAGCAGCGCCCAACCCGCGATCACGCGGAACATGGCATGGTGGGCCATCGCGTCGATCTCCTCTGTAGGCCGCGCGTGCCTGGGGTGCGGTGCGGCTCATCGCTGCGAATCCGGGCGCGGGATCAAATTTCCGGCGGAGTGCCGGCCAACGCAGGTTGACCCGATCCTACTGCGCATCCCCCAGCAGAGCGATCCCTCTTTCGTGACCGGACGCTCAATACTAGTCACTCAATCGATTCATCGCGGTAATCAGAGTCGAGGTTACTACCCCTGACGGTTCGCCTCGGCCAGCAGCTCGGCCACTTCCGCATCGCTCGTCTGCCAAAAATCCTCGTAGAACTCCCCGACCGCGTGGAACGGTTCCGGGGTTTGCAGGCACAACACCTCATCCGCAACCCGTCGCAGATCCTCGCACGCGCCCCGCGAGCCCACCGGAACAGCCACCACCACCCGTCCCGCCACCGGCCGCAACGATCGCACCGCCGCCATCATCGTCGAACCCGTCGCCAGCCCGTCGTCGACCACCAGCGCCGTGCGCCCCGCCACGTCCAGCGCGCTCCGTCCTCCGCGATACAGCGCTTCCCGCCGCGCGATCTCCGCCCGTTCGTGCGCCGCCCTTGCCTCGATCTGCTCCTGCCCAATCCCCAACGCCCGCACCACGTCCGGATTCACCACCAGCACGCCGCTGCCCGACACCGCGCCCATCGCCAGCTCTTCCTGGCCCGGCACGCCCAGTTTCCGCACCACCAAAACGTCCAGCGGCAGCCCCAGCCCCCGCGCCACTTCGTACCCCACCGGCACGCCGCCCCGCGGCAACGCCAGCACCAGCGCGCCGTTGAGCCCCGGCATTTTCCTCAGCCCGCGCGCCAGCGCCCTCCCGGCCTCCCGGCGATCCATGAACCTCATGGCGATCTCCCGCATTGCGATCCGCCTTAGTCCCCAACTCGCCGAATCCCGGCTCATTCTATGCCCGCGGCGCGTTCCCGTCCCCAGGGCAAGCTCGCCAACGCGAGCCGCGCCCTTTCGCCGTAGCGGAAATCTTCCCAATCAGGCAGACTGGAAAGATTCGCAATATATCTGTCGGGGGACCGCCGCTGGACACGCATACCGACGCATCCGCTGATGCAACCCAATCCCACTCCGCGCCTGGCCTGCCGCGCGTCCTCGGTGTCTCCCACGCCACCGCCATCGTCGTTGGCACCATCATCGGCAGCGGCATCTTTCTCGTTCCCTATGAGATGATCCGCGCCACCGGCGCATCGTCGCTCGTCTACCTCGCGTGGATCGCCGGCGGCCTGCTTTCCCTCTTCGGCGCCATGACCTACGCCGAGCTCAGCACCCTGCTTCCCTACGCTGGCGGCGAATACGTCTACATCCGCGGCGCCTATGGCGATCTGCCCGCCTTCTTCTACATGTGGACGTGGTTTGCCGTCGCCAAGCCCGCCTCCATCGCCAGCTCCACCATCGGCCTCGCCAGGGTCATGGCCATCTTCCCCTCGCTCCACTGGCTCAATGCGCCCGCCTTGCGCATCCCCTTCGTCGTCCACTGGTCGCAACTCTTCGCCATCGCCGCCGCGTGGCTCATCACCGGCCTCAACTATCTCGGCATCCGCAAAGCAGGCAACTTCCAGCTCATCTTCACCTGGCTGAAGGTCGTCCTCATCCTCGCCATCGTCGTTATCTGCTTCGGTTCCTTCGGCGGCCACTGGAGCAATTTCGCCACCAGCTTTCTCGGCGCGCACGGCGGCTTTGGCGGATTCATGATCGCCCTCATCGCCGCCCTCTGGGCTTACGACGGCTGGAACGATCTCACCATGGTCGCCGGCGAAGTAAAGAACCCGCAGCGCAGCCTGCCCATCGCGCTCATCGCCGGACTCGCCATCGTCGGCGTCCTCTACATGGCCACCAACGCGGCCATCCAGTACCTGCTCCCCGCCGCGCGCATCGCCGCCTCGCCGCGCCCCGCCGTCGCCGCGCTCGCCGCCATCACCGGGCCGTGGGGCGCGGAACTGGTCTCCATCGCCATGGCCGTCAGCATCATCGTCAGCCTCAACGGCACCATCATGTCCGGCGCCCGCATTCCCTTCGCCGCCGCCCGCGACGGACTCTTCTTCCGCCGCATGGCCGACGTCCATCCCCGCTTCCAGAGCCCTTCCACCTCGCTGATCGTCCAGGGACTGCTCACCACCGCGCTGCTGCTCGCCGTCGGCCGCTTCCAGCAGCTCTTCGAATTGGCCATCTTCGCCGAGTGGCTCTTCTACATGATCACCGCGACCACCATCTTCTATTACCGCAAGCGCGACCAGGGCAAACAGGTCTTCCACGTCTGGGGATACCCGTACATCCCCGCGCTCTTTATCCTGGCCGCTGCCGTCCTGCTCGTTTATTCCTATGTGGAGAACCTGGAAAGCTCGCTCATCGGCACCGTCATCATCCTCGCCGGCGCTGCCCTCTATCCGCTCTTCCGCAAGAGCGCCAGCGCAATCAGCTAGTGTTGTGTCCCGGAAGCGCCAAACATAACAGACGGTGTCATTCTGAGCGAACGGGGCCCCGAGCGTCTTTCAGCTCGGGGGTGGTGAGCGAAGAATCTGCGGTTGCCTTTCGCTAATCGTGCCACTGATTTCCGGGACACCAGATTGGCAACCCAGCAGTGCCGCGCTTGTCCTCTTTCTGGGCAACAGGGTGCTGCGAAGCAGCACGACGGTAGAAGCCCCGGCCTTCAGGCCGGGGAACCAGCAGCCATCACATGACTCGGCCTTTAGGCCCGGCAGCTTTCATGCCGGGCGCCCCACCCTTGTCGCCGCAGTCGCGACAGGGTGGGAAGCCGCTGGCTGCTGGCCGCTGGCCGCTGATTCCACTAGCTGAATAAAAACTCCTTCGTCCGCATCTCCCTGATCGTGTCCCGCAGCTTCGCCGCCTTCTCGAACTCGAATTTCTTCGCCGCCTCGCGCATGTCGCTCTCCAGCTTCGCAATGTACGCGTCCAGCTCCTCCTGCGACGCGAACTCCGGCATCTCCTCCGCTTCTTCCGCCAGGTCCACGTACTCCGCCTGCAAGATCTTCACCAGTGACATATCGGACCGGCTCACGATCGACTGCGGCACAATCCCGTGCTCCTCGTTGTACGCGCGCTGCACCGTGCGCCGCCGCTCCGTCTCCCCCATCGCCTGCCGCATCGAGTCGGTGATCTTGTCCGCATACAGAATCGCCCGCCCGCTCAAATGCCGCGCCGCCCGCCCCATCGTCTGGATCAGCGATCCCGCCGACCGCAGAAACCCCTCCTTATCCGCATCCAGAATCGCCACCAGCGAAACCTCCGGCAAATCCAGCCCTTCGCGCAGCAAATTGATGCCGATCAGCACGTCGTACTCGCCTCGCCGCAGATCCCGCAGCAGCTTCACCCGCTCCAGCGTCTCGATCTCCGAGTGCATGTACCGGCAGCGCACGCCCACCTCGGAGTAATACCCCGCCAGATCCTCGGCCATGCGCTTCGTCAGCGTCGTCACCAGCACCCGCTCGTTCTTCTGCGCGCGATCCCGAATCTCATGCAGCAGATCGTCAATCTGCCCGCGCACCGGCCGCACTTCCACCTCGGGATCCACCAGCCCCGTCGGCCGGATGATCTGCTCCACCACCACCCCCGCCGCCTTCGTCAGCTCATACGGCCCCGGCGTCGCCGACACATACACAATCTGATTCGTTCGCTGCTCGAACTCCTCGAACTTCAGCGGCCGGTTGTCCATCGCCGAGGGCAGCCGAAACCCGTAGTCCACCAGGTTCTGCTTCCGCGACCGGTCTCCATGCCACATCCCATGCAGTTGCGGCACCGTCACGTGCGACTCATCGATGAACAGCAGAAAGTCCCGCGGAAAATAATCCAGCAGCGTCGGCGGAGGCTCGCCCGGCAGCCGCCCGCTGAAATGCCGCGAATAATTCTCGATCCCGTGGCAATACCCCACGGACTTGATCATCTCCAGGTCGAAGCGCGTCCGCTGGTGCACCCGCTGCGACTCCACCATCCGCCCCTGGTTTTCCAGCTCTTTCTCCCACCACGCCAGCTCTTCCAGGATGCTCTCCACCGCCGTCTTCTTCCGCTCCGGCTGCACCACGTAGTGGCTCTTCGGATAAATCGGCAGCCGCGCGTACTTCTGCTTCACCGTTCCGAACAGCGGATCGATCTGCGCCAGCGAATCGATCTCGTCCCCAAACAGCTCGATCCGGTACGCGTTTTCGTCGTACGTCGGATACACCTCGATCACATCGCCGCGCACCCGAAACGTCCCGCGCCGGAAATCCGTATCGTTCCGCTCGTACAGAATCTCCACCAGCCGCCGCGTGATGTCCTCGCGCCGGATCTTCTGCCCCTTCTCCAGCAGCAGCAGCATCCCGTAGTACGCTTCCGGCGACCCCAGCCCGTAGATGCAACTCACCGACGCCACAATGATCGCGTCCCGCCGCTCGAACAGCGACCGCGTCGCCGACAGCCGCAGCTTGTCCAGCTCCTCGTTGATCGTCGCTTCTTTCTCGATGTACAAATCGCCGGCCGGAATGTACGCCTCCGGCTGGTAGTAGTCGTAGTACGACACAAAGTACTCGACGGCGTTGTTCGGGAAGAACTGCTTGAATTCGTGATAAAGCTGCGCGGCCAGCGTCTTGTTATGCGCCAGCACCAGCGCCGGCCGGTTCAGCTCCTCGATGATCTTGGCCACCGTGAAGGTCTTCCCCGACCCCGTTACGCCCAGCAGCACCTGATGCTTCTCACCGGAGGCAATGCCCGCGGTGAGTTCCCCGATCGCCCGCGCCTGATCCCCGCGCGGCTTGTAGTCGCTCACTAATTGAAAGTCCACACTTCAATTCTAGGAGATGGGCGGGGTGGGATGGATTTCCCTGCTCCGCCGCCCCAGCGCGCCAACCCAAATGCACACCGGCCAGATCGCCATCCAGACCAGCATGTGCCAATGCGGCCATCGGCCCCAGTTCGCCCAGGTGCTCAGTGCGCCGAACACTTCACCCAGCACAAACAGCGCCAGCAAATGCATCGACGGCCGCGACGGCGCGATCCGGACGCACATCCACCCGCCCAGAATCGATGCCGCCGCGAAGATCCCCGTGGTGATCCACAACAGGAAAACCGGCGGCACCTGCCCTCGCACGTATTGTCCGGGGTAGAAATGTTCCAGCACCGGATCGCTCAGCAACACAATCCCAAACACGACGATGTAGCTGCCCAGAACAGACGCCAGCGTTCGCAGAACTTTCATGCGACACCTCGGCTGCGGTGAAAGATTGTGCAGAATGATACGCGCAAGCCGGGCAGCCGGCGCAGCAAAAAAACGAAAAGAGCCGGCGCTCTGCCGGCTCTCTTCGATTTCGCTCAACCTTCCGTTTTAGTGGCGCCAGTCGCGGTCGTACACCATCCGGTAACCGTGCTGGAACCCTTGCCGGAAGTCATGGCGCTGGTGGCCCCGCGCATCGGGATGCTTGAACTCCCGGTGCCGGTTCGGATCAGGCGGCCGTCCTGCCTGGATGTCGTGGTGCGCCGCCCGCGTGCCGGCGTGAAATCCACGGTGCCATGCGTCCGACCAGTTTCCTTGCGGCTCCTCCGGCTCCCGCCACTGAATCTCGACCTGCGGCGTCCCGGCCACTGCACTCGCTGCCGGTATCGCCGAACCGGCCAGTGCGTGCGCTGGTGGCGTGGCTACCGCGCTGAGCCCAATCCCCACCAGCAGTGCAAACAACCACTTCATCCATTTCATCGCTGTCTCCCTTTTGGGCGAGGTTCTTCCTCTCCGTGGGATGCAAACCGTCCCCGCAGAGTCGGCTCCTCGATGCCCTCAAAAATCCTCGACCGGCGCCCCCAGTGCTTTGCGCGCCGGGGGTAAGAACGGATGCTTTGTCTCCGTGCCGAAAGGGCACGACTCTAAATCGGGCCTGCAACGCGCTTGCGCGGCGGGCGGGTAGACCGGGGTCCCCAACGCGCTTAAACTTCCCGGTGGCAGTTGCGCCATCAACCGCTGCGCATCAATCCGGGCTTCAGCCCCTGTGCTTTGTATCAGGGCACGACTTCAGTCGTGCCGTAAAGATCCAGGAAGAAGTGGGCTTTAGCCCCTGTGCAGTTTTGAAGGACCGAAACCCGGAGCCCGTCGCCGGACAACGCATCAGGTGCCGCTTCGCGGCACGGGGGCGGAAGTCCCGGCCTTCAGGCCGGGGAAAGGCATCACGAATGTCGGGGCCCTTAGGCCCGGGATTGGAAAGTGTCGCGCGGTTTCGCCGTCACTTCCAGCGCCACCGCCTCCGCCCACTCTGCCGCCGAATCCACCAGGCAATCGCACGGAATCGTCTCCACCGTATGCGACGACAGTCCGAACCGGCAGCCCAGCGCCCACGCCCCCGCCCGCCGCGCCGTCAGAATGTCCACGCTCGAGTCGCCCACCATCAGCGTCTCGCCCGGCGACACCTCCGCTTCCCGGATGATCGTGTTCAGCCCTTCCGGATCAGGCTTCTTCGTCGCAAAGCTGTTCCCGCCATAAATCCGGAACATGAACCGCGCCAGCCCCAGCCCCTCGCAAATCTCCGCCGACGCCCGCACCGGCTTGTTGGTCAGCACCGCCATCTTCCTCGCCGAGCCGTCGGCCATGGTCCGCAGCGCCTCCAGCGACTCCATCACCCCCGGATAAACGCGCGTGTGGTCCAGCTTGTGTACGCGATAGTGGTCCAGAAAATGCCGCAGCGCCCGCTCCACCAGCGCCTCGTCCTCCGGATCGCCCATAGCCCGCCGCACCAGCATCGCCGCGCCGTCGCCAATGTAGGTCGCGATGATCTCCTCCGGCAGCGGCTCCCGCCCAAACTCCGCCAGCATGGCGTTGATCGAGTTCGTCAGGTCGGTCTGCGAATCGATCAGCGTCCCATCCAGATCGAAAACAATCAGCCGAATGCGATGCGCGGGGATAGGATTCAGCAAATGCAGCACTTCCTCAGTTTACCGATTGCCTGATGCCCCACCCTTGTCTCCGCTTTTGGCGACAGGGTGGGGTCGGCATATCCCCCACTCTTCACAGTCTGTCATTCTGAGCGAACGGGGCCCCGAGCGTTTTTCAGCTCGGGGGTGGTGAGCGAAGAATCTGCGGTTGTCTTCCGGCGCTATGTATCAACGCACGACCTCAGTCGTGCCGTGACTTCCGCATTTGGCGCTTCAGCCCCTGCGCTTCGTATCACGGCACGATTTCGGAATTCGCGCCGAAACAATGCGCCGGAGGCGCAACGCTGATTAGCCCAGCGCTTCAGCGCTGGGAAGGAACCGCAAAAACACCAGAGTCCCGTAGGGACGACGCTGGGTGCCCCACATCTGCCCGCTTTTGGCGACACGGAGGAATACTTCGTCTCCCCAACTCGCGGTATCCTTTCCACCATGCGAACATTCCCCAGCTGCACGCTGCTGGCCGCCCTCTGCCTCGCCTCCCTCCCCATCGCGGCTCAGAATCATTTCCCTTCCAACGAAGATCTCCGCCACGTGCGCTCCATCGCGCAGCCGCGCCTCTCGCCCGATGGCCGCAGCGTCCTGCTCCAGGTCGCTGACCCCACCGCCGACGGCGGCCTCACGCATCTATGGCTCGTCGATCTCCAGACCAACACCGCGCGCCAGCTCACGTACTCCGCGCCCGGCCAACCGCGGGGAGAATCCGGCGGCGAGTGGCTGCCCGATGGCAGCGCCATCCTCTTCCTCGCCCACCGCGGTCAGAACACGCAGCTCTACCAGCTCCCCATGAACGGCGGCGAAGCCCATCCCTTCGACATCAAGCTCGTCCCGCCCGTCGACCAGTCCACCGAGCCCGGCGCCATCCCTCCCGCCAAACCTCCTGCCACACCCGCCAAGCCCCAGCCCGTCGAGTGCGACGTCAGCCGCTTCTTCCTCTCGCCCGATGGCCACACCATCGCCGTCCTCATCCGCGATCCGCAAACCCCCGGCGAAAAAACGGAGCAGACCGCGAAAGCCGACGCCGTCTGGGTCGATCACAATCCCCACGCCACGCGCCTCTATCTCCTCGATCCCAAAACCAGCAAGCTCACGCCCGTCGCCGTTCCGCCCGACGTAGCGGGCGTCGTCTGGAATCACGACGGCGATCGCCTCCTCGCCCTCACCGAAGGCATGAACGATCTCGGCGACATCGCCCCCGATCGCACCGCATGGACGGTCTCCGTCTCCGATCCCGCCCACCCCGCGCAGCTCAAAGCCATGCCGCCGACCATCGAGACCGCCGTTTGGTCGACCGACGCGAAGCAGATCGACTTCCTCGCCCAGGCCCAGACCGACACGCCGCCCGGCTACTCCGATCTGTACGAATACACGCTCGCCGATCAATCCATCCACGACCTCAGCGCGGATTTCAATGGCACTCTCGATGGCGCGCCGCTTGCCGACGGCGACACCGTCCTCGAGCCCGCCCAGATCGGCTTCGATACGACCGTGCTGCGCCTGGCCTCTGGCCACAGTGAGTCATTGGATTTCCCGACACCCACCGTCTCGCAACTCAACACGAACCAGAAGCACAGCGGCTGGGTTTGGATCGGTTCCTCCGCCACGCAGCCGCCCACGCTCTACTACTCCGAAGCACTCCTTGCGCCAGGTCGGGAGGGCCCGGTCGCGCCAATCAAGGCGGCGCGCACTCTAAACACGCCAGCTCTCACGCCCGCCCCGTGGACGCCCATCCCCTCGCACCTCGTCACCTGGCAAAACGGCGGCCTCACCCTCCAGGGCGAGCTCTATCTGCCTCCGCAAGCCGGCGCCGATCACAAAGTCCCGCTCATCGTGAACGTCCACGGCGGACCCACCGGCGCCTTTGCCGATCGCTGGAGTCCCTTCACCGAATTCCTCGTCGGCCAGGGCTGGGCCGTCTTCGAGACCAATCCGCGCGGCAGCACCGGCTACGGAGCCGCTTTCGCCGCCGCCAACAAACTGGACATGGGCGGAGCCGATCTCACCGACATCATGACCGGCGTCGACGCCGTCCTCGCGAAGTATCCGCTCGACGCCGACAAGATGGCTCTCATCGGCTACAGCTACGGCGGCGAAATGGCCGGCTTCATGGAAGGCAAGACCACGCGCTTCAAGGCCATCGTCGCCGGCGCGCCGGTCATCGACCAGGAAAGCGAGTACGGCACCGAGAATGGCTCCTGGTACGACCGCTGGTTCTACGGCGGATTTCCCTGGACCCACTCCGACGACGCCTGGAAGCAGAGCGCGCTCGCCTGTGCCGGCCACGCCAAAACCCCGCTGCTGCTGCTCCAGGGCGAATCCGACCGCACCGATCCTCTCGGCCAGAGCGAGGAGATGTTCCGCGCCCTGCGCCAGCAAGGCGTCCCCGTCGATCTCATCGAGTATCCGCGCGAGGATCACGGCCCGCTCGCCATCGGCATCTTCGGCGAACCCAGCCCCGAGCCCTGGCACGGCTTCGACGGCCGCCAGCGCATCGTCAATTTCTTCGACAAGGCGTTCGCGCAATAGCTGCACGCGCCGGAGGCGCAACACGGGTTAGCCCGGGTGCCCCACCCTTGTCGCCGCTTTTGGCAACAGGGTGGGGTCGGCGTATCCCCACTCTTCACAGTCTGTCATTCTGAGCGAACGGGGCCCCGAGCGTTTTTCAGCTCGGGGGTGGTGAGCGAAGAATCTGCGGTTGTCTTCCGGCGCTATGTATCAACGCACGACCTCAGTCGTGCCGTGACTTCCGCATTTGGCGCTTCAGCCCCTGCGCTTCGTATCACGGCACGATTTCGGAATTCGCGCCGAAACGCCGCGCCGGAGGCGCAACGCTGATTAGCCCAGCGCTTCAGCGCTGGGTAGGATTTGCAAAATGATCAGAGCCCCGGAGGGGCGACGCTGGCTTGGTGCCGGCTGCCCCACCCTTGTCCGCGGCTTCATCGCGGATAGGGTGGAATAACTACTTCTTCCCCGCGCCCTCAATCTTCGCGTTCGCTTCCGCCATCACGTCGTTCGCTTCGGTGTACTTCTCCGGATCGTCGCCGGCCTTGTCCCACAGCTCCTGACCGTGCTGCAGTTGCTCCTGCGCCGCCGCCACGTCGATCTGTTCCGGCTTTTCCGCCTCTTCCGCCAGAATCGTCACTCGCTCCGGCAGCACTTCGGCAAAGCCGCGCGCGATCATGTAGTTGTCCTCGCCGCTCTCGGCGCCGTGCAGCCGCACCATCCCCGCGCCGATCTCCGTCAGCAGCGGAGCGTGCCCGTACAGCACCTCCAGATACCCGGTCTTCCCGGGAATCTCCACCGCCTCCGCATCCGTATCCACCAGGATGCGCTGCGGCGTCACCAGCCGGACTTTCAGCTTCGTCGCCATCGCGCCTACACCGTCGCCTTCAGCTTTTCCGCCTCTTCCAGCACTTCCTCGATCGTCCCGCGCATGTAGAACGCCTGCTCCGGCACGTCGTCGTGCTTGCCTTCGATCACTTCCTTGAAGCTGCGCACCGTATCTTCGATCTTGCAGTACCGTCCCGGAATGCCCGTGAACTGCTCGGCCACGTGGAACGGCTGCGAGAGGAATTTCTGCACCTTGCGCGCGCGCGACACCGTGATCTTGTCGTCTTCCGACAATTCATCGATGCCCAGAATCGCGATGATGTCCTGCAGGTCCTTGTACCGCTGCAGGATCCTCTTCACGCCCTGCGCCACATCGTAGTGCTCCTGCCCCACCACGCGCGGCGTCAGAATCCGCGACGTCGATGCCAGCGGATCGACCGCCGGATAAATGCCCAGCTCCGACAGCGGCCGCGACAGCACCGTCGTCGCGTCCAGGTGGGCAAACGTCGTCGCCGGCGCCGGATCCGTCAAATCGTCGGCCGGCACGTACACCGCCTGCACCGACGTCACCGATCCCCGCTTCGTCGACGTGATCCGCTCCTGCAGCTCGCCCATTTCCGTCGCCAGGTTCGGCTGATAACCCACGGCCGATGGCATGCGGCCCAGCAGCGTCGACACTTCCGACCCCGCCTGCGTGAACCGGAAAATGTTATCGATGAACAGCAGCGTGTCCGAGCCTTCCTCGTCGCGGAAGTACTCGGCAACGGTCAGAGCGCTCAGCGCCACGCGCAGGCGCGCCCCTGGCGGCTCCGTCATCTGCCCGTAAATCAGCGCGGCCTTCGACTTCTCCGGCTCCTTCAGATTGATGACGCCCGACTCCTGCATCTCCAGCCACAGGTCGTTGCCTTCGCGCGTGCGCTCGCCCACGCCGGCAAACACGCTGAACCCGCCGTGCTTGGTCGCGACGTTGTTGATCAGTTCCATGATCACCACCGTCTTGCCCACGCCCGCGCCGCCGAACAGGCCGATCTTGCCGCCCTTCAAAAACGGCTGGATCAGGTCGATCACCTTCACGCCCGTCTCGAACATTTCCTCGCTGGTCGACTGCTCGTCGAACGCCGGCGCCGGCCGATGGATGGGCATGCGCTTCTTCGCGTTCACCGGCCCCAGATCGTCCACGGGCTCCCCAATCACGTTCAGCACGCGCCCCAGCGTCGCCGGTCCCACCGGCACGGAGATGGGCCCGCCCTGGTCGATCACCTTCATCCCGCGCACCATGCCCTCCGTGGCTTCCATCGCCACGCAGCGCACGCGCCCTTCGCCCAGGTGCTGCTGCACCTCCAGAATCACGTCGATCGGCATGGGCACGGTGAACCCGTCGGCCACCACGCGCAGCGCCTGATAAATCGGCGGCATCGTCGCTTCCTCAAACTGCACGTCCACCGCCGGACCCGATACCCGTATCACTCTTCCAATGTTTTCTGCCATATCTCTCGTCGCTTCCCCAAACTAGTAACTAGCAACTAATAACCAATAACTCGCCTCTAGATCGCCGCAGCTCCGCTCACAATCTCAATAATTTCCTTCGTGATCGCTGCCTGCCGCACCCGGTTCATGGTCAGCGTCAGCGAATCGATCATGTCCGAAGCGTTGTTCGTCGCCGAATCCATCGCCGTCATGCGCGCCGCATGTTCCGCCGCCACGGATTCCAGCGTCGCGTGGTAGAGCTGCGAGGTGATGTACCGCGGCAGCACATCGGCGAAGATCTCCGCCGCCGGCTGCTCGTAGAGGTAGTCCACCTCGGCGGTCCCAAACTGCTTCGCTTCGTTCTCCAACTGCTTCTCCGCGGCCTCGGCTTCCTTCGGAAACAGGCTCACGCCCGCCGACAGCGCCGCTTCGGCTATGCGCTCGCGTTCTTCCGTCGTCAGCTCGTGCGCCTCGGCAACCTGCCGCGCCCCAATCTCCAGAATCGGCAGCACCCGTTCCACCACCACGCGCTGCTGGATCACCGACTTGAACTCGTTGTAGACCAGATACGCCGCGTCGATCTCCTCGTGCTCATAGCGGTGCACCATCTTCATCGCCAGCTCGCGTACGCGCTCGTAGCTCAGCTTCTCCAGAACGCCGGTGTGCTCGCCGGTGACCTCGATCTTTCCCCCGCGCGTCCGCTCGGTCCCATCCTCGCTGAGCTGCGCCGCCCCATACCGCCGCCGGTAGAAGTCGCGCCCCTTGCGCCCGATCGCCTCGATGTCGATCTCCTTGCCATCGTTCTCCTGGATGAAGTTCGTCGCCGCCTTGATGATGTTCGTGTTGAACGCGCCCGCAAATCCCTTGTCGCCCGACACCACCACCAGCAGGATCCGCTTTTCCGGCCGCGTCAGCAGCAGAGGGCTCCGGCATTCGCCCGTCACCGGATCGTAAATCTCCGCGCGCCGCTTCAGCGACTCCAGCACGCTCGCCAGCATCGCCGCGTACGGCCGCGCCGACACCGCGCGCTCCTGCGCCCGGCGCAGCTTCGCCGCCGAGACCATCTTCATGGCCTTCGTAATCTGCCGCGTGTTCCGCACGCTGCGGATGCGCCGCCGTAAATCCAGAACGTTCGCCATCGCCGGTCCCTGTCCTGCCCCTGTCTGGCCTTAGTGCGCCGCTACCGGCTGCGCCGGCTGCTCCCGCGCCTTTGTGTCTTTTTGGCCCGCTGCCGGCGAGGCCGCCGTGGCATCCGCCAATCCCGCCACGAAGTTCGCCTTGTACTCCTTCAGCGCAGCGTGAATCCGGTTCCGCAGATCGTCATCCAGCGCCTTCTTCGTCGCAATGTCGCTCAGCACCTGCTTTTGCGATGCGTCCAGATACTCGTACAGCCCGTCCTCGAACGCGCGGATCTGCTCCACCTTCAGATCGTCCAGGTACCCCTGCGTTCCGGCAAACAGAATGATCACCTGCTTCTCCGCCGGCAGCGGATGGAATTGCGGCTGTTTCAGCAGCTCCGTCAGCCGCTGTCCGCGGTTCAGCTGGTTCTGCGTCACCTTGTCCAGATCGCTGCCGAACTGCGCGAACGCCGCCAGCTCGCGGTACTGCGCCAGGTCCAGCTTCAGCGTCGAGCCCACCTGCTTCACCGCCTTGATCGCCGCCGAGAATCCCACGCGCGACACCGACAGGCCCACGTTCACCGCCGGACGCACGCCGGAGTTGAACAAATCCGTCTCCAGGAAAATCTGCCCGTCCGTAATCGAAATCACGTTCGTCGGAATGTACGCGGAAACGTCGCCCGCCTGCGTCTCGATGATCGGCAGCGCCGTCAGCGACCCGCCGCCGTTCTTGTCGCTCAGCTTGGCCGCGCGCTCCAGCAGGCGCGAGTGCAGATAGAACACGTCGCCCGGATACGCCTCGCGTCCCGGCGGACGCCGCAGCAGCAGCGAAATCTCGCGATACGCAATCGCGTGCTTGGACAAGTCGTCGTAGATCACCAGCGCGTGACGGCCCGTTGTCGCGGAAGAACTCGCCCATGGCGCACGCGGCGTATGGCGCCAGGTACTGCATCGGCGCGGGCTCTGACGCTGAGGCAGCCACCACAATGGTGTGCTCCATCGCGCCGTACTCTGTCCAGCGTCTGCACCACCTGCGCAATCGACGAGCGCTTTTGCCCGATCGCGCAGTAAATGCAGATCAGGTCGTTTTTCTCGTTGTTGATGATGGTGTCCAGCACCACCGCCGTCTTGCCGGTCTGCCGGTCGCCGATAATCAGCTCGCGCTGTCCGCGCCCGATCGGGATCATGGAGTCGATGGCCTTCAGCCCCGTCATCATCGGCTCGCGCACCGGCTGCCGCGCGATCACGCCCGGCGCGATGCCGCTCCACCGGCAGCATCTCCGTCGTCGCCATCGGCCCCTTATCGTCAATCGGCTGGCCCAGCGCGTTCACCACGCGCCCAATCATCGCGTCGCCCACCGGCACGCTCATGAATCTTGCCGGTGCGCTTGACCTGGTCGCCTTCGCGGATCCGGTGTAGTCGCCCAGCAGCACGCAGCCCACCTGATCTTCTTCCAGGTTCATCGCCAGGCCCGCGATGCCATGCGGAAACTTCAGCATCTCGCCGGCCATGACCTTATCCAGGCCGTGCAGGCGGGCGATTCCGTCGCCCAGGGAGATGACGGTGCCCACTTCATCGACGCGCATCTTCGCGTCGTAATTTTCAATTTGCTCCTTCAGGAGCTGCGTGATCTCGTCTGCCTTAATTTGCGCCATGCCCTTTTTCTTCCCTGCTGTCCCGTCTTTAGCTAGCCGTTTCTTTCCTAACCGTTTCTTACCTAACCGCTTTTTACCTAACCGCTTCTTAGCTTGCGGTCAGTTCCTGTCTCAGCCGGTCCAGCCGCCCGCGCACGGAACCGTCATACACCGTGCTCCCGGCCTGCACCACCACTCCGCCGATCAGGCTCTTATCCACGGCATACTGCGCTTCCACCTTGTTCCCGGTCAGCCGCGCAATCTCCGCTTCCAGCTCCCGCCGCTCGCTGTCTTCCAGCGGCCGCGCACTGGTCACCTTCGCTTCCTGGATGCCCAGCCGGCGGTTCAATTCCCGCCCAAACTCCGCCACCACCTCGCCGAACCCGCCCATCCGCCCGTTCCGGATCAGCACCGCAACAAAGTTCCGCACCTGCTGCTCCATCCCCAGCGTCGCGTTCATCTTGTCCAGCACCGCGACCTTCTGCTCCACCGCAAACGATGGATCCAGCAGGAACTCCCGCAGCTCGCGGCTCTCGTGCCACGCCGCGGCAAAGTCGCCCAGTTGCCGCTGCGCCTCTTTCGGATTCAGATGCGCCTCGAAGATCACGTCGGCCAGCGCCCGGGCGTACTGCGACACGTAACTGGCCATCTACGCCGCCCCTCCCGACCGTTTCCCGCCCATGCCTTCTCCAAATTCCTTCACCAGCGCGCGATCCGTCTCCGCCGACAGTTGAATCCGCCGCATCGCGTTATCGATCGCCAGGTCCGCCGCAAATTTCTTCAGATCCCGCTGCGCTCCGGCCTGCGCCGCCGCAATTTCCTGCTCCGCCGACGCGATAATGCGCTGCCGCTCCGCTTCCATCGCCGCCAGGATCCGCTTCTCCTCGTCCGCCGAATCGCGCTCCATCGTCGCGCGCATCGCCTCAACCTCGGAGTCCAGCCGGCTCAGCCGCGCTTCCACCTCCGCCATCAGCCGATTCGCTTCCTGCGTGGCCCGCCGCGCTTCTTCCAGTTGCTTCGCCAGCCGCTCCGACCGCGACCGGAACAGCTTCGGCAGCGCCTTCCACAGCAGCCAAACAATCGTCAGCACGATGACGCCGGAATTGAATCCCTCAAAGATCCACGCCGCCACGTCCGTGCTCACGTGCATGTGCCGCGCAATCGACTGCACCACTGCCGAGTGCGTGTACTGGAAATCGGGAGAGTCCGCGTCCATGTGATCGGCCTTGGCCAGGCCCGACGGGGCAGCTTGCGGGTTCGCCGCCTGTGCGCACAGCCGCGCCGGCGTGACCGCCATCAGCCCCACCACAAAAATCGTTGCCAGAATGGAAAGGATTCTCTTCACTGCGCCGACTCCGCTGCCGGGGCTGGCAGCACCGCCGCCAGCACTCGTGTGGCCAGTTCCGGAGCCGTCGCCTCAATCTGCCGCCGCGCCTCGGCCGTCTGCGCCTCAACCGCCAGTTGCGCTGCCCGCGTCTTTTCCTGCGCCGCTACCCGCGCCGTCGCCAGCGACCGCTCCCGCTCCGCGTTCCACTGCTGGATCCGCTGTTCCCGCCGGCGCATCAGGTCAGCCCGCGCCGCCCGCAGCCGCGCTTCGTACTCCTGCGACCGCAAATCCGCCTGCGCCATCGCCAGCCGCGATTGCTCCACCGCTCCGGCGGTCCGCGCACGCCGCTCTTCCCGCACCTCCATCAGCCGTCCGTACAGGATGAACCGATACGCCAAAAGCAACACAATAAACAGGATCAGCGTCGGTATGGAACCGAGCACAAGATCGCCGATCTGATGCAGCAATACATCCATTGGGGGTGACCACCGTGGTTTTCGGGAACAGTTTAGGAGCTATATAGAAAGGCTTTCCACCGGAACATTTGGTTCTAACAGACTGCGAAAATCCGTGTCAAACATCAAGGATACCTGTAGACGCACCCCACCCCCGACCCATTTTTCGCCATTTTCGGTGGATTTCCCGCCCCCAATCGGATCCTGAGCGGACCGGTCTGGAACTGCCCGCTTTTTAGCTGCCCGGCCTTTAGCTGACCGCTCTTTAGCTACCCGGCCTTTAGCTGCCTGCTCTTCAGCTGCCCGGCCATTAGCTACCCGCCTTTCGCTGCCTTCTTGCGATGCAATCAAAACGGCGTCTGCCCCTGGGGCTTGACCGGCGAGGTCCGCAGCGTACAATGAAATTACCACCTCGACCCGGTTCAGGGTCGGCGAGCCGGACGACCGGAGTTCCCACCACTCTGTCGCCTGGCTCGTTCTATTTCCGCCCCATTTTTCAGCCGCAGCCAATCAATCATCACTCACTCACTCAAACTGTCATCCCGAGCTGCGCGCCGTGGGACCCGTCGCGGCGCTCGCGCCGCGATGGGCAGGCGCAGCGAGGGATCTGCGGTTGCTTTTCTGCCTGTATGCCCCCCAAAACTTCCGCACTGCCCAAATGCTCTCGAGCGAGCAAACAGCTCCGGCAATCCGCGCTAAAATCGTGGCCATGTTCAGCCTGAAGCGATTCTTCTCTGAGGACCTCAGCAGGGCTGGTATCGCTTCGAGGCTCCGCGTCTCGATCAAAAGTCTCGCAGGGTTTTCGCTGCTGCTCGGGATAGAGCTTTGCATCCTGGGCCGCTTGCGGCACGGCGATCCGTACCACGTAGCGCATTGGACCGAATTCACCGCTTGCATTGCGGTCGCTGCAATCATTAAGCTCCGCCATCCGGATCAGGCGAGACATTCAGCGACTGGAGCAACTTGATAACCAGCAGGCGCCACAACCCGCGCCACACTGAGGCCGGTGCCCGATCCCGCCCGGTTTCAGTCGGAACACACGACACTCCGCCCAGACCCACTTCCCGGCTTTAGCCCCTGTGCTTTGTATCAGGGCACGACTTCAGTCGTGCCGTAAAACGCCACAAATGAGTCCGGGCTTTAGCCCCTGCGGGCTCCTTGCAAACCCACGATCCGCCTAAAGATTCGCCCCCCCATCACCCCTTCTCCCGAAACCTCCGATACCGCCCCAGCAGCGAAGCCGGACCCGCCACCGTCATCGACACCAGATTCCCCTCATACGTCCGATCGTGAATCACCGCGCCCGCTTCCAGCGCCGCCAGCGCATCGCCCTCCGACTGCGGAATCCGCAGCCGCTGCTCCAGAATCGGATCCTGCACCAGCTCCGCATCGATCCGCTCCAGCAGCCCCTCCAGCCCCACATGCTCCCGCGCCGAAATCGCCACCACCCGCGGATCGGCGCTCAGCGCCTCGCGCTCTTCCTCGCCCAGCAGATCCACCTTGTTCAGCACTTCGATCCGCGGCTTATCCAGCACCTCCAGTTCCCCCAGCACCTTCTCCACTTCCGCCTTGTGCTCGTCGCGCATCGCGCTCCCGGCGTCCCGCACATGCACCAGCACCTCCGCCTTGCGCACTTCTTCGAGCGTCGCTCGGAATGACGTCACCAGCGTATGCGGCAAATCGCGAATGAATCCCACCGTGTCCGACAGCAGCACCTTGCGCCGGCTCGGCAGCACAATCCCGCTCAGCTTCGGATCGAGCGTCGCGAACATCCGCGCCGACTCCAACACCGGCGTCGCCCGCGTCTGCCCGCGCAATTCCGTCAGCGCGTTGAACAGCGTGCTCTTCCCCGCGTTCGTGTAACCCACCAGCGCCACCGTCGGCACCGGGACCGATTCTCTCCGCTGCCGCTGCTGCGCCCGGATGCGCCGCACCGCCTCCAGTTCTCCGCGCAATTGCTGCACGCGCCGCTGAATCCGCCGCCGATCGGTTTCCAGTTGTGTTTCACCCGGGCCTCTCGTGCCAATCCCGCCGCCCAGTTGCGACATAGCCTTCCCGCGCCCGGTCAGCCGTGGCAGCATGTACTCCAGCTGCGCCAGCTCCACCTGCAGCTGGCCCTCCCGCGTTCGCGCGTGCCGCGCAAAAATGTCCAGAATGAGTTGCGTTCGGTCGATCACCCGGCACGGCAGCGCGTCGTCCAGGTTCCGCAGTTGCGTCGGGCTCAAATCGTGGTCGAAGATCGCCACATCCGCCTGCGCGGAAGCCGCCGTCCCCGCGATCTCTTCCACTTTGCCGCTGCCTACCAGCGTGGCGGGATCGGCCCTGGGCCGCCGCTGTTCCAGTTCCGCCGCAACCGTCGCGCCGGCGCTGGTCACCAGCTCCCGGAACTCTTCGCGCCGCGAGTCTTCTTCGTCCTGGAAAGATTGCCTTGCCGCGCTCGCCGATTTCCGCACCGCGCCGCCCGCAGCCTCGCGCGCCTGCGCCGCCCCTCGAGGCACAGCTCTCCTCTCAGAGCCGAAGGTCACCGTGACCAGCAGCGCCCGTTCCGCAACCATACCTGCCGGCATCGCCCAGCAGCCGCCGGCGCTCGCCTACGAGCCGGACGCCTCCTGCGGCGCCTCTCCATGCCCCACCGATACGGGGCCGGCCTGGGCCGCATGCGGCGGCCGATGTTCGCCGTGCAGCACCGCCCGCGTGCTCACCACCGTCGAGATGGCGTGTTTGAAAATCAGCTGCTCCTGGCTGTTGTTTTCCAGCAGCACGGAGTATTTATCGAAAGAACGAATCTTCCCGGTAAGCTTCACTCCGCTCACCAGATAGATCGTGATGGGGGTTTTGTCTTTCCGGACCGTGTTCAGGAATGTGTCCTGAATATTCTGCGCCGGCTTGCTATCCATGTGCCGATCTCCTTTGCCATCTTGCATTTAACGGTGAAACTGCGAGTTTAGAATGAGATCCGCCGAACGAGTTCTGCTCTCCGGGGCTCCTCAACTACGCTGCCGTGCTAACCACCATACGAGTTATGAACCATTTGTGCAACACGCCGCCGGGCACCTGATGGGGCCTGGGTGCCCCACATCTGCCCGGTTTTGGCAGATGTGGAAGGCCATGACACCTCTCCAAAACGCTTACCCGGCTTCAGCCCCTGTGCTTTGTATCAGGGCACGACTTCAGTCGTGCCGTAATGGCTACAAAACCAAACCGGCTTTAGCCGCTGAGGGACGCCTTTTCAAACCATCCACTCCCTGTGCCCCGCCGGGCGCCAAAGTCGGCCCCCGCCAGTATCCGCTATCTCCCCCGCCGAATACGCCGTTTTCCCGCGCCGCCAATCTTTTTTCCCGGCTCCGGCCCGCCCACCTTCCGCACGATCACGCCTTGCATCCGGAAGCTCTCCGTTGCCCGCGTCCCCGCCTCCGCGCGCCCCGTCTTCTCATCGATCCGCGCCGAGTCGCCCGTCGCCACCTCAAACGAGAAGACCGGATCGGTCTCCCTCCCGAACGTCTCCTGCCCGACCTTCACCGGCAAATAGCCTTCCAGATCGTGCTCCAGGTACGCGGTTTCGTACCGGTGCCGCTTCACATTCCAGGTAAACACGCGAATCTGATCGAAGTCGTACGGTAGTCCCGCCTTCCACGGCGTCAACGCCGCCACATACTCGGGAACCTCCCCGTTTGGCTTGCCCGCCTCCGGATCGCTCACCCTCCGGATCACGTACGCCGCCACCACTTTCTCGTTCGGCACCAGCACAGCCACGTCGGTGGGCACGTCCTCATCCAGCGCGCCGCCGCGCACCCAGCCCACTTGCCCCTCCGGATCGCGCGCCAGCCAAAAATCCTCGTACACAGGAGCCGCCGGCGCCCCGTTTTTGTTCGGCAACAACGGCGTCGCCTCCGGGCGCGGCACCGACACCCGCTCCAGCAATTCCAGCTTCGTATTGGCGTGCACCAGATAGAAGCGGTCCGACTCCCGCCCCGGAGCATCGCGCAGCCAATAAGTCTCCCGCAAAATCCCCTTCGACAGCACCGGCCAGTGCGCGCTGTCCTGCGCGAGCTGCCGGAACTTGTCGTAGGTGGCCTGGTCGAGCACTTCGTGCTCCTCGACCCAGCCCACCTTGCCCGCGCTCGTCTTCACCTGCAGGAATCGTCCCTCGCGGTCCAGCACTTCCAGCCGGTCGCCGTTCACCACCCGCGCCACGCGCTCGTTCACCGGAGCCACGCGGTCCCGCAGATACAGCTCCCGCATCCACACGTAGACGTAGTCATGGCTGGCGTGCGCCGAAAAGTGCCCGCACCCCCGAGCAGCGCGAGCGCAACCAGCCCCACCAGCGCGGTCGAAAGCGCACCACGCCGGCAGGCTCCTCTCATCTCTGATCCCTGATCTCTGATCGCTGTGCGGAGCTCTGCGCCCTGCGCTCTGATCGCTGCCCTGAGCTCTGCGCTCTGTGCTCTGATCGCTGTCGTGATCGCTGTGCCGAGCTCTGAGCTCTGCGCTCTGATCCCTGTCGTGATCGCTGTGCTGAGCTCTGCGCTCTGCGCTCTGATCGCTGGCTTTTCGACTGTCACAGGTTTACCAAAGAATACACCTGCTCCCGGACTCGGAGCCGCCCTCTCTTTGGTAACTAGTTCTTCGCTGGCCGCTGGCTGCTGGCAGCTGGCAGCTCACCCCTGATCACTGATCACTGACAACTGACCACTAGCTTCTCGGCGCCAGCCGCACAAACCGCGGCGCCAGCTCTTCCCACTTCGACAGCAGCCAGTACGCTCGCGTGCTCGCCGTCTTCTCGCCGTGCAGGTTCACCAGGCCCAGCAGCCGCTCCCGCGACTCCTCATCCAGATCCGCCCAGCGCGTCGCCTCCAAATAATCGGCGTGATACCGCTTCTCGCCCAGGAACCGTCCCGTCTCGTCGAACACCCACGCCTCGCCACCGGTCATGCCCGCGCCGAAATTCGTCCCCGTCGCGCCCAGCACCGCTACCAGCCCGCCGGTCATGTACTCGCAGCCGTGATCGCCCACGCCTTCCACCACCGCCAGCGCGCCGGAGTTCCGCACCGCGAAGCGTTCGCCCGCGCAGCCCGCCGCAAACAACGCGCCGCTGGTCGCTCCGTACAGCGCCACGTTGCCAAGGATCGTGTGCAGCTCCGATTGCAGAGCCGCGCGTCCCTGCCCGCGCAGGATAATCTCTCCGCCCGACAGGCTCTTGCCCACAAAATCGTTCGCCAGCCCTTTCAGCACCAGTTGCATGCCCGGCACGGCAAACGCGCCAAACGACTGCCCCGCTTCGCCGGTTAGCCGGAACGTCAGCGGCGCGCGCGCAAAAATTCCCGCCGACTGCAGCATCGCCAGCTCGCCCGCCAGCCGCGCGCCAAACGTCCGATCCTCATTCGCAATCAGCGAATCCACCAGAAACGGCTCGCCCGCCTGATACGCCGCCACCGCCTCGTCCACCCACGCGTCGTCAATTGGCGCGTGATCCTCCGGCCGCAGATTCCGCTTGCCCTGCCAGTGCCGCTCACCCGTTTTGCCGCCATCCGACGGCGCCGCCAGCATCGCTCGCAAATCCAGAGACCCGTCGAACCGCGCCTGCTCCAGCAAATCCGTCCGTCCAATCGCCGCGTTCAGCGACGGCAGGCCCAGTTCCGCCAGAGCCAGACGAATCTCCTGCGCCAGCCCTTCAAAGAACAGCGCCAGATGCTCCGGCTTGCCGCGAAACTTCGCCCGCAGCTCCGGCTTCTGCGTCGCAATTCCCGTGGGACACGTATTCAAGTGGCATTGCCGCGCCATGTCGCAGCCCAGCGCCACCAGCGTCGCCGTGCCAAACGCATATTCGTCCGCACCCAGCAGCGCCGCGATCACGATGTCCCGCGCCGTCCGCAGCCCGCCGTCGCAGCGCAGCCGCACGCGCCCGCGCAGCCCGTTCCGGATCAGCACCTGCTGCGCCTCCGCCAGCCCCAGCTCCCACGGATTCCCCGCGTACTTGATGCTCGACAGCGGCGACGCGCCCGTTCCGCCATTGTGCCCGGCGATCACGATGTAGTCCGCATACGCCTTCGCCACGCCCGCGGCCACCGTGCCCACGCCGCACTCTGAAACCAGCTTCACCCCGATCGCTGCTTTCGGATTGATCCGCCGCAGGTCGTGAATCAGCTGCGCCAAATCTTCGATGGAGTAAATATCGTGGTGCGGCGGCGGGCTGATCAGTTGAATCCCCGGCTGCGCATGCCGCAGCCGCGCGATCAGCTCCGTCACCTTGTGCCCCGGCAGTTGTCCGCCTTCGCCCGGCTTCGAGCCCTGCGCGATCTTGATCTCCAGCTCTTCCGCGTGCATCAGGTACTGCGCCGTCACGCCGAACCGCGCCGATGCCACCTGCTTCACCTTGTTGTTCAGCAGATGCGACGGCACCTTCGTCCCCACCAGCGGCAGCTCCACGCCCGGCTGGTACACCGCGGGATCTTCGCCGCCCTCCCCGGTATTCGATCGCGCGCCCAGCATGTTCATGCCCGCGGTAATCGTCTGGTGCGCTTCCGGGCTCAGCGATCCCAGCGACATCGCGCTCGCGATAAACCGCCGGTACACGTTCTCTGCCGGTTCCACCTGCTCCGCCGGCAACGGCGCAGCCGCTGGACGCACCTCCAGCAAATCGCGCAGCACCGTCGGCTCTTTTTCCGTCGCCTGCGTGGTGAAAGCCAGCCAGGCCGCTGTCTTGTCAGCCGCTGCCGCCGCGCCCGCCTTCGTCGCTCCCGTAATCGTCTGCAGCAACCGCACCGTCTGCGGTTGCCATCCGTGTGGCTCCGCCTTGTCCGCCTTGCGGAAGCGCACCCATCCGTAATCCGGCAGCTCCTTCGCGGCTGTCGTCACCGCCACCAGCGGCCCGCCGTCACCGGGCTCGGCGCTTTCGCCGGAAGGCTCGCTGCTCTGCTGTCCCAGCCACAGCCCGCGCACCGTCGTTTCCAGCTCGTGGAACCCAATGCCCCCAATCGGCGCAGGCATTTCCTCAAAGCAGCGGTCCACCACTTCCTGGCTCAACCCCAGGCAGTCGAACAAATGCGCCCCGCGATAGCTGTCCACCACGGAGATCCCCATCTTCGACATGATCTTCGCCAGCCCCAGGTCGAACGCGTGCAGCAGATTCTCTTCGCCTTGCTCCGGATGCATCCCCCGCGCCGTCTCCAGCGCCAGCCACGGACACACCGCGCCCGCGCCCAGTCCCAGCAGCATCGCCGCGTGATGCAGATCGCGGCAGTCCGCCGCTTCCACCGCCAGCCCCACGCGCACGCGCTCGCCCGCGCGGATCAGCGCATGATGCACCGCGCCCGTCGCCAGCGCCATCGGAATCGGAATCGCATTCTCGCTGCAGCCGCGATCCGTCAGCAGCAGCACCGCCGCCCCGCCGCGCACCAGCTCCACGGCCTTATCGCCCAGATCGTCAATCGCCGTCACCAGATTGCAGCCCGGCGCGAACACGCAGTCCAGCACCGCCAGCGGCAGATCGCCTGCCAGCTCGTATCGGCGGCTGTGCAGCGACTCCATCTGCGCCAGCGACAAAAACGGCGACTGCAGCGACAATCCCGGCAGCCGCTCCCGCCGGTTCAGAATGTGCGGCCACGGCCCCAGCCGCGTGTGCAGCTGGATCACGCACGACTCTCGCAGCGCGTCAATCGGCGGATTCGTCACCTGCGCAAATCGCTGCCGGAAGAACGCGTACACCGGCCGCGGCGTCCTCGCCAGCGGCGCAATCGGCGTGTCGTCGCCCATCGACCAGATGGCGTCTTTCCCCTCCGTCGCCATCGGCTTCAGGATCATGTTCACGTCTTCTTTCGTGTACCCGAAGCCCAGATGCAGCCGGTTCAGCTCCGCCGCATCCAGCCCCGGCGTCGGCGCGCTCGCCTCAATCGTCGCGTTCTCCAGCAGCGCCTCATACTCCGGCGCCGAGCGGTCGAACAGCGCCTGCAGCTCGTCGTCCTCGTAGAAAACGTGCCGCTCCAGATCCGCCAGCAGCATCTGCCCCGGTCCCAGCCGTCCGCTGTGTACGATCCGCTCCGGATCCAGATCCACCAGCCCCGCTTCCGATCCCGCGACGATCAGATTGTCTTCCGTCACAAAGAACCGGCACGGCCGCAGCCCATTGCGGTCCAGCGCCGCCCCAATCAGGTGCCCGTCCGTGAACGAAATCGCCGCCGGCCCATCCCACGGCTCAATGCAGTCCCCGTGATACGCCAGGAAGGCCGAATTCCCCGCGTTCGCCGGCGGCATCACCATCCGCACGCTCTCCGCCACCGTCCGCCCATTGCGCGTCAGCAGCTCAATCACTTCGTCCAGGCTCGTCGAATCCGATCCGCTCGGCGTGTAGATCGGCCGCAGCTCATCCGGCAGCGTCGCCCCGCGCGCGTTCATGCGCGCCCGATTCCCCCAGATGGTGTTGATCTCGCCGTTGTGCCCCAGGATCCGGAATGGCTGCGCCCGATCCCACGACGGCGCCACATTCGTCGCGTACCGCTGGTGGAACAGCGCAAACGGCGTCCTGAATCGCTCATCCGCCAGGTCCGGATAGAACTCCGGCAGCAGCCGCGCATCGCACATCGCCTTGTAAATGATCGACGAAGAAGACAGCGAGCACACGTAACCCTCCGCCCCGCTGCGCTCAAACTGCTTCCGCGCCAGATAAAGCCGCCGGTCGCGGTCCACGTAATCGGAATGGCTCAGCGCCGCATCCGTCAGCAGCAGTTGCCGGATCACCGGCATCGTCCCCAGCGCGATCTCGCCCAGAAGCTCCGGCCGCGTCGGCACCGCGCGCCATCCCAGAATCGCGAATTTCTGCGCCGCTACCGCGCGCTCCAGCTCGCGCACCGCCGCCGCGGCCGCCTTCGCGTCCTCCGGCAAAAACACCATGCCCACCGCCAGCGGGCTCGCGTGGCTCAGCGCAATCCCCGCCGTCTCCAGCAGCAGCTCCCGCGGAATCGCCGTATGAATGCCGATGCCGTCGCTCGACTTGCCGTCCGCGGCCACCGCGCCGCGATGCGCCAGCCGCCCCAGCGCCGTCAGCGCCTTCGTCAGAATGTCATGGGTAGGCTCGTTATCCAGCGTGGCCACAAAGCCCACGCCGCACGATTCGTGATCGAAGCGCGGATCAACGAGAGTGGGGCGGGTGCCGCCGGTCGACACGGCCGGTCGTGCAACTTTTCCTGTTCCCATATCCAACTATAACGGCCTTTCTCTCTCCACCGAAAGCGGAATTCACTTCTGCGCCCCACAAATTTTCTTTATGGCCCACGTCATTTCCCGAATGACACCGCTCGCGCGACCCACACCCCGGGTGCCCCACACCCCGGGTGCCCCACCCTTGTCCGCGGCTTCATCGCGGACAGGGTGGGCCTGATCCCTGATCCCTGACTACTGATCACTTCCCGGCTTCAGCCCCTGCGCTTTGTATCAGGGCACGACTTCAGTCGTGCCGTTCACCGCCCCTGAAAAATCCGGGCTTTAGCCCCTGCGCTTTTCCCTTCATCGTCTGAAAGCGCCACCACCCCGCCGTAATCTCGCAGGTCCCCCACCCGCTCCACCCTTGACAATCCCCTGCTTGCATATTTATACATCGTTCCTGTATTTTTATACATACGAATGTTGCGGCCCTGTTTTCCACAGAGCCGCCCTTTTTTGCGTGCAGACTTCCGTGTCCAAACACGAACGCCACAACACGATCCGCCACCTCGTCGCGGCCGAGTCCATCGCCAGCCAGGACGAGCTGCGCCGCAAGCTCGCCCGCCGTGGCTTCTCGGTCACTCAGGCCACGCTCTCCCGCGATATCCACGAGCTCCGCATCTTCAAGGGTCCGGCTGGCTACGCTCTGCCCAACGGCAACGGCCACCACGCTGACGTCGAAGACGACGAGCCTTCCGTCGAGCAGGTGCTCCACAGTTTCGGCATCGCCGTTCGCCAGGCGCAGAACCAGCTCGTCCTGCGCACCACCAGCGGCGCCGCGCAGCCCGTCGCCCTCGCCATCGACCACGAGGCCTGGAGCGAAGTGGTCGGCACCCTCGCCGGCGACGACACCATCCTCATCGTCTGCCCCGACACCAGGAAAGCGACCGCCCTCTCCGACAAGCTGGAGCGCATGATCCGATGACCGCAGAACTCAGAGCACCGAGCTCAGAGCACAGGGCTCAGAAAGATGGGTGGAACCCAATGGGAAAGTCATATCGTGAACTCAAAATTTGGCAACGCGCCATTGAGCTGTCTGTCGCGGTGTATCGGCTCACCGGCCAGTTCCCCGCTGACGAGCGATTTGGTCTGACTTCCCAGCTCCGCCGGGCTGCAGTTTCCGTGGCTAGCAACATTGCCGAGGGTTATGGCAGGGCATCCAGGGGTGAGTTTCGCCAATTTGTCGGAATGGCTCGCGGGTCGGTGCTCGAACTCCAGACACAATTGGTCATTGCAAAAGAACTTGGATTCGGCAAAACCCTCGATATGACAAAGACAGAAGGTCTCGCAGAAGAGACCGGAAAGATGACATGGGCGCTGCTCCAAAAACTCTGAGCTCTGAGCTCTGTGCTCTGAGCCCTGTCGCGATCCTCGGCGTCACCGGCTACGCCGGCATGGAGCTCGCCCGCCTTTTGCTCCGCCATCCGGAGCTGTCCGGCACACCGCCCGTTTTTCTCGGCCGTCCCGATTCCGCCGCCGAGCCGCTCACCGCCGTCCACCCGCAGCTCCTCGACAACAACGGCTCGCGCTCGCTCGCCATCGAGCCCTTCTCCTGGGATCTCCTCCGCAATCGCGGCGTCCAGATCCTCTTCCTCGCCACGCCCCACGAGCAGTCCCGCGAGCTCGTCCCCCAGGCGCTCGACCGTGGCCTCCGCGTCATCGATCTCAGCGGCGCGTGGCGTCTCGAGCACCCCAGCAACCGCGCCGTCTACAAGTTTTCCGACGAAGGCTCCTCCGTCGCTACGGCCATTCAGACGCAGGCCGTCTACGGCATGCCCGAGCTGCATCGCGATGCGATCCGCCGCGCCCTGCTCGTCGCCAACCCCGGCTGCTACGCGACCTCGGTCATCCTCCCGCTCAAGCCGCTCCTCGCGGCCGGTCTGATCGACACGACACGCGGCATCGTCTGCGATTCCAAATCCGGCGTTTCCGGCGCGGGCAAAGCGCCCACCGCGAAAACCCACTTCATGCACGCGGCCGACAATCTCTCCGCGTACAACGTCTTCGGTCACCGTCACACCGGCGAGTTGCTCGAGCAGCTTTCGCTCGCCCCGGATCAGATCGTCTTCACCCCGCATCTGCTGCCCATCCCGCGCGGCATCCTTTCCACCATCTACGTCTGGTTCAAAGAACCGCAGCAGCCCGCCGACGTCGAAGCTCTCTACCGCACGTTCTTCGCAGAGAGCCCGCTCGTCCGCATCTTCCCCGCGGGTCAACTGCCGCAAATCCAGTACTCCGTGCGCACGAATTACTGCGACATCGGCTTCCAGCTCTCCGCCGACGGCCGCCGCTGCGTCATCGTCTCGTGTCTCGACAACCTGCTCAAAGGCGCCGCCGGCCAGGCGGTCCAGAACCTCAACCTCATGCTCGGCTTCCCCGAATCGGAGGGTTTGGCATGAGAACTCCATTTGCAGCCAGCTATTTTGAACCACCGCGCAGAAACCAGCCGGATCGAGCGCGGACCGTCGATCAGTTCGGGCAGCTCGGCTTTAGCCCCTGCGCTTTGTATCAGGGCACGACTTTGGTCGTGCCATTGGGCAGTTTAAGAAACACGGGCTTTAGCCCCTGCGACTCTGCACCTCAGCCCAAAGTCGCAACAACCCTGAGCTCTGAGCTCTGTGCTCTGCGCTCTCTTCGGGGTCTCTCATGAAATTCGTCGTCAAACTCGGAGGCGCCACGCTCGAGAATCCCGAGCTCCTCCACCAATGCGCCCAGGCCATCGCCGTGCTCGCCAAGGACGGCAATCAGGTCGCCGTCGTCCATGGCGGCGGCGTCCAGCTCACCCGCACGCTCAAGCAGCTCGGCAAGGTGAGCGAGTTCGTCGCCGGCCTGCGCGTCACCGACGCAGAAACGCGCGACACCGCGCTCATGGTTCTCGGCGGCGGCGTGAACAAAGCCCTCGTCGCGGCCCTCGGCGCGCACGGCCAGCCCGCGGTCGGCCTTTCCGGCGGCGACGGCCTCGTCTTCCGCGCCCGCAAAAAGCAAACCGCGCCCGACCTCGGCTTCGTCGGCGAAATCGCCTCTGCCGATCCCCGCTGGCTCGAAGCCATCTGGCACATGGGCGCCGTGCCCGTCATCTCCTCCATCGCCCTCGGCTTCGACGGCGAGTACTACAACATCAACGCCGACGAGATGGCCGCTGCCTGCGCCGGCGCCTGCCAGGCCGACGCCCTGGTCTTCCTCACCGACGTTCCCGGCGTCCTCGCCGCCGACGGCTCCGTCATGCGCTGGCTCTCGCTCAATCAAATTCCCGAGCTCACCGCGCAGCAGGTCATCAAGGGCGGCATGCTGCCCAAGCTCAGCGCCTGCCGCGAAGCTCTGCTCAACGGCGTCAAGCGCGTCCGCATCCTGCCCGCCAAAGAAGCCGAGCTCCTGCCCGACCTTTGCAGCGCCCGCATCCCCCACGGCACGGAGGTCATGGTCGCATGACGACAGAGATCAGCTTCCAGCCGCCAGCTTCCAGCATGCAGCGCCCAGAAAATCCGGGTGCCCCACCCTTGTCGCGCAGCGACAGGGTGGGCTCTCAAAGGAAGCGCCAAGGGTCAGGACTGTCGAGGCTATCCGCGCCGGAGGCGCAACGTAGGTCAGCCCAGCGCTTCAGCGCTGGGAAAGCGCAAATTCACTGCCGAGTCCCGGAGGGACGACGCCCTGTATCAGGGCACGACTTCAGAGCCTGCCCTGAGCGAGCGGAGCGAGTCGAATGGGTGCCGAACAGATCCAGAAGGGACCGCGGCTTCAGCCTTTGCGCTTTGTATCAGGGCACGACTGCAGAGCCTGCCCTGAGCGAAGGTCGCGCAAGCGACCGAGTCGAACGGGTGCCGAAAGACGCCAAAAAGAAATCGGGCTTTAGCCCCTGTGAACAGAGACAACCATGACCCTCGACGAAATCAAAGCCGCTGAATCGAAGCTCCTGCTCGGAACCTACGACAGGAACCCCCTCCTGTTCACTTCCGGCTCCGGTGTCTACCTGCGGACCGACGACGGCACGCAATACCTCGATTTGCTCAGCGGAATCGGCGTCAACGCGCTCGGCTACGCACACCCCGCCATCGAACACGCCATCGCCGAGCAGAGCCGCAAGCTCATCCATACTCGAACCTCTACTTTCATCAGGGCCAGGCCGCTTTGGCCTTGCGCCTCGTCGAAGCAACCGGCCTCGATCGCGTCTTCTTCGCCAACTCCGGCGCCGAGGTCAACGAAGCCGCCCTCAAGCTCGCCCGCGCCTATGCCGGATTGCGCCGCAGCGAAGGCGCGCCGCTCGGCACCAAAATCCTCGCCCTCGAAAACAGCTTCCACGGCCGCACCATGGGCGCCGTCGCCGCTACCTGGAAAGACAAGTACCGCGAGCCCTTCGCACCCGTCATGCCCGGCGTCGAATTCGTTCGCTTCAACGACGTCGCCGACCTGAAAGCGAAATTCTCCACCGACGTCTGCGCCATCCTCGTCGAAGTTCTCCAGGGCGAAGGCGGCATCCGCCAGCTCTCGCCCGAATTTCTCACGGCCGCGCGCGAGCTCACCCGCTCCACCGGCGCGCTGCTCATCGCTGACGAGATCCAGTCCGGCATGGGCCGCACGGGCCGCTGGTGCGCCTACCAGCACTATGGCGTGTTGCCCGACGTCGTCACCCTCGCCAAGCCCCTCGCCGGCGGCATCCCCCTCGGCGCTCTCGTTTGCAGTGAAGAAGCCGCCCGCGCCATCCACGCAGGCATGCACGGCACCACTTTCGGCGGCGGGCCGCTGGCCTGCGCTGTGGCCGTCGCCGTCATCGACACCATCGAGCGCGACCACCTCCTCGATCACGTCGCAGAAATCGGCGAATATTTCCGCGGCCAGCTCGACCAGCTCGCGAAGAATCATTCCGCCATCGTCGAAGTCCGCGGCCTCGGCCTCATGCTCGCCGTCGAGCTCGACTCCGCCGACCTGGCGAAGCACGTTCTCGCCGAGATGATGCGCCGCCACATCCTCATCAACCGCACCAGCGAAACCGTCCTGCGTTTTCTGCCGCCCTACATCCTCGAGCGCCATCATGTCGACACGGCCGTCAGCGCCCTCAACGAGATCTTCACCGAACAGTCCGCAACCCTCGCGGCAACGTCCCCAGCGGGAGGAACCCACCATGCCAGGTAAGCCGGTTTTAGTTCAGGAACTCGACTCCGTCAGCCCGTGCGAGTCTCTCGCCGGACGCGACCTCTGCTCCGTCGCCGATCTCACTCCCGGCGAGCTGCACGCCATTCTCGAACTCGCTCATCAGGTCAAGCGCGAGCCCGCCGCAATTTCGCTGGGCTCTCGACGCCAAGCAGATGGTCATGTTCTTTGAGAAGGCTTCCCTGCGCACCCGCCTCACCTTTGAGACGGCCATCAACACCCTCGGCGGCGCGGCCGTCTTCGTCGATCAGACGCAGTCGCCCCTCGGTGAGCGCGAGTCCCTCGGCGACATCGCCCGCAACGTCGAGCGCTGGGTCTCCGTCATCGTGCTGCGCACCTACGCGCACGAGACCATCACCGAGATGGCCCAGTACGCCAGCGTCCCCGTCATCAACGCCCTCAGCGATCTCGAGCATCCCTGCCAGGCCATTGCCGACTTCATGACGCTGCAGGAGCGCTTCGGCAATCTCCGCGGATTCAACTTCACCTACGTCGGCGACGGCAACAACGTCTGCCACTCGCTCATGCTCACCGCGGCCCTGCTCGGCGCGCACTGTACCGTCGGCACGCCGCGCAACTACGCGCCCAAAGCCGACATCGTCGCCCAGGCCCGCGCCATCGCCAACGTCACCGGCTCGCACGTCACGCTGGTCAACGATTCCATCGCCGCCGTCGAAGGCGCTGACGCTATCTACACCGACGTCTGCACCTCGATGGGCCAGGAGCACGAGGCCACCAAGCGCGCTCCCATCTTCAAGCCGTATCAGGTGAATGAGGCGCTCATGGCGCATGCCTCGCCGAACGCGGTCTTCATGCACTGCCTGCCCGCGCACCGCAACGCTGAAGTCACGGACGCGGTCCTCGACGGCCCGCAGTCCGTCGTCTTCGACCAGGCCGAGAACCGCATGCACGCGCAAAAAGCTCTGCTCCTCATGCTCCTCGGCGCCGGCAGCAAGGCATAGTTGCTAGTTTTTAGAAATCCACGACTGGGTGCCCCACCCTTGTCACCGCTGTTGGCGACAGGGTGGGTCTGATCACTGATAACTAATAACTGATCACTGTCTCCCGAGGTCCCGCACGAAATGTCCGTCATTCTCGAATCACTGCCCGTAGGCGAAAAAGTCGGCATCGCTTTCTCCGGCGGCCTCGACACCAGCGCCGCGATCCACTGGATGAAGCAAAAAGGCGCCATCCCCTACGCCTACACGGCCAACCTCGGCCAGCCCGACGAGTCCGACTACGACGAGATCCCGCGCAAAGCCCTCGAATACGGCGCGGAAAAAGCCCGCCTCATCGATTGCCGCGGCCCGCTCGTCCGCGAAGGCATCGCCGCCCTGCAGTCCGGCGCATTCCACATCTCCACCGCCGGCGTGCACCTACTTCAACACCACCCCCATCGGCCGCGCCGTCACCGGCACCATGCTCGTCACCGCCATGAAGGAAGACGACGTCGACATCTGGGGCGACGGCTCCACCTTCAAGGGCAACGACATCGAGCGCTTCTACCGCTACGGCCTGCTGGTCAATCCCGACCTCAAGGTCTACAAGCCCTGGCTCGATCACGCCTTCATCGACGAGCTCGGCGGCCGCGCCGAAATGTCCGCCTTCATGCAGCAGTCCGGCTTCGACTACAAGATGTCCGCGGAGAAGGCCTACTCCACCGACTCCAACATCCTGGGCGCAACCCACGAAGCCAAAGATCTCGAGCAGCTCTCCACGAGCATCCGCATCGTCGCTCCCATCATGGGCGTCGCCTTCTGGCGCGACGATGTCGAAGTCAAGCCCGAAGAAGTCACCGTCCGCTTCGAAGAAGGCTTCCCCGTCGCGCTCAACGGCCGCGCAGTTCGCCGATCCCGTCGAGCTGCTGCTCGAAGCCAATCGCATCGGCGGCCGCCACGGCCTCGGCATGTCCGACCAGATCGAGAACCGCATCATCGAAGCCAAGAGCCGCGGCATCTACGAAGCTCCCGGCATGGCGCTGCTCTTCATCGCCTACGAGCGCCTCATCACCGGCATTCACAACGAGGACACCATCGAGCAGTACCGCGACAACGGCCGCAAGCTCGGCCGCCTGCTCTATCAGGGCCGCTGGTTCGATTCCCAGGCCATCATGCTCCGCGAATCCGCCCAGCGCTGGGTCGCCAGACCCATCACCGGCGAGGTCACGCTGGAGCTGCGCCGCGGCAACGACTACTCCATCCTCAACACCGAGTCGCCCAACCTCACCTTCCAGCCCGAGCGCCTCAGCATGGAGAAGACTGAATCCGTTTTCTCCCCGCGCGACCGCATCGGCCAGCTCACCATGCGCAATCTCGACATCACCGACACCCGCGCCAAGCTGATCGCCTACGCCCAGAGCGGCCTCATCACGCTCAGCCACGGCTCCGAGATGCCGCGCCTCAACAGCGGCTCCGGAAGCGCGAACGACGTAAGGCGAATCATGAGCGAAATCAATCCGCCAAAATGTGGTCCGGCCGCTTTCCGCGCCGCTCGGATCCCGCTTTCGACCAGTGGCAGCGCTCCATCCGTTTTGACTGGCGTCTTCTCCAGCCGAGCTCGCCGCCAGCACGCGCGCACGCGCTCGCCCTCCGCCACGCTGCCGGAATCCTCACCCCCGAAGAGTGCGACAAGATCGTCAGCACCCTCGCGTCCATCGGCGAACGATTCGCTCGCGACACAAACCTCGTCCGCGACGACCCCCAGGCCGAAGACATCCATCACTTCGTCGAGCTGCGACTCACCGAAGCCTCGGCCCGCTCGGCCTCAAGCTCCACACCGGCCGCAGCCGCAACGAGCAGATCGCCACCGACCTGCGCCTCTTCGTCCGCGAGCCATCGACACCACGATCGCGCAGCTCGCCGCGTGGGCCATCGCGCTCTCGAGCTGGCCGACGAAGTCGACAACTCCGCGATGCCCGCCTACACCCATCTCCAGCGCGCCGAGCCGGTCCTCGTCGCCCACTGGCTGCTGGCTTACGTCGAGATGATCCTCCGCGACATCTCCCGCTTCGACGACTGCCGCGCCCGCCTCAATTTTTGCCCGCTCGGTTCGGGAGCGGTTGCCGGCGCTACGCTCGCCCTCGATCGCACCATCGCCGCCCGCGAGCTCGGCTTCACCGCGCCCACCGCCAATTCCATGGACGCGACCAGCGACCGCGACTTCGCTCTCGAATTCGCTCCAGGCCGCCTCCACGCTCGGCCTTCACTCTCGCCGCTTCGCCGAAGAGATCACCCTCTACTCCACCGCGGAATTCGGCTTCCTCGATCTGCCCGAGGAATTCTCCACCGGCTCCAGCGCCATGCCGCAGAAGAAGAATCCCGACCTCACCGAGCTGCTGCGCGGCAAAAGCGGACGCCTCCTCGGCGCCGCCACCACGCTCGCCACGCTCCTCAAGGGCCTGCCCCTCGCCTACAACAAAGACATGCAGGAAACCCAGGAGCCCGTCTTCGCAGTGGCCGACACGCTCTCCGGCTTCTCCCGCTGCTCGCGCCCTTCACCCGCGCGCTCCATTTCCGCCACGACCGCATGCTCGCCGCCACGCAGACCGGCTTCCTCAACGCCATGGCCGCCGCCACCTACCTCGTCCACAAGGGCGTGCCCTTCCGCACCGCGCACGAGAAGATCGGCAACGTCGTTCGCTACTGCCTCGACAAAGGTTGCGAGCTCGACGATCTCACGCTCTACGAGCTGCGCCAGTTCGGCGAGGAGTTCGACGAGGATTTCTTCGCGGCCATCTCGCTCCAGGCCACGCTCGACTGCCACGACGTTCTCGGCGGCACCGCGCGCCACCGCGTCCGCGAAGCGCTCGCCGATGCCCAGGCTCGTGTTCAGCCGCTGGCCGCGCGCTACGGCCTCACCCCCGAGCCGGAGGCCGCCCGATGCGCGTGCGTAAGGCGCGTCTCCAGGACGCCACCAACATCTACGAGCTGGTCAACAGTCTCTCCTTCGACGGCACGCTCCTCCGCCGTCCCTTCGCCGAAATCTGCGAGAACGTCCGCGACTTCACCGTCGCCGAATCCGAAGGCGGTATCTTCCTGGGCTGCGGCGCGCTGCACCTCTACGGCCCGCATCTGGCTGAGGTCCGCTCCATCGTGGTCAAGCCGGAAGCGAAAAGCCACGGCGTCGGCGGCGAGCTGCTCCAGGCCCTCCTCGCGGAAGCCGAGCAGCACGGCATCGGCTGCGTCTGCCTCTTCACCCGCATCCCCGACTTCTTCTTCCGCTACGGATTCCGCGAGGTCGAGGAACGCGCCGCCCTGCCCGACAAAATTTTCAAGGATTGCCAGAACTGCCCGCGCCTCTACAAGTGCGACGAGGTCGCCATGGCGCGCGGCCAGGTGCCGAAGGTCTCCATCCTCGGCCCCCGCATCGAAGCCGAACAGCTCGTCCGCCTCACCACCTAAGCTGGCGCGGGATTCGGGTGCCCCACTTCTGCCCGGTTGTGGCAGAAGCGGGAAAGCACGACACCCAGCTCCGCAAAGATTACCGGCTTCAGCCCCTGCGCTTTGTATCAGGGCACGACTCTCGGGTGCCCCACTTCTGCCCGGTTTTGGCAGAAGTGGGAAAGCACGACACCCAGCTCCGCAGCGATTACCAGGCCTTCAGCCCCTGCGCCTCGTATCAGGGCACGACTCTCGGGTGCCCCACTTCTGCCCGGTTTTGGCAGAGGTGGGAAAGCACGACACCCAGCTCCGCAGCGATTACCAGGACTTCAGCCCCTGCGCCTTGTATCAGGCACGACTTCACAGCTTGCGGAGCAATCCGTCGGGAGCAGGGGCTTTGTATCAGGGCACGACTTTTAGTCGTGCCGTTGACGCGCCGAGGGATTTCGGGCTTCAGCCCCTGCGCCTCGTATCAGGGCACGGCTTCACAGCTTGCGGAGCAATCCGTCGGGACCGGGGGCTTGGTATCAGGGCACGACTTCACTGCTTGCGGAGCAATCCGTCGGGACCAGGGGCTTTGTATCAGGGCACGACTTCAGTCGTGCCGTCAGGAGCCAAAAAGAAAGGGGCTTCAGCCCCTGTGCTGTTTTGAGACATCGGGTACCCTTCGGCGGGACACCGTAGCTCCCTACACCGCAACCGCCGCGCTCTCCGCAAACGTCTCGCGCACCCCGTCCTCCAGCGACGTAAACGCGTAATCGCATCCCGTCTGCCGCAGTCCCGTCAGGTCCGCTTCGGTAAAGTGCTGGTACCGCGCGTGCAGGTCCGCTGGAAACGGGATGTATTCGACCTTCGCCTCACCGTGCACCTCCGTCAGCGCCCGCACCACGTCGTTGAACGTGCGCGCCCGTCCCGATCCCGCATTCACCACCGCCTGCCATGTCCTGGGCTTCTCGCCCTGCTTCGGCGCGTACGGCCCCGCCTGCGCGAAAAACAAATTCAGCATCGCCAGATCCCGCACGTACACAAAATCCCGCCGCTGCTCCCCGTTCCCATAGCCGCCCGTGCCCTCGAACAGCCGCACCCGCCCGCTCTCCTGGATTTGCTTCGAGAAGTGATGGATCACCGACGCCATCCGTCCTTTGTGCCCTTCCCTCGGCCCGTACACGTTGAAATACCGCAGCCCCACCACCGTCCCGTTCAGCGATCCCTCCGCCATCCGGTGCCGCACGTAATGGTCGAACGCCAGCTTCGAGAAGCCATACACGTTCAGCGGCTTCTCATTTTCCAGGGTGGGAGCAAAGTGTCCCGGCCCGCTCAGCCCGTACACCGCCGCCGTCGACGCATACACCAGCGGCGCCCCCTGCTCCTGCGCATACTCCAGCACTTCTTTCGAGCAGGTGTAGTTGTTGTCCATCATGTACGCGCCGTCGTCCACCAGCGTGTTCGAGCACGCGCCCTGGTGGAAAACAGCCTCCACCTTCCTCGCGCCCAGCGCCTTCTCGCGCAGCGCCCGCCGGAATTCCTGCTTCTCCATGTAATCCGTAAAGCGCGCCCCGTGCAGGTTCACCAGTTTCTGCGGCTCGCCCAGATGGTCCACCACCAGAATGTCGGTGATCCCGCACTCGTTCAGCGCATGCACCAGGTTGCTGCCGATAAATCCCGCCCCGCCCGTTACGATATACATGCTCTCCGCCCCCGGCCCTTACACCCGCTTCACGACAGCTTGCCCGCCCCTGCCGCGCTCACCGTCTCGCCACTAACCGTATTATCCCTAACCGCCTCACCCCTGACCGCCGCCATCGCCGCCGCCAGCATCTCCTCCACGCTGATCGAGGTCAGGCACTTCTTCTTTTGCACCACGCATTCCGTCAGAAAGCATTGCGCGCACTCCACCGCATGGTAGATGGCCCGGTGCTGGTCGCCCGTGGGAAACCAAACCCCCGGCTTATCGAGCGCGGCAAACGCGATCGCGCAAGGCACTCCATAGGCCGCCGCCAGATGCATCGGCCCGCTGTCCGGACCCTAGAAACAACTCTGCGTTCCGCAACACCGCTGCTGTCTCGCGCGGTGTCAGCTCGCCGCACAGATTCACCGTCACCCCGCGCCACCCGGCGCCGGCGTATTCGCTCACCGCGAAATCCCCCTGCGCACCCACCAGCACCAGCGCCCGGTCGCTCATCTGCTCGCTCAGCCGCCGCAGCAGCTCCCGCCAGTTCTCCCGGCCCCAGTCCTTCGATTGCATCTTGGTTCCTGGCCCGCAGGCCACAAAGGGCCCTCCGCCCAGCGGAGCCAGAGCTGCCCGCGCCCGTTCCAGTTCCTTCTCGGTCAGCCGCAAATCCCAGTTGTGCGGATCGTCCGCGTCGGCATCGCCCAGCGGCTTCACGCAGCGCAGTAGCCGCTTCGCCTCCTGCTCCCACAATCCGCGCCCCGCGTCATATCGGTTCTTCGCCAAATCCCCTTCGGGCACCCCGGCGAATCGCCGGATGCCGCACAGCCGGAAAAACCGCAGGTCCCGCCCCACCGCATCCCCTGTGCGCGGCTGCGTCAGATATACCAGCACATCCGGCCGGAACCGCCGGATTTCCCAGGCCAGCCGCGCCAGTTGCAGAGGATTCCGCGTCCCCACCGGATAGTTCATAGTTCCCTGCACCAGGCCGGAGCCTTCCAGAATCGCCCATGCCGCCGGTGCCTTCGCATGTACGGGAAGATTCGTCAGCATCCGCCGCTCCGCCTGCGGAAACGCCCGCTCGATCACGTGCAGCGCCGGCAGCGTCACCACCGTGTCGCCCAGGCTTCCCAGCCGGTAAATCAGCACACGCCTGACCGATGCCGGATCGATGCTCGGCGATTCCCGACTCACTCCACTCTCCTCATGCTCTCGGACGCGTCCGGCCCTGCGCTCTGCCCGCCCCGCTAACTCGCTAACTTGCTAACTCGCTAACTCGCTGACCTGCTGGCTCGCTAACTCGCTCTTCCTGGGCTCTGGGCTCTGGGCTCTGGGCTCTGGGCTCTGTGCTCTGTGCTCTGTGCTCTGAGCTCTGCCGTCACCGCTGCGCTACGGCCTGCTGCGGGTCTCGCACCGCGCTCCCGGCCGGATGCGCTCCTGGCCGCCCCACGCTCAGATAGGTGAACCCGTGCGCAGCCATCACGACCGGATCGAACAGGTTCCGCCCATCCACCACAATCGGATACCGCAGCGCCCTGTGCAGCCGCTCCAGATCCAGCTCCGCGAACTCCTGCCAGTCGTTCAGGATCACCACCGCATCCGCGCCCTCCGCGGCCTCGTACGGATCATCCAGATAGTGCATCTGCGGCCCCGCCGGAATCATCTCGCTCGCCCGCGCCGCTGCCGCCGGATCGTACGCCCGCACTACCGCGCCCTCGCGCAGCATCAGTTCCACGATCTCCAGCGCCGGCGACTCGCGAATATCGTCGGTTCCGCCCTTGAACGCCAGCCCCAGCGCCACAATCTTCTTCCCCCGGAACGTCCATAGCGCCGAACGCACCTTCTGGAAGAACCGCCGCTTCTGCTCCGTGTTGATCTTCTCCACTTCTTCCAGCAGCCCAAACTCGATGTTCATTTGCTCGGCCACGTGCCGGAACGCCGCCACGTCCTTCGGGAAGCACGACCCGCCGTACCCAATCCCCGCCCGCAAAAACTTCGGCCCGATGCGCGTGTCCATCCCCATGCCCCGCGCCACGTCCTGCACGTCCGCGCCCGCTGCCTCGCAAATATTTGCCACCACGTTGATGAACGAAATCTTCGTTGCCAGAAACGCATTCGACGCGTGCTTGATGATTTCCGCCGCCTTGGTCGTCGTCAGCAGCACCGGCGGAGGATCGTCCGGCGTCCGCGCCCCCGGCACCGCATGATGCACCTTGTAATAGGAGCCGGACGTCAGCGGCTCGTAAATCGCCCGCAGCACCGTCGCCGCCCTCTCTGTCTCCGCGCCCAGCACGATCCGGTCCGCGTGCAGAAAATCCGCCACCGCCGTCCCTTCGCGCAGAAACTCCGGGTTCGACGCCACGTCGAACAGATCCTGCGGCACCCCATTCCGCTCCAGCACTCTCCGGATCCACTCGTTCGTGTACACCGGGACCGTGCTCTTCTCCACGATCACCTTATATCCGTCGATCGACCGCGCAATCTCGCTGGCCACCGCGTCCACGTACGACAAATCCGCGCTGCCCGTGTCGCTCTGCGGCGTGCCCACGGCGATAAAGATCGCCTGCGCGTCCTTCGTCGCCGCCTTCAGGTCGGTCGTGAACTCCACCCGGTTCGCCCGGTGCCGGTTCAGCAGCTCCGGCAGATACTCCTCATGGATCGGTACGCCGCCTTCCTTGAGCGCCTGCACTTTGGCTTCGTCGTTGTCCACGCAGACCACGTGGTGCCCAATTTCCGCAAAGCACGCCGCGGCGACCAGGCCCACATAGCCCGATCCCACCACGGCAATAGAGACACCCTGGCTCATGGCCCCTCAACCACCCTCAAATTTCCCTCACCGGATGCCTCATCCTAGCATGCGCATCCCCTCATATTCATTACATTTCTCGCATCCCAGACCGCCTAAACGCTTTACTGTGAACGAGCTCCCCGCTAACCGCTTTTCTGCTGTCAGAATGGCCACCAGCTACTGGCGACCCGCTAGCCGTCTCACCCCTAACCGTTTTACCCCTGGCCGCTTCACCCCTGATTTACAATTCCCCTGTGTACGCCTTCGCCCACGACGCTATGTCCCTCGCCACGTGGCTCTTCTTCATCGGCATTGCCGGCTCTCTGCTCGTCATCATCATCAGCTTCGCTGAGGACCTCCACGAGCTCCTCGGCAAGGACTAGCCCGCTCGCTGTGGCCGGCCGCCCGAGCTCTGTGCTCTGTGCTCTGTGCTCTGTCGTCTCCGCCGTTCTCCTCGATCTCTGCTTCCCTGTCGCCGGACCGCAACGTTCCTGGCAGCCGCTCCTCGCGTGGATCGCTCTCGTCCCGCTGCTTTTCGCACTCCTGAATGACCGCGCCGTCGCCCACCCCCGCTACCTCCGCCGCGCCGCGCTCACCGGCTATCTTTGCGGACTCCTCTGGTACATCCTCAACTGCTACTGGATCGACCGCACCATGCACCTCTACGGCCACGTCCCGCCCCTCGGATCGGCCGCCATTCTCGTCCTCTTCTCCGCCGTTCTCGGCCTCTACTTCGGCGTCTTCGGACTCATCCTCGCCGTCTTCCGCCGCCGTTTCGGCTTCGCCTGGGCGCTCACCCTCGCGCCGTTTCTCTGGACCGCCCTCGACCTCGCCGCCGCCCGCATCACCTCCGTCCCCTGGGACCAGCTCGGCTACTCCCAGATCAACAACCTCTGGCTCACCCGCCTCGCGCCCTGGACCGGCGTCTACGGCATCACCTTCGTCCTCGTCGCCGCCAACGCCGTCATCGCGCCCAATTGGATCGCGTTCAAATGGACCATGTGGGCCACGCCCCGCAGGCGCATCTCTGTTTGGCGTGAATCCGCGAGAGTGTTCGCCTTAGGTGTCGTGGCCGTCCTCGCGTTCTCCTGGTCCGCGCCACCACCCAGCCCCACCTCCGCCTACGCCGTCCTCCTCCAGCCCAACAATAATGTTGAGTCCGATCAGGCCTGGCACGGCACGCGCTGGAACGGCTCCGCCGCCTGGCTCATCCAGCAATCGCAGCTCACCTGCACCCCGGGTGCCCCACCCTTGTCGCCCGCTTCTGGCGACAGGGTGGGCGAAGCCGGTGCCCCACCCTCAACGACTCCGGGTGCCCCACCCTTGTCCGCGGCCTCATCGCGGACAGGGTGGGTGAATCCCACCTGCTCCGACAACACTCCGCCCCCCGGCGTCGTCCTCTGGCCCGAAACCGCTTCCTGGTTCGCCAGCAACGATCCCGAAACCCTCGCCGCCGCCGCCGCTCTCGCCCACGCCGCTCACGCTCCGCTCATCCTCGGCATGGAAGGCATCGACTCCACCGGCATCTACAACTCCGCGCTCTTCGTCCAGCCCGACGGCTCCGTCGCCGGTCGCTACGACAAAATTCACCTCGTCCCCTTCGGCGAATACGTCCCGTACCGCTCGCTCTTCTTCTTCGCCCACCAGCTCACCCACCAGCTGCAGGACCTCCAGCGCGGCACGCGCCGCATCGTCTTCCACGCTGATGGCCCCGGAGCCCCCGGCGCGCTCGGCACGTCGGAGTCGCACACCTTCGGCGCCTTCATCTGTTACGAATCCATCTTCGGCAACGAAGTCCGCCACTTCGCCCGCAACGGTGCACAAGTCCTCGTCAACCTCTCCGACGACGGCTGGTACGGCGACACCAGCGCTCCCTGGCAGCATCTCGACATGACCCGCATGCGCGCCGTCGAGAACCACCGCTGGCTCCTCCTCGACACCAACTCCGGCGTCACCACCGTCATCGATCCACGCGGCCGCGTCACTCTCTCCGCCCCGCGCCACACCCTCACCACCCTCGTCGCCCGCTATGGATACGAAACCGATCTGACGTTCTATACCGAACACGGCGACCTCTTCGCCTGGTTCTGCTCCGCCATTACGATCCTCGCCATCCTCCTCTGCTTCCGCCGCGCCAACCCGCTAACTCGCTGACTCGCTAACCCGCTAGTCGTTCCATCGCCGCCCGCTACCCCCTACCCCCTATACGCTAGAATCTCCCCATGCTCTCCGATCTCGAGTACGCCTACGCTCCCGTCCGCGAAAAAGTCCGCGGCCTGCGGGAGTATCTTTGACCAGCCCCGTCTCCGCTCCGATCTCGCCGCCCTCGAACAAAAATTAGCCGACCCCAGTCTCTGGTCGAACCCCGCCGCCTCGCAGCCCCTCATGCGCGACCGCAAGCGCATCGAATCCCAGCTCGCCGACGACGCCGAGCTCGCCCGCCGCTCCGGCGACATCGAGGCCTACTTCGAGCTCGCTCGCGAGTCCGGCCCGGAAAATTCCCAGGAAGTCCTCGCCATCCTCGCCGATCTCGAGCGCGAGATCAAAGACCTCGCCGCCCACGTCGATCAGCTCGAATTCCGCACCATGCTCTCCGGCGAAACCGATCCTCTCAACGCCATCGTCACCGTCCATCCCGGCGCCGGCGGCACCGAGTCGCAGGACTGGGCCGAGATGCTCATGCGCATGTATCTCCGCTGGGCCGAGCAGCAGGGCTTCAAAACCGAAATGAACGACTATCAGGACGGCGAAGAGGCCGGCATCAAGTCCGCCACCTTCACCATCACCGGCGACTACGCCTTCGGCCTGCTCTCCGGCGAAACCGGCGTCCATCGCCTCGTCCGCATCTCCCCGTTCGACCAGGCCAAGCGCCGCCACACCTCCTTCGCCTCCGTCTTCGTCTCGCCGGAAATCGACGACTCCATCCAGATCGACATCAAGCCCGACGAAATCCGCACCGACACCTATCGTTCCGGCGGCAAGGGCGGCCAGCACGTCAACACCACGGACTCCGCCGTCCGCATCACGCACCTCCCCACGGGCATCGTCGTGCAGTGCCAGAACGAGCGCTCCCAGCACAAGAACCGCGACAAGGCGATGAAGATGCTGCGCTCGCGCCTGTACGAATACGAGTTAGAGAAGAAGCAGGCCACGGCCAGGAAGCTCGAAGACTCCAAGCTCGACATCAACTTCGGCTCCCAGATCCGCAACTACGTCCTCCAGCCCTATCGCATGGTGAAGGACCTCCGCACCCGCGTAGAAACCGGCGACGTCGACAAAGTCCTGGACGGCGGATTCGCCCCCTTCATCCGCGGCTACCTGTTAGCCAAACGCCAGGGCGGAGTCCCCGTCGCCGCTGGTGCCGACGATGATCTGGAGTAACCGGAAAACTCCACCCCAAAAGTGCTGTCATCCTGAGCGGAGATGGCTCGCGCCAGCGAGCCATCGCAGTCGAAGGACCTGCATTTGCTCCGACAACCGTCACCCCGGCTGAGCGTCGCCGAGGACAGTTGGGGACACTGCACTCAACGCAGCGGGGCGCGAAAATTCCTTCCTTCGCTCATAAGCAACTCAAACATCGTGTCCTCGTAACTGCGATGCCGCACCGAGAAGGCATTGATCCCAATCCTCCTGTCGTGCCGTCACCAGCCCTAAATGATCCGGGCTTTAGCCCCTGCGCCTTCCTCTCCATCGTCCAAAAGCGCCGTCGAAACCGACCCGCAGCCCAACAACGGGCTTCATCCTCTTCGCCTCCTATCAAACAACGACTCCACAGTTGGCGGAAAAAACACCCCGAGACTGGGGCTTTGTATCAGGGCACGACTTCAGTCGTGCCGTCACCAGCCCTAAATGATCCGGGCTTTAGCCCCTGCGCCTTCCTCTTCCTCAACGCCGAAAAACACTACGGGTACGGCTCCGCCAACCCCGCCCTCACCGGATTCTGCGCGATGTATTCCCGATGCTTCCGGAAACTCTCGTCATCGTTCACTCGCACCTCGGAAAATCCTCGCTGCCACACCTCGCCCGCGTAACCCAATTCCTTCCTGACCCGATACGAAAACCCGCCCTTGATGTACTGCACCGCCTTCTCGATCGATAAATCCCCATCGACGCTCAAGAGCAAATGAACATGATCCGGCATGACGACGAAATCGTGAATCGGGAACCGCCGCGCACAGGACCGCAGCACATCAACCAACAATTCCGCATTCCGATCCACCTGGAATATCCGCCGCCCCGACCAGGTCCTCGTCGTGACAAAGAACGCACGACGTGATTCCAGCACCGCGTTCGCTTCCGAATTGCGTGTGGGAACGGCCATCACAGGGGCTAAAGCCCTGTTCTTTTCTAATCCTGTACGGCACGACTAAAGTCATGCCCTGATACAAAACGCCACACCGAAGTTATGTGCCGCGTGCCCCACCCTGGTCGCCGCCTTTTGGCGACAGGGTGGGCGGATCCACAAAACCCCCAACCGCGCCAGCTTTTGGCGCGTTTTGGGCTCCCCTCACAGGTTCTCGCCCAGGAACCGCAGTCTTCCTCTCAGGCGATCCATCACCCACTGTAGGGTTGCAGAATCGCCCGGACCCAGGCCGCTCTCCGTTTTCACCACGCGCATCTGCCCATACAGGCCCATCGCCGCGGTGATCTCTGTCTCTTTCTTTTCGGTTGGAAGCGTCGTATCGAGCGCCAGCAGAGATTGGTTGACTTGAACGATCAGATCATTGAGTGCGCCATCATCGTATTTGGTCATGACACTCCAGTCAGGCTCCCGCTGCTCTGGGGAACACCGGGACCATTACTCCGTTGGGGGATGAAAACCCTGTGCACAACCCTTCTCCCGCTGGTTACTCCGTCAGCGGAAACGCCTTGTCCGAGCTGCCAACGCCCGCTACTTTCCTTTTCCTGAAGCAGCGGGCGTTGAGTCCGCTTGCGGACAGCGCGTGCTTTTAGCCAAGTACACGCTCCCGAATGCCGGTGGGATTCACAAACGACAAAGATGCGGCACCGGACGCATGGCGTCGCTTCGCCAGAGGCCGTACCCGGCGTCGCGATCGACGAGACGAATTTCGTCCACTCGTCCGCCCGAGCCGTGCCCTCCGGCACTTTTTCGCCGCTGGTGGACGGCGCAGGGGCCGCTTCTTCGCTGGAAACGGCGGGCTTGGCCGCTCCAGTTTTGCTGCCCAGCATGGGCAGAGCCATGGAGAGGTGCTGCGTCAGACCCTCGAGCACCTTCTTACGTGCCGTCAGCTCCTCAATTTGCCCGTCAACTTCTTTTGCGCAAATGCTCGCTTCAACCGCCGCTTGCTCAAACAGACTGAATCTCATCATGCTCTCCTGATCGTTGAGTCTCCTTGGGGGAGAGGAGTGTGTCGCAGTGTATCCGGGCTCTGGTTACCAAGGGACTCCCCCAAACGGGGCATACCCCTACCACTTTTCAATGACATGCAACGCCGGGGCAGGTTACGAAGGTAGCATCGGTCCCGGATGGAGCGCTGTTCTGATCGGTTTTGGCGCCCCGAGGTCACCACCGCGCTTGTGACCGTGGGAGCGTGAATCCCACCCCATACGCGCCCTAACCCGTAAACCGTATTCCGTAACCCCTGCCTCCCCAAAAACTGTCAAGCCCCCGGCCTCCGCACCAAGGTAACTCGTGTTGATTCCATAGAAGTTCTCGTCCAAAACCAACAAAAATATTTGGCGGTCTAATTCCTCCAATTTGTTATCCTGAACTTATAGAGTCGAGAAAGAAAAAAGGCCGCGCCCCGCGCGGCCTTTTCCTTTTCCCGAAAGCATTTCTCTGTGCTCTCTGTGGTGAACCCAGCCTGGGTGCCCCACCCTTGTCCGAAGGACAGGGTGGGCTGAACCCCGAACGCTGATCGCCGATCGCTGACTCGCCAACTCGCTGGCCGCTGGCCGCTGGCAGCTGGCAGCTCCACTGAAAGGAACCACCATGACCCCCGCTGCGCAGGCCATCGCCGGCACCCCCATCCTCCGTCCCCCCTCCATCCGCTGCCGTTCCCTCACCCTCTCCGGACGCATGTGCCGCGCCACCACCCTCCGCGGACAGGACCTCTGCGTCCGTCACGCCGAACACCGCTACCCCGTCCTGCAACGCGGCCCCGACGTCACCCTCCCCCTCCTCGAAGACCTCGAATCCGTCCAGATCTTCGCCACCCAGGTCATGCAGGGAGTCCTCGCCGACTCCATCGATATCCATCGCGCCGGCAAACTCCTCTACGGCTGCCAGATCATCGCCAACACCATGCCCCGCCCCGCCCGCCTCAAGCCCTCCAAAGAACAGGAATCCCCCGCCGAGCCCGTCACCGAAGTCTTCTCCGGCCCCGACTTCCATCTCCTCGGCCCCATCGAAGACACCCGCAAACAGGCTCGCTTCGACAGTTACTGGAGCTTCGACAAGTTCCGCTACGAGCAGGAATGTGAGCGCCTCGGCCGCCCCGCGCCCAAAACTCCCGCCGACATGCCCGAATCCGGCTGGCTCAACCCCGAAGACCTCGACCGCATAAGCTATCAGCGCGTCGTCGAAGGCAGATACATCCTCAACGACGGCTATCGCGAAAAATCCTCGAGCTGCGCCTCGACGCCGATGTTCGCGGCAAGCTCCCGCCCCTCGCCGAGCGCAAATGCTCTTATGGTGATGGATCCTGGTGCCGTGGCCCCGGCGCGCAGGGCAGGTGGCAGCAGGCCTGCGCCCGCTGTATCCGCGAGCGCGACGCTTACTGCCGCCTCCACCCCGACCAGCCCAAACCCGCCTGCAGCTCCGACGACCCCACCGATCTCCAGGCCGTCGCGGAGGAACCCTCAACCCCCGATGTCAAATCGGTAAACATCCCTAAACCACGCCGCTCCAACGCACTCCCGAACCACCCCACCCAGGGGGGTACCCCATTTCCCCAATTTGGGGGAGCCGCCACACCCCGCTTCCGTGGGACTACCTCCGTTATCTTGTCTCCGCCTCAGGGTCGTGCCATATTGCAGCCAGAGTCGCCTCCCCCTCCTCCCGCTGGTCTTCCCGCTCCCGCAGAGCGTGGCGACTACTCCCCCGACTGAGGTGACCCGTATGATGGGTGACTTCTCCAAGGTGTACTCCATCCGTTTCGACTGCACGCCTTCTCAGCTGGAGTCGCTGTGCCATATCCCGCTCCCGCACGGAAGCCCACTGGGACAATATGAATCGGTGCGATTCCGGCCCGCCGATGGATGGCCCGCGACCTTCCTCTGCCTGCGCCACGGACACGCCTGCGTGCGTTCGCCTGAGGATATCCGAAGCGACCTGGAAATGCGGAGTCCCGGCTCACGTCCATCGCCGGTGTGGCTGATTGGCTGTACCTGCGTCCACGAGAACTGCGGACGGCGCCACATCATCTATGCGTCCGGCGCCCCCACCTGGCCGGAAGTGTGGCGCAGAATCCTCAAGCTCTCGCCCAGGGTCCCGTGCGGCGATCACATTCTGGAGTGGCGGAAAGATCTGATGCGCGGCATGGTGTTCGGACACGACTGAACCCTCCTCGAGCTGACAGGTTGGCCAAGACCCTCGGGCCGGAGGCGTCGGGCTGAGTTCTGCCCGTTGCCTCTGGCTTCTCTTCCGATGTCGCTGCTACAATCGTCCGTTTGCCCAGGGCAGATTTGCGGGTCCCCGGGGGGTCGATTCCCAGCCGCAGGTTCTAAACTGGAAAAGCCGACATCTAATTGCTACGAGGGTATTTGATGGCCCGCATTGCGGTCTCCAGCGCAGAAAACCAGGCGCCCGCCGCCGGCAAGCGCGTTCGTGGCTTCGCGCCGGAAAAGCTCATTGAGATTTACCGGCTGATGTACCTGTCGCGGCGGACCGACGACCGCGAGATCATGCTGAAGAACCAGCAGAAAGATCTTCTTCCAGATTTCGTGCGCGGGGCACGAGGCGCTGCTGGTGGCTGCCGGACTGTCGCTGCGCCCGGGCTACGACTGGTTCTTCCCCTACTACCGCGACCGCGCGCTGTCGCCTCACGCTGGGCACGCCCGTCGAGGATCATTTTCTGCAGGCCGTGGGCGCCGCCACCGATCCGGCCAGCGGCGGGCGGCAGATGCCGTCGCACTGGTCCGAGCCCGAGCGGCACATCGTCACGCAATCGTCGTCGACGGCGACCCAGTGCCTGCAGGCGGTGGGCTGCGCGGAGGCTGGACGCTGTACTTCGCGCGCAATCCGCAGGCCACCGAGGCTGCGCCGAGCGAATCCGATCCCCACCGCAGCGACTATCGCGAGTTCCACAACGTGGCGTACCACGGCGACGAAGATCGTGTACGTCTCCATCGGCGAGGGCGCGACCAGCCAGGGCGAGTTCTGGGAGACGATCAACATCGCCTCCAACCGGAAGCTGCCGCTGCTGGTGTGTGGTGGAGGACAACGGGTACGCCATCTCCATGCCGGTGGAAGTGAACACGCCGGGCGGGAACATCTCGCGGCTGCTCGCGAATTCCCGAACTTCCACTTTGAGGAAATTGACGGCACGGACCCGCTGGCCTGCTATGCGAAGCGCATGACCGAAGGCGGTGGCGCATTGCCGCGCGCGGCCACGGACCGGCGCTGGTGCACGGGCACGTCATCCGGCCGTATTCGCACTCGCTCTCCGACGACGAGCAGCAGTATCGGCCGGAGAGCGAACGTGCAGGCCGACGCGCTGCGCGATCCGATTCGCGAACATCCAGATGTGGCTGCTGCGCGAGGGCATTCTGCGACGCGGAAGGGATCAATCGGCTGGAGCAAGAAAGTGGATGACGAGGTGCATGCGCGCAGCCGAGCCGCGCTGGGCAGCGCCGGCTGCCGACGACCGACGGCCGGCAATTCTGCGGCACCAGTACTCGGAGGATCTGAGCCACCGACGCGCGCTTCGACGACCGCAGCCCGAGCCGGACGGCCGAGCGGCGAGCGAGCGCACCATGGCGGAACTGATCAACCTCTGCCTGAAGGACGAGATGCGCCGCGATCGAGCGCATCGTGGTCTTCGGCGAGGACGTGGCGGACTGCTACGCGCGACGAAGTATCTGGAGCAGAAGAAGGTCAAGGGCAAGGGCGGCGTCTTCAAGCTCACCGCCGGCCTGCAGACCGAGTTCGGTTCCGACCGCGCGTGTCAACTCGCCGCTGGCGGAAGCGAACATCGTGGGCCGCGCGATCTGGCATGGCCGTGCGCGGGCTCAAGCCGGTGGTGGAGATCCAGTTCTTCGACTACATCTGGCCGGCCATGCATCAGATGCGCAACGAGCTGCCGCTGATCCGCTGGCGCTCGAACGGGACGTGGTTCTGCGCCGGCGGTGATTCGCGTGCCGATCGGCGGCTATCTCACCGGCGGCGCCATCTATCACTCGCAGTCGGGCGAGAGCATCTTCACCCACACGCCGGGCATTCGCGTGGTCTTTCCGTCGAATGCGCTGGACGCGCTGGGCCTGCTGCGCACGGCCATCCGCTGCGACGATCCGGTGCTGTTCCTCGAGCACAAGCGCCTCTATCGCGAAACCTTCGGACGCGCGCCGTATCCCGGGCCGGACTACGTGATTCCCTTCGCCAAGGCGAATGTGGTGCGCGAGGGCAAGCACCTGACCGTCGTCACCTACGGGGCGATTGTGCCGCGCGCGCTGCAGGCGGCGCAGACGGGCTGCAGCGCGAGCTCGGCGTGGAGTCGGAGATGATCGACCTGCGCACCCTGAATCCGTACGACTGGGATGCCATCGCCGAGTCGGTCGCGCAAGACCAGCAGGGTGATCGTGGCGCATGAGGACATGCTGAGCTGGGGATACGGCGCGGAAATCGCCGCCCGCATCGGCGAGGAGCTGTTCGATTCGCTGGACGCGCCGGTGCGGCGCATCGGGGCGCTGGACACCTTCGTGGCCTATCAGCCGGCGCTGGAGGATGTGATTCTGCCGCAGCCGGAAGGAATCTTCCGGGCGATTGAGGAACTGGCGAAGTATTGAGGACAGTTGCCAGCAGCCAGCGGCCAGCGGCCAGCGCGAAAATCAGACGCGGAGGGGTTCCGCGACGCGTAGATCTGCGAAAACAAAACCGTCGCGCGTGACCACTTCACCGGTTTCGACCGGGACGGGCTCGCGGAACATGGGGCCGGCGTAGACGGCGGTGTGGAACTCGCCGTTCTCGCCGCAGGGATCGATGCCCGGCGGAAGATCGCGCAACAAAGCTGAGCCGAAGTCGCGGCCGGCGAATTCGGGTGACAACTTTTTCGGATCGACGCAGACGAGGCGAGCACGCAGGCCGCTGGCGATCATCTCCTCGGCCAGGCTGCGGGTGTCCAGTCCCCACACGGGAAAAACGGGCACGAGGCCGGTTCCCCTGAGCTTCTCGATGCGGTATTGACGGATGTCTTCGAGAAAGAGATCGCCGAAGGCGATTGCCTCGATGCCCGCGGAGACAGCCTGGGCGCAGGCGGCGCTCATCGCGGCCTCGTAGTGTTCGTTCGAGCAGGGCCAGGGGAGCGGGATGACGGTGAGCGGCAATCCCGCCGCGGCGGCCTGGGCTTCGACGAGCGCGCGACGCGTGCTGTGCATGGCGACGCGGTCGAAGGCAGCGTTCAGCGTGGTGAGCAGGCCAACGACTTCGTATTCCCTTTGTTGATGGAGGCGATGCAGCGCCCAAGCGCTGTCTTTGCCGCTGCTCCAGGAGAGGAGGAGTTTCTTCACCCTCCCAGCGTATCGCAGGGATCGATTATCGGTCGCCGGAGGCGAAGCGGGACATGGGGGCGCTGGCAGGGCGATTGGTTTCGCGCGGCTGGACGACCAGCACGGGTCCGCCGCCTGTCCCGGTCCGGCTCGGCTTTTCCCGCGCGCGCAACTTGACGCGGAGCAGCATGTTCACCGTCTCGAGTTGCCGGATGCGGCGGCTGGCGAACAGCAGCGCCACCGCGCCGCCGATCATCGCGCCAACCCAGCAGCCGGCGATCAGCCCAATAGCGAATCGCATCCAGACATGTGCATCGAGAGGGATCATTCCGACGTATCCTCCAGCGTCCCATTCCGCGTGGCTTCAGCGGGAGTCCGCGGCTGGCAGGCGCTCGTGGCTCAGTCCCGGTCCGGAACTGCCGCCCTACTCTCGCTTCGATGCAGTTCGAGGATGAAATGGTCGGTCATGCCGGCAATATAGTCGGCAATCACCCGGGGGGCGCCTTCGGTGGCAACCTGCTCCGCATAGCTGGGCGGAAGCTTCCAGGGCGCCGACATCCATGCGGCAAACAGGCCGCCAATCACGTTCTCGGCGCGGCGATGGCCATTCTCCAGTTCCGCGCAGAGATACAGATTCTGATACAGATATTCCTTCGCTTCGCGCCGCAACTGCTCCATTTCCGGAGAAAAGCCGGCGAGACGCTGGGCCGAGTGGCGGACTTCGGTCAGATTCTGCATCCCTTCAGATCGGCGCCGCGTTTCCGCGATCAGATCGTCGGCGAGGGCGTTGAGCATGCGCTTGAGCGACTCCTGAAAAAGCAATTTCTCGGCCGCGACGGGATATTCGGCCTGGAGTGGCGCGAAATGACGCTCGACGAGGGTGACGCCGCGGCGAATGTCCGCGACCGTCAGAATTTCGGCTTCCACGCCGTCGTCAAGATCGGCGCTGAGATAAGCAATTTCATCGGCCCAGTCGATCAACTGTGCCTCGAGCGGCGGCCGCTGATCGAGGAAATACTCGGCGAACTCCGGGTGCTCCGCCGCGGAATAGTCCCGCGAGTGCTTGATGATTCCTTCGCGCACGGCAAGCGAGAGGTTGAGGCCGCGAAACTCGAGATGGCGGTTCTCAAAATACTCGACGATGCGGAGCGCGTGCAGGTTGTGGTCGAAGCGGAGCCCGTACTCCTGGAGAGCATCGTCCAGCGCGCGCTCGCCGGCATGGCCGAAAGGCGGATGGCCGATGTCGTGGGCCAGCGCGAGCGCTTCGGTGAGGTCCTCGTTCAGACCGAGAGCGCGAGCCACCGTGCGGGCAATTTGCGCCACTTCGAGGGTATGCGTAAGGCGGCTGCGGAAGTGATCGGAGGCGCGCTCGGTGAAGACCTGAGTTTTGCCGGCGAGGCGGCGGAAGGCGCGCGAGTGGAGAATGCGGCCAACGTCACGCTGGAAGGGCGTGCGATAAGGATGCGATGGCTCTTCCACGGCGCGGCGGGACAATGGCCCATCGTCTGGCACAGCGCAGCGCGATACAGGAGGCCCGGACATGGGGACAGTGTATGACAGCGGAAAAGCTGGCAGCGTGAAAGCGGTGAGCTAAGAACCGGTTAGCTAAGGTCCGGTTAGCGCAAAACCGGGCAGATCTGGACCCGCCAGGGGAGCTGCTCTACTCCGGCTTGGTAGACGCGGGGGCGCCGGATTCTTTCGCCAAGCGCACGCGGGCGCTGTCCAGCTTCTTCTGCACGCGGGCTTCTTCGCCGGGATCCATATCGGCCTGCACCGTGTGGGCAAACTCATTCAGCGAGAGCTCCCACTGCGCCGCGGCATCTTTCAACCGCCCGGTCTTCTCGTACACGTCGCCCAGGTGCTCATGGACCGTTGGGTCGTTGCCGTCGCGGGAAATGGCCCGCTCGAGATTATCCTGCGCCTGGGCGTACTGCCCGAGCCGGTAATAGGTCCAGCCGAGAGAGTCCAGATAGGCGTAGTTGGTCGGCTCCAGCTTCACGGCCTTCTGAATCATGGACAGCGCCTGATCCAGATTCACGCCGCGGTCCGCCAGCATGAATCCGTAGTTGTTCAGCGTGAGGGCGTTGTCGGGGTCCACCGCGAGGACCTTCTGGAAGTCCGCTTCGGCTGCGTCGTAGCGCTTGGCGCGGTCCTCCATCATGGCGCGCTCGAACTCGACCATCATCTGATCGTCTTTCTTTTCGGCCTGCTTCCCCGCGGCGTCCAGAACGTCGGCAGCGTCCTTCCACTTGCGCAGGTCGGTATAGATCTGCGAGAGCTGGTAGTAGACTTCCAGATCCTTCGGATTGGCGGCGAGGAGGTCCTTCGCCATCGCGATGCCCTGGTCGGCGTGGCCGGTATCGGTCAGTTGTCGAGCCAGGGTCAGCTTCGCGTCCAGGCTCTTTGGCTGCTTCTGGACGGCTTCCTGCGCGGTGCTGACGGCTTTGTCGTACTGGTGGGCTTCACGCCAGGCTTCGACCTCCTGGTCATAAGCGGCTTCCTCGTAATCGCCGCCCAGCGAGGCCTTCTTTTGGTACGCAGCGACCGCCTGGTCCGCCCGCCCCTGCTCCCGGTAGACCTGAGCGAGACGATCCAGCACCAGCGCGTAATTGCCCTTTTCGCGGTCGGAATAGACGCCGCTGCTGTGCTCGGTTGCGGCGACCAACTGGCTGTAGACTTTGGCGGCATCGTCGAGATGGTCGAGGGCGTCGTCGATGGTCGCTTCCTGAAATTGATACTCGAGGTTCTCGGAATCCAGGTCGCGGGCCTTGCGGATGGCCGTAAGCGCTGCCGGGAACTGATTGTTGGCCTGATCGATCTGAGCGATTTGCCCCCAGGCGTCGGCATTGGTGGGATCGCCGGCCGCGACGTCCTGCCACGCCTTCAGCGCATCCTGGGTTTGGTCGGTGGCCATCAGATCCTGGGCCAGGGCCTTCTCCACATCCAAATTGTCGGGTTCCAGATTCAGCGCCTGGCGGAAGGCCACCACGGCGTCCTTCGGATCCTTCAACTGGTCGTAGGTCATGCCCAGCTGATATTCGGTGCGCGCCGTCTGGTCGTGGGGGGGCAACGATTTGAGGACGTCGATCGCCTTCTGGGTGTCTCCGGTATCCGTATAGAACCGGTTGGCGATCAGAGCCGTCTCTTCCGAACCGGGATTGATCTGCTCGGCGGCGGCGAGCTGCTGCTCGGCTTTGGCGTTATCGTGATCGGCTGCATAGAGCCTTGCCAGCATCAGGTGATCGTCGAGAGACTTCGGCGCCAATTGCACGATCTTCTCGTATTCCCCGATGGCCAGCTTCATCATCTGGCCGGCAACGTCGGACTGCTCGTTATTGCCGAGCGAGCGCAGGTAGACCTCGGCGAGCAGCCGGTGCGCTTCCAGATCGTTTGGGTTCTTCTTGATCTCGTCCTGCGCAGACTCAATGGCCTCGCGGATATGGCCCGTGGCGAGGTACAGGTCGGCGAGATGGCTGTTCAGGTAGGCCGACGTGGGATCGTCGTTCAGCGCCATCTTGTACTCATCGATCGCCCGGTTGGCGTAGTCGCCGTTGCCATAGGTCTGCGCCATCTCCTCATACTCCTGCGCGAGCATGAAGTGGTAGTAGGCGTTGCCCATGTCAGGAGACGATTCCGCGGTGGGCTGGGACGACGACGGCTGCTGCTGGGTTTGCGCCTGAGACGGCAGCGCCAGAGCAGCCACCAGGCAAAGCGGCAGAAGAGAGTACGCGAGACTTTTCATCGACTGGGAAATTCCTGTTCCGGAAGGCTTTCGCCAGACCCTCCACAGGCCTGGACGGATGTTGCCAATCGCGTGGTGCGCGGCGGCCGCATTTCCTTAGGACGATTGTACCCCCCGCCGGGATTCCCTTTCCGGGAGGCAATTTTGGGCACCGGGAACGAATGCGGCAGCCGGCCTATTCCCGACTGCGGGACAGGTCGAGCAGCGCAAAGAGAATGACGCCGACGAGCGCGTTGAGGACGGCACGGAGGAGCTCATGGATCCAATGCCAGGCAAAGGGCTGGCCGAGCATTCTGCGCTCCAGCAGCCACAGAATCGCGGTCTGCTCGAGAGTAAAGCCAAAGATCAGGAGGAGGCGAGTGCCGTGATTCTCGGTGTCGATGCGGACGCCGAGCGACGCGGCCATGTATCCGATGACCGCCTTGCAGATGCCGAAGATGCCCAGCGCATGGTGGGTCAGCGCGTCCTGGGCGATGCCGATGATGGCTCCGACGAGCGTGGCGCTGATGGGCTCGCGCCGGGTGATCGCGTAATAGATGGTGACGAGCAGCGGCAGATCAATGAGATCGAAGGAAGGAAAGTGCAGCGAGACAAAGGACTGGAGCCCCAGCGCCAGGAGCGGCACCAGCAGGTAAACGAGCCAGGGATGCGAGCGGGTTCCGACCTCGTGGCGCGAGGACGCAAGCAGAGGCATGTCTCAGCGCCCTCCCTGCGGCGGCGGGGTTGGATGGTTGCCGGGCGGGACGGGCTTAGGAGCCGTTTTTGGGGCCGGCTTCACGGGGCGCGGAGAGGCTGGCGTGGCGTTGGGCGCGGTAGACGCGGGCTTGCCGGAGTTTCCGGGCGCCGTGCCGGCGATGGGCGAGATCGGCTGGCCTGGCACGAGATCGGAAGCGGGTGGCACGCCACCGGCGGAGTAGCGGTCAGGATGGATGGCAGGAGCCGGCGGCGGAGGAGCCGGAGGCAAGGTATTGGCGCTGCTGGCCGGGGTTGCCGCACCATTCTGCGCAGCGGGCGTGCCAGGGGTGTTCGCGGAGGGGAGCCGCGCGGCCAGGATGTCGGCCGTGCGCTGCGCCTGGCTGAGATCCTGCTGCATGGGCGCCGGCATTTGATCGCCGATGCTGGTGACCACCAGCACTTCTTCCAAAGCCGACAGGTTGGCGGCGGGCCTGACCTGGATATTGACGAGCGTGCCCTCGGGACTGGGCACGACGCGATCCACAGAGCCCACAGCCAATCCCCGCGGGAAAATGCCGTCGCCGCCGCTGGTGACGATGGGTTCGCCGGGCTTGATCCGATCGTCGGGCGAGACGTTGACGATCTGCGGCTGGCCCCAGCTATTGCCGGTGAGCACGCCCTCGATGCGGGTGTTTACCAGGATGACGCCCGCGCCGCTGGTTTCATCGGAAATCTCCAGCACCTGGCTGGTATGAGAGAAGACGTCGCGAATCTTGCCCACGATACCGTCGGGGGTGATCACGGGCATGTCGGGCTTGAGTCCGCTGTCGGAGCCTTTATCGATGAGCAGCACGTGCGACTGCTCAGTGCCGGAGGTGCCGATGACCTGCGCCGCGACGGTCTTGTAAATGTATTTTTCCTGGAAGCCCAGCAGCGCCTGCAGGCGTACCGCCTGGCGCGCGTCTTCCGCGAGACTGCCTTCTTCGAGGCGCACGCGCCCCAGCTCGGTTTTCAACTGCTGATTCTGTTGCCGTACGTGGATGAGGTCGATGTAGCCGGTCCACACGCCGCGAAGGCCCTGGCCCGTCCAGTGGAGCACCCGCTCCGGCGGCGTGACGACGCCGACGACCCAGGAGCGGATGAGGCGCACGCCGCCCTTGTCTTCAGGGTTTGGCCCCGGCCGGCGCACCTGCACAGCCAGGCCGATGACCTGCGCCAGAAGGATGCCAACCAGCATCAGCGCGTTGCGGTATCGGCTGAAAAAGGATTCCATGAAGTCAGGGCCCGGGTCGCCCGGTTAATGCCGGGCGCGCGGCGCATCAGTCGATCTTGATTTTCCGCAGCAGCCGGAAGTCGCTCAGCATCTTACCCGTTCCCAGCACGACGCTGGCCAGCGGATCGTCGGCAATGGACACAGGCAGGCCGGTTTCCTCGCGAATGCGCTTGTCGAGGTTCTTGATGAGCGCGCCGCCGCCGGTGAGCACGATGCCGCGATCGCTGATGTCGGCGCTGAGCTCGGGGGGCGTCCGCTCAAGCGCCACGCGGATGCCGTTGAGGATGGTCGAGATGCACTCGCCCAGGGCTTCGCGGATCTCGCTGTCGTCGATGGTGATGGTCTTGGGCACGCCTTCGATGAGGTTGCGGCCCTTGATCTCCATGGTCAGCGGCTTGTCGAGCGGAAAAGCGGAACCCAGCTCGATCTTGATCTGCTCGGCGGTGCGTTCGCCGATGAGCAGGTTATATTTCCGCTTGAGGTAGTTCATGATGGCCTCGTCCATCTGGTTGCCAGCCATGCGCAGCGACCGGGAATAGACGATGCCGGAGAGCGAAATGACGGCGATGTCGGTGGTGCCGCCGCCGATATCGACGACCATGTTGCCACTGGGTTCGGTGATGGGCAGGCCGGCGCCGATCGCGGCCACCATGGCCTGCTCCACCAGGAACACTTCGCTGGCCTTGGCGCGATAGGCGGAGTCTTCGACGGCGCGCTTCTCGACCTGGGTGATCTCAGACGGCACGCCAATGACAATGCGCGGGTGCACCATCATCTTGCGGTTGTGCGCCTTCTGGATGAAGTAGTTCAGCATCTTTTCGGTGACTTTGAAGTCGGCGATGACGCCGTCCTTCATGGGCTTGATGGCCACGATGTTGCCGGGAGTGCGCCCCAGCATCTCCTTGGCCTCTTTGCCGACGGCTTCTACTTCGCCGGTGTTCTTGTTGATGGCGACAATGGACGGCTCGTTGACGACGATGCCTTTGTTCGCAGCGAAGACGAGGGTGTTCGCTGTCCCGAGGTCGATGGCGAGGTCGTTGGAAAAGACACTGAACAGCGACCGCCAACCGTGCGATCGCGAAGAACGCGGCTGAAAACCATTCGAGGACATGAGGGAGCAATAATCCGAGAGGAACTCGACCCCTATTGTACGGCCAATTCTGATCGCCCGAGACGGAGTGGAGGCGAAAATAACCCGAAAGTGTGACGGGCGTACCAGCTCTTCTCCCGAAGGGGGCGGTCAGGACACCACGTACCCGTTTCCGTTATCCTGAGATGTTTTCTTCGAGGAGCTCTTCTTCCATGGCAAAGACCTACCTGAACCTGATCGGGGGCCAGTTCGTTGCTTCCCGCACCGGCAAAACCTTCTCCAATATCAATCCCGCGCGCCGGGATGACGTGGTCGGCGAGTTCCAGGCCTCGGGGCCGGAGGACGTTGATCTGGCGGTGAAGGCCGCCGCCGAGGCCTTCAAGACCTGGCGGCTGACGCCTGCCCCGAAACGCGCCGAGATTCTGGTGCGCGCGGGACTGCTGCTGCAGGAGCGGAAGGAGCAGTATGCCCGCGACATGACGCGGGAAATGGGCAAGGTGCTCGTGGAGACGAGGGGCGACGTGCAGGAGGCGATCGACTGCACTTTCTACATGGCGGGGGAAGGGCGGCGCCTGTTCGGCCACACCACGCCCTCGGAGTTGCAGAACAAATTTGCCATGACGGTCCGGATGCCGGTCGGTGTGTGCGGGATGATCGCGCCGTGGAATTTCCCGATGGCCATCCCGTCGTGGAAGCTGCTGCCGGCGATTGTTTGCGGAAATACCTGCGTGATCAAGCCGGCGAACGACACGCCGCTGTCGACGCTGAATCTGGTCCAGGCCCTGGTGGATGCGGGGCTGCCTGCCGGCGTGGTGAATGTGGTCACCGGATCGGGGTCGCAGGTGGGGACGGCGATTGTGGAGCATCCGCTGGTGCGCGCCATCTCCTTCACCGGATCGTCGGAAGTCGGGAGGATGGTCGGGCAATCCGCGGCGGGGCATTACAAGCCGTGCTCGCTGGAGATGGGCGGCAAGAACGCGATGATCGTGATGGACGATGCCAATCTGGATCTGGCGCTGGACGGCGCGCTGTGGGGAGCGTTCGGCACCACCGGGCAGCGCTGCACGGCGACCAGCCGCATCATTGTGCATCGCGCGGTGGCGAAGGAGTTCACCGAGAAGCTGGCTGCGCGCGCCAAAGGTCTGAAAGTCGGCGACGGGCTGGACGAATCTGTCCAGATGGGGCCGCAGGTGAACGCTTCGCAGATTGAAACGTCGACGAACTACTGCCGGATCGCGCGCGAGGAAGGCGCGCAGATCCTGACTGGCGGGCATCCGCTGACCGAGGGCGCTTTCGCGAACGGACACTTCTTCGCAGCGACCGTCGTCGCCGGAGTGAAGCCGAAGATGCGCATTGCGCAGGAGGAGGTCTTCGGCCCGGTGGTCAGCGTGCTGGAGTGCGCCGACTTCGACGAAGCGATCCAGATTGCCAACGACATTCCCTTCGGGCTGTCCACGGCGATTTACACGCGCAACGTGAATCTGGCGTTCCGCGCGATGCGGGACCTGGAGGCCGGGATCACCTACGTCAATGCTCCGACGATCGGCGCGGAGGTGCATCTGCCGTTTGGCGGCGTGAAGCAGACGGGCAACGGGCATCGCGAGGGCGGGATCGGGGCGATCGAATTCTTCACGACCTGGAAAGCCGTCTACGTGGATTACTCGGACAAGCTGCAACGGGCGCAGATCGACATAGGGGAGTAGTGTTCCACAGCGGGCTACTTCCCTCTTTGTTGCATTGACACCGCCCTTTGCCGATGCAGTAGCATGATCTTGATTCCCCCACACGATGTGGGCGGCGTGTTGCCCGCTCATTCCGCTGAAGCGATGTTTGGCGCTTCGACCTGATGACGAGTTCGTTAATGGGAAGTCCAACTGATCAGTCAGACATGATTACAGTTCACGACCTGACCAAGAAGTACGCCCGCACCACAGCCGTCGACCACATCTCGTTTTCCGTCAGCAAAGGCCAGATTGTCGGGTTTCTGGGCCCCAACGGCGCCGGGAAAACGACCACCATGCGCATGCTGACCTGCTTCTTTCCGCCGACGGCGGGCCGAGCCACGGTGGCAGGATTCGACGTGCTCACGCAGCCTTTGGAAGCGCGCAGGCACATCGGTTATCTGCCGGAGACGCCGCCGCTGTATCTGGAGATGGAGACGGTCGACTATCTGCAGTTTGTGGGACGGCTGAAAGGGCTCTCCGGTGCGGAGCTGAGCCGGCGCATGGATTACGTGGTCGAGCGGTGCGCCATCGGCGACGTGAAGACCAAGCTGATGGGCAAACTCTCCAAGGGATATCGCCAGCGGGTGGGGCTGGCGCAGGCGATCATTCACAATCCGGATGTGCTCATTCTCGACGAGCCAACGGCGGGGCTGGATCCGCGGCAGATCATCGAGACGCGGGAACTGATCCGGAATCTGGCGGGCGAGCACACGATCATTCTGAGCACGCACATCCTGCCGGAAGTAGAGCAGACCTGCGAACAGGTGATCATCATCAACAAGGGCAAGCTGGTGGCTACGGATTCCGTGCACAACCTGCAGGCGCGGTTCCGCGGCGCGGAATCCATTCTCATCTCGATTGGCGCGCGATCGGGTGAGCTGCCGGTCGCAGCCGTTCAGCAGCGCCTCGAGCAGGCGGGCGGCGTGAGCCGCGTGATCTGCCGCGACCAGCAGCCGCGGGAAGCTGTTTTCGAGATTGAGAGCGACAAGGGCCGTCTGGTGCGCGGGGATCTCGCTCGTCTGGTGGTCGAAGCCGGGTGGGATCTGAACGAGCTCCGCTCCGCCGCCATGAGCCTCGAGGAGATCTTCCTGCAGCTCACCGGCGCGCAGTCCTCGGCAGGAACCTCTTCCGCGGCTCCGGAGGCAAACGCATGAGAAACGCCTGGATTGTGTGCCGCCGCGAGCTCGGAAGCTACTTCACTTCTCCGATTGCGTGGCTGCTGGTCACCATGTACAGCCTGATCTTCGGCTATTTCTTCTGGAACTTTCTGGGACAGTTTGTGCTGCGGAGCATGGAGCTGCAGATGCTGGGCCAGGCGGCGCCGACGAATATCAACGAGGAGATCATCCGGCCGCTGCTGGCCAACGCGAGCTTCCTGGGCATCTTTTTCATTCCGCTGATCTCGATGCGGCTGTTCGCCGAGGAAAAGCGCAACGGCACGATTGAACTGCTCACCACGTCGCCGGTGCGCGACATGGAAGTGATCGTGGGCAAGTGGTTCGCGGCGACGATTCTGTATGGATGGCTGCTCCTGTACTCGGGCATCAGCTTCTGCTTCCTCTTTATTTACGGACACCCCGACTGGAAGCCACTGGCGGTGGCGTACCTGGGGCTGATTCTGCAGGGCGCGGCCCTGCTGGCGCTGGGAACCTTTATCTCGACGCTCACGCGAAACCAGATCGTTGCCGGCGCCGGAACCTTTGCGGCGTGCCTGCTGCTGTGGGTTTTCGCCTGGGTGAGCAGCTATAACGCAGCGGGGTGGGCTGGAATGCTCTCGTATCTGTCGATCATTACGCACTATGAGTCTTTCGGCCGGGGCGTTCTTTCGTCGAAAGACGGGATTTACTACCTGAGCGTCATCTTCGTTGGGCTCTTCTTTACCGCGCGGTCGCTGGAATCCCTGCGCTGGAGGTCGTAATCGGGAATGGCAAGTCAGTGGCTGAAGGCGAGACAGACGAAATACGCGGCGTTTGCGACCATCTACATCCTGGTGGTGCTGGCCGTGGTGGTGGCGGCCAATGTTCTCGCCGATCGTTACAGCAAATCGTATGACGCGACCTCGAACAAGCGCTACAGCCTTTCGGAGGAGACGCAGAAGATCGTCGGCGGTCTCCGGCAAGAGGCCACGATCACGTATTACAACGTGAGCACGCGGTTCGGCGCGGGGCGCGACCTGCTGAGCGAGTATGCCAGCCTTTCCCCAAAGCTTTCGGTGAAATACGTCGATCCGCAGCAAAACCCTGAGGATGCGCGCGCGGCCGGCATCAACCTGAACCAGCCGCTGCCGATCGTTACGGTGACGGCGAACGGGCGCACCGATACGGCACCGAGTTTCAGCGAGGAGGGCATCACCGGAGCGTTCATCCGCGACATCAAGGGCAACACGCGGACGGTTTGCTTTCTGACTGGCAACGGAGAACATCCGATCGATGACACGGGCCGCTCCGGGCTTTCCGATCTGAATCAGGTTCTGGGGCGCGACGACTATCAAACGCAGTCGATCAATCTGGTGACCAGCGACACCATTCCGGCGAGCTGTACCGCGATCCTGATCGCCGGACCCACCACGAACTTCGAGCAGCCCGAAGTCAGCGCCATCCAGGGATACGTGGAGAATGGGGGCCGGGCAATGTTCCTGCTGGACCCGCCGCTCCATATGGGTCCTCAGGTCATCGCGGACAACGACGCTCTCACTTCCCTGCTGAAGAGCTGGGGAGTGACGGTCGAAAAGGATCTGGTGCTGGACCTGAACCCGGCTGGTCGACTGATGGGGCTTGGCGCGGATGTGCCGCTGGCCACTAACTACTCCTCACAGCCGATTGTGGCGGACATGAAGGGGACCGAGACGGGGTTCCCGATGTCACGTTCTCTGACGGTAGGCAGCAGCCCGAAGACCTCGGTGCAGCAACTGTTCGAGTCGTCCGACTCGAGCTTTGCGACGACCAACCTGAGTTCACCCAAGGTGAACATCAAGGATTCGAACAACCGGCGTGGACCGCTGGCGCTGGCCGCTGCGGGAAGTTACGAAACGGGCAAACCGAACCTTGAGGGACGCTTTGTGGTGGTGGGCAGCTCAATTTGGGCGACCAACGGCTTTCTTCAATTCAACGGCAACAGCGATCTGGCGGGAAACGCGATCAACTGGCTGTGCTCGGATGAAGACCTGATCTCCATCCGCCCGAAGGCGCGCGAGGTTCAGCACCTCACCATGACCGCCGCGCAAATGACGTTGGTGCGGATCGTGTCGCAGTTCGTGCTGCCGCTGATCGTGATTGTGGCAGGCATCGTGATCTGGTGGAGGCGGAGGTGACCTGCCGCGAGCCGGAGAAGCGGGGATCGCTATGAGATTGCGCAGCCTTCTTGCAGCGGTGATCGTTCTTCTGGGGCTCGGAGGTCTGCTGTGGTGGTCGGGGCACCACAAATCCGCGCCCGCTCCGAACCCGAATCAGCCCTCGATCGTGACGGTCAATCCCGCGTCCGTCGAGCGGCTGAAGCTGGAGCCGCGCGGCGGCCAGGCGATTGTGGTGGCGCGGACCTCGCCCAGGAAGTGGCAGATTCAATCCGCCGGACCGTACCTGGCGAGCTCCGCCGCGGTGAACGAAATGCTTTCCACGCTCAGCGATTTGCAGGCGCTTCGCGTGATTGAAGAGAAGGCGACGAACCTGGGCGTCTACGGGCTGAGCGATCCGGGTTTTCGGCTCGAGATCGACGGCAAGGCGGGCCATGCGACAACGCTTAACTTTGGCGACCGCGCTCCGGGGGGAGGCGTGTACACCATGGTTTCCGGGGATCCGCGTATTTTTTTAGCTCCCACATTTGCCGTCGCGAACCTCGACAAGAGTGTGGACGATTTGCGCGACAAGCGCCTGCTGCCGGTCGATCCCGATACGGTCGCGAATTTCACTCTCATTCATCCCGATCAGACCATCCATTTCATCCGCGCGCGCGGCGGCTGGGAGATCGACCAGCCACAGACCTACCGCGCCGATACGTTCCAGGTGGAAGGTCTGCTGAACCAGGTGCTGGGCGCCAATTGGCTGGCGTCCACGGTTCCGGCCAGGGCGGAAGCGGCGTTTGCCCACGGCAAGCAGGTGGCGACCCTCGAACTGGATGGCAGCACCGGGAAGGAGTCAATGGAGGTGCGCGAGGATCATGGCGATTACTACGCCAGGTCGACGGCCGCTCCCGGCACCTGGCAGATCGACGCTGCCGTGAGCGAAGCGGTTTCGCGCAAGATGGACAGCTTCCGCAACAAGCAGCTATTTAGCTTTGGCTACGACGACCCGGACAAGATCGAGGTCCACATGGGCGCGAAGGCGCTCTTCCTCACGCGCGCCGGGACAACGTGGTGGTCAGTGGGCACGAAGATGGACTCAGGCTCGGTGGAGGATCTCGTCTCCGCGCTGCGATCGCTGGCGGCGACGGGATTTGTCAACTCCGGATTCACGTCGCCGACGATCCGGCTGACCGTGACCTCCGGCGACGGGAAACAGGTGGAAACGGTTGAGGTACAGAAGACCAAAGACGGAGCCGTTGCCAGGCGCGACGGCGAGTCGACGCAGTACGCGATCACCTCCGACATGCTGGAAATGCTGACGAACGCGATTAGCGGAGTGAAGCCGGTCGTGCCTGCCAAAAAATAGGAGCGAAGCGCCAGGCGCCTCGCTCCGGTTGGTAGTCGAAGGGACGTTTCCGCCTAGGGTTGGCCGCCGCCGCTTCCTACCTGAATGGTGTGCTGGGTATCGCCCAATTTTTTCAGGTGCGCGGCGGACGCATCCGCCAGGGTGTAGGTCCAGGTGTCCTGCGACTCAAAGGGACCTTCTGTGGTCGCCCCGGTCAGCGTAAAGTGCCGGCCATGCCCGTGGAAATCATGATCAAAGCTCAGCTCGCAACCGGCGGCGGGCACACCGACCAGGCTGAATGCGATGCAGCCGTGCTGTGAAACCGAGAGCGGATCCGGTGAAACCGAATAGTTGCCGGATGCGTCGCGCGTGATGGTGAGCGAGACGGTGTTGGTGCTGTCGCAAGGCATAAAGGTTCATTCCTTTCGGGGGTGGGCTACTGCCTGGGAAGATGGACCCCGGGATCTTTCAGCAGCAACTTCGCCTCCGGATCATTCAGGGCAGTCTGCAGTGTTAATCCTTTCGCGAATGCCTGGTTCAAAGCCTGGACAGCCAGTTTATGCTGATTCAGCGCATCCCAGCAGACCGCGGCGCCCTCCAGGATGCCGGAATCCTGCGGCGCCAGCGCCAGCGCCGTTCGCAGGTGCTGCTCTGCCTGGTCGCGCGGGCCATAACGCGCCGCCACGTCGGCGTAGGTTATTTCGGCGTCCGCGTCCTGGGTATGGGTCTTCAGGTAGTCTGTCAACCGCGGCATCTCGCCGGCGGCTGCCTGAGGCGCGCAGTTCGCGTCGGTTTGCCATTCGCAATCCTGGCGCAGGTTGTCCCAGACCAGGTAATTGGAAGGGTCGATGGCGAGCGCCTTCTGCGTGGCTGCGGCAGCTTGCTTGTACTGCTGCTCCATGGAGTAGAGCGCGCCGAGATTCGCCCATGCCGCGTAACTCGGGCTGATCGCGATGGATTTTTTCAGCAACGGCTCGGCCTTCTGAAGCGAGGCGGCGTCACCCTGGTTGATGTACGCTCCCGCGATATTCAGCAACACCTCAGCGTTGTCAGGCGTCAGGTTCAGCGCCTGCTGAAACTCGGCAATCGCTTCGGCATAGCGTCCATGCGACACCAGGAAATTCCCCAGGGTGTTATAAGCGTCCCAGTTCTGCGGCTGCAGGTCGATGGCTTTGCGAAAAGTGGCTTCCGCTTCCGCCGTTTTGCCCTCGTGCTCGTAGGTGTGCGCCAGGCCGGCGAGCGCGGCCGCATTCCTCGGATCCAGGGTCAGCGCATGCTGGAACTCGTCGAGAGCCAGGTTGCGATGTCCTTCGGCGTCGTGAATCTGCCCCAGGGTCACGTACACAGCGGGAATGCGATTGTCCAAACCAATGGCGCGGCGGCAATCCGCGTCCGCCTCATTCAGCCAGGCGGTATTGCGGTCCACCTGATATTTCAGCCGGTAGGCTTCGCCGAGTTCGGCATATCCGAGAGCGAAATTCGGATCGGTACGAACCGCACCCTGCAGCTGCTGGATGGCCAAATCGAGATTCCCCGGCTTGTCGTAGCGCTCCACATTGCCCAGCGCGGTCAAATAGCCTTCGTATGCCGCCGGATTAACGCGTCCGCCGGTATCGCGCAACATGTCCGCCGTTACCTTCAGATCCATGAGCTGAGCCAGGCGAGCAACGGTCTCGTCTTCGAGCATCGACAGGTTGCCGGCCGGATCTTCCACTTCGGCGGAGCCCACCAAACGCAGGTCGCTGGTCTCAATCAGATTTACGGTGAGGCGGAGATTGTTGCCGTCACGCTCCATGGAACCCTTCACCACCAGGTTGGCGCCGAGTTCCTTCGCCGCTTGTTCGGGGTCGGCGATGTGCCGGCGCCGCACCTCGCTGTTGGGAATGACCCAGAGCGACTGATTGCCGACGTCGAGATTCGAGAGCCGGCCGGCGAGCGAATCCATGAGGCCGTCGGCCAACGCCAGGTTTTCAGGATTCGTGCCGACATTGTCGAAGGGGAGCACCGCGATGTGCTTCACAGAGGGCGCGAGGCCCAGTAACCGCGCGGCGCGTTGCCGCAGCGCGGGAACGAACCACGTGAGCGCCGCAGCGACGCACAGCAACGAGACGACGGCAAGGAGCACCGCAGGAAAGACACGCCTGCGCCGAACCGCAACGCCCCAGGTGGATTGAGTCGCGTCTTCGCGGGCGCGCCGGGCTTCCGCGGACACCCAACGGGGCTGGCGGCCGGGCGGCTGGGTGGCAGCCGTAGCCGGATCTTCAGGAAGTTGCTGGGCGGCACGCTCGAGCGCAGTCAGGAATTCGCCGGACGACGCGAAGCGCCGCTCCGGATCCTTCGCGAGGGCGCGGTAAGCCACCGGCTGGAGCGGCTGCGGCAGATCTTCGACGCGAGCCGGAGGGTCGTTGAGAATGGCCAGGCAGATCGCGGGCACGGAATCGCGCTGAAAGGGACTGGCGCCGGTGAGCATCTCCACCAGCACCGCGCCCAGCGCCCAAACGTCGCAGCGCTGGTCCACGGGGTGGCCGCTGATTTGCTCCGGCGACATGTACGCGAACGTGCCCGCCGCGCTGGTCTGGGTGGCCGGACGCGAGCTGACCACGAGGGCCAGGCCGAAGTCGACAATTTTGGCGACGCCGGCGCCGGTCAGCATCACGTTCGAAGGCTTGACGTCGCGGTGGACAATGCCACGCGCATGCGCCTGAGCCAACCCGCGTGGCCATTTGGGCCGCGATCTCCACCGCCTCGCGCGCGGGCAGCGGACCCTGGGCAATGCGCTGCGCCAGGGAAGACCCCTCGTAGAACGCCATGACGATGAAGACCTGGCCGTCGCCGGTCTCCTCGATGCCGTGAATGACGCCGATATTCGGATGGTCGAGCGAGCAGGCGGTGCGCGCCTCGCGCAGAAAGCGCTCGCGGTCGCGCGCGCTCGCATTGAGCTCGGGCGGAAGGAACTTGAGCGCGACGGTTCGATTCAGGCGAATGTCGAGCGCACGGTACACGACGCCCATGCCGCCGGCGCCGGCGACGCCGAGCACACGATAATTCCCGCCCGCAAGTTCCCCTTCAGTGAAGCTGCGCTTCAAATCGGGCATAAGCTCTCAGGAGAATGCAGCAGGCCTTCCCATCGCACGGCGGCGCGACGGTCCGGATACAATGGGCCGATGGTACGACACGGCCTTACCCGTTGCAAGAAGATCAAGGGGTATGAAGGGCGCGCGCGCCGGTTCGCGAAGCTCGCTCGCCGCGCGCGCGCACTCGCTCCTACGGCTTGAAGAATTCGGTCATGGATGGCGCCGACCCGGCTGCTCCGCATGGCCAGGGCAGGTTGAGCAACTGCATGATCTCGCGCAGCATGCTTTGGTGCTGGTAGACGGTGGTGGACGCCTGCCTGTATCCGGTTTTCACCATCGGACCCCAAAACACCGGCGCAATATGGCCGCCGCCGTGCGTGGTGTCGGAGTCGGCTGCCTCGTCGAAATCGACGATGAGCACGCCATTGCCTCCCGGTTGGAAAGCCGGGCGGTTCGAGAGCGGATCGATGACCTGCCTGAGCAGCCAGGAATCGGCCTGAGCCGGCGTGCCGTTGTGGGCATCGTCGTCCACGTCCGGCACGATATACGAGAATTCCGGCAGGTTCCCGCTGGCCACATCCTGCGCGAACTGCGAGAACGGAAAGATGTGCGCGTACGCCGTAATGGAGTTGTGGGCCAGGTCCGAAAGCAGCGCAAACGGGTTGTGACGGACCAGGTACAGTCCTGTATTGCCGCCCACGTAGCCGCGCGTGATGCCCTCCGCGTAAATCCGGTACGACACGCCGTAAGTGTCCATCCGGCGAGCGATGTTGTCGACGTTCCACACCCAGGTGGAGTTGTCGTTGTTGGTGAGGGTCTTTCCCGTCGTCAGCATGAAGTAATTGCCGATCGACGGGTGGGTGTTCGCGTAGTAGTGCGTCGGCAGCGCGCCGTCGCGGATCAGGTCATTCAACGCGGGCCAATTCGCATTGCCGACGACTGTGGAATAGCTCTGGTTTTCTTCCATGACCAGAACCACATGCCCGCTGTGAGGCTGCGTGGCCTGATTCTGAGTTGCAGAGGTATCGGGCGTGGGCGTCGAGCCGGGAGTGCTCGTGCTGCCACAACCGGCGATTACCAATCCTGTCAGACACACGAAAAGGGCATAGGGAAAGCGGAACTTCAACTGCTGGCTCCTTTGCATGTTTGTAAAGTTAGTAATACTCTACGCTGCAACCATGAGTGCGCCCGGTAATTCTCGCGGCTCTTAAAGAAAATTCATTTGCGGGACAAGAGCCCGAGACCCGACGCTGACCCCGTCGCGGGCGCCAGTTCCGTACACTGATTCCAGAGACCTTATGACAGAGATTCCGAACTCTCGCGCCGCTCTCCTCGATCTGCTCGCCCGCATCTAGTTCCGGCTTGGCCAGTTCAAGCTCTCGTCGGGCGGCACGAGCGACTACTACATCGACTGCCGCACCACGACGCTGCACGCGGAAGGCGCGCGGCTGACGGGGCTTGCCATCCTCGACTTACTCCGGGAGTACGACCTAAAGCCGACTGCCGTTGGCGGGCTGACGCTCGGCGCGGATCCAGTCGTCTCCGCTGTGGCCATTGCGAGCGCCACACGCGCGCAGGGCGATGCTGCGCCGCTGATTCACGGCTTCCTCGTGCGCAAAGCGGAAAAGGCGCACGGGACGGGGCGGCGCATCGAGGGCTTTTTTCAGCCGGGGGCGTCGGTCGTGATCGTGGACGACGTCTGCACAACCGGAGCGTCCACGATTGCCGCCATTGAGGCTGCGCGCGAAGCCGGGATGAACGTGATTGCCGCGGTGTGCCTGGTGGAGCGTGAGGAAGCGAATGGACGTCCCGCGTTGGAAGCGGCGTGCCAGGGCGCTCCCTTTCTGCGCTTGTTCACGGCGAATGACGTGCGCGCGGCGCATGTGCGGCAACAGCACGGAAGCTGATTGGGTGTTTGCTCTCCCACATCTGCCAAAATCGGGCAGAGCCGTTCGACTCGCCGACGGCTCGCTCAGGCCAGGTTGTGGGACACCCGGCGGCAGCAGCGCGCCTAATTCGGTCATCGGAATCGTGGTTGCTGCGTGCTATACTCCCGCGCATGTCGTCCCCAGCGACTATCCAGGAACGGGAAAGCCCTGCCGTGCCGCAGGAGAAGGTGGGGCCGCGGCATGCTCTGACCGTTCGCGTGACCCACTGGCTTACGGTGATCGCCTTCGTTGCGCTGCTTGTCACGGGGTGCGAAATTATCGTCTCGCATCCCCGGTTCTACTGGGGCGAAACGGGCACCGACCAGATGCGCCCGCTCTTCACCATTCCCATACCCGCCTCGCGCGACATGGTGCCGACGGGCTATCACACCGTGATGCCGGATGAGAACGGCTGGAGCCGTTACCTCCATTTCGAAGCCGCGTGGCTGCTGGTGTTCACGGCGTTGCTCTACGGGCTCTACGGCTTATTCACGGGCCACTTCTTCCGGAACATTCTTCCTGAGCGCGGCAGCCGCAACTGGCGGTCCTTCAGGCAGGTGATCGCGAAGTATCGGCACCGCGCGCCGCCGGATCCCGGGGAGGCTCACTCCTATAACGTGGTTCAGCGCGCGGCCTATCTCGTGGTCATCTTTGTTGTGTTCCCGCTGATCATCTGGACGGGACTCGCGATGTCGCCCTCGTTCACCGGGGCGTTTCCTTCGTCGGTCATTTTGCTGGGAGGCCGACAGTCCGCGCGCACGCTGCATTTCTTCCTCACCGGGCTGCTGGTCCTTTTCCTCGTCGTGCATGTGACCATGATTGCTCTGGCCGGATTTTGGAGCCGCATGCGGGCGATGATTACCGGCCGCGCCGTCACACAGAAGGAGCGCTCATGAGTCCCATCTCTCGCCGCAAACTCATCACCGCTGGGATTGTCGCCGGCGCGGGACTGGCCGGTTTGGACGAAGCCACTCGCCTTGCCGCCCGCTACGGGCTCATCCCACCCGATCACGGCGGGATCTACGGTCCCGGAGAAACGCTGACCTATGCGACGCAGAGGCTGCTGACGCGCCACTCGCTGGCCCGCACCTTTCCGCGCAACATGATCTCGAAAACCCCCTTCGCGAACGAGGTGGTCCCCCGCGGGAAAGACTTTGAGCGCTCGCAGGCCGACGGCTTTCTGGACTGGCGGCTTGCGATCGATGGCATGGTGGATCGCCCGCTGTCGCTCTCTCTGTCGGACATCAAAGACAATTTCCCTGCCGGCAGCCAGATCACGGAGATCGCCTGCGAGGAGGGGTGGTCGTATGTCGCCGAGTGGATCGGCACGCCGCTCCGCAACGTTCTGCAAGCCGCGGGGCTGAAGCCGCAGGTGCGCTACCTGGTCTATTACTCCATGGATCACGTGATCTGGGAGAGCATCGACATGGGAGATGCGCTGCACCCGCAGACCCTGCTCACCTGGGGGATGAATGACGGCGATCTTCCCGTGGGCTTTGGCGGCCCGCTGCGTCTGCGCGTGCCGCGGCAGCTCGGCTACAAGAGCGTGAAATACGTGATTCGTTTCATGGCGACGGACGACCTGAAGAAATTCGGGAAGGGGCTGGGATCCATCGATCCCGAAGGCGGCTACGCCTGGTACGCGGGAATCTGAAACGGAGCGGCCAGTTGCCAGCGGCCAGAAAGAAAAAGGGCGCAGCCGCAGCCGCGCCCTTTCTTTGCGATCAGGAGCCTTACTGTGCGCCCGCTCCTGAACCCGGCGCCGATGCTTCGCCGGTTTGCGCGGGAGCCGATCCGCTTGCGTTGCTCAGCAGCTGAATTTCCACGCGGCGGTTATCCGCGCGACCCACTGCCGTCCGGTTGGTGGAGACTTCCTGGTCCTTGCCGAGGCCGACCAGATAGAACTTGTGCGGAGGAATGTTGTACTTCGAGGCCAGGTACTGGACAACGGCCATGGCCCGGCGATCACTGAGCCCGTAATTGTACTGCTGCGAGCCGACCGAGTCGGTTCCACCCGTCACTTCGAGAATGTAGCTCTTCGTGCTGTCGAGCTGGGAAGCGAACTGGTCGAGCTCAGCGCGGTCTTTCTGGGTGAGGTAGGTCTTGTTGAAGCCGAAGTGCACCTGGACGTCGGCCACCTGGCGGTACTGATCGAGGTTGGCGATGACGCCCTTGAGAGAATCGGCCCGAGTGACGGCCTCCTGGGCAGACTGCTTGGCTCCGTTGGCCGCCTGCTGCGCGTTCTGGCCGTTCTGCTGGGCCTGATTGGCCAGGTTTTGCGACTGCTGGATGCCCTGCTGTGCGCGGGCATCGATGTCGCGGATATCGGACTGCGTCCGGGCGGTCGCCTGGTCCAGCTCGTTGGTTTGCTGGATGACCGGCTCGGTCTGGCTGCGAACGTACTTCTTGGAGGTGCAGCCGGTGGTGCCGATCAGAATCAATGCCGCGGCCGCCGATCCGACGGCATAGGCTGAAATGCGGTTCATGGTGTGCGCTCCGTTTCTGGTCGCTCGAGAGGCTACTGCCTCCCCTCGTGTCAACCTTGTTGTTGCATCCGCCAGACCAAACCGAAAGAAGGCTCGAAGCGACCTGCTTTCAATAGGATGCGCGAAAACTGGGCACGGAGAGGCTCATGCCGCCCCAGGTACTTTTTACGCGCGGGCTCGTCATTTCGCCGATTCGGGCGCTGTTCTATGTCCCGGTAAACTAAAGAAGAAGCGCCCCCATGGACCTCCACGAGAAGATACGCACCCTGCCGACTGGGCCCGGCGTGTATCTCTACAAGAATGCCGACGGCGAGGTGATCTACGTCGGGAAAGCCCGGAACCTCCGGTCCCGCGTGCGCTCCTACCTGCTGGAAGCCTCCCAGGCCAACGCGAAAACTGGGTCGCTGATGCGCGAGGCGGTCGATCTGGACTACATCCTGGTCGACAACGAGCACGAGGCGCTGGCTCTCGAAAACAACCTGATCAAGCAGCGCAAGCCGCGCTTCAACATCCTGCTGCGCGACGACAAGACGTATCCGTACGTCAAGCTGACGCTCGGCGATCGGTACCCCAAGGTTTTCGTCACTCGCCGTCTGCGGCGCGACGGCTCGGCCTATTACGGTCCGTACTTCCCCGGCAACCTCGCATATCGCGTGGTGGAGCTCATCCACCGGGCGTTTCTGTTGCCCAGCTGCAAGGTCGACCTGAACCGCGAACACCCGCGGCCGTGCCTGCAGTACTACATCCATCGGTGCCTTGGCCCCTGCGTGCGCGCGCTGACCACGCCCGAGGCGTACACGGAAGCGGTTCGGGACGCGCAGACTTTCCTGGAGGGCCGCACCGCGGAACTGGAGAAGTCGCTGCACGAACGCATGGCGCAAGCGGCCGCCGATGAGCAATTCGAGCTGGCCGCCAAATACCGCGACCTGCTCGTGACGCTGAGCCAGATGAGCGAGAAGCAGCGGATTGCCTCAGCGCAGGACGACGATGCCGACGTTTTCGGCTTCCATTACGAGAACGGCATGATCGCGGTGAACCTGTTCCACCTGCGGGCGGGCAAGATCGTCGACCGACGCGAGTTTTTCTGGGAAGAACTGCCGGAGTTCCTGATGAACGCTGCTGACGAGTTGGAGAATCCCTCAGGCACGCCTGTTTCCAGCGGGCGCGCGGCACCGGACACGTTCCATCCCGCAGTTCTCTTTTCCGCGCTGCTGAAACAGCTTTACATCGATCAGCCGTATGTTCCCTCGGCGGTTTACGTGCCGGTTGATTTTCCGGACCGGCCGGCGCTGGCCGATCTGCTCGCGCGGCAGACGCATCACCGCGTGGAGATTGCGGTGCCGCAGCGCGGCGAGAAGCGGTCCCTCGTCGATCTGGCCGGCCAGAACGCGAAGCAGTCGTACGATCAGCGGTTCCGGGTGCTGCAGCCGTCGCGCAAGGCGGTTGCCGAGGCATTGCAAGACGCCTTCACGCTGGAAGAGCCGCCGCAGCGCATTGAGTGCTTCGATATCTCGCACATCCAGGGCGCCGAGACGGTCGCTTCGATGGTGGTGTGGGAAAACGGCGAGATGAACAAGTCCGCCTATCGGAAGTTCCGGATTAAAACGGTCGAAGGCGTCGACGATTTTGCGTCGATGCGCGAGGTCATCACGCGACGATATCGCCACGCCGCGCCGGTTGCCGAGAACGGGTCGCAGGCGGCGGAGGTTCCGCCCCATGCCGAGCTGCCCTCCCTGATCCTGACCGACGGCGGACTCGGGCAGCTCCATGCTGCCGCGCAGGCGCTGGAATCGCTGGGCATCGTCAGCCAGCCGCTGGCCGCCATTGCCAAGCGCGAAGAAGTGATCTACCTGTACGGCCAGGAGGAGGAGCCGATCGTGCTCGACCGACGGTCACCGGTCCTGCACCTGATCCAGCGCATTCGCGACGAGTCGCATCGATTCGCGATCGCCTACCATCGCAAGCGCAGGGAAATGCGGGACCGAGACTCCGAGCTGCTGGCCATCCCAGGGGTGGGCCCGCGCACACGGCAGCGGCTGCTGGAGCACTTCGGCAGTTTGCGCTCGGTCTCGACGGCTACGCTGGAAGCGCTGTCGGCGGTTGTGCCGCCGCGCACAGCGCAGACGATTCATAATCACTTCACGACCGCTTCCGGCGAAATGGCACCGCAGAAACCGTGAATCTCGCGGTGCCTGCCGCAGGGTATGGTTTTCACCGGGCCCGCAACAGCTGTTGTTCCCGAAAGGAGTTCCTGTGAAGCATGTTCTTCCTGGCGCCGTGGCCTTCCTGGCGTTGGCCGTCCCTTTGTTCGCCCAACAGGCTGATCAGAACCTTCCCCCGGCGAAATACCGGCCGCACGTCACTCGGCCTGCTCGCCCTCCGCGCCCTCCTCGTCCAGGCCCTGGCGGCTTCGCGAAGGGGGCGATGGCCTTTCCGGTGGGCCCGCTGCGCGCGGAATTGGCCAGACACATTGACGAAGCCAAAACCAGGGGCATTGCGGAACAGACCCTCGAAGATTTCGGGACGTACAAGCTGATGCTGTCGGTGCGCGGGCGAAGCGGAGGCGCCGAAGTCCACGCGCACTGGGACGATGTGATGATGGTGGAACAGGGCGACGCGGTTCTGATCACCGGCGGCCGCGTGATCGACGGCCAAACGGATGCGGACGGCGAAACGCGAGGCCTTCGGATCGAGGGCGGAAAACACCAGGCAATCGCGGCGGGGGATATCGTGACGGTGCGCGCCGGAACTCCGTACCAGTTGCTGCTGTCTCCCGGCGCGGTGTACAGCGCGTTCGTGATCAGAGTGCGCGAGCCGTGAGATTTTGCATGGCTATGGCGTTCGCTACGATGGACGTATGCTGCGCGTGAAATTGATGGAACCTGGGGCTCGGCTGCCGGTGGTCGCGCACCCTGGCGAAGACCTTGGCTACGATGTTTTCCTGCTGGAGAATGTCCAGCTCGCTCCGCGCACCACGACGCGCCTGCGTACCGGAGTCGCGGTTGAGGCGCGGCATCCGGAAACCGGCGCCCCCCTCGGATTGCTCATTCGCGACCGCTCCTCCATGGCGGCGCGTGGCCTGGCCTGCACGGGCGGGGTTATCGACGCCGGCTATCGCGGCGAGATCCTCGTCGTCATGACGAACCTGAGCGATGCACCGGTTGCATTGCAGGCAGGCGAGAAGATCGCGCAAATGGTTCCCGTCCCGGTCCTCACCGGCGCGGTGCAGGCGGTGACGGACCTGGAGGATTCCCTGCGGGCCGGCAAAGGATTCGGCAGTTCCGGTACCTAAGGGGATTGTGGCCGGTTGCGCCGACTACGACGAGAATCGTGGAGGCATACGGGCCAAACCACTCATCGACCCGCTCGCGGAAGTATTGTCGGCATTCCGGCATTTTGGGCGCGCCAGGGCCGATGGACCCATCTGGCTCCGCGACTGGAGCCAAATGGAGTCCTGAGCTGCTCAAATTGTTGAGTTAATGGTGGGCGCAGCAGCAGGATTGGCCTGATGATGGTGCTGTCGGGGGCTGCCTGATCTTTCCCGGAGCGGACCATCCCGGCCCTGTTTTGCATGACTCCCAAGCGCTTTGTTCTGAGATGGAAATATTGCAATGCAGCATGTATTCTTGCTGCGACGCATAAATTGCTCCAGCGGAGAGGAGCGGGCCATGGAATCGATTACTGTTCAGGAAAAGCCAAAGGCGGCAGCCGAAATGCCGTTCACGCTGGAAGGCAAAACCGCGCTGGTAACCGGAGCAGGACGTGGGATCGGCAAAGCCATCGTGAAGAAGCTGGCGGCCGCCGGCGCCCGCGTCATGGCCAACGATCTGGATGAAGCCATGCTGCGCGAGTCGGAAACCGAATTATCCGCTCCAGAGCGCGTGCATCACGTCTGCGGCGATCTCACTGATCCGTCGACGCCGGAGGCTGTGGTGCAGGCGACGCTCTCTGCCTTTGGCTCGATCGACATCATCGTGAACAATGCCGGTTACAGCTGGGACAACGTCATCCAGAAAACCACCGACGAACAGTTTCAGGCCATGCTTGAGATCCACCTCGTGACTCCGTTCCGCCTGCTGCGTGCGGCCTCCACCTTCATTCGTGAATCGGCCAAGCGAGAGAACACCACGGGCCAGCGGGTGATGCGCAAGGTGGTCAATATCACCTCCATCGCCGGCACTGACGGCAACCCTGGCCAGGTGGGCTATTCCTCGGGAAAGGCCGGCGTCATCGGCCTGACAAAAACACTGGCGAAGGAATGGGGACGCTACAACGTGAACGTCAACGCGGTTGGATTCGGCCTGATTCAGACACGACTGGTGCAGGATCTGAACGCGCCCGGCGCCGGCATGGAGATGCACGGCCACCATATTCGTTTGGGAGTACAGCCGAGCCTGCTGGAGTCGGTGAAAACCGCATGCCCGCTGGGCCGGCTGGGCAGCCCGGAAGAGGCTGCCGGTGCGGTCCTGTTCTTCTGCTCGCCCTTATCGGACTATGTCACCGGTGAGGTGCTGATCTGTGGTGGAGGCTTGCACTTTTAGCCGGGTGCTCGCTTTTTACCGGACGCTTGTGCGGCCGCGATTCGACCGTGTGGGGCTCCGAATCGGCGTCCTTCGCGAAAAGATAGTCTTCTTCGACAAGCCAGTAGACCTCCAGCCAGTGGTCCAGACTGTGTTCCTGTCCGGAATCGTGCGATGCGGGGTGGGGCTTTTCCTGCGGATGAGCCACCGGATCGAGGAGTGTGGGCATGATTCGCCTCCGGGTTGCTGCTCTCAGGTGGAGTGAATGAAGATAAGCACGAGACGTGCTCTCTCTGCTGTGACGGCGATCACAGAGCATCGCGGATCGCCGGGAACGTTTCGGGGGCCCGCTTCGTTTTCACGTCATCAATATCTGTCGCATCAACGCGTGCCCGCCTCTTCAACTTTTTCGCGCTGGACTACAGTACCAAGTGTCCGCAGTTCCCGTCGGCTCACGTCGCCGGCGGTCCACCTGCTTCGCTCAACGTTCCGGCATCTGCGGAAGGTCAGGGGCCAGCGAGTTGCAGGGCACTCCTCCTCTTACCCTGGACTGTGATCGCACTGATCGGTGGTGATGCCACCATGCACGCACTTATCCACTCCTCACGCCGGAGTTGCAGAGCCGCCTTTGCCGGGCCCGACTGCGCTCCGGTGATTCATTCTGCATTCCCATCTCGCGAACCATGGAAAGGAGCCGGCCTGTGACTCATCGAGAAGTCGTCGTTTTGAGTGCCGTGCGCACCGCCATTGGCAAGTTCGGGGGAGCCTTGAAAGATATCCCCCCTACCGAACTGGCAGCCAAAGTTGTGTGCCAGAGTCTACAGCGTTCGGGCCTGTCGCCGAGCGACATCGGCCACGTCGTTTTTGGAAACGTCATCCACACCGATCAGAAGGATATGTATCTGGCGCGCGTTGCTGCTTTGCGCGGCGGAGTTCCGGTCGAAACCGCGGCGCTCACGCTCAATCGCCTGTGCGGCAGCGGTCTGCAGGCCATACTGACCGCTGCCGACGCCATCATCCACGGAGATACCGATGCTGCTATCGGAGGCGGCGCTGAGTCGATGAGCCGCGCCCCGTACTGGCTGCCCTCGATGCGCTGGGGTGCGCGACTTAACGATACAACCGCAATCGACGCCCTCGTTGCCGCCGTCACCGACCCCTTCGACGGGGTGCACATGGGCATCACCGCTGAAACCGTCGCGCGAAAATGGGGGATCTCGCGGCAGGATCAGGACGAGTTGGCCGTGGAGAGCCATCGCCGCGCCATGAGCGCGATCGAATCGGGGAAGTTCAGAGCGCAGATCGTGCCCATCGAACAGAAAAGCAAAAATGGGCCGGTTATGTTCATGAGCGACGAACAGCCGAGGTCCGACGCGACCCTGGAAAATCTGGCTCGTCTGAAACCGGCCTTCGATCCCGAGGGAACGGTGACCGCAGGCAATGCGTCCAGCATCAACGACGGCGCAGCTGCCGTGGTCCTGATGGAGCGCAGCGCCGCGGAAGAGCGTGGCCTGAAACCGATGGCCATTCTGGTTGACTACGTGGTGACAGGCGTCGAACCGAAGGTCATGGGGATCGGCCCGATCTCGGCGGTCCGCAAACTATTGGCGCGCACCGGCCTGAAGACAGATCAAATGGATGTCATCGAACTCAACGAAGCCTTCGCAGCGCAGCTGCTCGCAGTGCGGCGCGATCTTGGCTTCCCTCCTGACAAGACCAATCCGAATGGCAGCGGGATTTCGCTCGGCCATCCGATCGGCGCCACGGGCGCCATTGTCACCGTCAAGGCCCTGCACGAACTGGGCCGTATCCACGGAGAATACGCGCTGGTCACCATGTGCATCGGTGGAGGACAAGGCATCGCCGCCATTTTCAAATCGATGAACTGAGGACCAACAAAAGAGAAGGTGTGTTATGGCAACTCAGCTTCTGGACGAGTTACAAATTCCATTCCTGAGACCGCTGGAAGGCAAGGTCGCGCTCGTGACCGGAGCTTCCCGCGGCATCGGCCGCGCGATCGCCAAAGAGCTCTCCGACCGCGGAGCCACTGTCGTCATCAATTTTTTTACCAGCATCGTCCGCGCCCAGGAACTCCGCGACGAGATTCAGGGCGGCGGAGGTGAGAGCAGTCTTCTGCAGGGAGACGTCTCCGATCGCCACGAAGCCCGCCGGATCATCCGGAAACTTCTGGAGGTCTATGGGCGGCTCGATATTCTCGTGAACAACGCCGGCATCACCCGGGATCGGTCCATCCGCAAAATGACGGACGAAGACTGGTCGGAGGTAATCGCCACCAATCTCAACAGCATGTTCTACTGCACCAGTGCGGCGCTGCCGTCGATGATCGAGCAGAAATTCGGGCGCATCATCAATGTTGCTTCGTTCTCCGGACAAGCCGGCAACTTCGGCCAGGCGAATTATGCAGCCAGTAAAGGCGGCATCATCGCCTTCACCAAGGTGCTCGCGCTGGAACTGGCGAAGTACAACATCACGGCTAACGTGATTGCGCCAGGGTTCACTTCAACCGACATGCTGGCCGCGGTCCCCACGGACATCCTCGATTCCATCAGGGACCGGATCCCGCTCCGGCGCTTTGCGCACCCGGAAGAAATCGCTAAGGCAGCCGCCTTCCTCATCTGCGACGGCGACTACATTACCGGCCAGCAAATCAATGTCAACGGAGGCATTTACATGTAACTCTGCGCGGCTTAACGGGAGCGGGCGCTCAACCAGCCTTCGATGTGCGGCCAGGTGGTCCTGTGCGCCGCGCTCCCGGCCATAATCCCGATGTGACCTCCCGGGATTCGATACAGCTCCTTGTCCGCGCTCGCCACCTTCGCCAGGATGCTCTCCGACTGGCATGGCGGCGTAATGTGATCCCCCTCCGCGATCACGGTGAGCAGGTTGGCCCGAATCTTCTTTAAATCGACGCGCTCTCCACGCACCATCAGCTCGTTCTTCATTAGACGATTGTTGCGATAGAGGTCCGCAATCAGCTGGCGATACGCGGCACCCGCCATCGGAATGTTATCCGTCACCCATGTATTCATGGCCTGCCAGGACTCCACCGCGCGCGGATCATCGAGGTTGTCCCACAGCCTGCAGTAATTTCCGATGTAGTTCTCCACGGGCTTGAGCGCTTTGGCGCCGTAATCGATCATCTCGCCCGGCATGTTGCCGAAGGCTTCCAACACCGCGTCGACGTTGAAATACTTCTCGTCGGTCCAGCGCGCGAAGGTCAACCCGTGGCGATTGGAGAAGTCCAGCGGCGCCGTCAGCAACAAGAGATTTCGCAGTCCGTCGGCGGGGCGCATCGCAGCATAAATCGTCGTCAGGAGCGCCCCGATGCACCACCCCAGCATGCTGAACTCTTCGACGCCCGCAATCGCTTTGACCTTGCGAATCGCGCGCGGCAGATACTCGACGGCGTAATCGTCAAGTTTCAGATGCCGGTCTTCCCAACCCGGCACGCCCCAGTCCAGCAGATACACATCGTATCCCTGGCCGACCATGAACTCGACGAAACTGTGTCCCGGGCGTAAATCCAGAATCGAGGGCCGATTCATGATCGCAAAGATAAGCAGTAATGGGATGGGATATCGCTTTTCAGGAGCCACGACCGGCGTGTAACGGTACAGCTTCGCTTTGTTCAGCGCCCACACCAGTTCTTTCGGCGTCTGTGCGATGGCGGCTTTCGTGGTCAACACCCGAGTGAAGAGTTGCAGCCGCTCTGCCAGACCCGCCCACGCACCGGTTGCAACGACCGCCTGATCCATGGGTTAACTTCGCTTCCCCGCCCTGTTTCCCTTGCGGGCGATTCGGCCTCTGGCGCCCAGCCGGCTCACGCTCCCGGCAGGCTTGCTCCGCGGATTGACTCCCCTCTCCGCGGCGCCGCCCTGGCGGACCGTTCCCGCTTCCGGCGGCGGAGCCGGCTGTTCGCGACCCAGCAGTCTCTCGATCCGATCCAGGGTGGCATCCATGTCATCCAGACGCATCTCCACATTCGTGAAGCGCTCCGCCAGCGCCGCTACCTCCTGCCGCGAAGGCAGGGACATCTGCTGCAGAGCCTGGGTCATGGACTTGTCCATCGCTTCGCGCACAGGAGCAGCGGCTGTCAAGTATCCTTCCAGCATCGCCCCGGTCGCCTGTGCGTAGCTCTCCGTGTTCACCGCGTCCACCATGGTCTTCGCCATCGCATCGAGATATTTGTCGCGGATGGCGCGGAAAGGCTCGAACGGATCGTTCGTCTGCGCATGACTGTTGTTGTTATCGGTTTCGCTCATCGATGCAGCCTCCTGCCCGGCCACACGAAGCATATACCCGGCCGTCCGGACGGGCTATGCGTTCTATCGCGGCATGGCGCACCACTGCCGGCGACGTGTCCTTTCCGGCGAGGCTACCGCACCGCCATATCCAGCAGTTCCTTCTGGGCGTCCACGATCGCGTTCACCCCGCGCTGGATCGAGTCCGCTGCAGCTTCTGCCGGGCCGCCATCCACGCCGAACTTCTCCCGCGTCGCGTCAATCACCTGTTTTGTTTGCGCTGCAGCAAAGTCCACGATTTTCTTTTGCGCTGCAACCGTCCGGTCCACTCCCTGCTGAGTGAACTTCACCGTCGCGTCGGTGGCCTTCCCCGCCTCTGTAGTGCGGTCCTTCAGCAAATCGGCGATCGCCCGGCTCTGCTCCAGCATCAGATCGATTACCGCCTTCTGTGTCTCCGCGAACCGCTCGAATCCGCTCCCTTCCAGCTCCAGCAGGAATAGCCCTGGCGCTCCCGGCAGCTTCTTTACCGTCTTTTTCCACAGATCCACCAGCTCGGCGTTCTGCTGCACGGCAACGTCCAGCGCCTTCTTCTGCACTTCGGCGATCCGTCCCGCGCCCGAAGTGACCAGATTGCCCACATACTCCCCGTAATCCATCTTCACCGGCCCCTCCGCCGCGCCCGGCTCGCGATGAACTCTTTGCGTTGTGCCCATGGTTCTCCCTGCCTTTCCTCATTGCTGCAATGTATGCTGCAATGCAGCATACGAATCCATATTACTCCCGCCTCGCTCCATGTCAAGCGGTAAAATGAAGGCCCAACATGCCGCCCAAAAGCATCCTGATTAAGAAGTATGAGAACCGCCGACTCTACGACGTCACTAACAGCGGTTACGTCAACCTCGACGGAGTCTCCCGCCTCCTCAAAGACGGTTACGACGTCCGCGTAGTCGATGCTTCCTCGGGTAAGGACATCACTCGCAGCATCCTCACCCAGATCATCGTCGAAAACGCGCGCGATCCCGACTCCACCTTCCCCCTCGATCTGCTTCGCGAGATGATCATCTCCTCCGGCCGCGCCAGCCAGGAAAACGCCCTCCGCTATATGAAGAGCATGCTGAATCTCTATCAGGACACGTACCGGGCAATGTCGCCGGCGGTGAATCCCTTTGAAATCTTCCGCGAGGGCGGCGGCGCTGAGGCACCCGGCCAGTCCGCGGTGCCACCAGCCAATCCGCCCCGGGATCGCAGAACTTCACAGGAAGAGGGAGTCGATGAACTGAAGCGGCGAGTCGCGGGTCTGGAAAAGCTGGTGTCCAGCCTTTCGCCTAAGACGGCCGTCTCCCGCAAATCGGGGCGGAGAAGCAAAACGAGGGAGCGTAAGCGCCCTCCTGGAAACTGATCGCCGTCATCCATCCACGAAGTACAAATGCCGCACAAGACGTTTCGCAACAACCGAATTGTCGGCAATTCGGAGGTTTCGAGCGAGCCCGCGAGCCCCGGCACCGCCCCAATCGGCGAGGCACTTCCGGCGCGCCCCAATCAGCTGCACTTGGCGCCGGTGTCTTCGAGTTGCCGGCAATCCGGAAATTGATCCAACCCCGGCGAAAGAGAGTCCGGCGGAGGCGGCGCCTGGGTGTACTCCCTCCAGCTGTGTGAGGAAGCAGCTTCGCGAACATACAGCTTCACTGGACACCGTGCGCCGGCATTTTGAGGAAAGTTAGAGGTAATTTACCGTTCCGGAACGGCTTGGGGAATGCCCCTCAAAAGGCGCTGCCCGGGAGGAAGGTGCAGGTTCGCCCATGCCGTTTTTGCGATTGACAGAGGGGATGGCACATGGCACGATGGTCGCTCCCGCATTTATATTCCATTCCCCTGCCGGAATATATACATCGTCATCTCGCCTTGAACTGCTTCAGCAGACGCGTGCGCTCTCCAGAACAGGGCAGGCGAAGGGCGAAAGACGCCAAAACTGTGAGGTGGGACTATGCCCGCTGGCTGCCCTTACCCGCCGCGCGCCCCTCTGTCCCTTGCTGCCGCCGTAGCCACCCGCACGAACCGTGAGGATCGCTCCATGCCGACATCGTCCGTTCTCCTGCCGAGGAAGCATTCGGCCCGTCTGCGTTTCAGCCTGATCGCTGGCCTCGCCGCACTGCTGCTGCCCGCGGCGGGACAGGCGCAGACGCTTACGTTCAATCCGGCGACTACCTCGCAGATTTCGATCCCGGACGGCAGTGGCAGCACCACGCCCGCCCAATACCCCACATCATCAGGTTGCACGAATGCCGCGTGCATCTACGTCAGTGGCCTCACGGGTTCCTATACCTCGATGGCGGTGAACCTCACTTTCGCCCCGCTCAACAATAACCAGACATTTTCGAGCGCCGCATGGCTGCTTGAGTCGCCCGGCGGGCAATTCCTTGACATTCTGTCCTATGGCTGCGCGGATGACACCGTTCAGACGACCCCGATCAGCTCAATCACCATTACGTTGACAGACCAGGGGAGCGCTCTGTTTCCGTCGAACACGGTCAACTGCAACAGCCTGGCAACCGGCAGTTATCAAGCGGCCCACTATGACGCAGGGATAGCAGACAATTTTCCCTCCCCGGGACCGGGCAGCTCCCACTACAACATAGCGGGTAACGGCACGAATACGACCGGAACGGCGACGTTCGCGAGCACGTTCTGCCCAAGTGCCTCGACGTGCGTCTCTGGCTTGAACGGGACCTGGAAGCTATTTGCGGTGGACCAGGGCGATCTGGCAAGCCCAACGCAATTCACCTGGAGCCTGACTTTTAATGTCACGGGCACCAATGCCGCGACGACCACTACTCTGGCGGAAGGCAATCCCAACCCCGCCTTCACGTCGTCACCCTACAACAGCGTTGCTCTCACAGCTACCGTTTACAGCGGTGGCTTTCCGATTCCCGGAGGCGGCACCGTTACGTTCTACGACAACACCACCGGAGCAAATCTTGGCAGCGGTGTGGTCAATGGTAGTGGGCAGGCCACAACCAATGTCTCGTTTACCACGCAGGGCGTCCATCAAGTCTACGCAGCGTATGGCGGCACGACGGGGTATTCCTCCAGCGCCAGCAATTCCGGGGGCACATACGTGAACCAGACTGTGGTCAACCACGCGACGGAGAACGTCAACGGCAGCGTGACCAGCTTCTGTAACAGCGGTCCCATTACGCTCTCGTCCGATGCTGCTGGAAATCCTTATCCGGCCATGATGGTCCTGGGCGCCACGAACATTCCTGGCGACACAGAGCCGACGTTATCCGGAACCATCGAAAGCGTCTCCGTAAGCCTGAATAACTTCAGCCTGACCAACTACGAGGAGCTCGACAACCTTGGTTTTGCGTTGCAGGCTCCTGGCTCGGCAGGTGCATTCAGCAGCAACGGCAACACGTTCGAATTTCTATCCTGGGCCGGCAATCCGTATGCCAGCGGCTCGCTCACCATCTCGGACAACGGTTCATCCGAGATTCCTTACGACCAGAGTCCGTCGTGCAGCAACAACACCTGCCTGCCGACCGACGACTGGGTCGATGTAGGGTCGGATAATTCAGACGCGTACCCCTCTCCGGGACCTTCGTCGTTCGACAAGGCGCCTCCCACCGGATCGGCCAGCTTCCTGACGGAGTTTGGCGGCGGCGGAGTCAGCGGAACCTGGAGCCTGTATGTCGACAACCGGCTGTCAACCGGGGGTGCTCCGGGATCCGTCGGGTCCTGGTGCCTGAATTTCACCACGCAGACCAGCGCGCACCCGACAGCGTTGACGGTGAACGCATCGCCGAACCCGGCTTCATTCAGTTCCGGCACCACGGCCTCGGTAAACCTCACAGCCAGTGTCTCCGTTACAGACAGCTCGGGGTTAACAGTGGACGCAGGTACTGTGACGTTCGTTGACGGGACCAGAAACCTGGGTTCTGCACCTGTGACCAGCGGCGCGGCGGATCTCGCCAATGTCGCCCTCTCGGAGGGCACCCACCAGATCGTCGCCAGCTACAGCGGGACCAGCAGCGGAACCGAGTTCGGCATCAGTTCCGGCAAATTCGACCAGCGCGTGAACAAGGCCACGACCGTTACCGGGTCCGGTTCGACGATTTCCTACTGCAACACCGGCGCCATTACCGCACCGGGGCTGGGCGAAGACTCGGGCGCCGCCTATCCGTATCCATCGAACATCTTCGTGACCAACCTGCCTGGCACGGTGAAAGCCACGTCCATTACGTTGAACGGATTCAATACCAAGGACCAGGGCGATTTGATGTCTCTGCTGGTTGGACCGAGCAGCGACAGCAACCAATGGAATAACAATTTTGACTTCTTCTCGCTGACGGGCAGCAGTGTGAGCGTACCGTCGACATTCAACCTGACCTTCGGCGACGGAGGCACCAGCGTCGGCAGTAATAATCTTGAGAGCACCGGTACCTACGCGCCGGAGAGCAACGAGAAATACACGTTTCCCCAATGCGGGCAGAACGCCAGCGATTGCGGAACGGAAAATGTAGGCCCTCCGCTGGGATCTGGTTCAGCCTTCACGCCGACGAACGTGGCGAATGGAACGACCTATTTGGGCAATGCCAGTAACGAAGGGGTCTTTGGCGGCACCACCTCGAGCACGTATAACGGCAACGGTACCTGGAGCCTCTACCTCGACGATGGCGGTCCCCTGGGCGGCGGCGAAGCGACCAACGTCTCCAACGGCTGGTGCATGAACCTCACGGTGAATCCGGTGACGGTGGCGCCCACGCTAAGCCACAACGGCAGCGGCCAAGGCGGCGACTTCGTGCAGGGCGAGCAGAACGCCGCGATTACGGTCAGCGTTCAGAACGACGGCACCGGGTCGGCGGGCGACCCGGTCGGTGGTAACGCCAACCCGCTGACGGTGAGCGACACGCTTCCTTCCGGGCTGACGTACGCCTCGTTCAACGGCTCCAACTGGAGCTGCTCGGCCAGCGGACAGACCGTTACCTGCACCAATGATGCTGCGAGCGTCGCACAAAACAGCACCTATCCGACCCTGACGATCAGCGTGGACGTCGCGAGCAACGCCACCACCTCCAGCCCACTCAGCAACTCCATCAGCGTGAGCGGCGCGGACGTAAGCAGCGCGACCGCCGGTGACTCGATTACGGTGTTGCCGACCCCGGTGCTGTCGGTTGGGCTGACCGACTCTGGCACATTCGCACAAGGGGGGGACGCCGGGCAGTGGAACATTACAGTGAACAACATCGCCGCCTCCGGCAGCATGACCTCGGGGACGGTGACAGTAAGCGACACGCTGCCGACCGGCTACATGCTCTACAGCTACAGCGGCACGGGTTGGTCCTGCGGGGGAACAACGACGGCAACCTGCACTTCTACCATGGGAGTGAGCGGCGGGTCGTCCTTCCCCACGCTGGCGCTGACGGTGAGCGTGCCGGCAAGCTCGCCAACCTCGGTGGCAAACACGGCGGCGGCCTATGGCGGCGGGGATACGACGCACAGCAGCCTGGCTACGGCTGCGCTGAGCAACACGGATACGGTGAGTGTGACGCAGGTGCCTGCCGGCGTATCGATCGTATCCGGCAACAGCCAGTCTGCGACGGCCAACACCAGTTTCTCCAACCCGTTGGTCGTGGTGGTCAAAGATGGCGGCGGAAATACCATCCCGGGCGCCAGCGTCGCGTTCGCCGCCCCGGGCAGCGGCGCCAGCGGAACCTTCTCCAACTCCACAACCACTATCACGGGGAACACGAACAGCTCCGGCCAGATCTCCGAGGCCTTCGCGTCCAATACCGTGGCCGGTTCCTACGCGGTCACGGCGACAGCCGGCAGTGGGGGACCATCGACGACCTTCTCGCTGATCAATACGGCCGGGCTGCCTTCGGCTGTGAGCGTCGTCAGCGGCAGCGGTCAATCCGCCATCACCGGACAGAGCTTCTCCAATCCCATGGTCGTGCTGGTGACGGACTCCTGGAGCAATGTGCTGGCGGGAGTCTCGGTCACCTTCACGGCGCCGACCGCGGGAGCCAGCGCGACCATCTCCTCCTCCGGAAGTTGCACCACCAACTCGAACGGCCAGTGCTCCGTGACAGCCACCGCCAACACGACGCCAGGGGGACCGTACAACGTGACCGCGTCGGCCAGCGGAGCGTCTCCCGGGGTCTTCAGCCTGACCAACAATCCGCCGCCCAGCTTCGTCGTCAACAACGTTGGCGATAGCGGCTCCGGCGCAAGCGATTGTCCCCAGAACCCCACAACCTCCGGTCCTGGCAACTGCACGCTGCGCGATGCCGTGAGCGCCGCGGAGGCGGTGGGCGTCGGGAACATCACTTTTGATTCGTCCGTATTCTCCAGCCCCCAAACCATCAACCTCGGCAGCGGCGCGGGGGGTGCGGGCAGCACGCTCGCCATCAGCGGGCAGGTCAACATCCAGGGGCCGGGCGCCGGACAGCTCACCATCGCCGGCGACGACGATGAGAAGGTGGGCAGCGTAGTCACGGTTGGCTCCGGCGCGCAAGTGTACATATCCGGGCTGACCATCTCCGACGGGTACCCGAGGAGTGGCTCAGGCGGCGGCATTAGCAATCAGGGCACTCTGACCCTGTCGAACAGCGCGATTTCCGGTAACAACATCGACAGCCCCGGCAGCGGAGCCGGCATTTACAATAGCGGTACGCTGACGCTGATGTCGAGCACTGTCTCCGGCAATTCAACCATCCCCGAAGGCGGCAGCGGCGGTGGCGGTGGCGGCATCTTCAGCAGCGGCACGCTGACGCTGACAGACAGCACGGTCACCGGCAACTCCCTGGAGTTCTATTCCAGTGGCGGCGGTGGCGGCATTCTCATTAGCGGGGGAACGGCGACGATGGTGGGTAGTACTGTCACCGGCAACTCAAATGCACAGTTGTGTAATCCAGGAGGCTGCATGGGCGGCCCTGGCGGCGGCGTCAACGTCAGCAACGGCGGTACGCTCACCATGTCGAACAGCATTGTCGCCGGCAATACTTCTGGCACCGATTCGGATGTCAGTGGCGCGTTTGCCGCAAGCAGCGCCAACAACCTGATCGGCGATGGAACCGGAATGAGTGGGATCACCAATGGCTCCAACAGCAATCAGGTGGGGACATCGGGGTCGCCGATCAACCCGCAACTGACGGCGGGCGGCGGCGGGCCGACCGAGACCGAGATTCCGCTGCCGGGCTCCACGGCCATCTGCGCGGGCTCGGCCGCTGCGGCAGCAGGAGCTGGCATTACGACGGATCAGCGCGGGGTCGCGCTCAACGCGGGCGGCTACTGCGCGTCGGGCAGTATCGATGCGGGCGCAGTGCAGACCGACTATGCGCTGAGCTTTACCGCTCAGCCGTCGAATGTCGTCCAGAACGCGACCATGAGACCGGCTCCGGCGGTCACTCTCGACGAAAACGGCGCGCCGTTCACCGCCTCGCCGGTGACCATTCCGCTGACGTTAACGAGCTCGCCGTCAGGCGCGACGCTGACGGGCGGCTCGGTGGCGACCAGCGCGGGTGTCGCGACCTACTCCGGATTGACCATCAACGCTGCGGGCACGGGCGACACGCTGACGGCGACTTTGGTGCTGAATCCGGCGATCACCCCGACGGCGCCGGCGATCACCGCGACCAGCGGGACCTTCAATGTGGCGTCCGAGCCGCCGTTCGGGGAGATGACTGCGCCTGCGGACGCTGTCACCGGATCGAAGACGGTGACGCAGGGCGACGGTGTGCTGGTGACCGGCTGGGCGGCGGATGTGCATGACGGAGCGCCAGTGCACCAGGTGTCGATTCTGATCGACGGCACGGCCGTGGGCAACGCGACACTCGGCATTGCACGGCCGGGCATTGCCACTGAGTACGGATCCGCTTATCTGAACTCCGGGTGGACCTATATGTACTCCGGCAGCCTTGCTGCCGGGACGCACACCATGACCGCGGTGCTCTACGACTCGCTGGGCCTGTCGACCCAGTTGCCGACTCACACCTTCACGGTGTCATCGGCGTCGGCGCCGCCCTATGGCGCGCTGACTCAGGCCGTGGATGCGATCACGAAAACCACGCCTGTGGGCCAGAGTGATGGGCTCCTGGTCACGGGCTGGGCGGCAGATCTGGTGCAGGGAGCCCCGGTCAGCCAGGTAACGGTGTTCATCGATGGCACGTCGGTTGGCAACGCGACGCTGAGCGTTGCCGGTCCGAGCGGGCAGCCCGCGAATTCCGGCTGGACCTTCACAGACGCAACACCAACGACAGGAACGCACACGGTCAGCGTGGTGGCCTATGACTCCGGCGGACGATCGGCAACGCTGGGTTCTCGCACCATCACAGTGCAGGCCAACGCGCCGCCCTTTGGGATGATGACTCCGCCTGCGGACGCGGTCACCAGCTCAACCACGGTGACGCAGGGCGACGGTATGCTGGTGACCGGCTGGGCGGCGGATGTGCATGACGGAGCGCCAGTGCACCAGGTGTCGATTCTGATCGACGGCACGGCCGTGGGCAACGCGACACTCGGCATTGCACGGCCGGGGATCGCCACTGAGTACGGTTCCGCTTATCTGAACTCCGGGTGGACCTATATGTACTCCGGCAGCCTTGGTGCCGGGACGCACACCATGACCGTGGTGCTCTATGACTCGCTGGGCTTGTCGACGCAATTGCCGACTCATACCTTCACTGTGTCATCGGCGTCGGCGCCGCCCTATGGCGCGCTGACTCAGGCCGTGGATGCGATCACGAAAACCACTCCGATTGGCCAGAACGATGGGCTCCTGGTCACGGGCTGGGCGGCAGATCTGGTGCAGGGAGCCCCGGTCAGCCAGGTAAAGGTGTTCATCGATGGCACGTCGGTTGGCAACGCGATGCTGAGCGTTGCCGGTCCGAGCGGGGAGCCCGCGAATTCCGGATGGACCTTCACAGACGCAACACCAACGACAGGAACGCATACCGTCAGCGTGGTGGCCTATGACTCCGGCGGACGATCGGCAACGCTGGGCTCTCGCACCATCACAGTGCAGGCCAACGCGCCGCCCTTTGGAGTGATGACTTCGCCCGAAGACGCTGTTACCGGATCGACCACGGTGACGCAGGGCGACCATGTGCTGGTGACCGGATGGGCGGCCGATGTCCACGATGGAGCGCCAATCACCCGTGTGTCGATTTCGATCGACGGCACGGCCGTGGGCAACGCCACACTGGGCATCGCCCGGCCGGGTATTGCCGCTGACTACGGTTCCGCTTATCTGCACTCCGGGTGGACGTACACGTACTCCGGCAGCCTGGCAGTGGGAACGCACACCATGACCGTGGTGCTCTATGACTCCCTGGGCCTGTCGACCCAACTGCCGACCCGCTCGTTCACCGTGTCGCCGTAGCTCTGCATGCCGGGCCAACCTTGTGTCCGGCTGCCGTTTCAGGTCGCCTTTGCCGTCAATCAGGGGAATACTTCAAGATAGGTCCTCTTAAACAGGCTTGCGGGAAGTGTCTTGACAGCCGTTGAGATTGTTCTTCAACCCACACCCTGGAGTACAGGTTGAATACGGCGGTTAAAACAGTACCCTAAAGCCCGTTTGCCAGCACGGGGCGCAGAATCACCGTTCCTGGAGAGCCAGGGCATAGATTTCGTCGCTGCCCATGTCGCGAAGAAGCAGCGGCGCATCGGAGGAATCCAGGCCCATCCACGATGTATAGACGCCTGTGAAGTGCTCCATTTTGACATCAGCAAGGATCTCGGGTTTCGCGTCTCCTAAGCGCATTCGGGCCAGGGCCGCGTCTCCGTTCCAGCGCAGGTAATAGATCGACCTGCTGTCGTGCGACCACTCCGGGAAGGCGACGGACCCGGTATCGAGATTCGACCAGGTTCCAGAGTTCACGCTGAGCACCTTCATGCCCATTGCATCCAGGGTCATGGCTGAGATGAACTCGCCATCGGGCGACCAGTGTGGCACGAGAAGGCCCTTCGATCCGGGAATCGACACTGAATTTCCCGATGCGAGGTCGAGGATGCGCAAGCCGCAATTCGAGCTGGCTCCCAGCGTGGGGCATGTGGAATACACAATCTTTTTCCCGTCAGGCGACCAGCCTGGATCGGTCTCACTATCGCTGTCATTGGGCAGCAGCTGGTGTGGCGTGCCCCCGTCGGCAGCGATGGTGTAGATACCGTTGGTGCCTTTGGGCGTGCGGTCGACGAAAAGAATCTTTGTCCGGTCCGGAGACCAGCGCAGCGATTTCGGATAGACGGGTGGCGACGTGAGCTGCAGTGCATTGCTGCCATCGGCGTTTGCTCTCCACAGGATGCCCTCGGGGTAGGTCACATAGGCTACGGTTCTGCCATCCCCGGTAAACGCGACAAACTCCGCGGAAATACCGCCGAGGAAGGGATAGAACTGCTTCGATCTCAAGTCGAAGCGCACCAGTTCACCTCGCTTGGCGCGCCCCAGGGCAAAGATGGTCCTTCCATCCCGGGCGGGTACCGGCCGACTCCAGGCAATGGGACCGGATGTTAACTGGACCGGCGTGGCCACCGGAAGTCTGCCGAAGCGAGGCCGCTGAGGCAGCGCCCAGATCTGGCCGTCAGCAACGAAGTAGTAGCGCCCGTCCTGAGCCCATTGACCGACCTGAGGGGAAGAACTGCTCCATCCCGGAAGGAGCTGGCGCAGCGTCGACCCATCGGACGAGATCTCCCACAACGCGCCATCTTTCGAGAAGCGGATTGTTGATCCAGCCGGCGACCAGGAGAGGGAACGGATGAATCCCCCGGGGCTTGCCAGCTTGTGCCGGTCGGTTCCATCGCTGCGAATCACGAAGATGTCGCCCGTCGAAGTCCCGTACGCCACCCGCGATCCGTCCGGAGACCAGGCTGCATCGATAGCGGTAGCCGCCAATCGGCGGAGCGACCGGCCGATCAGGCGAAAACTCCACAGGGAATCAGCGGGACCCATGCCCTGGGACTGAGAAATCACCAGCATGGTCGAACCATCCGGCGAAATGTCGCCGCCCCATGGTTCATTCAGAGGTACCGGAACCGGCTCAATCGCTCCACCGGAGACAGCGACCTCCGCAATCGTGTGGGGCAGCTCCTCTGTGAAGTAGACCCTGCTGCCATCGGTACCGGCAATCGATTTGGCGCGGCCGTCGCGGGTGATCTGCTGGTACTTTACGATGCGCAGGGTAGATGGACGGTTCATCCGTATCGCGATCCAGAGAACCAGCAGCAGGGCGGCCGAGAGGATAACGCCCCCCACAAACCACAACAGCCGGTGCGTCGTCGAAGAATCGCCCTTTGCTGGTGACGACTCTTCGATGAGGACGTGGGCGCTGATCCCGGCATCCTGGGCAAGAGATTCGGCAGAACGCGCGATCGGCGGCGAAGAGGCTCCCGGCTGTATGACGGTTTGCACCTGCGCCGTAAACTGGTACCCGCGGCCCGGAATCGTCACAATGCAGCCCGCGCGATCCGCAAGAGCTTTGCGCAAGGCGAAAACGTGCTGGGTGAGATTTCCTTCCTCTACGAAGCTTTCCGGCCAGACGGCTTTCAGCAGCTCGTCCTTGGTGACCACGCGCCCCGGGTTCGCGACGAAGCAGAGCAGGACTTCAAATGTCCTGGGGGAAATCCACAGCGATATCCCGTTGCGGGTCACGGAGCGCTGCGCAGGATTCAGCTCAAACTCGTCAAATCGATACACGCCACTGGCAGAAAGTGACATAGCCGACCTTCAGACGTCTTGAGAAGAGAGCGACTCCACGGACGACTTTTCCTGCCGGGACCAGGACGAAGAAAAGGCCGAATCGGCACATACCATCACGACTCGCCAGGTGCAGACTCACGAGGATTCTATCGCGCAAGCCGCCGGCGGGGAAAAAGCTTGCCGCAACGACCGCCGGATCGGGAACGGGGCGCGACCAGGTCGCTGTATCTCCGGAACTTAGCTGTCTTGAGAAAAATTAAGAACGATTAAGGGCGGCTTTGAGGACAGCGCTCGTCCGGGCTGGCATAGTTGCGCCTCGTTGGAGGAAATCCGCGTGGCGCAAGGGGAGATTTCAGGGGCGGCAACGGAGAACCGGCGCCGTGATCGGAAGAGCCGCTGCCGCGTGGCGGCGATCCTGCTGCTCGGCCTGGCGCTGGCAGGATGCAGGAAAAGTCCTTCGCCCACCGCGACCGAGGCGTCCGGCGCGACCTCTCTGGCCTCGACACCGACGGGGGCGGCTGCAGGCGGAAACGATTCCTCGTCCCCGGTTCCGGCCGGGGCCGCCGATACTCCCAGCGGCAGCCTCGCGGACCGGCTGAACGCAGTCGAATCGGGAACCGCGGACAAGCCGCAGCCGGTCAAACTGCCGAACTGGCCGCAGTGGCCCGCAAACCAGACGTCGATCCAGGTTCCTCTGCGGGCCGGGCTGGGGATTACGGCGGTGGATCCGTCACGGATAAAGGACCATCCGGGCGATCTGCCAGTAGCTGCTTTCGTAGAGGACGTTTCGGACGCGACACTCCACGTGCATCACTATGAAGACGTGCAGGCGGACAAGGAACGCACGATGCAGCAGTACCAGACCCAGGAGCCGATGGAGGGGCCGGAACAGAAGCAGGCCGAGGTGGACCACCGGGAGGTCGACTGCGATGTGACTGTCGACGTGGAGGATCTCGAAACCACACACGCGATGCGAGACTACGTGTGCAAGGACAAGGTCGAACATTATCCAGGGACGGAGCCGTTCGGAGTCTCAACCCAGGTGCTGACAGAACTACGCGCTGGGCAGAATGTGGACTTCCACTTTGTTCCGGACAGCGACGTGACGGCATCGGTGGGCGCGGTGAGCATGCTGATGGGCCAGGCTGCGGAACTGCCGCCGCTGACGCAGGTGGCGGGAGTTCCGATGTTCTCCTGCACGCTGCACCGCGTGGAGCCCTACGACCTCGCGATGCCGGTGATGCTGAATGACGAGCCGATCAGCCTGCCGGTGCTGCATGCGAGCTGCCCGTTTCCCGATGGGCGCGTGGGCAACCTGTACCTGCTGGACGAACTGGATAACCCCATGAAGATGTGGGGCAACATGGGCGTGCTGCCGGAAACGCTCCAGGTGGTGCAGATCGAATTGCCGCCTCCGCCGCCCTCTCCCGCAGCCCAGCCGGCCGTTTCGCCCATGGAGCAGGCGCTGGCACAAAAGAAGCCGGTGGAAGTGTATGGGATCTATTTCGACTTCAACAGCGACCGGATCAAGCCCCAGTCGCAGCGCGTGCTGCAGCAGATTGCGACGATCCTCAAAAAGAATCCGGGCTGGAAGCTGAGCGTGGCGGGGCATACCGATAACGTTGGCGACGATGGGTTCAATCTGGACCTGTCGAAGCGGCGCGCGGCGGCGGTAAAAGCGGCGCTGGTGACGCAGTACCACATTGCGGCGAACCGGCTGGACACGAGCGGCTACGGAGCGTCGCGTCCGGTAGCGAGCAACGACACGATTGAAGGGCGCGCTCGCAACCGTCGCGTGGAACTGGAGCGCGACTAGGCGCCACAGAAAGGCAAGAGCATGACGAGCTGGACGAGCGGGAAAACAGCACAACGAGCGGCAGCGGCGCTGGCTGCACTGCTGCTGCTGAGCGTGGGGAGCTGCAAGAAGACTGCGCCCCAGTCGGCGGCAGCCTCGGACCAGAAAACCGCGCCGATGCCCACGCTGACTTCGTCGGACCATGCGCTGGACAGCGATCCGGCTGGCTGGCTGGCCGCGCGGCTCTCGCACGATACGGGCGTGGCCGTCGACGGGGGCTCGAGCTTTGCCAACGTGACCTACAAGCCGGAAGTGAAGACGGTGAGCGATGACGATGTGACGCACTCGTTCGTGGGTGTAAGCAGCGACGGACACGGTGCGGTGTTTGTGCATGCTCCGGCTTCGATTGCGGGTCTGAAGCCCGGCGACATTTTCCTGGTACCGAATGAATTCGCCGTGAAAGTTCTGGGAACGCAAACCGACCAGGATACGACCACGCTGATCTTTGACCAGGCAAAGCTGACGGACATCGTGCAGTCGGGGCAGATCCATCTGGATTCGGGGATTCGATTTCACCCGCCACAGGAGGTAGCCGAATCAGCGCCGGCGCCGTTTAGCTGGATGGATCTGCTGGCGCCGCCGGCCTACGCCCAGAACGGGACAGGCACGCCGCCGGAGCCGGGTTCGCTGCAGCCGGGGTTCAACACGCCGAAGCCGGGGATCAATGGCGGGTCGGCATCGGGCCAGGCGCAGGCCTTCATGAAAGCGCTCTTGTCAGGGTGGACAGTGGCGGAATGGAGCGTGACGCCGGGACCCAACACCGCGAACATCAACGCAAAGCTGACAAAGGATGTCGGCGGGTTTCTGGCCGTCGTAACGATGAACGGCCAGGTTTCGAACTTCCAGTTCACCCAGGACATCACGTTCCCGGTGAATACAACGATGGTGATCGCCGGCGTAAAAGGCATGACCGGACAGATGACCTTCGGATGGGAGATCGGAAAGAATACGCCGGGCGTGTGGGCGACGGAGGACAAGATCAAATTGCCGGCGGGGCTAACCATTCCGTTGGGGCAGTTTGTCCGCGGCCTGCCCATTGTGCTCGATATCAGCTCGGCCGTGCTGATTCATCCTGGACTGACCGGCGGCAACGAATACTCGAAGGGCAGCTTCACCATCGGGTGGAACAGTACGGCTTCCGACGAGGGGTTGACGTTTCAGATCAATCAGGACCAGAACATTTCGCCGGTAGCGCCGAATGCAATGGTGATTGCCTTCTGCGTACCGCGCGTGGAACTGCAGGTGTCGCCGATGGGAATGTTCGGCAGCACGGCGAATGCAAAGCCTTTCGAGAATGTGCCGGGACTGAACAAGATTCTGGGCGGCAAGAGCGTCAGCGACATCGGCGCGTGGGTCGACGGCAAAGTGGCATCGACGGCGCAGCAGGTACTGCCGGCCAATCTGCTGGCGGCGATCAAGGCCTCGCCGCTGGGGAATTTTTCGATCAGCAATGTGCTGGCATCGCAGGCGGATATTTACGCGCAGATCATCCACACCGAGGGAACGACCCATACAGCGAGCATCACGCCGATGCCGTGCTCGAAGATCGAGCTGAAGATTGACGGGCAGGTAGGCGGCGATGCGCAACTGCTGGGCATGACGCCGGGGGCGAAGACGGCGAAGACGGTCTTTACCAAGACCTACACCCGGTCGGACCCGGGTAGCGATTTTTGCAAGTCGATCGGCTAGCAGGCATTGGCATTTCGGAGGCGAGCGATATGAAAAAGTGCATAGCAGCAGTGGCGGCGGTCATCATGTTTCTGGCAGCGCAGACCGCGCGCGCCGATGCGAGTTATCAGACGAGTTACCAGATCACAGGGGGCAGTCTATAAATGCGGTGAAGAACATGGCGTTCATCAGCAAAGAGGCCGGCCAATTAACGGCGCCGATGAACACGCTGGTGCTGGTGCACGGAAACCAAAAGGCCACGGTGACGAAGGACTCCATCGACATCATCGATCTCGACGCGGGGACCATGATTCACATCGATAAGGTGAAGAAGACATATTCAGTCGTCACGTTTGACGAGTTGCGCAAAATGATGGAGAAACTGCCGGAGCTGCAGCAACAGCAGGAAACGCAGCTCAGGCAGATGCAGCAGCAGGCGCCGCAGATCAATCTGCAGATGAGCTTCGACGTCCAGGTGAAAGATACGGGCGTGACCAAAGAGATCAACGGCCTGATGGCGACCGAGCACATCATGACGCTGACGATGAAGATAACGCCCCCGAGCACGGCGGCGAACGGAACGCAGGGATCCGGATCGACAACCGGCACCACCGGAGCGGGACCGACGGCGGACTCGCCCCAGAACGTCACCGCAGTGGCCTACACCATCACAACGGACATCTGGGTCGCGCCGGATCCCCCGCAGTTGAAGGAAATTCATGACTTCGACCTGCGGATGGCGCAGAAAATGATGCAGGGGACGGACACATCCGCGCTGTTGGCCTCCTGGAAGGCGAACGCAAACGGTGGCGCCGCGACGGGGATGTTGTTCGCCAACCAGCCAGGCGCGGCGGACGCGATGAAGCGGCTGGGCGAGGAGTTGGCGAAGCTGAAGGGCACGCACGTGCTCGAAGTGACGACGATGGGTGGATATGGCATGGGTCCGGCCCCCGCGGCATCCGGAGGCACGGCGCAAAGCTCGGCTCCGTCGCCGAACTCGAACAACCAGGGCCAATCTGTTACAGGCCAGGTCGCTCAGGGAACGGCGGAAGGAACGGCCCAGGGCGAGTCAGGACGATTTGGTGTCGTCGGTTCGTCGTTGACCAACTCGGTCATCGGCGCGTTCCACCGAAAGAAGAAGCAGCAACAGCCGCCACCGGCACAACAGCCTGCGCCTCCGGCGACAGCGAGCACGACGCAGACGACACAGGCCACCGTGCTGATGGAGACGACCACCCAGGAATCAAATTTCTCGTCTGAACCGGTTCCGACGTCGGTGTTTCAGGTGCCGGCCGGCTACAAGCGGGTGCCGTCTCCGATGGAAAAGATGACGCAGTAGCAAGAAGCGCTCTTACGACCAATGAGGTGACAAGAGCCCGCCCTGCCTTCCGCCTTTCATCTCTGCTGGATTCGAACTGGATATCGGCGAGTGCAAGCGCCCCGGCGATGTTGATCCTTTTCACTGTGGCTCACGATGGAGCTGTTTGATAGGGTCTTCGGTGAGGGCGATCTCCTGCCACGACTGGGAAATCAGCTTCATGGTTTCGGCGTAACCGGCGACTTCCTGTTCGTCTCGGGTGGCAAAGGACCTGATTTCAAGGTTCGCCAGAAGGGCTTCGACCTGCCGGTCCGTCAGCTTGCTGCCCTCGATCCGGGTCGAGGACCCAATGCACTCGATAGTGGCCACACGCGGCAGTGCGGAGAGCCGTTCTGGCGCCAGGGTGCCCAGCGCCCGCCAAGCCCCGATTCAGTATTTGGGGTTTCGTGCTTCGAGCAGAGCATTGACTCGCGCCATTACCTGAAAGGCATCGGCCACGTACACCACATCAGCTTTGCCGCGCGTCCAGCCGCAGTTTGCGTCGAGGCTGATGGCCCGCCGCTCGGGAATGAAGCGCCAGCCCACTACATGCGGCTCCTCGCCATGGCAGCACGTGGAAAGTCCTTTGGGATGACGCGGAGTCGAGCCGGTCTGCCCGACCTGGTTCAGATGCGTGAGGAAAGGCAACACAGGCTGCTCTTCGCCGGCCTGACCTTCGGCTCTCTGATCGGCCAGCGATTTGCTGCTGCCCAGTGAGGCGCCGGAGAGACGGAGAAACGAGAGAATATGCTGGCCGGCCTCGACGATGTGAAGCTGGCCGTCGGGCTGTTTCCTGGCCCATCCGGCGCCGGCTACAAACAGCAGTTGCGCATCCGGACGGATCGTCTGCACGCCCCGCACCGGCGCGCGAAACCCTTCCACGGTGGTGCGCAAACGGGGCAAATCCACCGCGACCGCCTCCGCTTGCGCGGGAGATGGTTCTCCGGCATACGCCGCGTATGCGCCTGCCTCGAGCAGCAGGAACCAGGGGCGCGCGTCGCGGCGAATCAAGGCTTCCATGCGCTGGCGATAGAACCAGCGTGTCGCCGCCACCTCGTCCGCCGTCCCCTGCACACCGGTGATATGCGTATCGATGAATCCGCCCAGACGGTGCGCCACGCCCGCGGCAATCCGCGCAAAGCGGGCGCTTGCCGGCGCCAGCACGATGCCGGCCTGCGCCACCCGGCACAGCGCTTCACAGGCTGCCGCGTCGCTGGCATAACGAGCCTGCGCGAAAGCCTCGCCGGAGACCGTGAGCACCCGCGCACCCGCGGCTGCCACGGCGCCGGCCGCGGTCTCTGCATCGCGTGCCACAATTCCAATCGCGACCGGCGCAGTCATCTGACGCGCCAGTTCCAGACCGCAGGCGACCGATTCCAGCGACGCCCGGGTCAGCACCGCCCCGCTGTCGTCCGCATGAGTCAGGACCAGGATGGTTTCCATCGTGCTCACTCCACCGAAATCCAGTCGACGAGCTCGCGCGCAATTTCGTCGGCTGTCATGTTCTTCTCCACCCGTGTCTCGCGCTGCTGCCGGGGCAGGTTCACTGAAACGTAGTGCAGACTGTTCGTCGGCAGCGTCACCGGCTTGGCCTTCTGCAGCGCCGGCAGGATGTTTCGCATATTGCTCATGCCAGTCTGCGGATTGTTGCGCGGCTCCGGAAGGCTGCCGGTGGCCCAGCCCAGCACGGCGGGCGGTCCCGCGCAGACAGATACCTGATGCCTGCCGCCTTCGACGCGTTCCAGCACCTCGAAGGACCCATCCTCGCGCATTGCAATCTGGTCCACGCCCTGAAACTGGTCGGTGATCCCCAGAAGTTCGCCGGTAAGCTGCAGCGTCACACCCGCCCCGCGTGTAGCCGATTCCCATCCGCCAAACAGCAGCAGACGTTCCCGATCCAGTCCCGGTAAGGCTGCAATCGTTTCGGCCAGCGCCGCTGCGGTGGAATGCGCATCGGAGAAGCCGCCGATGGGGCCATCCAGCGGCACGAGCTCAAAGCTTGCCTTTTGTGCCACAGTCATCATCACCTGCTGCAGCTTCGCCTTCGGCCCCAGGCTTACCAGCCACACCTTGCTGCCGGGGTGTGCGGCGGCCAGGTGCGCCGATTCATACAGCGCGCTCGCAGCCCAGGGGTCCAGTACCGCGGGCAGCACCATCTCGTTCTTCAGTCCCGGACCACTGGGTCCTGTTACCGGTTCCAGCGTCTGCAGCGGATCGGGTACGATCCCCGCGCAAACCACGATCTGCCATGTCTGTGTCATAAGGGTTTCCCAGGAGACTCAGTTCTCCGCGGAGTGGAGCCCGCCCGCACCGGCGCGGAACTCGATATTGGCGTCGTCTCCATCCGGCGAATGAGTGCAGTTCCACAAACACGCGCCGCAATGCACGCATTTCTCGCGTTCGAATACGGGCACCCCACCCGCCCCAGGGGTTATGGCCTGGCCGGAGCACATGGCGACGCAGGTCTTCTCTGCGCAGGCCGCGCACAGTCGCAGGTCGCGGAAGACAACGTGATCGGCAAAGCCGGGCATGGCCTGCACCTTGCCGCCCATCAGCAGCGCATCCTGCTGCGTCACCAGCAGCCGCCCGTCCAGGGCGATCTCCGGCCAGCCCCGGGCGGTCAGCAGGGCATCGTGCTGCGGACGGCCGCTGTTCTCAAACCCATGCGGCGCGCTCACGTTCATGCTGGCTTTCGCCCTCGTTCCCGCGGTCTTACTGGGCAAGGAGGGACGAATCTGCTCCCGAGCCGATGGAATATGCCTGCCCCGCGGGAGCCGCCCCCGCGTTAGGCCGGCCAGCGCCATGCCCGCCATGCCGCGCACTATGCCTCCGTGGAATCCGCTGCGTGCGTTTTGGGCCTCCCGGGCCCCGCGTTCGACCCAGCTTGCCCGCCGGCGCGCCTCATACGTTGCCGCAAGGTTCTCTTTCGTAAACGGCCTGTCGGCACGCAGCAGATCCACCACCGCCTCGGCCAGTTGCACGCCTGTGGTCCACGCCTCATCCACACCCGATCCGGTCAACATGTTCGTGCTTCCGGAACCTTCCCCAATCCGCGCAAACCCATCGCCGGCCAGAAACGGTTCACCATGCTGCCCGGATTCCTCGAGCGACTTGGCTCCCCACGAGCGCAGCGTTCCGTTCTTCAGATAACGCCACAGCGCCGGATGCTGGATGTAGTGCTGGAGATAGCGATAGGCGGTGCGCGACGGATCGCCCATCCACGATGGAACGAAAATGCCCACGGAGACCAGGCGCATGGGATGCACATAGAGGAAGCCGAAGATCTCCGGCTCCGGATACCCGAACGTGTGCCAGACGGCGCCCGGCCGGAGAGGCGAATCCGCATCGTCCTCCGGCAGCTCGATCAACATTTTCATGCCCAGCGCCCATTCGTTCCGCGCATGTCCCCGCGGCAGTCCCAGATGCCGGTCGATCTGCCGGCCCACAGCGCCCACAGGCCCATCACCCACGACCGTCAGCGAAGCGCATACGTCCATTCCGGCCAGAAAGCCCTCCGCCGGATGGCCGAAGCGGTCCACTCCCTGGTCGGCGAGTCGCACTCCGCGGACGGCATCGCCCGAAAAGATGGGTGCGCTCACGGGGGTGCCAGGCCAGATCTGCACCAGCCCGCCGGCCAGCAATTGCGAGCCAACCCACTGGTTGAACTGCCCGATCGACAGCACCAGACCGCCGTGCTTCGATAAGAACCCCGGCGTCCAGGGCAGTTCGAAAGCATGGTCCTTCACGGGCAGCATCCATCCGAGGCTGCGCAGCACCGCATCGGCGACGCGCAAAGGGGCCGAGCGGCGGCTGGCGCCGACAGGATCCATCAGATACAGCACCCGCTCCCCGCTCACCCTGGCGGACATAGGAATCTCGGCGGAATTCAGGTTCGGAAAGCTGGCGCGAATCCCCTGCGCGCGCGTCACCGCACCGCTGACTCCCGCCGCAAGGTCGTCCGCGCGCTCGTAGCAGAGCACCTGCAGCGGCAGGCCTGGCGCAACTTTGCTTTGCAGTGCGGGGTCGTCAGAATGCTCGCGCCACTCCTGCGTCAGCGTCGTCAGAAAGCCGCCCATCGCTGGGCCGAATCCGACGCAGGCGATGTCGGCTTCCATCGTCAGCCGCTCCGTCGCGGCAACCGGCGCCTCGGCGGCCTCAGTTGCCCCGCTCATGCGGGATAGTCCAGGGCTTCCGGAATCATCACCTTGCTGACCGTATCCGCGGCCCGGTCCTTGGCCAGCCGCGAGCCGGTCAGGCACAGGGTGAGCCTGGTCTGCAGGCGCAGAAACTCGCTTGCCCCAGCACAGCCCGCGCACGGCCCGGCCTTATCTGGATGACTGCCATTCTCGCCCACCACGTCGAGGGCAAAAGCTGCGATGCCGGGCATGGTGGCCTCAAGTTCTTCCAGATCACCGGTGGTAAAGCAGCCCCTGCATCCCGCATCATCCCAGGCCGGGTGCAGGTTGTAGCCGAAGATCAGTTCGCCGCAGACGCGCGCGACTTCACCCGCGGCCCGCGCCGCCTGGGTGTGGCACAGATCGCTCAGGAACTGCACTGTTCCCGCGAGACCTTCGGCGGCAATGGGATTCTCTCCGCCGCGAGCTTCCAGTTCCAGCACGTCCAGGATCTGCTGCCGCGAGGCCAGCAGCCAGCAGAGCGCATCGGCCATCGCAAAGGTCACACCCTGCCGCTGCCCGTGATAGAGCTTATTGCCCGCGGCATCGGTGGCCTTCTGCAGATGGTTCAGCGTCCACTGCCACATCTTCATCGCCGAGGCCAGCATGCAGGCACCGGTTCCCGGCCGCACTGCGGCAATCCGCCGCAGCGAATCAATCCAGGTCCTGAACTGCGCCAGGAAGACATCTCGGGTCATGGTCACTGTCAGTTGCCGCCGTTGTACCGCTTCCGGACCTTCGTAAGTCGCCTCCAGCTGCGCATCCATCCACTTGCCCGCCAAAAAGCCTGGGCAGTCCTCGGTAATCCCGTATCCGCCCATCAGGCTAACCGCTTCGCGCATCATGTTCGCGCCGTGGCCGGTGTTCCACAGCTTGGTGGCCGGGCACAGCACGTCGGCCTCGGCGTCCTTCACAACAAAATCCACCAGAGGATCCGCGGCCAGCGCGGTCCGGCGAGGATCATCCTCGTCCAGCGCCAGCAGCTCCAGGGCTTTCTGCTCGCTCTCGCGTAGCGCCTTTTGTTCCGCCCGCGCTCCTTCCACTCCGCGCGCTTTCAGGATGGCGGTCTTTTGCTTCTCCACTGGATCCAGCTCATCGAACAGCCGTGCCGCCGCAAAGCCCAGCGATGCGGCCGCCTCACCCGTAGCCCACACATCCACCAGCCGGTGCAGAGCATCCTCGCGCTGCTGGATGCCCGACTCGTAGCGCACCGACCCCGGTTTCGCACCCGCTGCCCCGCGGAAACGCCCGCGCTGGTACCGGATCACCGGCTCAACGGCTGACAGCAGCTTGGCTGCGGTCATCAGCCCCACCGGCACGCGGGTGCGCCGGAACACCGCCTCAATCACCTCGCCATGGCTGAAGTTAGGAACGATCATTCCGCCCCGCACGGTGTATCCCCCGACGATGCGTCTGGCCGGAATCTTCAAGCTGAAAATCGGATCTCCGGTCGAAGAGAGCTGGTGAACCAGCTTCTTCGTCGCGGTTCCTCGGTCGAACGTACCCTCGTCGCCCTCCTCCAGGATCACGACGCAACTGCCCTTGATGCGCGGATCGTCGGAGTTCACCGCTGCGGTGACGAAATGGGCGAAGGCGATGTTGGTGATGAAACGTCCGCGCTTGTCCACGTGCAGGAGAGGTTCTTCGTTTTCCTTCCATTCCGCCACGCGCAGCTTGCCGCTCAGCATTCCCGTGTCTACGCCTACATAGGGGATGGGCTCGGTCAGCGCGAAGGCTCCACGCCACGGCCGGCGGTCCTCCCCAGCCATGGGCGGCGCTGCTAATCCTTTGTAGTGACGCACCTGTTCTGCAGTCCCGCACTCGTGGATGGGCGCCAACGCCAGAAAGCTCGCCAGACTCGCGGTCGCGGCCCCTCCATCCACCCAGGCCAATTCGAAAGCGGCCAGCGACAGCGCCAGATTCTTCGGGCCGGCGATAAATCCGCCCTCTTCCGGCTCCAAAAACGCGGCTGTGATGCCGGCGCGGTCGAACGCCTCCATCATCTCGCTCTTGGGCAACGTCCATTCATGCGTATTCCGCTCCCCCGCGGCGACCATGCGCGCCACTGTTCCGCGCGCCACCCCCCGCGTGGCCTGGACCAGCATCTGCAGATCGAACCGGTCGGCGAACCGCCATTGAATCTGGCGCACCGCGTCTCCCGGGAGGGTGTGCATGGTTTTCACTTCCGGCGCCGTGGCCGTGGCCATAATCTGGTCCTCGCTGAGCGGCCATCATTGTTGCAGACAGGAATAGCTCCGGATGTGACCCGCATCACTGGGGCATTCCAGCCACGATTCCCGGGTGAGGAGCGACAACGCCTCGCTTGCTGGCGCAGTAGCCGAATCTTCCGCATCGGGGCGAGGAGTCGATCCGGTGCCGCGGAAAATCCGTTTCCGGCCTCCTGTCGGCGGAGGGATTTGTCGGCCTCTTCCCCGACCTTGCTGGAGCAGCGCAAGGCACGCGTTCAGCGTGGCGTCATTGCGAGGCGGATTCCTTTTTAGAACATGCTGCCGAGCGAGGCTAGAACCTTCGCTCCTTTGCCATCTCGCTCTTTGCAGCTTTCCAGCGAAAGAGGACCGATGGGAAATTGGACTTCGAGAAGAGTCTTCGCTGCTTCGTCGGCCGGGGCCGCGGTCGCGCCCTGGCCGAAGCGGTCTTCGATCGAGCGCTTGACCTGCTTGTCCCGCGCCCAGGAACGGGTCCTGGCTGACTGTCGGAACTGCTTCCCCCCCACGATCAGCGCAGGTGCCTGGGACACCGGCAGCGTCGGAAGAGTTCGTCGTCGAGGTAGGGACACGGCTTTCCGTTTCTGCTGCCGCGGCGGACGAAGATGGTAACGATGGGCCCGGTTGGAGTGCTCACGGAAAAACGCAGGCACAAATTCAGCACACCTACACAACTGTCTGCTCTAAATTATTTATTGTAGGTGGCTTATATATGGAGGCGCGGGTCGGAATCGAACCGACGCATAAAGGTTTTGCAGACCTCTCCCTTACCACTTGGGTACCGCGCCCTGAACAAGGAATTGTAAATCGAGAAGCGGACGATCGGACAGGAAACCAAAGGACCAGCGGCGATCGATTCGCCGGGAAGCTGGAGCGGGAGACGGGACTTGAACCCGCGACCCTCGCCTTGGCAAGGCGATGCTCTACCACTGAGCTACTCCCGCATGGTTCCCTCTGAGTATAACGAGCAGCGTGGGAGGGGTCAACGAACGCGTGTGGCTTTTCTGCACGAGCAAACTCGTGCCCTGATACAAAGCCTCCCGCTGGCTGGGATGGCACCGCAGCTTCCCATATCTGCCAACTTCGGGCAGAGCCGTTCGACTCGCCGACGGCTCGCTCAGGCCAGGTTGTGGGGCACCCAGCGAACAGCGGAATCCCAGCGTCTCGACTAAACTAAGAAGGGACTTCTACTCAGTTGGGGGCGGATCGGGCGCGCGCCGGCCAGGGAAGCGCGCTGCGAAACAGCCGCCGAAGGATGATCTTGAGCAACAACTTTTTGAGCAACAACTTTCTAACCAAAATATTTGGGACCAGCAACGAGCGGGTGGTGAAGAAGCTGCTGCCCTCGGTGCATGCCATCAACGCGCTGGAGCCGCAGATTCAGGCGCTGAGCGACGAGCAACTTCGGGCGAAGGCGGCGGAGTTTCGAGCGCGGATCGCGTCCGCGCTGGAAGGCATCACCGAGGAAGACGCGCGCGTGGCGGCGGAAAAGCAGGCGCTCGACGACATCCTGCCCGAGGCGTTCGCGGTAGTGCGCGAAGCCGGGCGGCGCGCCGTGAACATGCGGCACTTCGACGTGCAGCTAGTGGGCGGCATGGTGCTGCACCAGGGCAAGATCGCGGAAATGAAGACCGGCGAAGGCAAAACGCTGGTGGCGACGCTGCCGGTTTATCTGAACGCGCTGGCCGGGCACGGCGTGCACGTGGTCACGGTGAACGATTACCTGGCCAAGCGCGACGCCGAGTGGATGGGGAAGATTTACGAGTTTCTGGGGCTGACCGTCGGCGTCATCGTGCACGACCTGGACGATAATCAGCGGCGCAAGGCGTACGCCGCGGACATCACCTACGGGACGAACAACGAGTTCGGCTTCGACTACCTGCGCGACAACATGAAGTTCGAACTGGCCGATTGCGTCCAGCGCGGCCATTTCTACGCGATCGTGGACGAAGTGGACTCAATCCTGATCGACGAAGCGCGGACGCCGCTCATTATCTCCGGGCCGACCGACCAGACGACGGACAAGTATGTGCGCGTGAACCGGATTATCCCTTCGCTGGAGGAAGGCGAGGAGATCGAGAAGAGCCTCGAGGAGAAGATCCTGACCGGCGATTACGTGGTGGACGAGAAGCACAAGACCATCAGCGTGACCGACGAAGGCTGGGAAAAGATCGAGAAGCTGCTGGGCATCGGCAACATCGCGGACCCGGAAAACTGGGATTTGAAGCACCACGTCGAGACGGCGATCAAGGCCCACACGCTGTACAAGCGGGACGTGCAGTACGTGGTGAAGGACGGCGAAGTCATCATCGTGGATGAGTTCACGGGGCGCATGATGCCGGGGCGGCGCTGGTCCGATGGGCTGCACCAGGCGGTAGAGGCCAAAGAAGGCGTGAACATCCGCCGCGAAGACCAGACGCTGGCGACGATCACCTTCCAGAATTACTTCCGGCTCTACAAAAAGCTGGCCGGCATGACAGGAACGGCGGAGACCGAAGCGGCGGAGTTCGGGGAGATTTACAAACTGGACATCGTGGTGATCCCGACGAACCGTCCGCTGCTGCGCGTGGAGAACCCGGATGTGGTCTTCAGGACCGCGAAGGAGAAATACCACGCGGTAGCGGAGGAGATTACGGCGCTGCACGAGAAGGGGCAGCCGGTGCTGGTGGGCACGACGTCGATTGAGAAGTCGGAACTGCTGTCGCAGATTCTGGCGCGCAAGGGCGTGCGGCACACCGTGCTGAACGCGAAGTTCCACGAGCGCGAAGCGGAAATCGTGGCGCAGGCGGGCCGTCTGGGCATGGTCACCATCGCCACCAACATGGCCGGCCGCGGCACGGACATCCTGCTGGGAGGCAATCCGGAATTCGTGGCCCGCCAGGAACTGGTGAAGAAGAACCTGGCGCGCGCCATCAGCGCCGCGGAAGGCGCCATCAATCCTTATGCCGGCCCGGGGCTGACGCGCTTCTACTACCAGGGGCAGGAATACGAGACCTCGCTGGAAAACTGGGAGAGCATCTCCGCGGGGCATTTCGCGAAGGCGAAGGACGAGCACGAGGAGGTGGTGGCCGCGGGCGGACTGCACATCCTTGGCACGGAGCGGCACGAGTCGCGGCGCATCGACAACCAGCTGCGCGGACGCGCCGGACGCCAGGGCGATCCCGGAGCTTCGCGGTTCTACCTGTCGCTCGAAGACGACCTGATGCGGATTTTCGCACGCGAATGGGTTTCCACGCTGCTGCAGAGGATGGGCATGGAAGAAGGCATGCCGATCGAGTCGAAGATGATCTCGAAGCGCATCGAGGGAGCGCAGCGAGCGGTGGAGGGGCAGAATTTCGAGGCGCGCAAACACCTGCTGGAGTACGACGATGTGATGAACAAGCAGCGTGAGGCGGTTTACGGCCTGCGCCGCCAATTGCTCCAGGGACTGGATCAAAAGGATCTCATCATCGAGGATTACGTTCCGGGCCTGCTGAGCGACATCCTCGATGAGCACGCCGGGGAGAAAGTGCACCCCGATCAGTGGGACATCAAGGGCCTGAAAGAGAAAGTGGGCGCGCTGTTCGGCTTTGACATGACGGCCGAGGGCCTGGACCAGACGCAGTCGACCCGCCACGAGCTGGGCGAAACGCTCTTCGAGAAGCTGAAAGAGAAATACGAAGGCAAGGAAGGGCTCATCGGCGAGCAGCAGATGCGCTTCCACGAGCGCATGATCATGCTGAGCGTGATGGATGGACTGTGGAAGGACCATCTGCTCAACATGGATCATTTGAAGGAAGGGATCGGGCTGCGCGGGTACGCCCAGCAGGATCCGCTGGTCGCGTACAAGAAAGAGTCCTTCGAGATGTTCGAGGAGATGATGGGGCGCTTCCAGGAAGACACGGTGCGCTTCCTCTTCAACATGAGAATCGTTGGGCCCGATGGACGGCCGGTCGAGGCGGCGGCTCGCCCGCGGCCAGCGATTCCCGCAGCGCCGCCGGTGGCTTCCGCCGACGGAGGTTCAGGCAACGGACACGTACCGGCCGGCGGGCCGGTGGCGATTCCGACGCGCGCGCCGCAGACGACCATCGACGAGCTGGAACGTGAGTTCGAGCGCAAGAAGCGGCGAGAACTGGAGCAGGCGCGCATGGCCGGCGCCAGCGACAGCGGCGGCACGGTCACGCAGCGGAGAGTGGGCGAAAAAGTGGGGCGCAACGACCCCTGCCCCTGCGGATCGGGCAAGAAATACAAGAAGTGCCACGGGGCGAACGAGGCGTAGGCGCGGGCGGCCGGCGCCTGGCCGCCCCCTCAACAGGCTTTGCCGTACACTCCAGTTGCCATGCGATTCTGGTTCGCGCGGGGCAGCGAAATCCCTATCCGTCGGCAACTGGTGACGCAGGTCGCGCTGGGGGTGCTGTGCGGCGATCTGGCGCCGGGCGAGCGCCTGCCCAGCACGCGCGAAATGGCCCGGCGATTCCGGGTCCATCCCAACACCGTGAGCGCGGCCTACCGGCAGCTGCGCGAGGAGCGCTGGGTTGAATTCCGCCACGGCAGCGGCGTTTACGTGCGGCGGTCGGTTCGGGCGACTGCGCCGGAGTCTCCGGAACAACTGATTGCCAATTTGGTACTGGAGTCGCGGCGCACGGGACTTCCGCTGCACGCGCTGCGCGCAGCCCTGAGCAACTGGCTGGACACCCAACCGCCGAGCCGCTTTGTGCTGGTTGAGCCCGACGACGAGCTGCGCCGTATCGTGCTGGCGGAACTGAACCGCGCGGTGAGCCTTCCGGTGGAAGGGTGCGGGTTCGCAGAGTTGCGCTCGCCGAGAATGGCGGGCGCGGCATTCCTGGTTCTGCCCAGCAAGGCCGATGCCGTGCGCGAGCGGCTGCCCTCGTCGGCGGATCTGATCGTGCTTCAGGTTCGCTCGGCACCCTCGAGCCTTGCCGAATGGCTGCCGGCTCCGGCTGAAGCTCTGGTGGGCGTGGCCTCGCGCTGGCCGGGGTTTCTGGCGGCCGCGCACACGATGCTGACGGCTGCTGGATTCAGTCCGGATGCCCTGGTGGTCCGCGACGCGCGTGTTAGCGGCTGGCAAGCGGACATGGAGTGCACGGCCGCGGTGGTCTGTGACGTGGCGACGGCCGGCGATCTTCCGAAGCGTATCCGCAGCATCGTCTTTCCCATCGTCTCAGCCACTTCCCTGCTGGAGCTACAGCAGTACGAGGAGTATCTCTCAGTGGCGGAAGAAAAAGCCGCGAAGGCACCTTAGAGAGTCGTCTACGAAAGTCGATCCAGTGGACGCGCGCAGCCGGCCAGCCAATCGGCATAGGCTTTGCCGGCGGCCTCCGGCTGGAGGACCAGGAACTCCGGCAGTTCGTACGAATGCAGGCGGTGGAGGGTCGATTCGACGGCCTCCAGATTCTCCACCGTCGTCTTGATGAGCAACAGCAGTTCGTCTGCTGTCTCGACGCCGTCACGCCAGCGATAAGTGGAGGTGATCCCAGGCACCACATTCACACAGGCGGCCAGATGAGCTTCCACCAGAGCGGCGGCGATGCGGTCGGCTTCGTCGCGCGAAGCGGCGGTGGTCAACACCAGACGGATGGAAGGCGTGGGTACAATCATCGGTGCGGAGCGGCAGAGCAACTGCCAGCATCATAATAGGAACCTCAGGGATACAGCGGCCAGGACTGAGACGGTTAGGGATGAAGCGGCTGGCAAGCCGCAACTTGAATCTCGCAGAGGAACACGGATGACCGAGATCAAATTTGGGACGTCGGGATGGCGCGCCATCGTCGCGGAGGATTTCACGCTGGCCAATATTCGCCGCGCCGTGGCGGGGATTGCGCAGTATGTGGCGGCTCAGAGCGGAGCGAAGACGGTTCTGGTGGGGCGCGATCCACGATTCCTGGGCGAAACGTTTGTGGCCGAAGCGGCCAAAGTGCTGGCCGCGCATGGATTGAGGCCCCTGGTGATTCCCGAACCGGCTCCCACGCCCGCCATTGCCTATGCGGTCCGCCGCCTGAAGACCGGGGGATCGATCAACTTCACCGCATCGCACAATCCGCCGGAGTACAACGGCATCAAGTACTCGACGCCGGACGGCGCGCCCGCGTTGCCGGAAGTGACGCAGGAGATTGAGGCGAATATCCGCGGGTTGGGCGAGGCAGTACCGGCTCCGGAGGACTCCGACGCGGAGTTCGAGCAGGTGGATGTGAAGCCGGACTATCTGAAGCGGCTGGGGGAGCTGGTGGACCTTGGCGCGATCAAGAAATCAGGGCTGAAGGTGGTGTTCGATCCGTTTTGGGGAGCGGCTCGTGGGTATACCTGTCACATTCTGCGCGAGCACGGGGTGAAGACCGCGACGGTGCACGATTCCCGCGACGTGCTTTTTGGCGGGCATGCGCCGGAGCCGGACGAACATCTGCTGGCCGAGTGCAAAGCGGAGATGAAGAAGACGGGAGCGGCGATCGGCGTCGCGACGGATGGCGACGCGGACCGCTTTGGGATCGTCGACGCCGACGGCACTTTTATCCAACCGAATTACGTGATCGCGCTGCTTTTCGATTACCTGGTGGAGACGCGCGGCTGGAAGAACGGCGTGGCGAAGTCCGTGGCCACCACGAACCTGATCAACGCGCTGGCCGAGCACTATGGCATCCCGCTCTATGAGACGCCGGTGGGATTCAAATACATCGGGGAGCTGATCAATCAGGACAAGATTGCGATCGGCGGCGAGGAGAGCGCGGGGCTGACGATCCGGGGGCATGTTCCGGAGAAAGACGGCGTGATCGCGGGGCTGCTGGCGACGGAGATGGTGGCCGTGCGGGGATGCAGCCTGAGCGAGCAGTTGCGGCGGTTATTTGCCACTGTTGGTTCCTTTTACCCAAATCGGGAAAATTTCCGCTTGACGCCCGCCGTGAAAGAAAAATTCACTGAGAAGATAAAGAGGGATCCGGCGGAAATCGGCGGACGCAAGGTGGCGCAGGTGGTCCGTACGGACGGGCTGAAGCTGGTTCTGGCCGACGGGTCATGGGTCTGCTACCGGCTGAGCGGCACGGAGCCGGTGGTGCGAGTGTACTCAGAGGCGCGGCGCGACGGCGACCGCGAAGCTCTGAGCCAGGCAGCCAGGGACTGGGTGCTGGCGTAGCAGGACCGAGGGTGGAGTGAGCAGCGCGGCAAAACAACCGGAGATGGGCGTGGCACAGCGGGCGATGATCCGCATGGCCGGGTGGGCCTACCGAAATCGGCGGCGCGCAGCCACGGTTCTGGTGGTGCTGGCGGCGCTCGGCTTCGGATACAACGCGGTCTTCGGCGTGAATGGCATCAACATGTTCGAGCACAAGCGGACCGAGGATCGCGACATCCAGCAACGCATCGAGAAGCTGAAGCAGGAAAACCAGCAGCTGCAGCAGAACGTTCAGGAACTGCAGAGCGATCCTGACGCCATCGAGCATGAGGCGCGCGAGCGCCTGCATTATGCGCGACCCGGCGAGGTGATCTGGACGGAGAATGGCCCGAACAACAGCCAGCAGCCCACCGGCAGCCTCCAGCAGCCAGCGACCAGCGGACAGCAGCCAGCGGCCAGCAGCCAGCCCTGAGCCGGGTTGGCGGTTCTCGCAGAGAGCTCCCATTTAGACTGAATCCGGACCATGGATAAATTTGTCATTCGCGGCGGCAAACCGCTCCTGGGCACGCTTCGCGTCAGCGGGTCAAAGAACTCCGCGCTTCCCTGCATGGCGGCGGCCATTCTGACCGAGGACGAAGTGGTCCTCGAGAACATCCCTCAGGTGCGCGACATTGAGACGGAGCGAAAACTGCTGACGTCGATGGGCGCTGAGGTGGAGTTGGGATACGGGCGGGCGCAGCATCGGACCACCATTAGTTGCCGGGTGTTATCGGACCCCACGGCGCAATACGAGATCGTGAAGACGATGCGGGCATCCTCGCTGGTCCTGGGACCGCTGGTGGCGCGGACGGGCATGGCGAGGGTTTCCATGCCGGGCGGGTGCGCCATCGGGGCAAGGCCAATCGATTTGCACATCAAGGGCCTGGAAGCGATGGGCGCGCAGATCGCCTACGAGCATGGCTACATCGAGGCGCGCGCCGAACGGCTGAAGGGCGCTCATATTCTCTTCGACAAGATCACGGTAACCGGGACCGAAGACCTGTTGATGGCGGCCGTGCTGGCCGAGGGCGAGACGGTGATGGAGAACTGCGCGCGCGAGCCCGAGGTGACGGACCTGGCCGCGCTGCTGACCGCGATGGGCGCGAAAATCGAGGGCGCGGGCACGCCGACCATTCGCGTGCACGGCGTGGAGAAGCTGCATGGCGCCAAACACCGCATCCATCCCGACCGGATCGAGGCCGGCACGTTTTTAGTGGCCGGCGCAATCACCGGCGGCGATCTGTTGGTGAGCCAGTGCAAGCCCGCGCACCTGACGGCTATCGTTGGCAAGCTGCAGGAGTGCGGCGCGCGCATTGAGGTTGTCGGCAATGACCAGATCCGCGTGCGCAGCGACGGCAATCTCAAGGCTGCGGACATTTCGACGGAAGAATATCCGGGGTTCCCCACCGACATGCAGGCGCAGTACATGGCGCTGGCGACTCAGGCCGAAGGCGCTTCGCTGGTAAAGGAAAACATTTTCGAGAACCGCTTCATGCACGTGCAGGAGCTGGTGCGGATGGGCGCCCATGTCCGCGTGGACGGGCGGACGGCAACGGTGCGCGGCAAGACGCCGCTTTCTGCCGCCGCCGTGATGTGCTCGGACCTGCGCGCGTCCGCTTCGCTGGTGCTGGCTGCGCTGGTGGCCGACGGCGAGTCGATCCTGGATCGCGTGTACAACATCGATCGCGGTTATGAGCGCATTGAAGAGAAGCTGCGGGGGGTGGGCGCGCAGATTCGCCGCATGGGCAACGTTTTTTCCTGAGAGGCGCTGAACTCCGCCAGGATTTGAAGCCGCGCCGGAACGCCCGGCATCCAACGGCGAGAGGAGACGCTCATGGCTAACCCTGACGACCGGGCGCTGCGCGCTAAGCTCGTCGAGTTTCTTCGCGGCGAAAGCGCCCATGCCAGCCTAAAGTCAGTAGTCGACGATTTTCCGGAAGAACTGCGCGGCAAGAAGCCAAAGGGCTCACCCCACTCCGCATGGCAGCTGCTGGAGCATATCCGGATCGCGCTGCACGACCTCTTCGATTTCTCCACCAACCCGCATTATGTTGCCCCGCACTGGCCAGGCGATTACTGGCCGAAGGAAGACGCTCCGCCGAACGCCTCGGCATGGGATGCGTCCGTGCATGCGGTGAAGAAGGACATCGCCGAATTCGAAAAGCTGATCGGCGAGCCGGAATCGAATCTTTACGCGGCTATTCCCTGGGGCGACGGGCAGACCTTGCTGCGCGAAGTACTGCTGGCCGGACAGCACACCAGCTACCATCTGGGACAACTGGTCCTGCTACGCCGGGAGCTGGGCGCCTGGGACTAGCACAGAACTCACGAAAAGCCGGCTGCACACTCATTTCCAGGGTTCGGTGCTGAGAGCGGGGTCCGCTGTGGCGGCCGGGTGGTCGCCGTCCGGAGCCCGCGCGGGAAAAGCCAGCGTAACTTTGGTGCCGCGCCCGGGGCGGCTGGTGACGTCGAAGGCGGCCGCCTCGCCGTAGAGGACCTGAAGCCGCTCGCGCACGTTCTTCATGCCGATGCCGGTGCCGCGGAGGACACCGCTGGTGTGCGGGCGGCCAGGGGCAATGCCTACACCGTCGTCTTCCACTTCAATCACGAGCCGCCCGCCGTCCATGCGGCTGCGCAGCGTGACCGCTCCACCGGCAATGCGCGGCTCCAGCCCGTGCTTGATGCTGTTTTCGACCAGCGGCTGCAGCAGCATGCTGGGCACGGGGACGTGCAGGGTTTCCGGATCGATTTCCTTCACAACGCGCAGTTTTTCTCCGCCGAAGCGCGCCACCTCGATGCTGAGGTAATCCTCGGTGGTGGCCAGTTCTTCGCTGAAGGCGACGAAGGCATCGTGGTCGCGGAGCATGCGGCGCAGAATGTTGGCCAACCGGACGATGAGCTCGCGCGCCTGTTCGGGCCTGGAGCGCACCAGTGAGGCAATGGAGTTGAGGGTATTGAAGAGAAAATGCGGATTGATCTGACGCTGGAGGGCATCGAGCCGCGCCTCCAGCAGGAGGCGTTTCTGTTCCTCCAGGGTGCGTTCGATGCGGATGGCATTCCAGATTTTGAGAGGAATGCCGACGATCATGGCGGCACAGGCCCAGACAGCCAACCGAATGATCCACTGGTCGGAAATGAGGGCAAAGAGCCGATGGGGATCGATGCGCGCGACCCATTCGCGCAGCGCCTCCACGGCAATGATGAGCATGAGCAGCAGAATTTGCCGGTCGATGCCAGGGCGACGCAGGTTGCGGCGGACCCATCGCCACAGGCTGAGATCGACGAAGGGCGAAAAGGACCAGACTTCCTCCTTATCGACAAATCGACCATAAATCCCGGCGATCATGGCCACGGCCAGAAGGAACGGCAGCGACAGATACTCGCGGTGCAGCATGGCCGGCAACGAGAGGAAGATCGCGCCCAGCAGGGCGGGGCCGGGGCCCAGGAGAATGCCGAGCAGGATGGTGGTCTCAAAGGAGATGTCCGCGGCGTAGAAGTTGGAGACGGTCGCTCGAATCCACACACCCAGGCCGAGCGGGATGCAGATGAAGGCGAGCAGGCCCAGGGTCTGGCCGAGGGAGCGATCCTCACGAAAGAGCAGGCTCTGGAACTCGCGGGAGCGTGCCAGGGCAGCGGACACCGCGGCTGCCACGCCCAGCTTGATCAGCAGGGTAATGAGGATCAGTTTGGGATCGAGCAGCACAGATTCAGCGTACCGCGCCGGGAGCATCGATGTGCAGCGAAAACACTGAGGGTGGGAGCCGACGGTCAGGCGCACCGGCAATATGCCGCTGCGCTTCTATAATCAGCACATGGCCATTGCCTCAGTCCGCCGGGTTGCCGACGCGGATTTCCCCACGCGGTGGGGACATTTCCGCATCCTGGGGTTCGAGGGAGTCTACACTGCGGAGCCGGGACCGTGCGGCACGGCGCAGGAAAAGGAAGAGGCTGTGGCGCTGACGATGGGCGACATCCGCTCCGCGCCGCCGCTGGTCCGCATCCATTCGCAATGCCTCACCGGGGACGTCTTTCACTCGCTGCGCTGCGACTGCCGTCTGCAACTGGAACTGGCGCTGCGCAAAATCGCGGAAGCCGGGGCGGGCATCCTGGTCTACGAGCAGCAGGAGGGCCGCGGCATCGGGCTGATGGCAAAACTGCGCGCCTACGAACTGCAGGATCAGGGCCTGGATACGGTTGAGGCGAATCTGCAGCTTGGGTTTAAGGCCGATTGCCGGGAATTCGAGCTGCCCGCCGCGATCCTGCGCGAGATGGGCGTGAGTTCGGTGCGGCTGATCACCAATAATCCCGAGAAGGTGGCTGCGCTGGAAGCCGCTGGAATCCGCGTCGTGGAGCGCATCTCCGCCGAAGTGCCTGCCGATGCGCGATTTGAGGACTACCTGCGCGTGAAGCAGGAGAAGATGGGCCACATCTTCGATGGTGGCGGCGACCGGGAAGCCATCGCGGGCCGGGATACCTCGGAATAAGGCGGATCAGGTAAACTTTCCGGTGCGGCCCAATCGACCTTCGGGCCGCCCGCAATGCCTCGGGAAAAACAACGCGCGCAAAACCTGCTGCTCAGCCGGGACGAATCGTGGCTTAGCTTCAATCGCCGCGTGCTGGAAGAGGCTCAGGACCCCACCAATCCGCTGCTGGAGCGCGTGAAATTTCTGGCGATCACCGCCAGCAACCTCGACGAGTTCTTCGAAATCCGCATTGCCGGCGTGCTGCAACGGATTGAGGACGGCTACAACGACGCCTCGCCCGATGGCGCGACGCTGCGCGAGTCGCTCGACGCCATCAAGGCCGAAACCCACCGCTTCGTTGCAGATCAATACCGGTGCTGGAACGAAGAGCTGCTTCCGGCGATGCGGCGCGCCGGCATTCGCGTGCTCGACTGGAAAGAGATGGATGAGCAGGCGCGGGAGTTCGCGCACGATTATTACCAGCGCGAAGTGGACCCGCTGCTGACGCCCATCACGATCGATCCGGCACACCCGTTTCCGCGGGTGCTGAACAAGGCGATGTGCCTGGCGATGCTGCTGCGCCGCAAGCGCCGCGGCGCAGCGGGTCCCGTGCTGGGCGTGCTGACGGTGCCGCGCGCACTGCCCCGTTTCATCCGGCTGCCGTCGGCGGAAGGCCGCAACGACTTCATCTTCCTGCACGACCTGATCGAGCGGAACGCGCCTGGCATGTACCGGGGTTACGAAATCCTGTCGCGCGCGGCTTTTCGCGTAACCCGCAACAGCAATTTGTATTTCCAGGAAGAGGAATCGCGGTCGCTGCTGGAGACCGTGCGCACCGAGCTGCACAACCGCCGCAAGGGCGATGCCGTGCGCCTGGAAATCGACAGCGGCGCGGATGCAGAGATTGTCGAGCGCCTGCGCACGAATTTTGAACTGGACGATTCGCTCATCTATCCGGTCGATGGCCCGGTGAATCTCTCGCGGATCATGCATCTGTACGGCGCCTCAGAGAACCCCGATCTGAAATTCCATCCCTTCGTTCCACGCGAGCTGCGGCTGCACCGGAAGTCGGCCAATCTGTTCGACGAGCTGCGTCACCACGACATCCTGCTCCACCATCCGTTCGACTCGTATGAAGCGGTGGTTGGATTTGTCGAGGCGGCGGCGCAGGATCCCAACGTCGTCTCGATGAAGCAAACGCTGTACCGCACCAGCGACGACTCACCGATTTTCCAGGCGCTGACCGAAGCCGCGCAGACGCGTGAAGTGACGGCGGTGGTGGAGCTGACGGCCCGTTTCGACGAGGCGTCGAACATCCGCTGGGCGCGCAACCTGGAAGATGCGGGCGTGCAGGTCTTCCATGGGATTGTGGGGCTGAAGACGCACTGCAAACTGGCGCTGGTGGTGCGCCGCGATCCGGATGGCGTGACGCGCCGCTATGCTCACCTGGGCACGGGCAATTACAACCCGGATACCGCGCGTTTCTACACCGATGTGAGCCTGCTGACGGCGGACCCGGACATTACCGCCGCCGTGCACAGCGTGTTCAATTACCTGACGGCCCATTCGGAGTCGGACGACTACCGCCCGCTGCTGGTGGCCCCGCTCACGCTCGCGGAAAGCTTCATTCGCCTGATCCATCGCGAACAGGAGCATGCTGCGGCCGGACGCCCCGCGCGCATCATCGCGAAAATGAATTCGCTGCTGGAGCAGAGCCTGGTGGAGGCGTTGTATTCGGCCGCACACGCCGGCGTAGAGATCGACCTGATCGTGCGCGGAATCTGCTCGCTGCGGCCGGGCGTGAAGAGGCTCAGCGAACGGATTCGCGTCCGGTCGATCGTTGGGCGGTTCCTGGAGCACAGCCGAATCTTCTGGTTTGCCAATGGGGGCGACGAGGAGCTGTATTCCGGCAGCGCCGACTGGATGCCGCGCAATCTGTTCGAACGCTGCGAGGTGGTCTTCCCGGTGCGCGACCCGCAGCTCCGGGCGCGCGTGCGGGACGAGATTCTGGCAGCTTACCTGGCCGATACGGTCAAGGCACGCGTGCTGCGCGCTGACGGCACGTATGCGCGGCTGCGGGAACCGGGCCGGGATGGGGGACCTCCGCCCTTCAATGCCCAGGAATTTTTCATTGCTGTGGCCGAAGGCAAAGCCGACGCCGACGCGATTCCCAAAGCGCAGCCGAGCGGACAATTGGCCCGGCCAGCGAAGAAAAAGACTGCCGTTGCGGCTGCGGATTAGAACTGGCTGGCAATCATCCCTGTGCACCGGCGGCGCCCTGGGGCGCACGGCCCAAAGCTTTGCGTGGGACAGAATGCGCCCCGGTGCTGTATCCTGGAACTTCGCTCAACAAATCTGGACGACGGTTCTTTTTGTGCCGTTGGGAGGTTGCGTCTGTTGAAGGGTAAGCGTAGTTTCTGGCTGGGACTGGCAGCTCTGGCCGTCCTGACGATCTTGTCGACGGGATTTTCCGGCGCCACGGCGCACGCACAGGTGATCAGCCCCCCGCCGAATCCGCATCTGCCGCCTCCGGAACCTCTGGCAGGGGTCAAGTACAACTTTCCCTGGGAAATCTACGGCGGCCTGGGCTGGGCGGCAACCGACGCAGGCCCCCACGTGCTCCAGCAGGCCAATCTCGGCGGCTTCGATGCTCGTGCTATCCGCGAGTTCTCGCAGCACTGGGGAGTCGGCGCCAACGTCCGCAGCTACTTCGGGACCAGCGGCGTGGGCAATACCTCGAACATTCCAATTCACGGCCCGTTTGTCGCCGAGTACTTCCTCCTGGGGGGACCCGAATATCGCCTCCTGTCGAACCAACATGCGGCCATGATGCTGCACACCTTTGTGGGCGGCGTGTATGGCGACTTTCAGCACGGCCTCAATGGCGTGCCTCCTGTCGACGTGGGCTTCTTCTCGAACCAGATGGCCCTGGGCATGGCGCTCGGCGGCTCGATCGACCTCAACCGGTCGCCGCGTCTTGTCTTCCGGATCGCACCGGACGCGCTGATGACCAACTTCGGCGGCAACGGCCTGGCGGAGCACATGTCGCTCTCGGTCGGCATAGTCTACCGGCTCGGCCATCAGTTCCGGACGAAGTAGCCCGCCTGCCACAACAGCACAAAGGGAGGAGCCTCGGCTCCTCCCTTTACATTCAATCCTCATCCTCTGTGCTCTCTGTGCCCTCCGTGGTAAAGGGCCTATCCCTTTCCCAGCGACGCCATGTCGATCACGAAGCGATATTTCACATCCGCCTTGACGACCCGCTCGAAGGCCTCATTGATCCGCTGGATCGGGATCACTTCCACATCCGCCGTGATGCCCTTCTCCGCGCAGAAATCCAGCATCTCCTGCGTCTCTGCAATGCCTCCAATGATCGAGCCCGACCAGCTCCGCCGCTTGAAAATCAAATGCCCTGGGAAGATCACGGGCGGCTTGTCTGGCAGCCCCACCTGGCAGTAGGTTGCGTCCCGCTTCAGCGCTTCCAGATACGGATTGAGATCGTGCGGCGCGGAAACCGTGTCCACGATGAAGTCAAACGAGCCAGCCTGCTTCTTCATCGCCGTTGAGTCCTTTGAGATCACCACTTCATCCGCGCCCAGCCGCTTGGCGTCGGCCACTTTGGACTCCGAGGTGGTGAACTGCACCACGTGCGCGCCAAAGGCATGGGCGAATTTCAACGCCATGTGGCCCAGCCCACCCAGACCGACGACGCCGACTTTGCTGTTTGCCCCCACCTTCCAGTGCCGCAGCGGGGAATAGGTGGTGATGCCGGCGCACAGCAGCGGCGCGACGCCTGCCGGGTCCAGCTTCGGCGAGACGCTGTGCACAAAGTGCTCCGTCACCACAACGTTGTTCGCATAGCCGCCCTGGGTGAGGTCGCCGTAACGGTCCATTGCGCCGTAGGTCAGCGTTGCGCCCCGCTCACAATACTGCTCCTCGCCGGCCTGGCAACTGGCGCAGCTGCGGCAGGAGTCGATAATGACGCCCACGCCGACCCGATCGCCCGGCCTGAACCGCGTCACTCCCTTGCCCACCTCGGCCACCCGCCCGATGATCTCGTGGCCCGGCACCATTGGATAAACCGCGTTGTTCCACTCATTGCGAACGGAATGAATGTCGGAGTGGCAGACGCCGCAGAACTGGATCTCGACCAGGACGTCCCGGTCTTTCAGCTCGCGGCGGGAAAAGTTAAACGGGGTCAGCGGCGTCACCGCGCTCTGCGCCGCCCAACCGTGAGAAGCAATCATGATGTTCCTCCATTTTCAGGATGCAGGAGCCGCATCGCGCGATGCAGCCTGGCGCGCCACTGCTCAGAATTTCAGCAAAAGGCCGTTCAGCAATCCCATTGCTGGATTCACGAGATACCCGATGATGGGCGCACCCCAATACAGGAACACGAGCAGGCCGAAGAGTCCCATCGAGTCATACACGCGCAGCGCTCGGTACGGCAGCATGTGCCGGAAGACGTGCGATCCATCGAGCGGCGGCAGCGGCAGCAGATTGAACACCGCCAGAAGCAGGTTCAGCCAGACGCCGATGTACAGGATTAGCGCCAGCGGAGCGACGATGGAGCCCATCAGCGCCGGATCGACCGCGCCCGCCCCCGCCAACTGATGCACGATGGCTGATCCCGTCAGGCTCGTCTTCGACACAATCAGCAGCAGCACCGTCGCTCCCACGGCCGCCAGCAGATTGCTCACCGGCCCAGCGACGGTCGTCAGAATGTCATCGCGCGTCACGTTCTTAAAGTTGGCCGGCGTCACCGGCGTCGGCTTCGCCCATCCGATCAGAAAGTGCGTTGGCAGCAGCAGCATCACCAGCGGGATCGCCACGGTGCCGATGGGGTCGATGTGCTTGATCGGATTCAGCGTCACCCGGCCCAGCATCTTCGCCGTTGGATCGCCCAGGCGGTTCGCCATCCATCCATGGGCCGCTTCGTGGATGCTCAGCGAAAACACGAGCACCACAAACTCGAAGATCGCCAGGACAATTTTGGTTTCACTCATCGGAAGTCGCTTCGAGGATAACAGGGATTCGCCGGCAATCTGCGCGCGTCAGGAGAACCTGGCTCACCGGTTCGGCGGCAGCTCGCGGCATGGCGCCTCCTGGCTCACGCCCAGCCGCGCCGCCTGCTGCTTGCTCTTGATAGTCCGCGCCGGCACGCCGCCCGCAATCGCATGCGGCGGCAGATCGCGCGTGGCCACGCCCTGCGCGCCCAGCATGGCATCCTCGCCCACGCGCACCCCCGGCATGACCAGCGAGCGATACGTCACCCGTGCCGCGGGACCAACCTCCGTTCGCCGATGCTCGATGATGCATGCCTCCACGGGGTCATGCGCATGCGAAAACACCGCCGCGTGCTCTGAAATCGAAGTTCCCTTCCGCACGATCAGCTCGCCTCGGTCGTCCAGCAGCACGTGGCTGTGGATGATCACGTCGTCTTCGAGCGTGAGGTTGTAGCCGAAGGTGAATTCGACGCCGTGATAGATCTTCACGTTGCGCCCGATGCTTTTGAAGATGTGGCGCCCCAGCATCGACCGCAGGCGGAAACCGAGCCAGTGATTGAGCGCAACAGGCGAACGGTCGAACATGCGCCAGAACCAGACCAGCGGTTTGATGAGCGCATATCGCTCGGCGTCGATGTCGCCGTAGTATTCCGGCTCCAGGGTCACGTTCGCGGGATCGAGCGACAACTGCAGGACGTTGAAAGGCAGCTCGGTGGTCAGGGTGAAGTTCAGCGCGCCTCCGCGGGGTCGGCCCAGCAGCAACTGGTGCAGGTTGTCGCGGACGATCTCGGCGCGCAGTATAGGGTTCCTGTGACGCGAGAATTCGTCGTCTAAAGAGTCGATCCAGCGCTGGAATACTTCTTTGGCTTCGCGGGTGGGCTCGAGTTCGCGGTAGGGATAACGAGGCATATCTCTCAGATTACCGCTCGCGCGAATCGATGCGGAATTCCGGCGTCTTTTGGCAGTGGAGCACTTCAGGGATTGCAGCGCCCGGGCAAACAGCGTAGCCTTCTGCTTCAAGGAAAAGAGATAACCCAGATGAGTGAAACAGCGACTGTTCCAGAGCAGCGTAGTTCTTCCCGTCTGCTCGTTGTCCTGCTGGTGGTTGCCGTAGTGGCGGCGCTGGCGGGCCTGGTGTGGAGCTATTTCCTGACCAGCCGCCTAACCAACGCCGAGGCGCGGGTCGCGTCCGCGCAGGCGCAAAACCAGAAGCTGGCCTCGGCGCTGGATGAGACCAATGCCCGGTTGCGCGTGACCAGCGAGACGCTGGGCCGCTCGCTGGGCCTGACCCAGCAGCAACTGGAGCAGCGCGCACAGGATCTGCTGCGCCGGCAGCAGGTCCAGGCCCAGCACTTTGAGACCGAGCATACCGCCGAGCAACAACAGATCGGTGCCGTCTCGACGGATGTTACCGGCGTCAAGACCGATGTGGGCGGCGTGAAGACCGACCTCAACGCCACCAAGACCCAGCTTCAGGCCACTGAATCCCAGCTCCAGTCCATGAAAGGCGACCTGGGGATCCAGAGCGGCCTCATCGCCACCAACGCGCAGGAACTCGAAATTCTGAAACACGTGGGCGACCGCACCTACTACGAGTTCACCCTCGACAAGCGCCACAAAAAGGCGGTCGCCACCGTTGCGCTCGAGCTCAAGAAGGCTGATCCGAAGCACAGCCGCTTCACGCTGGTGGTCGATTCCGACGACAAACAGATCCTGAAAAAGGATCGCAGCCTGGACGAGCCCATCCAGTTCTATTCCGGCAAAAACCACCTGCTTTACGAACTGGTCGTCAACAGCATCCCGAACAAGAACACCATCCAGGGCTACATTGCCGCGCCGAAAAACGCGCCGATACCGGTGACACCGACCGCGGAGTAGCGCGCAGAGAGAAACTGCCTACACCTGTGCCGGAACCGCAGAAGTCCTCGACCGCGCCGCCGCTCTGCGCCTCTCTTGCCAAAGTAGCCAGACGAGGACCAGCGCGAAGAAATTCAGCCCGATACTGACCGGGTATTCCGCAGAACGAGCCACGCGAAACGTGAAACCGCTTCCTAAAAACTACCGCAGCCCGAAGCCACTCCTGCCTTCGCCTTCCGCTCCAATCGCCAGCGCCAGCTGGAATCCGGCCGCGAATTTATAAATAAACAGCGGAAACGAAACCCACGGAATCTGAATCGCGAGTGCGGCAAGAGCCGGGCCCGTACGCTGCGGATGGCTGGCCAACAGAAGCCCGCTGATCGTAACGAACAGGTAGAGGAGGAGGAAGATCAGCGCGGGCAGGTCATAGCCCAAACCGCGTCCTCCCGCTCCAACAAGTAATTGCGCACAGGTGGTCAAGCCGGCGAATCCTCCGCCGACCATCGCCAGGACCAGCGTCAACAAGAGCCAGGGCTTCATAAGACAGCTGAATTATACGATTCCATCACCCGATGAGCTCCTTCAAAACGGCGGATACAATCGAATCCGTGAACGACCGCTTCACTCTGGGCCGGCGCATCGTGCTGTGGACCGTGCCAAAACTTACGGCGCTGGTTCTCGCCGTTATCGGCGTGACCCTGCGCTTTGAGTCCATCGCCGAGCCGGGCGCCACGCCGGCCACGGCGCCTGCGCGCGGCATCTTCTGCTTCTGGCACCGCTGTACGCTGCCCGCCAGCTGGTACTTCCGGAAATTTCGCTGCTCTATCCTCATCAGCCGGAGTTTTGACGGCGAGCTGATCGCCCGCACCCTCGCCCTGCTGGGTTATGGGAGCATTCGCGGCTCCAGCTCCCGCGGCGGAGCCGTCGGGCTGATGGCCCTCCGCGACGTGCTCGCCCAGGGCGATCCCGTCGTCTTCACCGCCGACGGACCGCGCGGCCCCCTCTACGAAACGAAAATCGGCCCGGTGAAGCTGGCGGAGATGACCGGCGAGATGATCGGCAGCTTCTACCTGCTGCCGCAGCGCGCCTGGTCCGTCCGCTCCTGGGACCGCTTCCTGATTCCCAAGCCGTTCTCGCGCGTGGTGGTTAGCTGGTCGCGCCCTGTCGCGCCGCCCCTTCCCGACGCCGATGCCGACGCGCTCGAATCCAAACGCCAGGAACTCAATGAGGCGCTCGAGCGCGCCCGGCTGGCCGCCGAAGCCCACTTCGGCCAGGCAGCGGCCCGCTAAAATCGCCGTAGTGCTCGTTTCCGACTTCAACTATCACCTTCCCGAAGAGCTGATCGCGCAGGAGCCGCTGGCCGACCGCGCCAGCGCGCGCATGTTGACGCTCAACCGCCGCACCGGGGCCTTCCAGGACCGGCTCTTCCGCGATCTGCCTTCCCTGCTCCGCCCCGGCGATCTTCTCGTCCTCAACGACAGCCGCGTGATCCCGGCGCGGCTGTACGCCCACCGCGCCGGGCTGCACACGCAAGCCAACCACTCGATCACAGGCCGCGTCCAGGTTCTGCTGGCCGAGCAACTTTCCGAGTGGGAATGGCGCGCTCTCGTTCGCCCTGGGCGCAAAGTGCTCACCGGCGAGGTTCTCGACTTCTTTGCCCCATCCGGCGAATCCGCCACAAATGATCCCGCCCTACGCGCAGTAGTCATCGCCCATGGCGAATTCGGCGAGCGCACCATCCGCTTCGAACCCGTGCCGGATTTCTTTGGGACGGTGGAGGGCCTCGGCCACATGCCACTGCCACCCTACATTCATCGCGAGGACCGCGCTGCCGACCGCGATCGCTACCAGACCGTCTATGCTCGCGAACGCGGGTCCGTCGCCGCACCCACCGCCGGCCTGCATTTCACGCCGGAGATTCTCGACGCCCTCCGCGCCCGAGGCGCCGAGATCGCCACCGTCACGCTGCACGTCGGCCTCGGCACCTTCCAGCCCGTCCGCGTGGAGCGCGTCGAAGACGTCCGCCTCCACGCCGAGCGCTACACTCTCAGCCTGGAAACCGCCGCCGCTCTGAACGCCGCCCGCCGCGAAGGCCGCCGCATCGTCGCCGCCGGAACCACCACCGTCCGCACGCTCGAGCACTGCGCGCAGCAGAGCCAGGAGTTCACGCCGCACACCGGCTCGACCTCCATCTTTATCGCGCCCGGATTCCAGTTCCGCGCGGTCTCCGCCCTGCTGACCAACTTCCATCTGCCGCAGTCCACGCTGCTGATGCTGGTGAGCGCCTTTGCCGGGCGCGACGCCACGCTCGCCGCCTATCGACACGCGGTGGAGGAGCGGCATCGGTTCTTCTCGTATGGGGATTGCATGTTCATCGGGTAAAGGAAACATCTCCTCGCGTTACACTCACCCTGATGCCGTCGAAACCTTCTCAACCCATCGCGTCCGGGGCCGGTAAGCCTCCCATCTATCTGCTCGATGCGATGTCCTTCATCTTTCGCGCGTACCACGCCATGCAGCGCCAGCGCCCCATGTCCACGCGCACCGGCGTGCCCACCGCGGCCACCTACGTCTTCGTGAACATGATCAACAAACTCCGCCGCGACTTTGCCCCGGAGTACTTCGCCGCCATCTTCGATCCCGCCGGGCCGGTATTCCGCGACGAGCGCGCGAAGGAGATGGTCGTACGCAAATTCTCCGCCGAAACGCAGGCGTACGAGCAGATCGAATACGGCGGCTACAAGGCGCAGCGCGAGGCCATGCCGCCCGACCTCGCCCAGCAAATCCCCTTCATTCGCCGCGCGCTCGAGGCCTTCCGCATCCCCATCCTCATGGTCGAAGGATTCGAGGCCGACGACGTCATCGGCACGCTCGCGACGAAGGCCGCGCGCGCCGGCCATCCGGTCTTCATCGTTTCCAATGACAAGGACATGATGCAGCTCGTCCACGACGGCGTGAAAATCCTGAACCCCGTCAAGGACAACCTCATCCTCGATCGCGACAAGGTCACCGAAACTCTCGGCGTCCCACCCGAGCAGGTCGTCGACGTCATGGCTCTGCGCGGCGACTCCATCGATAACATTCCCGGCGCGCCCGGCATCGGCGACAAAGGCTCTGTCGAGATCATTCGCCAGTTCGGTACGGTTGAGGCCGCGCTCGATCGCGCCCAGGAAATCCAGCGCAAAACGTATCGCGAATCGTTACAGAACAACCGCGAGGCGGTGCTGCTGAGCAAGGAGCTGGTGACGATCCACTGCGAAGTCCTCATCGACTTCGCGCCCGATGCCATGCGCACGCAACCGCCCGATCTGGCCGCGTGCCGCATGCTCTTCACTGAGCTGGAATTCACCACGCTGCTGCGCGAGCTCGGCCCGGCTGAGACACCGTCCACGGCCGAATATCTCCTGAATCCCACGCCCGAGCAGATCGCGGCCTTCTTTGCCGCGGCTCGCGAGAGCGGCTTCGCTTTTGCGCTCTCCGCTTCGGACCTGGAAGCCGCCGCCGAGCAGGTGAGCGAGCAGGAATCCGAAGCCATCGAGGAAAAAGAGCCCGAGCTGAAGACGATGTCCCTGCTCGATCTCGCCGAATCCGCATGCGAGCCGGCTCCGGCCGAGCGCGGATGCGTTCTGGGTGTTGCCGCCTCGCCGGATCTGGCCCTCGTCCTCCCGCTCGACCCGCTTCGCGAACTGCTCGAAGATCCCACCGTCCCCAAACAGATTCACGACCTCAAGGCTGCGCTGCGCGTCCTGGGCGCGCACGGCGTCACGCTCCGGGGCGCGACGGATGACGTGATGCTCTACTCCTACCTCGTCAATCCGACGCACGCCACGCATCGCCTGGGCGATGTGGTGGCGCGCTTTGGCACGCAGCCGCTGCGCGAAACCGGCGACGCGCAGCCCGCCGAAGCCGCACACGCCATCCACGCGCTCGTCCCTGCGATGCGCGGGGACATCGACGAGCTCGCCGAACGTCGCGTTTACGAGGAGATCGACCTGCCGCTGGCGCCCGTGCTCCTGCGCATGGAGCAGACTGGCATCCGCATCGACTCCGGCGTGCTTTTGCGCATGGCCGACCGCCTCGCCTCCGACATGCAGCGCGTTGGCGAGGAGATTTACTCGCTCGCCGGCCACCGCTTCAACATCCAGTCGCCCAAACAGCTCGGCGATGTGCTCTTCAACAAGATGGGCCTGCCGCGTCCGCTCAAATACGGCAAGGGCAAAGTGATCTCGACCGCGCAGGACGTTATGGAAGAGCTGGCGGAGCATCACCCCGTCCCGCGCCTGGTTCTCGAATACCGCCAGCTCGCCAAGCTCAAGTCCAATTACGCCGACTCGCTCCCACTGCTAGCCGACGCCGACGGCCGCGTGCACACCACGTTCAACCAGGTCGGGACCGCGACGGGGCGCCTCTCGTCGACGAATCCCAACCTGCAGAACATCCCGATCAAGACCGAGCTGGGCCGCGAGATTCGCGCCGCCTTCGTACCCGCGCCGGGCTGCGTGCTGCTCTCCGCCGATTACTCGCAGATCGAGCTGCGCCTGCTGGCGCATTTCTCCGCTGACCCACTGCTGATGCGCGCCTATCAGTCCGGCGAAGACATCCACACGCTCACCGCGTCGGAAGTCTTCGGCATTCCCGCCGGCAGCATGGACAAAGAGACGCGCAACCGCGCCAAAGCCGTCAACTTCGGCATCGTCTACGGCATCTCGCCGTTCGGGCTGGCCGCGCAGCTCGGCATCGAACAGGCCGAAGCGCGACTGTACATTGAGAAGTACTTCGCCCGTTACCAGGGCGTCCGCGATTATATCGACCGCATGCTGGAAGAAACGCGCCGCGAGCAGAAGGTCCGCACGCTGTTTGGCCGCATCCGGCCGATTCCGGACATTCAAAGCCGCAATGCCAATCAGCGCGGATTCGCCGAGCGCACCGCCATCAACTCGCCACTGCAGGGCACCGCCGCCGACCTCATCAAGCTGGCGATGATCCGCATCGATCGCCGGTTCGCCGAAGAGAAGCTGGCTACGCGCATGACGCTCCAGGTCCACGACGAGCTGGTCTTTGACGTGCCGCATGCCGAGCTCGAATTGGTTCGCGCTCTCGTCCAGCACGAGATGGAGCACGTCATAGAGCTGAGCGTGCCGCTGGTTGCCGACGTGGGCGTGGGGCCGAACTGGAGGGATTTGGATTAGCCCGCCCGTAGAATCCCTCTATGCACGATGTGGTGATCTACTCGCGCAACGGATGCCATCTTTGCGACGTCGTGAAGGACACGCTGACGCAGCTCCAGGGCGAAGCCGACTTCCAGTGGCGTGAGGTCGATATCGACGCCGACCCCGCACTGCGGCAGAAGTTCAACGATCAGGTACCAGTCGTCTTCATCGACGGCCGCAAAGCCTTCAAATACCACATGACTGCCCGGCAGTTCCTCGAGCTCCTGGCGCGAATGAGCTAACTTTACCCGGGAGTGATTCGTGCGGCTCGGCGGATTGTGCCAAACTCAAGATGAGAACACCTGAGGACCCCGTGCACGAGTTTCCCCGGATCAAGCGGCTTCCCGCCTATGTCTTCAACATCACAGGCGAGTTGAAGGCCGCCGCCCGCCGCCGCGGCGAAGACATCATCGACTTCGGAATGGGCAATCCCGACGGCGCGACGCCGCAACACATCGTGGACAAGATGATTGAGGCCACGCGCCGGCCGGAAACGCACCGCTACTCGCTCTCCAAAGGGATTCCGCGCCTGCGCCGCGCCATCTGCAACTGGTACCAGCAGCGCTACGGCGTCTCGCTCGATCCCGACAAGGAAGCCATCGTGACGATCGGCTCCAAGGAGGGCATCGCGCACCTGTGCCTGGCCACGCTGGACCAGGGCGACGTGGTCATGGTGCCGAACCCCAGCTACCCGATCCACATTTACGGGCCGGTGATCGCGGGCGCCAGCATCCGCAGCGTTGCCATCCACAATGCCGATGATTTTCTGGCGGAACTGGAGACCGCGATCCCGCTGATGTACCCGCGCCCGAAAATGCTGATTCTGAATTTTCCGGCGAACCCCACCACCCAGTGCGTCGAGCTTGCCTTCTTTGAGCGCATGGTCGCGCTGTGCCGGCAGCACGGGATCTGGCTGGTCCACGATCTCGCCTACGCCGATATTGTCTTCGACGGATACCGCGCTCCGTCCGTCCTGGAAGTCCCCGGGGCTAAGGACGTTGCGGTGGAATTCTTCACGCTTTCCAAGAGCTACAACATGCCCGGCTGGCGGGTGGGGTTTATGGTCGGCAATCCGGAGCTCGTGACGGCGCTGGCGCGCCTGAAGAGCTACTTCGATTACGGGACCTTTACGCCTATTCAGGTTGCCTCGATCCTGGCGCTCGAGGGACCGCAGGACTGCGTCGCCGAGATTCGCGAGAATTATCGCCGGCGGCGCGATTCCCTGGTAGCGGGATTGAACAAGGCGGGATGGGAAGTGGTCTCGCCGAAGGCTACGATGTTTGTCTGGGCGCCGATCCCGGAGCCGTATCGCTCGCTCGGCTCCCTCGAATTCTCAACGAAGCTGTTGCGCGATGCGAAGGTCGCCGTGAGTCCGGGAATCGGCTTTGGCGAGTATGGCGACGGCCACGTTCGGTTCGCCCTGATTGAAAACGAGGAGCGCACGCGCCAGGCGATGCGCGGCATTCGCCAGATGTTCCAGAAAGACGGCGTCTCCGCCGCTGCAGCTCACTGAAGCGCAGGCTTGCGGGAGGGATCGCTGCCGGATTCCGGCGCGTTCGCTCTGGCAATCAGCTTCGTGGTGCTGAAGCCTTCGACGATGGGCACGATCTTGACGCGTCCGCCCCAGGATCGCACTTCCCTGGCACCGACCACCGTGTCCTCCGTGTAATCTCCGCCCTTCACGATCACGTCCGGCCGCAGCGCTTCGATGACGCGCAGAGGCGTCGGCTCGCCGAAGACCACGACGGCATCCACTGCGGCCAGCGCGGCGAGAATGCGGGATCGTTCCTTCTCGCCCACAATGGGCCGCGTGGGACCTTTCAGCGTGCTCACCGAAGCGTCGCTGTTGATGGCCACCACCAGACGGTCGCCTTCCCGCCGCGCGTCTTCGAGCAGCGTGATGTGCCCGATGTGCAGCAGATCGAAGCATCCGTTCGTGAACACGATGGTCTGGCCTTCCGCGCGCCATGCCGAGGCGCGCACCCGCAGCGCCTCGAGCGAGAGCACCTTTTCCTGCGCCTGCAGCTCGATCTCCGGCATCAGGCTGGTCAGCAGCTCGTCGCGCGCGACGGGCACCGTGCCGACTTTTCCTACAACGATTCCAGCCGCCGCATTGGCCAGCTGGACGGCTGTTTCCATGGTGAGCCCGCTCGCCACGGAGAGAGCCAGCGTGGCAATCGCGGTATCCCCCGCACCGGAGACATCAAAAACCTGCCGCGCCACCGCCGGAGCGATGAACCGGGAACCCTCCCGCAGAATGGCCATGCCCTTGTCGCTCATGGTGGCGACCAAACAGCTTAAATCGAGCGCCGGAACGAGCTGCTGACCGGCAGTCAGGAGGGCTTCAACATTTTTGGCGGGCACCCCGGTGGCCACGGACAGCTCGGCCAGATTCGGACAGATCGCTGTGGCTCCCCGATACCGCGAGAAATCTCGCTGCTTGGGATCCACCAGCACCGGAATCCCGCGCCGCCGTGCCGCGGCGATCGCCTGCCGGCAGAACTCCTCGCTCAGCACACCTTTGGCATAGTCAGAAAGCACGAGCGCGTGCGCCGTTTCCAGAGCCGCCTCCAGCCTTTGCAGCAGCGCCGCATACGCCTCGGACGGATATCCGTCCGTCTGCTCCGTGTCCAGGCGCAGCATCTGCTGGCGGCCGCCCACAATGCGGAGTTTGCAAGTGGTGGGATGGCTGCCCACTGCGGTCAAAGCGGATTCCACACCGCTGCGGCTGAGACAGGTCTCCAGCGCGGTTCGGTCGGCGTCTTCGCCGCAGAATCCGAAGAGCGTCGCCTGAGCGCCGAGCCCGACGATGTTCATCGCCACATTCGCGGCGCCGCCCGGCTGCTCGCTACGATGGAGAGCGCGCACCACGGGTACCGGAGCTTCGGGCGAAATCCGCTCCACCTCGCCCCAGATGTAGCGGTCGAGCATGATGTCGCCGACCACCAGCACGCGCACCCGCTGCCAGTCGCCCTGGATGCACTGAATCGCGCGGTGCAGATCCTGGATCATTGCGCCGTGGCTTCCTTTTCCGCCGCGCGGCTCGCACCGATCTCGATCTCCACCCAGTCGCAGAGCAAGTGCCCGCACAGGATGTGAGCTTCCTGGATGCGCGCGGTGTCTTTCGAATCCACGCACAGCGCAATGTCGGCGACCTGCTTCATCGCTCCGCCGCCCGCGCCGGTGAACGCAACCGTCAACGCCCCAAGCGAACGCGCCGCCTCCAGAGCCAGACAAACGTTTCGGCTGTTTCCCGACGTGGACAGCCCCACCAGCACATCGCCCTCCAAGCACAGTGCCTCCACCTGGCGGCGAAAGACCTGCTCAAAGCCGTAATCGTTGCCAATCGCGGTCAGGATGGAGGTATCCGTGGTGAGGGCGATGGAAGGCAGGGCGCGCCGCTCGCGGCGAAAACGCCCCACCAGCTCCGCAGCCAGATGTTGAGAATCGGCGGCGCTGCCTCCGTTTCCGCACCACAGGACCTTGTTCCCGCGCAGCAGAGCCTGAGCCATTTCCAAGGCGATCCGCTCCAGCACCGGCTGCTGACCGCGCAACCCTTCAATCACCGCCAGATGCTCGGCGATTGCCGATGCAAAAACTTTGTTCCTGTCCGGCATTTCTGCCATAGCTGCCCCGCCTTCGGCCCACCGGGTGACGATCTACCGGAGATTCTTCGTTATCATACTAGCTGCGCCCAGAGGCAATCTTACGAACTCTCGCTCACCCGTGAACCCTCTCTTCCGTGGCATTCGCTACGTCTTCCTCGATCGCGATGGCGTCCTGAACCGGAAGCCACCCGAGGGCGAGTATGTCGGACGCTGGAGCGACTTCCATCTGCTGCCCGGCGTCGAAGCGGCGATTGGGGCGCTGAACCGTTCCGGCCGATGGGTCGTCGTTATTTCGAACCAGCGCGGCATTGCCCTGGGCCATTACACGGCCTCTGATGTCGAGGCTCTCCACGCTCGGCTGCAGCAGCATCTTGCCGCGCACAGCGCGCACATCGATGGGTTTTATTATTGCCCGCACGATGTCGGCCAGTGCGACTGCCGCAAGCCGAAGACGGGCCTCTTCCGCCAGGCGTTCCGCGACTTTCCGGAAGCGTCGACGGAGAACAGCCTGGTCATCGGCGATTCCCTTTCCGACATTCAGGCAGCGCGCAGCCTGGGCATGCCTTCCATCTTCATCGAGGGCGATCCGGACACGCGGAAATCCGGCGCCTCGCAAGCCGCGGAACTGGCAAATGCCGTGGCCGGGGCGCTGGCCGACGCGGTCGCGCTTCTGAACTGAGGAACAGGCCGCTGCTCCCTATTTCACGCCTGGCTTCCAAACGTACGCGCCGGTCTGCGGCAGCCCCAAGTGGGCGAGGACCCTGAAGACAAACTGACGCGCCATTTCCGTCGAGTCCATCGGGTGGTTGTAGAAAGCCGGCATGACGGGAAAAATCGTGGCTCCGGCATCGGCAGCCAGGCTCATGTTGCGGATGTGGATCTTGTTGAAAGGCGTCTCGCGCAGACAGAGGACCAGTGGCCGCCGCTCCTTCAGAGATACGTCGGCAGCACGCTCGATCAGGTTGCCGGCCATGCCATTAGCGATACCGGCCAGCGTCCCCATGCTGCACGGCAGGACGATCATGCCGGCGGTGGGATAGCTGCCGCTCGCGATCGGAGCGCCGATATCGCATTCCGCATGCTGGACGATTTTCGTGGAGGCGCGGCGGAGCAGTTGTTCCAGAAGCCCCTTGCGGCCGGAAATGCCCAGCTCTTCCGCGACCACGCGCAGCGAGTTTTCCGAAGGGACAAAGTGCACGCGGCCGACGCGCGGATCGGCATCGAGGGTCTCCAGCAGAACACGAGCGAAGACCGAGCCGCTGGCGCCGGTGAGGGCGACGGTGAGGGTGATGCCCTGTTCCTCAGCCATGGTGTTATGCCTCAGCGCCCAGCACCCGCTCGAAAATCGCATCCACGTTGCCGAGCTGGCGGCTCAAATCGAAGGTCTCCGCCAGCTTTTCCTGGCTGAGGCGCGCGGAGATCCCGGGATCGGCAGAGACCAGCTCGCGGAATACAAGGTCATTCTGCCAGGCATTCATGGCGTGCTGCTGCACCAGGCGGTACGCGTCCTCGCGGGACATGCCGGCTTCCGCTAAATCCAGCAGGAGCTGACCGCTGAAGATCAGGCCGCCGGTCGAGTCGAGGTTCTTCTTCATCCGCGCGGGATAGACCACCAGTTTCTCAATCAGGTCCGCGGTTTTGGCCAGCAGGTAATCGGCCAGGATGGTCGAGTCCGGCAGGATCACCCGCTCCACCGAGGAGTGGGAGATATCGCGCTCGTGCCACAGTGCCACATTCTCCAGCGCGGCCTGGGAATTGGCGCGGACAACTCTGGCCAGCCCGGAAATCTGCTCCGCGGTGATCGGATTGCGCTTGTGCGGCATCGCCGACGAGCCCTTCTGCTTCGGCGAGAAATACTCTTCGGCCTCGCGCACCTCAGTCCGCTGCAGATGGCGGACCTCTGTGGCGATCTTGTCGAGCGTCGCGGTCAGCACCGCGAGCGTGGCGACGTAGAATGCGTGGCGGTCGCGCTGGATGACCTGCGTCGCGATGGGCGCAGGCACCAGCCCGAGCCGCTCGCAGATGCGCTCCTCGTGACGCGGGCTGAGGTGCCCGAAGGTCCCGACGGCGCCGGAGAGCTTGCCCACGCGCATCTGCTCCGCGGCCGCCTCGAAGCGTTCGCGGTTGCGCCGCATCTCGGCGTACCAGTTGAGCAACTTCAGGCCAAAGGTGGTCGGCTCGGCATGCATGCCGTGCGTCCGGCCGACGGTGGGCGTGCTTTTGAATTCGAGAGCACGCGCTTTGAGTACGTTGAGCAGCCGCTCGATGTCTTCGCGAAGGATGGCGGAAGCTGCTTTGATCTGAAGGGCCTGGGCTGTATCTACCACGTCATTGGAGGTAAGCCCGTAGTGCAGCCAGCGTGCTTCCGGGCCGACCTTTTCCGCCACCGCCGTGGTGAAGGCGATGACGTCGTGCTTCACTTCGGCCTCGATCGCATGGATCCGCTCCAGGTCGAAGCCGCCTCGCTGGCGTATGGCGCGCGCGGCCTCGGCCGGAACCAACCCGTCCTCGGCCAGGACTTCGCTGGTCACGGTTTCGACCTCCAGCCAGGCGCGGAATTTGCTGTCCTCGCTCCAGACGGCGCCCATGGGGGCGCGGGTATAGCGCGGAATCAAAGCGGAAACCTCCCAGGAACTCCTTATTCTACAGCGGCTTCAGAAGCCGCCGGGAACCCGGTCCGCCGCATCGAAGTGCAAAGTAGTAATCTGCACCAGAACTCAATACGGGCGGGGGGAATCTATGACAGACGTGGTGACCGTTGCCAGCTTTAATGAGCCATTGCAAGCGGAGATGGCGAGACTGCGCCTGGAATCGGCGGGAATCGGGGTGTTTCTGTCGGGAGAGAACGCGCGAATCATGGAGCCGGGGCTGGGACCGCTGCAATTGCAGGTGAGCCAGGAGGATGCGGAAGATGCTCGCGCGATTCTGGCCGATCCGGGCGTCTCCGAGCAGCCCGAGGACGCCCAAGCATCGTAGCACGATATATCGTGCTACGATGTTGGCATGATGCAAGCCGAAAACCGCGGAGTTCATCCCGTCGCCTCCAACGGTCATTCTCCTTCCAGCGAACCAATCCCGCTCACCCGCGCGCAAATGCGCCGCCTGGCGGAGTTCCGGTTTCAGTTGCGGAAGTTTCTGCACTTCAGCAGCCTGACTGCCGACGCCGCCGGCGTGCGCGCGCAGCAGTATCAGTTGCTGCAGTGCATCTGGGGCATGCCGGAGGAGCTGGATCCCACGATCGCCAACGTCGCCGCGCGCATGCTGCTCAAGCACAACAGCGCCGTGGAGCTGGTGGATCGCACCATTGAGCAGGGGCTGCTGCGCCGTTGTCCGGATCCCACGGATCACCGGCGCATCCTGCTGCGCATGACCCCGCTGGGCGAGAAGCTGCTGAGTTCGCTGGCCGCCTGGCATCTGCGCGAGCTGGAAGAAACCGGACCGGAGCTGATTCGGGCGCTGCGGCGAGTTCTGCTGACACCCCAGCAGATCAGCAACGGCCAGAACGCCGAGAACGTGCGCACGCGGCCCGCGCCGCGACGTGAATTATCGGCCTAGAGGCCGACGCCCCCGCATCAGGAGTGGCGAACCGGCGAGGACGCTCGCGCGCAGGGAGGATTGTGCGTCCAGCGCAAATCGATCCAAAGGTGGAGAAAAAATGCCATCCCTGGGGCGAAGACACAGTGCCGCCGGGTTTCTATTCTGGAAGCGTAAGTTCGTTCAAAACCTCCTGATCCCCGGCCAACCAAGGCCGGGGATATTTTCTTTCCGGTCTAATTCGAACCCGTCTCTTCCACTTCTTCCGGAACCGGGGCGATGATGCCCAGCTTTTCGTAGACCGGCCGCATGTCGCGGCGCACGGCGGGCATCCGGGACCAGAACCAAAGGCCGCCAAGAATGCAGCAGGATCCCGTGAACATGACCGTGCGTGGCGCTCCGATCCAGGCCGCCATGGAACCAGCCAGCAGGCTGCCGAAAGGCGCCATGCCCACAAACGACGCGGTGTAGTAGCTCATCACGCGGCCCCTCTTGTCCTCGGGAACCAGCGTCTGGATGATGGTGTTGCTGACGGTGAGCCCCTGCATCATGCCGAATCCCGCAAAGACCATCAGCAGAAGCGACGTCCAGATCCAGGCCGAGAATCCGAAAAGCACCAGGCTCAGTCCGAACATCACAGCCGCTATGGGAATCATCTTGGTGAGGCCGCGAACGGAACGGCGGAGCACGAGCGTAAAGGCCGAGACGAGCGCACCAGCGCCCGCCGCGCCCATCAGGAAGCCCAGGGTATGCGCTCCGCCGTGCAGTACCTTAGCGGCGAATACAGGCATCAGCACCATGTACGGCATGCCCATCAGGCTGATCAGCGCAAAGAGCATGAGAATCGTTCGGACGGGCGTAAAGGTGGAGACGTAGGACCAGCCTTCGCGAAGCTGCTCGAACATGGAGGCGGCGTGGCGGCGAACGGCGGCGGCGTTGACGTGCATCACCAGCAGCGAAATGATCACGGCAATGTAGCTGATGCCGTCAATCAAGAAGCACCAGCCCTCGCTGCTGGCGGCGATCACCAACCCGGCGAGTGACGGGCCGACCAGCCGCGCCACATTCACCATGGAGGAATTGATGGCGATGGCGTTCGACAGGTCATTGCGGTCCTCGACCATCTGGATCATGAAGGCCTGGCGGCCGGGCATGTCGAAGGCATTGATGACGCCCTGAAAGACGCTGAGCGCGAGAATTTCCGGAATGGTAATCATCCGCGCCAGGGTCAGCCAGGCCAGCGCCAGCGACTGGACCATGGCCAGCGTCTGCGTCCAGACCAGCATGTGGCGGCGATTGGAGCGATCCACCAGAACACCGGCAAACGGCGCGAGCAGGAACGTGGGAATTTGCCCGACGAAGCTGACCGTGCCCAGCAGCATCGCGGAGTGGGTGAGGCGGTAGACGAGCCAGGCCGTGGCGATACGCGTCATCCAGGTGCCGACCAGCGAGATGGTCTGGCCGCCGAAGAAGAGGCGGAAGTTACGATGGCGCAGGGCGCGCCATGCGTGCGAAAAGCCGCGCGGCTCGGATGATTCGTCGGAGCTGGATTGTGGGCCGGACATGCTCACAAAGTCGAAGCCTCAAAAAGAGAAGAGCCAATCTCCCGCAGTCAGCCCCGGAAACACGAGGCATCCCTCAGGAGGAGAACCGCCCAACATCACGCGGTCAAATGTTTCTTCAGGAACTCCAGCGAACGCCGGCGAGCCAGATTCGCGGCTGCGGCGTTGTAACTGGCGCGATCGTCGCAATTGAAGCCGTGCCCGGCGTCGTACCAGTAAATCGGGATCTCCGGATGAGCGCGTCCGACCTTCTCGTCGATTTCAGCCTTGGGAATGTGCTGATCCTGGAGTCCGAAGTGCAGCATGACCGGCGCCCGCGGCGTTTCCTCGGCAAATTTCGTGACGTAGCCGCCGTAATAGCCCACCGCGGCGTCCGGGTGGAGGCGCGTGGCGGCAAGCCAGGCCAGGGAGCCACCGAGACAGTAGCCGATCACACCTGCCTTTTTGCCGGTTTCGCGGCGGGCGTAATCCAGCGCAGCTTCCACGTCCAGCACGGCTTTCGCCAGATCGAGCCCGCGGGCGAAGCCAATTCCCTTCTGCATGTCTTCGCCGGTATAACCCAACTCCACGCCGCGCTCGATGCGGTCGAAGAGCGCCGGGGCAACGGCGAAGAAGCCGTCCTTCGCGAAGCCGTCGGTGACGGAGCGGATATGGCGGTTGACGCCGAAGGCCTCCTGCACGACCACAAGGCCGGCGATCGGTTCTCCCGCGGGACGGGCGACATACGCATCGAGTTCAAGGCCGTCGAAGGCACGCAGCTTCCCATGTTCTCCCATGAAATCCTCCTCCTATCGAATCTATCGCGTTTGGATGCAGGGGCCCGCAATCCCGCGTCGCGCCGTTTACGGCTGGTGCGGCGCATCCGCATCATCGGCATCGTCCCGGCGGATGGCCCAGTAGCTGTTGCGGGCGATGACGTGCGCGGCGTAAGGCTGCGTCAGCTTCACCTGAATCGTGTGGAGGCCCGGCGTCAGGTCGGTGGGATGGAAGCTGAGGATGTACCGGTTGCGGGCGTGATTTGCCTCTTCCGCCACGCGCTTCTCGAAGGCCTTCTCCTTGGTGAACGGCGCGTACTCGCCACCGCTGAGCGCAGCCAGGGTTTTCGGCGTGTTGCGGCGCATGGCGTTGATGGTCATCATCAGCGGCGCGAGCATGTTGAGCTCCGTGCCTCCGCCGCCAGCGTTGCCGCGCGCCCAGTCGATGATCTCCGACTTCGAGGGAGAGAAGACGAGACTGAGCACCAGCGTGTTGCTGGTCCCGATGCGCTGCACCAGTTGCGGAATATTGAACCGGTGACTGCCGTGGTCGCGCGACTCGCTGATGAGCAGCAGGACGCGCCGCCGATTCGCGGGCTGCTGCTCCAGCAGATTGACCGAGTAGCCCACCGCATCCACAATCGCCGCGCCGCCGTCGCCGGAGGGTAAATCCCCGAGGTCGTGCGCGATCAGGTCCGTGTCGCTGGTAAACGGATCCATCCACACCGGGCGCGAGTCGAAAGCGACCAGAGCGACCTGGCCGCGATCGCCGCCCGCGAAGAGGTCGAGCAGCGGACCCAGATGGCGGAAGATGCTGAACTCCAGCGGCGCGTCGCGCCCGCGCTCCACGCAAACGACCAGCGAGACCGGCTGAATGTCCAGATCGTCGTCGACATGGATCTTTTGCTGGACGCCGTCGTCGTATAGGGCGAAGTCGCTGGGTTTGAGCCCGTAGATGATTTCGCCATCGGGCTTCTCGACCAGCGTGGGCACCACCACAATGCTGGTGCTGACGCGAAACGTGGGCGGGTTGAGATTGGCGTCGGACGGCTCAGGCAGGGGGTGGATGGCGTGCTGCTTCGTGCATCTGGTGCGGCGCCTGCGCCGGCTCGCCGGGAAAGGGCTGCTGAGCGTGCAGGACCGGAAGAGCGGCCAGCGACAGCGCGAGAGCCAGAAAGCGAAGAGAGCGAAGCGCATACCGACTGGAGACGGGGCGCGGCCCAGGAAGGTTCCCATGGCGCGGATCAGCCAGCATCTCCGGTGCCGTGGCGGCTCGTCCAGGAGGCCATTTTGCCCGTCCAGTGCAGGAAGCGGAGCAGACTGCCCTTCTCGCGCCAGACGAAGGCGAAGACGTCGCGCGTGCGGAGCTCGTCGGCCTTGAGGCCGGAGTAGGTCTCGATGCGCCATTTCACATATTCGCTGCGCCAGGGGCGCAAGCGATGGCCGCTGGTCGCATTCCAGATGAAGCGCAGCGAGGCAAACATGAGAGGGTCGGGTCCTGTGGTGAGTATAGCGGCGAGCGGACGGGAGCCGGTAGCCAGCGGCCGGTGGCCGGTGGACCGGGGGGCCCCCCCTATGGCGGTGGGGGTCAACTTTTGCGCGACTGAAATGATTCGAGTTGCGCAGCGGCGTGGCGGCGCGATGAGTCCTAAGTCCTGCCGAGGCTATCAGGTGCGTGACGGCCGCGAGGGTGTTCAAAAGAGAGCCGCGATTTGATCATTGACAGCCGCGTGAGAGCTATCTGATTGAGCCGTGGGCACCAGCGAGACGGCCGCGAGTGACCATTTGACGGCCACGAAGTGAGGGCCTGACGGCCATGAGTGATCTTGTGACGGCTGCGACGAGGCATACGAGAGGCAAGTTGTCAGTTGTCAGTTGCTAGTTGTTAATGGCTGGTTTCCAGTTGCGGCGAAAGGAAAAAGGACTCGCGAAGGCGAGTCCTTTTCTCTTTTTCCACTCTAAGTTCAGGATATCAAGCCAGAAGAATTAGCCCGCCAATTTTCTTTGTTGATTTTGGTCGAGAACCCCCATCGATTCAACAGACGTTACTTTGGTGCAGGTGGCGGGGGCTTGACAGTTTTTTAACGGGTACGGTTTACGGGGTTACTCCGGCGAGGACCGATGCGATGCGGCAACAAATACGTGAATCCGGCCAGCAGCTCCCAGCGCGTGGACGTGCTGGTGAGGCCCCGATTGAACGCAGCGTCGAGCACGAGATTCTTTCTCGCGTTGTAATTCACCGCCCACAGATTGCCAACCGCATCGCCGCGAAGAAAGGGTTGCGTGAAGTGCCAGATCTCTCCGGACAAACCAAACTTGCCGGACAGCGGATGGGATACGGACAGCGTCTGGCCGAATTGGGCGCGGCGCGCCCCCTGATCGCTGACCGCTTCGTTGAAGATGTAGTTCGTGTCGTAGTGAAAGCCCCAGACGTCGGCGGAAGCCAGGAAGAGTACTGAGTTCTGTGTGCTGCCGACATCCAGGTTGGGCGCGTCTCCGCTGTAGACCCTGCCGAAATAGCTGAGCGCAAGCGTGGGGCGAACTCCCTGCCCCGGATGGACAACGCCCTGAACTCCGAGCAGCGTGTCTCCGGCGCCGTTCCTGGGTTGGGTGTCGGAGTGGGCGAATGGATTGGTGGCGGCGAGCAACTCCAGGCGCGGCAGCGCCGAGAACTTCGTGACTTCCCCAAAGCCGGTCTGCGAGGAGAATTCCGGGGAGTGCCAGGCGGCCAGGATGCCGGTTTCGAACTGCAGATAGCCGACGGGCGTGAGGGTCGCGGGAGTGGATACAGTGGGCCGGCCCGGATTGGCCTCAGGCGCGTCGGGCTGCGCGGAGCTTGCGGGATTCGGCGCAGGACGATCCTGAGCGGAAAGCGCAGCCGAGAGCAGGAACGCCCCGATGATGGCCGCATGGAGAATCGCCCGGGGAGGAGACGAGCCATTGCGGATGAGTTGGAGACTCATTGCGCTGCCAGCAGGCGTGGTTTGGGAATGGCCATCTACTCCGCGGCTTTGTTGGCGCCCTGGGGTGATTCCTGCATCTGCTCAGCGCGCGCGCAGAGCTTCTTGATGGTGTGCCCGAGTTCCGAATCTCCGACCTCCTGGTCTGCCAGGACCCCATTGGCGTCGATGGTGAAGGTATGCGGAATGGCGGTCACGCCGAAGAGCTTCGCGATGTCGCCGGAGCCGTCGCGAACCTGGAGCCAGGTCATGTGATTTTTGGCGACGAACTGCTTCCACTTGGCGTCGTCCCTGTCCTTGTCGATGCTGATGCTGATGAGGACCAGGGGCTGGCCTGCGAACTGATGGGCGAGCTCGCGGATTTGCGGCAGAGCGTTGATGCAGGGGACGCACCAGGTGGCCCAGAAATCGATGAGCACGACCTTGCCGGCGAGCCCGTCGAGCGAGACATGCCGGCCATCGAGCGTGGTCATGGAAAAGGCAGGCGCCATGCGGGCGCGGGCCAGGTCCGGCTGCTGGATGAAGCGCTGGGCGCGCGTGCGATCGACGTCGGCTGCCGGCGCTGTTTTCAGGTAGGCTTCGAACTGCACTTTGGCGGCCGTATCCTGGTGCATCCGGGCAAGCGCGAGTCCATCGTAGAAGTGCACTTCAGGATCGATGAGGTAGGCCGCCATGGAAGCCTGGAATTCACGATCGGCCTCAGCGAGCAGGCCGGTCTTCTTCTCCGTCAGGGCCTGGTGGTAATCCACGAAACCCAGCTCCATGTGGGCGTAGGCCACCATCGGCGGCGTGGTCGCCTCGGCGATGAGAACGTGAGCAGCCGCATCGGCGCTCTTGAAATCGCCGCCCTCGATGCCCATTTCGACGACTTTGGCCTCGCAGAGAGAGCAGTGGCCGCCGTCCTGCTTGTCAGCCTTGCGGTAGGCGTCGAGCGCCTGCGCATAATCCTCTGCCTTCGCCCAATCCTGCGCGCCCGCAAAGGTTTTTTGAGCCTTCGGATTGGTCGGGCCGCTGAGCCGCTGAGCGCCGGCAGCCGCGGTGACACACAGACAGCTGAGCAGAATGATTCCGGTACGCATAATTTCCCCTTTTCAACAGAACGGTAACACGGCGAGGAGGGGCTGGAATACAGGGAAGTGGCGGGGCGGCCGAGCGGCACGAGACTGGCGATCCCGCTTGCCCGGCGCGGATCGGACGTGACAAGGTAATAGCGATGAAGATCCGCTCGCTGGTTGCTGTCTTTGCGTGTTCGATGAGCGCCGTGATCGGTGCGGCGCAAAGGGCGCCTACTGCGCAGAGCATCGAGGCGCAGTTGCAGGGACCGTTCCTGATGCTGCGGGGGATGTACGACGGAAGCAAGCTGAAGTTTGACGCCCAGGGGAATCTGGTCGGCAATGCGAAGCTGCTGCCGTTTTCGTTGAGCGCCCTGCGGCTGAACAAGGTGAAGGTGACCGACTCCTCTGTAGAGATCGACACCAGGCGCGAGGGGCTTGACTTCCAGGACGGGCAACCGAAGGCGGAGGACCGGGGCGCAGGAAACCTCAAGGTGACCATTGCGTGGGACAGCCAGCATCCGCAGGATCTCCATGCTGCGCTGGAAAAGGTGTTCTCCGTAGCCATCGACCAGGCACTGATCGATGCTGCACCGGAGTGTTGGCGGCCTTATCTGAAGGGCGAGGCCGGGCTGCCGGCGCAATTTCTTCGCGCAGCTAACGGGACCCCAGCACCGCGCACGCCGGGCGGGGCGGTCACATCCCCGCGTCTGCTTTTCGCGCCCGATCCAAATCCGCCGCGCGGCGCGTTGGGAACGAAATTCACCGGAACGGCGGTGATTGGATTAATCGTTGACGCCAGCGGGACGCCCAGAGAGGTGCATGTCGTTCGGCCGCTGGGCATGGGGTTCGATGAAGCGGCTGTGGAAGCGGTCGAGCAATACCGGTTTGCTCCGGCGCAGTATGAAGGCAAGCCGGTTCCGGTCCAAATCAATATTGAGGTGAATTTCCGAATCTGGTAGCCGTTAACTGACCTACACGTCCATCACGGAGTCTTCAATGGCGCGGCGGACGTTGCCTTCGGCGCGGGCGAGGCGGCGGACAGCTTCGGGCTTGTCGACCTTGGCCTTGAGCATCACCAGCGCGACCGGCACGCTGCGTCCGGCGGACTTGATGACGTCCACGGCCGAGGAGCGGCTGACGGCACAGGCGCGCATGAGGATGCCGATGCCGCGCTCGATCAGCTTGGAGTTGTGCATGTGCACGTTGACCATGAGGTTCTCGTACACATAGCCCAGGCGCGTCATGGCGCCCGTGGTGACCATGTTAGTGATCATCTTCTGGGCGGTGGCGGCCTTCATGCGGGTGGAGCCGGAGATGACCTCGGGGCCGACTTCGGCGACGATGGCGGTTTCCACGGCCAGCGCCAGAGGCGAGCCGGGATTGCAGGTGATGCAGGCGGTCCTGGCGCCCAGGGTGCGAGCGTAGGTGAGCGCGGCGACGACGTAGGGCGTGCGCCCGCTGGCGGAAAGGCCGATGATCACGTCGCGGCGGCTGGGGCGGCGGCGGGCGATGTCGCGCTTGCCCAGATCTTCTGAATCCTCATTGACCTCGACGGGCGAGGCCAGCGCCTTGGGTCCGCCAGCCATGATGTACTGCACGGTCTGCGGGCTGGTGGAGAAATAGGCGGGGAGTTCACAGGCATCGAGAGCGGCGAGGCGGCCGCTGGAGCCGGCGCCGACGTAAATCAGGCGGCCACTTTCGCGGAGCGCGTGCGCGACCATATCGATGACCTGCGCGATCTCCGGAATGGCCTTCTTCACGGCTCCGGCCACCTTCTGGTCTTCCTGATTGATGATGCGGGCGATCTCCAGCGCGGAGCGAGTATCGAGCCCGCGCGTGGCTTCATTCATTTTTTCGGTGAGAAGATCGTGGATGTCTGAGGCCGCCCCGTTCGATCCGTTCAGGGGAGCGGAAACGTCAGCTTGCGTATGCAAAGTGGTGGCCATTGGCTCGATTGGAACGTGGATTCCCTAATTAATTTTAACTCGACAGGACGCGCGCGGGGTAATTTTGTGAGCAATCCCAGTTTCTGGGGAGGAGAGCGGCAAAACCAGGCCTGGCAAGGCCGGTGGTCCTACCACGAATGCGCAGCAACGTGGCCCTGGCCAGGCTCGATGCCGCGAATCTTCCCGTCGCGCATGTGGACGATACGGTCCGCAATGGCCGCGGCTTCGGGATTGTGCGTAATCATCAGCACGGTCTGCTTCAGCTCCTGATTGGAGCGGCGAAGCATCTGGAGGACGGCGTCGGAGTTCTCGGTGTCGAGGTTGCCTGTGGGCTCGTCGGCGAGCACGATGGCGGGCTGGGTGACGAGGGCGCGGGCGATGGCCACGCGCTGCTGCTCGCCGCCGGAGAGCTCGGAGGGGCGATGATGCAGGCGGCCGGCGATGCCGAGCATCTCCGCGAGGCGATTGAGGAAGGCGTGATCGAGCGGCTTGCCGGAGTCGGCAATGTCATGAGCGATCTCGATATTGGCGCGCGCCGAGAGCGTGGGCAGCAAATTAAATTTCTGGAAGATGAAGCCGATGCGAGCGCGGCGCATGCGGGTGCGTTCGGCGTCGCCCAGGGCGGAAAAATCGACGCCGCCGATGAAGACGCGGCCGGAGGAGGCGCGGGTGAGGCCGCCGAGCAGATAGAAGAGGGTCGATTTGCCGCTGCCGGAAGGACCGACGATGCTGACGAACTCGCCGGGATCGACGGAGAAGGTCGCGTCGCGGAGAGCCGGTACGTCGAGCTTGCCTGAGCGATAGGTCTTGCCGAGGTGCTCGGCGCGAATCATCGGTTCCACGAGAGCGATTGTAAATGGAGCGGTCAGGAGCGAGTGGCCGGCAGCCAGTAGCCGGTAGCTGGTAGCTGGTAGCTGGCAGCCGGTAGCGACGCGGCTGGAGTCAGAGTGATCAGTGATGGTTGCTGGCTACTGGCTACTGAATCTCAGGAAGCGACGGGATGCGGGGCCGCTTCGAAGGCGGCGTCGGAGGAGACAAAGACTGGACGGATGAGCTTGCGGGGACCGCGCTTGCGGGCGATCATGATGCGGATGCGCTCCAGCATCTCGACGGGCGTGCAGGCGCCCTTGGGCAGGAAGGCGTCGGCGCGGTTGGCGCGCTCAAAGGCTTTCACCGTGCCGCTGATGAGGATCATGGGGATCTCCGGCGCGATGTCCTTCATGCGGCGCACCATTTCGTTGCCGTCCATCAGCGGCATGATGACGTCGCCGAGGACCAGGTCGATGCCTCCTTCGCGGAAGCGCTCAATGGCTTCGTCGGCAGTGTGGACGGCGATGACGCGGTAGCCACGGGTTTCCAGGAGGAATTTGCGGACGGCAAGCGCCTGATCGTTATCGTCGACGCAGAGGATGGTCTTCTTCGGTCTCATCGGTTCTCCTGGAGCCTCCGGCGCCGGAATCCGGCAACAGGAGGCCTGGCCCGCGCGAGGCGGGGTACGGCGGCAGGGCATGCCCAGGAATGAACCAGGGCCAGAGGCCAGGACACAGGGCATGCGCCTGCCGGCGATTTCCAGTGGCCCGCATCCCGCGCCCAGCGCGGTTGGCGGCGCGCGGCAAAGCCGGCGCGCACGACGCAACCTCCCGCGGGGCGCGAGATGCAGGGGAACGAAACGCGATTACAGCGCGAACCCTGTGCCGCCAAAGCGACGGCAAAGGACGCGGCGCCGCGGCTGCGTTCCTTCCAAATTCAGTTGTTCAGCAAAAGGCGAAAGTGTGTTCCCATGCCGCGTGCCGCACATGCGGCCGGCCGCTTCAGAGAGCGGCGAATCTGCGCCGGAATCAGCCCTTCAGGCCAAGCCGGCCTGGGGCGATCGCGGGGCAAATCCTGTCCGCAATTCTGAAAGTTCAGCGTGGCCCTGTACAACACGCTGCATGGAAACGCCACGTCAGAGTACGAAGGCCCCCCCGTTCTGGCAATGGAGAAAATGGAGCGAAGTTACGAGGCACAAACGGGAGATGTTTGCACCGGGTTCCGTGAAAGGGCGATGAATACTGCGTGAGGGAGGCAAACGCTCTGTTGAAAGCGTGTGGATTGCGGGGGGAAAAGGGGGGATTTTGCAGCGATAGGAGGGCAGGCGCGCGAGCCGTTTTCATCGCCGCCGAGCGCGGGCGGTTTGCGCATGGCACGGAACTGGAACAGAACCAGCGATGCTGCGTTGTGTGGAGGGTGCGCAGCACGAGCTTTCTTCGGCAGAGAGCCGCCGCGCTGGAGATATCGCTTCGCTGGTTGAGCCCTACTGCTTGAAAACCTGGTTCAGCATCTCCGACTGCACCTGGTTCAACTGGCTGAGCGTGGCTTCCAGCGCGGGACGCTCGCGGAGGGATGCTCCCGGGATCAACTGGCGCAGACGAAACGCGGTGTGTCGGACGAGAATCTCGGCCTTTTGCAGACGGTGGGCGTCCTGCCGCAGGCTGGCACGGATGCGGCCCAGGTATCCCTGAGCCTGACGCAGCGAGGCCGCGGCCTGCTGCTCCTCTCCGGCCTGGAGCTGCTGGGTGGCGATGTCGGTCATGGAGTGGACCAGCTGGGCATAGAGCCAGGGCTGATCGCGCGGAGTGGCGGCGGCGGCCTTTGCTTCGAGCTGGGCGAGTTGTTTGGCGTCGGGCGGAGCGTCCATGGAATGGTGCGCCCAGGCCAGCGGAGAGCAGAAGAGGAGAACAGCGGCAAGAACGGAGACGGCAGGACGGCGCATTGCGTACCTCCGGGAACCGCGGGAAATCCGCGAATCCACGTTCTGCGCCACCGGCGGTGACTTGTGCCTCAGTGGCCGCCGCCCGAAAGCACGGAGCGGAAGCTCAGAGCCCCAACCCTGGTCCTCAGGCTACGCCGCGACGCAAGGGAGCACCCTTTATTTTCGGAGAGCGATCAGCCGGTGCCGTGCCTGCCACTCCTGGTCAGGGAATTTACCCTGGGCCGCGGCGAGAAACCGTTGGTAATAATCCGCGGCTGCTTTCCTTTGATGGAGATTGTCGTAAGCCGTTGCCCAGAGAAACAGCGTGCTGGGATTCTCGGGGGCAAATTTCGATCTCATGGAAAGCGCGCCGATCTCATCGGACCAGCGGGCGAGTTTGGAGTCGGCAAAGGCGATGCCCGACCAGGCGTCGACGTCGCCGGGCCGAACGGCGGCGGCTTTCTGGAACGCATTGAGCGCTTCGGCAAACTGCTGCCGGCGGACGAGGATCTGGGCGTGGGCGTCGAGCAGATCAGGATTGTTGGGCGTGGCGGCAAGGAGTTGCTGGTAGAGGGCGTCGGCGCCATCCAGGTCGCCGGCCTGGAACTCAGCGTCGGCCAGCATGCCGGCCACGTCGCGGTTCCCCGGCTCGAGCGTGTGCAGCTTCTGGAGCACGCTCAGCGCGTCGGCCTGCTTGCCCTGGGCGTTGAGGATGACCGCCATCTGGGCGTTCAGGGCGGTGTCATCGGGGTGCTGTTGCAGGGCGGCGGAGACCAGCGCCTGCGCGTCGGGGTAGCGCTTGTGCTGGATGAGCAGATGGGCGAGGGCGGCCGTCGCGTCGGGCGAATCGGGCTGCTCCTTCAGCAATTTGCGATATTCCTGTTCGGCCAGGTCGCTGTCGCCGGCGGCCTCGGCAATCTGGGCGGCGAGGAGGGTGTCGGCAGGGGTTTCCGGGGTCAGCTTCAGCGCCTCGAGGAGCGCATCGCGGGCGCCAATGGGGTCAGAGGAACGCAATACCTGGGCCAGAGCTCGGTAGGCCTGGGCCCTGGCAGCCGGATTTGGAGGGTTGGGCTCAAGGCTGGTTGCGGCGTAGAGCTGCTCGCGCGCTCCGGCGGCATCGCCCTGGCCGGCAAGAATGAGGCCCAGAGCCAGGCGCGATTCAAACTGCTTTGGATCGGCGGCGATGGCCTTGCGGTACCAGGATGCGGCATCGGCGGTCTGGCCCTGCGCGTCGGCGACGTAGCCGCGGTCAAAGAGGGCGCGGGCATCGGCGGGATGCGCGGCAAGCCACGCGTCGAGCTGCGTCGCCGCCGCGGGATAGTTCTGCGCCTCAATCGCGGATTCGGCCTGCTGCAGATCCGTCGGCTGGGCCTGCTGCTGCACATCGCCGGGAGCGGTGGTGCCCGGAGGCAGCGGCGAAGACTGGGCAGGACAGAGCACAGAGCTCAGAGCACAGAGCACAAGGCCAGAGCTCAGAGCACAAAGCTCAGAGCGCAGCAGGAGCAGACGAGACAGCTTCACGAGGCAACTTCGCTTTCGGTGGGTAGTGCGGAATGGGAAACGGCGCGGCCCTGGAGGACGCGAGCCAGCCACTGGCCGGTGTGCGAGAGCTCGTTGTGAGCGATCTCTTCCGGCGTACCGGCGGCGACCACCTGGCCGCCTGCCGCGCCGCCTTCGGGGCCGAGATCGATGACCCAGTCGGCGGACTTGATGACGTCGAGGTTGTGCTCGATGATGACCATCGAACCTCCGCCGTCGATGAGCTTGCGCAGCGCGACCAGCAGCTTACCCACGTCGTCGAAATGGAGGCCGGTCGTCGGTTCGTCGAGGACGTAGAGGACCCGGCTGCCCCCGCGTTTGCCGTCGCCTGAGCTGCGCTCGGCAGAGCGCGTGGAAGCCAGATGGGCGGCGAGCTTGACGCGCTGCGCCTCGCCCCCGGAAAGCGTAGTCGCCGACTGGCCCAGACGAACGTAGCCGAGGCCGATCTCATCAAGGACGGCCAGCTTGTCGACGATCTTCGGGTGGCCGGCAAAGAAGCGCAGGGCCTCGCGGACGGTCATCTGGAGCACGTCGTGGATGCTGCGGTTCTTGTAGTGAATCTCCAGCGTCGAGGCTTTGTAGCGCGTGCCGCTGCATTCTTCGCAGGGCAGCTCCACGTCGGCCAGGAACTGCATTTCGACGGTGACCGTGCCGTCGCCCTCGCAGACGTCGCAGCGGCCGCCGGGAACATTGAACGAGAAGTGGCCGGGGGTGTAGCCGCGCCGCTGCGCCTCAGGCTGCGCAGCAAAGAGCTCGCGAATGGCGTCGAAGGCCTTGATGTACGTGACCGGATTGGAGCGGGGCGTACGGCCGATGGGGGTCTGGTCGACGAGGACGATATCGTTCAATCGCTCCACACCTTTCACGTCGCGGTAAAGGCCGGTTGGATCGGCGCCCTCGATGCGGCCCAGCGCGTGCGAAACGGCTTTGTACAGGACTTCGTGCACCAGCGTGGATTTTCCCGATCCCGAGACGCCGGTGATGCAGACCAGGAGGTTCAGCGGAATCTCGACATCGATGCCCTTCAGATTGTGAGCGCGGGCCCCGCGGAGACGCAGCCAGTCGCGCGAGCTGCCGGGCGCCATGCGGCGCGCCGGCACAGGGATGGTGAGGTGTCCACTGAGATAGCGGCCGGTGATGGAGGCGGGGTTCTCGGAAACTTCCGCGACCGAACCGGCGGCCAGCACCTTGCCGCCGAATTCCCCGGCGCCGGGACCCAGATCGAGCAGGTAGTCGGCCGCACGCAGGACGTCGGGGTCGTGCTCGACGACGAGGATCGTGTTGCCGAGATCGCGCAGCTCGTCCAGGATGCGGATGAGCCGCGCGGTGTCGCGCGGGTGGAGGCCGATGGAGGGTTCATCGAGGACGTAGAGCGCGCCGACCAGCCGGGAGCCGAGAGAAGTCGCGAGCTGGATGCGCTGCGATTCGCCACCGGAAAGGGTGGACGCCAGCCGGTCGAGCGTGAGGTAGTCGAGGCCGACCGCGTCAAGGAAGTGCAGGCGTTGGCGAATTTCCTGGAGAATGCTGCCGGCGATCTCCTCCTGCATGGGCGTGAGCGCGAGCGAGGAGAAAAACTGGCCGGCGGCGGAGATGGTGAGCGAGGCAGCATCGCAGATGTTCTTCTCCGCAATGCGGACAGCCCGGGCTTCCGCGCGCAGGCGCTGACCTTTGCAGTCGGGGCAGAGCGCGTAGCCGCGATACTTCGAGAGCATCACGCGGACGTGCAGCTTGTACTTCTTGCGCTCGAGATACGCGAAGAAGCCATGCACGCCGAGGAAGGAGCCGCAGCCGTCAAGAACGAAGCTTTGCTGCTCCGCGGACAGATCCCACCAGGGCACGTCGAGCGGAATGCCATTTTGGCGCGCGGCGCGGCGCAGTTCCGTGAGGTAGCTGCGGTATTTCGGCCGGTTCCAGGGGTCAATCGCACCTTCGTCCAGCGTTTTCGACTTGTCCGGAATGATGAGGTCGAGGTCGAAGTCGATGGTGTTGCCGAATCCCTGGCAGCGGGGGCAGGCGCCGAAGGGATTGTTGAAGGAAAACAGGGTCGGCTCCGGCTCGCGATAGGTGCGGTGGCAGGTTTTGCATTCGAAGGCGGCTGAAAAACGCTGCCGCGTGGCGGGCGCGGCTTCGCCGCCTCCCACGATCTCGTAGAGGATTTCGCCTGACTCCCTGTACCCGATCTCCGCCGCATCGACGATGCGGGCGCGATTTTCCGGGGAAACGACGATGCGATCGACGAGGACGTAAACCGGGAGCGCGAAGTCGATCTCGAGCAGCGATTCGGGCGTGGAGAACTCGTAGATCGCGCCATTTTGATAGAGGCGATTGAAGCCGCGCTTGCGCAGATCGAAGAGGCGTTCGCGCAGCGGGTCGGACAAATCGGATTTGGCGCCTTTCTTCGATGCCTCCGCGGCGGGTGCAGCTTTGCGCGCCTTGCGCACGGATTTGGCAGGCGCCGACTTCCCTTCCTCGGCAGGCGAAACCGGTGCGGCGGCGAGCGGCTGGACGGGAAACAGCGCATGGAGGCGCGTGCCTTCGCCGAGAGCGAGGACGGTGGCGGCAATTTCGTCGACGGTATCGCGGCGGACGACTCCGCCGCAGACGATGCAGTGCACCACGCCGCAGCGCGCCCACAGCAGGCGCATGTAGTCGTAGATTTCGGTCGCGGTGGCGACGGTGGAACGCGGATTGCGGGTGGAGTTCTTCTGGCGAATGGCAATGGCGGGGGCGAGGCCGTCGATCAGGTCGACGTCGGGCTTCTCCATGCGCTCCAGAAACTGCCGCGCGTAGGCGGAGAGCGACTCGACGTAGCGCCGCTGGCCCTCGGCGTAGATGGTGTCAAAGGCGAGCGAGGATTTGCCCGAGCCGGAGACTCCGGAGACGACGGTGAGCTTCCCGTGGGGAATGGCGCAGTCGATGTTCTTCAGGTTGTGGGTCCGCGCGCCGCGGATAATAATTTCATCGCTCAAGGCGGGTTACCGGGGCCAAAAGATAAAGTCGCCCAGTTTGATTATAGTTGCGGGGGGAGCACCGGGGCATGAACGGGAGCGGGACGTGGCTGCTGCTGACCTTCGCCGCCATCTGCGTAGCGACGATGCTGATCCTGCTGTATCTGACGGAGGCGGGGAACATCCTGCACCAGCGGATTCCGGACCGGCCAAGGCGGCGGCTGCTGGTTGCGACGACCAGCTTTCTGATCGCGTTCGTGGGAGTGCGACTGGCGGTGGTTCTGGTGTACTTCCACGTGGCGCCCTTCAGCTGGGTCACCCTGGGGAGCCTGCACGTGCACCATCTGGTGTGGGGCATCCTGCTGCTGCTCATCTCCGGCTATGGCATGGTGGCGGAGTGGGGCACACGCGCGACGCCGCTCTCGCTGCTGGCGAGCCGGCTGCTGTCGATCTTCTACGGCGTGGGTGCGGCGCTCACGCTGGACGAGTTCACCATGTGGCTGGACATCCGCGATTCCACGTGGACCTTTCAGGGGCGGGAAAGCATCGACGCGGTGGTGGTGTTTGCGGCGCTGCTGGCCCTGGGCGCCTGGGGCGCGCCCCTGTGGACGCAGCGCTCGCGAAAACGAGGGCACAAACACGCGGAGAAGCCGCTGTCGCGGTAGACACTCTTCACCACAGAGGACACAGAGTGCACAGAGGGATGAAGGTACCCCAGGGAGTAGAACCGCATCCCATTGTCGAAAAACGGCAAGCGCGGTCCATCGCGCTGGCGGTTAGCGGAACGGAGGGGGTATGCACCGAAGGGACGCCTGGATTCTGCTGACGATGGCGGTGTGCGCGGCGGCGATGCTGCTGGTGCTGCACCTGACCCGGGCAGGCAAGATTCTGCACGAACGGATTCCGGACCGGCCGAGGCGGCGGCTGTTTCTGGCCTCGCTGAGCTTCTTCATCACGTTTATGGCGGTGCGGCTTTTGGTGGCGGCGATCACGCACCACATCGGGCCATTTGGCTGGGTAACGATGCACGGGCGGCACATTCACCACCTGGTATGGGGGATTCTGCTGCTGCTGGTGACGGCGTATTCGATGCTGGCGGAGTTCGGCAACGGTGGGACGGCGATGTCGATTCTGGCGAGCCGCCTGATCGCGATTGGATTTGGAATGGGGGCGGCCCTGACGCTGGACGAGTTTGCGCTGTGGCTGGATCTGGATCCGAACGCGTACTGGACGCGACAGGGGCGGGTGAGCATCGACGCGGTGGTGCTGTTTGGGGCGCTGCTGGCGGCGGGCGCGTGGGGTGCGCCGCTGTGGACTAAACGCGGGAGCGGCACAGCGGAGAAATAACGTAACGGGCCTGGCGTATTCCCGCGCTGTCGCAAAAAGCGCGACAAGGGTGGGGCACCCGGGCCTTCTCCAGGTCACACCCTGTTCCCTACCCTGATACCTGCCGGATTTCCCTGCTGATCCACAGGGATCGCCACGCTATAGTCAAAGCGGCGATTCTCACGACCTTGCTCGGGCGTGGCAAGACAACCAGACCAACACGGGGGCGCGGCGACTCTGGAGGAACCAGGGGACGATTTCTATCGTTCGCCGGCGGGCGAGACCGGAGGGTCGCGCTCTTCTCGTGACATGCGCGGAGAAGATGACGGCGAGGACGGAGAACCGTTTCTTCGGGCCCGACGACGGGTTCCGATCCGCCGCGGGATTTTGCCCGCATGGGCGCGCACCCGCTGGGGCAAGCCGGTGTTCGCGGGCTGCGTGCTGGTGGCTCTGGGCGGCGCGGCCGCACTGGTCTGGCAAACGCGGAATTTCCTGCTCCACGATCCCCGCTTCACCATCTCGTCCGGCTCGTCCATTCAGACGGTGGGCAACAGCGAGCTGACCCGCGCCGATCTGCTGTTGGTCTTTGGCTCCGATATCGGGCGCAATCTGTTCTACGTGCCGCTGGAGCAGCGGCAGCGGGAGCTCGAGCAAATTCCGTGGGTCGAGCACGCCACGGTGATGCGCATTTTGCCGAACCAGATCCGCGTCGCGGTCGCGGAGCGCACACCCATCGCCTTTGCCGAGGTGAACGGACGGATCGAGCTGGTGGATGCGGCGGGCGTCCTGCTGCAGATGCCGCCTCAGGAGATGGCGGCGAAGCATTACTCGTTTCCGGTGGTGACGGGGATCAATCCGAGCGATCCGCCGGCGGCGCGCGCTGCGCGGATGCAGCTTTACCAGCGGTTCCTCGGAGAGCTGGATGCGGCGGGGCAGAACATCTCGTCGCAATTCAGCGAAATCGACGTGTCCGATCCGAGCGATGTGAAAGCCACGGTGGCAACAAACGGAAACGGCTTGCTGCTCTACTTCGGGCAGGAGGATTTTGTGGCGCGCTGGCAGAATTACCAGGCGCACATCGCGCAGTGGCGGGCACAGTATCCGAACCTGGCGTCGGCCGATCTGCGATACAGCGATGAGGTGGTGCTGAAAATGGCGAATCCGCCGGCAGCTGCGCCTCAGGCGACTGCCGCCAAACCCGCGCCGGCCGCGACTGCGGCAAAGACAAAATCGAAAAATGCCAGGCAGACCAGGCGGCCGAAACCGAGCCGCGCTCGCCGGAGGACGCGTTGAGCCAGCAGCCGGAGAATGTGATCGCCGTGATGGATGTCGGCAGCGCTAAAGTGCGGGTGCTGGTGGCGGAAATCCAGGAAGGCGCGCTGCGCTATCGCGGGCATGGCATGGCCGATGCGGCCGGGATGCGCAAGGGCATGATCGCGGACCTGCGGCCGGCCACGGAAGCCATCAATCGCGCGGCGACGGCAGCAGAGCAATCCGCCGATACCACCATCGAGAAGTGCATTGTTGCCGTCGGGGGGCCGCACATTCGGGGCGTGAACAGCCGGGGCGGCATCAGCCTGGGGGCGCGCCTGCGCGAGATCACGCGCGATGACGTTCGCGCCGCGATCGATCGCGCCCGGTCCATCTCGCTGCCCGCGGACCGCGAGATCCTGCACCTGCTGCCCCAGCAGTACATCCTGGACGAGCAGCCGGGGATTCTGGATCCGGCGGGGATGATCGGGAATCGCCTGGAAGTGAATCTGCACATCGCCACCAGCTCGGCAGGCGCGCTGCAAAGCCTGGTGACGTGCGCCAACCGCGCCGGCATTGAGATTACGGAGACAGTGTTCGAAGCAATTGCCGCGGCAGAAGCGACTCTGTCGGCCGATGAACGGGAATTGGGCGTCTGCCTGCTCGATGTCGGCGCATCCACCTCGGAGGTGGTCGTGTTCTTCGAGGGGTCGGTGGCGCATACGTCGGTGATCCCGATCGGCGGCGACCACTTCACGAACGATCTGGCCATTGGGCTGCGTGTCGCCGCGCCGGAAGCGGAGTTTCTGAAGCTGCACTACGGCCACGCCACGGTGACAGCGGTGCCGCAACTGAGCGAAGTGGAGCTGACCGGCCTGCAGGGTTACGAGCCGCGCGTGGTGCGGCAGCGCATGATCAGCGAAATTCTCGAGCCGCGCGCCCGTGAGCTGTTCCAGATGCTGCGCGACAACCTGCGCCAGGGCGGCGTGCTGGAGGCGCTGGGCGCCGGCTGCGTGCTCACCGGCGGCGGATCGCGCCTGCCGGGCATGCTGGACTCCGCCGAAAGCCTGCTGCGGGTCCCGGCGCGGATCGGCTCGCCGGTGCCTCTGTCGCGCATGTCCCAGGACCTGGCGGTACCGGAGTGCGCCGTGCTGACCGGAACGTTACTTTACGCGCATCGGACCAGCCAGTCGCGCGCCGAGGAAAACCAGAGTTTGCGCGCCAAGCTGCGCGCGATGTTTGCCGGAAGCTTGTGAGAACCAGTTGTCGGTTGTCGGTTGTCAGTTGTCAGTTGTTAGTTGTTGCGCCGGCGGGGATTGAAAGCAAGGGACGAAAAAATCACCAGGAGTACAGAGGAACGCGATGCCGATGAATCAGCCCGAAGAAATCCGCATTCAGTATCACGACGAAATTCCGCGCAGCGCGAAGATCAAAGTCATCGGCGTGGGGGGCGGCGGCGGCAACGCGGTCAATCGCATGATCGCCGCCAGCATGGAGGGCGTGGAGTTCATCGCCGCCAACACTGACCGCCAGGCCCTGCAACTGTCGCATGCCGCGGTGAAGCTCCAACTGGGAGTGAAGCTGACGAGCGGGCTGGGCGCGGGCGCGAATCCTGACGTGGGCCGGCGCGCCGCGCTGGAAGATTCGGAGAAGATCATCGAGGCGCTGGAAGGCGCGGACATGGTGTTTGTCACGGCGGGTCTGGGCGGGGGCACGGGCACGGGCGCCGCTCCGGTAATTGCATCGCTGGCCAGCGAGATGGGGGCGCTCACCGTTGCGGTGGTGACGCGGCCGTTCGCGTTTGAAGGCAAGCGCCGCATGGTGCAGGCGGAGCGCGGCATGGCCGAGCTGCTGGAGAGCGTGGACACCATGATCGTGATTCCCAACGAAAAGCTGCTGGCTGTCGCGAAGGATGCGGGCTTCTTCGAATCGTTCCGCATTGCCGACGATGTGCTGCGCCAGGGCGTGCAGGGGATCTCCGACATCATCACGATTCCCGGCATCATCAACCGGGACTTCGCCGACGTGAAGACGACGATGGCGGGAATGGGCTACGCGGTGATGGGCACCGCGATCCGGAGCGGGGCCAACCGAGCGATTGAGGCGGCGCAGGCGGCGATGGCTTCCCCGCTGCTGGAAGCGGGAGCGATCGACGGCGCGCGCGGGATCCTGATCAACATCACCGGCTCGAGCACGCTGAAGCTGAACGAAGTAAACGAGGCGTCTTCGCTGATCCAGAGCGCGGCGCACGAAGACGCGAACATCATCTTCGGCGCGGTGCTGGACGAGAAGATGGGCGAGGACGTCAAGATCACCGTGATCGCGACGGGCTTTCGCCAGGAATCGGCGGAGCGCCGCGAGCAGATGCTGGGCGCCGCGCTGCGCGGGCAGTCGGCGAACCAGCACGGAGACCCCAGGATCGGCGCCCGGCCGGTGACACCGCGTTTTGCCGGCGAGGAGGACGAGGACGACATCGCTCCTGCCGCGGTTCCGGGCGAGCCGCCGGTTTTTGTGCCGGTGAGCGCGCGCGAGGTCATCTCCGCGTTCCGTCCCCGCGAAGACCAGGCGAACCCGGAGCCGATGCGCGCAGAGTCCGGAGTGCTGGAGGCGCCATCCGGCGATGAGCCGGAGGTGGAAGCGGCGATTCGAGGGCTCGCGGTGGCGGACGATCCGGAGCAGCCTCCCACCGTGGTGGCACCGCACGAAGGGTTCGAGGAACCCGCGGAGAACCTGGAAATTCCGGCATTCATGCGCAAGGGCGGATTGTAGAAACCGGTAACACGGAAGTGACATTACGACCGTGCGGGAAATGACTGGACAGCTAACAGATTCCAGTTATAGTGAACCCAGAATCCCCGTTCGGCATCCAGCTTGATGCGCAGCAGGGGCCGGTTTGGCCGGCACAGTGGTTGCCTGCGCAGGAGAGCCGGAGAAGTCCGAAACGGGAACTGAGGTGCCGATCCGGGAATCCGCGCACGAGCCCGTGGCGGCAGATCGTTGTAGCGGGCCCCTTTCGCAGCACGATAAGAGAAGCAGGCCAAAGCAGAGGAAAACTGATCTCGTGATGAAGCGCGTTGTGCTGTTCCTGCTCCTAGCCGTTTTCGCAGTTCCGGCGGTGTTTGCGGCCGCCAGCACCAGCACGCGCAAGGCGGTGCATCACAGCCATGCAAGGACTGTGGCACATCGGACCACGCGGCGCACCACCCACGCGCGGGTGCGCTCGGCGACGCTGACTCGGGGACGCATCCACCACCGCTACCGCCGGCATCGCTATTACGAGCGTTTCACCGCCGACTCCTTTGCCACGACGGACTTGACCGCCGGAGATGTGACCGCGGGCGAAAATCCGGCAGTCCGTCAGGCGGCGATCGACGCGCTGGGGAACATGAACGGCACGGTGGTCGCCATCGATCCCTCGAACGGCCGCATCCTGGCCATGGTGAACCAGAAGCTGGCGCTTTCCAGCGGCGCGGAACCTTGCTCCACGATCAAGCTGAGCGTGGCGCTGGCGGCGCTCTCTGAGGGCATCATCACCGAAGACACGCCGGTCGCCCTGGGCAGGCACTATCACCTGAACCTCACCGAGGCGCTGGCACACTCGAACAACCTGTACTTTGAGACGCTGGGCCGCCGTCTTGGATTCGACCGCGTCCACCACTACGCCACGGAGTTCGGCCTGGGCGAGCTGGCGGGATGGAATATCCCAGGGGAAAATCCGGGCCTGTATCCGGACCAGCCGATTCCCGACAGCCATGGTGGCGTGGGACGCATGTGCTCGTTCGGCGAAGGCGTTTCGCTCACGCCGCTGCAACTGGGCGCGCTGGTTGCGGCGATCGCCAACGGCGGCACGCTCTACTACCTGCAGCATCCGGCCACGCCGGAAGATGTCGCGGACTATCAGCCGCGCGTCAAGCGCACGCTGGATATCTCGCGCATTTTGCCCGCGCTCCAGGACGGGATGGCGGCGGTGGTGCGCTACGGTACGGCCCGCTCGCTGCGCGTCAACTTCAGCGAGTTTCCGGTGCTCGGCAAGACCGGCACCTGCTCCGACGCGGGCACGCGGTTCGGCTGGTTCGCGTCCTATGCGGACACGCAGTACGGCAAAGTGGTGGTGGTGTTCTTCCTCGAAGGCGGCCGCGCCACGTACGGCCCCAAAGCCGCCGAGCTGGCGGGACTCTTCTACCGAGATCTGTGGAACGACAGCTACTTTGCCGCGAAGCAGCCGATGGAAACTTCTTCCGCCGAGCCGGCGACCAGCTCCAGCGCGAGCGATCCGAGACGGTAACCCTCACCAACTGAAATCAGGTCGAGCGGCCAATCGGTTCTACGCGGCGGGAGGAGGGCTCCTGATCCGCGGCTTCCCTGGCGAACTTCTCCACATCCGCAACGGTCTCCTTCAGGTGACCGCGAAAGAGCGCGTCGCGATGCTTGGCCAACTCGGCATTCGCTTCGCCCCCGATCAGAATCGCCAGAGCGGTGAGGTAAATCCAGAACATGAGGCCGAAGACCGCGCCCAGTTCGCCGTAGAGTCTGGAATAATCCGCCGAATGCTGCAGATAGAAGCTGAGCGCCCAGGACCCGCTGAACCAGAGGACGATCGCCACGATGGAGCCGGGAATGGTGGATGAGAACTTCTGCCGCCGGTTGGGGGCCAGGAAATACACGATTTCCAAACCGAGGGCGAATGTGACAAAGACAGTGGCGATCCGAATGAACGGCCACATTTTCTCGAGGAACTCGGGAAGCTGCACGACCTGCCCAAGGATGTGCCCGAAGTGCGGCCCGGCGACGATGGTGAGCAGCGAAATGGTGAGGAGCATGCCGCTGGTAAGGGTGAGGATGAGGGCGCGAATGCGGTCCTGAATCCAGGAGCGTCCCACCTTGACGTCGTAGGCGACGTTCAGGGCGGTAATCATGGAGGTGAAGCCGCCCGTGCACGACCAGATGTAGCTGAGGATCCCGAAGGAAAGTATCCCGGTGTGAGGCTCCAGGACCGTGCCCAGCAGCTTTTCCACCATGGCCAGGGAATCGGCGGGCACCAGGATCGCCACTTCGGTGAGCAATTGCGGAACCAGGCCGGGGATGGGCAGTAACGAAATCAGCGCGATGACGGCCATCAGCATGGGCGCCATGGCCAGCATGAACCAGAAGGCCAGTCCGGAAGCGGAATCGATGACGTTGGTGCGGATCAGCTCGTGGCCGACGATGCTGGTCAGGCATTTGATTTCGCGCCAGCGGCGGCGCAGACGCTGCCTCCATCGCCGGAAGGTTTTGCGGCGATGCTGGCGACGCAAGGTTCGCGCGGCGCGGACCGGACGCGGAGCGGCGGAGACGGCAACGGCGTGCTCGGCTCGGGAAATTCCTTCCTCAGGCACCGACGGCCCCCGGGTGAGTAAAACCAGAAGGGATATGTCCGAAAACCGCCGCACCAGAATCGGGGCGAGGCTGACAGAACGAGAACAGGACCTGGTTACCCCTGGTTTTGCTCTGACAAAACCAGTCTTCCTGAATGCGATGTGAAAATTCAAGCCCCGGATGTGCGTTGCGGCTGCTTTTGGCCCGTCTCTTGCCCATCGGGCCATTTTCTGCGATACAGGTAGGTTCCTCAGGAGAGTTCCGGATGAAGCGTACGAAGCTTTTGCCCGCCCTCGTTGGCGCCCTGGTTCTGCTGGCAGCCTGTAGTTCGGCCCGCGCGCAAAGCTCGCAGGATGTCGGATGGTCCAACGGCACGGAAACCGTCCACGGAGTTCTCTATCTGCCCTCGGGCGGGGGCGTGCATCCGGCCCTCGTGGTCATCCATGAATGGTGGGGCCTCACGGATTGGGTCAGGGACCAGGCGCAGGACTTCGCGCGCCAGGGGTACGTGACGCTGGCCGTGGACCTGTACCACGGCAAAGTGACGGCGGATCCACGCACGGCTTCGCAACTGATGCAGGGGCTGTCGCAGCAGAGCGGCGTGAGCGACCTGACCTCGGCCGTCGCGTTTCTCTCGCATCGCAAAGACGTCGATCCGCACCGCATTGGGGCGATCGGCTGGTGCATGGGCGGAGGCTTCGCGGCACAATTGGCCATCGCCGATCCAGATCTGCGGGCGGTGGTCATCAACTATGGCGAGTTGCCCACGGATCGCGACGCGCTCCAGCACATTCACGCCGCTGTGCTGGGCAATTTCGGCGGGCTGGACCGGGGCATCACTCCGGCTGACGTTCATGCGTTCGCCGGTACGATGCAGGCGCTTGGCAAGAGCGTCGACGTGAAGATCTATTCCGACGCCGGCCATGCGTTCCAGAATCCGGGCAACAAGAATGGCTACCGCCCGGCGGACACAGCGAACGCTAAGGAGCGGGAACGCGCGTTCCTGGCTCACGAGCTGAAACCCGGGATGTAAAACCGGAGCCGGCAACGTTGCTTGATGGCAAGGAGCCGGCCCGGAGCTAATCTGAAAGCAGATGCGCGCCGCCGTTCTGCATCATCCCGGGCCGATCGACAGCCGTCCGCTGGCGCTGGAGGATCTGCCCGTCCCTGATCCGGGCCCCGGCGAGGTTCTGCTAAAGGTGGAGGCGTGCGGCGTGTGCCGCACCGATCTCCACATCAGCGTGGGCGAGCTCGCGCCGCTGCGGGCGGCCGTGATTCCGGGCCACCAGATTGTGGGCCGCGTGGAAAGGCTGGGTGAGAGCGCCGGCCAGGCTCCCCCGGGCACGCGCGTGGGTGTTTCCTGGCTGGGCGGCGTGGACGGAACCTGCCTGCTGTGCCGCAAAGGCCGCGAGAACTTGTGCGATCACCCAACGTATACCGGCTATTCGGTCAACGGCGGTTATGCGGAGTACGCGGTGGCGCGCGCGGATTTCCTGATTCCGCTACCCCAACAGCCGCCCGCCACCGATCTGGCGCCGCTGCTTTGCGCGGGGATCATCGGCTTCCGCAGCCTGCGCGTGGCGGAGGTTCAGCCCGGCGACCGCGTGGGACTGTTCGGCTTTGGAGCCTCGGCGCACTTGGCGATCGAGGTGCTGAAGTTCTGGAACTGCGAGGTGTATGTCTCGACGCGCGGCGCGTCGCACCAGGAACTGGCGCGCAACCGCGGCGCGGCGTGGGCGGGCGATGCGACGGAACGCCCGCCCGTTCCGCTGGACTGCGCCGTCACCTTCGCGCCCAGCGGCGACGTGGTGGTGGCCGCGCTGGCCTCGTTGCGCAAAGGCGGCATCGTCGCCATCAATGCGATCCACCTGGATCGCATACCGCAGTTCGACTACGACCGCCTGCTGTGGGGTGAGCGGCAACTGCGCAGCGTGGCCAACATGACCCGAGAGGATGCCCGCGAGTTTGTCGCGCTGGCGCAGCAGATCGGGATTCGCCCGCGCACGACCGTCTTTCCCCTGGAGCAGGCGAATGAGGCGCTGCTCGCCGTGGCGGAGGACAGGATCGACGGCGCCGCGGTGATTGTGCCTTAGGCCGTCACCAGCGCCAGCGTGAAACCGTCGTAGCCTTTACTGCTGACGGTCTGGAGGGTGGTTGCGGTCACGCGCGGCTCCGCGGCCACGGCATCGAGGAAGCGCTGAATTCCCTGCACGGTTTCGTCCGTGGTGCGCGCATCCGCCACTTCCCCATCGCGGACGACGTTGTCCACGACGATCGCAGCGCCAGGGCGCGCCAGCCGCACCGCCCAGCCAAAATATTCGGCGGTATTCTCCTTGTCCGCGTCGATGAAGGCGAAATCGAAGGGCTCGAGCCCCTCGGCGGCGAGTTCCGGCAGCAGATCAAGAGCGTCGCCCATCCGCAGATCCACACGGGCGCCCACGCCGGCACGCATCAGATTCGCCTGGGCGACCTCGCAGTGCTTCACGTCGGCTTCGATGGTGATCAGCCGCCCGTCCGCGGGCAGCGCGCGCGCCAGCCAGATGGTGCTGTAGCCGCCGAGCGTGCCGATTTCCAGGATGTGCCGCGCGCCGCGCATGCGCGCCAGCAGATGGAGGAACTTGCCCTGGCTGGGGGTGACGGCGATATCCGGGAGGCCGGCGGCGGCGCTGGCCTGGCGCGCCGCATCGAGCACGAGGTCGGACGGCATCAGCAGCTCGTCCATGTACTCTTCGACGGCGACCCAGGTTTTCTCGGGCTTTCGCTTCGTGTTGCCACGGGAGCGGGGCCGCTTTTGCCCCTGATTCATGATGCAGACACCAGTTCGGAGAAGTCGGCGATGGAGGAAAAGCCCGTAAGCACCCAATGAATCAAGTTGAGGCGGTTGCGGCGCACGGCCTCGTCATCCACCATGACCATGACCTTGTCGAAGAACAAGTCGACGTGCGGTCGCAAAGTCGCAATCTGCTCCAGAGCATTGCGGTACTGCCGCTTTGACCGAAACCCCTCAACTGTTGGGGCGAGTTGAATTGCGGCTGCAAACAAGCTCTGCTCAGCCGATTCAGCCAGGAATTCCTGCTTCAATTCGCCATCCGTTGCAATTCCCTTCTCGCTTGCCTGCCGCAGAAGATTCTTGATTCGCTTGAATGCCGCGGAGATCGCGGCCAGATCCTCCGAGCCGCGCACGGCCGTCAGCGCATCGGCGCGGGCAATCGCGTCGCGGACGTCATCGCAGCCGGCAGCCAACACCGCGTTCACCACGTCGTAGGCAAAGCCGCGGACTTCGCGCAGGTAAAACTCCAGACGCTCGCGGAAAAAGCTTTCTACCTTCTCGTTCACTTCCCCGCTGAGGTGCACCGCAGCCGCACGAAGATCGCTGATTCGCAGCGGCAAGCCGGACTCCGCCAGGATTTTGACGATGGCGTTCGCAGCGCGGCGCAGCGCGAAGGGATCCTTCGAGCCGGTCGGCTCGAGGCCAATCCCAAACATCGCCACCATCGTCTGGATGCGGTCGGCGAGGCCGAGGACCTGGCCTTCTACTGTGGGCGGGATTGGGTCTTCGACGGCCGCCGGCGAGTACTGCCAGTAGATCGCCTGAGCGACGGTCTCGCCTAGTCCCTGCGCCCGCGCATAAAGCCCGCCGACGATGCCCTGCAGCTCGGTGAATTCCTTCACCAGCTCGGTGGTCAAATCGGCCTTCGCCACGCCCACGGCTTGCTGCAACGCCTTCGCGTCGAGGGCAACGCCGCGCTCCGCGAGTGTCGCTGCCAGGCTTTCCGCAATGCGCAGGTTCGCCTGCGTTTTGTCCCAGTAGCTGCCCAGCTCCTTGTGGAAGGTGACGGACTTCAGCATCTCCACGCGGTCTTCGAGCGTGATCTTCTGATCGACGTTCCAGAAGAACCGCGCGTCGTTGAAGCGAGCGCGCAGCACGCGCTCGTTGCCGTGGCGGATGGTTTCGATGCCGGTCTCTTCGGGATGCGTGTTCAGCACCGCCAGGAAATATGGCTCCAGCTTGTGCTGTGGGTTCTCCACGGCAAAATACTTCTGGTGGTCGCGCATGACCGTGACCAGGACCTCTTCCGGCAGCGCGAGATACTCGCGGTCGAAGCTGCCCATGACGACAGAAGGCCACTCCGTCAGATGCGTGACCGTCTCGACCAGCGCGGCATTCTCGCGCCAGCGCGCGTCGGGGATGTCGCGCGTCTCCTGATCGAGCGCTTTGCGGATGCGATGCCGCCGCAGCCCTGCATCCGCCGTCACCTTGGCCGCTTCCAGCGCGCCGACGTAATCGTCGGGGTGATCGATGACGACCGGCTCGCTGCCGTGCAGGATGCGGTGCCCGAAGGTCTGCTTGCCGGCGCGCACGCCCGCGAACTCCACCGGGATGAGTTCGTGATCGAGCATGGCGACGATCCAGCGGATCGGGCGCACGAAGCGCTCCGGCTTCTGCGCGCGCCAGTACATATTTTTGGGCCAGTAGATCGCGGCCAGTTCCGCGGCCAGCCGTTCGCCCAGGACTTCCAGCGCCCGGCGCCCCTGATGCGTCACCGTCGCGGATACATAATCGCCTTTCGGCGTCGCCGTTTTCTCCAGCGCTTCGACGGCTACGCCCGCTTTCCGCGCAAAGGCCTGCGCCGCCGCCGTGGGCTGACCCTCTTTGAAGGCCACACTCCAGGCCGGGCCGGTCATCCGCTCGGTGGCATCCGGCTGGCGCTCCAGGAGCCCGCTCACCTGCACGGCCAGGCGTCGCGGCGTGGAGTAACTGCGAACTTCGTGTCCTTCGGCCAGCAGGCGCTCGCGGCCCAGCAGATCCACGATGCGCTGGGTCAGCTCCTTTTCCGCCGCCGCGATCATGCGCGCCGGAATCTCTTCCATTCCCGCTTCGAACAGCAAATCCGGCATGGCTACGCGGCCCCCGTTTCCTGATGCTGCGCGCCCTGGCGCTGCGTCGCATACGCTTTGGCCACACCGACCACCATGTTGCGCATCCGCGCCATCACCGCGACGCGCTCAGTGACGGAGATCGCGCCGCGCGCATCGAGCAGATTGAACAGGTGCGAGCACTTCAGGCACAGCTCATACGCGCCCAGCACCGGGAAGCGCCGGAGCCTCAAGCGGAAGTCTTCGTCCGCGGGCACCGCGGTTTCCGCATGAACCAACCGGTCGTGAATCTTTTCGTGGCGCCCGGCGGCCTTCTCCGCCTTCGGACTGAAGCGCGCGTGGAACTCGTCCAGCAGCGCCTGGCACTCGGCCTCATAGAGCCGCAGATGCTCCCAGAGCTTGCCGATGTCCGCCGCCTCGAAGTTGTAGACGGAAAGCTGCAGCTCCTCCTGGAGCCGAACCTCGCCGTAAGTGATGGCGCGGCCCGTTTTCTGATCGCGCGCCCACACGATGTCGTAGATGGAATCGACGTCCTGCAAAAACGCGGCGATGCGCTCCATGCCGTATGTAATCTCGCCGGAGATCGGGTCAAGATCCATTCCGCCGCACTGCTGAAAGTAGGTGAACTGCGTGATCTCGAGGCCGTCCAGCATCACCTGCCAGCCGACGCCCCACGCGCCCCCCACGGGCCACTCCCAGTTGTCTTCCTCAAACTTGATGTCATGCTCGCGCAGGCGAATGCCGATGGCTTCCAGCGACTCCAGATAAATCTCCTGAATGTCCGCCGGCGGCGGCTTGAGGATCACCTGCAACTGCGTGTGCTTGTAGAGGCGGTTGGGATTCTCGCCGTAGCGCCCGTCGGCCGGCCGGCGCGAAGGCTGCGTGTACGCGATGGCGATGGGATCGGGACCGAGCACGCGCAGGAAGGTATCCGGCGACATGGTGCCCGCGCCCACTTCCACGTCGTACGGCTGCGCCAGAACGCAACCGCGCTCGGCCCAGAAGCTCTGGAGGCGCAGCAGCAGTTCCTGGTAGGTCATGGCGGTGGTGGACGTCAACGCTGGCTCTCGTCTTCTTTTAATTTGCTTTAACGATTCTATCGGCAGTGCGCCTTCGTTGCATCATGCCCGATGCAACCGCGGGCCCGGCCGCCTGAGTCCCAACCTGCGTGAGCGCTCACGGCACCGTCCGCATCGGCATCTCCGGCTGGACCTACAAAGGCTGGCGCGGCGTCTTTTATCCGGAGAAGCTGGCACACAAGCGCGAGCTCACTTTTGCCGCGGAGACGTTCCCCACCGTCGAGATCAACGGCACGTTCTACTCGCTCCAGCGCCCCTCGAGCTATGAAAAATGGGCGGCTGAGACGCCCGAGCGCTTCGTCTTTGCGGTGAAGGGCTCGCGCTACGTCACGCACATGCGCAGGCTTCGCAACATCCGGACTCCGCTGGCGAATTATTTCGCTTCGGGTGTGCTGAAGCTCGAAGAAAAGCTCGGGCCGTTCCTGTGGCAGTTTCCGCCAAACTTCCAGTTCAATCCGGAGCTGCTCGATGAATTCCTGACGATGCTGCCGCGCGACACCGAAGCTGCTGCTGAATTGGCGACGGAGCACGACCATCGATTGAAGGGCCGCGCGTTTCTGGAACCATCCAGCAAGCGCCGGCTGCGGCACGCCGTGGAGATTCGCCATCCGAGCTTCATCACGCCGGAGTTCATCACCCTGCTGCGGCGCCATCGCGTGGCGCTGGTCTGCGCCGACACGGTCGAGTGGCCGCGCCTGCTGGATGTCACCGCCGATTTTCTGTATCTGCGGCTGCACGGCTCGGAGCAGCTCTACGCCAGCGGATACAGCGGGAAGGCGCTGGACATCTGGGCGCGCCGGATCGGCGCGTGGGCTCGAGGGCAGGAGCCACGCGACTCTCCGATCTCGTCGCCTGCCGTTCCGGAGGGCGAGTATGCTTCGGCGGCTCGCCCACCCAAACGAGCCCGGCGCGACGTCTTCGTCTACTTCGACAACGATGCGAAGGTGCGCGCGCCGTTCGACGCGCAGGCGCTCAGGAAGCGCGTGGAGAAGCTGCTGGCCGGTTCAGGCGGCGGCGGCTGATGGGGATTCGGCTGCGGCGGACTCGTCTTCGTCCTCATTCGGGCGATCGCGCGCGAAGACGCAGGCCGCGGCCAGAATGAGCATGGGGAACGCTTCCATCGTGTACCGCTGCTCGGGATTCTCCATGGTGGCCAGCAACAGGCCTCGCAGCAGCAGGTAGGCGAGCAGAGCGCCGGCGAGCGGCACGCGGCGCCGCAGAAAGCCCCAGACCGCCAGCACCACGTAACCCAGATTCACCAGACCCAGCAGGATAGCGAGGATGCTGTCGGTGGGATGGCCGGCAAAATCCCACCAGTCCGGCTCGATGTCGAACAGCTCCGTGCGGGGCCGGAAAGTCATATCCGCCACGCGCAGCACGGGCATCACGAGGTAATAGTCCAGCGGGTGCTCGCGAATGCGCTGCGCCGCCAGCGCGGCAAACTGCGCGTCCAGCGCCGGGCTCACGTCATCGATTCGGTTGTGCTCCGCGATCAGGGCCATGGTCTGGCGACATTCCTGCGCCCCGGAACATGCACGCGCCGGCACATCCTCCGGATCGATGTAGTCCTCCTGGTTCCAGGCGACCTCGCCGGTGTTGATGTAATCGATCGACCAGGTTCGCAGCCATCGGCGGAAGCCGGCAGGCATGAACTCCCCGGGATTGTTGGCCTCCTTTGGGACGAGCGGCTGGAAGCGATGGAAGGTCCGCGCGTTGCGCAGCGTCCATGGAACCAGGGGGAGCGCAGCCAGAATCGCGGCGAGCAGGGCCAGGCGCAGAGAGCGGGCCGCGCCCAATCCCTCGCTTCCATACCAGAAGACGGCTCCCGCACAGACCACCAGTAACAGGACGCCGTCGGCGCGCAGCAACGTGGCGAATCCGGTGGCGGCGGCCAGGAGCAACAGCGGAGCGAGGGCGCTCCGGCCTGCCCGGGCCGCGCGCACCCATCGAGCCAACGACCAAATGGCAAGGCTCACGCAGGCGATGGACAGGCTCTCGGTCATGCCGGCCACGCTATAGGCAGCGGTGAACGGGCAGACGACCGCGAGCAGCAACGCGGCCCACGCGGCTCTGCGAGACACTTCGGTGCGCAGGCAATCGAAGAGCAGCCAGCAGGCGCCCAGATCGATCAGCGCCTGCAGGACGAGCGCGGCGCGGATGTGGTCCCGCCCAAAGACGGCGAAGACCACGCCGAGAAAGAGGGGATATCCTGGCAGCCGGATCAGGCTGGGGACAATGCGGCCCGCATGGACGAATCCGTAGATGCCGTGGTGAAACCAGTTGTCGGCGAGTTGGGTATAGGCTGCGGTGTCGTCGTCGACGGTGACCGGCAGAAGGAGAAAATACAGCCGCAGCGCCAGGCCCGCGGCCAGCGCCAACGCCATCGCCCAGGATTCCGCCTTGTACCGGCGACGAAGAGCCACGATCCCTTGTACCACTGCGGGGGGCGGGACGCGGGGCCGCGCGCGGATTTAACTATCCCCCGCGGCGATTTCCTCGGTCTTGCGCGACATGCGCGCGGTGCGCTCGATTTTCTCCCAGTTGAATGGCCGGCCTTCAATGGCCCGCTTGAGCGTGCGGAAGAGCACCACAGAAAAAAGCTGCCGGTAGGAGAAGCGCTGCAGCCAGATGTGGAAGAGCAGCCAGCCGTCGCCTTTGTTCGCCGGATGCCGCGGCTCCAGCAGAAAGGCCAGCGCGGAGGTGAGGAAGTCGATGACGAGGAAAATGAGGAAGTAGGCCAGCAACTTCTCAAAACTGGCGGAGCTGGCGGTTTCCGGATGGAAGTGGAGGTCCACGAGATACTGCACCACGCCGGCGGCGAACATGATGTCGATCAGCGGGGACACCAGCGGAAAGAGAATCTGGAAGACGAGAATGTTGGGCAGGGCGAAGAAACCCATGGCACGGTTGGTGCGCACCGCGGCGCGATGCTTAAAGACCGCCTGCAAAATGCCAAACGACCAGCGGAAGCGCTGCTGCATGAGGCTGCGGGCGGTGGCCGGCGCCTCAGTGAACGCCAGGGCGCGATCGTCGTAGATGACCTTGTACTGGTGCTCCAGCAGATTCATGGTGAGGTCGGCGTCTTCGGCGACCGTGTTGACGGGGTAACAGCCGCCCTGCTTGACGGCGCTGGTGCGCCACGCGCCGATGGCGCCAGGCACGACCGTGACCACGTTGAACAGATCCATGGCGCGCCGCTCGAAGTTCTGACTCGTGATGTATTCGAGGGCCTGCCACTGGGTCCACAAATTGATGCGGTTCCCCACCTTGGCATTGCCGGCCACGGCGCCGACGCGTGGATCGGCAAACCAGCGCACGAGCTTCGAAACGGCGTCGGGCGCAATGATGGTGTCCGCATCAATGCCGACGTAGACTTCCTCGTCCACGTGATTCAGGCCATAATTCAGCGCCTCGGCCTTGCCGGAGTTCGGTTTGGTCAGCACCACCAGCCGCTTCGCTGCGATCTCTTCCGGAAATGCCTCGCGGGCGGCGTCGAAGGTGCGGTCGAGGGATCCGTCATCGATCACAATCACGCGGACGTCAGGGTAATCCGACTTCAGGACCGACCGGATCGTCCGCACGATCACCATTTCTTCGTTGTAGGCGGGGATCAGCACGGCGACGCGCGGGTGGTAATCGCCGGCGGGAATATGGCGCTTGCGGAAGCGGTCGATGAGGGCGAAGATGCCGATCAACACCAGGCGCACGCTCATGAGCACGTCGCCGATGAAGAAGACGTCCACGAGGAAGTGCGCGAAGACGGCAAAGAAGAAGAAAGCGACCCAATCGACGCGCGCCTGCCAGCGCAGACTGGGCGCGATGGGCGGCATGACTTCCGCGCGCGTTTTGCCCATGAGGTCTGAGACGAGGACCAGTTTGTAGCCCTTCGCGCGCAGGGTGGTGATGAGCGTGGGCAGAGCGGCCACGGTCGCCGAGCGGTCGCCGCCGCCATCGTGCATCAGGATGATGCTGCCCCGCATCCACGGCAGCGTCTTCATTGCCTGAATCTGCTCGAGGACGCTGTCGGTGATTTCCTGGGGCGTCTTGCGCGGATGCTCGATCCAGTCGTCGGTGTCGATTTTGTCGCCGATGATGGTGTAGCCCATCTGCTGGATGCGAAACGCGGGCGCTGCCTCGCCGTTCGTATCCGGCTCCTGATCGATCGAGTAGGGCGGGCGGAAAAACAGCGTGTGGATGCCCAGCTCCGCCGCGAACAGGCGCTCGGTGCCGTTAAGCTCCAGCGTCAACTGGCGGGGCGTGATCTCCGCGATGTTGGGATGGGTGAAGGTGTGATTGGCGATCTCCTCGCCGTCGGCCACCTCGCGCTTCACCAGCCCCACGTTGTTCATGGCTTCTTCGCCGATGATCATGAACGTGCCGGGGGCGTGGTACTGCTGCAGCACGTCGAGAATCTTCGGAGTCCAGACAGGATCCGGCCCGTCGTCGAAGGTCAGCGCCAGCTCGTCCGGCTTATAGCCGTACTGCTCGATCGTGTAGGAGTGCGGCAGGCTGGTCATGTCTTCGTCGATCAGCGTGTAGTTGTCCGAGGCTATCTGGATGGTGCGTTCGCCGGTCTGCGGCGCCGAAGTTACGCGCAGGATGTCGCCTTCGCCTTCGGTGTCCACGTCCTGGCCGGGCGGGACGACGCGCAGCTGATCGGGGGCATCCTTCGCCCCTGGATCATTCCAGACCTTCCACAGCGATGGATCTTCCTCGCCCAGCCGCCACAGCGCGAAGGTGCGGATGCCCATCAGATTGCCGGCACGCATCTCGTTCAGCGCGGTGACCGCGTCCAGGAACCATACCCGATGGCTCAGGTGGGTATCCTCGTCGACGTAAGCGAAAGACGGGTTCAACTCATCGCCTTCCAGATGCACGTCCGCGCCCGCATCGTCCGCGAGCTGCCAGGCATCCTGCACGGTGAGGTCGTCGACATTGACGGGCTGGCCGGAGGTTTTTTTGCCCTTCACCGGCGCCGGCATCGCCCAGTCAAATCCATAATTCCCGATGCCGCAGATCAGCTTCTCGCGGGGCACGTACTTGAGCGCGCGGGTCAGGTTCGCCTCAAACCACGGCTCGCTGGCCACCGGCCCGGGCTGGCTGGTTTCCTCGTGCTCGTCGTAATTCATCAGGATGACGCCGTCGCTGTTTTGCGCCATGCTGCGCAGGACATCGCCGGGCGCCTGAGACTGGAGGCTGACGTAGATCTTGAGATGTTTCGCCTGGAAGTCGTTGTGCAGCTCCCCGACCCAGTCCGCGTAGAGCTGCTGATCCTCGTCCGGAACCTGCTCGAAATCCAGCGCGATGCCGCGATACGACGGGTTGGCATACAGGAATTGATCCAGCTGGAGGTGCAAACGCTCGCGCGCAGCGGGGGTGCGGAGCATCTTTCCGATCACGTCGCCTGACCACTGCTGGTTCAGAGTGTCGTAATCGTTGAGCATGGGGTAGATTTCGGTGTCCTCATGAGCCGCGGCAATCGCGTCCTTCACCTGGTTCTGCGGGTCGACTCCGTGGACCCCGCTCGAATCCACCACGCTGAAGAAGCGCACGGGATACATGGGCGTTGCGCCCACCAGGTTGCCGTCGGCAGAGATGACGTGCAGCCAGTCCGGAAAGAGGATGTCGATCTGGTGGATGTGCGCCTGGAACGACGCAAAATCCTCTGAGTCGTTCTCGTAAAAAGCCGCGCGCAGAGGCTGGTCCTGGTTGGGCACCACTTCGGAGGCGCGCAGCTTCGGGCGCCGGCGGCCCGGGCGCGCCACCGCGTTCTTCCGCGCTGTCTCCTGGCGCTCTTTCAGAGCTTTGTAGTTCGGCTTCTGGGTCGGCAGCAGCAATTCCGGCGCGTTCTGCCGGGAGATCACGCTGAAAATAAAGACCGCGAGGACCAGCGTGAAGCCCACCACCAACACATCGGTGAGCCGCCGGAACACCTTCCGGCGCAGTTGCCTGGGATCGTAGAAAACCTGCTTCATCGTTGGACGGGTACGCTTTCAATCGTACGACAGGGAGGCCTGGAAGCCGCCCCGTAAACACCCGTTGGCCGTGGCCTGCTGTTGCAGAACCGCGTGCCGCCCCTACTTTCCGGTTCCGCCACCGCGGCTGGGCTGGTCTAATAGGCGCAATGCTCTCTCCGCGGCTTAGAAAAACCGGACTGGTGCTCGTCGCGCTGGCCGCCGGCGCCGCTTTGCGTCTCTGGTTTCTCTGGGCCTACCCGGAAATCGGCGGCGACACGCTGGTTTATGGCAACATCGCCAAAAACTGGATGCTGCACGGCGTCTACGGCGCCTCGGCTGCCGGCGAGGCGCTTCACCCGACGCTGATCCGGCTGCCCGGCTATCCTTTGTTTCTTCGACTCTGCTTTCATCTTTTTGGCATCGAGCGCTACTACCCTGTCCTGTTCGTTCAGGTCGTGGTCGACTTGCTCACCTGCCTGCTGATTGCGGGCTTCGCCCGGCGCCTGTGGAATGAACGCGCCGGCCGGTGGGCGCTGTGGCTGGCCGCGCTCTGCCCCTTCACCGCGAACTACACCGCCGCTCCGCTGACGGAGACGCTGGAGCTCTTCTCGATCGCGCTCGCCTTCTACGCTCTGCCCCGCTTCCTCGACGCACCCCGCTGGAAATGGGCGCTCGTCCTCGCCGTCTCCTGGAGCTACGCGGCGCTGCTCCGCCCGGATGGTCCCCTGCTGGCGGTCACCCTGTGCCCGGCGATGTTCTTCTACGGCCGCGTTCGCTGGGGCAAAACGCGCATGGCGCGATGGGCGCTCCTTTGCGGCGTCCTTTCGATCCTTCCGTTCCTTCCCTGGACGGTCCGCAACTGGCAAACATTCCACGTGTTCCAGCCGCTCGCTCCGCGGTATGCGGCCGATCCGGGCGAGAACACCGACCCCGGCTTCAATCGCTGGACCAGGACCGTCTGCGCGGATTTCGCCTGCACCTGGGATGTTTACTGGAATGCTAACAGCGACCCGATCGATCCAGCCACCCTGCCCGCACGGGCCTTCGATTCCCCGGCCCAGTACCGCCAGACGGTGCAGCTACTCCACGCGTACAACGACGACTGCTGCCAGATCACCGCACAGGAGGACGCGGGCTTCGCGGCTCTGGCTGAGCAGCGGATTCGTGCGCATCGCCTGCGCTATTACGTGGAGTTGCCGGTGGCGCGCCTGGCCGACATGTGGCTGCGGCCGCGCACGGAAATGCTGTGGATCGAAGTGCGGTGGTGGCAATTTGAGAAGCATGAAGGGGAGACGGAATTCGCCTGGGCCTACGCAGGCCTGAACCTGGCGTATCTGCTGGCTGCACTGGCGGGCTTCCTCAGGCGCCCGCGCTTCCGCGGCGCCATTCTGGCCTTTGTGCTGCTGCGATGCCTGCTGCTGCTTACCCTGGAAGCGCCGGAGCCACGCTATACGCTGGAATGCTTTCCGCCCCTGATTGCGCTGGCCGCGATCGGGCTTGCCGGCCGCAGGCGCAGGCAGGAGCCGCGGGGGGAGCCGGCCATCGCTCAGTCGTCTGTCTGATCCAGGCCGAGCGGCGTGACCTGGATACGTCCCTTGCAGACGCTCATGGGCTGGGCCACGGAAAACGTTCGCGTGGTGCCAGGCGCAGTGACCAGCAGCCGCGCAACCTTCGAGCAGCTCTCTCCCGCCGACCACACCACCTGGAAGGCCGCGACCGCCCTGGGCACCAGGATCACGTGTTGGGCGGCGGAAATCGTTCCGTCCTGCGCCGGCGCTGGTTGGGCAGGCTTCGGGGGCGATGGTTCTGCCAGTTCGGCGCGCACTTCGTCCGCGGTCGTCCTTTGCACGGCGATGCTGCCCAGGCTCTGCCCTTCTCCATTGAACAGCGCCACGAGGGGATACCCACTCAATCGGCAGGCGACGCTGGCCTGGTTGCGAAAGCCCACTTTGATGGAGTGCCAGGCTCCGTGCATGTTGCCGGCAATCTCCTCCACCTTCAGCGCGTCGGGAGTGCACGGAAGCGCCTCCGCCGCGGCAGCAGGCGTAGGTTGCGCAACAACTTTGCGGGGAGGGCCGGGAATCACGTAGGGAGCGTTGGGATCGGGGTGAGTCGATTGGGTGGGGGCAATGGCTTGCGGGAGGACAGCCTCCGCCGGAGGACCGTCAGCACAGCCGGCCCCCAGCATCAATAACAGCACGGCTGAGGCGAGAGCCGCGGATCGTAACAGCACGGTGACTTCCTTCTTTCGTCAGCTAAGATGTCGCCGGGCCGTCGTCCGTTGCAACCGGCAGGATGAAGGTTGTCTGCAAATCAGTAGAATCGCTGCATGAAGCCCTTGCAGGGACAGGCGGCTCTGGTGACGGGCGGCGCCAAACGGATTGGGCGCGCGCTGGCGCTGGCCCTCGGAGCAGCCGGCGCGCAGGTCGCCATTACGTTTCGCGATTCGGAAGCGGACGCCCGCCGCACGCTCGCCGATCTGGAAGCCGCCGGCGTGCAGGCGTTTGCGTTCCGCGCAGACCTCCGCCGGCCTGAGCAGATTCGCGAGGCGGTCGCCGCCGCCGTCGCCCGCATGGGGCGGCTGGACATCCTCATCAACAATGCCGGGCGCTTTGAGACGGCGGCTCTCGAATCCATTACCGTCGAGCAGTGGGACGCGATGTTCGAGACCAACACGCGCGGGCCGTTCCTCGCGGCGCAGGCTGCGTATCCGCACCTGAAAGCGGCACGCGGACGCATCGTCAACATCGGGTCGCTGGGCGGCATGCATCCGTGGCCGACCCACGCGCACTACTGCACGTCGAAGGCGGCGCTGCACATGCTCACGCGCACCATGTCCAAAGCCTGGGCGCCGGAGGTCAGCGTGAACTGCGTCGCGCCCGGAATGATCGTCGCGGGCGAAGTGGCCGCGGAGTACGAGTCGTACGCCCGCCGCACGCCGATGAAGCGCAACGGGACCGTCGAAGACGTGGCCGCGGCGGTGATGTTCTTCGTCACCGGCCCACACTTCATCACCGGCCAGGTGCTCAGCGTGGATGGTGGGTTGGGGCTGTAGCGGGGCTGGTCCGCGCGGCAATCTCTGCGGCGTCTACTTCCTGAAGATCTTCGAGAAGAGTCCGCCGGGCCGCTCCGGCTCCGGCTGGTAGCCGTACACGCCCTGCGGCTCGGGCTGCGGCTCCAGCTTCCGGTCCTCAAACGCTGCCTGCGGATTCTCGATGCACAAACGGTCCGCGGTTTGCTGGCCGCAGCGCTCGGCAACCGCCTGGTATGCCTCGGTCATGCACGGCCGCCGGCCTTCCAGATTGTGCGCGTCGGTGGCGATGAAGTTCACCCAGTTCTTCTCGATCATCTCCCAGGCCAGGGCCTGCGCCCGCTTGCCGAAGCGGCCGTTGAGCGACGCCGCCGTAATCTGCACCAGGCACCCCGTGCGCATCCATTCCGCCATGCGTCCGTGCTCCCGCTGCAGCAGCGGATTCCGCTCCGGATGGGTGACGATGGGGCGAATGCCCTTGATGGTGAACTCGTAAAACGTGTTGCCGATATTCTGCGGAATCATGTACTCCGCGAACTCCACCAGCAGATAACTGCCCTGATTGATGGTGAATTTGTGCGGGTGCTCGAGCGCGTCCTCTATGTTTTCGTAGGAAAGATGGAAATCGCAACCCAGCCCCAGCGTCAGCTTGTCGCCCACGCGCTCGCGGATCGCCGCCAGCCGCTCCTGATTGGTTTGCGGGTTGAATTCGAACACATCGTTGGCGTGCGGCGTGCAAACGATGTGCGTGATGCCGTCCGCCACCGCGGCCTCCGCCTGCGCCAGGGAGCGATCCAGGTCCGTTGGCCCGTCATCTACGCCGAACAGCAGATGATGATGAATATCGATCATGACCGATGCGCCAGGGCCTCCACGAGCGACGCAAAAATCTTAAACCCGTCCGCGGATCCCAGCAGAGCCTCGCTGGAACGGTCGGGGTGCGGCATCATCCCCAGCACGTTCCGCCCCTCGTTCAGAATCCCCGCGATGTTGTCGAGCGAGCCGTTGGGATTCGCTTCCCGCGTGGCCTCACCTTCGGCGGTCACATAGCGGAAGGCCACGCGATCAGCGCGCTGGAGCTCGGCGAGCGTGTCCGCATCGCAGAAGTAATTCCCTTCCATGTGGCCGATGGGCATTTTCAGGACTTGCCCGCGTGCGAGGTTGCCCGTGAACGGTGAATCCGTCGTCTCCGCGCGCAGATACACCTGCTTGCAGAGGTACTGGAGCCCCGCATTGCGCAGCAGCGCGCCCGGCAGCAGACCTGCCTCGCACAGAATTTGAAATCCGTTGCAGATGCCGAGCACCAGGCCGCCCTGGGCGGCAAAATTCTTCACCGACTGCATCACCGGCGAGAAACGCGCGATTGCGCCCGTGCGCAGATAGTCGCCGTACGCGAATCCGCCCGGCACGAGGATCGCGTCGCAATTTTCCAGATCCGGCGAGTCATGCCACAAATACACCGCCGGCTGCTGCGCGATCTCCGCCAGCACATGCCAGGTATCCTGGTCGCAGTTCGATCCCGGAAAAACGAGGACGCCGAATTTCATAGCTCTGTTTTCAGGTTAGCAGGACTGGCCGTCCAGGCGGAGGCGCTTCGCGCACAAGCGGGCCTGGCCGCATCCTGCAATGCGTGGGTGAATTACAAGGCGGCCAGCCACGCCTCCATGCCCGCCAGCGCCCGCTCGCACTGCATGCGGTGCCGCTCCCGCTTGTCGCGCACTCGCCTGCGCGTGGCCTCGTCGAGAGGCTCCAGCAAATCGAACGTAATGTTCGCCGGCTGAAAGCGCTTTGGATCGGCCTTGGTGATGTAATTCACCAGCGACCCCAGCGCCGTCACGCGCGGAACCGGCTCCGGGCTGCCGCTCAGCGCCAGTTGCGCGGCATACATCCCTGCCAACATCCCCGTCGCAATCGATTCCGTGTAGCCTTCCACGCCCGAAATCTGCCCGGCAAAGAAAATTCCCGGATGCTCCCGCAGGTTCAGCAGCGGCGCGAGTACCCTCGGCGCGTTGATGTAGGTGTTGCGGTGAATCTGCCCGTAGCGCAGGAACTTCGCCTGTTCGAGTCCTGGAATCATCCGGAGGATCCGCGCCTGCTCGCCGAATTTCAGGTGGTTCTGGAAGCCGACCAGGTTATACGAGTCCGCGCGCAGATTCTCGCAGCGCAGTTGCACCACTGCCCACGGCATCTTGCCGGTTCGCGGATCGCGCAGACCCACCGGCTTCATGGGCCCAAACCGCAGCGTGTCGCGCCCACGCCGCGCAAGCTCCTCAATGGGCAGGCAGCCTTCGAAATATTCGAGCTTCTCCCACTCCTTCGCCTCCACGCTCTCGGCCGCGAGCAGCGCATCCAGGAAGGCGTCGTACTCGGCCTGGTTCATGGGGCAGTTGATGTAGTCCGCCGATCCCTTGTCGTAGCGCGCCGCCAGGTAGACGCGCTCGCGATCGATGGAGTCCGCTTCGACGATGGGGCTGATGGAGTCGTAGAACGCGAGATGTTCGCTGCCGGTCAGCCGCGCGATCTCCTCCGACAGCGCATTCGACGTCAGCGGACCGGACGCGACAATCGTCGACCGGCCGATCGTCGAGGATCGAGCCGCGTCACTTCCTCGCGGTGTACGCGAATCCTCGGCTCCGCGGCGATCGCTTCGCCGATCCGCCGCGAGAACTCCACGCGATCCACGGCCAGGGCGTGTCCCGCCGGAACCGCCGTCGCATCGGCGCAGGCCAGCAGCGGCGAACCCGCCCGCCGCATCTCCTGCTTCAGCAGCCAGGGCGCGGTGTTTTCGCTCTCCGACTTCAGCGAATTCGAGCAGACCAGCTCGCCGAAGTCGGACGTCTGGTGCGCGGGCGTCTGCCGCACCGGGCGCATCTCGTAGAGATCGACCTCGACGCCCATCCGCGCCGCGACCAGCGCGGCCTCCGGACCGGCAAGTCCTCCACCGATGACGCGAATTCTGCCGTGGGATGTCACGCCTGCGCTGCCACGGCTGCCAGAGCCTCATCGCCCAGCCGCATGCGCCGCCAGGTGTCCAGCGTGACCGCGCCCAGCGAACGATAGAACTCAATCGCCGGCTCATTCCAGTCCAGCACGTGCCAGAAGAGCAGCCTGCACCCGCGCTCGACGGTCACCGCCGCCACGCGCGTCAACAGCGCCTTGCCGATCCCCCGCCCGCGAAACCGCGGCCGCACGAAGAGGTCCTCCAGGTGCATCGACCGTCCGCGCCACGTGGAATACACCGGGAAAAACAGCGCAAACCCGGCGGGCTCGCCGTCTTCCTCGGCGATGAGGCACTCGTAATAGGAGCTCTGGCCGGGCGCAGGAAATCCGTCCCGCAGCAGCTCGTCTTCGCTCACCTTGACCGCATCCGGCTCGCGCTCGTACTCGGCGAGTTCGCGGACAAAAGCGAGAATCTGCGGAATATCGGCGGCGGCGGCGGGGCGTATCGTGGTCATCGGCTCCATTATAGAAAGTGGCGAGTGTACGCCAGGCAGCCCGCAGAGCCGCTTGCTCCCCCGACGGCGATCGACTAATCTCATCGGGACTCTTCAGTAAGAAGGTGGGGCCGCGATGAAGCCGCTGTCGCCGGCGGATGCCGTTGGTCCGGCATTTAGCCGCATACGCACGATCTTCCTGGCGCCGGGAAGCGCTCCGGATCGGCCGCGGGAGTTCCGTTTCTGGTTCGCCCTGAAAATGATGCTGTTGGCCGCCCTCGCCAATCCCGGTTTTCTGGGGATGGCAGCCGCATTCGCCGTGGAAGCCATCGTCTTCGCAGTGGTGACGCTGGGAGTCGGCCTTCATCAGCCCCAGGGATTCCTGCGTCCGATGGCTTCTCAACATGAGGCCGCAGCGACGGCGCTGATCGCGCTGGCAGTGCTCGTCGGCATCGTGATTGCTGTTTTAGTGATCTGGCTGTGGTGCCGGTTGCGTTTTGCGTTCTTCGACCTGGTGCTCAACCGGCGCGGAGAGGTACGCGCGGCATGGTCGGGGTATGGGCCCCAGGCGCGGCGGTTCCTTCTGCTTGTCATCCAAACTTCGCTTGCCTTCCTTCTCCTGGCCGCCGTCACCGCCGGGCCCCTTATCGTGGGTCTGGTGCGGCTATCGCGCAGTTTGCCGCAGCAGGGGAGCGCCGCCCCCTTCCTGCTGTTCAGCCAAATCCTTCCGATTTACGGGCTGGCTTTTCTGCTGATTCTGCTGACGGCTGTGGCGGGCGCCATCATGGAGGATTTTCTGCTGCCCTCCATGGCCCTGGAAAACGCCTCCATCCGCGGGGCCTTTCGCCGCTTTCTTCCGCTGCCGCGCAACCACCCATGGGCGCTGGCCTTTTATCTTCTGCTGCGCCTCGTGCTGCAAATGGGAATCACCTGGGCAGGAGAAATGGCAGGGTTCCTCCTGTTGTTCGTCGTGGCGCTGGTTCTGGGAGGCCCTGGGATTCTCCTGTATTTGTGGCTCTGGCACCTAGGCGGCGCCGCTGCCATGCTGGTTGTACTGTACGGGGTGGTCGCGGGATTCGTTGTGTTGCTGGCGAACTTCCTGGTCTTTGCCGCCATTTTGGGCATTCCCACGGCATTCGTGCAGTGCTATGCGTTGTACTTCTTTGGCGGCTGGTACGCAGAGCTCGGGAGCCGGCTGGATTCGCCACCGCCCTCGGCTGCGGGCACCGCCGGGCAGCCCGCCGCGGGGCCGCAGGGACCGGCGCCTCTGACCCCGCCTCTGGACTGATCGGAAGGAGAAATCGAGCCAGGAGGCTTCCCTTTTTCGCATTTTGGCGTCATGATGAGTGCATTCCCGGTCCTCCGGCCCGGAGGCGCTCATGGTTCGCTTCCTTATCGAAGCAGCGCGGATCAGCTTAGTTGCGGTGATGGCCGCCCCAGCAGCGGTCACCGCCCACGGCGCCCCTCCGCAGATGTCCCCCCACTCCACCACCTCTGCGTCTGTCACTCTGGCTCCGGAAACCCTGGGCGATCTGGCGCTCGCCCGCCAACAATACATCCAGGCGATTGCAGAGTATGAGCAGGTCCCACACAAGACCGCCGACATCTGGAACAAGATCGGGATCGCTTACCACCATTTGTTCGCCTACAAGATCGCGCGCAGCGACTACGAGCGAGCGCTGCACATGCGCCCCGACTTTCCCCAGGCGCTCAATAACCTCGGCGCTGTCTACTACGCCACAAAGAAATACGGCAAGGCCATCAAGTATTACCAGAAGTCTCTCCGCCTCGATTCGAACTCCGCAGCCGTGTACAGCAATATGGCCGTAGCCTATTTTGCGGAGGCCAAGGTCCCGCAGGGGGTTGAGGCGATCCGCGCGGCGTTCGACCTGGATCCCAACATCTTCGCCGAGGATTCGCCGCAGCTGGTCTCCTCCGAACTGCCGGCCCATGATCGTGCCGAACAGGATTTCTGCCTCGCCCGTCTCTTCGCCCAGGCCGGCAACGTCCACGAAGCGATTGGTTATCTGCGCCGCGCCCTGAACGAAGGCTTCAGCGACCAGAAGAAGCTGATGCAGGACCACATGCTCGCCTCGCTGCGCGCCACACCGGAGTTCGCCGAGCTGATGAGCGAGCAGAAGCTGCCCAAGCGCTAACGAGCCTGTCGGCAAGCGCCTGGGCCCTCCCCCCGAAACTTTCCTGGCAACCTTCGGCCGTAATTTGCCTACTAATGGCTCGACAGGCAATCGCCGGCAAGAGCACGAATCGCCGCGCATTGTGAATATCTGCTGAACGCCAGCTCTTTCGCTCGTGACTATCCGCGTGCAGCCCATGAACGGACCTTTCCTGGCAGACGCCACAGAACACCGCGCCTGCACTCCTGCCAATCCAACCGGGCCACTGTGAGCCATGCCGCCCTATGAGCACTTGCGCATCTGAATCGCCCCTGGGTTCGATGGAATGGCGTCGTTTGCCTTCCTTCGGCCTCTCTCTGGCTTTGCTCGCGGTTCTGCTGGCGCCGGCGTTTTCCGGATGTGGATCGGCGAATTCCGGCTCCGTCACGGGCACGCAGAAAACGATCAGGACGATCGCGCTTTCGCCCACCTCGGCGAACCTCGTCGTCGGAGCTACCCAGCAGTTCACGGCCACTGCGACATATTCCGACGCGTCGACGGCCGATGTGACGTCGACGGCGACGTGGGTCAGCGCGAACACGGGATTTGCCACCGTGAACTCCAGCGGTATGGCCACTGCGTTGGCTGCGGGCTCCACGACGGTCACTGCCTCGGTTAGCGGGTTCAGTGGGACCGCGTCCGTTAGCGTCACGACACCCGCCAAAACGGTCTCGTCCATCGCCGTCACGCCAGCCTCCCCCAGCATCACCGCCGGCGCAACGCAGCAATTCACCGCGACCGCGACCTACAGCGACGGATCGACCGGCAATGTCACATCGCAGGCGAGCTGGAGTTCCTCGGACAATTCCGTGGCCACCGTGAATGCGAGCGGAATGGCCACTGGCGCCGGGCCGGGCACCGCCGCGATTGGCGCTTCCCTCAGCGGATCGAGCAATAAGGCATCCTTGACGGTCACGGCGTCCACGCCGCCCCCGCCCACCGGCGTCAGCATCACCACCTGGCATGTGGACAACAACCGCAGCGGCCTCAACTCCAACGAAACCACGCTGACGCCCACCAACGTCAACTCGTCGAGTTTCGGCAAGCTGTTCACGATCCCTGTGAATGGCTACGCCTACGCCGAACCTCTGGTCCTCTCCAACGTCAAGATCAATGGCGGCACGCACAACGTTCTGTACGTGGCGACGGAAGCCGACTGGGTGTATGCCTTTGACGCCGACACGGGCACGCAACTGTGGGGGGAAAGTCTGCTGAATTCGGGCGAGACCCCGATCACGAACGGACCTATCCAGCCTTATGAAGGAATCACCTCGACCCCGGTGATCGATCCCAGGACCGGCACCCTCTATGTCGTCTCGGCGCAGAAGACTGGTTCGGGCTCAACCACGTTCCGGCTGCATGCTCTGAATGTAACCAACGGCGGAGAGAAATTCGGGGGACCCGCCACCATCTCCGCATCGGTGCCGGGAACCAATCCGAAGGCCGGCAACGGTTCGACCGTTACCCTGACCACCGGTTGCGTGCAGCGCGCGGCGCTGCTGTTGGCCAACGAGAACATCTATATGGGGTTCGGAGGCTGCCCCACAGGCTGGCTGCTCGCCTACAGCGCTTCCAATCTCTCTCAGGTCGCGGTGTGGAACGCCAGCCCCGATACGGCCGGTGTAGGTCCGTACGCCAGCGCCGGCGGCGTTTGGATGGGCGGCGGAGGCCCCGTCGCCGACAGCTACGGCGACGTCTACATCGTCACCGGCAATGGCCCGTGGGATGGCAACAACGCCATGGGAGACTCGGTCATCGCATTCCTCCCCACGCTCAAAATCGTGGACTCCTTCACGCCCGACGCCTATGAGTTCATGGATTGCGACGATGCCGACTTCGCCTCGGGTGGACTGATGATGATCCCCGGCACGACGGATATGGTGGCGGGGGGCAAGATCGGCAGAGTGTATCTGCTCAACAGCGGCAACCTGGGCGGAGAACAGGCGAACGATGTGGGTGCCTGGGACCGCATCTGGTTCGAGTCGGACCTCTCGCCGTCCTATACTTCCCAACCCTGCACCTACATGCCCAGCAATCCGACCGGGCAGCTCAGCTCGTACGAAATCTTCGGCACGGCGGCGTATTTCAACGGATACGTTTATCTCGGCATCAGCCCGACCGGATCCAACAGCGTGGCGCCGGTGCGGCAGTTCAAGTTCAGCAGCAGCAACAACACGCTGACGCCGGGAGCCTACACCACCCCCGGCCAGCCGCTGAATACCCGCGGCACGACGCCCTTCATCTCTGCCAACGGCTCGCAGGACGGCATCGTGTGGATGATCGACCAGGGAGTGCCGCTGCAGCAAGGCACGCCGACCGCCGCGACCCTCTACGCGTACGACGCCCAGAACTTCCCGAACCAGCTCTACAGCAGCAGCACGAACTCCGCGGACACCGCCGGCTACGCGATCAAATTCACCTCGCCGGTGGTCGCCAATGGCAAGGTCTACATCTCTACCGGGCACGACCTCACCTCGGCCAGCAATCCGCAGGGCGAGATTGATGTGTACGGGTTGAAGTAGCGCAGAAGCTCTGGTCCGTGTCCTCCGTGACATCGCGGGCGCCCCACCGCCCGCGACGGTCTATAGTGGAAATCGAAGATTTCCCACGGAGAGACCCCTCTGGCCTGCGACGACCTCAGAGACTGGATCAAAATCCTCGAGAACGCCGGCGAGCTCCGGCGGATTCACGCCGAAGTGGACCCGATCCTGGAAATGGCCGAGATCGCCGACCGCGCCGCCAAGTCCAATACCCCCGCTCCCGGCGGTCCCGCGCTGCTGTTTGAAAACGTCAAGGGTTATCCCGGCTGCAGCGTCCTGATGAACCAGTTCGGCAGCGAGCGCCGCATGAAGCTGGCTCTCGGCTCGACGTCGATCAGGCTCGCTGGACGAGGTCGCCGGCCGCCTGCGCGCCCTGCTCGAAGTCAAATCCCCGGAAGGCTTCCTCGAGAAGCTGAAGATGCTGCCCATGCTCGCCGATATGGGCAGATTTTTCCCCAAAACCGTCGCCGCCAAAGACGCGCCCTGCAAGCAGGTCATCCGCCGCGAAAATTTCAGCGTCCTGGACTTTCCCGTGCTGCAAATGCTGGCCGCTGGACGGCGGCCGCTTCATCACCCTGCCCTGCGTGATCACGCGCGATCCCGCGCACCGGCAAGCGCAACATGGGCATGTATCGCATGCAGGTGTACGACGGCCAAACCACCGGCATGCACTGGCAGCGCCAGAAGGTGCCGCGGAGCACTGCGTGAGCGGCTGCGGGCTGCGGCGGCGGCGAGCTCGGAGATGCCGCGCCGCGCGTGTGCGGCCATGGCGGAGACGGCCGGCGGCCACCAGCGCGATCTCGCCGTGCCCGCCATCGATTCGGCCGCAAAGCAAAGACCGCGCTCGAAGTCGCGGTAGCCATCGGCACCGATCCCGCGACCACCTTTTCCGCGATCGTGCCCGCGCCGCCCGAAGTTGAGGAGTTCCTGATCGCCGGCTTTCTCCGCCAGCAGCCGGTCGAACTGGTGAAATGCGAAACCGTGGATCTGGAAGTGCCGGCGCACGCGGAGATCGTCCTCGAAGGCTACGTGCGAGCTGGACGAACTGCGCACCGAAGGCCCGTTCGGCGATCACACCGGCTTCTACACCCTGGAGGAGGACTACCCCGTCTTTCACATCACCTGCATTACCCATCGCCGGGATCCCATCTATGCCGGCGACCATCGTGGGCAAGCCGCCCATGGAAGATGCCTGGATGGGCAAGGCCGTCGAGCGAATTTTCCTGCCGCTCATGCGCCTGACCCTACCGGAAATTGTGGACGTCAATCTGCCGGTGGAGGGCGTTTTTCACAACCTGATGATCGTTTCCATCCGCAAGAGCTATGCCGGCCAGGCGCGCAAGGTGATGAACGGCATCTGGTCGCTGGGCCAGGCGATGTTCACCAAGTGCATCATCGTGGTCGACGAGGATTGCGACGTGCAGGATCTGCGCGAGGTCACGCTGCGCGTCGCCAACAATATCGATCCCGAGCGCGACATCCAGTTCACCCTGGGCCCCGTCGACTCGCTCGATCACGCCTCCCGCCTGCCCAACTACGGCAGCAAGATGGGCATCGATGCCACCCGCAAGTGGACTGCCGAAGGCTTCACCCGGCCGTGGCCGCAGCTGATCGACATGGATCCCGCCACAAAATCCCGCATCGACAACCTGTGGAAGAAGCTCGGCATCGATTAGCGACGGGCCCGATCTCCGCATTCTCCGCCTGAGCTACGTCTGGGGCTCGCGTTGAACGGTCACTCTACCTGCTTCACCTCAATCGCCACCAGGTTCCACACGCCCCGCGTCTGATTCCTGTCCTCGCTCAGCACCAGCCGGAAGGGTCCCGCCTTCGCATCCAGCGGCTTGCCGTCCAGCGTGTCCGCCACCAGCACCATGCCCGAATGAAACGCCGGATCCACCTCGCCCAGCGACATCACGCTCTTGTAGCTGTCCGCTCCCGTCGCCACCACGTACTGCGCCACCTTGGGGCCCATCATCCTCTCACCGTGCGGCACGCCCAGCGGCGCCAGCAGATCCATCAGGGGCACGCCGGAATACGTTTCGCTTTTCTTCGTGCGAAAGTTGACGACCGTCACGCTCTGGTGCGGATATGCCTTCAGCTGCGCCGGCGTCAGCACCACGTGCTCGTTCGGCCCGGCACTGATCGTCAGGTTTTTAGGAGTCCCTGTCTCGAAGACGTCCACGTTTACGTCTGTGCAGATGTCGGGCGGGCAGACTGCCATCACGATGTGGAGATCCAGGGGCCGCTGGTGAACATCCAAATGCTTCGCCTGCGGGACAAAGCCCGTGCTCGAGATCAGCACGTCGTAGCTGCCAGTGGCCAGCCGCAACGTGGCTGTTCCATCCGCCCCCGTGATCACGGAGGAAGAGCCCGGCGAGGTCGTGAGGATGACAGCTCTGGCGATTGCCGCGCCCTCGGGATCGGACACCGCAACGTTGACTGGCGTGGTTGCCTGGGCGCCGGCAACCAGCGCACCAGTCAGCAATCCGACCGCCGCAATCCATTGAAAGAGCCGCATCCTCCCCATAGCCATTCGCCTCCCGCACCCCATCGTAACCCCCGCCGGCCGAATCCACGCTGCCGGGCGGTCGCATTCCATCTAAACTAAAGATTCATGGCGCACCTCCAGGACCAGCTCGACGAGATCACCGCCCGCACCCGTACGCTGGTGCAGCCCGAGCGCCTCGCCATCGGCGAGCGCTCGATTGAAGAGCTGTTTGCCACCGGCATCGAGCGGCGCATCCTGCCCGTGGGCGCGACCGCCCCCGAGTTCGCCCTGCCTGACTTCTCCGGGAAACTCGTCCGCTCGTCCGATCTGCTCGCCCTGGGGCCGCTCATCGTGAACTTCTTCCGCGGCCGCTGGTGCCCGTACTGCGTGACCGAGCTCGAAGCCTGGCGCGATCTTTACCCCGCCCTGCGCGAGCGCGGCGCGTTGGTCGTCGCCATCTCACCGCAGGCACAACGCCAGTCCGACTTCACCGCCAGCCAGCACTCCATCCCGTTTCCCATCCTTACCGACGCCGCCTGCGGCGTGGCGGAGCGGTTCGGCCTCGTCTGGACCCTGCCCGACTACCTGCGCCGCTACTACCTCGGCATTCTGGTCAACGTCCCGTTCATCAACGACGACCCGAGCTGGAAACTCCCGCTGCCCGCAACCTACGTGCTCGGTCCCGGCGGCAAAGTGCTCTACGCCGAGGCGCATGCGGACTTCCGCGTCCGCCCCGAACCGGAAGACGTGCTGCGGGTTTTGCCGGCCCTGGCGCGGACCAAATAGTCCCGGGAACCGCCGCGCCCCTCCCCGCGTATCTCGTTTTGAGATCGGAATCCGAGGAGGCATGCCCATGCAGAGCGTCGCGCGCGTCATCATCCACGCCACCCCCGCAGCCATCTGGCAGGTCCTGGCCGACGTCGAGCGCTGGCCGCGCTGGACCCCGACGATCCTCGACGTGCAGCCGCTCACGAATCATGGCTTTCACGTTGGATCGCGCTATCGCATCGTCCAGCCCAAACTGCGCCCGGCGGTCTACGAGGTGACGGAGTGCGTCCCGCACCAGGCCTTTACCTGGGTGCAGAAGGCGCCCGGCGCCACCATGATCGCCGACCACCGCATCAATGCGTGCGATGGCGACGGCGCCGAAGTCGAGCTGACCTTTTCTACGGAAGGCCTGCTCGGCGGCATCCTCGGCAACATGTATGCGAAGCGGATCTGCGATTATCTCCGCACCGAGGCACGGAGCCTGAAGGCGCACTGCGAGTCGCCGCAGATATCGGCGGCTCTGGCCTGAGGACTATTCTTCCCGCTCGTACGGCACGTAGACCGGCTCCCACACGTTCGCCGTGACGGCCGCCCCTACTTCCTTCTCTTTCAGGTCAGACAATCCCTCGGCAATGGCCTGCCGCGCCACCGCTGCGGCAATCGTGCGGCTGATCTCCCGCGACTTCGCCATGGGCGGCAGCAGATTCGCATTGCGGTCCTGCTCGACCGGCGACAGCTTCGCCAGCGCCCGCGCCGCGGTCATGATCATCGAATCGGTCACGCGACGCGCCTGCGCGGACACAATGCCCAGCGCCAGCCCGGGAAAAACATACGAATTGTTCGTCTGATCGATACAAATGGTGCGCCCGCCGAACTGCACCGGCTCAAACGGGCTGCCCGTCCCGATCAGCGCCTTGCCATTTGTCCACTTCAGGATGTCTTCTGGCACAGCCTCACTCTTCGAGGTGGGATTCGACAACGGGAAGACAATCGGCCGCTCGCAATTCTTCGTCATCGCGCGCACAGCCTCTTCGGTAAACATCCCCGCCTTCGCCGCCACGCCGATCAGCGCCGTGATCTTCCCGTTGCGCACCGTCTCTTCCAAACTGATCTTCTTCTCATCCTGCACCTGCCAACCCTCGACGTCGCTGCGCGGGTGAACAAAATCCTTCTGCTCCGGATGAATCCCCTCTGCGCCTTCCACCAGCAGCCCCGGCCTTCCAAGGGGATACACGCGTCCACGCGCTTCCCGCTCGGTCATGCCCTCATCCACCAGCGCCTTCACGAACAGATTCGCGATGCCGATGCCCGCGGAGCCGAAGCCTACAATCGCTACGCGTTGATCGCGCAGCTTCGTCCCCGCGGCCTTCACCGCGGCCAGCAGCGTCGCCAGCACCACCGCCGCTGTTCCCTGAATATCGTCATTGAACGTGCATAGCCGGTCGCGATACCGCGCCAGCAGCCGCGCCGCATTCGATCCGGCAAAGTCTTCCCACTGCAGCAGCACGTGCGGCCAGCGCTTTTCGACGGCCGACACGAATGCCTCGATAAACGCGTCGTACTCCGCGCCGCGCACCCGCTTGTGCCGCCAGCCAATGTACAGCGGATTCTCCAGCCGCTCCTCATTGTCCGTGCCCACATCCAGCAGCACGGGCAGGCAGTTCACGGGATGGATGCCGCCCAGCGCCGTATACAGGGCCATCTTCCCGATCGGGATGCCCATGCCACCCGCGCCCTGGTCGCCGAGGCCCAGAATCCGCTCGCCGTCGCTGACCACGATGGCCTTCACCTCGTCGTAGCGCTTGTGCGCGAGGATGGTCTCGATCCGATCCTTGTTCGTATAACTCAGGAACAAACCCCGTGGCTTGCGCCAGATTTCGCTGAAGCGCTGGCAGCCCTCACCCACGGTCGGCGTGTACACGATGGGCAGCATCTCCCGCACGTACCGCGTCACCAGCGCGTAGAACAGCGTCTCGTTGATGTCCTGCAGATCGCGCAGGAAGCTGTATTTTTCAAACGGCGTCTCGAACTGGTCGAAGACTTTCTTGCGCCGAAGAATCTGTTCCTCCAGCGTGCCGATATGCGGCGGCAGCAATCCATGCAGGTCAAACGCGTCGCGCTCCTCTTCAGTGAACGCGGTGCCCTTGTTCAGGCGCGGATAATTCAGCAGAGCATAGCCAGCCAGCTTCGTGCGAATTGTCGATTTAGGCATAACGTCCATGCAGATCGCGGATCCCGGCATAACGGCCTCCGTCAGCGGAAATTCTGCCGGACCTTCAACGTGCCGCGTGGGCACACTCCGGCAAACCTTTCAGCCTAGGCTTCGCCGTCCGGAATGTCTGTGAGCATCGACACATCTTCGGTGACGGAGGAAGTGCCTCTTTTCGCCGCCAGAAGATAACGCTCGAATTTCATGTGCCGAATGCGATCTTTGCCCACCCGCTCCAGCACTCCCTGCTGGGTGTGATGCTTGCTGAACGCCTCCGCTTTGCGCTCCGCCAACTCGCCCAGTTCCAGCGTCAGCGACCATGGCGTGGTCGGCGAATTCGTCAGCTCCGGACGATCGCGGACTGAGACAAACGGCGTGCTCGCGTAATACAGCTTGCAGGGAGACCACGCCGGCGCATCGCCAGGAAAGAGCTCCCGCCGCGCCGCCCAGTGGAACGCCGCCGTCGCCACGGCCGAGATCATGGTGTGGTCGCGGTGCAGATTTACGCCGCCATCCGCGCCGAACGTGAGCACCACGTGGGGACGCCAGCGCCGAATCCGGTCCACGACGACTCCTGCCATCTCCTGAAAATCCTGCAGGTAAAGCGCGCCGTCGGGAAAGTCGAGAACCTCATGCTGCGTCACGCCCAGCACGGCGCACGCCGCGGCCATCTCCTGGCGCCGCACCTCGGCCAGGTCCGCGCCGGCAGCCAACTCGCCGCGAAAGTGCGCCGCCTCGCCGCCCGTGAAGCAAAGCACGCGCGTTTCTGCGCCCGCACGGTGCGCCAACATCAGCGCGCCGCCAAAAGCGCCGCTCTCGTCATCGGGGTGCGCGGTTACACAGAGGAGTCGATGGGGCAAATGGCTTCGTCCTCGGCAGGAAAGTCCTCCCACGGCAACTCGGCCTGCGCCACGGGTGTGAAGCTCTTTCGATGCAGCGGGCAGGGACCGAGATTCCTGAGCGCCACGCGGTGCTCGGGCGTCGCATAGCCCTTGTGGGAGGCCAGCCCATACCCGGGATAGTCTCGGTCCAGCTCGCACATGCGCCGGTCGCGGTACACCTTCGCCACCACCGACGCCGCCGCGATCGAGATGCTCAGCGAGTCGCCGTAGATGATGCTGGTCTGCGCGTGCGGAAGATCCAAGCGCAGCGCGTCGATCAGCAGGTGATCCGGCTGCGGCGCGAGGCGGATCACGGCCGCTGTCATGGCCATCCGCGACGCCTGATAGATATTCACGCGGTCGATCGTCTCCGCGTCGACTTCTTCGATCGCCCAGGCGATCGCGCGCGCTTCCACGATCTTCGCCAGCCGCTCGCGATCCTCCGGCAGCAGTTGTTTGGAGTCACGCAGGCCGCGGATGCGGGTATCCGGCGGCAGAATCACCGCAGCCGCGACGACCGGCCCGAACAGCGCACCGCGCCCAACCTCATCCACGCCGGCAATCAGCGTCGCGCCCTGCGCGCGCGCCAGCTTCTCGTATTTGTTTCCGCAGGCCAGCGAGCGCAGCATCCGCATCTTGCGCGTCGCCGCCGAAACGTCGTCGTCCGCAGCACGCTTCCGAGCCGGCCTAATCCATTGTTTGCTGATGCTCGGCTGCGGACTTCGCTCCATGCCCCGAGTGTACCGCCGCGTCTCCTGCGGATAGCCGTGGAAAACGCGCCTACGTCAGGCGAACCTCTTCGAGAAAAGACCGTGGATTCAGAATGCGGATCCCCTGAAATGGATTCAGAACCGAAAGGTCCTGATCGCCTGTGATTAGATACGACGCTTTGCCGGAAACGGCCAGCGAGAGAAATTTGTCATCTCTGGGGTCACGGCACGCCCGAATCTCCTGACCCGGGTCAACCCACTCAGACTCGCGCGCGAAAGAGGAAAGAAAGCGCTGAACCGTTGTTGCGCTCACATAACGGCGAAGTTTTTCACGACTCAGGACGTTAGCCAGTTCCCGGAACACCGGCGGGGATAGAACAACTTTGCCATGATCCAGAACAAAGTCCAGGGCTCGGCGTGGCACGGAAGAGGGAAGCAGCAGGGCACTAACCAGTACATTCGTGTCGAAGACGCAACGCAGTCGGTCAGTCGCCATTCAGGATGGAATCCAGGATTTCGGGTGTTAGGCCGCGCTCCTCGGCTGCGCGACCGGCCTCATCGAGCACGTCTTTCAACGGCTCAGGCTTGCGAGTAGCCAACTCTCGCGCCCACACCCCCAGGAAGGTCTCGATCTTCCGCCGCTCCTCGGCTCCGATCGCCCCCCACGCCCGCTCCGTCTGCGCATCGACTGGAATGGAAATGCTGCGGCTCGCCATGTGGAACCTCTGTACTTATGCTAGTCGATTTCCGAGGTCAGAGCACCCATTCACTCCCAGCTTCATTGCCAACCTCTGGGCAGCTCGATTCGATAGTGATGCGCGTAATCCAGAAAGACCAGCCCGCGCATCTCCTGAAGGCGCTGCTGCTCGAACGTCACCAGCTTGTCGTGATTTTTGAGCTCGTCCAGGTCCATGTCGTATTGCAGCGGATCCAGCGCCACATCGAGCTGCTCCTCGGCCGTGCCGCGCGACGGAACAGGCGTCGCCTGGTCCCACTCCACGGAATCCACTTCCTTCATGGTTCCGTCAGGCTGGCGCCGCATCAGCTCACCATGGGCCGGCTGCGGCATGCGATAGGTATGTCCTGTGTGATTCGCCAGTTGATACCGGATCACGAGATGGACATCGGTTTCGCCCGTCGCGACGCTCACTTCCACAAAGCGCGCGGTGATCGCCTGATTGTTCCACGGCGTCTCCCGCTCGCGATGCACGATGAACCAGAGAAGCGCGATGGCGACGACGATGCCGGCACCCACGAGGGAGTTCCGCAGCATCCGATATTGGCTCGTGGTGGAATCCGCAGCAGAGAGCATCTTGTCTCATCTTCCACGCGCCCTCACCGGCTGGGGATGAGGGACAGGATATGAGATGTTAACCCAGTTTTCGGGAGCAAGACGCGGCACCGCCTCTGGCCGCACACTGCGGCCGAGGCGACGTATATTTCGGTGGATTGCTTTCGCTGGAAGCTGACAGCCGGCCGGTGGCAGCTAACTACGCCCGGTCGACTTCCTTCAGCCGTGCCGCCTTGCCGCGCAGACCGCGCAGGTAGAACAGGCGCGCGCGCCGCACCTTCGACGAGCGGACGGTCTCGACCTTGTCGATGACCCGGCTGTTGAAGGGGAAGATGCGCTCCACGCCATGGCCGAAGCTCATCTTGCGGACAGTAAAGCTGCCCTGGGGGCCGTTCTTGCGGGCGATCACGACGCCCTCAAACGCCTGGAGACGTTCCTTGTCGCCTTCTTTAATCTTGACCTGGACGCGCACCGTGTCGCCCGGCCCAAAGGGGGGCAGGTCAGTGCGGTTCAGCTTCTCGGCAAGGCGCTGCATTATGGGATGTATCGACATAGCTGATTCCTGTTGGAGGATTGCGAATCTTCAGTTTACAGGAAAATCCGCGATTCCAGGATTCCGCCGCCCGAAAGGCCCGTCCCACGCACTCCTACTCTTCCCGCAGCGCCTCCATCGGATCCACCCTGGACGCCTGCCGCGCCGGCGCCCAACTGGACAGCAGCGCCACTACCCCAATCGTCACGATCACGCCCCCAAACACCACCGGATCGCCCGGCCGCACGCCGTAGAACAGGCTGGCCAGCAGCCGCGCCAGCACCGCGGCAAACACCACCCCGACCGCAATCCCCACGCCCGTCAGCACGCCGGCCCGCTGCAGGATCATCCGCAGCACGTCTGCTGGCTGCGCCCCCATTGCCAGGCGCACACCGATTTCGCGCCGCCGCTCGGCCACCAGCGTCGCCATCACGCCAAACACGCCAATCGCCGCCAGCAGGAGCGCCACACCCGCGTCGGTGCCCAGCATGGACGCCGCATACATGAGCCCGGTCGTCGTGTCGTGCAGGTATTCCGAGTAGGTCTGCACCATTTCCAGCGGCAGCGTGTTGTCGACCGCGGCCAGCCGCTTCCGAATCTCCCCGGCGAGCGCCAGCGGATTCCCGTCGGTAACCACCACGTACGTTGCCCGCAGTTCCGGCGACTGCTCCATGTCGCGATACATGGCGGGCTGCGACGTCTGGTCCACCCACTGATACGCCGCGTTGCCGCTGACCCCCACGATCCTGACCCACGGCTCATGGCTGTCGCGCGCCGCGCTCATCTGGATGCGGTGCCCAATCGGATTCTCGTTCGGGAAATACATCTGCACGAATTTCCGGTTGACGATGGCCACCGGCTCCGTAGTGATCGCATCGCCCGCATTGAACGTCCGCCCGCTCAACATCGGCACGTTCATCGCCCGGAAAAATCCGTCGCTGATGTAGAGCCGCATCGCGCTCGAGAACTTCCCTGGCTCGGTCGGCCGCCCCTCTATGCGGAAATCGTCGGTCCATCCTCCCGATCCGAACGGCAGCATCGTGGTCAGCTCAGCGCTGCGCACCCCCGGCAATGTCCGAATCCCGTCCAGGCTGTTCTTATACCAGGCAATTTGCTTCACACCGTCCGGATATTGCGCCTCCGGCAGCGACACAAAAAAGGTCAGCACCTGTTTTGGGTGGTAGACCTCGCCAAACTGGAGCGTCGCCAGCAGCCCTTTGGACATCAGCGAGGCGCCAATCACCAGCGCCAGCGCCAGCGCGATTTGCGCGACAGCGAAGGTGTTCCGCAGGCGATGGGACCGCCCGCCCGTCCCCGTTCGCGAGCCCGATTTCAGCTGATCCGCCAGGCTCACCCGCATCGCCTGCACCGCCGGCGCGATGCCCGCCACCAGCCCCGCGCCCACCGCCAGCAGCAGCGAGAACCCGAGCGTTGGCCCGCTCAGCCGGATCGTGTCCCAACCCGCCACGTAGCGGGCGACCCGCGCCGGCATCGCCACCACCACGTAATGCAGATCGAGCTTCGCCAGCAGGATCCCGCCCGTCGCTCCAATGAGCGCCAGCAGCACATTCTCCGCCAGCAGTTGCCGCAGCAGCCGCCGTCGCGGCGCGCCCAGCGCGGAGCGCATGGCAATCTCCGGACGCCGCGCCAATCCCCGCGCCAGTTGCAGGTTGGCCACGTTCGCGCACACGATCAGCAGCACGAACAGCGTGCCGCCCATCATCAGGCGCATGTACTGCGGCGTCTGCTCGCCGTTGATTTCCTCCACCATCGGCGACACCTGCACGGACCACCCCAGGTTCGTGGCCGGATACAGCTTCGCCAGCCGTGCGGCAATGCTGCGCATCTCCGCCTGCTCCTGCGAGAGGCTCACGCCCGCCCGCAGCCGGCCCACCCCCATGTAATCGTGTGCGGTGCGGTCTTCCCATTGCTGCGGCGTCAGCGCCAGCGGTACATAGATATCCGTCGCGGGCGGAAACTCGAGACCTTTCGGCATGATGCCGATGACCGTGTATTTCCGCTGGTTCAGCTCGATGGTGCGGCCCACCACGGAACTGTCGTTGCCAAAACGCTGCTGCCAGAACGCCCACGAGAGCAGCGCCTCGCCGTCGCGGCCCGGCTGGCCTTCCTCCTCGCGGAACACGCGCCCCGCGAACGGCGCAATCCGCATCACGTCGAAGAAGCTCGGCGACACGGACGCCGCCGAGACCGGCTCAGCCTCGCCCGAGCCGGTCAGGCTCATCGCGTCCTGCTTGTAGAACGCCAGGCTCTGGAATCCGTGGCTCTGCCGCTGCCAGTCGCGGAAATTCGGCGCGGTGATCCATTCGTACAGATACTTGCCGCGGCCGCGATCTTCGTTGACCGTGACGACACGATGCAGGTCGGGCACCGCCAGCGGACGCAGCACGATGGCGTCCATGACGCTGAAGGTGGCCGTGTTCATGCCAATGCCGATGGCGAGCGTGGCAATCGCGGTCAGAGCAAATCCTGGCGACTTGCGGAGCTGGCGGAGCGCAAACTTCACATCGCTGAGCATCGTGGATGCTCCCTGGACGGAAGATTCAGCGGAATAAGAACGAGTCCTGGCGAGGATACGAGCAATTCATGCGCCAGGTTCGCACGAAGAAAATCGTTTGAGCGAAAGAGGTTAAAGAGCGCTGCTGCCGAGGAGGCTGTCCGGAATCGCGAATCGCTGTTCGGAAGCGGACGGCAGGAGGGGCGCGGTACGGAAGTAATGGGCGGCCGTCGTCTCGCTCCTGCTGAGGAGGCTAGCGGAAAGCTTGTCGGCGAGGTGGGCGCCGATGCCAGAAGACGCTAGCCGGTTCGCTCGGTCTGCCACGCTTGTGCCATCGCTCGGAGGTTACAGGTGTGGGACTTCTCCCACTCGGCGAGGGTTTCGTCCCAGTGGCTGGCGATTTGCGCATCGCCACAGAATTGACAGACGGATTGAATGAGCTGGCGGCCGTCTGGCTGGGAAGCAAGGGTGCGCGTGAATCCATCCGAAGGGGGCAACATGGTTCTGACCTCAGCGAATGAACTAAGGGGGCCCAATGCAAAATAATTTACCTCAAAACCGGCAACGATTTCAGTTCCATAGCGAACACAGGAGGGATCCCACCCTGTCGTCCCCAAAGCGGGGACGACAAGGGTGGGGCACCCAGCGGTCCCTGGGGCGCTCCGAGCGGGGGTGACGGGAAACGATCCGGGTAGCAGCGTGGGGTCCGAGGGCGGGTTGGCGAGGAGAGCTGGGCAGGCGCGGGGGTGGGCCGGTTACCTTACGGTGAAGCTGAACACGGCGTAGATGCAGGCCGCGCAGAGCACCCAGACGGAAACGAAATCGATGCCTCCGGTCATGCCCATGTCCATGGCAATGGCAATGGCGGCGAGCAGCCCAAAGGGGACGGCAAACACCCAGAAGACTCTGCTTTTCGCGCGCTCGCGGCGCTCTTCTTCTTCGTCGCGGGGGTCGAACGCCGGCTCGGCAATTTCGTCGGGATCGTCGTAGGTCATCAGGCGTCTGGCGTCCTGTTGGGGAGTTGCTTCTGCACTGATTGGCCGCAACGGTATCGAGAGCAGGAACTCGCCATTCGGCGGAAAGACGCTGCATTTGCCGGCTGAGGAGTCTGGCTTAGTGACGGAGTATTTCACAGCGGAAGAGGGCTGGCAAGGGAAAATGGGGAGCGGCAGCGATCAGTGGTCAGTGGTCAGGAAAGGCGAGGATCCGGGCAAAAGGGGGGCTCTGCCGGCAAAGGCGCATTTTTTGCAGAACAGGAACGGGAGCCTCCACCAGCGATGTTCTGAAATGGTCAGCAGGCGACGGGAGTCCTGAGTCAGAGATTCGTCTCGCAGTCCGACCGAGGGATTCGGAACCAAGAGCGAACCTCAGGGGCTGAAGGCCATGGCGGGACGCCCGGCAGATCGCATTACCGAAGGGTGTGAGCCGCATCACTGACGCGGCTGCCTCCAGTACGGTGACATCCTACTCGGAGATCTGCCCATGAAAAGTGTCGGCGCACGTTTGTTCAGTTCTGTCCTTTTCGTTTTTCTCGTTTTGGCGGTTGCCGTCCAACTTGCCATCGGTCAGCAGGATCAAGCCAAGCATGTGTTCCATCGGCTGATCCCAGCCGGGGATACCTGTGCCACCTGCCACAAGGCGATCTACGACCAGTGGAAAGCCAGCCCGCATAGCGCCAACGGTGTGGAATGCACCGTGTGCCATGGCGACACGACGGCCCCGGACTTCGCGGGGACGCCGGCGTTGAGCACCTGCGAGAACTGTCATGCCGATCAGGTGGCGCAACTGAAGTCCGATCCCTTCATGACCGGCAAGACGTGCGTGAGCTGCCATCAGGCGCACACCTTCGTGGAGCACAAGAAGGCCGCCCCCGCAGGCAATTGATCAGCATTTCCAGGCGGATGGAAAGAGGCGGCGTGAAGATCCCCCGCCTTGTCGTCTAAAAGCGAGACGACCAGGGCGGGGCGCCCGGCAGTGACTTCCGGATGGGCGACGGCACGACCGCAAGGCGCGCTAGAACCAGTGATCGTGCATTCGTTGCAGGAATTCGGTGGTGATGGGATAGCCGGAAGCGGCCCCGATCACCGAATCGATGCCACACCGGGCACACAGCGCTGTCTGTTCCTCACCGACCCATTCGGTGATCTCGGCAGGCGTATAAACGGCGAGACAGTAGAAGCAGCCACAAAGCGTGCTTTGCGAAAGCTCTTCTCTGTTATTGGCACAATGGCGGTGGGCACGAAGATGGTCCTGGTTCCATCCGGGAACCATGAGGCCAGGATCGATCACGCGACCGCTAGCTCGCCTTGTCGAGGAGGAGAGCGTCGAGATTGCGGTTGTGGACCATGTCGGCCTGAATCTCCATCTCCTTGACCTTCTTGTTGCTGGGGAGGTGGTACATCAGGTCGAGCATCAGCTCTTCGAGGATCATGCGCAGGCCGCGGGCGCCGACCTTGCGGAGCAGCGCTTCCTGGGCCACGGCGCGGGTGGCGTCCTCAGTGAAGGTGAGCTTGACGCCCTCGTAGTCGAAGAGCTTCTGGTACTGCTTCATGATGGCGTTGCGGGGCTTGGTGAGGATCTCGACGAGGGCCGCTTCGTCGAGCTCATCGAGGATGCCCATGACGGGCAGGCGGCCGACAAACTCAGGGATGAGGCCGAACTTGATGAGGTCCTGGGGCTCGGCCTGGCGGAGCAGCTCGGTATCGCGCTGGGCGCGGATGGGGCCGCCGCCGGGCTCCAGTTCCTTGTCAGACAGCGCCTTGAAGCCGAGAGCCTTTTTGCCGACGCGGCGCGCGATCACCTTCTCGAGGCCGACGAAGGCGCCGCCGCAGATGAACAGGATGTTGGTGGTGTCCACCGGCGTGAATTCCTGGTGGGGATGCTTGCGGCCGCCCTGGGGCGGCACGTTGGCGACGGTGCCTTCGAGGATCTTGAGCAGGGCCTGCTGCACGCCCTCGCCGGAGACGTCGCGGGTGATGGAGGGGTTCTCGTCCTTGCGGCCGATCTTGTCGATTTCGTCGATGTAGATGATGCCGGTCTGGGCGCGGGCGACGTCGCCGTCGGCGGCCTGGAGGAGCTTGAGGATGATGTTCTCGACGTCCTCGCCGACGTAGCCGGCTTCGGTGAGGGTGGTGGCGTCCACAATGGCGAAGGGCACGTCGAGCATCTTGGCCAGGGTGTGGGCGAGGAGGGTCTTGCCGCTGCCGGTGGGGCCGACGAGCAGGATGTTGGACTTGGAGAGCTCGACGTCGGTGCCGCGGGTGCGGTTCATCTGCACGCGCTTGTAGTGGTTGTAGACGGCGACCGCGAGCTTCTTCTTGGTCTGGTCCTGGCCGATGACGTACTCGTCGAGAAAGCCTTTGACCTCCTGCGGCTTGGGCAGGTGGGTGGGGGCCGCGCCGGTGGAGGCCTCGGTGCGATCGTCTTCGAGAATGGAATTGCAGACCGCAACGCACTCATCGCAGATGTAGGCGCGCGGATAGTCGCTGGGCGACGATATCAGCTTGGCCACCGCATCCTGCGATTTGTGGCAGAACGAACAGCGAAGTGCTTCTTCCGATCCCGTGCGCGTCTTCATGTCCCTGGCTACTCCTTCAGGTCAGCCCTTGATCGTGCGCGGCCGATCGATGATCTCGTCGATGATTCCGTACTCCCTGGCCTGCGGAGCGTTCATGATGAAGTCGCGCTCCACATCCCGTTCGATCTTTTCCAGACTCTGCCCGGTGTGCTTCGCCATGAGCTTGTTGGTGATCTCGCGAATGCGGATGATCTCCCGGGCGTGAATGTCGATGTCAGTCGCCTGCCCCGCCAGCCCGCCCATGGACGGCTGGTGGATGAGGATGCGCGAATTGGGCAGGCAGAAGCGCTTGCCTTTCGTGCCCGCCATCAGCAGGAAGGCTCCCATGCTCGCGGCTTGTCCGATGCAGTAGGTAACCACGTCGTTACGAATGAACTGCATCGTATCGTAAATCGCCATCCCGGCGGTGATCGATCCCCCAGGAGAGTTAATGTACAGCTGGATATCCTTCTCCGGATCTTCGCCGGAGAGAAAGAGTAGCTGGGCGATGACGAGGTTGGCAATCTGGTCGTCGATCGGCGTACCGAGAAAGATAATGTTGTCGCGGAGCAGACGGGAATAAATGTCGTAAGCCCGCTCACCGCGGCTCGTCTGCTCGACCACCATGGGTACCAGCGCCATATCGCTCCCTATACTTCGTTTCTGAGGCTTTGCGGGCCTCGCCGTCTGTGACTATCGTCACCCCTGGTTGGAATGTTGCGTTTTACGCCAGCCGCTCGACCAGCAGATTCCCGGTCTTTTCCCTTCTCAATTGCTCCCGAATTCTAGCCAACGTGCCTTCGCGGGTCAAACGTTCGCGCAGGGTTTCCAGAGGCTCCCGTGTTTGCAGGGAAATTACCTGGAGCTCGCGCTCGATTTCATCGTCGGTTACCTGGATATTTTCCGCATCGGCGATGCGGTCGAGGATCATGGTTCCTTTCACTTCGCCGGCGGCCGAGTCGCGCTGGGCCTCGCGGAGCCGGTCAAAATCGAGCTTGCGCATGTCTTCGGTGCGCATGCCCTGGGCGGCAAGGGCGCGGAGACCGCGCTCGAGGCGAGTGTCGATCTGGCTCTGGATGAGAGATTCGGGGACCGGGAAGGTGAACTTCTCGACGAGGGCGTCGACGAGGCGGTTGCGGGTGTCGGCCTCGACGCGGTGCTTTTTGTCCGCGGCCATGTGCTCGCGGAGTTTCTGCCTGAGGTCGTCCAGACTTTCGTAGTTGCCCATGGCTTTGGCGAAGTCGTCGTTCAGCTCCGGCTGCACTTTTCTTCGGATGCCGCGAACCTCGACCGCGTAGGCGACGGTTTTGCCGGCGAGGCGCTTCTGGCCGAAATCCGGTGGATAACTGACCTCGAATTTGAGCTCCTGGCCGGGTTTGGAGCCGCGGAGGGCGTCAGAGAAGGCCTCGACGGTGTCTTTGCCGCCGATTTCGACGGATACGTCGTTGGCTTCGATGGGCTGGGGCTTGGCGGCTTCCTCGCCTTCCTGGGGTTCGGCGTTTTCGCCGTGAAGCTCGCCGGTGAAGCTGATCTGAGCAAAGTCGCCGTCCTGGAGGCCGCGATCCTCGGCGACCGGCTCCATGGTGGAGTGGGCGTCGCGGAGGCGCTCGAGCTCGGCGTCGAATTCGGCGTCGGTGAGATCGGTGGAGGGCTTGTCGACCTTGACGTCCTGGTAGCCGTCGATGGTGAACTCGGGGAGGACTTCAAAGACCGCTTTGAAGCGGAGAGGCTGGCCTTCTTCCAGCTGGAGGTTGCTGACCTGCGGCTGGGAGACGGGGCGGAGGCCTTTCTCCTCGATGGCGGCGCGGAAATGGGAGGGCAGGACGGACTCGACGACTTCGTCGCGAATGGATTTGCCGAAGCGATTGCGGAGGACGCTCTCGGGAACTTTGCCGGGACGGAAGCCAGGGATCTTCGCCAGCTTCTGGTAGCGCTTGAGGACGGTGCGGAAGCTTTTGGTGACTTCGTCGGCGGGGACTTCGACCTCGACCTCGCGCGCGCAGTCGGGATTGAGCGTGGGCTCGGCGTGCGTGTGCTCATGCCCCTCGTGGGCGTGACCTTCGTGGGTGTGCTCGCTGGATTCGGCAGTCGTGCCAGGCGTGGCTTCAGGGGTTTCTGTGGTTTCTGCAGATGTCAAAGTATTTGCCTTCCGAAGCCGGACTTCCCGGGGTTCTGGCATGGGCCTGAGGGAAGCGGCGAAAAATTCAGATTGCCCCGGGTGCCTTCCAAATTCGCGCACGCGGGAAAAAATGCTTGAGCCTACTCTCCTCTATGGTACGGACGCGGGGAAGAACAGGCAAACCGGAATGACGTCAGCGCCAGGGGTCGAAAGTTCCCTGGCGCAAAGCGGCGGCGAGAGCTTCGATGTCAGGGGCGAGGACGCGGTCTGCCTCGAGCGGGCGGACGAATTGGCGGACGTGCGTGACGGCTTCGCCGACGCGGAGCGCCGGCTTGAGAGGCTTGCGGAATTCGAGGCCCTGCGCGGCGCAGATGAGCTCGATGGCGAGGACGTTTTCGGCGTTGGCGACGATCTGATCGAACTTGAGCGCGGCGGTCATGCCCATGGAGACGTGATCTTCTTTGCCGCCGGAGGTCGGGACGCTGTCGGCGCTGGCCGGATGCGCGAGGACCTTCGCCTCGTTGAGGAGGGCGGCGGCGGCGATGTGGGCGATCATCAGGCCGGAGGAGACGCCGGGGGTGTGGGCGAGAAACGGCGGGAGGCCCTCGTTGATGTCGGGATTGACGAGGCGGTCGATGCGGCGCTCGGCGATGGCCATCATGGTGGTCATGGCGATGGCCGCTGCGTCGAGGACAATCGCGAGCGGCGCACCGTGAAAATTGCCGCCGGAAAGAATGTCGCCTTCAGGAAAGACGAGCGGGTTGTCGGTGGCGGCGCCGGTTTCCGTTTCGAGCGTGGCGCGGGCGTGGCCCAGCGTGTCGCGCGCGGCGCCGTGGACCTGGGGCATGCAGCGGAGAGAATAGGCGTCCTGCACGCGCGGATCGTTGTCGCGATGCGACTCGCGGATTTCGCTTTCGGCGAGGAGCGCGCGAAGATGGGCCGCGGCGGCCATTTGGCCGGGGTGCGGACGCGCCTGGTGAATGCGCTCGTCGAAGGGTGTGGGCGTGCCTTTGAGAGCCTCGAGCGTCATGGCTCCGGCGAGATCGGAGAGCTCGACCACGCGCAGCGCGCGCACCAGCGCCAGCCCGCCGACGGCGGTGATGGCTTGGGTGCCGTTCAGGAGCGCGAGGCCTTCCTTGGCCTGGAGCGTGAGCGGCGGCAAACCGCATTGCAGCAGCGCCATCGCCGCGGGGATGTGGCGATCGTCGAAGACAACCATGCCTTCGCCCATGACGGCGAGGGCCAGATGCGCGAGGGGCGCGAGATCTCCACTGGCGCCGACGGAGCCGCGGGAGGGGATGACAGGATGGATGCGGCGGTTGAGCATCGCGATGAGCCGCTCGACGAGCTCGACGCGGACGCCGCTGAACCCTTTGCTGAGGACATTGGCGCGCAGCAGGAGCATGGCGCGGACGGCGTGCTCGGGGAGGGGCGCGCCGACTCCGCAGGCGTGGCTGCGGACGAGGTTGCGCTGGAGAGCCTGCACCTGTTCGGGCTCAATGCGCATGTCAGAGAGCTTGCCGAAACCGGTGTTGATGCCATAGGCGGTGCCACCGCCGGCGAGCAGCGCGTCGACGACGGCGCGCGAGGCGCGGATGCGGGGCAACGCGGCGGGCGCGAGCGTTACCTCGCGGCCAGCGAGGGCGACTTCGGCGATTTGCTCCATCGTTAGTGGTTGGCCATCAAGAATTAGCGCAGGAGACATAACCAAACAGGGTATAGCGTTTAGGGGTTAGGGTGTAGGGCCAACGGGTCGCCGCCAGCGTCGTCCCTGCGGGACTCGGATGGATTTTGGCGGCTGTTCCCAGCACTCCGCACCCCATCGCGCAGGCGCGCTGGGGTGCTGAAGTGCTGGGCTAATCTGCGTTGCGCCTACGGCGCGTGGGGTCCACGTAATGTACGGCGCCCGGTAGTCTCGAGGAGCCGTGGGCCTCACGGTGCAGGTAGAGTGCCCGCTGCCTTTTGACATTCGCAGGGGCTAAAGCCCGACCGAATTCGGGATCTCTTCGGCACGACTGAAGTCGTGCCCCTTCAAAACCTCGCCGCGTCGGAGTTTTTCCGCAAGCTGTCAAGTCGTGCTCTGATACAAAGCGGCGGGGTTGGGATTCGTGGCTTCCCACTTCTGCCAAAACCGGGCAGAAGTGGGCACCCGGCATTTTGGGCCGGTCCACCGCGTCGCGTCGTTTCAGGCCGTGTGTGGCTGATGCGTTTTGGGCTGGAGAATTCGCGATCCGCGCACGCCGTACCAGGTGATGAACACGTAGCAGAGCACGGGCAGAATGAACGCGTGGTGGATACCGATGTGATCCGCCAGGATTCCCTGCAACTCGGGAATGATGGCGCCGCCGACAATCGCGGTGATCAGCAGGCCAGAAGCTTCGCCGGTGAGCGGTCCCATCTCCGCGATGCCGAGCGTAAAAATCGTTGGGAACTGGATGGAGTTGAAGAGGCCCACCAGGAGGATCGTCCAGACCGCCCACGTTCCGGTGGTGACCATCGACGCCAGGGTGAGGACCCCGGCGCAGATCGCGCACAGACTGAGCACTCTGCCGGGGTTCGCCTTTTGCAGGACGCCGGAGCCAATAAAGCGCCCGACCATGAGGCCGCCCCAGTAAATCGGCACCCAGGTCCCCAGGACCTTCGTGAGCAGCCGCAGCAGCGCCGCAGAGGCTGCGCCGATCGCGCCGCTGTGGAAAGCAGTCGCCAGGCCGCCGATCTCGGGGCGCGCGAAATAATTGATGAGGAAGCTGCCGATGGAAACTTCCGCGCCGACGTAGACAAAGATGCCGACAGCGCCGAAAACCACATGCCGATGCCGCCAGATGCTGTCATGCACGCCTCCGACGGCGGGGCGGAAGTCCCTGGTGGCTTCAATGCGCGGGAACTTGTACATGGCGATGGCGAGGCCGAGAAGGATGAGCGCCAGCGCAATGCCGAGATAAGGGATATCAACAGTCGACGCCTGATGAATCTCATAGGCGCGGCGCGCCGCGGGCGACAGCTTGCTGAGATCGGAGATGACCTGGCCGGCGCCGCGAAGAATCAGGAATGCGCCGAAGATGGGACCGACCACGGTGCCGAGCGAATTGAAGGCCTGAGTGAGATTGAGGCGGCTGGAGGCGGTTGCCGGCGGACCGAGGATGGAGACATAAGGATTGGCGGCGACCTGGAGCGCGGTGATGCCGGCGGCGAGGACGATGAGCGCGGCAAGAAACAGAAGATAGGAAGGCGCTTTGGCAGCGGGGATGAAGAGAATCGCGCCGAGACCCATGGTGAGCAGGCCGAGGACCATGGTGCGCTTGTATCCGATCCATTCCACGACTTTGCCGCAGGCAATGCCGAGCAGCGCATAGGTGCCAAAGAATGCGAACTGCACCAACATCACTTCGGCATAGTTGAGCTCGAAGATGGATTTGAGATGGGGGATGAGAATGTCGTTGAGAGAAGTGAGGAACCCCCACATGAAGAAGAGGGTGGTGACCATGGTGAGAGCGCCGCGATAACTCGTGGGGCCCGCGCCAGGCGCGACCCTGACGGATTCGGAAGTGCCGCCGCCGGAAATAGCCATTGAGTTTTGTGAGCCTCGTGGTGTCCGGATGCGGACACGAAATAGCTGCGGCGGAGTTCGCAAAACCGCCATGCCGATCATATCCTGTTGGAAGGGCAAGCGGTGGCGGCAAGGGATGGGCGCCGGGGCCGCAAGCTGCTGGATTTGTTGAAACTTTCGCATCAACATCGCGTCAGATGAACAGGATCCTCGTGTGCAGAGAAAAACTATGAGCGGGATACGGGTAAAGGTTTACGCGGCCGCAGGTTTCGCAGCGCTGCTTGCCTGCTGGGCATGGGCCGGGGCGCAAACCGCGCCGTCGAGCCGTGTCCTCGGTACGGTTACGTCGGTGAGCGTGAACACGCTCTCGGTGAAGACGGATGCCGGCACAACCGTGGATATCACGGTGCCGGAGAACGCGAAGATCCTGAAGACGGCGCCGGGACAGAAGACGCTGGCGGGCGCGGCGACTATCACTCTGACGCAAATCCAGGTGGGAGACCGCGTGCTGATGCTGGCTCATGGCACGCCGCCGGTGGCCGCAGTGATTATTGTGAATACGAAGGCCGACCTGGCGGCGCTACAGCAGAAGCAGCGCGAGGAGTGGCAACTGCACGGCGTGGGCGGGATCGTGAAGTCAGTGGACGCGGCCGGGGGCACGGTGACCATCCTCTCCGGCGCGAAGCCGCTGGTGATCCACGCGACGCCTTCGACGATTATCCGCCGCTATGCGCCGGATTCGGTGAAGTTCAGCGACGCGCAGACGTCGACGCTGGCGGCGATTGGGCCGGGCGACCAGATTCAGGCGCGCGGACAGAAGAATGCAGACGGCACGGAAATGACGGCGGATGAGATCGTGTCCGGCTCGTTTCGCAACATCGCGGGACTGATCACGTCGATCGATGTGACTGCGGGCACGTTCACGGTGAAGGACTGGATGACGAAGAAGGCGGTGGTCATCCACGTGACGCCGGATTCCGACGTGCGCCAACTGGATGCCAGGATGGCGGAGATGATCGCGGCGCGGCTGCGGACGAGCGGGGGCGCACCGGCGGACGCGACGGGCGGGGGCGCAGGTGGGCCGGGGCATGCACAGGGGCAGGGTCCGACGCCACCGCAGAATGGCGGCGCAGCGTGGCAGCAGCATCAGGGCGCGGGGCCGCGGGGCAACGCGGGCGGCGGCAACGAGCTGGCGCGCGTTCTGGCGGAGTCGCCGGAGATTCACGTCGCCGATCTGCACAAGGACGATGCGGTGATCATTGTGGCGACTTCGGGCAGTCCGGGTTCGGCGACGGCGATTCGCGTGGTCGCCGGCGTGCGGCCCATGCTGGAAGCTTCCGCCAGCGGAAGCCAGAGCATGTTCTCTTCCGCGTGGAGTCTGGGAGGCGGTTCGGGTTCAGGCGGCGGAGATGCGGGCGACACCGGCGATTCGGGAACACCGTAGCGCCAATCGGCAACAGGATTTCTGCTGCGCGTGGAGACAAGCAGGGATAGCCCGGCCGCACGGCAGATAATAAAAGAACAACCTCTCATAAGAAGAGAACCTCACGATTTCGATACGGAGAACTGTGAAGCTCAGAATTCTGAACTCGATGTGTGCGAGGGCCGCGGGACGGCTGGCTCGCGTGGCTGCCATGTGGATTGCGGTCCTTGCTGTCATGACCCTGACTTTTTCGTCGCCAGCGCTGGGGCAGAGCGCGACACCCGCGACAGGCGGCCTGCGCGGCCAGATCGCGGACCCTTCGGGCGCCGTGATTCCGGGCGCGACGGTGGTGGTACGCAACGGCGCAGGCAACGTGGTGGGGAAAGCTGTCTCCGACGCGGCGGGCAATTACTCGATCACCGGTTTGCCAGCGGGGCGTTACAGCATCTGGGTGACGGCGGAGGGATTCGCCGAGTACAGCGCGCCGAGCATCACGGTGGCCGCGGGGCAAACGCACGCGGTGAGCCCGACGCTGCAGATTCAGGTACAGCAGCAGCAGGTGCAGGTACACGCGGAGAACACAACCATCAGCACCAATCCGGACAACAACGCGAGCGCGCTGGTGATCGAGGGCAGCGATCTGAACTCGCTTTCGGATGATCCCGACGAATTGCAGAACGAATTGCAGGCGCTGGCGGGCCCTTCGGCAGGGCCGAACGGCGGCGAGATTTACATTGACGGATTCACAGGCGGCCAATTGCCGCCGAAGTCGGCGATCCGGGAAATCCGCATCAACCGGAATCCGTTCTCAGCGGAGTACGACCGGCTGGGGTATGGCCGCATCGAGATCTTCACCAAGCCAGGGACCGGACAGGTGCATGGCGAAGTGCACACGTCGGGGAATTATTCGTCGTTCAATACGCAGAATCCACTGCTGGTGAACCAGACGGAGCCGCCCTATTACACATGGTTCATGCACGGATCGATCGGGGGACCGCTGACAAAGGGCACGACTTACTTTGTGAGCGGATTCGGGATGAAACAGCAGAACGAGAACGTTCTGCTGGCGGCGGATCCGGGCACAGTCGTGGTCGATCCGATCACTGGAAAAGCGTCGTGGACTTCGCTGAACGAGGCCTATGGATATCCGGTGAGCCGGATGGACATCAGCCCGCGCTTTGATTTCCAGCTGGGGCAGAACAATACGCTGACTGCCCGCTACGACTACTCCCGCGACGTGAGCAAGAACTCGCTGGGCAGCAGCGCTTACGTGCTGCCAACGCAGGCGACCAACAGCAATGGGCACTCCAACGAGATCCAGATTTCGGACAGCCTGGTGCTGTCGAAGAACCTGGTGGATGACATCCGGTTCGAATACGAACGCGACTACTCGTCGGACGCGGCGGTGTCGAATCTGCCCTCGTACAGCGTGCTGCAGACGGTGACGGGCGGCGGCAACAACGAGCAGAGCGTGCTGGATCGCCTGAGCCATTACGAGTTGCAGAACTACTTCTCCGGCGTGATGGGCGCGCACTCGCTGACTTATGGCGGCTGGGCGCGAGTGAACCGCGACTGGGACTCGACCAGCAGCGGCAGCAACGGGTCCTATACCTTCAGCAGCGTGAACGCGTTTGCGAGCTGCTACTCGAGCACACCGACGAACTCGCCGGCGCCGGCAAGCTGCCAACCTTCGGAGTACACGTACACGAATGTGGTGAATCCGGTGGCACAGGCAACGCTGTTCGACGCGGCGCTGTTTTACCAGGACGACTGGAAGGTGAGCCCGCGCCTTACCTTCAGCTATGGGCTGCGCTGGGAGACGCAGAATTACATCAGCGACAAGAGCGACTTCGCGCCGCGAGTCATGGTCGCGTATGCTCTGGGCCACGGCAACAAGCCGGCAAAGACGGTCGTGCGCGCGGGGTACGGATGGTTCTTCAACCGGTTCACGGTTCCGAATGGATTCGGCGGCCAGACTCCGTACGTGATCCAGACGATCCACGACAACGGCACGAACCAGCAGCAGTACATTCAGAGCTGGACGTCTGGCAGCGGCAATCCGCAGATTCCCTTCTACCAGTACACGACGTACAAGATCTCGAACGGGACCGGGACCGGCGTGGAAGCGCCGACGGTATACACGATCGCACCGCGTTTCCATGCGGCGCTGGATATGGAAGCAGCCGGGGGCGTCGATCAACAGTTGACGAAGAGCATGACCGGCAACGTCACCTACATTTTTTCGCAGGGCGTCCACCAGTTCTTCACGGATAACGTGAGCGCGGCGCTGAACGGATACCCGCTGTCGGACGCGCAGCAGGACATCTATCCTGTCACTCCGGTGGCGCCGCCCACGACGAATAACCTACAGTACCAGTCAGGCGGGTTCTACAAGGAAAGCCAGGTGATGGTGACGGTCCGCGCCATGTACCGGAAGTTCAGCGTGTTCAGCAGCTACACGTACAGCAACGCGAAGGGCGATACCAGCGGCGTGGGGTCAGTGCCGTCGGTGTCGAGCGATCCGGGACTCGACTATGGGCGGACGACGTTCGACATCGCGAACCGCTTTATGCTATTCGGGAATTTCAATCTGCCGTGGAAGATCTCGGCCTCGCCGATGCTGAGCGCGAATTCGGGAACACCCTACAACGTTACAATCGGCAACGATCTCACCGGCAACAATCAGTTCAATGCGCGGCCGACGTATGCAGCGAATTGCAGCGAACCCTATGCGGTGAACACGCCGGAGTTTGGCTGTCTGGACACGAATCCTTTCGGCACCACGGAGAAGATCATTCCGTACGGCGTGGGCACCGGACCGTCGAACGTCGCGGTAAACATGAGGCTGTCGAAGGTGTTTGGCATTGGGCCGGTGGTGAAAGGCGAAGGCGGCGGCGGTGGAGGCTGGCATGGCGGACCGCGCGGCCTGGGCGGTGGCGGCCTGAGCGGCACTCGCGGCGGACCTGGACCGATGAACCAGGGCGTCAACCGGAAATACAACCTGACTTTGTCTGCGTGGGGAACGAACATCCTGAACCACGAGAACCTGGGCACACCGGACGGATCGCTGAACGCGCATTTCGATCCAGCGACGAACTCCACCACCTACAACACGCAATACTTTGGGCAGTCCAGGACGCTGGCAGGCGGGTTCTTCAGCCGGTCAACGGCGGGCAACCGGAATATCTTCCTGGAGGCGGCGTTTAGTTTTTGAGCAGCCGGTAGCCGGTAGCCAGTAGCCGGTAGCCAGGTGCATGACCCCGCTTCGGCGGGGTCAGCTTTTTTGGCGCTCTTTCCAGAGGCGGTAGAGACCCCACGCTGCGATGGTGCAGGCGTCCTGAATGCGGCCATCGAGGATCATCCGCTCGAAGTCGGGGATGGTGTCGCGCCGAACGACCAGGTCGTGCTCTTCCGGATCGGGGTCGGCGGAATCCATGCGCAGGCCTGTGGCCAGGAAGACATGCTGCTTTTGGCGCGCGAAGCCGTAGGCGATCCATAGCGTGCCGAGAAACGTCATGCGCTCGGCGACGAGGCCGGTTTCTTCGCGCAGCTCGCCGCGGGCCAGCTCTTCGGGATCCACGTTGGCGGTTTCCCAACCGCCCTGCGGCAGCTCGAGCGCGCGCTGCTGGATGGTGTAGCGGAACTGCTCCACGAGATAGACGGAATCGGCCTCGATGGGCAAGATCACCGCGCAATCGTCTTTCTCCACGACGCCGTAAATGCCGGGCTTGCCGCCGGTGCGCTCGATTGCGTCCTCGCGGACGCGCAGCCAGGGATTGCGGTAGACCTCGCGAGTGCTTACCGTCCGAATGCTCATCGCTTCCTCTCAGTACTCGATGCCGCGCTGCGCCAGCACGCCCTGCTCGTAAGCGTGCTTTACCTGGCGCATTTCGGTCACGGTGTCGGCAATTTCGACGAGCGACGGATGGGCGTTGCGTCCGGTGAGGATGACGTGGACCATCTCAGGCCGAGCCTTCAGCGTGTCGACGACCTGCGCGGGATCGAGCATGCCGTAACCGATGGCGTAGTTGATTTCGTCCAGCACGACGAGGTCCCATTCGCCGGAGAGGATCGCCTCGCGAGCCTCTTCCCAGGCGGCCTGGACGAGGTGCACGTCTTCGGGATCTGTCTCCGCGCCGCCGATCTTCACAAAGCCGCGGCCCATCTGGCGCATGACGAAGCGTTCGCCAAAAGCCTTCGCCGCGTCGAGCTCGCCGTAATGCCAGGAGCCCTTGAGGAACTGCAGCATGAGCACGCGCATGCCGTTGCCGACCGCGCGCAGCGCCGTGCCCATGGCCGCGGTGGTTTTGCCTTTGCCTGAACCGGTGTTGATCAGGATCAATCCCTTGCGCGTTTCCGCCACTTCCCCCCCCAGGCGCTAACCGTGAGCGCTGCCTCGATGATATGGATGTCCCTTCAAAATGGTGAAGGCGCGATAGAGCTGCTCGCAGAGGACGACCCGCGCGAGCTCGTGGGCCATGGTCATGGGACCGAGCGAGAGGCGCGTGGCCTCCGGCGGCCGGCTGGACCATCCATCCGCGGGGCCGATGGCCAGGACGATGAGTTGACGCCCGCCATCGAGTTCCCTGCCCAGCCACGCGGCAAATTGTGCGGAGTCCATCTGCTTGCCGTGTTCGTCGAGTTGAACGATCAACGGCGCAGTTCTGGAGCGCTCGCGCTCGAGGGCTGCCCAGAGAGCGGCTTCGGTCCGGAAGAGCGGCGCTTCGATGGCGGGCCGTGCGCCCTTTCCGCCGCTGCCGGGCAGCAGCGCGGCGGCGCGATCCAGATACATGCGGGCGAGGTCACTAAAACCTTCGCGCGGACGCGAGCCGATAGCCGCCACCCAGATGCGCATGGGAACAGTCTACTGTCAGGGGTGGGGCGGTTAGCGGCCAGCGGTTAGCCAGCGGGCGGATGGCCGCAGCGCTGAGTGCTGATATATTGGAAAAGGCCGCTTCTCTGCGGTTCCTTGTGAGCCTGGAGGTCTGGGCTCTGAGTCCTGCCGAACGGCGCCATGGTGTAATTGGTTAACACGCCGCCCTCTCAAGGCGGAGAGTTCGGGTTCGATCCCCGATGGCGCTACCAAACCTCGATTGAAACCTGTGCCGGAAGAGGTCCCTCGGCTCCGCTGCGCTTCGCTCGGGATTTCGCCTGCGGGCTCAGACGCCCGCAATGCGGCTCAAGTTCGATCCCCGATGGCGCTACCAAACCTCAATTGAAACCTGTGCCGGAAGAGGTCCCTCGGCTCCGCTGCGCTTCGCTCGGGATTTCGCCTGCGGGCTCAGACGCCCGCAATGCGGCTCAAGTTCGATCCCCGATGGCGCTACCAAATCTCCCGGTAAAGAGTTTCTCCCCTGTTTTCCCGTTGCGTTAACCGGGCCGCATTGCGCTCGAACAGCCGATCTGCAGCGGTGGCTGGGGCGCTCTGGGCCGCGGGCAAAGAAGCTGCCCGCGGCCGGGTGCGCGCGCTACTGCGTGGTGAAGGTGGCGACAACACCGGACGGGTAGTACGGGTTGCCGGCGATGTCGGTCATGTACCAGTTGGGACTGGAGGTGACGATGTCATAGATGGTGGAGGCGGCGAGCGGGGCCGTCGGGGTGAGGGTGATCGTCGTCAGGTCGGACGAGATGGTGAATGTGGTGGGCACGGTGGCCTGCGTGTTGTGGAGGCGCAGGTACACGTGGCTGGAGTCGACGAGCATCGGGTTCATCGGCTCGCTGAAGGTAACCGTCAGCGAAGACGTGTTGTCGGGCACGCTGGTGGCGCTGTTGGCGGGGTTGGTGGAGACGAGGGTGGGATTCGTAAAGTCGTACGTGGCGCCGGTGGTAAAGGAACTGGTAACCGGAGTCATGGCGTTCCCGTTGTAGTCGGTGACGCCGGAGACACTGTAAGTGTAGGTGGTGTTGGGCGAGAGGGCATACGGCAACTGCACCATGACGGCGGTGTTGCCAATCTCCGGTACCGGATTGATGGCCAGAGGAGAGCCTCCCTGCGGCGTGAGGGTGATGCCGGAGAGCGAGTTGTTGGAGACGGGCTCGCTGAAGAGCAGTCCAAGGCTGGTGCCGAGGCTGAAGGGACCGTAGTTGGTATTGAGGGCCACGCCGGTGAAGTTGTTGGGTGGATTGGCCTGAACCAGCGACGGCCCGGTGGTGACGGTACCGGGGCCGGTGTAGAAGAGATAGCTGCCGCCGTTGTTCTGCGAGTTGCCGGTGAGATCGAGGGCACTGTTGCAGGTGTAATTGAACTCCGCGCTGGGCGTCAGCGGCGACGTTGGCGTCATGGTGGCCGACATCATGTCCGCAGAGTAGCTGTAAGTGATCGGAACCCTGGAGTTGGCGCCATAACTCCAGACATAAGTGCCGCCGGAGGTGATGGTGCTGGGATCCATGGGCTCGGTGTAACGGCACGTGAAGATGGCATTGGTGCCGATGCCGCTGGTGTTATACGGGAAGTCAAAGGAGACGTTCGGATTGGTGTAGTCCGGCGTTGCTCCGGTGGTGAACTGCGACGTGGCCGTGCCAAACGTGTTGCCGGCGTAGTCGAGGATGCCGGAAGCGGTGACCGTGATTTGGGTGGACGGCGGGAGCGAGTTGAGCGGGTAGAAGTTGACACCGACCAGGTCAGCGCCGCTGTAGTTGTAGGAGATGGTTCCGGGGATGACGTTGCTGCCGTTCATCACCTGAACGGTGGTGGAGTTGACTGTGGTTCGGTCAGCGGGCTTGGAGAACTGAACGCGGATGTAGGCGTTGGTGCCCACGTTGATGACGCCGTTGGGCGGTCCGAGGGTGATGGAGCCGGGCGTCGTATCCGAGCTGGTTGTGGTGGTGAAGTACGTGAGCCAGCAGCTGGACTGAGCGGCGACACCGTTTGTGCCCTTGATGTTGCCGTTCGTGCAGAAGCCATAGAAGGTGGATGGGTTGAGGGGCGCGGTTGGGACCAGGCGGACGACCGTCGGCGAAACGAGCGACAGATTGAACGAGGTCGCGGGTCCGCTGTTCAGATAGAGGTTGCCGGCCAGAGTGGTGGCGTCGATGGGCTGACTGTACTGGACATCGATCTCGGTGTTGGGGGGGACATTCGCCGAACCGCAGCAACCTGGGCTGACCGAGACGATGGTGGGTTGCGCGGTGGATGGGTCGACGGGGGCGGTGACCGTGCTGAAGGAATTGCTGGCGCTGTTGAAGTAGTTACCTAACGTGTCGCGCACGTTGGAGAAGAACCACTGCACGACAGCACCGTTCGGGAACGGAGTGCCGGGCTGGAACTGGACTTCGTAGCCACCGGCCGCGGACGTGGTGGTGCCAGTGATGAGCTGACCGTTCACCGTGACATTGAGGTTGCCCGACAAGGTAGTGGTATCCACCTGGCGGTTGAGATACAGCGTGAGCCAGGAGTTGGTGGGGACGCCGGAGGCAGCGTTGCCGGGGGCGCTGCCGATGACACTGCCGTTGCTGTTGGGAGGATCGACGAGGGTGCTGAAGGTGCTGATGAAGTCGCTCGCCAGAGTATTACCCGACATGTCGCTGACGCCGCCGGCAGGCAGAGCGATGGTGTAGTTAGTGCCGTTGTAGAGGGCACCGACGTTGAAGGTCATGGTACGGTTATCGGCCGACCAGGTGACACTGCCGTTGGTCTGAAGGTCCTCACCGGCAAAGAGGAGGGTGTTGAGTCCGCCAGCGCTGCCTGGGGAGATGGATTTGTTGAAGGTGACGGAGACCGGCTGGTTGAGGCCGACATTCGTGGCGAGATCGGGCGGCTGCACCAGGACCACCTGAGGAGCGGAAGTATCAGGCGTGCCGGTGGTGACGGTGAAGGAGAGCAACTCGACGCCGTAGCAGGAGCCGGCCAGATACTCTTCGCCCAGGACATCGGTTGGGCCGCCGCACTCGCCGACGGTGATGGTGGCTCCAGCGGGGTATGGAGTGGCGGGCGTGAACGTGACCTGGTCACCGACAACGGTGTAGGTTCCGGCGATGCCAAGGTTGCTGTTCCAGGTATTCATCACCTTCAGCGTGCTGCTGTTGACCGTGGTCGGGTTGAGGATCTGGCTGAAGGTGAGGACGATGGGCTGCGTAGCAGACACATCGGTGGCGTTATTCGGGATGTTGGTGCTGGCCAGGAAGAGGCCGTCAGTCGCAGCACTGGTGGACGTGGTGAACGAGGCAGATGCGGGGGTAACCGAATTGCCGCTGGTATCGGTAAAGCCGGAGACTTTTGCCGTATAGGTGGCACTCGGAGACAGATTGGCCGGCTCAGCATTCGCCTGGGCCGTGTAGACGCTGTTGGCATAGCCGCCGCCGCAGGTCTCACCGGAGTTGCCATTGCATGGCAGGGTGCATGCCGTGCTTTGGCCCAGAGTGGTATAGGCTCCGCTGCCGCAGAAGCACTGACTGCCATCCTGAGCGCCGGCATAGGAGTAGCCGCGAGAGCCGCAGGCGGCGACGCACCCTTCGACGGTCATGTAGTTGCTGCTGAAGCTGAAGCCGTTGAGGACGCGGTTGCCGTTATCGGCGTAGCAACCGAGATAAGTGCCGGCTGCCGAAGACATGGTTGGCGTGAAGCTGAGCGTCTGGCTGTCGAGCATGGCCACGACGCCGGCGACGGGGTTGTTGGAGCTGTCGCGAAGCTGGAGCGAGTTTTGATTCCAGCTGGTGACATCGATGGGCGCACTGGAGACGGCGATGACCTTGCTGTTCAGCGGGACGCCCGTGGATCCGTCGGCTGGGCTGAGCGTGACCGTGGGAGCAGTCGTGACGCTGCCGGTACCGGTGTGGAAGTAGAGGTCGGCCTGGTTGCCGTTATTGCCGTCCTGGTCCTGATAGCTGCAGCAGACCTGGTAGTGATACAGCGTGTCGGGCAGCAGCGGGAGCTGCGGCTGTCAACGTGACGGTGAGACCGTCGGCGGACTGGGTGACCGTGAGCGGAATCCACTGGCCAGTGTCGTTCAGGTACATCCGGAAGGTGCTGTTGTTGACCGTGAGCGGGTTCAGCGGCTTGTTGAAGATGAGTCTTCGGGATCACGTTGGTGCCGACGGTGGCATAGTTCGGCGGATCGTGAATTGACCACCGACGGCGCATTGATGTCGTAGGTGGGGCCGGTGGTGAAAGCTGTTGGTCACGGTGGGAACAGGGTTGCCGGCCGGATCCTTCACGCCCGCGATCGGTCATGGTGTAGATGGTGTTGGCGGTCAGAGGCAGTCTGGGGAACGAGCTGCAGAACCGTGTTGCCCGCGCTCGAGCACGGGCGAGGTGGGTACCGGTCGAGCCGCCGATGGACAGCGTGACGCCGGAGAGGGTGGTGGGATCGATGGGCGCCGCTGAACTGCGCTTCGATGATCGCGTTGGTGCCCAGGCCGGTGGCGCCGGGGAGCGGATTGAAGTTGATGACCGTGGGCGCGGTGGAGGCGCTGGTGAATTCGGCGTAGAAGGTGGTGACAGATGCCACTTACCTGGTTGCCCGCCAGGTCCGTGCCGGTGTTGACGTAGAAGTAGTACTGGCGGCCGGCGGCCAGCGGCGAGGTTGGAGTCAGATAGGCCACCGACTGGTCGCTGCTCCAGGAGAGCGTGGCGGGAATCGTGGACGCCCAGCAGCGTGTCGTAGATGCGCTGAGGCTGCTGGCTGGGGCTGAAGGTGGTAGACGTCCATCGACTCGCTGAACTGAACCGTGATGGTGGAGTTGGTGGGGACGCTGCTCATTGCTGGCAACGCTGGTCCAGACGACGGTTGGCGCGGTGAAATCGGGACCTGGGCCCGGTCGTGAAGGTGGAGCTGAAGGTGACCGGGTTGCCCACGCGGTCGAGTGACGCCGTTGAGGCTCATGGTCAGGTTGGTGTTGGCCGGCAGCGGCGCGTTGGGCACAAACTCGACGCGGGTGTCGCTGGAGTTGAACCAGTAGGTGCCCGCCAGCGGCGTGCCGCCATTGGTCACCTGGAAGGTGTTGGCGTTGACGCTGACCGGGTCGATCGACTTGCTGAAGATCACGCCCGGCGCAACGTTGACGCCCACATTGGTGGCGCCGTTGTACGGCACCGCGCTGGTGACCACGGGCAGCGTGGTGTCGACGGTCGTGCCGGTGTACTCATACCAGTGGTGGAGGTGGCAGGCACACTGGTGGTGCTTTGCAGGCCGGTGGTGATCTGCAACGTAGATGTAAGTGGTTGGCGGGCAGATGCGCTCGTGGGCACCATGCGCACCTCGTTGGGCTGCGGCTGGAGTAGGTCACCGGCAATGATACAGGCCGCTGTAGCCGTTGGTCATAGAGATAGACTGTTGCTCGGGCAGGTGATGCGTCGCGCTCGGATTCAGCGGCGTGTTGAACTGCACGTCGAAGACCGTGTTCTGAGCGGCACGGGGTGGTGTAGGCGGGCGGAGAGGCGACCTGCACGGTGGGCGTCGAGCGTGGCGGTGCTGGCGGCGGTGTAGAAGTAGCCGGAGGCGCCGTTGATGGGCGTGTTGTAAGTGGTATCGGACAGGCTGCCGGTGGTCCACCACTGGATGAGCGCGCCCGGAGTCCAGGGCGAGCTGGGAGTGAACTCCAGCGTGTAGCCGTTATCCAGCACCTGCACCGTGCCGGGAACGGCCACGTTGTTCTGCGCCACCTCGATGCCGCCGCTGGCCGTGGAGGCGTTGATGGGCAGGTTGGAAGTAGAGGATGATCGGCAGATTGGGATCGACGCCGCTGGCGCCGTTGCCCGGCCGGGTGGTGATGATCGAGCCGTTGGTATTCGAATCGTAGTGAGGTGGTGGTGAACTGGCTGGTGAAGTGCGTCAGCGCGTTGCCGTGCCAATCCTGCAGGCTGCTGTTCAGGAACGCGGTCATGTGGCGTGCTGGACGGCAGCGGGTAGCAGTTGAACTGGATGGTCGTATCGTCCTGCGAGTGGCTAATAGCTGCCGCCGGCGCACCACGGGCTCTGCGAATCGCCGGCGAAGAGGGCGAAGTCGGAGGCGCCGGACGGGTTGATCGTGCCTGGAGTTGAAGGAGCGGTTGAAGGTGGCCACAACGGGCGCGCGCAGTCCGACATTGGTCGCGTTGGGCCGACGGCGTGAAGGCGATGACCTGGAAGGCGCTGGTGGCGGCCGTGGCCGTGCTGCCGGTAGTGAAGTTGGTGAGCTGCGTATAGCAGCTGCGCGGCGGTGTCTCCGGCCAGATCGAGCGGGCCGTTGCAGGCGCCACCCAGATATTGCGTGTCTGGTCGGGAACGGCGTGTCCGGCGTGAAGGTCACGACGTTGCCGTTCACCTGGTAATTGCCGGCGATCTCCTGGTTGCTGTTCCAGCCAACCATGACCGGCAGAGTGGTGGAGTTCACCGTGAGCCGGATCGAGCGGGTTGTTGAAGGTGAGCGTGATGTTGGTGGCGGTGGAAACGCTGGTGGCGTTGTTGGCCGGAACGGCATTGGTGAGAGTACAGACCGCCGGTCAGGCTGGCGCCGCAGGTTTCGATGGTTCCGCGGAGATAGACCTTCGAGGTGGTTGTCGGTCGAACCCAATCCGAAGAGAGGTAGTTGGTTCCCGGCGTGACATAGCTGGTGATGTCGATGTTGAGAGGCACAGCGAGCTGCCGGTGTACCGCTGATGTTGCCCATAATGGCGGTTCCGTTGATGGCGAGCAGGCCGTTGTCGTCATGGCTCCAGGCGCCGACCAGGCAGAGGTGCCCAGCGGGCAGCGGATTGGAGAGGTTGAAAGTGGTGGAGTAGAAGCCAAACGTGTTGCCGGACGCGCTGTCGGGATTGATGGCGATCCAGTGACGAGTTCGGGCCATTCGCAACCCATCCGCCGTACCAGTCGGCATTGGAGGGCGACACGACCTTGAGCGGCTGCGTGCCGGGATACTGGAAGCCGGTGCTCGCCGGATGGTCCTGCGGTCGGGTAGTAGGTCCAGTGCGCGATCCATGGTGTCGCCAGCGGTGATCAGGTTGCCGGAGGCATCGAAGCCGGTGGACACGTTGATCAGGACGGCCGTCGACGCCGTGGTGAAGCTGCTGGTGAAGGTTGGTCCGGAGTTGCCGACCAAGTCGCTGTAGCCGCTGACCTGAACGGTGTACAGCGTGCTGCTCGCAGGGCTGAAGTCGGCGCGAAGGTAAGGGTGACGAGGTCGCTGGCGAGCGAAGGCGTGCCGGCGATCGGCGATCCGCCCGAAGGCGTGACCTGGATCACGTTGACGATGCTCGGATTGATGGGCGAGCTGAACTTCACCACAATCTGGGTGTTCAGCGGGATGGCGGTAGCGGTGTCGGCCGGGGAGACGTACGACACCTGAGGCGGCGTGGTGTCAGTGCCCGCGCCGGTGGTGAAGTAGGCGTTGATGCCATTCAGATAATTGCCGTCGACGTCGTAGTAGCCCCAGGCCTGGTGGAGGTGGTAGTAGGTGTCGGGCAGCAGAGGCACCGAGGGGGTGAAAGTTGCGCTGAGGCCGTTGGGGGCGAGGGAAACGTTGGCCTGGATGTACTTGCCGCTGTCGGCGTTGTACAGGAGCAGCGTGCCGGTGTTGATATCGATCGGGTTGATGGGCTTGGAGTAGGTGACGCTGGGGGCGAAGTTGGTTCCGATGTTGCCCTGACCGTTGAAGTTGGTCGCGGTGTAGTTCTGCGCGGTATCCGGCGTGCTGCCGGTGGTGAAGGTGAATGAGCCGGGCGTGAGGGCGTTTCCGGCGGTATCGGTGAGCGTCGCGCCGTAGGCAACGGTGTAGGTGGTGCTGGGTGCGAGCGGCGCGGACGGCGTGAAGGTAACGACCGTTCCAGGGCCCCAGCAGCAGGTGGGATTGCTGTTCCAGCTATAAGTGCCAGCGACCGGATTGCTGCCCTGCATGAGGGTCAGCCCGCTTGCGGTGGACTGGTTCATGTCAGCAGTGAACTGGAGCACGATGGAGACATTGGTGCCGACGGTGCTGTTCGCGGGCGGATTGGCGGCGAGGACTGTGGGCGCTGTCGTGTTGGCGGCGTCCGTCGTGTAGAGATACACGCCGTAGCTGTTGAAGGTGTTTCCGGTTGCGTCCTTGATGCCGTTGGTGAGGTTGAAGTAGTACTGCGAGTTGACCGCAAGCAGCGAGTTGGGCGTGAAGGTCATCACGCGGCCGCTGGCATCGACGGTGATGGTGCCGGGGACGGCGACCCAGCCACCAGGATTGCTGACCAGGTTCACGAGTACGGTGCTGGAATTGATGGTGGTGCGGTTCATCGGCTGACTGAAGACCGCGATGATGCTGCTGTTGATGGGCATGCCACCGGCATTGGCGCCAGGGCTGAGCGAGAGCAATGACGGGGCCGGGATGGTGGCAGCCTGGATGGTGAAGCCACCGGAGACGGTCTCTACTTCACTGTTGGTCGTGGTCGTGACATCCGCAGGTCCCAGCGGCGCGGCTGCTCCGATGGTGATGTTGGCCGTGAGGTTGGAAGGATTGTTGACCGTGACGGTATTGACCGTGATGTTGGGGCCGAAGCTGGCGGTGGTGGTGCCGTTGACCCAGTTGGTGTACTGGCCATAGACGGTGACATTGAGAGTCTGGCCGGGATTGCCGATGTTGGGGTTGATTTGGGTGATGACCGGCGTGCCTGGCGTCACGGAGAAGCCGGCACTGAGGGTCACATTCTGCGAGTTGGTGGTGATGGTGATATCGCGGCTGCCCACCGAAGCGTTGGAGGCCACCGTGACATTGGCCGTCAATTGCGTGGGGCTGGCAACGGTGATGAAGTTCACCGTGACGCCGCCGCCGAAGCTGGCGGTGGTGACGCCCTGCTGGAAGTCGGTGAAGGCACCGTCAACGACTACGTTGACGGTAGCGCCGGCCTGAGCGGTGCCGGGCGATGCCATGGTCAACGCGGGCACGCCGGCGAGGACCGTGAAGCCACCGGTGATGGTGGCGACTTCAGAGTTGGTGGATACCTGGACCGAGCGCGAGCCGAGCGACGCGGTGGGACTGATGGTGATATTGGCGACCGCGGTGGTGGCATTGGACACAGTCGTACTGTTGACGGTGATTCCGGAGCCGAAATTGGCCACACTGGTGCCATTGACGAAGTTGGTGAACTGGCCGGTGAGGGTGACGTTGAGGTTATTCGCGCCCTGAGTGCCGGTGGGCGGATTGACGCTGGTGAGCTTCGCGCTGCCTGCGTTGACCGTGAAGCCGCCGAGGATGGTCGCGACCTCGCCGCCGGTGATGAGGCTGACGTTATACGCGCCGATGGACGTGGAAGGTGGAATCGACACGGTGACCTGGGCGTGGGTGAGGTCGGTCACGCTGATGCCGGTGACCTGAATGCCGCCGCCGAAGGAAGCGGTGGTGACACCGCTGGCGAAGTTGGTCTGGCTGCCGGTGACGAGAACATTGACAGACTGACCCTGACCGCCGCCGGAGGGGGTGAGGTTGGCAAGGGCCGCAGGACCGGCAACCACCTGGAACAGGCTGGAACTGGTGATGACCTGGGTTCCGGAGGGAGCGCCCGTGGTGGTGATGGCGACGTTGCGATAGCCAAGCGCGGCCGTGGGATCCACGGTCAGGTTGACCTGAAGCTGGGTCGTGCTGAGAGGCGTGACGGTATTGACGGTGATGCCGGGGCCGAAGCTCGCGGTGGTGTTGGTGCCGGCTCCGCCGAAGTCGGTATTGAGCGCGGTGATGGTAACGGTTTCCGTCTGACCCAGCATGGCGCTGGCCGCGTTGATGTAAATCATTTCCGGCTGGGTTTGGGTGATTTCGAAGGCGTTGGTTTTGGTGGCCACCTCGCCCAGAGTCGTCATGGTGACGTTGACCAGACCTGGAGTGGCGTACTGCGAGACGGTGATGTTGGCCGTGGCCGTGTTGGGCGACGTGACGCTGAAGGAGTTGATCTGGACGCCTGGGAAGGTGAGCTGCGTGGTTCCGGACTGCCAGTTGGTGTTGATCCCGGAGATGTTCACATTCAGCGTGGCGGCCTGGCCCGCGGTGGAGGGCGAGACGCTGTTTACAACCGCAGGTCCGGGGGCGACATAGACGGCGTTAGCGATGCTCAGCGTCTGGATGCCGGTGCTGACGGTGAGATTGCGATAGCCGGTTGGAGTGAGGGCTTCGACTGCTCCCTGCACGGTGAGCGAAGTCGGCGACGTGACGGTGACGGCGCCGATGTCGATGCCGGTACCGTAGCTGACTACAGGCGGGTTGGCCTGGTTCCATGAGGTGGCCTGGCCCAGAATCGTGAAGACCGCGGCGCCCTGTTGCTGGACGGAGCCGGGGCCGGTGGACAGAAGCAGCGGCGTACCGGGTTGCACGACGAAGGCGTGGTTGAGGCTGGCGATTTCACCCAGGGTTGTCGCCGTGGCGCTGGTGGCGCCGATGGGTGCATACGCTGGAATCGCGAGCGTCAGGGTAGCATCGGTTTCGCTGTTGATCACGGTGTTGGTGACCACGATGCCGGAGCCGAACTGGAAGAAGGTGGACCCGTTCCAGTGCGTGTTCTGCCCGGCGACATCGACCGTGATCGTCTGGCCCTGGAGCGTGGTGTTGGGGGTGACGGCGGCGATTTGAGCGAGACTCGGCGTCACGCTGAAGCCGGCTCCGCCGACGGTCTGGCCTCCGGTGGTGGCGGTGACGGCGCGGCCGCCCAGGGTCGCGAGCTGGTCGATGCTGATGTTGGCGGTGGCGATGGTGGGGCCGATGATCGTGGTGCTGTTGACGGTGATCCCAGGACCGAAGTTGAACACGGTGGTGTTATCGAAGGTGGTGTACTGGCCGAGGATGTTGACGGTGATGTTCTGGCCGCCCTGCATGCCGCTGCCGGGATCGACGATGCTGAGCGTGGGCTGCGCCACCACGACGTTGAAGTTGACCTGCTCGACCTCGGAATCGGACGTAGTGGTGAAGGTGATGGGGTTGGTCTGGGCCGACGTCGCGGTGATGGTGATGTTGGCGATCGCGCTGTCCGGTCCGGTGATCTGGAAGGTGTTGACCTGGATGCCGGTGCCGAAGGTCGCGGTCGTGGTGTCATCCCAGTGCGTGTAGGAACCGCTGAAGTGAATGTCGAAGGTCTGGCCGGGCAAGCCCTGGGAAGGCCAGAAGTAGGAGAGATACGGCGTAGGCGGCGGCGCGGGCGCGGTCACCTGGAAGTTGGAGGTGAGGAACTGCGCGCCGGGGCCGGTGCCGGTCTGGACGACGACGGTGCGGTAGCCGGGCTGCGCGGAAGGATCGACGCTGACGACGGCTTCAATTTCAGCGGCGTTGTCGATCTGATACGAGTTGACGGTGACACCGGGACCGAAGCTGGGCGCAGCAGTGTCGGACGGATCCCACTGCGTGTAGAGGCCGTTGATGGTGACCTCAAGGCCACTGGTCCCCTGCAACGCGCTGTTGGGCGACAAATAGGTGATGACGGGGATGCCGCCGGTGATGACAAAAGCGCCGCTGTCCACGAGCGATTCGCCCGCGGTAATCATGTAGACGGATCGCGTTCCCAGGCCGGCGGTGTTGGAGATGCTCATGTCTACCGTGGCGCTGGTGGGGCTGTTGATGATCACCGAGTGGATGGTGAGATCGCCGCCGCCTCCGGCAATGTAGAACTGGGTGATGTTCTGCGACCAGTGGGTGTTCGAGCCGGTGATATTGAAGACGACTTCCTGACCCTGGTTGCCGGTGGCAGGCGCAACCTGAGTAATGATGGCCGGGCCGGGAATGATGCTGAAGATGCTGGCGCTGACGATCTCGTGGCCGGTGCCGCTGGGATCGCCGGGCGTGCAGCCCACATAGGTCACGTTATCCCTGGGAACGTCGGGTTGATAGGCGCAGGAAACGCCTGGAGAATCCACGGTGACGGTGTTGGTGCCGGTGTAGGCCAGGGGGTCGATGGTGATGTTGGCCATCAGATCGGTGGCGTCGGTAAAGCTGACGCTGTTCACCGTGATTCCGGGGCCGAAGGTGGCGGTACTGCTGGAGTTGAAATGCGAGTACTGGCCGACGAGCTGGACGTTCAGGTTCTGCGTGCCCTGCTCGGCCTGATTCGGGATGGCTTCGTTGAGCGTGGCGACGCCGGGATTCACAGTGAACGAGTACTGCTGCGAAGCGACCTCGCCATAGGTCTGGACCGTGACCGTCTTGAATCCGGTGCTGGCCGAAGTGGTGACCGCAACGGAGACGGTGAGCGAAGTCGGGCTGTTGACGGTGATCTCGCCGACCTGGAAGTTCCCGTCGCCGAAGCTGACGGTGGTGACGCCGGCGATGAAATGCGTGTCGGAGCCGGTGATCGTGATGGGGAGGGTGGAACCCTGCGGCGTGGAAAGCGGCGAAACAGAGTTGATTTGCGCAGCGCCCTGGGTAACGCAGTAATTGTCGTTGATGGAGGCGGTGTTGACCTGCTCGGAGCCGGTGGTCACGGTGAGGACGTGGCCGCAGGGCGAACCGGTATCAACGTACGCCCACGGACTGACGGTGATGTTGGCGGTCAGCGTGTCAGAGTCGATGACGTTGATCGAGTTGACGGTAATGTCCTGGTTGAACTGAAGCGTGGTGAGGCCGGCTTGCCAGTGGGTGAAGCGGCCGAGGACCTGCAACGTCATCGTGGCGCCCTGCTCGCCGGCGGTGGGCGTGATGGCCAGTAAGGCTGGAGTTCCCTCTTCGATATCGATGGCCTGCTGGAGCGAGACGGTCTCGCCATCGGTGACCATGGTCAGCGATGTGAAGCCAACGGACGCGGAGGAAAGCACAGTGATCTGAACCGTAGCGGTGGTGGGGCTGGTGACGGTGAGGTTGTCGATGGCAACGCTGGTTCCGAAGCTGGCCATGGTGTCGCCCTGGAGCCAATGCGTTCCGACACCCGTGATATTGAGAGTGGCGGTCTGGAGTTGGGCGATCTGCGGGACACCGGTGGGCGCATTGCCGTTCGTGCAATTGAACTCGGCGACCGTGAAGTTCGCGGAGCACGTGAAGTTGGGCTCGACGCTGGCGATGTACGCCGCGCTGGGCGTGACGCTGAAGCCGGTGCCGCTGACTACTTCAGGGCCGGTCATCATGATGACGCTGTTGCCGCCGACCGGCGCGGTGGGCGAGATGGATATGGTCGCGGTAGCGGTGGTGGGGCTGGTGATGTTGAGGTTGGAGACAGTTACACCCGCGCCAAGAATGGCGGTGGTGGACCCGTTGGCCCAGTTGGTGAGCGAGCCGGTGATGGTGACATTTTCCGTGGATCCCTGCGCGCCGCTGCTGGGACTGACGCTGACCAGCGTGGGACTGGCAGGAGCATCGACACCAAAGCCGCCAATGACCTGCTCGGCGCCGGTATTGACGTAGACATTCTGGTATCCGGGAGGCGTGGGCGTGGAGTTACCGCTGAGCAGGTAATTCGTGGTGATGTTCGCGGTGACATGGGTAGCGTCGGTCACGGTGGTGGAGTTGACCGTGATCTGCGGGCCGAACAGAACAACCGTTGTGCCTGCCTGGAAATGCGTGTTCAGGCCGGTGATGGTGACATTGAGCGTGTCATTTTGCGGCGCGTGACTGGGACTGATCGAGGTGATGCCCACCGGCGTGCTGGTGACATTGAAATTGGTGGTGACGATTTCGCCGCCGGTGGTGAAGGTGACGAGCCGCGATCCGGTGGCGGCGCCGGGAACGATGGTGAGGGTGCCCGTGGCACTGACGGGGCTGGTGACGGTGACATTCGACAGGGTGACGCCCTCGCCGGAGATGACCGGCAGCGTCACGGGCGCAGGGTTCCCGAGAAGTGGGTGAACTGGCCGGTAAAGCTGACGCTGAAGCTGTTGGGCGTGTTGTTGGTGGGAAGCGCGCCGTTGGCCGGACTCATGGTGAGCGTGGGCGTGTTGGCGTAAACCGTGACGTTGGCGCTGACCACCTGGCCACCGGTGGCCATGTAGAACGGGTAGGTTGCCGGCGGAGTGCTCGTGGGCACAGAGATATTCAGGGTCGCCGTAGTGGGACTGGTGATGGTGACCTTGGGGAAGCTGGGAACGGGGACGCCCTCCGGATAGAAGGCCGCGACGGTGGTTCCCTGCACCCAGTTGGTATTGGCGCCGACGACCGCAAGGGTGAGCTGGCCGCCCTGAGGCACGCTGCTGGGAGTAACGCTGACGATTGAGGCGCTGGAGGCTGTGACCGAGAAGGTGAAGGGGAAGATGGTCGCATCTCCGGTGCCACCGCAGGTGAGGCGAGCGGTGATGGAGCCAACGTTCGCGTTCTGGCTGACCGTGATGGGGACCGTGACCTGATTCGCGCTGTTGACAACGATCGTGCCGGTGGAGATTTCGCCGGTGAAATCCGCGAGGAGCACGCCGCCAGGGCAGCTATTGAAGGCGGTATAGGCGTTGCCGGTGATGACGACATTGGCGGACTGGCCCTGAGCAGCGGAGTTCGGCGTGACGGAGAGGAGGCCGGGCGTCGCACCGGTGACGGTGAAGGATCCGGGCAGGCTGGCAATCTCGCCGCCGGTGGAAACCGTGACATCATCGACGCCGATCGCGGCATTGGAAGGCACGGCGACCTGCGCAGTGGCCGTCGTCGCGCTGGTGACCTGCACATCGCCGACGATCACACCGCCAGTGATGGATACCTGGGTGGCGTCCTGGAGGAAGTGCGTGCCGGACGCGGTGAGCGTGAGCTGGCCGGTCCATCCCTGGGGTTCGCTGGTGGGACTGATACTCAGCAACGTCGCGCTGTTGGGGCCGATCTGGAAGATCGGATTGCCCGAGGGACCGGAAACCGATGTGGCAAATTCGCCGCCCGTCATCATGGTGATGGTGCGATAGCCGACAGGGGTGGTGTTGCTAATGGTGATATTGGCCGTCGCGTCGGTGGCATCGAGGACGGTGAGCTGATTCACCGTGACGCCGTCGCCGAAATTCGCGAAGGTCGTGCCCTGGACGAAGTGCGTGCCAGTGGCTGTGAGCGCAACGTTCAGCGTCTGGCCCTGTGCAGCGAAGGCAGGCGCGACGGCGGTGATGGTGTGCACATTGGTTGGGTCAGCGATGGTGAAGGCTGAGCGCAGCTGGGCAGTTTCTGTGCCGCCGCCGCTGAGAGGCGTCGTGATCTTGATGTTGCGCGCGCCAAAAATGGCGCTGCTGTCTAATTGCAGCGTCGCATTGATCTGATTGGGGCCGACGGCGGTCTGCGATCCCGGGGCGATCGTAATGGAGGAGGGAATGGAGTTGCTGTTGGTGTCTACAAAAGTGATCACCGAAGAAGAACTGAAGTGCGTCCAGCCGTTGCCGGTAATGACAACGGGAACGCTGGTGCCTGCTCCTCCAGCGCCGGGCGAGACGACCGCGACCGCGGCCGGCGGGTTGGTCGTGATGGCCGACCCTGTCAGGGACATCGAAATGGGCGAGCCGTTCGGCGCGGAATTCGCCACGCTCAGACTGCCGGATAAGGTGCCCTGCGAAGCGGAAGCGGCCGGCGCGAAAGCAATCGAGATCGTGCAGGTGGATTGAGCGGCGATGGCTCCATTGCCGCAGGTGCTGGTCGCGTTGAAATTCGCCGGCGGCGAAAGCGTAAAGGTTTCGGGCTGGGATTCGTGGTTGGTGAGAGTGATGTTCTTCGGCGCACTGACAGTGCCGAGTTTCTGGGCGCTGAAATTCAGAGCGGTCGGAGAGAGCGTCAGGGGGTTATTTCCGTTCCCGGACAGGTTCACGACCTGTGGACTGGTGGGGACGCTGTCATAGACCTGCAACTGGCCGGGGCGAGTGCCACCGATGGTGGGCGCGAAAACGACTGTCACGAAGCATGAGGCTCCCGCCCCCAGGGTATAGGGGGGTGGCGCGGAGGCCGTAGCTCCGCAACTCGAGGAGGACTGCTGGAAGTCGCCGCTGAACTGGAACGAATTGATGGTGACCGAAGTGGTGGTGTTGTTTGTGAGAGTGACGGTCCGGTAGGGACTGGTGGAACCAACATTCGCGTTGAAACTCGTAATCGAAGTGGGCGACACGAGGAGGGGGGCATTCCCCGATCCCCCCAAAGTTACGGTTTGCGGGCTGCCCAGGGCGTCATCGTTGACGTTGAGGGTGGCCGTTCTCTTTCCCGTTGCCAGCGGAGAGAAGGTGACCGAGAGGGAGCAACTGGAATTCGCGGGCAGCTGTGAGGGACATGCGCTGGTAACGAGGAAATCGTTGCTGTTCGTTCCGGAGATGGGAACGGAGGCGATATTCAGCGGCACATTCTGGTTGTTCTTGACGGTAACGGTGTTGGCTGGACTGGTGGCTCCGAGGAACTGGACGGGGAAACTGGAAGTCGCAGGACTGAGGACCACAGGCTGAACACCGTTGGCGGTCAGATTCAGGGTCTGCGGGCTGTTGGCGGCGCTGTGGGTGATGGTGATCGAGCCGGGCAGAGGTCCGGTTGAGGTTGCGTCCAGGCTGATGGCGATCGTGCAACTGGCCCCTGCTGCCAGGGCCAGGGGAGTCATGGGGCAGGTGGTATTCGCGGTGTTCAGGGAATAGCCGCCGGTAAAGCCGGCGATCGACGTGATGGTCAACGGGACCGATTGATTGTTGGTGAGCGTGACGGTTTTGGTCACCGGCTCGTTCACCACGGCGATGGGAAAGTTGAGTGCAGCGGGAATGATCGCGACGGGGAGAACGCCTACGCCGTTCAGAGTGTCCGACTGAGGGCTAGTGGGAGCGTCGTCGACAACCGTGAGAGAGGAAGCCGGAACCGGCCCTACGGCAGTCGGCGTCATGGTGATGCCGATGGCGCAGGTCGCGCCCACAGCGACGGGTACACCCGCGGAACAAGTCGTCGTTCCCGGGTCGATCGCGTAGGGCGCGGGAACTGAAAAGCTCGTGATGTTGAGGGTGACAGTCTGACGGTTTGTAAGGGTGATGACTTTGACGGCGGTCGTGGTGTTCTGGACGACTTTGCCGAAGCTGACGGGCGATGGATAGAGGAGCGACCCAACGCCAGTTCCGGTCAACGCGGAGAACTGGGGGCTGTTCGCCGCTGTATCCACGACGGTGATCTGGCCGGATACGTGCCCGGTTGCCGTCGGCTGGAAGACCACACCGATCAGGCAGGTTGCTCCCGCAGCCACCGCGCCGCCGGAGATCGGGCAGGTGGTGGCACTCGTTGGGCTGGTGTCGAGCGCAAACGGTCCACCGAAGAGGACGGAGGTCAGCGACAGAGGTGAGGCGAGATTATTGGTCAGCGTGACGACACCTGCCGCGCTTGTCGAGCTCACCGTAGTGATGGGGAGGGTCAGGTTGGCGGGAGTGAGCGTGACGGCGGCGAGGCCGACGCCGCTGAGCGCAACGGACTGGGCGGGAAGGCCGCCGCCAAAGGCGATGCTGAGCGAATCTGACTGCGCACCCGCCGCCGTCGGGGCGAAGGCGACGGCCACGGTGCAACTGGCGCCGGCCGCCAGCGTTGGATTGAGGCAGGTTGAGGATGAATTGACCGCGAACATGCTGCCGGGCGGCACGGAGATGGAGCTTATGGTGGCACTCACCGTCTGGTTGTTCGTGAGCTTGACGATCCGGATCGCGCTGGTGGTGTTAGTGGCGACATTGCCGAACGAGAGCGCAGGCGGCAAGACGGAAATTGCAGGAACCCCGTTACCTGAAAGCGACACCTGGAGCGGGCTGTTCGGGGCGGAAACGGCGATGGAGAGATTGGCGGAAGCCGGACCGGAGGCGGACGGAGTGAGCGTGACGCCAATGGCGCAGCTGGAGTTGGCGGCCAGCGTGCCGTTGGGGAAGGAGCAGGTGGTGGTCGGCGTGTTGAGCGCGAAGCCATTCGCGAAGCCAGTGACCGAGCTAATCGTGAGAGAGGAAGATTGATTGTTGGTCAGCTGGAAGGTGCGGGCGACGCTGGTGGAATTGACGACGACGGGCCCGAAAGCGATCGTTGAGGTCGATACCGCGACCGCGGGCAAACCTGATCCCGAGAGGGCTACCAACACAGGCGCAGCGTCAGCGCTGTCGGTGATCGAGAGGGTTCCCGAACGCGCACCGCTCGCGGTCGGCGTCAGGGTCATATAGATTTTGCAACTTGTCGAGGCCGCGAGAGAGGCGCCACAGGTGGACGCTCCCGTAACCGCAAAATCGCCGGTCGCGACGGGCGTGGTGAGCGTAATGGCGCTCGCCGTGTTGTTGGTGAAGGTGACGTAATGCGCGGGCGAAGGCTGATTCAGCAGCACGGTTCCGAAGTTGACCGTAGTGGGGGTTACCGAAGTCGGGCCTCCGGTTCCGCTGCCCGTGAGCGGGACGATGCTGGGGCTGTTGGCCGCGGTGTCGATGAGGGTGAGGGAGCCGCTGGCGTAGCCGCCTTCCGTTGGGGAAAAGGTAACCGAGACTGTGCAGTTCAGCCCTGGACCGAGCGTTGCCGGCGCCAATGGGCAATTCGTGGCGCTCACGGCGAAGGGGCCGGCGGGGGCAATGGCATCGATTGTCAGAGCCGTGGGCTGTTTGTTGGTGAAGGTCACCGGACTGGGAGCGGAGGTTGCGCCAACTGCGGTACCAGGGAACGCAATCGCCGTTGGGCTCACCGTGGTCTGAGCGGCTGACACCGCTGCCGCTGCCAGATAGAACAGGGTTGCAACGGAAAGTATTGCGAACCTTGCTATCTTCGAGGTCGCCTTAGTAACCGGCTCACGCTGATCGAGCATTGTGGGATCCTCCGTGCTGACACGGGACAACAGGCACACGTTTCCATGGGGGCGGGGAACAACTGTGCCGCCGCACGACACCTACAGTGGAGAAACGGGACCAGGCGCGGAGAGTAGGGTTCCAGGTGACCAAAGGTCAATGGACTGCACCTGACTTCTGTCTGAACTGTGTCTGAACAGGAATCCCGTTTTTCTGCTTGGATTTAGCCGAAAATTGGCTAACAGGGAGCCAAGGACTGTGCTATGGTTATGGCACTCTCAAGTCGGATTTCGCTGCGGCGCTCTCCTCAGTCCGACCCACCAGGCCAACCTTATGGCGACCTCTCCACGAGTGTCGGGCTATCGCTTCGGGTCATTCGCACTGAGTCTTCGGTCGGGCGAACTCACCCGCAACGGTCATCGCATCCGCCTGCAGGAGAAGCCCTACAGCCTGTTGCTCGCGCTGATGGAACACCCAGGAGAAGTGATCAGCCGGGCGGAGCTGCGGGAGCGGCTGTGGCCGAACGATACGTTTGTCGATTTTGACGAAGGGCTCAATACCGCGATGCGCAAGCTGCGGGAGGCGCTGGGCGACGACTCCCAAAGCCCGCGGTACATCGAGACGGTGCGCGGGCGGGGGTACCGGCTGCTCGCGGAAGTAGAGCCGGTGGGCAGCGGCAGCGACCAGGTGGAACCGACCGGCGGAGCAGGGTTGTCAGCGGCCGAGGAGCCGGCGGAAGTAACGGGGAAACCTGCAGAGCCGGCCGCGCGGTTTCCGGAGAGCACGCGACGCAAATTGCGGATAGGCGCTCTGGTGGCGGCCTGCGCGATTGCCGCCGGCGGTTTGGGATTATGGTACTGGCTGACACACGCCCGCCCGGTGCTGTCGTACGGCGATCAGGGTCCTGTACTGATCGCGGACTTTACGAATCAAATCGCGGGGCCCGATTACACGCCGGCGCTGCATACAGCCCTGGATGTGAGCCTTCAACAGTCGGGCCGACTGAACCTGTACTCCGCAGCTCAGAAGCGCAATGCGCTGCGGCTGATGGAGCGGCCGACGGACTCGCCCATTACGCCATCGCTGGGGCTGGAGATTTGCAGGCGCCAGGGGATTCGGGCGCTGGTGGTACCAGCAATCGGGCGATCGGGGCCGAAGCTGATGGTGACTGCGCAGCTCATCGATCCCACGAGCGGCGTGGCCGTGCGCAATTATGCGGAGCGCGCGAGCGACAGCGATCATCTGCTGGATGCCGTCGATGCGATCGCCGTCGACCTCCGGCACGATCTGGGCGAGTCGCGCCTGGCGATTCGGCAATCGCATGCGCCCCTGCCGCAGGTAACAACGCCGTCGCTGACGGCGCTGGAGGATTATACCGACGCGGGAAGGTTCTTCAACCAGGGGCAGATCGCGACAGCCATGCAACTGTACCGGGCGGCGGTGGCGGCGGATCCGGATTTCGCCATGGCCCACGCCGCGCTTGGGTACGCGGAGTACAGCTTTTTGATGAACGAGCCGGCGCAGGGAGAGGCGGAATATCGCAAGGCGCTGGCGCTCTCATCCCGCACCACGCGCCGGGAACGCGCCTGGATCGAGCTGCGGTTTGCGGAGAGCCAGGGACGCGTGGCGGATGCATTGCGCCTGTACCAGGCGTACGTGGAGGAATATCCCGGCGACTGGGACGCTCGTTACAACTATGCCCGGGAGCTGCGCCTGGACGGGCAGGAAAGGCAGGCGCTCGAGATCTATCAGGAACTGCAGCGCGAGACGCCAAGCGATCCGGGCGTGTGGATTGAGATGGCTACCGCGTACAAGATGCTGGGCTGGTGGCCGCAATCGATTCAGGCCTACGAGAAAGCCTTCTACCTGGACCCGCACGAACTTTCCGTGACGAATATCAACCTGGAATACGGGTTCACCCTGGTGAAGAATCATCAGGACGCCAAGGCGGAACAGATTTTCCTGACGCAGTCACGCGATCCGGATCACTTTGCGGATGGAGAACGTTCCCTGGCCTTTCTGGATCTCTATCACGGACGGTATGCGAGCGCGCACGAGCGTTTGCTGACGGCCCTGGGAAAGACGACCAATCCATTCTCAGCGGCGCGCATCCGCTACATGCTGGCGGTGGTCGCAGAGGGCGAGGGAAACCGACAGGAGCAGATGGCGCAACTGGACCGGATTGCCAACAACCTGAATGCCATCGGCCCGCGCGTGGAATACGGCTCGCTGGTGGGTCAGGCCTACGCCCGAGCGGGCGCAGTGGGTAAGGCGAAGAAGATACTGGCGCAGGTGGCGCCGCTGGTAAATGAACGCGTGGAAAGCCAGGTTACCTACGCTCAGTTGCTGAAAGCAGAAGTGGCAGCTGCGAACGCAGACTACCAGACGGCTATCGAATATCTGAGCCCCCCGAACGCTGAGGACGGAACTGCCGAGGCGACACTGACGCGCGAGTCGCTGGGCTACATTTATCAAAAAATGGGAAAGTCCGCGGAAGCGATGCAGTGGGAGCAGCAGTTTGTGGACAGTCCGGAATCCGACGCGATGGGATGGGAACCGCAGCAGCGCCTGATGGAGACCGAATACATGCTGGCGCGCAATTTCCAGCAGAAGGGCGACCTGGCCGGAGCACGGACGACGCTCGACCAGATTCTGGATCACTGGGATCATGCTGACCCGGGGCTGCCTCTGCTGCGGGAGTCGCTGCGCCTGAAGAGCGAATTGAGTTCAGCGCACTAGAATCTCGACGGAGCCGTCTTCCCACCTCAGGTCTTCAATTGCGGCAAACGCACGCCGCATAGCCCTCGGCTGTCAGGTGATCGAGCGAGCAGACGTACTGTGGCCAGAAGGGGCCAGATCAGGCGGCAACTGGGAACCAGGCGATGCGCCCCGCTGCGCACTCGATTTATTTCCACAGATCGCCCCCTGATTTGCACAAAAATATTCCCGGCACGGCGCGGAATTGTGTGCGAGGATTCTTGGCAACGGGAGAGCAATCTTCCACGAGAAGAGAGTAGCCAGCAGCCTCACGGGAATCGGCGACGAAACTCAGAAGCGTACGGGAAACCGGAAACTTCCGCAGGCGGCAGGAAGCTCGTGCAGCGTAAGTGGGTCGTAAGAGCCAGGGAAACGCGGGCGCAAGCCCGTAGGTCTTCGGAAGCTGCGGCTTGCGGTGCTGCGATCCGGTAGCCGAATCCGGATCTTCGCAGAGTTCGGACAGAAGGGGGCGGTTTCCCGCGAGGGAAATCGCCCCCTTCGCTTTTGCGAAGGCTCCCGCCGGCAGGAGCCCAGCTCCGCGATCTGGTGGCTTATCTACAGCAGCTGAAATGACCGCTGCGCCGGGGCTCGGGGATGTTCTGGTGGAGGCGGTTATCAGGCGACAACGGTTGACCAGAAAGGGTCCGTGCGGCGCCGATTCCACTTAAGTGGTATAGCGCGCAGACAGACAGGCACGAATCCTATGAAGAGTGAGACAAGGCGGCGCGGGTTACCGATGGGCTGCCAGACTGATGCCAGCCGCGGCTGCGGCTATTCTTTGCGCAAGCCTGTGGGAAGTCTCGTCCTTCTCACGACACAATCCAGTCGAGCAACTTGGGCAGCTACCGGATCACAGTGCCGTACGCCTGATCGGCACGGTGATTCGCACTGACGAATCCCTCCATCAAATCTGGATCCAGGACGCCACGGGAGCGGTTCCTGTTGCGCTGGGCCAGACAGTGGCCACGGTGCGGCCGGGCGAAACCGTATCCATGGAAGGAAGCCTGCGGCACATGGTGGCGCCGGTTGCGAATGCCGCCGACGCGCGACACGCACATGGCCATGGCAAGGCGACCCACGGGAAGACCGCGCAGGGCATCGGCGGGAAAACCCAGAGCGGACCCGCCAAAGTGAGCAGCGCGGCTGCCACATCCGACGCGGCGGATCCACCCAGCGGTATCGCCATTGGAAATGCAGCACCCGCCATCGCGCTGACGGCTGCGCAGATCGATGACGTCCATTGGCGCTGGATGCTGCTGGCTTTGCCCATGACGCTGACGCTTCTGATCTGGATCGGGATGCTTTCGCTGCAGGCGCGCCAGCAGGCGAGAGGGCTGAAGCGGGCGGTGGAGACGGAGGACGCCGTTCAGAAGCTTTCGGCAGCAATGCAGCAACTGGCGCAGGAGGGCACGTACAACAGCGAAGTCCCGGCGGTCGAGAGTCCTGAAGTGGCTCCGCTGGCCGTGGGATTCAACGCGATGATCGCGGAGCTGCAGAAGCGGGACGGAGTCCGGCGCGATGCGGAGCTGAGGCTCCGCCGCATGACGCTGATGGACGACCTGACGGGGCTGCCCAACCGAAGACTTCTGGCAGACCGGCTATCGCAATCGCTGGCCAGGGCGAAGCGCGATGAGAAGCTGGTGGCGCTGCTATGCATGGATCTGGACGATTTCAAGCTGGTGAACGACAGCTACGGCCATACAACGGGAGATGCACTGCTGGCGCAGGTGGCGCAACTGCTGAAGACGCGCTTCCGGCGCGCCGACACGATTGCCCGCATCGGCGGCGATGAGTTCGCCCTGATCCTGGACGATCTGCCGACTCGGGAAGAGTCAATGAACTTCGCGCGAGAACTGCAAGAGGCGCTGAAAGAACCGTTTGAGGTCGAGGGGCACAAGGTACACACCGGAGCGCGCATCGGCATCGGCATTTTTCCGGATGCCGTGGAAGGCGGGCAGTTGCTGCAACAGGCCGACTGCGCGATGTATGCGGCCAAGCGGAGCGGGAAAACCAGCGTCGTGCAGTTCGGCGATGATCTGGGCGCCGCGGCGCGCGAGCGGCTGACGCTGGAAAGGGAGCTGCACAACGCAATCGCGAAGGGCGAGATCTCTCTGGATTACCAGCCGGAAGTGGATCTTGCCACGAATCAGATTGTGCGCTTCGAAGCACTGGCGCGCTGGACCCATCCGGAACTGGGATTGATCCTGCCGGCGGTGTTCATTCCGCTGGCCGAAGAAGCGGGGCTGATTACCAATCTCGGCTCGTACATTATGGAGCGCGCCTGCACGGATGCGGTGAAGTGGCAGGAAATTGCCGGGCGGCCGGTGCAGGTGGCGGTGAACGTGTCGAGCGTGCAATTCGGCAGAGACACATTCTTCGAGGAAGTCGCGGACGTTCTGCAACGGACCGGACTGGAGCCGCACCTGCTGCAGGTGGAACTGACGGAATCGGCGACGGTGAACGGGATGGAGCGGGCAGCGGACATGATGCGCCGGCTGCAGCGGATGGGCGTCAGCGTGGCGGTCGACGATTTCGGGACGGGCTATTCCTGCCTGACGTATCTGCCGAAGCTGCCGTTCGACACACTCAAGCTGGACAAATCGTTCGTGAACGAGATGATGGTGCGCCGCGAGACCAAGGCGTTTGTTGGGTCGATCGTGACACTGGCGCGCGAACTGGACATGAAGGTCATCGCCGAAGGGATCGAAACGCCGGAACAGCTGCGGGCACTGCGGTCGATCGGCAGCGATGCCGGACAGGGCTACCTGCTCGGACGACCTTCCGGCGATCCCATTTCCCTGCTGAGCAACCAGCCTGTGTGAGATAGCTCCACGAATCCGCCGCTGCGGGGCGGGAGCGTTCACGGTATGATGGGCCGCATATCTCCCCAGGAGAACTGCCCATGAAACTCGCCGGCCTGGGTCTGTTGGTGTCGGGCTGGATTCTGGTCGTGCTGGCGCTGGTTCTGCTTCCCCAGCCAGGAGAGCGCGCCGCGTTTGTGGTGGCGGCCCTGGCGGTGGAAGGCCTTGGGCTGGGCCTGGCGATGCGCGCGCATCGCGGGAGCCCAGGGGGAGGCCAGTGAACTCTCTCTCCAGTTCCCCATCGCTGCTCTGCCCTGTGCTGATTTTGCTGGCTCCCCTGGCGCCGATGGGGCTGGCGCTCCTGAATGCGGGATTGAATCGCTCGCGAAGCGCAGGCCAGGCTCTGCTGGGCAGCCTTTGCGTGATGGCCACAGCCGCGGTGGCGTACGCAGTCTTCGGCTGGTCGCTGGAAGGATTCGCCGGAGGCGCTTCTCACATCGTCTTCTTCGGCGCCGTTTCGTGGAACTGGGTCGCTGCGCGACCTTTATTCCTGCGCGGTATCCAGTGGACGGAGCCGGAAGCGTGCGCGGCGGCGCTGCAGATGGTGACCGTGGGACTGGCGGCGCTAATTCCCTGGGGATCGGGGGCGGAACGCTGGCGGATCAGCTCAGCCTGTGCGGCAACGGTGCTGCTGGCCGGATTCGTGTGCCCGATCTTCGCGCACTGGGTGTGGGGAGGCGGATGGCTCGCGCAGCTCGGCTCAAATTTCCATTTGGGCAGCGGCTTCGTGGACCCCGGCGGAGCGGCGACCATCCAGATGCTCGGCGGACTGACGGCGCTGGCGGTGGTGTGGGTTGTGGGAGCGCGGCGCGGGAAATTTCCGGAAGGCGGGCCGCCCGCGGCGATTCCCGCACACCAGATCATTTATGTGCTGTTCGGCTGCATGATCGCGCTGGCGGGGTGGTTTGCGGTGAACGCCGCAGGGGCGATTCTGTTCGTGGGCGCGAATCCCGCGACGCTGGCGCGAACCGTGGTGAACACCATGCTGTGCGCCTGCGGAGCGCTGCTGGCCGCGCTGGTGGTGACGCGGGTGCGCTTCGGCAAGCCGGATGCGTCGCTGTGCGCGAATGGCTGGATTGCGGGACTGGCCGCGAGCAGCGCCGTCGCGGCGCTGGTTTCGCCGGCAGCGGCATTATTCACGGGCGTGGTGGCCGGCGGGCTGCTGCCGCTGGTAATTGAGTTTCTGGAGGTGCGCTGCCGGCTCGACGATCCCTCCGGGGGGATCGCGGTGCATGGGTTCGCGGGACTTTGGGGACTGCTGGCCTGCGGGTTTCTGTGGCACGCTGCGAAGGGGCAGATGGTGGCGCAACTGGTGGGGATCGCCACGCTCGTGGGCCTGGTGCTGCCGGTGACGTATGTGCTGTATCGGCTGCTGAATCGGGTCGCGCCGTTCCGAACGCATCCAGAGGGCGAGCGGATCGGAATGGATCTGCACGAGCTGGGAGCGGGAGCTTATCCGGAATTCGTCATGCACCGGGACGAATTCCTGCCACGGTGAGGTGGCGCGCACCATTCTGACCAACGCGAAGAGCGGGACGAGCATAAACGTTTAGGATTTCCTTATGGCTCGCGTTCTTATTCTGTAACAGGCGAGCAGGGATTCCCGGAGTTGCGGCGGCTCGCAGAACTCGGAAGATGCATGAGCGTGCTCGTGGACATTGAAACCGGCCAGCAAATCGACCAATTCCGCATCGAGGCGCACGTCGCGGAGAGCGGCATGGCGACGATTTACCGCGCGACGGATCTGCGCGATGGGCGGCAGGTTGCGCTGAAGGTTCCCCACGCCGCACTGGAAGCCGATCCGAACCTCTTCGATCGGTTCAAGCGCGAGGAAGAGATCGGCGCGGCCCTGGATCACCCCAACGTGATGCGGACGTACCCGACTGCGGACCGGTCGCGCGTGTACATGGTGATGGAGTGGGTGCCGGGGCGGCTGCTGCGCAGGATTCTGGCGGACGAAGGCAAACTGCCGCAGGAGCGCTCGATCGCCATTGCACTGAAGGTTCTGGACGCGCTGGAGTACATCCACGCGCATGGAGTGGTGCACCGCGATCTGAAGCCGGAAAACATCATGGTGGACGAGCAGGACCAGGTGAAGCTGATCGATTTCGGCATCGCCTCAAAGCAGGGATCGCGGCGGCTGACGTACACGGGCTTTTCGCAGGCGCTGGGCACGCCGGACTACATTTCTCCGGAACAAGTGAAGGGCAAGCGCGGCGATCAGCGGTCGGACATTTACGCGATGGGCGTGATCCTGTACGAGATGCTGAGCGGGAAGACGCCGTTTTCCGGGCCGTCCCCGCTGGCGGTGATGAACGACCGGCTGATCAACCATCCGCTGCCGCCGCGGGAGGCGAATGCGGAGATTAGCCCGGAGCTGCAGGAAGTTCTGTATCGCGCGATGGAACGCGATCCGCGGAATCGGTATGCGTCGGCTCGCGAATTTGCGCTGGACCTTCGGAACCTGGGTCAGGTGGGCGTGGCCGATCGCGAAGAGCTGAGAGACTGGCGCAAGCGGCGGTCGGGGCGCGGGCGCAAGGCGCTTTACTACGCCGGGCTCGCGCTGCTGCCCTTTCTGCTGTTTGCCCTCATGCTCTGGCTGGCGCATCGGCGGTAGCCGAGTTGGGAGCGCGGGCACTCAGGCGTGCGGCAGGTAGTGGTCGTCGTGAGGGTGTGCGTCCGTTGCGCGCGCGAGTGGAGCTTCCTCAGTGAATCGATAGCCGACGCAGGAGTCAGTGAGCAGGTAGCGCGGATTCGCGGGGTCGTTTTCGATCTTCTTGCGGAGCTGGCGCATGAAGGTCCGCAGATAATCGACTTCCTGACGGTAGTCGGCGCCCCAGACGGCGGTGAGCAGCTTGCCGTAGGTGACGGCACGGCCGGCATTGCGCATCAGGCAAAAGAGGATGTCGTATTCCTTGGGCGTGAGCCTGACTGGATGCCCGGCCTTGCGGACGACGCGGCGGGCCGGCTGGATTTGAATTTCCCCGATGGCGATGGGCGCATCCTCAGGCCGCTCGGGGGTCTGGGCGCGCCGCACCGCGGACCGCACGCGCGCTACGCACTCGCGGAGGCTGAAGGGTTTGGTGATGTAGTCGTCGGCTCCGTTCTCCAGCGCCTCGACTTTGTCCTGCTCGTCGTCGCGGACGGTGAGCATGAGGATGGGGAGGCGCGGAGCGAGGGCGCGCAGGCGGGCCAGCGTCTGCATGCCGCCGATCCCCGGCATGTTGATGTCGAGCAGCACGGCGTCAAAGGATTGCCCGCGCGCCAACTGGAGAGCCTCTTCGCCGCGGGAAGCTTCGGCCACGTGGAATCCGAGCTCCAGCAGAGGGGTGCGCAGCGCGCGGCGGATCGCAGGCTCATCATCCACCAACAGAATGCGGATGGCTTTGCCGGTGTTCATGCCTGGCCTCCTGGCGGCAGGGCGGGCAGCGCGGGTAGCGCGGCGAAGAAGGTGGTTCCAAGGCGTTCGTCGCTGGTGACCCAGACGCGGCCGCCGTGCGCCTGCGCCGCCTGCTTCGCTACCGAAAGGCCAATGCCGGTGCCGGGCGCGTGGTGCTGCGGGGTGGAGCGGAAATAGCGATCGAAGATGCGCTCGTGATCTTCGGCCGGAATCACAGGGCCAACGTTGTGCACTGAGAGCAGAATCTCTCCACTTTGTTCGGCTGCCTGGATGGTGACCGTAGAACCGGAGAAGGCGTACTTCCCTGCGTTATCGACAAACTGCGCAAGCATCGCGTCCAGCAGGCCGCGGTCGCCAACGATGGTGAGGTCATCGCGGGCGAGGACCACCCTGACGGACAGATCGGCCAGTTGTTCGCGAGCCCCGGCGACGACGTCTTCAATGAGCGGCGCCAGCGCGACCGGCTCCGCATGCAGGCTCTGCTTTTCGAGGCGCGCCGTGCGGAGCAGGCGGGTGGTGAGATGGTTCAGCAGCTCCGTCTGCTCGCAGATGAGCGCAACCAGATTGCTCTGCGCGGGAGTGAGATGGCCCATCTCCGCCAGGCCGGAGCTGGCCGCCTGGATGGCGGTGAGCGGCGTTTTGTAAGCGTGGGCGAGGCTGTCGAGGACGGTCGTCCGCAGCTCCTCGGTCTTTTTGGCTTCTTCCATGCGCATCTCGCTGGCCAGGGCGTGATAGCGGTCGAAGGTAATGGAGACGAGTGACGCGATATTGGTGGCGGTGAGCTCGCTGGTGTCGCCGCGCAGCAGCAGGGCGCCGATGGGGAGATCTCGGACGCGGAGCACGCGGCGGAGGAGACCGGTCTCGGGATCGTCGCGGACGGTTTCAAAGATGAAGATGCTGCGGACCGTGTCTTCGAGGCCGGGAAACCACGGCCCGGATTGGTAAATCTCGTCCAGATCTCCGTCGAAGATGGCGACGGCCTCGACGCCAAAGATGGCATGGATGAGGCTGGCCAACTGCGGTCCGGGTTTGCGCTGGAGATCCAGCTGCGCAGCGCTCAGCACCAGTTCGCAGACCTTCTCCGCTTCGGTGCGGTTGGGCTGCGAACTTCCCGCCATGACGGGAAAAGCCTGGTGACGAGCCATCGATGTGTCCCCGTGCGATCAGAGTGCCGGCGCAGAGCGGCGGCGAACCAAGCTTCCAGGCGGATGCGGACGGGGCCCCGGAGGAAGGCCGTTAGCAGATGTTGCCTCAGGTTTGCATAGTCCCCGACTGAATTCAAGCTTTCCGTGCGGAGGGGCGGTCCGGAGGCGGGTTTGCGCAATCTTCATGAATTCCTCATGGGATGTTTGCGTTCATAGAGCCACCGGCAAGACAGAAAGCTCACAGATCTCGGGAAACCGTGCCGGGCGTTGTCTATCAATTTTTGCTTTGGAGGACCGATCGCATGTCATTGAAACCACACCGGCTCCTTCTGCTGGCCGGAAGCGCTGTTGCGGCTCTGAGCATGGGGGTCACAGCGCGAGCGCAGAGTGCGGCGCCTGCTCCTGCTCCTGCGCCCGCGGCGCCCGCATCACCGGCGACACCGGCGAACTGGCACTTCGCGGGCGTGGACTGGACGGGCTATCTGGACGGCTACGGCAGCCTGAACGATAACCATCCCACTAACGCCGCCAACGGGCAGTTGAACGATCTCTACAACTTCAACGACCGCACCGACCAGTTCGACCTGGCAGAAGCCAGGATCACCTTCAATCGCAACCCCAGCCCGGTCGGCGTGCACGCCGATGTGTTGTTCGGCCGCGCCAATGCATTCCTGCATCCGGATGTTGCGAAATACGACGACGACTATCTGGAACAGGCTTATCTCTCCTACACGCCGAAGAAAACGCACGGCACGGAGCTGGATTTCGGGCAGTTCGTCACCGCAGCGGGCGCTGAAGTGATTGAGGCGAAGGATAACTGGAACTACTCGCGGTCGATTCTGTTCGCCTGGGCCATCCCTTACTACCATTTCGGTCTCCGCACCTCGACGCCCCTCACGAAAACGTGGACGGCCGGCGTGCAACTGGTGAATGGCTGGAACAACACGATCAACGGCGAGGGCGGGCCAACCGGTGCAATCACGAGCACGCTGACACTGCCCAAGTACACGTGGTCGGCCGACGTCTACACGGGACCCGAGAAGAGCGGCGGGCTCTCGATGTATCGCAACCTGCTGGACACGACGGTGCTGCTGACGCCGACGGTGAAGTTCAACGCGTACATCAACGTCGACTACGGCCACAATCACACGAATGCCAGCGGGCCACTGGCGGCAGCGGACGCGCACTGGGCGGGGATTGCTGTTGCCGCGCATCAGCAGTTCACGACGCACCAGGCCGTCGCCGGGCGCATTGAATTCCTCCAGGACAAGGAAGGTTTCGCGACGGGCGTGCCGCAGACGGTGAGGGAAGGCACGGCCACGTACGAGCACCGGTTCTGGAAGTCGCGCCTGCTTGGGCGCATGGAGTACCGGCACGACTGGTCGAACGAACCCTTCTTCCACAAAGGCGCGAACAGCCTGGCGGATGCGCAGTCCACCTTCAGCATCGGCATGATGGCAATCCTCTCTCCCGGATCGTAAGCAGCGGGAACACGAACCAACCTGAAAACCCATTGACAGGAGAAAACATGGCAGACCAGAAAACTACCGGCCAAATGCAGGCGACGCTCGGGCTGACCGGACTGACCAGCAATGCGATGGCGCTGATTGCTCCGGGCGCGTTCCTTTGGCTCACGTTCGTCATCCAGTTGGGAACCGGCTCAACCGCGCCATCCATGTGGGCGGGCATTTTCGCCGCCTTGCTGCTCTGCCTGGCAACGGCAGTGTCGTACGCGGAAATCTCCAAGCTGTATCCCGGCACGGGATCCAGCTACTACTACGCCGAGCAGGCGATGCTGTCGAAGGATAAGGCGTTCAAGTACGCCCGCGTCATGAAATTCATCGTGGGCTGGGGCTCGCACCTCTACTACTGGGTCTATCCCGGCGTGATGGTGGCGGTCACCGGCATATTCGTCGGCTACATCGTCGGGTTCCTGTATCCGAACTTCCTCAGCGGCTCGAACCCGGGCCCGGTATTCACCGGGCTGGTGGCCATCGCGTTCTCGTTCTTCGTGGCATGGATCGCGCAGAAGGGCGCGAATGCCTCGACGGTGGTGAACGTGGCCGTGAACGTTGTGCAGATCTCAGCGCTGGTGCTGTTCAGCGTGCTGCTGCTGAGCTATCGTACGAACCATCCCACCGGCGCGCCGGCTGCGCAGTACGACACGTCGACGCTGGCCACCTACAGCTATCAGTTCGCCACTAAACCGGACGGCACCATCATCCGCAACGCCAGCAACATTCCCCAGCCGTTGCTGGACAAAGCCGGGAAGCCGGTGCCGTTTACCATCGCGTATCCCCTCAGGGACTCCTCAGGCCACTTCGTCAGCCATCCCAACGCGAAATCGGTGGTGGGGGTTCACAACTTCAACTGGGTGATGATTCAGGCGACGGTCGCCATCCTGATTCTGGTGGGCTTTGAATCCTGCACAGCCCTGGGAGGCGAAGCGAAGAATCCCAAAAAGCACATCCCTATCGCGGTGATCGCTTCGCTGCTGATTCAGGGATTGTTCTGCTACCTGTTTGAGTATTTCGCCGCCAATTATTTTCTCAGTACGGCGTATCCGGCGGGAACGGCGGTGAGCTCGGCGGCGCCCATCGGCGACCAGATGATTATCGTCGGCGATTACCTGTTCGGACACGGGAACGGCAAGTACTTCATGCTGGCCGAGGCGGTGACGGTGTTTCTGGCACTGATTGGCACCACGCTCTCCTGCATGAATACCGGCGCCCGCGTCACCTACGCGATGGGCCGGGACGACGAAGCGCCCGAGCACTTTGGAATGCTGCACACGAAGAAGCTGACCCCCCACCGCGCCATCTGGACGCTGGCCGGCATTTCGGCGGTCATCGGCGTCATCGCCGTCTCGCTGGCCTTCGGCGACGCCGGAGCACCAGCGGACGCCGCCGTGGCCGCCTTGCCGCACGGCATCTTCTCCAGCTTCGGCTATTTTTCGCAGGCCAAAATGGCCGCGCTGCCGAACTCCCTGCTGGCGGTTACGCTGACGTCGAATTTCGGCACGTTCATTCTGTACGGATTGAGCTGCTTCCTCTGCATGGTGGCTTACTACAAGCGCTCGGACTTCAGCCTGCTGCGTCACGCTCTGATTCCCGGATTCGGGCTGCTCGCCAATCTGGGGTGCATGCTCTTCTATCTGATCGGGCCGACCATGGGCTACGGCACGGTGAAGGAACCGCTGATCGCGCTGGGCGTGGCGGGGCTGTGGGGCTTGTACGGAGCGGTCTACTTCCTGCGGGCCTCGAAGTCGAAGGGTAAGAACATTCTGCTGGCGACGAAGGGTGTTGAAGTGGCCAGTTAAACTGAGCCGGTCCCCATGGGCCGGGCGCCTTGCAGAGGGCGTCCGGCCTTGTTGCACCCAGACGAACAGCGGTTGTGAGCGGTCGCGGATGCTGGAAGTTGAGTTTGGCCAGGCGACGCATCCTGGTAAAGTTCGGACGAACAACGAGGACTCCATCGGAGTCTTTTGTCCCAAATCCCGGCAGGAAGCGCGCTCGCGGGGCTGGCTGTTTGTGCTGGCCGATGGCGTCGGCGGCCTGGATCTGGGAGAAGTGGCATCGGCCAAAGCCGTTGAGGTGATCTGCGCGGAATTCGCCGAGGCTCCGGAAAACACGTTTCTTCCCGGTTTTCTGCCGCGGCTGGTGCAGCTTGCGAACGCCGCCGTGCACGACGAGGGCCTGGCGCGCGAGCGGCGGGGCAAGACGATGGGGACAACGGTAGTCGCCTGCGCGCTGCGTCACGACCAGGCGTACGTCGCGCACGTGGGCGACTCGCGCTGTTACCACGTGCGCGATGGGCGGGCAGCCAGCCGTGACGCAGGACCACACCTGGGTGAACGAGCAGCACAAACTGGGTTTGCTGTCCGAGGCCGAGGCGGCGGTTTCGGAATCTCGCCATGTGCTCACCCGCTCGCTCGGCCCCGAACTCTTCATCACCGCGGATATGGCGACGGTGAGCCTGCGGGCCGGGGACTTTCTGGTGCTCTGCTGCGATGGGCTGCACGGGGCGCTGCGGAATGGGGAGATCGGCAGGATCGTCTCGCAGCCGGGGAACCTGGACGAGATCGCGCAGAAGCTGGTCGATGCCGCCGTGGAGGCTGATGGCTCGGACAACACGACGGCGCAGATCATCGCGATCCGGTCAGTGGAACCGATGGCGATGTACCGCGGACGGCTGTATCCGCGGCCTGGCGGATAGCCCGAGGAAGGACCGCGCTTCTCTCAGATAGAATTCGATTCCGTGACACAACCGCCGCCCGAGGTCGAGAGCTCCCAGCGCGCGCGACTCTCGCCAAAGCTGGGATTGTTCGACGCCACCATGATGGTGATGGGCGGCATCGTGGGCGCGGGGGTCTTCATGAACCCGTACGTGGTGGCGCAGCGCCTGCACACGCCGGTGCTGATCCTGTCCGTTTGGGTTGCCGGCGGCATCATCGCGATTCTCGGGGCCTTCATCTATGCGGAGCTGGGATCGCGGATTCCGGAGGTTGGCGGGCAATACGAATACCTTCGGCAATCGCTGCATCCTGTCTTCGGATTCCTGTACGGATGGGCGCTGCTTTTGGTGATCCAGACGGGTGGAATGGCGGCGGTGGTGGTGACGTTTGCCCGCTACTTCCTCGCGCTGACGCGACTGCCGTGGCCGGAACACTGGGTGATTGTGGTGACCATGGCCTTGCTGACTGCGGTGAATTGCCTGGGTGTGAAACCCGGCGGCCGCTTCCAGAGCGTGCTGATGGTGCTGAAGATCGCGGCGATTGCGGCGCTGGTGGGGGCCGGTTTCCTGATGGTGCGCGCGCCGAAGCCGGTGATGCACCCGGTGCTGGATCGGCCTGTCGGCTTCGACCTGCTGACCGCGTTCGGCGCGGCCATGGTGCCCGTGCTGTTTTCCTACGGAGGCTGGCAGACGACGAATTTCATCGCCAGCGAGATTCGCGACGCGCGGAAGAATCTGGGGCGGGCTTTGCTGATCGGCGTCGTGGCCGTGGTGGTGCTCTATGTTTCAGTGAACGTAGTCTGCCTGCGGGCTTTGGGAGTGACGGCGCTGGCGGCCACGCACACACCGGCCAGCGCAGTGATGCAGATTGTGGCGGGCGAGCGGGGGGCGCGGCTGATCGCGCTCGGCATTGCCATTTCGACGGTGGGATTTCTGAGCCAGTCTGTGCTCACCGGGCCGCGCGTGTACTTCGCCATGGCCGAGGATGGCCTGTTCTTCCGCAGCGTAGCCAGCCTGACGCGCAAAACCCAGGTGCCTGCCGTCGCCATCATCCTGCAGAGCGTGTGGACGGTGGTGATCGCGCTGACTGGAAAGTACGAGCAGATCCTGAATTTCCAGGCGCCGATTGACTTTACTTTTTTCGGGCTGAGCGCGACGTGCCTGTTTGTTCTGCGTCACCGCGATCGGGGCAAGGGCGTGAGACACTCCGGCTTTCGCGTGCCCGGCCATCCGTGGACGACGCTCATCTTTATTCTGTCGTGCTGGCTGACGGTGGCGAACGCGTTGTGGAAGTATCCTGGCAACAGCTCGATCGGATTTGCGATCATCCTGATTGGATTGCCGGTGTACGCACTGTGGCAGCGCCGCCGGCTCAGGGAGGCAGCAGAATGAGCAAGGGGCGTGCCGTCGCGTCCACGTATCTGGAGTGGGCGAAGCTCTGCTCGCAGGCGAAGTACAACCTGGCGACCAGCGGCATCCTGGGTTATCCGCTCGCGGAACTGCACGTTGCGCCGCAGGATCTCGAGATCAATGGCACGGACGCGTATGGCTACCGGCCGCTGCTGGAGCGGCTGGCGCGCAAGAGCGAGGTGACTCAGGATTGCGTGGTGGTGGCGGCGGGCACCTCGATGGCAAACCATCTGGCCATGGCGGCTCTGCTGGAGCCGGGCGACGATGTGCTGATCGAGAGGCCCAGCTACGGGCCGGTGCTGGAAGTGGCGTCGTACCTGCGCGCCAACATTCTGCGTTTCGAGCGACGCGACGAGCAGAATTTCGAGATCGATCCGGACGAGGTTGCGCAGCGCATCACGCCGAAGACGAAGCTGATCTGTCTGACGAATCTGCATAATCCATCGAGCGCGCTGATCGGCGAGGAGATGCTGGTCCGGCTTGGCAGGATTGCGGAGAAGGCCGGAGCACAGGTGTTGGTCGACGAGGTGTATCTCGACATGGTGTACGACCAGCCGGTGCGCTCGTCGTTCCACCTAGGCAGCAATTTTGTGGTGACGACCAGCCTGACCAAGGCGTATGGGCTGAGCGGGCTGCGCTGCGGCTGGATTCTGGCGCAGCCGGAGCTGGCGAAGCGCATGTGGCGACTGAACGACCTATTCGGAGCCACTCCGGTGCATCCGGGAGAGCTGCTCAGCATCGCAGCGCTCGATCAGCTCGGCAAGATCGATGCGCGCGCCCGAGCGGTGCTGGCCACGAACCGCAAAGCCCTCGACGCATTCTTCAGCGGGCGCAGCGATCTGGAGGGCTTCCGCAGCCGCTGGGGTACCGTGGCGTTTCCGCGGATGAAGGGCGGCCGGGTGGATGAGTTCTGCGAATTTCTGCGCGCCCACTACGAAACCAGCGTGGTGCCGGGACGATTCTTCGAGTTGCCGGATCATTTCCGGATCGGCATCGGCGGCGATCCCGCGATGACCAGCGAGGCTTTGCAGCGGCTGGGCGCAGCGCTGGATGAATGGGGCAAGAGACCATCATGAGCCAGACGCGGCGCGTGCGCATCGGGATTGACTGGGGCGGAACGAAGATCGAGGCGCTGGCCATGGATGCCGAGGGCCGCGAGTTGCGACGCGTGCGCATCCCGACGCCGCGCCACGATTACGAGCGCTCAGTCAGCGACACGGCGGAGTTGGTCGCGCAAATCGAGCGCGAGGTCGGGCCGACGGGTCCCGTGGGCATTGGCATTCCGGGCACGATCGTGCCCGCCACTGGTCTGGTGAAAAATGCGAACTCCACGTGGCTGAACGGCAAGCCGTTTGAGAAGGATTTGTCTGCCGCGATGAGCCGCGAGGTCCGCTGCGTGAACGACGCGAATTGTCTTGCGGTGTCCGAAGCCGTCGATGGCGCGGCGGCAGGATATGGCGTGGTTTTTGCGGCGATTCTTGGGACCGGCTGCGGCGCGGGGATCGCGCTTCAGGGGCACATGCACATGGGGCCGAATCGGCGTCGCTGGAGAATGGGGGCACAATCCCCTGCCCTGGCAACGGCCCGAGGAGTATCCCGGCGAACCATGCTATTGCGGGCAGCGTGGCTGCATTGAGCGATGGCTCTGCGGTCCGGCGCTGGAAGCGGACTACCGGCGAGCTTCAGGAACCGCGCTGTCCGGGACGAGAAATTGTTGCCGTCGCAGAGGCAGGCGATGCGGAGGCGGCGGCCGCGCTGGAGCGGTACGAGGATCGCCTGGCACGGGCGCTCGCGCACGTGGTGAACCTGCTCGATCCCGACATTATTGTGCTGGGCGGCGGGCTCTCGCGCATGGAGCGGCTCTACCGGAACGTGCCGCCGATGATCGCCAACTGGGCCTTCGGCAAATCGGCGATCACGCAGGTGGTTCCGGCCAAGCACGGCGATTCCAGCGGCGTGCGCGGCGCGGCCCGCCTATGGCCGTAGTTCGACAGAACGCTACGGTTGATGAGCCGGAGGACCTGACTCGACCGCCTTCAACGTAATCACGGTCGGCGTGGCGTGCAACGGAATGGCATAGGCGCCGCGCACGAGAGCCTGGTGGCCCTGCGGGCGGAACTGCCCAATGCCGGAGATGGTGGCCGGCTGCTCGATGCGCAGCAGCGCCTGAGGCGTGAATGGATCGCTGGGGTCGAGCGTGAGACGCACGGTCTGCGTGCCAGGATCGAAGCTCACCGCGCGAAACTTGCCGGCATCCAGCGTAAGCCACAGGCCATACGGGGCAAGATACACACGGGAGCGGAAGGCATCGAGCGGCGTGACACTGATCCGCTTTCCCTTTTGCGCGAGGTTGCCGCCGAAAGCGAGCCAGCCGAAATCCGACGTGTGAGCCACGTAGGTCGCGGTGTCGAGCGCGACTCCGAAGAAATTCGGGCCGTAGTCGCCGGAATAGGGATCGAAGGCCAGCATGTCGGGAAAGGAGTGGAACGCCTCCGACGCAAAGCCCTCCTGATCGATGTTGGTGAGCGGGCCCATGGTTCCCCCGTAGCCCACGCGCAGAAGATAGAGATCGTCGGGATGCTGCCGGTACTCGGCGAGCAAGGGGATGGCGTTGACGCCCGAGCCGTAATGATGGAGCTGGCGCTCCAGCCGCGTGACCTTGCCGGCAAAGAGGAAATCCCAGTAGCGGCGCGCGCTGCCGTTGTAACCCCAGGAAGGAATGGACGGATCGTAGCCGAGAATGGCGTCGAGCGTAACCTGCGCCTTCTCGTCGAATCCGAAGTGGCGGGTCCACGCGTAGACCTCTTCCTGGCCGGTGGAATCCCAGGGCATTTCGCTGCCGAAGGGATACGCCTCCTGCTTCCAGTGTTCGGCGCGGCCGCGCATCACGGATTCCAGCGCGCCGGCCTGCTGCGTCCAGCCCTCGCGTTGCAGGTCCTCGAGGATGCGCAGGTAGACATCGCCTTCCATCTGTCCGAACTGCGAATAGTATGGCGCGAACTTCACCATCGCCATCGAGGTCTGGTAGGCGTGGTCCAGATACCACTGCCAGGGGTGATTCGTCACGAGGCTCTGATGATCGCGCGCGAGGCGGTACATGACCCAGTACGCGGCGGCGACGTGCGGATAATTGAACGAGCGATCGACTGCCTCAGAGGCTTTCTGGTTCCAGGACGTCCAGCTCTTCCAGTTGTACTGATCGCTGTAGAAGCCGGCAGGAAACTGGTCGGGCTGGTAATAAAAGAGGCTTTTGCGCACGCCATATTGCAGCGGGCCGCTGCTGTACTGGATGCCGCCCCACAACACGTGGTCGACGAACTGCTCGTACTGGCGAATCTCCTGCTCGTCCGGCTGTCCGAACTCCTTCATGGCGGCGGCCAGCCACGAGCCGGCGCCCGCTTCATCGCTCAGGCCGGCAATCCAGACGCGGCCATCCTGGGTCACCTGCCGGTCAGCCTGCCGATCGTACGTGATGGCCGAAGGGTTACGGTGAAATGGATCTTTCGGATCGTCGAACCACTGCTTCGTGAAGAGGAAGTGGCCCATGTCGGCCACGGCCTGCTGCTCGGCTTTGGTGACGAAGTAGCTGATGTTCTGCCGCGTTCCATCGCGATAGACGATCGAGATGCGGGAGCGACCCCATGTCTTTCCCTGGAGGGCGTAGCGCATCCAGCGGGTGGCCGTATCTGGCTCGGCGGTGATCTCAATGGCGCCGGCCGGTTCGACGGTGATGGACTGGACGGGCTCACGATACTTGAGGAAGAGCTGCGCGTCGATATCCTGGGGCAATACGTAGCCGGGAATGCCTACAGCCACCGGACGCGACTGGGCGATGAGAGTCTGCTGAATGTGCGGGATCGAATCCGCGAGGACGAAGATAAGGCCGAAGTCGCGCGATTCACCGGGCTGGAGGGTGAGCGTGGTGGCCGGATTCCAGGGCTGCGCGTTCTTCCACTCGTTCTCCTGATATGCCCCGCTGAAGACCATCCACTCATAAAAGCCTTCAAAGGTGATGCTGCGCGGGGTGGGATCGGTGAAGATGGGGAGCTGGCCGCGGGGAGGCCAGGAATTGAGAATGGGCCGCCAGGCCTCCAGCGGAGTATGGCCTTCCGGCACGATTACCAGTGCGGGGCCGTGCCCATTGAGGCGTGTGACCTGGACGTATCCCGCGTCCTCGCCGATGTAGGGGTCGTCGAAGCTGCACTCAGTGGAGGCCTGCGCCAGAGTTCGATCTGTGAGGATGTTGTTGAAGATGAGCGGAATGCCGAGCGAGCCGATGGTGACGGGCTGCGCTGAGGTGTTCCTGACGGTGAAGTGCAGCGCGAGATGCCCGCCCTCGACCCTCCAGGTCCGAACAATGTCGAGGGGAATGCCAGCGGGGAGCGTGGGCGAGAGGTCCGCGGAGGCCAGGTCATCGCCCTGGACCGGCAGCGGCTTGACCGCTTCGCGGTGGTAGGCGGTGGAGTAGCTTTGCCAGGGGCCGCTGGAGCCGATGCGCAGGCGGAGATCGATGTCGCCCAGATGATAATAACCATCGGTGGATCGACGTTCGAGCCAGTCGCCTGGCGTGAAATCGAAGTCTGCCGCGCTCTTCGGCTTCAGCGCGGCCACGGTTTGGGAGGAGCGGACGAGGTCGAGATGGAAATCGGGGCTCTGGAGGTGCTCGATTCCCTGCTGCAGCATCGGCCCGGGCTGCGGAGGCTGCTTCGCCGTCTGTGCGGCGGCCAGGGAGATCAGCGCCAGACCGGCCCACGCCAGCACGAGGCGCCGTGCTGATTGCTTCGCATCGGCGGAATTGAGCATGTCACTCCTTCGTTCGGGTCAGTTGGAGGGACCCGCCGCAATGCGGATCCGGGGATGCCTGCCAGTGGAGAACGCGACTGCGAGCACAGTGCGCACTGGGTTTCCGTAAATGTTTTCTGTGCCGACGATTCGCCGGCCACCCGCAGTAGCATACACCGGCGCATCCATTATTGAACACCTGCCACGGGCTTGGGTTTCGTTTGGGTAATCGTTTTCCATGCGATTCCGAAATCGTTGAGGCGAAGTTGCGTCGCCGGCGAGGTTACATGGCGACCGGATCGGCGGGGGCGCGGCTGATTCGCAGATCCGCGAAGGCGTAGAAGCCGACAAACACATAGGCCGCGAGAGGGACGAGATAAGAGAGCGCCTGGCTGCCGGTGCGGTGCACAATCAGTCCCATCATGGGGGTCAGCACCGCGCCGCCCACAATCGCCATTACCATCAGCGAGCCGCCGAGTTTCGTGTTCGGGCCGAGGCCGCGAATGCCCTGCGCAAAGATCGTAGGGAACATGAGCGACATGAAGAAGCTGGTCAGCAGGAGCGCCCACACGCCCACCCACCCCGGAAAGGCGACTCCTGCGAGCACGAGCAGGGTGTTCGCGACACAGTAAATGCCCATGAGACGGCTGGGGTGAATGAATCGCATGAGCCAGGCTGAGAAAAAGCGGCCGATCAGAAACGCCACCAGGGAGGCTGTGAGCAGAAAGCCTGCGGCCTTATCCTGGTCGTTCGTGTACGACAGAACGTAGGGGATGAAGTAGCTCCAGGTGCCGATCTGCGCGCCGACGTAGGCGAACTGCGCCAGGACGGCGATCACAAATCCCGGATGCCGCAACAGCGCGCGGAAGCTGCCGCCATGCTCCTCGAGTGCTTCGGTTCTGGTGAGCGACTCAGGGAACCTGGTGATGGCGATCAGCACCAGCATGCCCAGGGTGAGAGCAGCCAGAAACAGGTACGGTCCGACCACCCGCATCGTCTCCGTGTGCAGATATGCGTGATACGCGTGCCGCGCGTGCAGAGCAGCGACTTGCCGCGTGGTGAGATTGACGCCGGAGAAGATGAAGATGGTGCCAATCAACACGCCGGTGATGGAGCCCACCGGGTTGAATGCCTGGGCAAGATTCAGGCGGCGCGCCGCGCTGCGCGGATCGCCGAGCTGCGCGATGAAGGAGTTCGACGCCGTCTCAAGAAACGAAAGCCCGCTGGCGATGACGAACAGCGCTCCCAGAAAAAAAGCGTACCGATTGGCGATGGCGGCGGGCCAGAAGAGGAAACAGCCGAGGCTGTAGAGGCCCAGTCCGATCAGGAATCCGGATTTGTAGCCGAAACGCCGCATGATCAGCGCCGCAGGCATGGCCAGCAGAAAATATCCGATGTAAAAGGCAGATTGCACCAGCCCGGCCTCAAGGCGGTTCATCGCGAACGACTTCATGAACTGGCGAATGAGGACGTCGTTCAAATTGTTCGGGATGGCCCAGAGGAAGAACAGCGTGGTGATGAGAACAAACGGAACGACGGTCGCGCGCGTGACGAGAGGCGCGTCCAGGTCGTTGTCGGGCGGAGAAGAGGCGGAGTTCATCGGCGGCATGGAATCATTCATCGAGATTGATCACAATTTTGCTGTAGCGGGAAGGCTCGGCGCTCCATGCCGCGAAGATTGCGGGAGCCTGCTCCAGCGGGACCACGGCGCTGACGACGTCGCCCACCGGGAAGCGGCCAGCCTCCAGCATCGCGATCACCTGGCGGAAGTCCTCGGGCAGTGCATTGCGAGCGCCCAAAATGTCGAGCTCCTTCTGCACAAAGAGGCGCGTCTCGTAGCAGACCGGCTCCTTCGCGTAGCCGATGTATACCACGCGGCCGGCAAAGGCGACCTCCTCGACGGCTGCACGAAAGGTGGCGGGAGTGCCCACGGCTTCCATGATCACATCCGGACCATGTCCTCCGGTGAGCTCGCGGAGGGCGCCGGTGAGACCTTCGCGCTCGGCATGGATGGTGTGCGACGCGCCGGCGCTGCGGGCAATGGCGAGCTTGGCGTCGTCGATATCGACAGCCACCGTCTTCGCGCCGCGAAAGGCAGCGGCCCCAATGGCGCCTAAGCCGACTCCCCCGCAGCCGATCACGACCACGGTTTCTCCTCTGGCCACGCGTCCACGAGCCACTGCATGAAAGCCCACGGTCAGGGGCTCGACCAGACACAACGCCTCCAGACTGAGCGTGGCGGGAAAAAGCCGTTCCAGCGGGACACTGAGAAACTCCGTAAGCGCGCCATCGCGCTGCACGCCAAGCGTCTGATTGTTCCGGCAGGCGTTGTGGCGGCCATGGCGGCACGAGGCGCAGGTTCCGCAGCTCGTGTAGGGCGACAGCGTCACATCGACGCCCACGGCAAGACCCGGGCGTGCCCCGTTCATCTCCACGATTGTGGCTGCGACTTCGTGGCCGGGAATTCGCGGAAAGGAAACGAGCGGATTCCGTCCGCGAAACGAATTGAGATCGCTGCCGCACAGGCCGACGCGGCGAACCTGCAGGAGCGCTTCGCCGGGAGCGGGCGATGGCATCGGAATCTCTGCAAGGTGAGCCCTTCCCGGCTCAGAAAGAACCACAGCTTTCATGCTTCCGTCCCCAGCCGATACACGTCCGCAGCGTTTTGGGCGAAGATCGCCTCCTGCTCGCCGGCGGAAAGCCGCGCCGCCCATGCGCGCAACACCTGCCACCAGCGCGAGTAGCTCGCCGCCAGCGTACACACGGGCCAATCAGAACCAGCCAGCAGCCGCCGCGGGCCGAATGCCTCCAGAGCCACATCCAGATACGGCCGCAGATCGTCGGGCGTCCACCGCTGCCAGTCCGCTTCCGTCACCATACCGCTGAGCTTGCACCAGACGTTCGGACGCCGGGCGAGATCGCGCAGATCCTCGCGCCATGGGGAGATTTCGTGGGCGGCAATCTTCGGTTTTGCCAGATGATCGAGGACGAAGACCTGATCGGGATGGCGATCGGCGAGTTCCGTTGCCACCGGCAACTGGGGCGCGTAGATCAGAATGTCGTAGACCAGCCCGGTTCCCTTCATCGCGCTCAATCCGCGCTGAAAATCCGGACGCAGGACGAATGCGGGATCCGGCTCGTCCTGGAGCACGTGCCGCAGCCCTTTTAACTTTGGATTGCGGAGCAACCCATCGAGCTGAGTGGGAAAATTGGGGGCGGCGAGTTCAGCCCAGCCCACCACGCCGGCGATCCATGCGTGCTCCGCAGCAAATCGCAGCAGCGTTTCTGTCTCCTGCATCGTCTGGCGCGCCTGGACGCAAACCGTTGACTGGATGCCGGCGCTTTCCATCTGCTGGCGCAGCTCACCAGGGAGAAAGTCGCGCTGCAGGCCAGGCATCTCCTCGGTGATCCAGCCATACTCAGCCGCGGAGTAGCGCCACAGATGATGATGAGCGTCGACGAAGGGAACCATGTATCGTTTGATCTTACGACGCCGTCTTCCTTCGTTCCTCTGTTTGATGGTTGGCGTGAGAGCCGGCGGCGGCCAGACCACGAGAGAATGGATTCATGCGCCTGGTCAATTTCCGCAAAGAGGATCGCACCGAATTCGGCGTGGAGCAGGACGGATCCGTTTTTCCGCTGCGCGCGGCCGGCTATGCTTCCGATCTGGACTTCTTCGCCGCCGGTGAGAAGGGCCTCCTCGCCGCTCGCCGCCACCTGGAACAGCGCGATGCTGAGCGGCATGCGATTCGCGACGTCCGGATCCTGCAGCCGGTTCTCAAACCGGGGAAGATCCTGTGCATTGGGCTTAACTATCGGGACCACGCCATCGAGTCGAAGATGGAGCTCCCGAAGGTGCCGACGGTTTTTCTGAAGCTGCCGAGCGCGGTAATCGGTCCGGAGAGTGAGATCGTTCTGCCGCGCAATGTCACCCAGCCGGACTACGAAGCGGAACTGGCCGCGGTGATTGGGCGCCGGGAAGGGATATCGCCGCCGAGGACTGGGAGACGCATGTTGCCGGCTACACGATTCTGAACGATGTGAGCGCACGGGATGTGCAACTGGCCACGTCGCAGTGGACGCTGGGCAAGAGCTTCGACACGTTTTGCCCGATCGGCCCGGCGATTGTGACGACGGACGAGATCCGGGATCCGCACGCGCTCGACATCCGCCTGTCCATCGGCGGCGAGGTTCTGCAGCACTCCAACACGCGGGAGCTGATCTTCAAACTGCCCGATCTGATCGCCTGGATCTCTTCGATAGTTCCGCTGGAAGCAGGCGATATTATCAGTACCGGAACGCCCGCCGGCGTGGGGCTGGGCCGTACGCCGAAGCGCTGGCTGCGACCGGCCGAGGAGATTGAAATCACCATCGAGGGGATCGGAACCCTCCGCAATCGCACTGTCGCAGGTCCCGCCTGAGGCCATAAGTTTATGCCCAAAGTTCTGCAACTCGATCCCCGGGATAACGTGCTGATTGCGCTCGAAGACCTGCGCGAGGGCGAGACGGTGGGGTTCGGCGGGAAAACGTGGACGCTGGCGACGGCGGCGCCGCGCAAACATAAGTTCGTAACCGAAGCGCGGCAGCCCGGCGATCCGGTGCTGATGTATGGCGTTCTGGTTGGGCGCGCTCGCGAGCCAATCCCCGCAGGCGCCGTGCTTACGGTGGCGAACCTGCAGCATGACAGCGGCGCGTTCACGTCAACGCGCCACCCTCAGACCTGGACGCCGCCTCGCGTGAGCGCCTGGGCCGGGAAGCAGTTCTTTGGCCACCACCGAGCCGACGGGCAGGTGGGCACGCGCAACTATTGGCTGGTGGTTCCGCTGGTCTTCTGCGAGAACCGCAACGTCGCCACGCTGCGCCAGGCGTTCGAAGAGGAACTGGGCTACGCTGCGCCGTCGAAATATCGGCGCCAGGTGGCGCAGCTCGCCCGCCTGCATCGCGAGGGTAACGCGGGTTCGCTGGAGACGGCGGGTGCAGCGCTGGCCGGGGAAGATACGCCGCCCCGGCTGTTTGAACACGTCGATGGGCTTCGGTTTCTGATACACGAAGGCGGCTGCGGCGGGACGCGCGAGGATGCCGCGAATCTGTGCGCGGTGATTGCCGGCTATCTGCATCACCCGAACGTCGCTGGAGCGACGGTGCTGAGCCTCGGCTGCCAGAACGCGCAATCGGGAATTCTGATGGACGAGCTGCGCAAGCGCGATCCGCAATTCAGCAAGCCTCTGGTCCTGTTGGATCAGCAGACGGTGGGCACGGAGTCCGCGCTGATGGATCGCGCGATCCGCGAGACCTTTGCGGGCCTGGTGAAGGCAGATCAATGCCGCCGCGCGCCCGCTCCGCTCAGCAGTCTCACCATGGGGCTGAAGTGCGGCGGATCCGATGGCTTCTCCGGCATCTCGGCGAATCCCGCCATCGGCTACAGTTCCGATCTTCTGGTGACGCTGGGCGGCAAAAGCGTACTCGCCGAATTTCCCGAGCTCTGCGGGGTAGAGCAGAGCCTGGTGGACCGGTGCGCCACTCAGGAGGCAGCTGACAAATTCGTCGCGCTGATGCGGGACTACGCTGCTCGCGCCCGGGCGGTGCGCTCCGGCATCGAGATGAACCCGTCACCGGGCAACATCCGCGACGGCCTGATCACGGACGCGATGAAATCCGCGGGAGCGGCGCGCAAGGGCGGCGCATCGCCGGTGACCGATGTTCTCGATTATCCGGAATACGCGGTCACGCCTGGGCTGAATTTGCTGTGCACCCCCGGCAACGATGTGGAATGCGTCACCGGCCAGGTGGCCGCCGGGTGCAACATCGTGCTGTTCACTACCGGGCTGGGCACACCGACGGGAAATCCCATCGCCCCGGTCGTGAAGATCGCGACCAACACCGCGCTGGCGTGCCGGATGCCGGACATCATCGACATCGATACTGGCCCGGTGGTAGCCGGCGAAATTACGATCGAGCAGATGGGCGACCAGATCCTGACCCGCGTGATGGAGATCGCCAGCGGCACCGTGCTCACCCGCGCTGAGCATCTGGGCCAGTACGACTTCATCCCGTGGAAGAGAGGGGTTTCGCTGTGACGGAACCGTTTCGTTTAGACGGCAAGACGGCGGTGGTGACGGGCGCCGGCAGCGGCATTGGCCGTGCCATTGCGAAGCTCTTTGCCGAGCGCGGCGCGTGCGTCTGCCTGATCGATATTCGAGCTGAGAGCGCGGAAGAAGCCGCTCGCGAAATCACCGCATCCGGCGGAGGAACGGCTCTTCCCTTCGCGTGTGACGTGACGGACGCATCGATGACGCGGCGCGTCTTCGAGGAAATTGCCGCATCCCGCCGCATCGATATCCTGGTCAATAGCGCAGGCGTCTCCCACATCGGCCGGCTCGAAACGACGAGCGAAGAGGACTTCGAGCGCCTGTTCCGCGTGAACGTGAAGGGCGTGTACCTCTGCATGCAGGCGGCGATCGGGCCTATGAAGAGCAGCTGCGGCGGCGTGATTCTGAATCTCTGTTCGATTGCCGCGACAGCGGGACTCAGCGACCGATTCGCGTATTCCATGACGAAGGGCGCGGTGCTGTCGATGACGCTTTCGGTGGCAAAGGATTACCTCGCTGACAAAATCCGCTGCAATGCCATTTCGCCGGCACGCATTCACACGCCGTTTGTCGATGCCTATCTCCGCAATCGCTATCCGGGCCAGGAGAAGGAGATGTTCGCGCAGCTGTCGCAGGCCCAGCCCATCGGCCGCATGGGCTCGCCTGAGGAGGTCGCGGCCCTGGCGCTGTATCTTTGTTCTGACGCGGCGGCGTTTATCACCGGAGCCGACATCCCGCTGGATGGCGGCTTCGTCAACTTGCGAGGCTAACCTCTGGAACTTGAGCTAAGAGACAAAGTTGTCCTGATCACGGGCGGCGCGGAAGGCATTGGCGCGGCGATCACGCAGGCGTGCCTCGATGAGGGCGCGATTCCCTGCATCGTCAACCGCGACTCCGAAGCGGTGCGGGCGTTCGCAGGCCGCCTGCGCGAGCGTGGCGCGCGGTTCGAGCTCGTCACGATGGAGCTGCACTCGCCGGAGAGCTGCCGGCAAGCGGTCGAGGAAGGATTGCGGCGCTACGGGCGCATCGACGCGCTGGTGAACAATGCGGGCGTCAACGATAAGGTTGGGCTCGAGGCAGGATCGCCCGAGGAATTCCTGGCGTCTATTCAGCGCAATTTGTGGCACTACTACTCCATGGCTCATTACGCGCTGCCCTCGCTGAAGGAAGCGCGCGGGTCCATCATCAACATCGCCTCCAAGGTTGCGATCACGGGACAGGGAGGCACATCGGGCTATGCGGCTTCCAAAGGCGGCCAGCTGGCCCTCACGCGCGAATGGGCCGTCGAGCTGCTCCCGTTCGGCATCCGCGTTAACGCCATCGTTCCCGCGGAAGTGATGACACCACTCTATCGGCGCTGGATCGCGACCTTCCCGAACCCGGAAGAGAAGCTCCGTTCGATCACCAACAAGATTCCGCTCGGCCAGCGGATGACCGAGCCCGCTGAAATCGCCAGCATGGCGGTCTTCCTGCTGTCGGCCAGAGCCAGCCACATCACCGGGCAGCAGGTCTTTGTGGATGGAGGCTACGTCCACCTGGACCGCTCGCTCGGCTAAGGGGCTGGCGCGGCCCGCGTCTCAGGGATTGAGCACCTTCCTGGCAGCGGCAACATCGGATTGCAGACGCGACACACCCGTATCCGCATCGTGGATGTATTCATTCGCCACCTGCACCATCGCAGGCGTGGGTGGCACCAGCGCCATGCTGATCTGGCCCGAAATCGCGGATAACCAGGAGCGCAGCCGAGGCGGGTACACCAGTGCGCCTTCACCAGACTGGATTTGGAGATCCACAAGGTCGTTGATGTCACGGTTCAGGCGGTCCAATGCCGGCTGCGCCTGATCGCCTGCTCCGCTCTTGCCCAGCGCCTTCTGGAGCGCGTCGCGGGCGTCAATCGCCTGGTTCAGGGTGGTGTCGAGCCGGTTCAGCGCCTCGTGAATCTGCATCAGCAAATCGAAGCGCTGTTGCAGTTCTGCCTGGGTGGTTGGCAAGCTCGGGTCCAGTTTGACCACCAATGGCTGTTTCTGTGTGGGGTGGCCATATGTCAGCGTCACGTAGTAATTGCCCGGCACCACTTGAGGACCCGCGGGCGGTGCGGCCGAAAAGCCTGAATTGTAGATGCCCTTCACTTCTGTCGCATCCGAATACGTCAAATCCCACTGGAAGTGGTTCATGCCGGGCTCGACCGCCGTTAGCCTGTCTTCCCGTTGTTTTCGTGCCACGGTGGGGTTCGTCGACGTCGGCTCTGGTTTCCCTTTCGGCTTCAGATGCAGAGTGAAGCTGCGGACCAGTTTGCCGCTGTCGTCGGTGAAGGTGAGCGTCACCGGCGTGCTGCCGTCGTAGTTAGCGGGCAAGTGGAAAAACACGGTGGCGCCGGGAGCCAGATTCTCGCCTCCCGTGCCTCGCGGGCCAAACCCGCCGCCGCCGCGCGTCGTTAGCCACGTCTGCTGCGGTTTGAACAGGTAGGCCGCATCCGCGGCCACTCTTGCAGCTCCCAACTGCTCGAGGAATTGCAGGTTGTCCAGCACCCAGAAACCACGCCCGAAGGTGGCGAGCACCACGGCGTGCTGCCTGGGCTGGATCTCCACATCGTTCACGCGCACTGCCGGCAGGTTGAGGCTCAACGGCTGCCACTGCTCACCGCCGTTCAGACTGACAAAGACCGTCGCGCTGGTGCCCGCAAACAGCAGGCTGGAGTCATTCGGATCCTGGCGCACACTCTCGACATACTGGTCCTGCGGCAGACCTGTCGTGATCTCCGTCCAGTGTTTGCCGTAATCGGTGGTCTTGTACACATACGGGCGAAAGTCATCCCAGTCAAACCGGCTCGCGGATACATACGCGGCGCCGGCCTCGGCGGGCGACGCCTCAACGCAGGTGATCGTGGACCAGGCCGGCAGCTGCGGAGGGCGCACCTGGTTCCAGTGCCCGCCCGCGTCGGTGGTGACATACACCAACCCGTCGTCAGAGCCAGTCCAGATGACGTTGTCGGTGCGCGGCGACACCGCAATGGACGAGATGGTGTCGAACATCTCCTCGCCAGTCACATCCGCGCTGATCGGGCCGCCCGGCCGCCCCTGCCTGCTCTTGTCGTTGCGCGTCAGGTCCGGGCTGATCACTTTCCAGTGGACGCCTTCATCCAGGGTTTCGAACAGCACATTCGCGCCCATCAACAGCTCTTTGGGATTACCGGGAGCAAACGTGACGGGATGATGATTCCAGCCGTAGCGATACCTGATCTCGGACCCGGCAAGACCAAACTTGTACTCCGGCCAGGGGCTCACGTTGGTTCTCAAGCCTGTCCTGCGGTTCTCTTTCCACTCCATGCTGTAATAGCCGCTGCCGTAGGTCACCCAGGGCTGGCCGGGCGTCGGCACCACCCAGCTCATCTCGCCGCCTTCAATATCCGTCCAAACCGGCGGAATCAGCCCGCCAGGGACAGCGCTCGGGGCTTCCACCGAGCCTCGATCCTGCTGCGCGCCGTAAATGTGGAACGGAAATTGATCGTCGAGATTCGCGTGATAGAACTGACCGGTCGGCTGGTTGTCCTCGGAACTCCAGGATTGGCCACCGTTCAAAGTAACGGTCGCGCCTCCGTCGTTGCCTTCAATGAAAATCTGCGGGTTATCCGGATTGATCCAAAACACATGGTTGTCGCCGTGCGGCGGATGGAGGGCGGTCAGCTTCTGGCCCGCGTCGTGCGATACATACAATCCGGCATTTGGCAGGTAGATGGTATCCGGGTCCTTCGGGTCCACATACACTTCCGAGTAATAGAAAGCGCGTTGCGTGATGTCCATGCTGTTGTTGGTCAGCTTCCAGCTCTGGCCGCCATCGTCTGAGCGGAACAGGCCGCCCGCCTGACCTTTGTAATCTGCCTGAATGAGAGCGTAGACGACGTTGGGACGGCTGGGAGCGACTGCGACGCCGGTCCTTCCGAAGATGCCGGTGGGCAGCCCGGGATTGTGCGAGATGTTGGTCCAGTGTGCGCCGCCGTCGGTCGTCTTGTAGATGCCGCTGCCCGGCCCACCGCTGGAGAACGTCCAGTGGGCCCTGGACATCTGCCACATGGAGGCGTACACCACGCTCGCATTCGATGGATCCATGGCCAGGCTGATCGCGCCGGTCTGGTCATCGACATACAGAATCTTCTGCCAGGTACTGCCTCCGTCGGTGCTCTTGAACACGCCCCGTTCTGGATTGGGGCCGAACAAATGGCCAAGCGCCGCTACATACACGACGTCGGGATTCCGGGGATCCACCAGGATCCGGCTGATGATGTGGGTCTGGCCCAGCCCGATGGAGTTCCAGGTCTTCCCTCCGTCCGTGGACTTGTACATCCCCTCGCCGGTCAGGACCGTGTTGCGAGGAGCGGAATCGCCCGTGCCGACATAAATAATCTTCGGGTTGGAAGGCGCGATGGCCATGGCGCCGATATTGCCGCTTTTGAAGGTCTTGTCGGAGATGTTCTTCCAGGTCTGGCCATAATCGTCGCTCTGCCAGACGCCTCCGCCAGCCGTGCCCATGTAAAAGACATTGGGCTGGGCAGCGATGCCGGCCACCGTGGTGACGCGGCCGCCGGTGTAGGGGCCTACGCTGCGCCAGCTGAGGCCACTGGCAAGCTGGCCCGGCGGCACGGGTTGAGCCCATGCCGCCGGCAAGGCCAGGGACAGGCACGAAAGCAGCAGAACGCAGCGCGATGCAGACATAGTGGGAATTCCTCTCGTACAGTTCAGTCGGTTAGGCGGGCTGTCTCCGCCTCGGGGTCCGTCATGGTCCAGGGTGGCCATAGTAATACAAAATGGCCTAGAGATGGCATCCGCGGCGCAGCATCGGGACAATGGGGCGGGATTGGAGGCAGGTGGCTTTACCGGCCGGAGATGTCTGAAGGGGGAGAAACAGGAAGCTCTGGCGGAGAGAGTGGGATTCGAACCCACGTTAGAGTTTCCCCTAAACACGCTTTCCAAGCGTGCGCCTTCAGCCACTCGGCCATCTCTCCGCGGCGCGTTCTCGCAATTCCTGAGTGAGCGTATCCCGAAGGCGACGCACTCCAGCCGGCGCGGCCATCAGGGAGCAGCGGCCTTGCACAGAAACCGACAGGCCACACGATCTCAGGAATTGCCGTCGCTACCCTGAATCTACCATAGGGGCGCGGGGCGAGCGGACCTCTACAATTGGGCATCCGCATGTCATTTCCGGATCAAATCCAGGCCTTCGAGCAGCAGGAGCCTCCCGCGCAACTGCGGCCGGAACTGCGCGCGCTGCTGACGCTGGCGATTCCGGTTGTGCTGTCGGAACTTGGCTGGATGACGATGACCATCGTCGATCTGATCATGGTCGGGCGGCTGGGTCCGGACGCGATCGGCGCAGTCGGCCTGGGCAATGCGATCTATTACGCGCCGTCGCTGTTTGGGATCGGGCTGCTGCTGGGACTGGATACGGTGGTGTCGCAAGCGTGGGGCGCGCGCCGCTACGACGACTGCCATCGCTGGCTGGCGCAGGGGATATACGTCGCGGCAGCGTTCACTCCCCTGCTGATGATCGGCATGCTGGGGGCGTCGTGGCTGTTCACCGGGCACGGCGTGGATGCAACGGTGGCGCGGATGACGCGCTCGTATGTGCTGCTGCTGAACTGGGGCACGTTTCCGCTGCTCGTCTACGGCGGATTCCGGCGGTATCTGCAGGGAGTGGGGCGCGTGCGGCCCGTGGCCGTGGCGCTGATTTCGGCGAACCTGGTGAACCTGGCGGGCAACTGGATTCTGATTTACGGCCATTTCGGATTTCCGGCGATGGGCGTGCGCGGGTCGGCGCTATCGACCTGCGCGGCGCGCGTTTACATGGCCGGAGTGCTGGTGTGGGCGGCGTGGAGGCACGAGTCGAAACGCGGGCATGCGCTCTTCGAGCACTGGCCCGGGCCGGACTGGAACCGGCTGCGCGAGCTTCTGCGCCTGGGATTGCCGGCAGGCTCGCAGGTAGTGCTGGAAGTGGCTGCGTTCGGAGCGGCGACGGTGCTGGCCTCGCATTTGAGTCCCATCGCGCTGGCGACACATGAGATCGTGCTGAGCTGTGCGGCCTATACGTATATGGTTCCGCTGGGCATCTCAGCGGCGGCGGCGGTCGCGGTGGGCCACGCGATCGGCTCGGGACATGTGAAGCGCGCACGCCGCGCGGGGCTGCTGTCCATCGGGCTCGGCGCCGGATTCATGGCGCTGATGGCAGTGCTGATGCTCACGGTGCCGCAGCCGATCCTGCGCATCTGGACGGGCAACCGCGACGTGCTGCGGCTGGGGGCACACATTCTGGTGATTGTTGCGGCGTTCCAAATCTTCGACGGCATCCAGACGGTTTCCACTGGGGCACTGCGCGGCCTGGGCGAGACGCGCTTCCCCATGCTGATCAATCTCGGTGGCTACTGGTTCTTCGGACTGCCGCTGGGCGCGCTGCTATGTTTCCCGCTGAAGTGGGGACTCTCCGGCCTGTGGATCGGGCTGACGCTGGCGCTGATCACGATTGCGGTGGTGCTGTGCGCGCGGTGGATGAAGGACTCGCGGCAGCCGATGCGGGGAGCTCAGCCCGCTGCTTCCTCGGCACTCTAGTCTGCGCGAGTTTCGAGATTCTGTTGACCGCTCGCGACCGGTACCGTAGTATCAGCACAATGGCTATGAGCCCCAATCCGGTGATGTGCTGCGCTTGTTGTTGCGCGCTGCGCCGGACTTGTGGGTGAGCACCAGAACTAGCTAGCCAGCCCCATAAGCCCGCGCTTCAGCATCCTGCTGACGCGGGTTTTTTATTTCTATCGCAGGGATTGCCCCGACACGGAGAACACATGGCGGAAGTCGCCCAGAAAGAAAACAAGGCGCAGAAGGCCGAGCGCCTGAAGCGCGAGAAGAATCCCTGGGAGGCGATCGAGGAGATCCGCGCCTTTGCCCGCAACGGAAGAAGCTCGATCCCCGAGGAGTGGAACACGTACTTCCGGTGGTGGGGCATTTATACGCAGGGCGACGGAGCGGGCGTGACCGGCGGCAAGGGCGGCGAGGGCAAGGCGACCGAATACTTCATGCTGCGCGTGGGCGTTCCGAACGGGATCCTGACCGCTCGACAGGCGCGCGTGCTGGGGGAGATCGCGCAGCGGCACGGGCGCAACCTGGCCGACATCACGGTGCGGCAGAACATTCAGTACCACTGGCTGACCATCGAGTCGTTGCCGGAGATTATGGAATCGCTGGAAGCTGTTGGGCTCTCACCCAAGGGCGCGTGCGGCGATGTAGTGCGCAATGTGACCGGTTGCCCGGTGGCCGGGATCGCGCACGATGAGCTGGTGGATGCTTCGCCGCTGGCGCTGGAGATTGCGCACGAGCTGCGGGGCAACAATGACTTCGTCAATCTGCCGAGGAAATTCAAGATCTGCGTGACCGGCTGCCCGGTGTGGTGCTCGTATCCGGAGATCAACGACATTGCGCTGACAGCAGTGCGGCGCGGCAGCGAAGTCGGCTACTCGGTGCGCGTGGGCGGCGGGCTTTCGAATGAGCCGCACATGGCGGTGCGGCTGGATGCGTTTGTCCGGCAGGATCAGGCGGCGCAGGTGGTGCGCGCCATCGCAGAGCTTTTTCGCGATCAGCAGGGGCTGCGGGAAAGCCGCGATCGGGCACGGATGAAGTATCTGTTCATGAAGGAAGGCTGGACGGCGGAGCGATTTCTGCTGGAGGTGGAGAGTCGTCTGGGCTACAGCCTCGATTCTGGCGTGGAGGAGGAACTTCCCGAGGATATTTTGCGGGATCATGCAGGGATTCATCCGCAGAAGCAGCCAGGACTGCGCTACGTGGGTGCGAGCGTGCTGCGGGGGCGACTGACCGGCGAACAGCTGGCGGCAGCGGCCGATCTGGCAGAGCGGTACAGTGCAAGCGGACGCGGCGAACTCCGCCTGACGGTGATGCAGAATCTGCTGTTCCTGAACATTCCGACGGCGCGCGCCGCAGATCTGGCGCTGGATCTGGAGCGGATTGGACTGCGGGTGGAGGGGACGCCGTTCTTCCGGGGCGGCATTGCGTGCACGGGGACGGAATTCTGCAAGCTGGCGATCACGGAGACGAAGGGCTTCCTGCGCTGGCTGGTGGACGAGATGGAGGAGCGGCTGCCGCAGTTCGATCAGCAGCTTCGGCTGCACGTGACCGGCTGCCCGAACAGCTGCGGCCAGCACTGGATCGCGGACATCGGTCTGGAAGGCAAGAAGATCAAACACGATGGAAAGCTGACGGACGCGTATTACTTCTGCCTGGGCGGCTCGGTGGGGCAGTACGCGGGCACCGCGCGGCCGGTTGGGTATCGCACCGCGGCGCATTTGGTTCCGGATGCCATGGAGCGGCTGCTGCGACGGTATCTGGTTGAGCGCGATGAACGGGAAAATCTGCGCGCGTGGTTTGCACGGAACAGCGACGCGGAGCTGCGCGCGACGCTTGCCGGCGAGGAGCTGGCGCCGGTGGAGCGCGATCTGCCTGCGGGACGAGTGCCGGCGGAGGTGGGCGGGTGAGTCTGCTTCCTGTTTTTCTTCGGCTTGAGGGGCGCAAGTGCCTGGTGGTGGGCGCTGGCACGGTGGCGCTCGCGAAGATCGAGAGCCTGCGCGGCGCAGGAGCCGAGATCACCGTGGTTGCGCCTCATGCACACGAGGAGGTGCGGAGGCTGGCGAGCGCGGGAACGCTGGCTTGGCACGAACGCGTCTTCCGCCCTTCGGATCTGGATGGCATCTTTCTGGTGATTGCGGCGACGAATGCCTCCGAGGTGAACCGCACGGTTTACGAGGAGGCTCGGCGGCGGAATGTGGTGTGCAATGCGGTCGACGATCCGCCGAATTGCGACTTCTATTTCGGATCGGTCGTGAAGCGGGGCGATTTGCAGGTGGCGATCTCGACGGCGGGTGAAAGTCCGGCGCTGGCGCAGCGGCTGCGGCGCGAGATCGATGCGCAGTTACCGCAGGACCTGGGGCGGTGGGTCGCCGAGCTGGGCCAACTGCGCAACGACCTTCGAGCGGCGATACCTGCGGGCGAGGAACGGAACCTTTTGCTGCACGAATTGGCACACCGGCCTCTGTGCAGCTCACCCACGTGCCCGACGCGGCAGTTCGCGCAAGAGCGTGTTGCGAAAGTGACAATCGACGCTGCGCAAAGCGAGGTGACCGCATGACGGCTGCGGAACAAGGAACCGTGTATCTGGTGGGAGCGGGGCCGGGCGATCCGGAACTGCTGACGCTAAGAGCCGTGCGCCTGCTGGCGACAGCCGACGTGGTGCTGCACGACGATCTGGTTCCCGCCGCGGTGCTGGCGCATGCCGAGCGTGCTCTGGCCATCAACGTGGGCAAGCGCTGCGGGCGGAAGAACATCTCGCAGGAACAGATTGACGCGATGATGGTGGACTTCGCGCGGCGGGGGATGGCGGTGGTGCGGCTGAAGTCGGGCGATCCCCTCGTATTCGGGCGTGCGGGCGAAGAGATGGATGCCCTGCGCCGCGCGGGCGTGCCGTTCGAGGTGGTGCCCGGGATCACGGCCGCATTTGCAGCGGCGGCGGCGGCGCGGCGTCCGCTGACGGATCGCCGGAATGCCTCGAGCATCAGCTTCTCGTCGGGCCATCATGCGGCGGGGTCGAGGCTGGAGCCCGCGTCGCTGGCCGGCGCGACGCGTGCGATCTACATGCCGGGACGCGATCTGCGCGCAATCGCCGCGCAATTGCGCAGCGAAGGGCTGCCGCCCGATCTGCCATGCATCCTCGTTTCGCGCGCAGCGCAACCGGATCAGGAGATTCTCCACACCACGCTGGCACGGCTGGATCATGCGGGCCCCGTGGCGGCGCCGTCCATTTTGCTGGCGGGCGAAGCGCTGCGCGATGCAACTTCTGAGACTGTGGATGCCGCGGCCAGCTACGTTTCCGGTGAACTCGCAAACAAGCGCACTGTCGTGGAAGCAATAGTTGGTGAGATTGAGGGGCTCGCTGGGTGACGCCAGGGCCGAACTGAGCGTCCAATCCCTTCATGAAGCGGATCAGCGCGTTTGTCTTCCCCAGCATCGTGCTCGGGCTGGTTCTGGCCGGCTGCCACACGAGCCAGAATCAGAACCCGGCACCAGACCAGAGCCAGAGCCAAAGCCAGCCGGCGGCCGACCCGGCCTCGGCCAACCTGGCGCCGACCAGCGACACAACCGCGCAGAATCCGCCGGCGCCTCCCGCGGATCAGACGGATCAAACAGCGCAGGCGCCGGAGTCGTCGACCGCCAATTCGGGCGAATCTTCGAGCGAGCCGAGCGACGACTATCTGGCTCCCCCGAGCGAAGAGGCTCAAAGCGCGCCCGGCCAGGACCAGTACAACGCCGATTACGGCGAGTCGGAGGACGCGGTCGCTGAGGCTGCGCCACCTCCGATCCCGGAATACGATCAACCGCCGGCCCCGGGCCCTGACTACATCTGGACGCCGGGCTACTGGGCTGATGCGTCCACCGGATACTACTGGGTTCCGGGAACGTGGGTGATGGCTCCCTGGGTGGGAGCGTTGTGGACTCCTGGATACTGGGGCTTTTACACGAACCGGTACTACTGGCATCCGGGCTACTGGGGGCCGCACATCGGCTTCTATGGCGGCGTGAACTACGGATCAGGCTATTACGGCAACGGATACCAGGGCGGGTACTGGCGCGACCAGCACTTTTACTACAACACCGAAGTCACCCACGTCGACAGGACGGTGATTCACAACGTGTACGTGTATCACGTGGTGAATCGGTACAACGATTCCCGGGTGAGTTATAACGGCGGGCACGGCGGACTGAACTATCGGCCCACGCCTCAGGAATGGGCGGCTACGACCAGAGAACGCCATTACGCTCCGCTGCCCGCACAACAAAACCTGGTGCGCACGGCGGCGCACAATCGAGCACAGTTTGCCGCGGTGAATCACGGGCGGCCGCAGATGGTGGCGCAGAGCCGGCTGGCCCATGAGACGCGAACGGCTCCCGCGGCGCGCCCCGAGCAGGTTCAGGGTGTGCGGCCGATGCCGGCCCCGCGTCCGGCAGCTGCTGCGCGAGGCAAAGCGCAGCCGATGCAGCCACGGACAGCGCCACAGCACAATGCTGCTCCCGGGCATCACCAGACGACGCCGCCGAACGATCATGCCTCGCCGGCGCAGAGGCCACTGCCGCAACGTCCGGTGAGCCGGCCCGTGACACCCACGCGGCCGGCAGCTCGCCGGGCAGCGCCGCAGACGAAGCCGCAGACCTATCCGCAGCCGCGCCCCGAGACGCAGCCACAGCCGCAGCGTCAGACGCGGCCGGCTCCGCAATCCAGACCGAAACCGCAGGCACGGCCGGCGCCCCAGAACAGGACGCAGGCACATCCGCAGCAGAAGCCGGCAGCGCGCCCGCAGCCGCAGCATGAAACTCGACCGCAGCCGCACGCACAACCGCAGCAGAAACCTAAGGCTAAGCCGAAGCCGCACGAGCAGAAGCCGCAGTAAGGGCCGGTCAGATGACGGCCTGAGATCTCGGCGTTGTGCGGCTCAGCAGTTCGTGAAGGCGAAAGGCACGGTCGAGCTGCCGGTCGATCAGGAGTTGCTGGCGGCGGCGGTGATCGGCATCGTTGAGGAGGGGGAGGGTGCGCTCGTCCTCGGCGGCGTCGGCTTCGAGCGCGAGAATGGCGGACTGCAGCGTGAGTTGAAAGCGGGCGCTGACGTGGAGGGGCTCGGCGATTTGGAGGGAGGGCGGCATTTTAATTGGCGGGAAGATTAAAGTTTTCCCTGTTGCCGCCGATTCTAGCGATAAGGCTTGCTGTAAGCACAACGTTTTCGTACCCGAAGCCGTGACTTTGGGCGCCAATTGCCGCATTTTCGGACAGAGTGTCTGACGGTGACTCAGCGCACGGCGAGCAGCACTGCCTTCAACACCAGGCACAGCGCCAGCAGCCACGCGCACACGCCGCCCACCCGGAGATACGCCGGGTACCAGGGTTTGAAGATCACGCGATGGCCTGGGACCTCCTGAATCCAGCGCGGACTGGTGCGGTGGTTGTGGTGGGCGAGGTGGAGAATGTGGCCGGTACGGAACAGCAACAACCAGCCGCAGAAGCCCAGCAGCAGGGCCACCGCGATCATCGCAATCATCACTGAGACGTGCATCGCCATTTGCTAGAGCTCCATCGACTTGCCTGCGACTAACTGCTGCGTACGCGTCACGAACTGCTCGAGCGGCATCGAGCCCTGATCGCCTTTACCGCGGGTGCGCACGCTGACCGCGCTGCTGGATTCCTCTTTGTCGCCCATGACGAGGACATAAGGGACCTTCTGCATCGTGAAGTCGCGAATCTTCGCGTTCATTTTCTCATTGCGGGCATCGACCTCCACGCGGAATCCGGCCTGCTGCAGGATGTCGCGTACCTTCGTGGCGTAGGCTTGGTGCCTTTCGCTGATGGGAACCAGTCCGGCCTGGACTGGAGCCAGCCAGAGCGGGAAGGCGCCGGCATAGAGCTCAATGAGGTAGGAGATCATCCGCTCCATGGTGCTGACGATGGCGCGATGGATCATGACGGGGCGATGGCGGTTGCCGTCGGCGCCGGTGTATTCGAGGCCGAACTGGCTGGGCAGATGAAAATCCACCTGAACGGTGGAGTAGGTTTCCTCGTGGCCCAGCACGTCGGCGAGCTGAATATCGAGCTTCGGACCGTAGAAGGCCGCATCGCCCTTGCTCTCGCGGTAGGGCAAGCCGAGCGAGTCGAGCGCCTCGCGCAGGACGCGCTCCCCAAGCTCCCACATCTCGTCGTTGTCGACGTACTTCTGCTTGTTGGCCGGATCGCGGAGCGAAAGCCGGTAGCTGTACTGCGTGATGCCCAGGTCGCGGTAAGCCTGCTCGACCAGCTTCATCACGCCGGAGAATTCTTCCTTGATCTGATCGGGCGAGCAGAAGATGTGCGCGTCGTTGAGCGTCATGCAGCGGACGCGGCTCAGGCCGCTGAGCACGCCGGAACGCTCGTAACGATACATCGTGCCCAGCTCAGCAAGCCGCACCGGAAGATCGCGATAGCTGCGCAGCTTCGACTCATAGATGAGGATGTGGTGCGGGCAGTTCATGGGCCGCAACACCATCTGCTCGTTTTCGAGATCCATGGGAGGGAACATGTCCTCGTGATAGTGCGCCCAGTGGCCGGAGCGGACGTAGAGATCGACTTTGGCGAGCGAAGGCGTGTAGACGTGCTCGTAGCCGGTCTGGCGTTCGAGGCCCAGGATGTATTCCTCAAGCAGGCGGCGGATAGTCGCGCCTTTAGGGAGCCACAGCGGCAGGCCGGCGCCGACCTCCTCGCTGACCGTGAAGAGCTCGAGCTCCTTGCCGAGGCGGCGATGATCGCGGCGCTTGGCGTCTTCCAGGCGCTCCAGGTATTCGTCAAGGTCCTTCTTCGAGAAGAATGCCGTGCCGTAAATGCGCTGGAGCTGCGGGTTCTTTTCGTCGCCCAGCCAGTAAGCGCCGGAGAGGCTCATGACCTTGACGGCTTTCACGCGGCCGGTGGAGGGCACATGCGGGCCGCGGCAGAAATCGACGAACTTGCCGTTGCGGTAGAGCGAGATGTCTTCGCCGGGCTGGGTGAACTTCTCGATGAAGTGCACCTTCATGAAGTCGTTGCCCGTGCGGAATTTCTCCAGGCCCTCGGTGCGCGGCTCGAACTCGCGAACGAATTTCTCGTCGCGAGCGACGACCTCAGCCATGCGGCCTTCGATCAGCTTGAGATCTTCCGGCGTGAAGGGCGTGGGCCGCCAGAAATCGTAAAAGAAGCCGGCGTCCGTCGCGGGTCCGTGGCCTAACTTGGTTTCGGGAAAAAGCTCAAGGACGGCGGTGGCCAGCACATGCGCGGCGGAATGGCGCAGGATCTTCAGCGCCTCCGGATTGCGGTCCGTGAGGAGTTCGAGGGCGACATCCTCCTCGAGGGGCGTGCTCAGATCGACCAGCCGCTGGGCGTGAGGATTCTCCGCACCGTACATGGAAGCCTCAGTGCCGTCGCCGGAAGATGCGCTGACAGCGGCGGCCCTGAGAGGGCGAATGCGCGCGACCAGCGCGGCCTGGGCCAGGCGCGGGGAAATGCTCTCGGCAACCGCGAGAGGGGTAGTACCCGCCGGAACCTCGCGCACGGAGCCGTCGGGAAGCTGAACCTGGATGGATGCCATGAAAATAGGGTACAGGGTTCAGCGTGCAGGGTATAGATTTCCGGGCGAGATCAGGCGCGCCTTCCGGACTGCTTTGTCGCAGGGCCCGCGGTTCGTTTCCCTGCCCTCTGTTCCATTTTCAAAAGCTTCGCTTTGCGATCGGAACCCCAGCGGTAGCCGGTCAGCGATCCGTCGCTGCCGATGACGCGGTGACAAGGGATGACGACGGCGACAGGATTGGCGGCGCAGGCTCCGGCGACAGCGCGAACGGCTTTTGGATTACCAACCGCGCGGGCGAGCTGCGCATAACTGCACGTTTCGCCGCGAGGAATGCGCCGCAGGGCCTCCCAAACGCGCATCTGGAAGGCCGTCGCGCGCAGATCGAGCGAGAGGTCCAGCGCCGCGGGATGCGGAGTGAACTGGGTGAGTATCTGGCGGAGCATGGGCTGAAGCCGCTGGTTAGGGCGGATGTCGGCCTGAGGAAACTGAGCGCGAAGCTGGGAGACGAGTTCCCTCTCGGAGGTCCCGAGGATCACGGAGCAGAGGCCGCGCTCGGTGGCGGCAATGAGCAGCCGCCCGAGCGGGCAGGCGGCGACAGCGTAGCCGATGCGAGCATCGCGGCCGCCTGAGCGGAACTGCCCGGGCGCCATGCCCAGCTGCGAGCCTTCATAGGCGCGGCCAGGACCGGAAAAGCCCGCATCGTAAATAGCGTCGGTGACCCGGACATCCCCTGCGGCTAACTCGCGGCGGAAAGCCGCGGCGCGCTGCTGGCGCTGGTACTGCGCAGGCGTGACGCCGAGGACGCGCTGGAACGTCCGCTGGATCGTGAACGGCGAAACCGCGCCGCCGGCGAGGCGAGCAAGCTGGGCGAGGCTGATGGAGCGGTCGGGCCGGTCGGAGCGGGCGCGGCGCAGCGCGACGGCGAGCTTTTCCACCAGAGCAGCATCAGCATGGCGGCTGAGCGGACGGCAGCGGCGGCAGGGACGGAAGCCGGCACGCAGCGCGGCGGCCGGCTCCGGGAAGAAGCGCACGTTGGTGCGGTCAGGACGCCGGCTCGGACAGGTCGGACGGCAAAAAATGCCGGTGGTGACGACGGCGTAGACCAGCTCCGCGGAAGCATCGCGGGCCTGGACCGCGGCCCAGGCCTGTTCAGGACTCAGCGAAATCAACGCATCCGGTGTCGCAGCGGGCATGACGGCTGTGCTCATGGTACTCGTACCTCCGATCATGAGGATGGCAAAGACAGCGGTGCGATGCACTCCGGCGCTTGCGCGCAAATTCGGGAGCGGAGCGGCGCATCCGGAGAAAGAGCGGACTTCAAAAAGGAGAAGAGCTTTGGCGGGGAAAGAGAAGCAGTCAACCAGGAAAGAGCCAGAGAGGAGCGGAGGGCGCGAGTTGGGCAATGTGATCGATCCGATGCAGGCCCAGATGGCCAGCGGCAACCATGGGCTGGCAGCGCAGCAGGAAAAACCTGGGAGGGAAGCGGCACGAAAAAAGGCGGCTTAACTTCGCGGGCGAATCCGCAAGGCTACCAGCGCCACCAACCCGGCGGAAACAACATGCGGCGATCGGCGCGGAGCAGCGTGAAGAGCAGAATGAGCGCGGCGACGAGCAGGATGCCGATGGCCTGCTGGCGGCGAAGCCGGCGCTCAGGCATGGGTTAGTTGGCTCCTGGCTGCTCGTTGTACATGAACTCGAAGCGCAGCCTGAGGTAGGGGCCTTTGAACTGCCTGGGCAGCGGCGGAAATGGCGAAGCGCCGGTGATGCCGGCCCACGCCGCGCGATCCAGAGCGACATCGCCGGAGGGACCGACGAGGTGCATGTCGCTCACATTGCCATTGGCCAGAATCACGAACTCAATGTAGGTGTCGCCCTTTTTGTTGAAGGGCGGACGCGCCTCTTCGGGAATGATGGGATACCAGGCGCGCTCGGTATCGTAGATGACCCGCTGGATGTAGGGGCCAAAATCCACGCCCAGGGTGTCGCTGAGGATATCGACGGCGCCGTAGTTGCCCTGATGCAGCGAGGGAGCATTGAGGCCGTTGTCGCCGCCGGGCTCGGCGCCGCGCATTGCCTGGCGCATCGCGTTCTGCAACTGCTGATTCGGATTAGCGGGTCCGCTTCCGATGTTCGGCACGGGCGCCGGGGGCGGCGCGGTCAGGCGCGCCTGATTGTTCTGGGGCAGCGGCTGCGCGGGCGGGGTGGGGCGCTGCTGCTGGGCCGGAGCGGGGCGTGGAGCCGGAGGAGCCGTAATCTTCGGCGGGCCGGCGCGGCGCATCGCCTCCAGCTCCTGGAGCGTCTTCTGATCGAGCGTGGGCTTGGGCGTCTCGGCGACGTGATTCTGGTTGGAGATGACCGGCGCCGGCTTCGGCTGGATGATCTTTTGCAGGTCTTTCGGCGTGGTGAGGTAGGTCAGCTGCTTCGGCTGCTTCTGGATCTGCGCCATCGGATTGACCACGCGCACCGGCGTGAAGAGCTGATGTTTGGAGCCCCAGAACAGGAACCAGATCAGCAGGAGGTGAACGAGGAGGGCGATCCAGAGCTTTTCGCGCAAGCTGGCCCAGTTGCGGCTGTCTTCGATCTCCTCGATGACGTGAAGCAGATCAGTGTGATCGAGACCCTCATACCGGCTGTAGCGCAGCGTGGGCAGCCGGCCGGAGCCGTTGGAGGAAACAGGAATGCCGTTGGAGGAAGGAGGAACTTCGGTCAAAACCGGAGCTTCCGTTTCCGGCTGCTCCAGGGGCGGTTCAATTGGGGTTAAGCGAATCGGCATTCCGGGTTACTGATATCCTGCGCGGCTTCGACGGGAACGCCACGAGAGCTTCTCTGCTCATTTTCTCATCAAATCGTGGATTACACCGCAGTTTGTACAATCGAAAGCGTGACCCAGGAGCGTAAGACAGAGCGAACAGGGAGAGAAGACGCGAAGAGGCGCGCGCCGGACCGCGTCCCCCTGACCGCAATAGTGGTGACGGTGAGCGACTCTTGCGCAAAGGGGCTGCGAAAAGACACCTCCGGTGAAGCAGTGCAGCAGGAACTAAAGGCTTGCGGGTTTGACGTGGTGCGGCATGCGACGGTAGCCGACGAACTGCGGGAAATCGAAGACCTGCTGCGGCATGCGGCTCGGGAAGCGCGGCTGGTGGTGACGACCGGGGGGACTGGCGTGGGTCCGCGCGATGTGACGCCGGAGGCCACGCGGGCGGTCTGCGACCGGCTGCTGGAAGGCGTAGCAGAGCTGATGCGCAGCGAAGGGCGGAGGGAGACGCCGATGGCCGTCCTGAGCCGCGCGGTCTGCGGGACGCGCGGAACCTCAGTGATCCTGAATGTGCCGGGAAGCCCGGCGGGGGCGGTGAGCTCGCTGCGGGCAGCGCTGCCGGTGTTACCCCATGCGCTGGAGCTCCTGAGCGGCAACACCGAACACGAGCAGCGAGGCAGGGGCGAGGCAGCGCCGAACCCAGGCGCCGAAGCGGGCAGCACCCAGGGAAAGGTTGAACACAGCTGAAGAAATTGATTGGGAAATATCTGGGTTTTGTTCAGCACCTGCTGAAGCCGCTGGGACCGTGGGGCGTGCTGGTGGCGTCGTTTGTGGACTCGGCATCGATTCCGCTGCCGATCGACATTATGGTGGCCGGCTGGGCGTGGGTGGATAAGCAGCACTTTTACCTTTACGCGGTGCTCGCGGCCACCGGTTCGGCGCTGGGCGGGTTGGTGCCGTTCTTTGTGGGGCGCGCGGGCGGCGAGCTGGTGCTGCTGCGCTACGTGAACCGAGCGCGCTTCGAGGCGCTGCGCGATCGCTTCGAAAAGCAGGAATTCCTGGCGGTGATGGTGCCCTCGCTGCTGCCGCCGCCCGTGACCTGGAAGCTGTTTGTCTTCGGCGCAGGCGTCTTCGAAATGCGGACAGTGAATTTCCTGCTGGCCGTGTGGGTGGGCAGGATAATCCGGTTTGGCGTGGAAGTAACGCTGACCGTGATCTACGGTCCGCAGATCGTCAGCGCGCTGGGAGGTTTTGCGAAGCAGCATTTCGTGCTGGCGATGCTGCTGCTGGCGGTGATCTTCCTGGCGCTGGGCTGGTGGATCTGGACGAAACTGAAGGGCAAGCCCGCGCCGAAGACGGAGACACCCGAAGAGTAAGCGGAGCTCAGTGCGGCTGGTTCTTCCAGGTCATCGGCATGTAATCGACGGCGAGAAACCAGGAGACAGCGAAGATCACGGCCATGAGGCCCGCGGCCCAGAAGAAGAGCCGGACGGGCAGCGTTTGTGTGAGGCGCGGGGTTGGCTCGGGATCGAATTTGCGGTCGGGCAACTCGAAGATCAACCCAGCGGCGAAGCAGATACACGCGGAGAGCCCGAGCAGGATGAGGGCGTCAAGCAGGCGGTCGCCCCAGGGACTGCCGGGGTCGAAAAAGGCGTGCCCGATGACCACCCATAGCGAGAGAATGCTGGACGTAAGCGCGAGGAATTTGGCGATGGGCAGCATCGCCGGCTACCTCCGGTTTCTATTCTGACCGAAGCGCCAGGGTCGGGTCTACCGCGGCCGCTCGCTGGGCCGGCAAGAGCGAGGCGACGATCGCGAGCAGGAGGATAGCCAGCGCAGCCAGCGAGAGCACCAGCGGATCGAAGGGACTGACGTCGAAGAGGAAGGAGCGCAGCAGCATCGACGCTGCGGCAGCTCCGGCAAGTCCGATCAGGCAGCCGATGAGCGCGAGTTTGGCGGCCGAGCGAAGGACGAGGCCGCGAATTTCAGAGCGCTGCGAGCCGAGCGCCATGCGGATGGCCATTTCCGGCGCGCGCTGGGCCATGGTGAAGGCAATGACGCTGTAAATCCCGAGGATCGCGAGCAGCAGCGCCGCGGCGGCAAACGTGGAGATGAGCAGGGTGTTGAAGCGGCGCGGTGCCTCAGTGTCGCTCAGCGTGTGCTCCATGGTCTGCATCTGGGTAAGCGGGAGCCGCGGATCGAGCGAGCGGACGACGGAACGCAGAGAGTTCTCCATGAGCTGCGGCTCCATGGCCGTGCGGAGCACAATGGTGCCGCCATTGCTGTTGAGCTGGTCGAGACCGGCGGCCAACGAGCCAAAGGACGCGAGCCCCTGGCTGGCAGGCTGATAGATCTGATTACGGGTGGGCTGGTCGGGACTTCCCTGCTTGACGTCGCCGACTTCGCCGACGACGGTCATCCAGGGAGTGGGCGTTTCCTTCATGCCCCAGCGAACGTGCTGGCCGATGGGATCCTGGCCAGGCCAGAAATGGTCGGCGAGGGTCTTGTTCACGATGGCGACGAGCTGGGTGTTTGCCTTGTCATCATCGTTGAATGCGCGGCCGCGCAGGATCGGAATGTCCATGGAATGGAAGTAATTGCCGATGAGCTGCGCGGACCAGCACAGCGTAAGCGGCGCGCCTTTCGCGGGTACGTACCCTTCAGCAACGAAGGCCTGAGAACCGCCATTGTTCGATACCGGAAGCTGCGTGGTGGTGGCCACGCCCTCGACGCCGGGCAACTGGCGCAGCCGCTGCATCAACTGTTGATTGAAGGCATCGACCTGATCCTGCGTGGCGTACTGCTGTTTGGGCAAGGCGTAGCTGGCGACGAGCGTGTGATCAGGATGGAAGCCGAGGTTCACGTCGCGCATCTTCTGGAAGCTGCGCAGGAGCAGGCCGGAGGCGCAGAGGAGCACGAGAGCGATGGCGATCTCCGCGATGACGAGAGCGGAGCGAAGACGGGCGTGCACGCCGCCAGCGGTCCCGGTGCGTCCGCCCTCGCGCAGGGCGCGATTCACATCCGTGCGCAGAGCCGCGAAGCCGGGCGCGAGACCGCAAACAATCCCGGTGAGAAGCGCAACCGCCAGCGCGAAGATGGCGACGCGCCAATCCATCGAGATATCGTCGAGACGCGGCAGCGTGTCAGGGAGCAGATTGACGCCAAGGCGCAGGGTAGCTGCGGCGAGCACCAGGCCGAGGATGCCGCCGGTGATGCTGAGGACCAAAGATTCCAGCATCGTCTGGCGCAGCAGTGCCGCCGCGCGCGCGCCGATCGCCAGGCGGACGGCGAGCTCGCGACGACGGCGAATGGCGCGAACCAGCAACAGACCGGCGAGATTGAAGCAGGCGATGAGCAGCACCACGGCGACGGCAAGAAAGAGGGTGCGCAGGAGCGGCGTCGCGTCAGAAACAGTGTCCTGGCGGAGCGGGCGCACGACCGCGGCGATGCTGAGGCTGGACATGAAGGCGGGATAGTTCTTCACGATCTGGCGCGCGATGGCTTCAGCGTCCTCCTGGGCCTGAATGGCTGTGACGCCCGGCCTTGAGGCGGCCGACCATGGCGTAGTTCCACGATGCTGCGCCAATGCCGAGATCCTGGGATGTGAAGCTCATGGGAACCCACACCTCGGCCTGATTGTCGGTGTGACCGCCATAGAACGGGAACTCAAACGTGGCGGGCATGACGCCGATGACGATGTAGGGCTTGCGGTCGAGCAGAATCTTCGCGCCGAGAATGTGCGGATCGCCGTGGAAGCGCTTCTGCCAGGAGGCGTAGCTGAGGACCGCGACCTGCTGGTGCTGCAGATCTTCCTGGGCGGTGAAGACGCGGCCGAGCAGCGGCGGTACGCCCAGCGTGGTGAAGACGCTCGCGGTCATGCGGGCGGCATTGACCTGGGCGGGCTCGCCGCCCCCGGACAGCTCATAGCTGTTATATCCATAGCCCCCCAGCGAAGCGAAGCTATGCGTGTATTGCGCGTACGCGACGATGTCCGGGGCGGTCACGCCGGCTTCGTTGTTGCTGTTGCCGAAATTCGCGCCCTCCAGAATGTCGGAAAGCACCACCAATTGCTGCGGCTGAGCGAACGGCAGCGGGCGCAGCAGCACGCCTTCGACCACGGAGAAGATGGCTGTGGTCGCGCCGATGCCCAGGGTGAGCATGAGGATGGCGGTGATGGTGAATCCCGGAGACTTGGCCAGTTGACGAACGGCGAGGCGAAGATCGCGCAGCATGAACACTCCTGGGGACGGCTGCCAGCAAGGCAGCACGCCTAAGGCCATTTACGCTGCGAAGTAAATGATTGTTCCGCAAGGACACTGAGAGCGCGGTCGCATCATTTGTTTGTCCAAAGATGGACGCAGGTGTTCGGATGCGGACGCCGCGTTTATCCGCGAATGCCCTTCAGCGCGGGATAGACGCGCCGGTATCCTTTGTAGCCTTCAGCGTAGCGCACGACGGTTTCCGGTTTCGGATGGATGGTCTCAGCGACGGTGATGCCCGCAGCGCAGGCCGCTTCGAGATTCTGCCAGAAGCCGGCGCCGACTCCAGCCATGAGCGCCGCGCCAAAGGCGCCGCCCTCCTCTGCGGTGAGGCGTTCGCAGGGATATCCATAAATGTTGGCCTGAATTTCGCGCCACAGCGGGCCGCGCGCGCCGCCTCCACCGAGCCGCACGCCCTTAACGGGAATACCGAGCTCGGAGAAAAGCGTGAACGTGTCCTTGAGCGAGTAGGCGACGCCTTCGAGCACCGCGCGGGTGAAATGCGCGCGGGTTGTCGTCGCGGTGATGCCCACGAAGGCCGCGGTCGCGGTGCCATCGAGATGGGGCGTGCGCTCGCCGAGAAGGTACGGCGTCCACAGCAGGCCGTCGCTGCCGGCGGGAATTGCGGAGGCTTGCGCGGTGAGCTGGTCGTAGGTTTGATCGGGCGCGAGGGTTTCCTTGAGCCAGCGCAGCGAGAGACCGGCGGCCTGGGTGACGCCCATGACGTGCCAGCGGCCAGGGACAGCGTGGCAAAAGGTGTGCAGGCGGCCGAGAGGATCCATGGTCGGCGCAGCGGTGGCGGCGAAGACGACACCCGACGTCCCGATGGTGGCCGAGACGGAGCCAGGCTCGAGGATACCCATGCCAACTGCGCCCGCACCCTGATCGCCGGCGCCGGCAGCAACGGGCGTGCCCGCCGTGAGGCCGGTGAGTTTCGCCGCTTCGGCACTAATTCTGGCGCAGATTTCCGGCGATTCGAAGAGCTGCGGGAGCCAGCTTTCCGGAATTCCGGCAACCTTCGCCACTTCCTTCGACCAGCGGCGGTGCGCGACGTCGAGCAGCAGCGTGCCGGAGGCTTCCTGAACGTCCATGGCATACGTGCCGGTCAGCCGGTAGCGGACGTAGTCCTTGGGGCAAAGCACGTGGGCGATGCGGGCGAAGATCTCGGGCTGGTGCTCTTTGACCCAGAGCAGCTTGGTGAGCGTGAAGTTGGGCAGCGCGGGATTGGCCGTGAGTTCGATGAGCTTACGGCGGCCTTCCTCTCCGGGGCCAAACTGCGCATGGAGCCAGTCGCACTGCGGCTGCGTGCGCGTGTCGCACCAGATGAGCGAAGGACGAAGCACCTGCGCCGTCCTGCGTCGAGCATGACCGCGCCGTGCATCTGGCCGGTGAGACCGAGCGCGTCCACCTTTTTGGCGGGATGCGATTGGGCCAGATCGGCGAGGACCGCGCGGATGGCTTCCTGCGCGGCGCGCCACCAGTCTTCGGGATCCTGCTCGGCCCATCCGGGATGATCTACGCGGAAGGGCGCGTGCTCGCTGGACGCGGAGGTGACGACTCTTCCCTGCTCATCGACGAGGACGGCGCGCGTACCGCCCGTTCCAACATCCATGCCCAGAAACACGGTGCTCTCCCCGGATAAATCGGTGTAGTGAGGTCAGAGACAGGGTACAGGGTTTACGGGTTACGGGGTAGTGCGTTTCGCAGTTGATGGTTCGGCAACGGGCGAGCGACTACTCAGACCCGCTGGGCAACGTCAGCGTTTCCGCTTTTGGCACACGCACGTCCTTCATCGGATAGCTGTAGCGGATTTCGAAATCGGACACATTGCGCAGCGAGAGAATGGGCGCGTCCGAGCTGGCCGGAGCCCGCAAGCGGAAGAATTCCGCGCCATTCACCTGGTCGAGGACGATGGCCGGGCGGGCGTCGGGCGTTTCCGTCTTGAGCTGGATGTTGCTCATCGAGAGGCCGTTGAGATTGCGAACATAGAAGCCATACGCGGGCGTCACGCCAAACATATTCGGCTCGGGGTACTTCGATTCGACTTCAGGAAGCTGGAGGGCGGCCTGTTCGGCGGTGCCACCGCCCGCCGCGACGATCAAAATGTCATGCAGGCTGACATCTTCGATGGGATGGCCAGGGATTCCGCTGAGGATCGAGGCAAACCGGGAAGCGGCGTTCCAGCAGACAACGTTGCCGATGTTGACGCGGCGGAGAGTGCCAGGCTGGGTCGTCTCCTTTGGTCCGCGAAGGCGGGCGCCGAGACGCATGAAGATCGGCGCGCTATTGATGTCGCGCATGGTGATGTTGGTGATGGAGACGTCCTCGAGATGCGCGCCGTCGACAGTTTCGAGGGCAAGTCCCTGGCAGCCGTCGAAGACGCAATTGCTGATGACGATGTTGAGGAAGCCACCGTTGGACTCCGTGCCGAGCTTGATCCGGCCGGTACCGTAGATGCGGGCAGCGGCGGGGTATTTCTTCCAGGAGCCGTCGATGAGCGAGCCGAGTTGCCAGCATCCGGAAACGTAGCAATTCGTGACGGTCACATTTTCGGTGGGACGCGAATAACCGAGCGCGTAGGAACTCTTGAGGACGATGCCGTCGTCCCAGGGGGAGTTGACGCTGGTGTTCGTGATGCGGACGTTGCGGCAGCAGTCGATATCCATGCCGTCGCGATTGGTGTCGATGAGGAGGTTATCGATGGTTAGGTTGTCGACGCCTGTTGCGAGAATGCCGAACCATCCGCCCTGAAGAATGGCGAAGTCGCGGAGCAGCACATTGCGGCAGTTCTTCAGCGAGATGGATTTGTCGCCGACGCCGGGATCTTCGGCTTTGGGTCCAGGGCCATAACCCTTGCTGAGGCCCTTTCCGTAGATCAGGCCTGGACCCGTGATCGAGAGGTCGTGCAGGTCCTCGCCCCAGATGAGGCTGTTGTGCCAGTGATTGTGGCCGTAGTCCTGATACATGAAGTACGGGGCGTTCGGCTCGGCAGCGTCGTACTGAGCGCCCTCGGCAGCGAGGATGGTGGCGCCGCGCTCGAGACGGAGCTCGATGTTGCTCTTCAGCCGGATTGAGTAGCAGGCGTACGTGCCCGCGGGAAACAGCACCGTGCCGCCGCCCGCCGAGGCTGCGGCGTCGATGGCCTTATTGACGGCGGGCGTATCGATAGCATGGCCATCGCCCACGGCGCCGAATGCACGTACCGAGAAAATGCCGAACTGCCCGGAGGTCTCGCCCCGAGCCGACTGGGCCCGAACCGGCGTGGCACCGACGGCGGCGCCGAGGGCGGCTCCGGTAACGCCGGCGCCGGCGAGGCGGAAGAAATCTCTGCGGGATTCGGGATGAGAACTGGACACGCGGAACCTCCTAAGCCTGGCTGCTGTGGTTCGACCACCGACATTCCTCACCTTACCTGAGGGCGCGGCACAGAGGAAAATGGCTGCGTCGCGAAGATTCAGGCGAGGCCAGACCCAAGGCGGGGAGCGCCAATCCGCGCCTGTGCCAGCGGTCACAGCGCGTGGAAAGGACGGACTGTTAAGGTCTTAGCGTCCCGTGATACATTTCCTTCGCGTGCCCGATTGAGCGGCGCGGAGGACGAATTCCCTTCCTGGGAGGGGTTTTTGGCGGTTCAAACCTCGGAGTGGTCTTTTCTAGTCCTGAGCGCGTTGTCGCTCATTGCGGTGCGAATCTTCACACGAAAAGCGCTGGGTTGCCGGGAAGGCGACCTTCAGCAAATTGACGCCCGAGGTCAACGAACGGGCACAGGAGAATCTACGATGAGGAATTTCTTTTCGCGACGCTGGGCGAGGCTTGCCGGCGTCATGGCCACCGTGATGCTGATGGGCACCAGCGCAGCGTTCGCACAAGCGCCCGGGGCTGGCGGCGAAGCGAATCTGCAGCTTCCCGATCTGACGCAGGTTCACTTTTTCGGCCTGAATGGCCACCAACTGCTGCTCTGGGGACCTCTGGCCTGCGTTCTGGGCATGGTTTTCGGCCTCTTCATGTACGTTCACCTGAAGGGCCTGCCGGCGCACCGGGCGATGCTCGGCGTTTCGCAGATCATCTGGGAGACCTGCAAGACCTACCTGATCAACCAGGGAAAGTTCCTGCTGCTGCTGTGGAGCTTCATCGCAGTCGTGATGGTCGCCTACTTTGGCGTGCTGATGCACGATCCCGCGTTACGAGTCATCATCATCCTCGCCTTCAGCGTGCTGGGCATGGCCGGCAGCTACATCGTGGCGTGGTTCGGCATCCGCGTGAACACGCTGGCGAATTCGCGAGGGGCCTGGGCCTCGCTGGGCGGCAATCCGTATCGCGCGTTCAGCGTTCCGCTGAAGGCAGGGATGAGCATCGGCATGATGCTGATCTCCATTGAGCTGCTGATGATGTTCTTCATCATTCTCGCGGTTCCGGGAGATTATGCGGGGCCGTGCTTCATCGGCTTCGCCATTGGTGAGTCGCTGGGCGCGGCCACGCTGCGCCTGGCCGGCGGCATCTTCACCAAGATCGCCGACATTGGCGCCGACCTGATGAAGATCGTCTTCCACGTGAAAGAGGACGATGCCCGCAACCCCGGCGTGATTGCCGACTGCACGGGTGATAACGCCGGCGATTCGGTCGGCCCGACGGCGGACGGTTTTGAGACCTACGGAGTTGTCCAGGTCGCTCTGATCGCATTCATCATTTTGGGCAAGAAAAGCGATCTGGTGGGCGTGCAACTGCTGGTCTGGCTGTTTGCGGTGCGCGTGGCCATGCTGGTGGCCGCGGTGCTTGGCTATTACCTCAACGGCATCATCGCCAAAGCGAGGTATGGCAAGGCGCGCAGCTTCAATTTTGAATCGCCGCTCACCTCGCTGGTGTGGATCACGTCCATCGTGACCATCGCCGTCACCTATCCCGTGACATACTTTCTGCTCGGGTTTTCGGGAAACATTCTCGGATCCGATCCTACCCTGTGGTGGAAACTGGCGACGATCACCTCCTGCGGGACCATCGCCGGCGCGCTGATTCCGGAACTCGTCAAGGTGTTTACCTCGACCGAGGCACGGCACGTCAAGGAAGTCGTGGCATCGGCGCGCGAAGGCGGAGCAGCTCTCGGGCTGCTATCCGGCTTTGTCGCCGGAAACTTCTCCGCTTACTATCTGGGACTGGCTGTCGTGATTCTGATGGGCATTGGATACGGCGTCAGCACGATGGGCTTCGACAACGTCATCCTGGCGTCGCCGATGTTTGCCTTCGGCCTGGTGGCTTTCGGCTTCCTGGGCATGGGGCCGGTGACCATCGCGGTCGATTCTTTCGGACCGGTGACGGACAACGCACAATCGATCTACGAACTGTCGCTGATTGAAAACGAACCGGGCGTGGCCGACGACGTGAAGAGGCAGTACGGCGTGGCAGTGGATTTCGAACACGCCAAAAGAATGCTGGAGGCCGCGGACGGCGCGGGCAACACGTTCAAGGCCAGCGCCAAGCCGGTGCTGATCGGCACAGCGGTGGTGGGGGCAACGACGTTGATCTTCGCCACCATCATGGCACTGACCAACTCGCTCACCACGAATGTGGACAAACTGTCGCTGCTGCACGCGCCTTTCCTGCTGGGCCTGATCACGGGTGGGGCGGTGATTTTCTGGTTCAGCGGAGCGGCCACCCAGGCCGTCACCACCGGCGCCTACCGTGCCGTGGAATTCATCAAGAGAAACATGAAGATCGAGGGCGCTGAAAAAGCCTCCACCGAAGACAGTAAGAAGGTCGTGGCCATTTGCACGCGGTACGCGCAAAGCGGCATGCTGACCATCTTCATGTCGCTCTTCTTCGCGGCATTGGCCTTCGCCTTCCTCGATCCGTTCTTCTTTATCGGCTATCTGATTTCGATCGCCATTTTCGGGCTCTACGAGGCCATCTTTATGGCGAACGCGGGCGGAGCCTGGGACAATGCCAAGAAGATCGTGGAAGTAGAGCTGCACGAAAAAGGCACGCCTCTGCACGAAGCGACGGTGGTGGGCGACCTGGTCGGCGATCCGTTCAAGGACACGGCCTCCGTGGCGCTGAACCCGGTGATCAAATTCACCACGCTGTTTGGCCTGCTGGCCGTCGAATTAGCGGTGCAGCTGGCTTCGACCCAACCCATGCTCACGCACGTGCTGGCGGCGGTTTTCTTCCTGCTGTCGTTCTTCTTCGTCTACCGCTCGTTCTACGGCATGAGCATCCGCAAAGACGAGCCGTCGGGAATGTCTGAGTCCAGACCAGAGGTGAGGGTGGGCGCGGCTCATTAAAGAAGAGCGCTCTCCTGAGTGAACCCGGAGGCGGGGCGGCCGCATGGCTTCCTCGCCTTCGTTTTTTGGAGGATGTTGTGGCAGGAGCGCTGCCGGGACGGCCAGTCCCCCTGATACCCTCAAATCATGATCAAAGGCATCACCTGGATTCGACCGGTCGGGTCGGCGGCGGAGTTCGATCGCCTGGTGAGCTTTTTTTCTGCACTGGGCTTTGCCCCGGGACGAAGCTGGGATCAGCCTGCCGAGCGGCCGGGCGTGGCCAGCCGCGGACGGCCATTTCTGGCGCCGCTGGGGAATCTGGAATTGATCGACGGCGAGCCTCCAACGATGAAGACGCACCTGCTGGTGGAAGTGACCGACCTGGATGCGGTGCATGAAGTGGCGCGGCGCTGGCTGAAGCAAAACGGGGCAGAAGATCGCATCGACGCGGTCGAGCAGACGCACTGGAAATCGCGGCTGTTCACCGCGGAGCCCGTCCCAGGCTTTACGGTCGCATTTTGGGCGTGGACTGATCCGCTGCGCGGCCAGGCCGTGGCGCTGGAAGGCGATCTTTCTGCGGAAGGTATGCGCTTCGCGATTGTGGTGGCGCGATGGAATGCCGTGATCACGGAGCGATTGCTGGCCGGTTCGCTGGATGCGCTGCTGCGCAGCGGCGCGCGGCGCGAGCAGATCGAGATTGCGCGCGTGCCGGGGTCCTGGGAAATTCCTGCCGCGGCGCGCAAGCTGGCAGAGACCGGCGCTTACGACGCGGTGATTGCGCTGGGCTGCCTTCTGCGCGGGGAGACCGCTCACTACGAGGCCATCTATAACGAAGTCGCGCGCGGCATTGGTCAGTCGCAGCAGGAGACGGGCGTGCCCCATTCCTTTGGCGTGCTCACGTGCGAGACCCTGGAGCAGGCGCTGGATCGCGCCGGGCTGAAGGGCGGCAACAAGGGATTTGAGTCAGCTGCAGCGGCCATTGAGATGGTTTCGCTCGCCCGCAAAATCGAGGCGAAGACGGCCGCCGGAGCGGCACGCGCATGACGCTGGTGGGCAAACGCCGCAAGTCCCGGGAGCTGGCGATGCAGATGCTGTTCCAGGCGGACGTGGGACGGCAGAATCCCGATGAAGTGCGCAGCACGTTCTGGCAGGCACGCGAGGCGGTGGACAGCGCGACGCGCGGCTTCGCCGAAGACCTGTTCAAGGTGGCTACGACGCGCGAGGCGGAGATTGACGCGCTGATCGAGCAGCACTCGAAAAACTGGCGGCTGAACCGAATGCCCGCGGTGGATCGCAATCTGCTGCGGATGGCCGCTGCGGAGTTGCTCGGGTTCCCGGGCAATCCCGCGCCGATCGTCATCGACGAGGCGCTGGAGATCGCGCGCCGCTACTCCGGCCCCGAATCAGTCGACTTCCTCAATGGCGTGCTGGACGCGATCGCGAAAGGCCGATTCTGAAACCGCGGCATCGCTCAGGCACTCTAATACTGGTGTATGAGACTGTTGGCCTGGCTTACGGAAGGCTTCATCCTGGTCTTTGGCATCACGCGCCCCAGGCCTGAGCAGGAGCGCGTGGCGCAAATCGTGATTGGCGGATTCCTGCTGGCCTGCCTGCTCGTGGTTGCGTCGCTGGTGACGTACTTCGCGATCGAACTGCACGCGCACCCGCACTGATCCGCTGGCTTCGCGGCGGGTGCACTCGACGTCAGTTCAGTTCGGAGTAGGCGGACGTGGTGAGGAAATCCTGGAACTCTCCGGCACTCAGCTCCTTCAGGATTTCGGCGGCGGGACCAAATTTCGCGTTGGCCCAGTTCCTGCTGCCCATCCTCGTTCGCATCTGCCCGAGCACGTCCTCCAGCAGCGATTCCACCATCTCGAACGTGACGGTGCGGCCGTCGTCAAGGCGCGCCTGATGGTGGACCCATTGCCAAATCTGCGCGCGTGAAATTTCCGCCGTCGCGGCATCCTCCATCAGGTTGTAGATCGGCACGCAGCCATTGCCGCGCAACCATGACTCGATATATTGGAGGGCCACGTCGATGTTGCGGCGCAGACCGGCCTCGGTGATCCTGCCCTCGGGGATCTGCACCAGATCCGCCGCGGTGATGCGCGAGCGATTCTCCGCCGGCATGCGAATCTGGTTCCTGCCGGTCATGTGCTGGTCGAAGATTTCGCGCGCCACCGGCACCAGGCCCGGATGCGCGACCCAGGTGCCGTCGTGGCCGGCGCGCACCTCGCGCAGCTTGTCCTGGCGCACCCGCTCCATCGCTTCAGTGTTGGCGGCTGCATCGTTGCGAATGGGAATTTGCGCCGCCATCCCGCCCATCGCGTGCACGCCGCGCCGGTGACAGGTGTGGATCAGCAGCTCCACATACGACCGCAGGAAAGGCTGTTCCATGGTCACGGTGCCGCGATCGGGCAGCACGAATTCCGGCCGGCTGCGGAACTTCTTGATAAAGCTGAAAATGTAATCCCAGCGCCCGCAGTTCAGCCCAGCGGAGTGCTCCCGCAGCTCGTAGAGAATTTCGTCCATTTCAAACGCAGCAGGAATCGTCTCGATCAGCACCGTGGCCCGGATCGTCCCTCTCGGAATCCCAACGAATTCCTGCGCGAAGAGGAAGACGTCGTTCCAGAGGCGCGCCTCAAGATGGCTCTCCATCTTGGGAAGGTAGAAATAGGGCGCTGAGCCGCGCTTCAGCAGGATTCTGGCGTTGTGAAAGAAGTACAGGCCGAAGTCAAACAACGATGCCGAGATGGGCGAGCCGGAGGGACAGAAGTGTTTCTCCACCATGTGCCATCCACGCGGCCGCACAAACAACACCGCGGGATTCCGCCCCAATTCATAGATCTTGCCTTCGGCCGAGCACCAGCTGATGGCGCGGAGGTTCGCATCGCGGAGATTGCGCTGCCCCTCGATACAGTTCGTCCAGGTAGGAGCGTTGGCGTCCTCAAAATCGGCCATGAACACGTTGGCGCCGGAATTCAGCGCGTTGATCACCATCTTCCGATCGGTCGGTCCGGTGATCTCCACCCGGCGGTCCATCAGCTCCGGCGGAATGGGAGCGCCGGCCCAGTTGCCGCTGCGGATCTCCTCCGTTTCCGGCAGAAAATCGGGCAGGACTCCGCGATCGAACTCCTCCTGACGCGCGCGCCGCGCCTCCAGCAGCTGAACCCGCCGCGCCTCAAAGCGCTGGTCCAGTTCGCTCAGAAACTCCACCGCCTCGGGACACAGAATCTCCTGGTTCAGCTCATCGAACAGCATCGTATCCTCCAGATTGATCGGCGGCATCGCTGCTGTCGTCACAAATTTCTCTGCGGAACTACCCATTGATTGACCTCTCCTCGGTGAATTCCATCTGTGTCCTGATTAAATTGCCGCTCGCAGTTCCGACAGGGTTGGCGCTATGTCCTCGAAGACCGGCGCGTCGTCCGGCCGATTGTCGAACTGCGCCTCCTCCGTCGATCCGGGCAGCGCGCAGGTTGAGATTTTGCCGGACGCGATCGTGGTCGCCACCCGGTCGAAATATCCCGTCCCCACAAACCTCTGATGCTTCACGGCGCTGTATCCATACTTCTTCTCGTGTTCGAATTCGCGCGCCTGGAGCCGCGAATAGGCGGTCATGCCGCGTTGCGCGTAGTCGCGGGCCAATTCGAAGAGCGACAGGTTCATGGCGTGGAAGCCGGCCAGCGTCACGAACTGGAAGCGGTAGCCCATCTTCGCCAGTTCCTGCTGGAAGCGCGCAATCTCCATCTCGGTCAGTTTGGATTCCCAGTGGAAAGAAGGCGAGCAGTTGTACGCGAGCAGTTTTCCCGGGTATTTCGCATGGATCCCGGCTGCGAACCGTTCCGCATCCCCGAGATTCGGCTCCGAGGTCTCGCACCACACCATGTCAGCCCAGGGCGCGTAGGCCAGGCCGCGCGCGATGGCGGCTTCCACTCCACCGCGGATCCGGAAGAACCCCTCGACCGTCCGCTCACCGGTGAGAAACTCCCGATCCACCGGATCGCAATCACTGGTAATCAGCTGGGCCGCGTCGGCATCTGTCCGCGCGATCAGGATTGTCGGAACATCCAGCACATCGGCCGCCAGCCGCGCCGCGACCAGCTTCTGCACCGCTTCCCGCGTGGGCACCAGCACCTTGCCGCCCATGTGCCCGCATTTTTTCGCCGAGGAGAGCTGGTCCTCAAAATGGACCCCGGCTGCTCCGGCCTCGATCATGGCCTTGGTCAGCTCGAAGGCGTTCAGGACGCCGCCGAATCCGGCTTCGCCGTCGGCGACGATCGGCAGCATCCAGTCGATGTTGTCGACGCCTTCGGCATGCGCGATCTGGTCCGCGCGCATCAGTGCGTTGTTAATCCCGCGCACCAGCGCCGGAACGCTGTTGACGGGATAGAGACTCTGGTCCGGGTACATCTGGCCAGCAGCGTTCGCATCGGCGGCCACCTGCCATCCGCTCAGGTAGATCGCCTTCAGCCCGGCCTGCGCCATCTGAACCGCCTGGTTGCCGGTCAGCGCTCCCAGCGCGGGAACATAACTCTCGTCGTGCAACAGCCGCCACAGCTTCTGGGCGCCGCTTCGCGCCAGCGAGTGCTCCACGTAGACCGTTCCGCGCAGCCGCTTCACGTCGTCCGGTGTGTAGGCCCGGCTGATCCCCGCCCAACGCGGGGAATGGAATCCGTTGTTTCCTGAGTTATGCGGCATGGTCCCGTCTCCTGGTCAGGCCTCGACCCCGGCCCTGTCTTCTGAGAAGCGAGAATGGCCGACTTTGTGGCCAAGGGCAAGAGCGACTAGTCCGAATCGGACGAGTGGACGAAACCGCCCCGGACGCATCATACTTAGTCGCATATGCGTGATTCCCCTCATTCTGGAACGTTTCGGCACAGAGGTCGACCGCATTCCGAAGGGCGTGAGCCTCCCGCAGGAGCAGCGCACGCTGTCCGGTCATCCGATTCGGATCACTCTCGGGAGGGTTCGGTCTCCAGTCTGGCTGACCGGCTGACCCAGGCCCTGCAATCCGGCCGGATTGCCTCCGGCAAAGCGATGCTGGACGGAACCGAGCCTCTGCTCCAGCAACTGGGGCCCGAAGTTCCCCAGGCCGTCCGCCTGCTGTTGCTGGTGGCGCAGTGGGTGGACGTCGGCTATCGCGACCACGCTTTCCTCGACCAGCTTCTTCAAAGCTTTCCAGCCACGTGCCGGCGGCGCCTGGCCATCGACGACTACCTGCGGCTGCGCATGGTCGATGCATTCCGGGCGTTGTCCGTCGAGGATGTCGACCTGGCGATAGACTCTCTGGACCTGGTCCTGAAGGCCGAGGCCGACCTGCCGGATGCCTCCATGTCGGCCCTCGCGCACTTTTGGAAAGGCCGCGCGCATCGGCGCAAGGGCGAGTATGAGACCTCGCTGCTGCACATAGTTCGGGCGCGAGAAATTGCTCAGACGGTCCACGACGACGTATTGACCGCCGTGATCCAGATTCATGAGGCCTGGCTGATCTTTCAGGAGGGCCACCGGCGAGAAGCCCTGCGCCTGCTGGCGCACGCCGAGCACGTGCTGAAAGAGACGGACCACTTCATCGCGCTCGGAAACATCGAGTCGGCTCGGGGCCGCATCATCCGGCGCTCGGGCGAATACACGCGATCGCTGGAGCATTTCGAGCGAGCCAACGCGCTGTACGCGCAGGGGGATCCGGACCACCTGAACATGGCCCGGACCCTGGTGAATGCCGCCTATGTCCGGCGCCTGCTGGCGCTGCAAATCCGGAGAAAGATCGACAGCCGCAGTCACGGCGGCGGCGCCGCCTCCGGCCCGGGCGGCGGAAATCTGCGCGCTCGGTATCAGCAACTATCGGAGTCCGCGATCCACGACCTGAAGCGCGCCCACCAGATTTACACGCTGCATGGGCACATCGGCGGCATCGGCAACGTTCTCTTCAATCTTGGCCTTCTTTATCTCGACCGTGGCGACATCGACCACGCCGCGCACCAGGCCCAGGAGGCGTACCGTCTCGGCCTCGAAAAGAACGAGCACATCCTGATGGCCCGCGCCCGCATTCTGCAGTCCGCCGCTGAAAATGCGCGCGTCGAGGAACAACTGGGTGAGGACGTGGACATGGCGGTCTACGCCAACCGGGCCCGCGAGGAAAGCGAGGAAGCCCTGGCCCTGGCGCGCGGAACGCAGAATCGCCGCCTGACGGCCAGCGCCTGGATTGCACGCGGGTTTATCGCCGCCAACGATTTCTTTCAGGACTGGGACCTGGCCCGCCGGTGCGCCAGCGAAGCCGCCGGGCTGATGGGGCCGGGCGAAAACGACCACCTGACCGAAGATCTCGCGGCGTTGAAGTCAAAGATCGTGCAGGCCTCCGGCATCAGCGACACTTTGCGCTGCTGGTCGGAGGGCATGGTTGGCGATAAGACCTTCCAGCAAATCACAGAGGAGTTTGCGGAGATCGTGATTCCCAAGGTGTGGCTGCGCGAAGACCGCAAGGTATCGCGCGTGGCGGAGCGGCTCTCGATTTCTCCCAAGAAAGTGCGGCGCATCCTGCAGAATGCCGGCCTGCGCTCGCGCAGCTAAGAACTCACTGCACGCGTAATTCGTTCTGCAGGCCGAGATCGTTCAGCACGGTCGGATTCGTCTCGTCCACGGCCAGCAGATTGTGGCACAGGCTGCAGTCGTTCGGAATGGCGGCGCCGGTCCTGGTCACATGGTTGCCATCGTGACAGCGGAAGCAGCCGGGATACGCGATGTGGCCGATGTTGTCAGGGTACGTCCCCCAGGTAATTTTCATGAACGGGTAGACGTTGCGATCGTAGATGGCCACCAACGCGTTCGCGGCGGCGGCGACCGTACCCCGCTGCATGTTCCACACCTGGGGATACTGCGAGCGATAGAAGGCATCCAGCTCTGAAGGGATCATCCGGCCCGCCTCGGCCTGCGACTGGTAGGTCGCCTGAATCAGCATCATGCCTTCTTTGTGGACGAAGGGCAGACTCGGGTTCAGATTGCCGTTTGTCATTGCCTGGTCGATGGCGTCCTTGGGCGTCTGGAAAATGTGGGCCGCCTGGTTGTGGCAGTCGATGCAGTCCATGGTGCGGCGCACGCCTTGGATCGGCCCCTTCCAGGTCGAATCCACCCACTGCGTGCGGCCGCCCTGCCCGTTGGGCGCGCTCACTGCGATGATCTTCTGGTCCGTGTCATCCGTAGCGACGTATTCGAAATCGTTCAGGTGGGCGCCGTGAATGCCCACGTTCTGCGAGACGCCCTCCACGCCGCCCAGATGCAGGACGAGGACGGTGCGGGTTACGGAATTCTTCTCGTCGTCGCCGAAGGTGGTCTTCACCATCAGGCGTTCGCCTGAGAAGCGGCGAGGATTATGGCATGACTCGCACGTCGCCCGCGCCGGACGCAGCACGTTCAGCGGCGCCGTAATCGGAGTCGGCCAGGTGTGGAAGGTGACCTCGACCAGTTGCTTGGTTCCATTCGCCTTGGCGGCGAAGTAGGCCTGCATGCCGGAACCGACGTGGCATTCCACGCAGGGCACGTGCGCATGAGGGCCCGTCTGGTAGGCGGCCCACTGCGGCTGCATCACGTGGCAGGAGGTGCCGCAGAAGTGCGCCGAGTCCATGTAGGTGACGCCGCGATAGGTGGCTATGCTGACGATCGCGAGATTCGTCAGCGTCGCTATCACCACGACGAGAACACCGTGCCGGAAGATCGGGTCGCCGAAATGAACCTCAGGGTACGTTACCGGCAGCGGGCCCTGACGCAACAACGCTCGGCGGCGCCGCCACATCCCGATCGGGATGAGGATGAGCCCGATGATGAACAGCCCCGGCAGCGCCAGGAAGAAGAGCAGCCCGAGATAAGGGTTCTCGAACCTGCCGGTCAGCAGAGTCTCAATCCAGTAGAAGATGAGGGTAACCGCCGCGGCAGTGGTGAGGCCGGAGCCGATGAGCGTAGTCGGGTTGTTTCCGAAATAGAAGAAGGGCTGCAGCCAGTCGCGCTTCAGCCGGTCGATGAGGGCCACGGTCTCGCTCCCGGGTCAGAATTCGTAATGCATGCCCAGCGTGTAAACATTCCCGCGAAAACTGCGCGGCAGGGTCGGCCCAACGGGACTTCCCTCGCCGTAGGAATAGTAATTCCAGTCCGCGCGAAAGCCCCAGCCGTCGCGCACCATCCAGGCGGCGTCGGCCCAGGGTACCTGATATTGGGACTGCAGCGAGCCCGGCACCTGGCGCGGATTAATCGCGACCGTCGTGCCGTCGATCGCCGTCATGCGGTAGCCGAGGCCCGTCCGGAGCCGCTTCACCGGCGCATAGTGGATGCCGAGGGAGCCATACTGCGTGGGCGAATCGTAATAGCCGTTGGCGTAGTACGGCGTCCCATTCGCAATGCACGCTGGGGAAGGACTCGCCGGCGTTCCCGGGCCGGCCGGCGTGGTGGCATAGCACTCGTCCGTCACCGTAAAGAAATCGAGATAGCCGTAGTTCAGATCGAATCCATAACGCGAATTCGGCGTCAGATCGGCTCCCGCAGTGGCGCTGCGGTCGTGATCCAGATGGTGGACATACAGGACGTTGTCGCGATTCTCCACGTCCTCGAAACTGCCGGAGACCGTCGCCCAGTCCTTGTGTCGATACGTGGTCCGCATCTGGTAGCGCTGGAACTGCCGTGGATCGAGCGGCACATACGCGTTGTCCGCATATCCGATCTCGACATCCCCATAGACTCTCCACGCCGGCAGCGGGTGGAGCTCCGCGCCCAGCAGCGCGCCCTGCTGGTGGATGTCGATGATGTCGGTATCCGGCGATCGCCGGAGGATGTGCCTTGTTCTGTAGCGCCAGCCCAGCGACACGGTCGCGCCGGGCGCGACATGCCAGTTCGCCAGAATCGTGTTCTCCTGCATTTTCTGCCCAAGGAAATACGCATCGCTCGTCGACGAGGTTGTGCCGGTCGTGGAAGGCGCCGACAGCATCGACGTGCCGGTGTACGTGGTCTGCAGGTAATTGTCGGAGCCAGGACTGCGGTAATTCTGAAAGTCGTACTGCTCCGTCAGGCTCAGCCGCGGCGCAAACTGCCAGACGAGGCCGAAATCGCCGGTCGTATTCACGCGCCGCGCTTTCGCAGATCCGCTGACCGTGAATTCCCGCGTCGCTCCGCGCGCGTTGAAGCCGTTGAAGAACTCGCCGTAGTTCGGCAGATTCATGCTTGCGCCTGTGTAGAGCACCCGGCCGTTCATCTGAACCTTGGGGATGTCCGAGCTCTGGAAGTGAAATTCCTCCGTGGGGAACAGCGTGCGCGTCGGCGCCGAACGCGAGTACCGCAGATATCCGTTGCAGGTGGCGTTCGCCGTCGGCGGCGTGGTGGTGTCGTCCTGGATCGCGGGCAGGTGGTTGCCGCAGCTCGGAACCGTCGTGTTGTCGAAGCCGAGGCTCACCGGCGTGCCGTTGCTGAGCTGCAGGTTGAGCCCGCTGAGCACCCAGTTGGTATCCCCCTTGTAGTGCTCGATCACTTCGTCATAGCCCAGAACGGTCTGCTGGCGCGGCTTCCAGTCGACGCCCACGCGCCACACCTCGGTGCTGTTGCGCCAGTTCTGTAACAGCAGGCCTTCAATGCCCTCATGGATCGAGCTGAAGCTCGGCCCCTCCATCACGTTTTGCGAGTAGCCCGCGTGCAGGCTGAACCTGGACATGGGCAACAGCGTCAGGTTCGCGTCGGTCATGCGGCGCACGGTGTTGAACAAATGCGGCGACTGCCGGACCTGCGGGAACGTATAGCCGTTCGAAACCAGCCCCGGAGGGACGAGCGGGTTGTCGAAGAGGTCGTCGTCAAAATATTGGCGGTCGCGCCGAAACAGGCCGTCGAACTCGTAGAGCCTGCCCTTCGACATCCGGAGCATGCTGGAATCGTACGGGTCGCCGCCATAACCGGAGCTCGCGGTGAAGAGCCTGTCGAAGAGAAAATGCTTCGAGCCGGCCAGCGGCTGCATATCGAGGGTTTCGTCCAGCAGTCGCGGGCCAGTCTGCAGATTGACGAGCGTGTCATACATCGCGCTGCTGCCGGAGTAATCGGATACGTGGCCGCCGAGATCAACGGATTGCAGAACGTGATAGCCGTACTGGTTTGTGCCCGGTGGGTTCGCGTCCTGCGCTGCGGCCACGGCTGCCGGCAGCAGCAAGGCAACAAGGACAGCAGAAGCGAGGGAGGCGCCAGCGAGAATCGGCGCAAATCGGCGAAATCTCATCGTTCCTCCCTTCGTTCACTTGAAGAACACGTTGCTGCTGTTCGAGCCGTGAATCTGCGTATGACAGTTCGTGCAGGCGACGTACTGCGCGTTCTGGTTGTGGAACGAAGGCGTGCCCGGCGCCAGAAACGTCATGGAAGCGGTGTGACACTGCAGGCACAGCGTGTTCACGTTGCTCACCTTCAGCAGCCGCGGGTTCGGCGATCCATGCGGCGAGTGGCACATCAGGCAGCCCTCGGTCCGCACCACCGGGTGCTCGTAGACAAACGGCCCCGCCGTCTCCGTGTGGCACTTCGTGCAGATGGCGTTCTGATCCGCCGTGGCAAGCAGCTGGTTCGGATGGAAGGTGCCGTGAGGATCGTGGCAGTCGCTGCACTTCAGCATCCCTTCCGGAACAGGATGGTGAAAGGGCATCTCGAAGTGATCCTGAACGCTCTGGTGGCACTGGTAGCAAAGCGTGGGCTGCGCTGAGACCAGCAGGAACGAGGGCGTGCTGGCGTGGTGCACGCTGTGGCAACTGATGCAGCTCAGGCCGGCTTCGCCGTGAGGAGAATGCACAAAGTTCGGGTGCGTCCCGGCATGGCAGGAAAGGCAGGTCTTATTGACCTGCTTTGCTGTGGCTTTTTCGAAGCGGAAGATTTTCGTAACGTCGCCGCCGCCTTCGACGTGGGCCTGGCCCGGGCCGTGGCAGCTCTCGCAGGTCGCGCCGTGCCCTTGATGTTCCAGCGCCAGTTGCGAGTGGGGATTATTGGGGAAATCTTTCGCGACGTCCGCGTGGCAGGTCTCGCAGACCGCCTGACCTGCATAGCCATTGGAGGCGCCAGCCGGTGCGGGCTGGGATGGCGCCGGCTGCTGGGTTTGCCCCGCAACCGATCCTGCGCCGGAAATCAGGAAGACAACGCCAGCCATCAGCAGCCAGCGTTGGGAGAACCCCGAGCCTTTCCCAGGGAAAGAAGTCCGCATGCCCGTGGCCTCATCTTCGAGCGATAACGAATCTGATCTTGGTGGCGGGCCCGACTTGCTGATTGTGATTTTGGAGAATTACACGGCTATGAAGAGGGGACGATGCCGATGCTGTTACAGTACGAGCCTTCCATTCAGGTGTCAAAGAGGGCTTGCCGAGATGCCACGGCGATCAATCTCCCGAGGAGGCAGAAACGTGCCCCTGAGACCGGCGCATGAGGAAGACCAGCGGAACCACAGCGAGGAACAGAATGCCCATGATGTGGAATACGTCCACGTAGCTCAGCAGCGACGCCTGTTGCTCGAGCATCCGGTACAGCAGCGCGTACGATTTGTGCGCCGCGGTTACGCCATCCGCTCCGCCGGCCTGCAGGTACGCAGTGGTTTGGGCGGCCATTTGCTGCCCCGCCAGGTTCGTGGCGCCCAGGTTCGCCGCCAGAATCGTCTGGTGAAACTGCGATCGCCGCGTGATCCACGTTGTGACGAAGGAAACTCCCATGCTGGCGCCGATGTTGCGCATCACGCTGTACAGGCTGGTCGCGTAGCCTGTCTCCTCCTGCGGAATGGGACCCATGGTCAGCGTGGTGAGCGGGACAAACAGGAAGGCCATGCCGATGCCCTGGATGATCTGATAGCCGAAGATGTCCCACGTCCCGGACTGGAGCGTCATGTGGGAATAGCCGAAGAACGCCAGCCCCGCCGTGGCGAATCCGAGGATGAGCATCCATCGCCCGTCGAAGCGCTTTCCCAGCAGATAGCCCACCAGGGGCATGCAGAGCGCGGTGCCAATGCCGCGTGGGCTCGTCCACAGCCCCGCCGTCGATGCCGTCCAGTTCAGCAGGGTCTGCATGAACAGTGGCAACACGATCAGGCTTCCGTAAAGAACGAAGCCCATGATCGCCGCGAGCGAGACGCCCGTGGCAAAGGTTCTGAGGCGCAGCAGCGAAAAATGAACGATGGGATTTTTGGCCGTCAGCTCGCGGATGATAAAGACGGTCAGGAAGACCACGGCCAGCACTGCGAGCGTTCGAATCAGATCCGAAGCGAACCAGTCTTTCTCCTGGCCTTTATCGAGCATGATCTGCAGCGAGCCCATGCCGATGGCCAGCATGCCGAGTCCCCAGAAATCGGCGCGCAGCGAGCCGCGCCGGATCCACGGCGGATCGTGAATGAACCAATAGATCAGCACGAGGCTGAGAAGGCCGATCGGCACGTTGATATAGAAAACCCATCGCCAGGAATAGGAATCGGTGATCCAGCCGCCCAGCGTCGGCCCCAGAATCGGTGCGGCGATGATGCCGAGACTCCAGAAGGCCATGGCTTTGCCGCGTTCGTGGCCGGGAAACTCCTCCAGCAGGACTGCCTGCGACAGCGGCTGCAAGCCGCCGCCGGTCGTGCCCTGCAGAATCCGGAAGAAAATCAGCGCCGGCAGGCTCGGCGCAAGCCCGCAGAGCACGCTCGATACGGTAAAGCCGGTGACGACCATCATCAGCAGGCGCTTGCGGCCGATGTAATTTGCGAGCCAGCCGGTGACGGGAAGAACGATGGCGTTGGCGACGATGTACGAGGTGAGGACCCACGTCGCTTCCTCGATGCTGGAGGAAAGCGAGCCCGCGATGTGCGGCAGGCTCACGTTCACTACCGAGGTATCCAGCACCTCCATGATGGCGCTGGACATCACGGCGATGGCGACGATCCATCGGCTGTGTGGAGCTGCCAGGGCGAACTGCGGGCCTCGAGCTGGAACCGGCACTCCTCCCGGAGCAGCGATGGTTACGCCCATACTTCAGGATTCGCACGTTCCCGCTCTGCTTGCCGTGTTTCTCGTCACAGCTAACCGCGATGACCAGGGGGCCGTTGCTGTGCTGTTCGGCGGGCGTACGATGGCAGTACTGGGCAGTTGTCGGCAAACGCAACCCTGAGGGGCCGGATGGATCGGCGCACGACCATCAAACTCTTGTCGTTCTCAGCTGCTTCCGCGGCCATCATCGCCGGAGAGCGGCTGGTTACCAGGCGTCCCAGGCAGCAGCCGAACCCTCCCCAGGCTGCGCTCAACCAGGCGGGATATCTCCCGGGCATCCGCAAGATCGCAACCGTTCCAGCGGAGCAGGCGGGAAAAGCGTTCGAGCTCCGAGACGCAAACACAGGGCAAGCCGTCTTTCGCGGGATCGTCGGCCCCGCGATGCATGACCCCTGCTCCGGGGATCACGTTGCGGCGGCGGATTTCTCGAAGCTGGCGGCGCCGGGCCGGTACCGGCTGGCAACGGCAAGCGGAGAGAGTGGCGCTTTCCCCATTGGCGCGGACGCCTGGCGTGAACCGCTGCGATTGGCCACGCGGGCTTACTATGGGCAGCGATGCGGCTGCGCGGTCGATCTCGGAGACGGGTACCAGCATCCTGCCTGTCATCTGCACGGCGCTTACCATCCGAACTCGGGCCGCAGCGGCGATGTTCCCAGCCATGGCGGCTGGCACGATGCGGGCGACTATGGCCGCTATGTCGTGAACAGCGGCATCACCGTCGGGACATTGCTCTGGGCGTGGGAGCTCTTTCCTCAGTCGCTCCGCAGCATCAGTCTGGGCATTCCGGAGTCAGGAGGCGAACTTCCCGACTATCTCGCCGAGGTGCGGTGGAACCTGGAGTGGATGCTGTCGCTCCAGGATACGGACGGCGGCGTATGGCACAAGCAGACGTCAGAGAAGTTCTGCGGGTTCATCATGCCGCAGGACGACACGATGGTGAGCTATATCATCGGCACGGGCTCGCCGCCGTGGAAGAGCACCTGCGCCACGGCGGACCTGGCAGCAGTAGCTGCGATCGCTGCCCGATGCTACGCCGAATACGACGCCGCCTTCGCGCAGCGCTGCCTGGCGGCAGCCAAAAGCGCGTGGGCCTGGGCCGTAGCGCACCCGGACGTGATGTTCGACAACCCTCCGGGAATTCGCACCGGCTCCTACGCTGACCGCGACGACCGCGACGAAATCCTGTGGGCGTCGGGAGAACTGTGGCGCACCACCGGGGAAGCCGTGTATCGCGATGCCTTTTTGGCGCAGGCCACGGCGCTGCCGATCGAGAGCTATGTTTGGACGCCATCGTGGCCGCAGGTGGCGCCGCTCGGCTACTGGACGGTCCTGATGTCCGCGCGGCCAGGGTCCGAGTCAATTCGGGATCGCGTGTTGGCGAAAACGGCGCAGGATACCGAGTTTCTGGTGAACAGGGCGCGAGAGAGCGGGTACGGGCAGACGCTCGGGCCACTCGACTTTACCTGGGGATCGAACAGCGTGGCGGCGAACCAGTCGCTGCTTTTGATAGTGAGTGACCACTTCCAGCACAATCCGGAAGCGCGCGAAGCGGCGCTCGGCAACCTCCACTACCTCCTGGGGCGGAACTGTTTCGGCATCTCGTGGGTCACGCACGTGGGCTATCACGCCTTCCAGCATCCGCACCACAGACCGAGCGCAGCCGATGGCATCGCGGCACCGTGGCCGGGGCTGCTGTCCGGAGGCCCGGCGGCGATGCACCTGATCGATCCCGGTCAGCCGCCCATGCGCGCGTGGGCCGACGAGCAAGCCGCGTATTGGATGAATGAGATCTGCATCAACTGGAATGCGCCGCTGGTGTTTCTGCTGGCGGGCGCGAATGCCTGGGCGCTTGCGGGTTCGCGAACGGTTTAAGATTGCCTTAGCGAAACGTGGCCCCGTAGCTCAGGTGGATAGAGCAGCAGTTTCCTAAACTGCGTGTCGGAAGTTCGAGTCTTCCCGGGGTCACCATTTCCCTCCTGGATCCTTCGCTGCGCTCAGGATTTCGGCCGCGGGCTCCCGCGGTACCCTGGCGCCAATCGCCTCGCTATGTGACCAAAGGGTCTTTCAACCCAATTAGACTTTGTAATTCTTTCGTATGCGGCGCGTGCTGCGGGCCCGGGAGGATCAAACTGAAGCTGAGCGGATCGGTACCTCTTCGCTTTCCTTCCTTCCTTTTCGCCGCGGAGCGTCCTATGAATGTTCTGCTTCTTTATCCAAAGTTTCCCGATACGTACTGGAGCTTCCGTTATGCCTTGTCGTTCCAGGGCAAGCGCGCCGCGCAGCCGCCTCTCGGGCTGATGACCGTCTCCGCGCTGCTGCCGCCATCGTGGAAACGACGCCTGATTGATACGAATGTGGAACGACTCAAAGACTCAGACCTGGAATGGGCGGACGTGGCGCTGCTGAGCGGGATGCATATCCAACAGCAGGATCTGGTCTCGCTGGTCCGGCGCTGCCGGGCGCATGGCGTGCGAACGGTGGTGGGGGGACCGATTGCCAGCAGCGTTCCGGCGCAGGAGCTGGAGGCGGATCATGTGGTGATCGGCGAGGCTGAAGACCTCGTTGGCGAGCTGGCGCGGGATTTGGCGGCCGGCTCAGCGCGCCCGGTGTATCAGGCGGCGGAGCGTCCCACGATGGAATGCAGTCCCCCGCCCGACCTGAACCTGATCCGCATGAAAAAATACAGCACGATGACGGTGCAGTATTCGCGCGGGTGCCCGTTCCACTGCGAATTCTGCGACATTATCGAGATTTACGGTCGGCGTCCGCGAACCAAAGCCGTGGCGCAGGTTCTGGCGGAGCTGGATCAGCTGTACGCCGCGGGCTGGCGCGGGCCTGTCTTCATCGTCGACGACAACTTCATCGGGAACAAAGTCCGCGTGAAGGAGCTGCTGAAGGCGCTGGGGGAATGGCAGCGGGAAAGGCGAATGCCGTTCCGGTTCATCACCGAGGCGTCGCTGAATCTCTCCGACGACCGCGATCTGTTGCAGGCGATGAAGGACGCCGGATTCGCTTCCGTTTTCCTTGGAATTGAGACGCCGGATGAATCAAGCCTGGCGGCGACCCAGAAACACCAAAACACGCGGCGCGATCTGCTCGAGAGCATCGCCGAGATTCAGAAGTACGGCATCGAGGTGATGGGTGGATTCATTCTCGGCTTCGACACCGATCGCGAAGACGTTTTCGACCGGCTCGTCGAGTTCATTCAGAAAAGCGCAATCCCGATTGCCATGGTGGGACTCCTGCAGGCGATGCCGGGGACGCAGCTCTTTCGCAGGCTCACGCGGGAAGGCCGCATTCTGCACGCGGGCGATGGCAACAATACCGGCTGCGAGCTGAATTTCCTCCCGCGGATGAACTCCGGACAGCTGGTCGAAGGCTATCGGTCCGTTCTGCGGCAGATCTACAGCCGGGAAGCGTATTACGCGCGGGTGCGGGCGTATCTCAGCCGCTGCCGCCCGCAGTACCGCACGCACCTGAGCCTTGAAAATCTGCGCGCATTGCTTCTTTCCATCGTGCGACAGGGAGTTCTGGGCAGAGCCAGGCTGAGCTACTGGAAATTCGTGCTGGTGGCCGCGACGAGGTATCGCCGGTATTTCGGCGCCGCGATGACCATGGCCGTGATGGGGTATCACTTCCAGATGATCACGGACCACATTTCAGGCTCGGAAAGCTGAGGAAGACGGCACGGGGTCTTCCGCCCTGTGAACAGCTCCTTTGCTGCGCTCTCGCCCCCAGGACGCCTCACGATTCGCTGAAGTCGATCATCTTCGGCGCCCTGCGGAAGAAGCCGGTGGTGGCCGCCAAATACGTGGCGCCGATCAGGAACCAGATGCCGCCGACGATTTTCGCCAGGTGATTCAGGTTCCACCAGATCGAAGCGCAGAAGACAAAGCCAATGAGCGGGAGGACCAGGTCTCGCAGAACTTTGCGTCCATCGCCCCGCCGCAGCAGAGAGAAGTGCCAGAACGTTGAGAGATTGACGCCCATGAAGGCCAGGAAGGCGCCGAAGTTCAACAGCTCGCCCGCATGCTCGTAGGCGCTGCCGATGTAGTTCAGGACGACCGCGCCGATCCATGCCACGGCGCCGATGAGCAGAATGTTCCAGGTGGGCGTGTTCGTCTTCGGGTGAAGATGCGCGAAAATACGGCGCGGCAGGACGCCGTCGCGGCCCATGCCAAACAGCAGACGCGCCGCTCCCAGGCCGCCAGTGAGCGCGCTGCCCAGCGCGGCGAGCATCAGGATGAACCCCATGGATTCGAAAAGAACGGGGCCGCCGACCCGATGGCAGACATCCATGAACGCGGTTTCGAGATTGGGGAAAGTGTGCCAGTTCGGCCAGATGCGCTGGCCGAGATAAACCTCAGCGCCGCTGAGCACTCCGGTGAGGACGCAGACCAGAACGGTGGCCAGCAGCACGTTGCGGCGCGGGTTCTGTACGTCCTCAGACAGAGTCGTGATGCCGTCGAAGCCGATATAGGTGAGAGCCGCGAACGACGTGGCTCCCCAGATTTGCCGTATGTGAAACGTCTTTGGATCGTAGAAAGGCGCAATCGAAAAGAGCGCCGGCCAGCTTCCCTGATGGAAGAGGTAGTGGACGCCGAGAAAGAAGAACGCGACGATCACCACGCACATGGCCGCGAGCAACAGCTTATTGGCCCGCGCTGAGGAGCGGATGCCGATAAGGTTCAGAGCGGTAACGAACGCAGTGATCACGAGAGCCGTAATCGGGAACGGAATGGCCGGGATGTAGCGGCTGTGCAGAGCCACCGAGATCCATACGACGTTGATGAGCGGCTGCAGAATGTAGTCGAGCAGCATGGCCCAGCCGACGAGGAAGCCGAGGTGCGGGTTGATGGTCCGGCCCACGTAGGTATACGCCGATCCGGCAGCCGGATAGACCGCGGCCATCCGGCCGTAGCTGACCGCCGTGATGACCATGGCGAACATCGCCACCAGAATCGTGGTGACCGTATGGCCGTTGGAAAGCTTCTGCGCCACGCCGAAGAGCGGGATGGGCGCTGTGGGCTGAATCAGCACCATCCCGTAGAAGATCAGGTCCCACAAGGTGAGGACCTTTCTCAGCCGAAGTTCGGAGCCTTGCTGGGTGCTCTCTGCCATGCTCGCGGTCTGCTTTCGATCGCTTCTCGTTACTGCGGAGCCGAGCCGGCAGCCGCAGCAGCGGGTTTCAGGGTTTGTGCCGCAACGTTCCAGCCATCGATTTTGAGCACCGGGAATTCCGGCGCGTCTTTCGGCAGCAGCGCGGTCAGCGTCCTCGATTCGCCGGGAACCAGCTCGATCCAGTTGTCGGACCATAATACCGGCGCGACCAGGCCATTCGCCGAGGTGCGCACGGCGGCCCGGATCTGGAACGCGAGCGCCGAAGAGCTGTTGTCGAGATGTAAACGGATTTCGCGGCCATCCGGCGTATTGACGATGTCCGCGTGAGCGGCAACGGTGGCCGGCGGCAGATGCGTCAGCGCCTGCAGATCGGGGTAATACGCCGCCGGCGTGTACGTATATTGTGTCGCCTCCCAGTCGAAGGTCGTCGGCGTGTAGGGTACCCAGTAGAAATTTCGGCTGACCATGTGTCCCGCGGAGTCCGTCAGGGTCAGATCAATGAAGAAGATCCTCTCCATGCCGTTGAAGAGACTCGCCGGCAGACTAATCACCTGCTGCGAGCTGTCCGCGGGGGCGTTGACAACCGCTGTCGTGCGGTAGAGCTCGTTCCAGTTGATGCCATGCACGTCCACGCTCGCACGGAGCCCGTCGACACGCTGATAGGTGCTGTTCACCACCACAATCGACTGGTCGTCATACGAGTACTGGATGTGCAGCGGCTCGCACGCTATCTTTACGCCGAAATAGCCGGAGTCGGCCTCCAGATTGTAATCGTAAAGGTGCCAGATCATCGAAGGCCAGGCGTTGTTCAGCATCCACTGGATCACACCCGTGGAGTAGTACTTGTTGCGGGAGTAGGCCTCGAACATCGCGCGCTCCGATGCGTACTCCATCGTGCCTGCCATGCGGTCGAACTCCGCCGCCGAGGCCGGCTTGGCGAACACGGCGTCCATCGCCGGACTGAAGATCCATCAGGTCGCTGAACTCCCCGCCGCCCATATGAAGACTCCAGTCCGCGGACGGTGGCCAGGCATCGGGATCGGGCAGAAACTTCGCGCGGCTGGCGCGCGACGGAATGTCCGGCCCCGGGCTGGTCTCGGTGTTGTAGCCCTACGCCCCGCCGAATCGCTTGTCCACGTACCAGTAGCTGGGCGGAACGTAGTCGTAAGGGCCGGTCATCTTCACGCCGCTGTGGCCAGTGACCGTTGTCGGCGTCGCCGAAGCCGAGGAAAGCGTGGGATTGGGCCAGTGCGTCTCCGCCTCCACGCTCAGATAGGCGCTTTCCACATTCGCCGGCGGAGGGTTGTCGCTGCCGTTCAGCCAGACGAGCAGGCTGGGAAAATGGCGCAGGCGCAGCATCTGCGAGCGCAACGAGGCGGTCGCGATATTCAGGTCCTGCAGGCGTCCAGGTCGGCCACCGCTCCCAGTGGTCGCAGCAGCACCACCCCGCCATCACCAGGATTCCGTGTTGGTCTGCCAGGACGAAAGAATCGTCGGTGTCGAGCTTTCCTTCCAGGCGAATCGTGTTGAGGTGCAGTCGCGCACCAGGCGGAACTGCGTCCTCCAGGCGTTCTCGGATTGGTGCGGAGCATCATGTCCTGCGACCATCCTCCGCCGCGGATCAGGAGCGGCTTGCCGTTTATGCGGAAGAGGCGCGCGCCCGTGCCGGTCAGCTCCGAGGTGATCTCGCGGATCCCGAATTCCACGGTCTTCTCGATCGCTCACCTGGCCGCCTGCATCGGCGTCCCCGTCTCGAAGCTTATGGTCAGATGCTCCAGATGCGGCGTGCCCATCTGCGCCGGCCACCAGGGCTCCGGATCGTGAATGCTTCAGCTGCGGAAACTGCTCCGGCGAAAAGACGACCGTCTTGTCCTCGTGCGGCGCGAGCGTGACCGCCTGCTCGAAAGTGCACGCCTGCCGCCGTGCCTGCCACGGTCCCTGCACCGGTGGCCCGTCGCGTTTTCAGGCTCGGCATACACGGTCAGCTCCGCGGTCTTCAGGTATCGACAGGAAAGTGCGTGGCCGACCATCGGCGAGCGCAGCGCCACCGGCCCCGTCTCCACCAGATTCACCTCGCCCACAAGCCCATGTCCTTGTCCGGCGGGGCGGGCTCCAGTCCACCCAGTTGATCCCCAGATCCTTTTCGGCGTTGGCGCAAATGTCTCCACCGCCAGCACGTTCGTTGCGCCCGCTTACACGAACTCCGTCACATCGAAGTCGTAGGTCCGGTAAGCGCCCGGCACATCTGCGAGGAATCGGCGATCTTGTGGCCGTTCACCCAGATGTCGGCGCGGTAATTGATCCCGCCAAAGTGCAGCCAATAGCGACGATCCCGTCCTGCTCCGCCGCGGGGGCACTGAATCTGATCGCGATACCACCAGCCGCAGTGGTAAGGACTGTCGGCCGGCATGGGCAAATTCTCAGAATTCGCGCCGATGGGATATGAGGTGCCCGGTATGTTGCGCAGATTGTCGCCGAAATACGGGTCGGGATAGATGCCTTGCCGCCACCTGAGCCGCCAGCACCGTGCTCGGCACGGTTGCGCTGATCCAACCCTGCGTCAGGAAACCGGGCTCGGAGATGGCATCGCCTGCCGCGCTGACTTTGCAGGCTGACTCGAGCCGCCATCCGTCGTGCAGAGGAGTGGAGGAAGCCGCCACCAACGACGGCGCCAGCAGTGCGGAGGCAAGCAGACAGTATCCGATGGATCGATTCATGACGTGATGACCTTTCCTGCTGGGGCCGCTCGTTCATGAGGAACATTTGAGCGCGCGTCCAGATTTTCTGTTGCGGATTGACTCCGAATCAAAGTGAACCTCGCTCATCAGCTCGGGCGGGCGCCGAAGAGCCGCGCACGACCAATTCGGGCGCAAGCATTTGCAGTCGAGGCTTCCCGCTTGCCTTCGGCTGCTCAAGAGCTTTCAGCATACGCTGGGTTGCCAGCAGTCCCATTTCGCGCAGCGGCTGGCGAACGGTGGTCATGCCGGGAGTCGCCAGCGCAGCGGGCAGAATATCGTCGAAGCCGACGACGGAGCAATCTTCGGGCACGCGCCGGCCTGCCTCATCCAGACCGCGGACCACTCCGAGCGCGGTCAGGTCGTCGAAGGCCAGCACTGCCGTGAACTCGCATCCCGACGCCAGCATGTCCCGGGTGCATTGCAGGCCGCCGTCAAATCCGGATCGCGGATCGACGCGGTTTGGCAGCTGATAGACCAAACGAGGATCCAGCCGGATGCCACCCTCGGCGGCGGCGTGCTGGATCCCAGCCCAGCGCGGCTCGCTGTCGAACATTTCATCCGGCCCGCGGATCACCGCGATCCGCCGATGGCCGAGCGACTGCAGATGGCGCATGGCCAGCGCGCCGCCGGCCTCGTTGTCCACCAGCACGGAAGGAATGCGGCGCGCGGTCAGATCGCGTCCAACGATCACGATCGGTACGTGGTTCTTCTCAATGTCGGCGAGCAAATTCGCCTCTTCGAAAACCCAGCTCGCGATCACGATCACGCCCTCGGCGCGCCGCTCGAGAATCATCCGCAGATAGCTGTCGAAGAGTTTGCGCTGCGTCTGCGCGTTCACCAGCAGGGAAAAATAGTTGGCCGGCTGCAGCGCGTCCTCAATGCCACGGATCACCGGGATGCAGAACGGGTCCGACATGTCATACGCGAGCACGCCGATAGTCTGCGTGCGACGGCGGCGCAGCGACCGCGCATACGCATCGGGATGGTATCCCAGGCGCCGCGCCATGATGCGAATCCGCTGGCGTGTCGTCTCCGCCACGTGCCGCGAAAGCGGCGCTTCGCTGAGCACGATCGAAACCGTCGAGACGGAGAGCTGGCAGGCGCGCGCTACATCCGACAGCGTCACGTGTCCCGATTCGCGCCTGGTCACGATCTCTCCTTGTGCAGCCCACCCCGCCGGAAGTCGGGCCGACTCTTTCTGCGCTCCGCGCCCTGTGTCAAATGGGCTGCACCTGGTTTCCCCTTGACAGGGGCGCCAAATGTTCCTACATTCATATACCATTCAAACGTTTGAAGTCCAGCAATTCCGGAGGCTGCACATGAACTCAGGGGGATTCGCCAGGACCCGCTCTTTCCTCTGCATGACTACCCTGATCCTCGCCACGGGCATCGCCGCCTTCGCCCAGGCCGGCCGAGGCAGCATCAACGGAACCATCACCGACCCCAGCGGCGCGGTGGTTCCAGGAGCCACCGTCAAGCTGGTGGACACGGCCACCGGCGTCTCCCGGCAAACCATCTCCAGCAGCGCCGGCTTCTACACCTTCGTCTCTCTCAATCCAGGCGTCTATCAGGTCACCGCCAGTTTCAATGGCTTTGCCACTGTCGTCCGCAATGGCATTACCGTCACGGTAGACCAGACCACCGTCGTCGATGTCGCCCTTCGTGTTGGTCAGGTGCAGCAGGTGGTCACGGTCAATCAGGCGGAAAGCCTGATCGAGCCGAGCAACTCCACCGTCGGCCAGTTGATTTCCGCCGCGACCATCGATCGCGTGCCGCTGCTCAATCGCGACGTCTACGACCTGGTGCAGCTCAGCCCCGGCGTCACGCCCGCCAATGGAAGCCCCAATTCTTCGAACTCCCAGCAAATCGCGAGCATCACGAACGGGCGGCCGGGCGTCGACGTCTCGTCCTACACAATCAACGGGGCCATCCTCGGCTCGGTCTACTACATGGTGGACGGCAGTCCCATGGGAATCGCCGAGAACAACTCAGCGGCGATCATTCCTGCGATGATGCTCCCCGAAGACGACGTCGACGAGACGCGGGTGGAGACCCAGAACACGCCGGCTACCTACCAGAGCGGCGGCGCGGGCGTCATCAGCCTGGCGACCAACTCGGGCGGAAACCAGTTCCACGGCGATATCTTCGGCGTGTTTCGCCCCGACATTCTGGCGGCCAACGAGTACTTCAACAAGCAAAACCAGCTCTCCAGCGGCCTGGCCAATACGCCGCCCGACTTCCATCGCTATCAGGAAGGCGGTTCGATCGGCGGCCCGATCATTCACCAGAAGTTCTTCTTCTTCGGAGATTACGAGGATACGCAGCAGGCCCTCTTCGACGGTTCAAATACCTTTACCGTGCCGACCACCGCGGAGCGGACGGGCGATTTCTCCCATGACAACTTCACCATCTACGATCCGCTTCTCCCCGATAACCCGGACGGCACCCGCCAGCCGTTTCCCAGCAACATTATTGTCAATCCCAATCCCATCGCGGTGAAGTTCCTCTCGGAGTTGCCGAAGTGCAACGTGCCCAACCCCAGCACCTGCGATCAGTCTCCGGATGGCACGGTCAACAATCTGTATGTTCCCGGCGTGGACCCGACCCGGTGGCATAAGTTCGATGCCCGCCTGGACTGGGACAAGAGCGAGAAGCAGCACATCTTCGGGCGCTTCTCGTACGACAATCTTTTCAATTCGCTGGTAAACGCATTCAACAATGCGTGGGATCCGTTCTACGCGCAGAACATCACCCATGGGCGCAACATCCTGCTGGCCGACGATTACACCATCAATTCCAGCACCGCGCTGCAGTTGCGGTACTCGTTCACGCGCCATTACGAGAACCAGACCGGAAACCCCGCCCAGAGCGCCGAGGACAACCTGTCCTCACTGGGGTTCGTCACCCCCACCGCGGCCGATGAACTCTACAAGACTCTTCCTTACGTGATCTTTGACGACCTGGGAGGCGGAGTGGGCGGCACCGCCAATTGGGACACTTTCCTTTTCGCCAGCGAAAACAGCGACGCCAGCGCCACTCTCACCAGGGTGATGGGGAAACACCAGCTCAGCGCCGGCTTCGAATACATGAAGCGCTGGATGAATGTCGGCCAGCCACCAGCGCCTTCGGGGGCTTACGACTTCGACCTGGGCGCGACCGACCAGTCCACGAGCAACGGCGGCGGCGGCAGCGATTTCGCCTCCTTCCTGGTCGGCATGGGAGACGAGCCGGGATACGAAAGCTACAACTTCACCAAAGACCTGTTCGTGGCGGAAGCCAGCCCTTATTACGGAGCTTTCCTCGAAGACACCTATCATCCGACGGCGAAGCTGACCATCACCGCCGGCCTGCGTTGGGATATCTTCGGCGGCCGCACCGAGCGTCACAACCGCCTGGAGTACTTCAACTCCTCGGTTGCCTCCACGGCCAGCGGAGTGCCGTACACCGGCGCGGAAGTTTACGTTGGCGGCGGCAGCCGCTCGCCCTTCTCCACCAATCTCGGAAACGTGGGCCCGCGCATTGGCTTTGCCTTCCAGCCGCAGTCGAATCTCGTCTTCCGCGGCGGCGCCGGCTTCTACTATGGGCCCAGCCCCGAGATGGTTGCGAATGCGGGACTCGACAGCGACGGCTTCGCCTCGATCACCAACTGGGACTCCACCTGCTACAACGCGGATGGAAACATCGAGTACAACGGCACTTCAGCCTGTGTGGGCGCCGCCGCTGGCAGTCCGGCGCCGAGTTTCACCGGAATCTATTCGTTCACCGATCCGTTCCCCAACGGCGTGGTGCCGCTGATTGCCTCTCCATCGGGTTACGCGAACAATCTGGGCAACACCCTGAACACCGTGCTCCACTCGCAGCGCACCCCCACCACTTATGACTTCAACTTTGGGTTCGAGTGGCAAATGCCGGATCAGATGGTCCTGAGCATGGCCTATGTGGGCAGCCGCGGTTTGTTCATCCCGTTCGGACAAGTAGACCTGAATACGCTGAGCCTCGAAACCATTCAGAAGTACGGAGCGGCGCTGTGCGTAGACACCTCCAATCCCGCCTGCCAAATGGTGAACAATACATGGGCGCCCATCCAGCCTGCCACGAACGCCAATTATGGCTCCTCGACGGTGCCGCTGTGGGTCTCGCTGCAGGAGTTTCCGCAGTTCGGCGATGGAAGCTACGGCTCCGGAAATGGCGTGCTGGTGAATGGCGATACCATCGGCGATTCCGATTACAGCTCGCTGCAGGTCAAACTGCAGAAGCGGCTGACGCACCACTTCACCACTCTCGAAGGCTTCACCTGGGGCAAGCTGATCACCGACGACGGCAATCCGCCGCTCGGCTTTGTCGGCTCGCACCTCGGCGCGGCGCAGGATGTGAAGGACCTGCGCTACGAGCACTCGGTGAGCCCGCAGGACGTCAAATATCAGTTCACCGGTGAGGTTTCCTACGATCTGCCCATTGGCAAGGACCGGGCGGTGAATCTGCATGGCGTCGGCAACGCGGTATTAGGCGGATGGACAGCCAATGGCATCGTCTACTTCAGCGACGGTATACCTGTCGCCTCGCCTGTGGCGGGCACGGAGAACTCAAACGTCTCCTACTTCAATCAGCGTGCCGATCTCACCTGCGACCCCTCCGCCAATGCTCCGCATACGGTCGGGCAATGGTTTACTCGCAACTGCTTCAAAGTTCCCTCCAGCGGATTCGTTCCGGGGACCGCGCCAGCCTACCTGGACCATGTGCGCACCATGGGAGCAAGGGACCTGGACATCTCCGTCTATAAGGCATTCTCGATGGGAGAGGAGCGCAAACTGCGCTTCGAGATTTCTTCCTACAACATAACCAACACGGCGCAAATGGGAATGCCGTCCGTGCCGGACATCTCCGACGTGGACACGCAGCCGTCGATCGCGGCGACCTTTGGCCAGATCACCAATACCGTGAACCAGCCGCGCCAGTTCCAGTTCGGAGCACGATTCACGTTCTGACGGATCCGGAGCTCCCGCAAGCCTCCGCCGTTGGCGGCGGAGGCCACGCAGGAGAATGGTTCGTGCATTCACACGCACTCCGCGGCTTTCAGGAAGCCCGCTGCATCGAGAGGACCTCAATCGATGTGCGGGCTAAAGAACCCACCAGCCTCCAGACCTTCTCCACAGCCCCTCGCTCCTGCTTCTGAATGTCCAGTGCATTGCTCTCTGTCTCTTGATCGCCGCCGGCCGCGCCTTTCCTTTCCGTGCTTCGGCGGCGGCATGGCAGGAATGTGAATTATTCTTAACATTTTTGCGTTAACTGTGGTTTACAACCTCTCGCCCGTCCCGATACACTCATGTTTTGTGTAAATACCCGGGCCGAATGTCGGGCGAGGGTTCCTTCCTGAGACTGCGAAACCGATGAGCACCGACGCACAACCCCGAACGGCCGAGGGCGACGTGGTCGTCACCCACGAGGACATCGATCGAGCGCACGATCGCGCGAAGGTCCGGGCGGCTCGCCGGTCGCGGGGTCTGCGCGGGCAGGTCTGGCTGCTCTGGCTGCTGATCGGCCCAGGAATTCTCGTGATGCTGGGCGAAAACGACGGCCCCAGCATGCTCTCCTACGCCGCCACGGGGGCGACCTACGGCCTGGGCTTCTTTCTGCCGTTCGTGGTGCTGACGTTCGCGATGGCCCTCGTGGTTCAGGAAATGACGGTGCGCCTGGGCGCCGCCACGCACCGCGGTCACGCCGAGCTCATCTTCGAGCGTTTCGGGCCATTCTGGGGATGGTTCTCCATGATCGACCTCGGCATCGGCAACTTTCTCACGCTCATCACCGAGTTCATCGCCGTGCGAGCGGGCCTGGGATTCTTCGGCATTCCTCCCTGGGCCGCGATTCTGATTGCGCTGGCGATTCTCTATTCCGCGCTGCTCAGTCATCGCTACTGGACCTGGGAACGGGTAACGCTGCTGGCTGCTGCCTTCAACCTGATCTTCATCCCCGTGGCGCTGCTGGCGCACCCGGACTGGAGCGCTTTCCGCCACGGCTTCGCAACCTGGACGCCGATGCCGCAACTCGATAAGGCCGCGATTCTGCTGATTCTTTCGAACATCGGCGCGACCGTGACGCCGTGGATGCTCTTCTTTCAGCAAAGCGCGACGGTCGACAAGGGCCTGACGACGAAAGACATTCATTTCGGCCGGCTCGATACCGTTTTCGGCGCTGTGCTCGCGGCGGCGGCGGCGATCGGAGTGATCGTGGCCACGGCGCCGCTCGCCCACCACATCAGCGCGGGAAACTTCGAGGCCGCGCAGTTTGCCCAGGCGCTGGAGCCGATCGTCGGCCACGTGGGCGCGGCGCTCTTCGCGCTGGGCATGGTGGAAGCGGGCATCGTCGCTTCCATTACGATTTCGACCTCGTCGGCGTACGCCTTTGGCGAAGTGGCGCGGAAGCCGCACAGCCTGAATCTGCCGATGGGCGAGGGCAAGTCGTTTTACGCCGTGCTGTGCCTGTGCGCCGCGGCAGCGGCGGGCATCGTGCTGATTCCCGGATTGCCTTTGGTGTTCGTGGTGCTGGTGGTGAACGTGATCGCGGTGCTTGCGATGCCGCCAGCGCTGGTTTTTCTGTATCTGCTGGTGAATGACAAAGAGATTATGGGCGGCGTGAACAGCCCGCGCTGGGCAAATCTGCTGGCCGGCACGGTCGTTGTGCTGCTGACCGCGGCGGGCATTCTGTACGGCGTGAGCGCGGTGGCGCCGAACGCGCTGGCGTGGCTGAGCCGCCTGTGAGGAGCGAAAGATGACAGCGAAACACGAGCACGTGACGGACGCGGATGCTGGGTTCGTGCTGTCGACGCTCGAGCCGGATCAACTGGCGGAAGCGAAGCGAGTCGGCGTTCCACGGCGGCATCTGCGCGGCGGCGAGTTGGCGCTGCTCTGGGCGCTGCGCATTTACGTGGTCTTCATGCTGGTCATCGTGTTGTGGCAGGCATGGATCGCGACGCGGTGAGAGCAGCCCGTAGCCGGTAGCCAGTAGCCGGTAGGTGGCTCGCTGATGGCTACTGGCTCCCGGCTGTCCGCTGCTGGTACCCTCGAACTCAGAATGAAGATCCTGGTCATCGGAGGGGGCGGGCGCGAGCATGCGCTGTGTGCGGCCATTCGCCGCTCGCCGCGAACGACGGAAGTGGTTTGCGCGCCGGGCAACGGCGGCATCGCGCAGATCGCGCGCTGCGTTCCGGTGAATCAGACGGACCTCGGCGATCTGCTGCGCGTCGTCGCCGAAGAGCGGCCGGACCTGACCGTCGTTGGGCCGGAGCTGCCGCTTTCGGTCGGTCTGGTCGACGAGATGCAGCGGCGCGGGCTGAAGGTCTTCGGCCCCACGCGCGATGCGGCTTGCCTCGAAACGAGCAAGGCCTTCGCCAAGCGCTTCATGCAGCGCCATTCCATTCCCACGGCCAACTTCGCCGTCTGCGCGTCGCAGCAGGAGGCGATGGCCGCTCTCGAGATGTTTCGCCATCCGGTGGTCATCAAGGCTGACGGCTTGCAGGCCGGCAAAGGCGTGCTGATCTGCGAGACGAAGGACGAGGCCGAGCGCGCCATCGAGGGTCTGTTCAGCGGCCAACTGCTGGGCACCGCGGAAACGAGCGTCGTGGTCGAGGAGTGCCTGAAGGGCGAGGAAATCTCGTTCCTCGCGCTGAGCGACGGCAAGCACGCGACGCCGCTGATTCCCGCGCAGGATCACAAGCGCATCGGCGAGGGCGACACCGGGCCGAACACCGGCGGGATGGGCGTGTACACCACCGACACGATGCTGGACGCGCCGATGAGCGCGTGGATCATGGAGCATGTGGCGCAGCGGGCGGTGAATGCGATGGCGCTCGAAGAAACTCCGTTCGTCGGCGTGCTGTACTGCGGGCTGATGATGACCGCGACCGGGCCGATGGTGCTGGAGTTCAATGCGCGCTTCGGCGATCCGGAGACGCAGGCGATATTGCCTCGGCTCGAAAGCGATCTGGTGGAAGCGCTGGAAGCCTGCGTGGAAGGGCGGCTGAGCGAGACCGAATTCCGCTGGAAGCAGGGCGCGTCGGCGTGCGTGGTCGCGGCCTCGCAGGGATATCCGGGCAGCTATGCCGTCGGCAAGCCAATCTCCGGCCTGGCCGAAGCGGCGCGCGTGCCGAACGTCGAAATTTACCACGCTGGAACCACTTCCGAAGGCGGAGAGATCCGCACTGCCGGCGGACGCGTGCTCGGCGTGACGGCAACCGGTGCGACGCTGCGCGAGGCGCTCGACTCTGCGTATGAGGCGATGAGCCGCATCTCCTATCGAGGGGATGGTGTATCGGAAAGATATTGGCTGGCGCGCGTTGCGGGGAAAGCAGTAGCCGGGAGCCGGTAGCCCGTGGCCGGTAGTCAGCAGCCCGCTGCCGGTAGGCCCCTCCCCCCTCCCCCTGGGGGTCAAAAATCGCGTCGTTGAAAAAGCGGTGGTTAGCGGCTGAGCTGGCCGGCGGGCCGGAGCTAAGTCGTGCTGCTGGCATCAGGTGCGAGACGGCCGTCTGCGTGATCACCATAGAGCCGCGTATGAACAGCTCGCGGCCGCGAGCCGGCTTTCTGATTGATTCGAGGGCACGCGGCTGACGGCTGCATGTGATCACGTGACGACCCTGATTGCGGGGCTGACGGCTGCGAGTGAAGAGGTGAGGGCCGCGACGGGGTCACTGTCCGACTCCCACATCTGCCACCCGTTCGACTCGGTCGCCGAGGCGACCTCGCTCAGGGCCAGGCAGATGTGGGCAGCCGAGTCGCTTCCGCAGCCGGTTAGCTGGCGGAGGCTGTCGAGCTGGCGGTGGATTTGCCTTCCAGGATGGCCAGCGCCTGCTCGACGACCGGAGCCAGGTTCCTGAAGTCGTTCACCAGCGTCAGGAAGTCGGCGTAGACCTTCGAGTCGGCGGCGAAGTTCAGGCCGTCGGCAGTCAGCGCGCCGTCGGAGGCGGCGATCAGCGCCTCGACGTCGGCAACCACCGTCGACAGGCCGGCGATGAAGGGCTTCTCCAGCGGCTTCTCCGACTTCAGGATTGTCTCGACCCGGACAGCGAGGCCGATGACCGTGGTGACGGCGTGAGCGATCCACTTGCCGAAATCGGCAACTTTGACGCCCAGCTTCTGAAAGATGTTCATAGGGTTCCTTTGCACACGTGTGGTGTCCGGGCGGCGCGGAACGCGAGCGAATGAGGCTGCGCGGCCGCTCACCCCGACCAAGGGCAAAAGAAAAAGGACCGCGCACGGCGGTCCTTTTCTCTTCTTCCACTCTAAGTTCAGGATATCAAGCCGAAAGAATTAGCCCGCCAAATATCTTTGCTGATTTTGGCTTGAGAACCTCTGTGGAATCAACAGCGCGTTACTTCGGTGCGGGCGGTGGGGGCTTGACAATTTTTCCAGGGGCTACGGATTACGGGTTACGGGTTAGGCCGCTCGGCGGAAGAATTCGCAGCCAGTCGCTCCTCGCATCGGGACGGGGAATCTGCTCCTATACACTGAACCTTCCCCGCCCGGCGCGCGGCAAAGTTCTTTGAGGCATGGGACTTCTTCTCAATTTTGTCTTTAGCTGGTGGGGGATCCTGCTGGAAATCCTCGCCCTCATTCACTTCTTCCGCCGCCGCCCGGACTGGTGGTGGCTGCTGGTGATCATTTTCGCGTGGCCGCCGTGGGGCGCGATCATCTACCTCGTCGTGGAGGCGCTGCCGGATACGCGCGATCTGGGCGGCCAGTCCTTCCGCGGATTCTCGCGCCGCAAGCGCATTCGCGAGCTGGAAAACCTGGTGAAGGTGAACCGCGCGGTCGGCAATTTCGAGGAACTCGGCGATCTTTATATGGATGACGGGCGCCTGCGCGAGGCGCGGGCCGAGTTCGACCAGACCATCGCGCTGGGCTCGCGGACGACCGACCCGTTTTACCGCCGCGGCGTCTGCGCGTTGTTCCTGGGCGATGTTCAGGCCGCGATTCCCGATCTCGAGCGGGCGGTGAACGACGATCCCGAATACGACTTTCATCGCGCCGCAGGCCTGCTGGCCCACGCGTACGCGCTCACCGGACAGAAAGACAAAGCCGAAGCGCTGTTCCGCGCCTCGCTGAAGCTCTCCACGCTCTCGGAAACGTATCTGAACTACGCCGACCTGCTCGCCCAGGAAGGCCGCCCCGCGGAAGCGCGGGAGTGGGCGCGCAAGGTGCTGGAGAAAGCGCCGGCGATGCCCAGCTATCAGCGCCGCCGCGAGCGCCCGTGGTTCCGGCGCGCAAGGAAGATGCTGCGGGCGTTGCCCGGGTAGAGGCGCTTCGAATCCATCATCGCCGCGAGAGGAACACGATCAGTCCGCCCGCCGCGTCCTGGATGCCGTGGGCCAGCATGCCGGGCGCGAGGCTTTTGCGCCACAGGGCGAACGCGCCAAACATCCAGCCGAAGACCGTGATGACGATCATCATCCTCCAGCCCTGGTAGGCATGGGTTAAACCGAAGGCGATTCCCTGGAGGAGAACGCCGACGGCGCGATACCCGCTCCAGGCGCGAAACTGCCGGTAAAGATACCCTCGAAACGTCAACTCCTCGCAGAAGCCGGCAGTGGCCGCGACCACGAGCCACAGAGACATCTCAAACCAGGTGGTGGGCAGGATGGCCGTGGCATCGTAGCGGGCGCGCGCCAGCCTGCTGAGCAGTTCGAGAGACGGCGTGGCAACCAGCAGGAAAGCGATGGCCCAGCCCAGATCTTTGAGGATTGCGCTCGCTTTCCGCCATCGCGCGTTGATCAGAACGTCGATGGGCAGTTTGCGGCGGCGCAGCTCTACCCAGATCAGGAGGACGACCAGCCATTCCATCAGCAGTATCGTGATGTACTCGGAAGCGCGCGCGCTGAGCTTTGCCAGGGGAATGCTGACGAAACCATGCCGGTCCGCCACCGCGCCAGCGCCAAAGATGAGCAGGACCAGAGCGGTGTGCCACCACGGCGCCACCGGCGCGTCCACGTTCCTTGCGGCCACCGTCGAAGACACGGCTGGACTCCCCAGACAGAATTCAACGGATTCCAGTAAAGAGTACACAAATCGCGGTGGGCGCGGCTCCCGCGGGGATGGCGGGCAAGGAAGATGCTGCGGGGGCTGCCGGGGTAGCGGCAAGGGATAGGGATACCGTGTCGGGACAATGGTCTCGCGCGTTGCCATTTCTGGCAGAACACCTGAGAGCTGGCCACGGATTGTGGAACAATTCTCCCTAGATCCCATGACCAACCAATCGGTTTCGCAAATCTTCGCATGGATTCTAACTATCCACATTGCCTTTGCTGGTCTGGCCGCTAATGCGCAAGTCTCACCGTCGGCCGCCTGGCGAACTGTTTCGCTGCCGTTCCGCGCCCTCAATGTCGCCACTAATGGCTCGTCGATATGGGCTTGTGGAACGGATGAGGGGATCGCAGCTTCCGATGACGGGGGTGAGCATTGGCAGGTCCGCCACATCAATTCAGGTGGAAACCTCCTTCTGAGCCTCGGATTCGTCGGCAAATCTTTTGGCTATGCGGCCGGGACAGATGGAATCCTGCTGACAACTGAGGATGCAGGGCAGACATGGTCGGCCCACCCAGCCGCGCCAGGATCGATTCTGCAGGCATCCTTCTCCGATTCGCAGCACGGCCTCATTCGGACGCGCGGAGCTCTGCTATTTACTGCAGATGGAGGCCGCACGTGGTCCAACGTGGTAATCGACCAGGACACTTTGAAGGAATACGCCTATCCGTTCGCAGTCGTCGCTCTCGACGCGCAGCACATGGCTGTGATGCTTAAGGAGGGCTGGCCCAATATGAAGCGCAATCCTTCGTGGTGACTCAGGACGGCGGCAAGTCCTGGCAAACGGTCAACATCCCTCACGTGACGCTCTACAGTTTTCTTCGCGCTGAGGATAAGTATTGGGCAATAGGCACTGAAGTGATCCACCGTGAGCGGCGCGATGGCGGCTACGCGGTCCCGGTGGCGCTGGATTCAACCGATGGCGCGACATGGAGTCATTTCAGTGCCGACCTGTCGTCCTGCCACCCCGGTCTGTGCGTGGCATGCACGCGTGAGGGATGCATTTCCTCCAGCGATACCGTGACAGACTTCTTCGGCGCAGCCACCACCTATCTGACGATACCTCAGAATCCGGATCTCACTGCAAAATGGGCCAGCGCTGGATCCGGGATGTGCTTCGCAGGCAACACGCTCGAATGCACAGCCGCTATTGCCGCCCGGCAACCCGGTCACGGCGGGGGTGAGGAACCGGTGGCGGTGTCTCCTGGCCGCTTGAGTACCACGCAATCCGGCGGACCAGTCTGTATCGACTGTGCACTGGACCGGATCATCGTCGATCAGAGGATTCAGGGTAGCTTCCTGCTGAGCTTGTCGCTTGATATTGCGAAGAACGGGACCGTTGGTAGGGTCGACGTGGAAGGCGCGCCGTCTCCCGAGATTCGGGAGCACGTTAAGCAGCAGGTGAAGCGGTGGATTTTCGAGCCTGTTCTCAAGGACGGTCACGCAATTAGCTCCAGGATCCACGGGCAGGTGGCGATCAATGTGCTACATCCGCGATGATCGGACACAGGCTGCTAATCGTGCCAGCTAACGGCCGGTTCCGCTTGAGCCGAACGCGTCGCGGCGGATAAATTGAGTTGAGCTTCCTCCCATGAAATCGCTCGCTCGCTGGATGTTGCCGCTGCTGATTTCCGCGCTCTGGATTGGTTCGTGCTGTGCGCAGACTGCGCCGCAGAATTCCGCTCTGCCGAAAAAGCCAGGAGATCTCATCCAGCTGGCATTCCGGCTGAACGGCCTGCACGGCGACCTGAAGCCGTGGCACATCCACGTGACGTGGCAGACGGTGGACGCCAAAGGCAAGGTGCAGGAGACAGGAACGTGGGAAGAGTGGTGGGCCGGCAAATCGGAGTTCAAAGAAGTCTTTGAGCAGCCGGGCTTCCACCAGACCTATTGGGCGACCGATCGCGGCGACTTCATCACCGGGGACCCAGGCTGGCCTGCCTGGATCTTTACCGAACTCGAAACCATCTATACGCCCCATCACTCCGAGGCAGAGACAAACGAGAAATTTGGGCGGGAGTGGGAGAAGTTCGGTCACGTGAAGCTGCAGTGCTTGAATCCACAAGGGCCGGAGGGCCAACGGACGGACACGTCCTATTGCTTCGATACTGCTTCGCCAGCAATCCAGGTGGAAATCGATTCGCCCATTGAGGTCGCTTTTTATGGCGCCGAATTCTTCCAGGGCCAGATCGTTCCGAGCAGCGCGCATCTCGTCCGGCTCGGACTGCCAGACACGATCATCAACCTCGACTCTATCGACGCCCTCAAACAACCTCCAGCATCCCTGTTCACTCCGTCGCCGGATGCCGTGCCGGTCGATCCCACATACCTCGTGGGCATGAGCGGCGTGGTGCCGGCCAAGTTTCCGGGCGAAAAGCTGGCACGACCTCTGATCGAGCAGCACCGAATCACCATCCGGAGCGTAGTCGTCGCCTTCGATGTTGTGGTCGCGAAGGACGGATCGGTGAGTCGGGCCGAGGTGATCGGGGCAACTCCCGGATTGGATATGGAACCCGTGCTGAAGGTTGTGAAACAGGCGCACTGTGATCCAGCAACTTGGAGCGGTCATCCGGTCCCGATGCGGCTCACCTTCACACTGCAAATCAACTACCCTCGATGACTCCCACCGAACGGCCGGCGTTACACGGAAATATCAAAGGGAGCCTCATCGGCTCCCTTTGCTTTTCTACACCCTATCCCCTACACCCTAACCCCTGCCCTACCGCTCGTGCCAGTGCATCTGCCAGCCGAGGTAGCGGGTGGCCGCCTCATACACCGGCGCGGCGACGTGCGAGAAGTTGGCCGCGACGTGGTGCTCAAAGCCCTGCTCGCAGATCTCGTGCAGCAGCTTCTGCAGTTCGGGAATCTTCGCCACGCCCGCGCCGCCGAAGGTTTCCAGCGGATCGTTGGTGAACTCGCCCTGCCCGACGTAGCCGCGAATCCTGCCGTGGAAGTCGTCGGTGGAGAAGCGGACGTACGTCATGTCGCCGGGCTTCACGCGCCCGTAGCAGGTGCCGAAGGTGTTGTCCTTGCCCACGGTGCCGGCGATGATCTCCTGATACTGCATCGTGACCTTCTCGAAGAAGTGCTTGGGCAGGTTGGAGCAGTGGAAGCAGACGCACTTGTTCTCGTCTTCGCCGTAGTTGTTGTTCCAGTCCAGGAGCGCGGAGGGCGTCTGGCTGGCGAGCGCGAGGGCGTGCATGGAGACGGTGCCCATCACGTCGGTTTCGCACGCGGCCGGCAGCAGGCTTTCGCTCATCATGCTCATCACCGTGCAGGGCACCACGCCGAAGTTTTCTTCGAGCGAGGTCCAGCACTGGACGGCGGAGACGGTGCAGTGCGTGTCCTTCATGAAGCGCTCGATGGCCACGCCGAGCTTCGCCATCTTCATCAGCGCGGCCTCGGGCACGCCGGAGGTGGAGACGTAGGCCTTGATCGCGTCGAGCTTGCCCTTCACGTCCTTCTCGTCGTCCTTCATGCGCGCGATGGCGCCGAAGATGTCGGAGAGGTCGAGCGTGACGACGGAGATGCCGTAGCGCTCCAGCAGCTTTTCGCTGTAGCGGACGGTGTTGAAGGCCTGCGGGCGCGCGCCGATGGCGCCGATGCGCAGCTTCCTGAGGCCATTCGTTACGCGGCAGACCTTCGAGAACCAGTCGAGGTCTTTGCCGAACTCCGCGGAGCTGGGCTGGATGGTGTGCTTCGCCGTGACGGAGTATTTGATCCCATACTGCATCAGGTTGTTGCAGGCCGACATCTTGCCGCAGAAGCTGTCGCGGCGGTCGGAGATTTTCATGTCGTTGCGGCGGTCGGGCGTAGCCTGCACCAGGACGGGCACGTCGAGCTTTGAGTAGCGGATGGAGTCCGCGATGCCGCGCTCGTCGCCGAAATTCGGCAGCGTGACGATGATGCCGTCGATCTCGTCGCGGTGCGCGCGGAACAGGTCGCCGCACTTGATGGCGTCGTCGTGGGTTTCGACCGAACCGAACTTGGACTGCTCGGGCGCGAGCGTGATGGCGCGAATGCCGGCCTTCTCCAGCACCTTGAGGATCTCGTCGCGGCCCTCTTTGGCCAGGTGATCCGGGAAGAATCCGCGGTTCCCGACAATAACTCCGAAAGTAAGCTGCTTTTTCATATCTTCGTCCTTAGGTATCGGTTGATAGCAGTCCGTGAAACCCGCACGCTCTTACCGCGGGCGAAATTTAATCGTGTAAAAGAGTCCCATGACGGTGATGATGCCGCCCCACCAGATGGCCGGATGCAGCTGGTACAGCACCGGCAAAGGGGTCGGCGCGTGTCCGAACAGCTCCCAGATGCCGGTGCCCGCGATCAGCAGGCCGTAGGCGAGGAGCAGGATTCCCGAGAAAAACCAGATCGAAAGCGATTCGCGCATGTCGAGTCTCCACCTTTACCAGAAGATGATGTTGACGGCCACGAAGACGACGGCGATCACACAGGCCCACACGATCGGCTTCTGATACCAGTGATCGTCGTGCTCCTCGGGAATTTTGGTTGCGCCGTAGACCAGGCCTTCCAGCTCCGCGACCGGCCGCGGCTGGGTCATGTAGCTGACCACGATGGTGACGACTACGCAGACGATCCACGACCACAGAGCGCGGTACATGTCGGCGGCCATGGCCTTGGCATCCACCGAAAGAGCGACGTAGCGCAGCGCCGAGGGATCGCGGTACACCCAGATCCACAATCCGATGGCCGTGCAGGTTCCGGCCAGCAGCCCCCAGAAGCCGCCGGCTTTGGTGGCGCGCTTCCACAGCATGCCGAGGATGACCGTGCCGAACAGCGGCGCGATGAAGAAGCTGAACAGGGCCTGGACGTAATCCATGATGCTGGCCGCGTGCTGCACGATATACGCGGTGCCCACGGAGATGAGCACGCCGATGAAGGTGCACCAGCGGCCCATGGCGACGTAATGGCTGTCGCTGGCCTTCTTGTTCATGAAGGCGCCGTAAATGTCGTAGGTCCACACGGTGGCGAAGGCGCTCACGTTGCCGGCCATGCCGGACATGAATCCGGCGATGAGCGCGGTCACGCCCAGGCCCAGCAAACCGGGCCCGAGATAGCGAACCATCATGAGCGGGAGAACTTCGTTGTAACTGGGCTGCCCGGTCACCGCAGCTATGTTTGCGGGAACCAGGTGATACGGCAGAACCGACAGCGCCAGCAGCCCGGGCAGAATGACGATGAAGGGCACCATCATCTTGAAGCCCGCGCCGATGATGGGCGACATGCGCGCCGCGCGCAGGCTGTGGGCAGAGAGGACGCGCTGGACTACGAGGAAATCCGTGGTCCAGTAGCCGAAGCTGATCACCAGGCCGAGGCCGAAGACGATGCCGGTCCAGTGAATGCCCATGGGATTGCTCGCAGAAGTGGCCGGTGGTGCTCCAGAGGTGGATGTATTCGCTGCCCATGCGGTGGCTGATCTGGGCCTTGAGGTTCGTCCAGCCGCCGGCTTCGATCAGACCCAGGATCGGGATGAGCAGCGCGCCCAGCCAGATGAGCAGGAACTGCAGCACCTCGTTGAAGATTGCCGAGCGCAGGCCGCCCAGCGCGACGTAGACCGCGACGGTGATGGAGGAAACCCAGATGGAGAAATTCAGATCCCAGCCGAGGACGACCTTCATGACCACGGCCATGGCGTACATGTTGATGCCGCTCATGAGGATGGTCATGACGGCGAAGCAGACACCAGAGAGCGCGCGAGTGCCGTCGCCGTAACGCAGGTGGAGATAGCCGGGGACTGAGTGCGTCCGGGAGATGTAATAGAACGGCATCATGATGATGCCGAGGAAGAGCATGGCAGGGATGGCGCCGACCCAGTACCAGTGGGTGGCGAGAATGCCGTACTGATAGGCGGAGCCCGCCCAGCCCATCAGTTCCAGGGAGCCGAGGTTGGCGGAGACGAAACTGAGGCCGGCGATCCACGCGGTCATCTCGCGCCCGGCCATGAAGAACTCTTCGCTGGTGTTGGCGGCGCGCTTCAGATAGAAGCCGATGTAGATGACGACAGCGAAGTAGATGGCGATGACGGCAATGTCGACCCCGTGCAGTCGGACCAGCGACGTGGGGGTCGCGAATACGGCGGAAATCGAAGCAGCGAAAGCTGAGATCATGCGTGCTGAGCCTCAGTCGGGAAGGCCGGAGCGGGAAAAACTCCGGGTTGCGGGTGAAACTGCGCGAATCGAGCGGCGGAGGTACGGAGCCAGGGTCGGTGCCTTGCGCCGGGAAAGGCGCGCCGGCCACGAGCCATGGTAAACGTTTTCCATATTACTGCCCATAGGTCGCCTTCGCCCCATGCTTGCGGAAATAATGGCGGTCCAGCAGGGCCTGCGACACGCCTTTGCACTCCCGATTGAGCGTGGTGGTGTAAAACGCCATCCGCGCCACCGCTTCCAGCACCACGCCATGATAGGCCGCCTGCATCGGGTCGCGCCCCCACGCGAACGGCGCATGTCCGGCCACCAGCACGCCCGGCACCGCGTCCGGATCAAGGTCCCGGAAGCGCCGCACGATGGCCTTGCCGGTGTTCAGCACGTAATCACCCTGAATCTCCTCCGCGCTCAGTTCCTCGGTGACCGGAACCGGACCATAGAAATAGTCGGCATGCGTCGTGCCGTAGGGCGGAATCTCGCGGCCGGCCTGCGCCCAGGCCGTCGCAAACTCTGAGTGCGTGTGGACCACGCCGCCAATCGTCGGAAAGGAGCGGTAAAGCTCGAGATGGGTCGGCAAATCCGAGGAGGGCTTCAAATCGCCCTCAATGATCTTGCCGTGCAGATCGCTCACCACCATATCCGCGGCGGTCATGGTTTCGTAGGGCACTCCGCTCGGCTTAATGGCCACCAGGCCGGTTACGCGATCGATTCCGCTCGCATTGCCGAAGGTGTACAGCACCAGGCCGCGGCGCACGATCTCCAGGTTCGCTTCCAGTACACGAGCTCGCAATTCATCCAGCATCATTTCACTCTACATGCCGCCGCCCTCGCGGCAATGTTGGGAACGGTCGCATCCCCGGTCCGGCGTTTCCCGGCGTCCCTCGGCTGCTTCCAGGGCAGTTCCGACTCGGCGCCGCTCCGGGGAAACTCCGGATTTGCGCGCCGACTTCCGGCATGACTCCAGGAACAAGCGGACATTCTACTAAATCGATGTAGGGCTGTCGCCAGGAAAGATGGCGCAGGCCGTCAGACGCTCGCGGGCCGGAATTCCTGGCCGGGCAGGGCAGCCTGGCCGCGCAAAATCAGGGGGTGATCCCCTGGTTGTTCGCCTCGCCGCCAACATTTCCAAAATAGTTCTTGCCTTTGCCTTTTGAACGTGTTAACTATGCAGCCAATAATCCAAATAATCCTGCGCATGGGTGTTCAGGAGAAAGTGTGATTCACCAGGCACCACTATGAAAATTGGAACGACGATTCGCGGTCATCGCCTTCAAAGAGGCCTTTCCCAGGGGGACATCGAAAAGCGCACAGGGCTGCTCCGCTGTTACCTGTCCCGCGTGGAAAACGGCCATACGGTTCCCTCGCTGGACACTCTCGCTAAAATCGCTGGAGCGTTGGAACTCCCATTAGCTCAATTGTTTGCCGAAGACACGCTGAGCCGGCAATTCCAGACGCAGAAGCTTTCTGACGACGAGCTCCGCTTCCTCACCCAGATCCGCCGCTACTCGACGAACCTGAACGACAGCGACCGTAAGCTGCTGCTGGCGATGGTTAAGAAGTTCGCCACCACGGCCGCGCGCTAGCGCTTTCCCCTGCTCTCCAGACCCCGCCCCGGCGCCGCCTTTGGCTGCGCCGGCGATGCGCTTTGCCGCTGAAGCTTGCTGCTCAGCTGGAACTTCCGATCGGCGGGTAAACCGCGTGCAGCCACCAGGCGAAGAGCACCAGAACAAAGGCTGATCCCACGACCACCAGCATGCGGCGGCGAAGAAACCGGTCTCGAGGCGCGCCGATGCGGGGCAACAACGGCAGCCCGAAGAGAATTCCCCCGACGAACCCGCCCAAATGGGCCATGTTGTCGATCTGCAGCCTCGTGTGGGCGGCCCAAATTCCGGCATCCACGACAAAATTCAGCAGCGCGAAATACCAGACGCTCCGCCTGAGCTTCTTCAGTTCGAACTGGGGAATCGGCAGCAACGGGGAACGCAGCAGCATCAGCAATACCCCGGCGATACCGAAGACCGCTCCCGAGGCGCCCGCGCTCAGGTAGCCGCCCTGACCGGGAGCGCCCGGGTGAATCGCAATGCTGACCAAATTGCCGACCGCGCCGGTGAGCACATACGCGGCGATCATGCCGAACTCGCCCAGCAATGGCTCCCCCAGCAATCCCAGGTTCCACAGGCACCACATGTTCGCGCCGATATGGATCCAGCCAAAGTGGACGAACATCGCGGTGAACACCCGCCACCACTCCCCCAGCCGAAAGACCCATGCGCCATTCAGCAGGAGCTTGGCCGAGAGGCTGTTCTCATAAAACAACGGCCCGCTGATCGACTGGCTCTGCCACAGCGTGAACAAATAAACCGCGAAGTTGATGCCGACCAGCGTGTAGGTGGCCGGAGCCGAGGCCCAGTGCCGGGGGCGCCGCACCTGGGGCGCAGGCGGCGGCGGATACCAGCCGCGCGGCTGCGACGGTCCACCCCCAATGGGAACCGCGCCGGGCGGCAGGATTTCCGGCTGTGGCGTTCCGCGCCGGCTCTGTTCCGAGTCCATAGTCTTACCCTATCGTTCCCACTGCGCGCTGACAAATAGACGCACGCTCGCGCGCAAAGCAAACGCGTGCAGCCGAAAATGACCGGCCCTGCGCGCGACCCTCCGCGTTTATTTACAATTTTCTGTTACCCGGCATCATTCTGCATTCCGGAGTTTTCCTTGAGCGGTGAAAAACGTATTGCCCGCGCGCTGCTGAGCGTGACGGATAAATCGGGCCTCGTCGAATTTGCCCGCGTCCTCGTCGGCCATGGCGTCGAGCTCATCTCCACGGGAGGCACCGCGCGCGCGCTGCGCGAGGCCGGCCTTGCCGTGCGCGACATCGCCGATCTCACCGGCTTCCCGGAAATGCTGGACGGACGCGTGAAGACGCTGCACCCGAAGGTGCATGGCGGCATCCTGTACCGGCGCGAAGACGCGAGCCATCGCGAGCAGGTCGCGGCCCACGGCATCCAGCCCATCGACATGGTGGTGGTGAATCTCTATGCCTTCGAGAAGACGGCGGCCAAACCAGGCGTGGAGTTCGGCGAGGTGGTCGAGAACATCGACATCGGCGGGCCGTCGATGGTCCGCTCCGCCGCGAAGAACTTTGAGGACGTGGCCATCGTCACGTCGCCGGAGCAGTATCCCGCGCTGGTGGAGGAGCTGTCGGCGCACAGCGGCGCGCTCTCGCTGAACACGCGCTGGAAGCTCGCGCAAAAAGCCTTCGCCACCACCGCCGCGTACGACACCGCGATTGCCAACTCGCTGGAGGGCATGGACCTGCCGGCGGCGGGGATGCACCATGCCGCTGCGTTCAAGGATGAGTTTCCGTCGGCGCTGCGGCTCGCGTATCCGCTGGCGCAGACGCTGCGCTACGGCGAGAATCCGCACCAGCGCGCGGCGCTCTACCACGACGGCTCGGGCACGGGCGTGGCCGCCGCCGAGCAGCTCCAGGGCAAGGAGCTGAGCTACAACAACCTCGTGGATCTGGACGCCTGCTGGGCGCTGGCGCAGGAGTTCGACGAGCCGATGGTGGCGATCATCAAGCACACCAATCCCTGCGGCGCGGCCACCGGCGCCGATGTGCTGGACGCCTACCGCAAGGCGCTCGTCGCCGATCCGGTGTCGGCCTTCGGCAGCGTGATCGGCTGCAATCGCGAAGTGAACGGCGATGCCGCCGAGGAGATGGCTGCGCTGTTTGTGGAGGCAATCGCCGCGCCGGGCTTTACGGCGGACGCCCGCGCTCGCTTTGCGGCGAAGAAGAATCTGCGGCTGGTCGTGGTGCGCGGCGGCGAGCAGAAGCGCGTCCTCAAGCAGGTTTCCGGTGGGCTGCTGCTGCAGGATGCCGATCTGGGCCGCGTTTCCGCTTCCGAAATCAAGACCGTAACGAAGCGGGTGCCCACCAAAGAAGAGCTGGCTTCCCTGCTCTTCGCGTGGAAGGTCTGCAAGCACGTGAAGTCGAACGCCATCGTTTACGCGCGCAACGGGCAAACGCTGGGCGTGGGAGCGGGGCAGATGTCCCGCGTGGATGCGGCGAAGTTCGGCGCCATGAAGGCGGTGCTGCCGCTTACGCATTGCGTTGCCGCCTCGGACGCGTTCTTTCCCTTCCCTGACGGCCTCGAAGTCGTAGCCCAGGCCGGCGCGACGGCGGTCATCCAGCCTGGCGGCTCGGTGCGCGACAGCGATGTGATCGCAGCAGCGGACCGGCTGGGCCTGGCGATGGTCTTCACCGGCATGCGGCATTTCCGACACTGAGGCAAATCGTCGCCTCTTTGTGGTAAACGTGACCAATGCGCACTGTGGAGAGCCGTCTGCGCCTCAGCGAGATCGCACCCGGGCTGGTCCAGTCGGAGATCCGCGCCATGTCCGTCGAATGCGATCGCGTGGGCGGCGTCAATCTGGCGCAGGGTGTCTGCGATACCGGCGTACCCGAGGCAGTGGCCGCGCGCGCCGTGCAGGCCATCGCCGAGGGCAACAATATCTACACGCGGCTCGACGGCATCGCGCCGCTGCGGCAGGCCATTGCCGACAAGCTCGCCCGCCACAACGGCATCACGGCCGATCCTGACGGCGAAATCCTCGTCGCCTCCGGCGCTACCGGCGCGTTTTACGCCGCGTGCATGGCGCTGCTCGATCCGGGCGACGAAGTCATCCTCTTCGAGCCGTTCTACGGCTACCACCTGAACACGCTCGCTGCCATGCGCGTGCAGGCTTGCTCCGTGCCGCTGGCCGCCGGCAATTGGGCGCTGGACCTGGACGCGCTGCGGTCCGCGATCACGCCGCGCACGCGCGCTGTCGTCATCAACTCGCCGTCGAACCCGTGCGGGAAAGTCTTTTCGCGGCCGGAACTCGAGGCCGTCGCTGCGCTCGCGCTCGAGCACGATCTGTTTGTCATGACCGATGAGATTTACGAGTACTTCGTCTACGGCGGCGCGCGGCACATCAGCATGGCCACGCTGCCAGGCATGGCGGAGCGGACCATCACCATCTCCGGCCTCTCGAAGACCTTCAGCATCACCGGCTGGCGCGTCGGCTACCTGGCGGCGGATCGCCGCTGGATGGGCGCGATCGGCTACTTCCACGACCTGACGTATGTGTGCGCGCCCTCGCCCTTCCAGCACGCTACGGCGGCTGGGCTGGTTGCGCTGGATGATGAGTTCTATGCCGCGATGGCTCGCGAGTACCAGGCGAAGCGGGATCTGCTTTGCGCGGCGCTCATGGATGCGGGCCTCACCCCGTCAGTCCCGGACGGCGCTTACTACGTCCTCGCCGATGCGACGCGGGTTCCGGGCGCGAAGGCCAGCGAGAAAGCGCGGCATCTGCTGCGCCAGACCGGCGTGGCCGCCGTTGCCGGCACAGCCTTCTTCTCGAACGGCCGCGGCGACCATCTGCTGCGCTTCTGCTTCGCCAAACGCGATGAGGATCTGCAGCGGGCGTGTGCCGCGCTGCGCTCTGCCGCTTACTGACGCTGAGCGCTGGACTCACGGCAGCCGTCTGCTGCGCGATCTCCACCAGGGGATACCCGAGCCGCTTCCACTCGTCGTAGCCGCCGCGCAGCGGGCGCACGCGATGGATGCCCATCTTCCGCAGCGTCAGCGCCATCTTCGCCGCCGTCGCCTCGCTGGGGCAGGTGCAGAACAGCACAATCTCCTGATCGCGCGGGATGCGCTGGCTGTGCTCCACCAGCTTGTCCGGCGTCAGGCTGAGCGCGCCGGGCAGCGTGCGCGGATCGGGCAGGTAATCCAGGCGATGCCGCAGGTCCACGATGAACACCGGCTCGCCCTCGTCCATCATGCGCTTCAGCTCCGTGGGTTCCAGCCGGGCCATGCGCACCGAGCGCAGAAACGCCCGGCGCTCCAGCATCCGCCATCCCAAAAATCCCAGGAGCAGCAGAACAAAAATCACTACCGCGAAATGGCCGGCCGTGGAGAGCGCGTGAGGATTGCGCTTGAGCACATCGCCGAAGAACCGGCCGCCCAGGAGGCAGCTGAGCGCCCACAGCAGCGCGCCCGCGCCATCGCACATCAGGAATTTTCCGTAACCCATGCCCATTTGCCCTGCGATGGGAGCAGCCACGGTCCCCAGCCCCGGCACAAACTTCGCCAGCAGCAGGGCTGCCGCTCCCCGTTTGGAAAAGTAAGCTTCGGTCTTGCGCACGCACGCCGTGCTTTCGAGGCTCAGCCTGCACACCAGCCGCACCACTGCCCCGCCGTAGCGCTTCCCCAAAAAATACCAGGTGGTATCCGCAATCAGGCTGCCCGCCAGCGCAGCCACCAGCACCAGCGGCAGGCTCAGCTTGTGGGTAGCGGTCAGCGTACCGGCGGTCAACAGCAGCGGCGTGCTGGGAATCGGGACGCCCAGTTGCTCCACGAGCACCCACAACACCACGACGACATAGCCATAGCGGATAAAAACGCCGAGAGCGATGGGCATGGGAGGCCGCCTGGGGACCGGCTGTGGAGCTTCAGTATAGATGTCCGGTGGAACCTGAAGATGCGCCAGGATGAGCCGGGAGGGTCCCGGGCACCCCCGGGGTGGCAGAATTCATCCAATTCCCAATGGTAGAATTCATCCTCATTATGGTAGAATGGCGGATATGAGCTTAAACATCAAGAACGAAGAGACTTATCGCCTGGCGAGGGAGCTTTCTGAGATTACTGGCGAGAGCCTCACCCAGGCGGTCACGGTTTCCGTTCGCGAGCGGTTGCTCCGCGCGCGACGGCATGGCGGCCAGGGAACCGCTGCCCGTCTGCTGGCGATCGGCGCGGACTGCGCAGCGCGCCTCCGGGAGCCGTTCCGCTCCATCGATCACGGCACATTGCTGTACGACGAGAAGGGTCTGCCACGATGATCCTGGACTCGTCCGCGCTCATCGCCATCCTCCGCAATGAGCCGGAAGCGCCCGAATTCGCACAGGCCATTGAAGCCGCCGGGGAATGTCATGTTTCCGCCGTCAACTATGTGGAGGCCGCCGTGGTCATCGACGGCAGCCGCGATCCGGTGGCCAGCCGCCGTTTCGACGATCTGCTGCGCGTGGCGGCCGTGGCGATTGATCCGGTAACCGAGGAGCAGGCGCGTGTGGCCCGCGAGGCCTATCGGGATTACGGAAAGGGCAGCGGCCATCCCGCGCAGTTAAACTTCGGCGATTGCTTCGCGTATGCCCTGGCGAGGTGCGCCGGGCAGCCTCTGCTGTTTAAGGGCAGCGATTTCTCGCGGACGGACATCGCTTCCGCCCTGCCCTGAGTTACGGCTCCTGGCTGAAGTCCACCTTCAGCCGCCGCCCGTGGGCGCTGCTCTCCCGCGCCAGTTCGATGAGCCGCGTGGTGCGCCAGGCCTGCGCGGGTTTCACCGCCAGCTCGGCGCGGCCCAGCAGCGCATCGCGCACGTTGGCGTAATATCCGCGGTAATCGCCTTTCAGCGTCGGAACCCGGCGCGTTGCGCCGCCGCAGATGCGCAACTCGCCCCAGTCGCTCTCCGGATCTTCGCCGTATCCGGGCGCGTCGAAGCTCATGCCCGCCTTGATCTGATCCTCCTGCGGATCGAGCCCCCACTTCGTAAAGCTGCCGTTCGTCCCATGGATCACGAACCGCGGGCCGGGCGTGCAGGCCGTCAGCGTGGAGCGCAGCAGCGCGGTCATGGGGTGCGGCTGCTCATACGCCAGAAAAATGTCCCACGCATCGTCCACCATCGCGTTGTCGCGCTCCATGCGCACGCTGGCAGTGATCGTCGCTGGCGTCCCGAACAACGTCAGCGCCTGATCGACGCAGTGCGGTCCGAGGTCGAAGAGCGTGCCACCGCCAGGCGATCCGCTCTCGCGCCACACGTCCAGCCGCGGCTCCACGCGAAAGCGGTCGTAGTGCGCCTCATAGGAGACGATCCGCCCCAGCTCGCCGCCGGCCAATACCTGCTGCACCGTCTGGAAATCGCCATCCCAGCGCCGATTCTGGTAGGCGCTCAGCAGCAGCTTCTTTTCGCGCGCCAGATGGATCAGCTCCGCAGCTTCCGCCGACGTCAGCGTGAAGGGTTTGTCGATGACGACATGCCGCTGCGCATGCAGGCACTGTTTCGCCAGCTCGAAATGCGAGTAGCTGGGCGTGGCGACGACCACCAGCTGGATGCTGATGTCCCCCAGCAACTCCTCGACCGAGCGCGCCTGCTTCGCCTGCGGATACTGCTTCGCCGCATCGTCGCCGCTGCGCTGCACCACGCACGCCAGCTCCAGCCCCGGCGTTGCCGCCACCACGACCGTGTGAAAGACGCGGCCGGCCAGACCAAATCCCACGACTCCAACCCTAATCGGCTCCTGCATGGCGGCATTATCTCAGGCGAGCCGCCTCGTCTGCTGATATGCTGCGCCTGTACTCCCATGCTCCTCGAATTGCGGGCAGAGAACTACGCCGTCATCGACCACGCCATCGCCGCCTTTGGCCCGGGCCTGAACCTGCTCACCGGCGAGACCGGCGCGGGCAAATCCATCCTGGTCGATGCGCTGGCGCTGCTCATGGGGCAGAAGGCGTCCAGCGATCTCATCCGCCACGGCGCCGATCGCGCCGTCCTCTCCTGCGTCTTTGAATCGACGGCCGGCGCGGAATCCATCCTCGAAGAAAACGGCATCGATCCCGACGGCCAGGAGATCATTCTCCGCCGCGAAATCCTCTCCGGCGGCAAGGGACGCGTCTTCGTGAACAACCAGCCGGCCACGGTGGCCGTGCTGCGCGCGCTCGCGCCGGAGCTGGCGCTCATTCATGCGCAGAGCGAGACCATTTCCGGCTTCGATCCCGCGCAGCAGCGCGCGCTGCTGGATCGCTTTGGCTCCATCGGGTCCGACGCCGCCGGCGAAGCCTTCGCGCGCTGGCGGGAAATTCAGGCGCGCCTGGCCGAGCTGGAGCACGACGAACAGGATCGCCTGCGCCTCGCCGATCTGTGGAGCTTCCAGGCTCGTGAAATCCAGTCCGCCGAGCCCCAGCCCGGTGAGGACGAGACGCTGGAAACCGAAAAGCGCGTGCTGGCCAATGCGGAAAAACTCTACGCCGCCGCGATGGGCGCGAACAATCTGCTCTACGAAGACAGCGCCTCGGCGGAAACCGCGCTCGTCGGCGCGCAGAAGCATCTGGAAGAGCTGGCCCGCTACGATCCGTCGTTCGCCGAATCCGTGCAGCAGCTCACGACGGCGCGCGCCGTCGTGCAGGATGTGGCCGCCACGGTTCGCGACTACGCCGAGCGCATCGACGCATCGCCCGAGCGCCTGGCCGAAATCGAGGACCGGCTTGCGCTGCTCGATCGCCTGAAGCGCAAATATGGCGCGACGCTGGCCGAGGTCATCGCATTTGGCGAAGAATCCGCGCGCAAGCTGGCCGAGATCGAGAATCGCGACGAAATCATCAAGTCGCTGCGCGCCGATCTGGCCCGCGCCGCCGAAGCCTACCGCACCGCCGCCCGCACGCTCACCACCGAAAGAACGGCCGCGGCGAAAAAGCTCGAGAAGCTCGCTGAGTCCCAGATCAACGACCTCGCTATGAAGGCGCGCTTCTCCGTAGCGGTTACGCCTAACGAAGAATCCTCAGCCTGGACCGCGCATGGCTGGGATCAGGTGGAGTGCCGCATTGCCACGAACGCCGGTGAGCCGCTCAAGCCGCTCGACCAGATCGCCTCCGGCGGCGAGATGTCGCGCGTGCTGCTGGCGCTGAAGGTGAGCGTGGAAGAAGGCGCGAATCGATCGAAGGCGCGGAAGGTGCAGGTTCCCCGCACGCTGGTCTTCGACGAAATCGACATCGGCATTGGCGGCCGCGCGGCGGAAGCGGTCGGCCGCAAGCTGCAGGCGCTTTCGCGCGCCCAGCAGGTGCTGTGCGTCACCCACCTGCCGCAAATCGCCGCCTGCGCCGACCAGCATTTGCTGATCGAGAAGCAGGAACGGCAGAAGCGGACCCACACCTCGATCCGCCTGCTCACGTCCCAGGAGCGCGCCGAGGAGATCGCCCGCATGATTTCCGGCGCGACCGTCACGGAGACTTCGCTCCGGCACGCGGAGCAGATGCTCAAGTCCAGCGCCGCACCGGCGGGTTGAACACCAGGGTTCGGCATCTGCGCTCTTTCCGAACCCATCTCACCCCTGTGGCATCCTGAATACAGCCCATGGCGCAGCACACCCATCACCGGCTCTCGTTCGAGCACACCATCGCCAGCGCTCGCGAGACCATGGTGCTCAGCGAGATCGCTCATCTGGCCGTCGACAGCTTTCGCGCCGCGAAGCTGCGCTTCGCGCTGACCGCTCTGGGCATGGCCATCGGCACGGCCTCCGTCATCCTGGTGGTCTTCATCTCGGCAACCGGGCGCCAGTACATTCTCACGGAGATCAACGGCATCGGCACCAACATGGTGGAGCTGGAGTACTCCGGCGGGGGCGCCGGAGCGATTTCCTCCAACCAGACCGACTTCCTCACCTTCAACGACGAGCGCGCGGTCGACGAGGAAGTGCCAGCCGTCGCCGCGTCTTCCGCGGTGCTGGAAATGCACCAGAGCATCAGCTTCGGCAATGGCATCTCGAAGGAAGTCCTGATCCTCGGCGTTGAGCCGCACTACCGCGAGGTGCGCAACCTGGTCGTCATCGACGGGCGCTTTTTCGACGACGAGGACGAAACCACCCATGCCAAGGTAGCCGATGTCACGGTGCCGTTTGCCGTCGCCAAATTCGGCAGCGCCGCCGCGGCGGTGGGCAAGACGTTCCAGATCACCGGCCTTCCCTTCACCATCATTGGCACCTTCCGCGAGCACGTGGACACTTTCGGCCAGACGGAAATCGCCGATCAAACCGTGCTGATCCCCTATTCGGTAGCTCGGTATTTCACGGGAACCGACTATGTGAAGCAGATCTACTTCTCCGTCGGCAATCAGAATGACGTGCTGGACGCGGCGCAGCAGATCGTCGCCGCGGTTTCCAAGCGGCACCTGCCCACGTCGGTCTACAAGGCGTTCACGCTCACCGCGCTCATTACCACGGCGCGCCTGGTTACTACGGCGCTCACCGCCATGCTCATCCTCATCTCCGCGGTAACGCTGGCGGTGGGCGGGGTGGGCATCATGAACATCATGCTGGCCAACGTGCGCTCGCGCACGCGCGAAATCGGCATCCGCAAAGCGCTCGGCGCCACGCGGCGGGAGATCCGCCTGCAATTTCTGATGGAAGCCGCTTTCGTCTCCCTCTTCGGCGGCCTGATCGGCGCCATCATCGGGCTGGCCGTGCCCTTCTCCATCCGCTTCTTCACGGACTACAAAGTGCCGCTCTCGGCATGGTCAGTCGTCGTGGGTCTGGCAGCGTCGGCCATCGTCGGCATCGTCTTCGGGACGCTGCCGGCGAATCGCGCCGCCGCCATGGATCCGATTGAATCCCTCCGCTACGAATAGCGGCTTGCAGCGCTCGCACTTCAGGCCGCTTTGCCCGCGACTGCTAAACTGAAAGAGAGCCATGGCCGCCGCGCATCCTCAAATCTCCGGCATCTTTCTCGATTGGAAGGCCCTTCTGGCCCTCCCCGACCGGATTGCGCGCTAAGCTGGCCGCTTTATCCCTAACCGCTGTCTCCCTGACCGTTTTCACCCCTCGAAAGGTTTCTGTGAGCAACATCCGCAATATCGCCATCATCGCGCACGTCGATCACGGCAAGACCACCCTCGTCGACGGCCTGCTTCGCCAGGCCGGCACCTTCCGCGCCAACGAAGCTGTCGCCGAGCGCGTCATGGACTCGAACGAGCTGGAGCGCGAGCGCGGCATAACCATCCTGGCCAAAAATACCGCAGTCTTTTACCACGGGCAGAAGATCAACATCGTCGACACGCCGGGCCACGCCGACTTCGGCGGCGAGGTGGAGCGCGCGCTGAAGATGGTGGACGGCGTCATGCTCCTCGTCGATGCCAGCGAAGGCCCGCTGCCGCAGACGCGTTACGTGCTGTCAAAAGCGCTGGAGGCACGCCTGCCTCCCATTCTCGTCATCAACAAAATCGATCGCCCCGACGCGCGCGCCCAGGAAGTCCTGAACGAGGTCTACGACCTCTTCATCGATCTGGATGCGACCGAGGACCAGCTCGATTTCCCGGTCCTCTACACCAACGCGAAGCTGGGCCAGGCCAGTCCTGATCCCGCTGTTCCCGGCGAGAATCTGCAGCCGCTGTTCCAGGCGATCCTCGACACCATCCCGCAGGGCAAAGGGGATCCTGACGGCATCCTCCAGATCCAGGTCAGCAATCTCGATTACTCCGACTACCTCGGCCGTCTGGCTATCGCCCGCGTTTATCAGGGCACGCTGCGCACCGGCGACGAAGTGGCCATCTCAAAGCGCGACGGCTCACTCCATAAGACGCGCATCACCAAGCTCTTCAGCTTCAGCGGCCTCAAGCGCATCGACATCGAAGCCACGGAGATCGACGACATCGTCGCGGTCGCCGGCGTCGAGGGCATCACCATCGGCGAAACCATCACCAGCGCCGAGACTCCGGCGCCGTTGCCCGCGATCCTCATCGATGAGCCGACCATTGCCATGCAGTTCTCCGTGAATAACTCGCCCATGGCCGGCCGCGAGGGCCAGTGGGTCACGTCGCGCAATCTGAGGGAGCGCCTGGAGAAGGAGCTGCTGACGAATGTGTCGATTCGCGTGGAAGAAACCGGTTCGCCCGACAGCTTCAAGGTGCTTGGCCGCGGCGAATTGCAGCTCGCCATCCTCATCGAGATGATGCGCCGCGAAGGCTACGAGCTGATGGTGGGCCGCCCGGAGATCGTGACGAAGGAAGTCGACGGCAAGATGATGGAGCCGGTCGAGCACCTCACTATCGACATCCCCGAATCGTTCATCGGCGTGGTGATCGAGCGCCTTGGGCCGCGCAAGGGCGAGATGGTGAAGATGCACAACCATGGCTACGGGCGCGTGCGTCTGGAATTTCGCGTGCCTTCGCGTGGACTGATCGGCCTGAGGGGCGAGCTGCTCACCGACACGCGCGGGACGATTGTGATGAACTCGCTGCTGGATGGATATATGCCGCATCAGGGACAGATTCCGCAGCGTCCCACCGGCGCGCTGGTCGCGGATCGCCCCGGCATGACGACGGCCTACGCGCTCGAAGGCCTCGAAGATCGCGGCGTGCTCTTCGCCCAGCCTGGCATCGAGGTTTACGAAGGCATGATCATCGGCGAGCATTCACGCGACAACGATCTGGACGTGAACGTGGTCCGCGAGAAAAAGCTGACCAACATGCGCGCCTCCACCGCCGACGATGCCATCCGCCTCGCCCCGCCGCACCTGATGAATCTCGAGCAGGCCATCGAATTCATCGCCGACGACGAAATGGTGGAGGTCACGCCGAAGTCGCTGCGGCTGCGGAAGAAAATCCTCCAGTCCAACCGCCGCCCGCGGCGGAATCCGACGGTGACGGCGTAAATTACGGCCGCCGATTTCCGCGGAATGATTGCAGTGGCTACAACCCCCGATAGCTCCCGCCGTCGACCAGGATCGTCTGTCCCGTAATGCTCGCGGAACACTCCGATGCCAGCCACACCACCGCGGCCGCCACTTCTTCGGGAGTGGCCATCCGCCCGATCGGAATGTCCTGCTCCAGTTCGCGCTGCACTTCCTCTACGGAAATGCCGCGACTTTTCGCCCGCGTCTCCAGCAGGCTGCGCGAGCGATCCGTCGCCGTAAATCCCGGCCCGACGTTGTTCACCGTGATGCCGTCGCGCCCGAACTGCCCGGCCAGCGAGCGCACCAGACCCATGATGCCGGCGCGAATCGTATTCGACAGCACCAGCTCCGGCACCGGCTGCTTGACCGTGTAGGAAGTGAGCGTCACCATGCGCCCCCACTTCTGCTTTTGCATGTGCGGCAGCACCGCCTGGGCGAAGCTGACCGCGCTGCGCAAATTCAGCAGCCATGCGCGCTCCCACTCTTCCATGGTCGTCGCCAGGAACGGCTTGGCCGGCGGGCCTCCGGCGTTGGGCACGCACACATCGATGCGCCCCAGGCGGCTCGCCGTCGCCGCCACAAAGCCCCGCACCGCGGCATCGTCCGCCACGTCCAGCGCTTGCGCAAAGGCCTGCACGCCAAAGCGGCTGTGCACCTCCGCGGCCACGGCATCCAGCGCATCCTGGCGTCGCGCGCACAGCGCCACATGCGCGCCCTCGGCGGCCAGCGCCAACGCGACCGCGCGGCCGATCCCCTGGCTCGATCCGGCCACGATGGCGACTCGGCCTTTCAGTCCGGTTTCCATGCGCCTTATCATAGTTCCACGTTTGTGTTTACGCACAGTCGCCGCGATAACCGGAAGGAGAGCCCCACTTGCCCGACACTCAGGAACTGCAGTACACCGGCTTCGAACAGATTCCTGTCGAGAATCTCAATCCCCTCGTCTCTCGCCAGATGATCTGGGGCGAGCGCACGATGCTGGCGCGGATCGTGCTGCGCAAGGGCGCCGTAGTGCCGGAACACCACCACGAGAACGAGCAGATCACCTACATTGTGGAGGGCGCGCTGCGCTTCACGATGGGAGACGGGCGCGTGATCACCGTCGGCGCGGGCCAGGTCCTGGTAATCCCCTCGAACCTGCCCCACAGCGCCGTGGCGATCGAGGACACGCTGGATCTGGACATCTTCACGCCGCCGCGCGCCGACTGGATCGCCGGCACCGACACGTATCTGCGCCGATAGCCGCTACGCCCTCGCGACCGTTTCCTCCGGCGCGGCCAGCCGGCAGCAGTTGCGCCCTGCTGCCTTGGCCGCATACAGCGCCACGTCCACCTCGCGCAGCACCAGCTCCGCGCCGGGATGGTTCCAGTCCCCGCTGGACAGCACCCCCAGGCTCACCGTCATGTGGACTTGACCTATGGCGGTCGAGATGGGCGCGGCCGCGATGATATGGCGCAGTTGCTCGGCGCGCGTCATCGCTCCCGAGGCGTTGCACTGCGTCAGCACAACCAGGAATTCCTCGCCGCCGTAACGCCCCACCAGATCGTACCCGCGAATGGCTCCCGCAAATCGGCTGGCGATCTCGCGCAGCACTTCATCGCCTACGGGATGCCCGTAGCGGTCGTTCACTTCCTTAAAGTGGTCCAGATCCGCCAGCAGCACGGCCATGCACAGGTTTTCCCGCGCACAGCGCGCCAGTTCCCGGTCCAGTTGCTCCAGAATCGCGCCGCGATTGAGCAGGGACGTGAGCGAGTCGTGGCTGGCCTTGAAGCGCAGATCTTCCCGCGCGCGCTTCAGCTCCGCTTCCGTCTCCTTCAGCGCGGTGATGTTCCGCCCGATGCCGATCACGCCCACCAGCTGCCCCGCCGGATCGCGCAGCGGCACCTTGGTCGTGAGGATGTACCGGAAGCGCCCGTCGGCTTCGCGCACGTACTCGTCGCGGCTTACCAGCGGCTCGCCGCTTTCGATCACTCTCTGCTCGTCGTGGAAGAACCCGGCCGCCAGGCTCTCAGGATAAAAATCGAAGTCGGTCTTGCCCACCAGGTCCGCTCCCGAGGTAGCGCCCATGACCTCCGCTGTACCCTGATTGGCGAACAGGAAGCGGCTCTTCGTGTCCTTGACGTAGATCAGATCGGGCAGGCTGGCCAGCACCGCGCGCAGCATCGACAGCTCGCCGGCAAACTTCTCGCGCACTTTGTGGCGATCTGCGTAGACACGCCAGGCCAGCACACCCAGCGCCAGCAGAAGAACCAGGAGCAGAGACGCGCTTGCCCAGCGCGATGTCGCGCTGGACTGGAAGGCGATCCACCATCCCGCTGCCCATCCATAGATGGCCGTAACCGTCAGCGCTCCGGGATGCGGGAAGCCTTCCATGATCCGTGGGCTGGCCGCCCGGATTCAGCGATTTCCATCCGTGCGCCAGGCTGCACGCAAGCATACACCGGCGCCGGCCTGCGGAACAGGCTGTTATGGCCGGGCGCACCTCTGCTGTCAGGGAGCTTCTGCTCCTTGCAGGGGGCCGCTGACTAACCTGGAAACAGGAATATGCCGGGGAGAAGGTTGAGAGCGCGGCTGGGGAATCCGGGAACTTCCAGGCAAAATAAGCGCAGCCGGTTACTTTTTCCCGGCCGCCGCCTTCTGCTTGGCCCAGCGGCGCTTTTGCGCGGCGGCGATGCGGGCGCGAGCGTCCGCGCTCAGCACGCGCTTCTTGCGCGGGCGGTTGCCGAACGACGATGTGCTTACACGGGACCCGCCGTCGCTCTGCAGCAACGCGCGCACCTTTTGGAGCCGGCTGATCTCTTCATCCACTGCCGCAATCAATTCTTCACGAGACATAGGTTTTCTTTTTCTCTCTGAATGGTTATTTGTCAGCAAGTTATTACGGGGAACGACCAACGTAGGACCAACAGTCTTTGTACACCATAACAAATGCAGTGAAAGCATACAAACCGAGCCAGCATGCGCCGAAGCCGCTTCGCCAACGGTGGTTACCACAGGAACACCCTGGCGGTTGCCATGCTCTCTGTGCGCGCCGCCGCGTCGTATAGTGCTGTGGGAACCAGATTCAACTCCGCGGCATGGCTTCGCTCACCGAAGACGACCGATTGGCGGCGACGGATTCGTCCGGGCTTTCGACGCCTGGACGCGGCCAGCCATTCTCTCTCGCGCGTGCCGCTCTCCGCCTGCTGATTCTCTCCTGCACGCTGCTCGAAATCTCCATCCGCTTCGCGCTGCTCCGCCTGCGCCGAGGCTCGCGCATCACGCTGCGCGATCGCGCCGACTGGCTCCATCGCTCCTGCCGCCTGGTGCTCCGGCGCATCGGCATGGGGACCGCCTGCCGCGGTCCTCGCCCCGCGCGAGGGCTGATCTGCGCCAATCATCTTAGCTATCTCGACATTGTCGTTTGCGCGGCGGCCGCGCCCTGCGTCTTCGTTTCCAAGCGCGAAGTGAAGAGCTGGCCGGCCTTTGGCTTCTTCGCGCGCTGCGGCGGAACTATCTTTCTCGATCGCCAAAGCCGCACCAGCGCCGATGCCGCGGCCGCCGAGATGGCCGAAGCCATGGACGCGCCGGTGCCCGTCCTGCTCTTTCCCGAAGGCACCAGCACCGATGGCTCCGAGGTGCTGCGCTTCCATCCCACTCTGCTGGAACCGGCCATTCAGAAGGGCCTGGAGATTGCGGCCGCCGCCATCGCCTACCGTGTGCGCGGCGGCGAAGAGCGCGACGCCTGCTATTACGGCGATATCTCGTTTGTGCGCCATCTGCTGCGCACCCTGGGACGCTCCGGCATCGTGGCCGACGTCGAGTTTTACCCGGACTCGCTCGTCTACTCCGAGCGCAAAGCCGCCGCGCTCGACCTGCACGACAAAGTGGACGCCATGCGCCGGCGGATGATGCGCGATCCCGTCGACTAGAGCGAAGCCAGCGATGCTATGGCCTTTTGAGGCCAGCTCAATGCGGCTTTCTTCGGCGGAAAGCCGCGTCAGGGCCTGTGGCTTCGGGATACACCTTCGCTGGTTTCGCTCTAACTCGCGGCGCACCGCCCGCCAGGCGACTTACTCGCCGCCTACCTTCTGTGACATTTCCTTCAGCTGCTTGCGCCAGTCCAGGGACTCGACAAAGACTCGCGAATCGCGCCAGTGCTCGCGCACCAGAATGTGCAGCTCCAGATACACGCGCGTGCCCAGCAGCGCCTCGATCTCGCGCCGGGCGCCCGCGCCGATGTCGCGCAGCTTGCTGCCGCCCTTGCCGATCAGGATCGCCTTCTGCCCTGAGCGCTCGCAGTAAATCGCCGCCGCAATGCGCGTGACCGGGGCCTGCCCATCCCGGCGCGGCCTCGTCTGCGGCGCAGGTTCCTCGAACCGTTCCACCACCACCGCCGTGGCATACGGCACTTCCTCGCCGGTTTCCATCAGGATCCGCTCCCGGATCAGCTCCGCCACCAGAAACCGCTCCGGCTGATCGGTGAACTGATCTTTCGGGAACCAGCGCTTCCCTTCCGGCAGATACTCGGCCAGCTTGTGCAGCAGCAGCTTCAGGCCGTCGCCCTTTTTGGCCGAGACCGGGATCACCTCGTCGAATTTGCGCAACTGGCTCAGCCCCTCAATCAGCGGCAGCAGGCGATCCTTCGGAACCAAATCGATCTTGGTGACCACCAGAAAAACCGGGCAGTCGACCTTGCGGATCATCTCGAAAGCCAGCGCTTCCTCGCTGGCTCGATCCAGATGCAGCTTCTCCGGCGTTTCGCCTTCCACCGGCGGATTGGCCGCCCTGGTTCGCGGCTGCTTCCGCACCGCATCCACCAGCAGCAGCACCACGTCGCGCGTCTCCAGCGCCTCGTGGATTTCATGCATCATGCTGCGGTCGAGCTGCGACGCGGGCCGGTGAATGCCCGGCGTGTCGACGAAGACAATCTGCGCGGCCGGATGTTTTCCCTTGCGCTCCGGGACCTCCACGATGCCGTGAATGCGCGTGCGCGTCGTCTGCGGCTTCGCCGTCACAATGGCGACCTTCTCGCCGATCAGCGCGTTCAGCAGCGTGGACTTGCCCGCATTGGGACGGCCGAGGATCGAGACGAATCCGGAACGCTGTTTCATCGCTGCTTCCAGAGTAACGCTTCACCACGGGAAGCACAGAACCCTTACCACAGAGGGCACAGAGAAAGGAAAATGATTAAGTCTCTGCGTGCCGTCTGCATCCGCAGTCCCTAATGGCTTCGTGTCCGGCTGGATCCGGGTCTCAGACGCACCGCATAAAAGCGACACAGAATCGAAGATATATCTCTGTGTTCTCTGTGCCCTCTTTGGTGAAAGATGTTTTTCAGCTTTCCGGCAGCCGCGCCACCCGCAGCCGGTTCACGCGCCGGTCGGTTGAGGCCAGAATCTCGAAGCGCAGACCGTAGCCTTCCACCACTTCGCCCACCTGCGGAATGCGTCCCGCGATCTCGCTCACCAGGCCGCCCAGGGTGGTCGCCTCCACGTCCTCCGGCAAGGCGACACCGGACAGGATGCGATCCAGATCCGCGATTTCGAAATTCCCGGGCACCACCCACGCGCCGCTGGCTTCCTTCACCACCGACTGGTCTTCGCCCTCGTGCTCGTCGCGGATCGCGCCCACCAGCTCTTCCAGCAGATCTTCAATCGTCACCAGGCCCGCAACGCCGCCGTATTCGTCGATCACGATGCGCATGTGTTGCTTCTCGTGCTGCATCTCGCGCAGCAGCTCGTTCGCCTTTTTGGTCTCCGGCACAAAGGCGACGGAGCGCTGGATGGAGGCAACGGTCCGGCCGCGCGCGTCCACATCGGGAATGTGCAGCAGATCGTGCGCGAAGGCAATCCCCGTGATGTTGTCGAGAGTCCCCGAGTACACCGGCACGCGGGAGTAGGGATGCGCGCGAATCTGCTCCAGAAACTGCTCCAGCGTGATTTCGCCCGCGACCGCGAAGATGGCGGGGCGCGGCGTCATCACCTCGCGCACGATCTTGTCGCCGAACTCGACCGCCGAGCGCACCAGCTCGCGATCGCTCGCTTCCAGAATTCCTTCTTCCTCGCCCGCTTCGATCAGCGCGTCCACGGCTTCCGACGTGGGATTCTCGCTCTCCGCCGGCGCAGATTCGGCCAGCGCCGCGATGGACAGCAGGAACTGCAGGAAGAACGTGATGGGCAGCACCACCCACAGCAGCACGCGCAGGAACCACCGCCAGCGCAGGATCCATTCGCCGCGCGTGCGCGTGAAAAACGCGAAGGGCAGAAAACGGTTGAAGATCAGGATGACCAGCACGATCCCCAGCACCACCTGCGCGATCTCCGCCGCCGTCGGCCGGCCGCCCGTACGCCCGCGGTCGAAGAGCAGCATGCCGAAGATCATGGTCAGGAGAGCCAGCGACAGCAGCATCAGGATCGCCGCCGACAGCGCGATCAGGTCGCGCTTGAGGCCCAGCTTCGGCTCAACGCGCAGCTCCCACACGTCGATGTTTTCCTGGAACTCGCGCGCCAGAAATTTGCCCATCTCCGAATACAGCCGGTCCACATAGGAGGCCAGCGTGAGCACCAGCAGCAGAAACAGGATCAGTCCCGCCGAGATCGCGCTCATCGCTTGCCCCTCCCGCGCGGTTTTCGGTCGGTTCCTGGGTGCCTCACCCTTGTCGCCGCAGTTGGCGACAGGGTGAGCTCGCTGCGCTCAATCAATCCCGGTGCCAGCCCAAACCGCTTCCGCAGTGCCGCCTCTTTCCGCGCCATCGTGCCGGAATCCGTCTCATGATCGTATCCCGCCAGGTGCAGCACCCCATGCAGCAGCAAAATCTGCAATTCCACAAACAGCGAATGCCCCGCTTCTTCAGCCTGACGCGCCGCCATCTCTACCGAGATCGCCAGATCGCCGGCCAATTCGTGGGTGCCCCACCCTTGTCGCCCGCTTTGGGCGACAGGGTGGGCCGATGCCGGAAACGACAGCACATCGGTCGCCTTGTCTTTGTGCCGGAATTCCCGATTCAGCCGCCGAATTTCCGCGTCGCCGGTCAGCAGCACGGACACGTCCCCATCCAGCTTCGCCGCCTGCGCCGCCTCGCACAGAAACACCCCGAGCGCCCGCTGCCGCAGCGCGCGGCCAAACTTCGCTTGTATCGGAGGCTCGATCAGGATCATGGTGGAGCGCGGCGTGGATTCCGCCTGCGCATAAAACAATACAGGAGGGCCTCGTCAGCCCCCCTGTATGGATGGTATTCCCTATTGCGGCTGCTGCGAGACGCGGACCGGTTCGCCCTCTTCCATCGCCAGCGGCAGCTCCTCCTGCCGGGCGCGGCCAAATCCCTCATAGGCGCGGATGATGCGCTGCACCAGCTGGTGCCGCACCACGTCTCCGTCCTCGAAGCGCACGAAGCGGATGCCGTCTACGCCCTCCAGCACGCCCATCGCCTCCACCAGCCCCGACTTGCGCGGGTTGGGCAGGTCGATCTGCGTAATGTCGCCGGTGATCACCGCCTTCGCGTTGTTCCCCATGCGCGTCAGGAACATCTTCATCTGCTCGCTGGTGGTGTTCTGCGCCTCGTCCATGATGATGAACGCGTCGTTCAGCGTGCGACCGCGCATAAATGCCAGCGGCGCCACCTCGATCACGTTCCGCTCCAGCATTTTGTCCACGCGCTCCGGCTCCAGCAGGTCGTAGAGCGCGTCGTACAGCGGCCGCAGATACGGATCCACCTTCTCCTGCAGCGTGCCCGGCAGAAATCCCAGCCGTTCGCCGGCTTCCACCGCCGGTCGCACCAGCACGATGCGGCTGGCCTTCTTGGCCAGCAGCGCCGCCGCCGCCATCGCCACCGCCAGATAGGTTTTACCCGTGCCCGCCGGCCCAATGCCGAAGACCATGTCGTTCTGTTCAATGGCCTCAACATACCGCCGCTGGTTCAGCGATCGCGGCTGCACCATGCGCTTAATGCCCGCCGACCGCTGCTTGCCGCTCTCTGCCAGGCTGCGCAGCGAGACGGACTTGTCCGCCGTCACCAGCCGCAGCATCCCGTTCAGCTCGCCGTTTTGCAGCAGGATGCCCCGCTGCCGCAGCGCCTCATAGTCCTGGAAAATGCGCTCCACCTGGGCGACCGCTTCCTCGGAACCTTCCACGCGGACGGAGTCGGATTCGAGGTCGATGCGCACATGGAGAGCGTCTTCCATGAGTCTCAGGTTTTCATCGCGGGTCCCGAACAGGGGCTCAAGATTCGGAGTAAGTTCGAGATGTTTTCTCATCAGGCGAGAAATGAACCTCCGGACGCGGCCAGGCGCAGGCCACGCGGTTGAAATGGGATTGGGGTCGGGGTTGGGGCTCGCCGCAGCGTAGTTCGCTCCACATTCGTTGGATGCCTGAAAGGGAGCGAAAGAACCGGGTTGGCCATGGCCACCAAGGGTGTAATTGGCGCCAGAGTAACCCGCCCCCAGGCCCGCGTCAATGCCTTTTCCGTGAATCCGTCACGAATTGGCGCCAGCCGGGTACCCACCCAGCCACTTTCCTCCTGGCCTCGCATCGGTTATCGGCGGCTTGGCGGGTTTCCACCATCGCTGCGGCAAATTGCGGCAGCAGGGCTCTCAGGAACCTTAGCGCGAACTCACGGTGTAGAGGGTGGGGTGCGAAGGCAACAGCGCTCCCACAATGGCCCCCACCACTCCACCGATAATAGCTCCCACTGCAGCCCCGGTCCCTTTGCCGCCGAGAAATCCATGCGGCTCCCAGGCCGCCGCAGTAATTCCTCCCCCTGCGCCCGCGCCCACTCCCGCTCCGATGAGAGTGTGGCGCAGGCGGTGACCGCCTGTCAGCAGTTTCACGGTGCGGACATCCTGCTTCGCAATGGTCCGGTCCCCGCCGGTTTCTGTCAGCACGATGGCGGTGGCGGAGACGCTGACGAAAAGCCCCGTATGCTTCTTCGCGCCGATCTCGACGACCTGGATTTTCTGGCCCGCCCGCAGAGCGTTCAAATTCTCCCAGGAGGAACGATTGGTTTGCGCCGGCAAGGCGCACGTTGTGGCCAGCAAAACAACGATGGACAAGATGCTTCGCATTGGCGCGGGCGCTCCCTCGGCGTGCGCGCAAGTCTACCACGGCTGTGCGGCCGCATAGCCGGAACTTTTGCCCCTGCCCGGGACCCCGCGGCACGAACAGATCCGATTCCTTCCGGATCGCCGCCTGGCGTCCCGCGGCCCCCCGGTAATTCCGCGCACGTCTCTACTGCACTTTGCCCTGCGGTCTCAGCCGGTTCAGCTCCAGCGCGCACGCCACCGCGTTGAGCGAGGCAATCCGCAGGTTGTCCAGTCCCGCCCACAGCCAGAACTTCGTTCCGTTGGGATCGCGCCCGCCTTGCGGACGCGCTCGCACCAGAATCTCCGGCTGTCCCGCCACGCTCAAATTGGTCGGCGGCTCGCCGTCCGCGGTGATCACGTCCACGTGCTCGCCGGCCAGCGCCGCTTCCATTTGATCGAGCGACAGGGGATGAGCGAGTTCCACGGCCATGGAAATGCCGTAGCCATGAAAGACCGGCGCGTGCACCACCTGAATCCCGGCCTGCGGCAGCCGATCCCCAACCAGCAGCGCGTAGTGGCGGCGCATGCGGGTTTCGCCTTCTGCCAGGCTGAATTTGGCCGCCTCGCCGAACATCGGCGTGGCGTTGAAGGCCACCTGCGTGTCGTACACCTGTTTCGGAAGATCCTGAAAGTTCAGCAGCTTCACCGTCTGCTGGTGCAGCTCGTCCATGGCCGCTCGCCCGTATTGCGACGCCGGCTCCAGCACGGTGGCCGACGCATTCCGCACCGGCGCGGCCTGGGTCACGCGCGCCAGCAGCAGCGCCAGCGCCAACGCCACTGGATGCGCAGGCACCACCGCCGGCGTCTCTAAATCCGGGGATGGCTGGCCTGGATTCGCGCCCAGCTCGTCTTCCACCCACGGCGCGCGCACCAGCACGCCCGGCTGGCCCTCCAGCGCGCCTGAAAGATCCACCACGCTGGCTCCGGCACCATGCGCCGCCGGCCAGTGCCGCCTGGTCAGCGCCTCATCGCCGGCAAAGAAGACGAAAGAGGCTCGCTCGAACGACGACGGCTCGATGCGCTGGATGAACGTCACCTCATCGCCGACCGACTCCAGCGTGCCCAGCTCCGCTTCGTCATCCATCAGCTGAAAGTCGGCTCCGGCAAAGGGCGACTCGCTCAGCACATCGTTCAGTTCCTTGCCGCGCAGGCTGCCCGCGCCGACGATCGCAATCTTTGCAGTTTCCGTCACGCCTGAAATCCTTCCATCGGTGGAGGCCGGTAATGTCGCCGCTTCCACGAGTACGCCAGCCGCGCGATGATCCCGGAAAACAGATATACGAAGGCCAGCACCAGCAGCACTTCGCGCGAGAAAAATACCAGCAGATAAATGCTGAGCCCAACCAGAACCACCAGGCGGATGGGCTGCCGCCCGGTCAGGTTGATCTCCTTGCCGCTCCAGAAGCGCCACGTGCTCACCATCAGGAATCCGATGAAGCCCACCAGCAGCGCCCAGAGGATGGCGAGCCACCAGGAGAAGATCGGGTCGACCAAAGCGTGCACGACGGCGGCGACCACCCCGGCCGCCGCGGGAATCGGCATGCCGACAAAATACTTGCGCCCCGGTCGCCCGGGATTCTTCGGCACCGGATTCACGCTGATGTTGAAGCGCGCCAGGCGGCTGGCTCCGCACAGCAGGAACAGGAAGCAGAGGAACGCGCCGAACTGCACCAGACGCATGCGATAGTCGGGCGAGATCGTAAGCGGCAGCGAGCGGAACCCCCAGGAGAACGCCAGCAGCGCCGGAGCTACGCCGTAGGTAATGACGTCAGCCAGCGAGTCCAGTTCGCGCCCAAATTCGCTGGCCGTGTTCGTCAGCCGCGCGATGCGCCCGTCCAGCGCGTCGAACGGGATGGCGAACAGAATGGCGATGGCCGCATGATCGAAATAGTGCGGCTGCTGCGCCGATCCCTCCAGGCTTTGCAAAATCGCGTAGAACCCGAGCGCGATGTTCATCGCCGTGAACATCGAGGGCAGCAGATACATCCCGCGAGGACGCGGCCCGGACACGCGTTTCGCCTGCATGCCCATGGCCGGAATTCCGCGCAGGAACCGCTCTTCGCCGCTGCTCACGCCCGCATCTCCGCCACTTCGGGTTCCTTCCGCGTTTCGGGCGCGCTCACCCGCGCCACCACGCTGGCGCCGCCGCGCACCCGGTCGCCCACCTTCACCAGCACTTCAGCATGGCCGGGCAGCACCAGGTCCGTGCGCGAGCCGAACTTGATCAGCCCCACGCGCTCGCCGCGCCGCAGCCGGTCGCCCACGCGCTTCGTAAACACGATACGCCGCGCCAGCAGCCCCGCAATCTGCACGAACGTAACCTGATACCCCTCGTCGCACTCCACCACGGCCAGATTCTGCTCGTTGCGCACCGCCGACTCGGGATTCATCGCGTTCAGATACTCGCCCTTCCGGTAGCGCACCTCGCGCAGCACCCCCGCCACCGGCGACCGGTTCACGTGCACATCGAAGACGCTGAGGAAGATGCTCATTCGCTGCCGCTCCCCTTCCGGCGTCTGGATTCGCGCCACTTCGGTGACTTTGCCGTCGGCCGGCGACACGATCAGCCCCGGCTCCTGCTCAATCGCGCGCTCCGGATCGCGAAAGAACCACAAAAAGAACGCCGCCAGCAGCAGGGGCAGGATGGCCCACGGCCAGCTCGTCAGCAGCCATACGATGGCGGCTACCGCCGCCAGCGCCAGCCCGTAAAAATATCCGTCTCGCACCATGAAGAAAATAAAGCGCTCCCCCAAGACCGCGTGCGGGCAAGCTTCGCCTCGCGCGGCGCGGAGCGTCGCAAGTCTCCCTAAATTCTAGTGCTGAAACGAGAAAAGACAAAGGCGCAGATTAACGGCGGCGTAGCGGAATAACGCGCCTCGAAACACAAGGGCGGCCGCAGCCGCCCCTGCGCCTCCTCGACCTCCTACTGCACCATCGTCACCTTGGTCCCTATTTTCAGCGCGGGCACAACCTCCGTGATCGTCTCTGAAACCGTCGTCGTCACGTACACCGAGCTCCCGCTGTAAACAGCTTTCAGCGTGTACCCCCCGGCCGCCGTCTCGGTGAAGGTTGTCGATGCGGCGCCGGTCGTGGACAACGTCACCGCGCTCCCGATGGTCTTCCCGTTCGCGCTGAATGTCACCGTCCCGGTCGGCATGGGGGTCCCCGTGACGCTCACCGAGAAAGTCACCGTCGCGCCGGTATTCTCTGACGCTCCGCTCGCCGGCGACGTGATCGTCATGGTCGGCGTCAGCAGGCCGTTGCCCGTCAGCTGAACGATGTTCTGGCCCGTCACCGTATTGTCCGCCAGCCGCAGATTGGCGCTGCGCGCCCCCGAAGCCCTCGGCTTGAAGATCACCCCGACGTTGCAGCTCTGCCCCGCTGCCAGCGTCGCGCCCGCGGTCAGCGCGCACGTGGTCGTGTTCGGGTCAATGGCGTAATCCCCTGGATTCGTGCCATTCAGAAGCGCCGCCTGCGACAGTTGCAGCTGCGCGTTGCCGGTGTTGGACACCTCCACCACCTTCGCCGCGCTGCTGGTCCCCGTCACCACCGAGCCGAACGTCAGAAACCCCGTCAGTTCCACCTGGCGCAGCGCCTGCGTCGGTCCCGCCGAGGGCACGTTCTGCAGGATGTACACCTGTCCCTGCGAATCCACCCCCACTCCCGTCGGATTGCTCAGCTCCGCCAGGATCGCCTCCCCGCCGTTGCCGGTATAGCCCTGCGTCCCGTCGCCGGCAATGGTGTGGATGATTCCGGTCGCCGCATCGATCCGCCGCACCCGCTGGTTCCCGGCGTCCGCGAAGTACAGATTGCCCGCCTCATCGAACGCGATCTGGCCGATCGTCGCGCTGATCTCCGCGTTCCGCGCCTGCCCGCCATCGCCCGAAAACCCGCAGTTCGCGGCGCCCGCCACGCGGTCCTCCAGCGGAGAGTACTCCGCGTTATACAAGGGCTCCCCGTAGATCACGCAGTTAGAGCCGGACAGGAAGGCCGAGTAGATGTTGTCGCTGGGATCGACGGCGAACGACTCCGCCTCCGGCCCTGGCGAGTAAGCGTAATAATCGGTCAGATACCAGAGGTTCAGCGCGCCGGTCCCCTCGGAAGCACTCACCGGCATTTCGACCGCCCCCTGAGTTCTCGTTTCCAGGAAAAGATTGTCATTTGTGTCCATGCTGAGGTTGGCTGGAGAGAACATGCCCACAGTGCCCAGACTGCAGGGGCTGCCGGGCGTACAGGCGCTTGCGACGTACGTCGTGCCATACGCTGTCTGCGATCCCCACGGCGCGTAATAGGCGAAGTAATAGCTGCTGCTGGGAGTATTGGCGGTGTAGATGATTCCCATGTTGTCCACGGCGATCGACGCCGGAGTCGTCGAGCCAATGATGGGAGTGATCGACGTCAGCGCCCCGCTCGAATCGATCTCTCTCAGTAGGTTGTTGCCGGTATCGGCGATATAGACGACGTCCCCGCCGTCCACCGCGATATTGGTGGAGCTCTTCACGACCCCATTGCCCGAAGAAAGCGTGGCCGCAACCGTCGTGATCTGCGACGGAATAAAGCTCACGGTCGGCGCGTAGCCATTGCCCAGCAACCCCACCTGCATCGGCGTGGCTTCCGTGGTGTTCGCAATGCTGATGAAGCCCAGGCGGTGCCCCGCTCCCTGCGGCCTGAATCGGACATCGAGCGTGCAACTGTCGCCCTTCGCGTAGCTCTCGCCCACGTGGCAGCTTCCGCCCTCGAGCACAAAATCCTTGTTCTTCGATCGGATCGCCGTCAGTTGCGTTGCGCCCGCAAAGCTGATCGTGAGCTCTTCGGTCGCGGTATCCTCGCCCACTGTGGCGGCGGCAAACACGTGGTAATTCGCGGGTGCGTCCGCGAACGTCGCATCACCCGGCTGGCGCGCCAGAAAGGCGCCTTCCGGTTTCTGGCTGGGCACAAGCGAGAGGATGGACGGCTGCGCCGTGCGTTGCATCGTTTGCGCAAAGGTTGGGGTGGCGGCGTACAGGATTGAGCACAAGAGCAGGCCTGCAGAGGAGAAGCCAGAAAGCAACGCTTTTGGCATGAGAGGTACCCTCCGGCGGGAATTTCGGGACCCAGGCAGGGGAGGCCAGCAGGCACATCAGAACTGCGGATGCCGCCGATTTGTATCCCATTCCCTCATCCGCTGGCAACACCTTTTTCGTAACGCCCACGCGAATGCCCTGACGCCACAACCCGGACTGACGCCCGATGTTGGTTGGCCAGGCACTTTCGTGCGAACGATCAACGCGTGGGCCTGGCTGGCCGTGGGGCGACCGGTGGCTCGTCAGAAGCGACCCGAAAGGAGTTGAGCTCCATGGGGACGCCGCTCCCGGAGCCCACCCGCCCAGGCGTTGCATCAGGGCACTACTTCACAGCCTCCAGAGAAACTTGATTCTTTGAAGGGGCACGGCTTCAGCCGTGCCGTAAAAGCGCAAAATCAAACCGGCTTCAGCCGCCGAGGGATGACTATTCACTCTCGGTGCATTGTTTCCACTGCCGACTGGCCAACTGCTCGGCGCCAACCCTTCTGTATCATGCGTGCTGAGGTGATGGCGGTGCTGCGCCCGAAGAATTGGCTCTGCGCTCAACTCGTACTGCTTCTCCTGTTGTTCTGCTCCGCGGCCCACACCCAGGCGCACCGTCCGATCCCTCAAAAACAGGCCGACCTGATCGTGATCGTGAAGTCCACCCGGACGATGACGCTATACCGCGGCCGCTCGGTCCTGAAGATCTACAAAGTCGCACTCAGCGCCGATCCTGTAGGACCGAAAACCCGCGAAGGCGACCACAAGGTGCCCGAGGGCGATTACGTCATCGACGGGAAGATCGCCCACAGCCAGTTTCATCGCGCTCTTCACCTCTCCTACCCGAACGCGCAGGATCGGGCGCGAGCACGCAGATTGGGCGTCAATCCGGGCGGAGATGTCGAGATCCACGGCCTGCCGAACGGCTACGCCTGGATCGGGAGCGGCCAGCACATGATCGATTGGACCGACGGGTGCATCGCTGTCACGGACGCGGAGATCGACGAAATCTGGCAGTTGGTCCCGGTCGGCACGCGCGTCGAGATCAAATCCTGAAATCTGTTACTGGTCCCCCAGCACCTGCAACGGACTGCTCGACAGCCTCTCGCCCTGCGCGGTAGCGAAATCCGGCCACCGCGGCCGCGCCAGTTCCGGCATGGGACGCGCCTTGAACAGCCGCTTGCATTGCCGAGCCATCCAGCGCGCCCATCGCTTCGCTTTCCTGCGCCGCGCGCTGTCCGTCGAAATGCCCGTCCCCGCATACATCTGCCGATACAGCTTCGACAGAACGATGAACGCGATGCGCGACCACAGCGTCGGCGTGCACGCCGAGCGCTCCCAGATGGCGCCCCACGTATAAAAGCGATCCCACACGCGCTGCGTCCGTTCGCGAATTTCATCCGCGCTCATGGTTGGGTGCGGCGTGAACATCTTCGGCCGAACCTCGGTGGGGATCAGCCAATAGCGCGTGAGGGGAACGTCGCCCACCATGGTTGGCTGTTCCGCCTGCTGCTTTTCCCAGCGCCCGAAGTCCACCGTGCCGGGAAACGGCGTCATCATCACAAACTGGGCAAAGGTCACGCCGGCCTTCATCGCCATCTCCACGGTGGCGTCGAACGTCTCCGGCCGGTCTGTCGGCAGCCCGAAGATAAATGACCCCAGCACATGCACTCCGTGTTCCCGGAAGGTCTGCAACTGCCGCGCCAGCGCTTCGCCGGAGTAGTTCCAGTCCTTGTACACCGCCTTCAGGCCCTCGGGCGTCACCGCTTCCACGCCCACCAGCGCGCCTTTGATATTCGCCCGCCGCATGGCGTCCAGATACTCGCCGTCTTCCCCAGCCTCCATAGTGATCTGCGTGAAGAACACCATGTCCTTGGGCAGCTTCGCCAGCTCTTCCATCAGGTGGAACCGGTCGGCGCGAATCGCGCTCAGCTCCTCCACTTTGGCCAAGTTGTTCTGCTCGCGCGCCAGTCGCAGATCGGTCTTCGTGACGGGATAAAAGTTGTCGTCGGCCAGCGCGATAAAGCGGAATCCCATGCGCCGCAGCGTCACAATCTCATCCACCACGCTTTCGAAGCGCCGCTGTCGCGGCTGCTGGCCGTCCGTGCGCCACACGCTGCAGAAGGAGCAGTGTTTCGGGCATCCGCGAATGGTCTGCACCGAGGCCCACATGTATTTTTCCGGCTGCATCAGGTCCCAGCGCGCCTGCAGAAACTCAGTGCCCGCGATGCGGCCGCCTTCGTAAACGCGCGCGGGATGGCCAGCGATGCAGTCCGCCACCACCCGCGCCCACACCAGGTCTCCATCGCCCTTCACGACCGCGTGGCCTTCGCCGCGCTCCAGAGCCTCCTCCGGAAACAGCGTCGCGTGAATGCCGCCGTAAACCACCCACGCTCCGCGCGCCCGCGCCATGCGCCCCACCTGGTATCCGCGCAGAGCATTCCCGGTGTGCACGCTGATGCCCACCACGTCGCCGGCAGCAATCGCCTCGGGATCGATGCGCTCCAGGGATTCGTCGGTCAGGATCGGATCGCCTGCGCTTTGCGGCGTCGCCGCCGCCAGAACAAACAACCAGCGCGGCGTGATTACGGCCGTGCCAAAAGAATGATCGCTGGGATTCACCAGGTGAACCTTCATCGGGTGGAAACCTTTCCTCGTCCGCAGGCGGGGCTAGTGGAGGGGGTTCGGACGAGAGGCGTGCCAGGCTGGGTCCGGCGCGGCGGTCGACCTTGGAGGCCGTTCAAAGACGTACAGGCCTCATCATAGACCGCAGTTCCCGTCGGGCGTCAAATGGCCCGGCTTGCGTCGAGCCCCAAACAGCACGTCTATGCAACAGAATCCGCTGCCGGTTCGGAGCGGAACAGAAAGGAGATAAACGATCCCTCGGGCGAGGGGGAATCGTCGTAAGAGCCAATCAGAATAGAACGAATCGCGTCAGGCAGCGCTAAATGCTCGGGACTGGCCTCGCCGCATCGCCAGCTGATCCTTGATGTGCAACTTCAGCTTCTTCAGCTTTACTTCCTCGAGTTGCTCATCCTCACTCAGCCAGGGTTTTTGGAGCAGGGCTTCTAATTTCTCCGAATAGTGACGGTGCTCATCTTCCAGGCGGCGAATTTCCTCACTATCCGGCTGACCATTCGTTTCCAGATCCATACGCGACACCTCCGTTTCAGGATCTTCCGGCGAATCGGCGCGGTCCTCGCCGGATTTTGCAGTCTCACGCGAGTCTCTCTCTGTGAGACGTACCAGGCTAGCACCGCGGAAGCCTGTCTTCAACTCCCTTTCGGTGGAAAACGCCGGAGCGGGTCAGACCATTGGTACTGCGCCGCCCAGCAGCACAGCATCTTCGACCGGATCGGCGTAGTACCCCCGCCGCCGTCCCTCCGCCTTGAGCCCGAGCCGCTCGTACAGCCGGATCGCCGCCGCATTCCCCGCGCGCACCTCGAGGCCCAGCCGCCGCGCGCCCTTCTCCGCCGCCCAGGCCACCACCGCCCGCAGCAGCGCCGCTCCAATGCCCTGCCGCCGCGCGTCCGCGCGCACGGCCATCGATTCCAACTCACACTGATCCAGCACCACATTGGCCGCCGCAAAACCCAGGATCTCCCCAGTCGCTCCGCCGATCGCCGCCCATCCGGCTCGCTGCGGACCGGCGGCTGGCCCAGAGGCCCGGCTCTCGACCGAAGAGTCCTGCGCAAACGCCGTGTAATTTTCGAGCTTCCATCGCGGAGCCTCGGGGCACGCCTGCGCAATCGCCGCCACCTTCGCCAAATCCTCCGCCGCCATGGCACGGATCGTCATCCCCGCTCGCGGCTTGGCAAAAATCTCCGCGTCCGATCGCCGCAAATAATCCCCGTCCAGCGTGGCCGGGTCGTCGAACCGGCGCCCTCGCAGACGCGGCAGGACAAACTCCAGCGCCTGCGCCGCAGTCGGCGGCGTCACGGACCGCGCGTGCAGCGCCAGCGCCAGCACTTGCGCCTCGCACACCGCCAGCTCATCGCCCAGCCGGGCGGCTGCCTGCTCGAAGCGCGCCCGCGGAACCAGCGACTCCTGCCGCTCAGCAAACTCCGTCCGCCCAAACTCTCCCAGATAGAACTCGCCGCGCCCGGCATCGAGCGCCGCTGCGCCCGTCGCCGCCACGTGCGCCAGCACCGCCAGCCGCGATACCGCGAGAATCGGCGTCCCGTGCGCCTCCGCCAAACCCTTCGCGGTGCTCAGCCCCACGCGAATTCCGGTAAAGCTGCCCGGCCCGCTGGTGACGACGATCGCGCCCAGATCGCGCACCGTCGCGCCCTGCCCGGTGAGCAGCTCGCGAATTGCGCCCACCAGCCGCGCCGAGTAGGTTTTGCCCGCCAACTCCGCCTCCGCCAGCGTCTCCAGCACGTCGCCCCCAAAGCGTGCCAGCGCCACGCTGCCATGCGGCCCGCAGGTATCGATTCCCAGCAGCAGCGTGCTCGTCTCGGCGCTCATTCCGTCGGCGGATCCTCGCAGATCTCCAGCAGCACGCCGCCCGCGCTTGCCGGATGCACAAAGAAATACAAATGCCCGCCCGCGCCCACGCGAATCTCCTCCGAAATGAGCCGCACGCCCTGCGCTTTCAGCGTCTCCAGCACCAGCGAAATGTTCTCCACCTGCATGGCGACGTGGTGCAGCCCCTCACCGTGCTTCGCCAGGAAGCGCCCCACCGGCGAATCCGCCTGCGTCGGCTCCAACAATTCCAGACGCGTCTCGCCCGCGGGAATCATCGCCAGGCGCACATGCTCGTGCTCCACGGTTTCCTCGTGGACCACGCGCAGACCCAGCGACTCGTAGAGCTTCCGCGCTTCCGCGATGCTGCGAACGGCAATGCCGAGATGGTCGAGGGAAGGCATAAAGCAGGGGCTACGGGATACGGTCTACGGTTTAGAACTGCTGACAGCTGGCGGCTGGGCAGCTTCTCTCCAGCTTACTGCGGTTCCACAACCTTCTTCGCCAGCTCTCTCGCGACGCTCCACGGATCCTCTTCGCCCGCCGCGATCCGCGCCGCGTGCCGCGCCAGCTCGTCTTCGGCTACGCCGTGCCGCCGCGCGCGCCGCATCAGCTCCGTGCGCAGCATGGCATCCAGCCGCCGCTGCCAATGCTCGGCGCGCCGCTGGGCCATCCGATTCTCCTCGCCCAGCCAGGCCTGCATCTTCGCAATCGCCTCGGCCAGCCGATCCACGCCCTCGCCGGTCGTCCCCACGGTGCGCACCACCGGCGGCGTCCACTGCGCCCGCGCATCGCCCGGCCCCGCCCCGCCGCGCGCCAGCGACTGCATCGCGCGAATTTCCTTCTCCACGCGATCCGCGCCCTCGCGGTCCGCCTTGTTCACCACATAAATGTCGGCGATCTCCATCACACCGGCCTTGAGCGACTGCACATCATCGCCCATCCCCGGCGCCAGCACCACCAGGGTCACATCGGCCAAGCGCGCAATCTCGATTTCATCCTGGCCCACGCCCACCGTCTCGATCAGCAGCGCGTCTTTGCCGCTCGCCTCAATCAGCAGCGCCACATCCGCCGTGGCCTGCGCCAGCCCGCCCAGCGAGCCGCGCGTCGCCATCGACCGCGCGTAGAAACCCGCGTCCCCCTGGCGATCCTGAAAGCGAATCCGATCCCCGAGCAGCGCGCCGCCGGTAAACGGACTGCTGGGATCGACGGCGATCACGCCGACGGTCTTGTCGTCCGCGCGCCAGCGCCCCGCCAGCCGATCCACCAGCGTGCTCTTGCCCGCGCCGGGCGAGCCGGTGATGCCCACCCGCAGCGCCTTCCCCGTGTACGGAAAACACGCGGACAAGAGCGCCGCCGCTTCCTCTCGCTCGTTCTCCACCAGCGTGATGGCACGCGCCAGCGCCCGCGCATCGCCCCCGCGCAACCGCTCCACCAGCGCCGCCGTCTCCGCCGTTTCCGCCTTCCGTTCCATCGCCACCGTACAGGGTACAGGGTGCGGGGCGCGGGGCGCGGGGCGCAGCGAAGCAGCGAGGCCCGCAGCTTCGGGCAGGCGTATCATTGCCCGCAGGTGGGGGTGCCCATGAAGCACGTTACCGTCCTCATTCTTTCGCTGTCCGCCGCAGCCTCTCTGTTGCTGGGCTGCGCCGTCGGCAGCCGCCAACTCCAATCCATTGCCGTCCATCAGGTGGTGAGCGGTGGGAAAGTCCAGTTCACCGCAACGGGCATTTATTCAGGGTCACCGGCGGCGGTCACGCCCCTGCCGGTCAGTTGGGGAATCGGCCCCTTTGCGCCGCCTCCCAGGAGCGTGCAATACACGCTGACCACGCAGCCCTATGTCTTCACCTGCCCGGGTGCGGGTTCAGGCCCGCTGCTGCCGGTGAGCGTCCTCGCCCCGGCGGATCCAAACGCGCCGATGAGCGGTATCTTGCCGTGGAAGGACGTGGTTACGGCCTACGCTCAAATCCAATGCCCGTAGCGGGGAGCAGAAGAACCCAGGGTTGAAGGCAGGTCGCGCGACGCGGAGCTTCTCTGCGCTCTGATACCATCTGGCTTCATGAGCGACGGGCTGCAGGAATTCGCTGGCCGCTATGCCGCGATGAGCGAGGCCGAGCTGATGGAGCTGGCTCGTTCCTACGACACGCTGGTGGAACCGGCGCAGGAGGCTCTGCGCGCAGAGTTTTCGCAGCGGAACCTCGAGCCGCCAGTGCTCGATGAGCCGGAGCAAGTCGAGCCGCGGGATCTGGTGACCATCCAGAGTTACCGCGACCTGCCCGCCGCCGACCTGGCGCGGGGCCTGCTCGAGTCCGCCGGTATTCCCGCCTGGATTCAGGATGACAATCTGGTGCGCGTCGACTGGTTCTGGTCGAACGCCGTGGGTGGCATCCGCCTGCAGGTCGATCGCACCAACGCCGAAGCAGCCCGCGAGATTCTGGCACAGCCCATGCCGGCGACTATCGAGTTGGGCAACGGGGATGAGTTCGCCCAGCCGCGCTGCCCCCAATGTGGATCGATCGAAATCGGCGTTGAAACCGGTCCTCGGGAAGGCGTGAAGCTCGTCGCCCTCGCCACCTTCGCTCTGCCTATCCCGGCCGGCGCGCCGGTCTGGCGCTGCGAGGCCTGCGGCGCGCGCTGGAAGGAAACCGACGGGGCGCCTGCATGAGAACTGACATGGACCGAAATTCTCTCGCCTAATCCATTGGCGTTCGCTATACTCTGACAAATTTTCAGGAGAACCCATGGGCACCCTGTCAGAGGCAGCGCAGGTCTTCGATTGTCCGAGTTGCGGAGAAACCATCAATACGTCGATGACGCAGTGCCCGTACTGCTCCGCGGCCATCGATCATACGGCCGCGCTGGCAGCGGCGGTACTGACCGGCAAGATCAGCAACGCGTGCAGTGATGCGAGCTACGTCCGGATCGTGGCGGGCTCGCTCCTCGCCTTTTTCCTGATCGCTCTGGTGCCTTTCCTCGGAGGCTTAGGCCGGTTTGGTTATTACGTGCTGCTGGTGCTGGTTCCTTTCCTGGCCATCCGCTGGTGGGTTCGGTACGGCCGGCTGGTCACGCAGGATCCTGACTTTCGGCGAGCGAAGCGCGATGTGAGAATCGCGCTGGGCATCTGGGCCGCGTTCCTGGTTTTCACGGCGATATCTCTGGCCCTCGTTCTCCGCTAGCGCCGCAATTGACTGCGCGCCGGAGGCGCAACGCTGATTAGCCCAGCACTTCAGTGCTGGGAAAGCGACCCCAGGAAAAACCGAGTCCCGGAGGGACGGCGCTGCTATCCAAACACGTGCCGCGCGTCGTATTCCACGCCGCAGTGATGCAGCAGCGCCACAAACTCCTCCTCGAAATTCCGCTTCCGATGATGCTCCCCCTGATCCCGGATATATCGCCTCAAGACCGGCACTTGCGAAGGGCTGACGCTGAACGCGCCATACCCCTCCTGCCAGGCAAACTCCGGTCCCATCCAGTGCGAAGACGCGCCCTTGAGTTTCTGCACCGCCTGCGCCAGAGGATATTTCGCCGGCAGCAGAAGCAACAGGTGAACATGGTCGACGGTGCCGCCGGCCTCAATCACCTGGAAGCCCTCGCCTTTGCCGATGCCCCCGAAGTAATCGCACAGCCCGGAGAGCCGCTCCGGCGCGATCAGCGGCTGGCGCTCTTTGGCGCTGAAGATACAGTGAATGAAGTTTCTGGCGTAGGCGTGTCCCATGGCAGCGTCGTCCCTCCGCGGCGTTCCATTCATGCTCTCCCGGATTTCGGCCACCGGACAGGGAAACGCGTCGGTGCCTGCACCAAGGTCACGTGTGCGGCGGCAGAATTGAATTATCCGGTGGTTGGGCGCAGCGTCGTCCCTCCGGGACTCGCCTTTTCTTCGGCGCCTTCCCAGCGCTGAAGCGCTGGGCTAGTCAGCGTTGCGCCTCCGGCGCGCGGGGTCTCTGGAACACCCCGGACAGTGCACACCTTGGTCGCGATGAAGCCGCTGGCCCCCGGGCGGCTCTCAGTTGCCGATCAATGTCGCTCGATGTTGATTCTGAACGTCGGCCCACGCGAGCCAGGCCTGCGTGAGCGGGGGTCGAAAACCCGGGAGCAAGAGGCCTCCTTGCCGGAACCAGTCGTAGGCAGCAGGGCCAATGAAACCCTCCAGCCCAATTCCCCGATCGCGGATGAAATTCTTGCGAATCCACCGCACGACTGCGCTGTACCAGCGCTCGAAATCCTTCCTGTCGCTTTCAAAGCTGGCCCACACTCTCCCTTGGACGAGCGCAGGCTGATTGTTCCACAGTTCGCCCGCCGAGGCGCTAAAGCTGAACTCGATAACGGGAAGAGCGAAGTCGATACCGAATTGATTCTCGGTTTGCCTCCGCTTCAGAGACACCAGTATCGACTGGTTCCAGAGGCAAAAATAGCCGCCCTCATCCCAGGGGCGATGTAGCTCTTCGACTTCTGCTGCCGGGGCATACCACCTGGCGACAATTACGGGATCGCGCTCCCGCACAAAGCTGAGAAAGCGCCGGCAATCGTCGGGGAGCATGTGTAGTTGTGTCTGCCGGCCCATGAAGGGAGCAGTCTATCGCAGTTGCCCTGTGCCCGCGACGGCGTCTCACCCCCGCGACGGGTGCACCTTCAATATTTCCCGCCCGATCACCATCCGCTGAATTTCGCTCGTCCCTTCGCCGATGGTGCACAGCTTCACGTCGCGGTAGAACTTCTCCACCGGGTAGTCCTTGATGAAGCCGTAGCCGCCGTGCAGCTGCACCGCCTCGTCGCAGATGCGCACAGCCACCTCGGAGGCGTAGAGCTTGGCCATGGCCGACTCCTGCGTGACGCGGCGGCCCGCGTCCTTCAGCACCGCGGCGCGCAGGGTGAGCAGCCGCGCGGCGTCCAGTTCCGTGGCCATGTCGGCCAGCTTCCACTGGATGCCCTGGAACTCCGCAATGGCTTTGCCGAACTGGCGGCGCTGCTTGACATAGCTGACGCTGGCGTCCAGCGCGCCGCGCGCCATGCCCAGGGCCAGCGCGGCGATGGAGATGCGCCCGCCATCGAGCGTTCGCATGGAGTCGACGAAGCCTTCGCCCAGCTCGCCCAGCAGGTTCTCGGCGGGGATCGCGCAGTCCTCGAAGATCAGCTCCGAGGTGTCGCTGGCGCGCAGGCCCAGCTTGTTCTCCTTCTTGCCGGGGCGGAAGCCGGGCGTGCCCTTCTCGACGATGAAGGCCGACAGGCCGTGCGTGCCCTGGCACTTATCCGTAACAGCGATGACCACGGAGACGTCGGCGTAGTGGCCGTTGGTGATGAAGGTCTTGTTGCCGTTCAGGATCCACTGGTCGCCCTGGCGCACGGCAGTGGTGCGCGCGCCGGCCGCGTCGGAGCCGGAGCCGGGCTCGGTGAGTCCCCACGCGCCCAGCCATTCGCCGCTGGCGAGCTTGGGAATGTACTTGCGCCGCTGCGCCTCGTTCCCGGCCAGGAAGATGTGATTGGTGCAGAGCGAATTGTGCGCGGCCACGATGATGCCGATAGAGCCGTCGACCGCGGAGAGCTCCTCGATGGCCAGCATGTAGTCGACGTAGCCGAGGCCGGCGCCGCCCAGCTCCGTCGGGAAGATGATGCCGAGCAGGCCCATCTGGCCGAGCTGCTTCACCACGTCGGCGGGAAACTCGCGAGGCCTCGTCCCAGCGGGAGACGTTGGGGGCGATCTCGCGCGCGGCGAAGTCGCGAATCTCGCGGCGCAGGGCTTCCTGGTCCTCGGTGAGGGTGAAGGGGTAGGTCGAGGCTTCAGAGGCTTCGGCGGCGGATTTGGCGACGGCGCTCATGAGTTCTCCGAATGGAGAGATGCGAAAACGGGGTAGAGTAGCAGGTTTCCGGAAGGGTTGTCGCGGGGCATCCCACCCTGTCCGCGATGCGGACAAGGGTGGGGCACCCTGGCGAACGTGCTGCGCGCCACCACGCCGAAGGCAAACCAGAAAAATCGATTGACAGGCCTGCGTGGCGCGGCTAGCATCGCTCACCATTCATCCCCCACAGTTCTTCCGGCTTCATCAATCCAACCATGGGAGATGGGTCATGTCGGATGCGGTACTGCCGGTGGAGGCACCGGTAAAGAAGGATTCGTATTTCGCGCGGCACTGGCGGGGCGAGTTGTCGCTGGCGAAATCGTGGTGGGTGAACGGATTTCTGATCTCCGGCGTGCTCGTCGGCGGATGTGGCATTGGCATCTTCACGGCTGTCTTCAACCAGACGCACCCGAGCGTCCCTCTCGCCTGGGCTGAAACGGCCATCTACCTGTTCATTGCGCTCACCGTGTACGTTTGGGCGATTGTGGGCATTTGGCGGTCCGCCGGCAATTACCGGGGCCTGGCGCTGTGGAAATGGCTGGCCAGGATTTTGATCTGCGTGGGCGTTCTGGCGAGCATCCGGATGATGATCGTGGACCTCACCGTCGTTCATCAGGCCCTCATCAACGGAGGCACGCTCACTCCCGGACGACAGTAGGCGCGCCGGCCCGCGAAGATATTGCTTCGCGCCGCGGCTTGCCCATGGTACGATTCCCGGCAAATTGCACGGGCGTTGGGAAAGGGCTGCATGGATCCATGGATTGTGGCGAGGTGCCGGCGCGCGTGCCGGCATCAGGTGATGGCGTGGCTGGTGGTGCTGGCCGCGGGGCTTGCGTTTCTCGGCTTCCAGGCGCGGTACCTGCGGAACTTCTTCGCGGGGCCCTACGCGATCGATGAGGCGGGATTGTCGGCAGTGAACAATCCGTTGACGGCGCCCCGCTTCTTTGTGAAGGTGACGCCGGCCGAGGTGATGGACACCGGCATCCAGGAAACCACGACCGAGACAGAAAACGGGACGCCGACGAAGACGTACGTCTCGTCGCAGTTCTGGGCGGCGCGGATGGGGCACCATCTGCTGATCGTGCGCGCGAAGGAGAAGCCCGGCGCGCTGGTCACCGGGCAACTGGAGCCGATGCCGGACTACCTGGCGCAGGAGCTGTTCACCGGCCAGGACGCGGCGCTGCTGCAGCAAGCGACGTATCCCATGGTTCTGGACACGCAGGGATTCCGGAAGCAGGGGTACATCATTCTGGCCGTGACCGCGTTTTTCCTGTGGCTCATGTACATCTTCCTGCGCCGTTCGCTACGGAATGCCATGGACCCGTGGCAGCATCCGGCGATTGCGCGCGTCGCGAAGTGGGGCGACGTGCATCTGATCTCCGCCGAAGTGGAGCGTGACCTCAGGGAAGCGGCGCGGTTCAGCGCGCACGGGATCACTCTGGCGGATCACTATGCCGTGACGAACTCGTTTTTCGTCTTCAACGTGCTGCGGATGCACGATCTGCTGTGGGCGTACAAGAAGATCACGAAGCGGCGCGTGTATTTCTTCATTCCCGCGGGCAAGGAGTTCGACGCCGTACTGAAGTTTTATGGTGGCGACGTGTCCTTCAGGAGGTCCGGCTTCGGGCACCGCGAAGAGAAGGTCGAAGAAGTGTTGAAGTGGGTTGCGGAGCGCGCGCCGTGGGCCATCATCGGTTACTCGGACGAGCTGAATACGCTGTTCACCAAACAGACGGAGGAATTCGCGCGGGTGGTGGAGCAGCGGCGCGAGCAGTTGGCGGCGAAGGCGTAGCGATGCTGCGGCAGCGTTACCGCAAACTCGCCGGCGGCGCCTCGAAATCCGAAAGCTGGTGAAAGGCCTTTGCCGGCAGCTTCAGGCTCGCGGCGGCGATGTTCTCCTCCACATGCTGCGGCGAGCTGGTCCCGGGAATCGGCAGCATCACCGGGGAGCGGCGCAGCAGCCACGCCAGCGCCACCTGGAGCGGCGACGCGCTGAGCTCGGAGCCAATGGTCTCCAGCAGCTTGTGAGCCTCGCGCAACTGGCCGAGCGGCGCCCAGGGAATGAAGGCGATGCCGTTTTTCTCGCAATCGTCGACCACGAAATCCCACTCGCGGTCGGCGAAACTGTAGCGATTCTGGACAGAGACGATGGGCGCGATTTTGCGCGCCCGCTCCACGTATTCCAGCGCCACATTGGAGAGCGCGAGATGGCGGATCTTGCCCTGCTCGCGCAACCGCGCGAGCGTCTGCATCGACGCGTCGAAGGAGACGGCGGGGTCGGGGACGTGGAGCTGGTAGACCTCGATGCAGTCGAGCTTCAGGCGGCGCAGGCTGCCGTTGACAGCCTCTTCCAGGTGCTTCGGGCTGGCGTTGTGGATCCACTGGCCGGGCCCGACGCGCTCCCATCCGCCCTTGGTGGCGATCACCAGATCTTTGGGGTACGGGTGCAGCGCTTCGGCGATCAGTTCTTCAGAGACGTAGGGGCCGTAGGAGTCGGCGGTGTCAATGAAGTTGACGCCCAGCTCGACAGCGCGGTGGAGCGTGCGCAGCGCGGCGTCCCGGTCGGCAGGAGGTCCCCAGACGCCCTTGCCCGTGATGCGCATGGCGCCGTAACCGAGGCGGTGGACGGTGAGATCGCCAAGATTCACGGTTCCGGCGGTGGAGGCGTTGGGACCAGAGACCGAGGAAGAGCTCGCGGAAGGCATGGATTCTCCTTGTATCTCGTTATATCCCGTTAGATGTGGCCGGCGGGGTGGTTGGTCGTGAGCTGGCGGTACTGGCCATCCCCGAACGCCACTTTCGCCCTGTGAAAATCATCATCACCCCCCGGCCTGCAATGCGTATGCTCTGGGTGCCGGGAGTGCGGCAGGGAGGGCGCTATGGATGGCTACTGGCTTGCGCATTATGACTCCGGGAGCCGGCACGGCGAAGGGATGGTGATCCTGCGCGGCGGCGACCTGCTGGGCGGCGACCTGGAGCACATCTGGACCGGGACCTACGAGGAGGAATCGCCGAAGCTCTATGCGCGCATCCGGATTGTGCCGTTCGTCTCCTGCGCGGAGGAGCGGAGCATGGCACGGGAGCAACCGGTAATCGTCAACCTGAGCGGCTTCTGCACCGAAGAGTTTGCGACCCTCGAGGGCTGTCCTGAAGGGCGCGACGCCGAATCGTTCCACGTCGACATGCGGAAGTGCCGGTCGATTCGGACCGAGGCAACCACGCAACGAGCGGCCTAACGCTCGCGATCTCGCTGGCGATGGGTTCGGGGAAGGATCACTCGGTTACTTTCGCGTGACACTGGCGGAAAACAGGTTTCGCCTGATCAAAAATAACCTGTCGCAGTGTGCGCTGCCCGGAGTATGCTCCCTGCCGGAAATGGGGGCGTAACTGGTTCGCCTCCCTCCAGAGAGTGTGGGCCTGATGAACGGACAGATGAATGGTTTATGGATCGCGCGTTTCGACGCAGGCGAGGCGCACGGCAAAGGCATTGCCGTGCTGCATGGGGGAGAGATTCTGGGAGGCGATTTCGCGCACACATGGATCGGCTCGTACCGCCGGGAAGGCTCCAGCGTATACGCGCGGGTGCGCATCGCGCCGTACAACGGGCACGCCAAAGAGGAGGAGCATCCCGAGCGTCCGGTGATGCTGACGCTGACCGGATCGTGCACGGAGGAGGAGGTCACGCTGGTCGGCCACGCCGATGAGGACGACGTACCGGTGAGCATCGACATGCACAAAGCCGCCGGCAGCCAGTAGACGGTAGCGGAGACCCGGTCACGCCTCGATCGGCTTGTCGGGCTGCGAGGCGTAGATCTCCTCGACGCGCTCGAGGGTGTCGATCTCGCTCACGGGCTTGTCGGTGCGGATGCGCAGGATGCGCGGAAAGCGCAGAGCGAATCCGCTGGCATGGCGCGTGGAGCGCATCAGGTTGTTGAAGGCGACTTCGAGGACAACCAACGGCTCGACGGTCCGGAAGTGGCCGAAGTCCTCGAGCGTGTGCGCGCGGAAAAACGCCGTCATCTCCGCGATTTCCTGGTCGGTGAGGCCGGAGTAGGCTTTGCCGATGTTCTTGAGCTGCTGCGCGGCGTCAGCGGGATCGCGGACCGCGAAGGTGTAGTCGCTGAGGACCTGGGCGCGGCGGCCGTTGCCGAATTCCACGCCGGTCACAACCACATCGAGCGTGGCCAGTTCGCGCTTGAGCTTGAGCCAGGCGAGGCCGCGGCGGCCGGGCAGGTACGTGCTGGCCAGCGACTTGATCATCACGCCCTCGTTGCCGCGGGAGCGCGCGCTCGCGTAGGCCTCTTCCAGCTGCGCGGCGGACGAGAGGCGCGTAGCGGAGGCAAGCATGAGACGGGGAAGATCGGGATTCTGCTGCAAGGTGAACAAATCTTTTTGCCCGCGGACCGCCGTTGAGGCGGTGAACGGAATCCAGCGCGCGCAGAAGTCTTCCAGAACGGAGCGCCGCTGGGCCAGAGGTTCCGTCAGAAGCAGCTGGTCGCCGCGGTAGAGCATGTCGAAGACGACGAGCGCGACGGGGATGTCGCGAAGCATCTCCGCGGTGACGCGCTTGCGGCCGAGCCGCTGCTGCAGCACGGAAAACGGGAGCGCTCGGCCCTCGTCTGGATTCCACGCGAGGATTTCGCCGTCGAGGATGCCCGGCTCGCCGATGGCGGAGCAGGCTTCGACCAGGTCGGGGAACGATTCGCTCAGGTCTTCGCGATTCCGGGAGTAGAGCGCCACGCGCGACGGGCCGGAATTCTCCGGAGCGACATGGAGCTGGGCGCGGATGCCGTCGAATTTGTCTTCGAGCTGCGCCTCGCGGAGGGCCGCTTCGGCCACGACCGGCGCGCCCTGCGCGTGTTCCGCGGCCACTTGTTCGGTGAAGCGGGCGATCGCTTCCCGCACCGACGCAACGGGGCTGGCGAGCATGAAGCCGAGCGGGTGAAAGAGCTTCATGCGCGCTTCGCCAAGACGGCCGGCGGCCGCGCGCGTGACGACCTCAGGGAGCGACCCCAGCAGCATGTCGGCCTGTCGAACGTCAGCCACCGGCGCGGACCAGGCTTCCGCGATCGCCTCTTCCACCAGCGCCTGCTTGACGCCGGTGCGCATGTCGCCAGTGATGAGCTTGATGAGGTACTTCGCCTCTTCGGGCGTGGCGCGAGCGAGCAGATCGAGGAGCAGGCGCAGCTTCGCGTCGGGTCCGCGGGCTTCGGCCAGGGCGGTGAGCGCGGATTCGATTTCCGCAAGAGTAAGCGACGCCTTGGCCGGCGCCCGTCCGTAGAGCAGATCGGCGGCGGCCGCGCCCAGGTCGCCGGAACGGCGGTAGGCTTCGCTGAGCGCTTCTCCTCCGGCGCCGGAAAGCTGCAGGATCGCCTTCGACAGCAGCGACCCGCCGACGTTCAGCGCGCGGCGGTCCGTTTCCGGAAAAGGCATGCCGCAGAGCCAGAGCGCGGCGCGGCTGGCATCGTCCACGTCCATGGTCTGCAGGTACGTCGCGATCAGCGCGCGCTTCTCCAGTTTCTTCGTCGTGGCGGCGAGTGCGTCGCAAACATCAGCGAACTGGAGGAAGAGGGACACGGCGAATAGGGTGTAGCGTTTAGCGTTTAGAACAGCCCGTAGCGAGCAGCCCGTAGCCGGTAGCGACTATAGATCGTTCTGGCTCCGAGGTAAAATAAAGGTGATGCAGCAGCTCTTCCCCATCGGCGTCCTTCTGTAGCGGCTCCCGCCGCTTTCGCCCCGCTGCGCCCGCGTCCTGAACCGACCTATCAGTTATACAAACCGGCCCTGCGCCGGGAGGACCTCATGTTTGAACGCCTGGAACAACTGGAAGCTCGCTACGAGGAGATGTCGCGCCAGCTCGCGGATCCCGAAGTGCTGGGCGACCACGAAAAGTATCAGAAGATCGCCAAACAGCACCGCGAACTGGAGCCGGTGGTGGAGAAGTTTCGCGAATACCGGCAGGTGAAGACCGGCCTGGCCGATGCGCGCGCGATGTTGAACGAGAGCGACGCGGACCTGCGCGCGATGGCGCAGGAGGAGATCGCGCAACTGGAGCCGCGCGAGCCGAAGATTGAGGAAGATTTGAAGCTGCTGCTGCTCCCGAAAGATCCGAACGACGAGAAGAACGTGGTGCTGGAGATTCGCGCAGGCACCGGCGGCGATGAGGCCAGCCTGTTCGCCGCGGAGATCTTCCGCATGTACACGCGTTTTGCCGAGCAGCACCGCTGGAAAGTCGAGGTGCTGTCGTCGTCGGAGTCGTCGATTGGCGGCCTGAAGGAAGTGATCGCGATCATCGAGGGCAGCCGCGTGTACTCGCAGCTGAAATACGAGAGCGGCGTGCATCGCGTGCAGCGCGTTCCGGCGACGGAAACGCAGGGGCGCGTGCACACCAGCGCGATCACGGTGGCCGTGCTGCCGGAGGCCGAAGAAGTGGACGTGAAGATCGAGGCGAAGGACATCCGCATCGACACGTTTTGCTCGTCGGGGCCGGGCGGACAGAGCGTGAACACCACCTATTCCGCGGTGCGGATTACGCACCTGCCGACGAACACGGTGGTGAGCTGCCAGGACGAGAAGTCGCAGATCAAAAACCGCGAGAAGGCGATGCGCGTGCTGCGCGCCCGCCTCTACGAAGTGGAGATGGAGAAGCAGCAGCAGGCGCTGGCAAAAGAGCGCAAGCAGCAGGTGGGGTCGGGCGACCGCAGCGAAAAGATCCGGACGTATAACTTCCCGCAAAATCGCCTGACAGATCATCGCATCGGGCTCACGATCCACCAGCTGAGCGAAATCATGGAAGGCAAGCTGCAGCCGGTGATCGACGCCCTCATTGCCCACTTCAATGCGGAGCGGCTGAAGGGCGAAGCGGCCTAAGGGCAGGGGTTACGGGATACGGTTTACGGGATAGGCAGGGCGCAGACCGGGTCCGAAGGTAACCGGCAGCGGCCGGATTTCGATGGCGCGAAAGAAGCCAGCCGGACGGAGGGGATGCTATGCCGAAGCGACCGAATCCCGAGATGATTGACGACGAGAATCCGGAATGGACCGAGGAAGACTTCGCCCACGCAAGGAGACCCTCTGAATTGCCTGAAGAGCACCGGCGTGTCCTGAGAGGAGTCGTGGACGTGGACTGCCAGCAAGCTCTGGAGCGCGCCGCTTCCCTTCTCTCTGAATCACCCACCGCCCGCCGCGACGCGGAGTTGCTGCTGCTGCGCGTGCTGGGGCGGGATCGCGCGTGGCTGCTCGCGCATCCCGAAAGCGAGTTGACGCCGGATCAGGCACAACAATACGAAAGCTGGGTTGCGCAGCGCGCGCGGCACGAGCCGGTGCAGTATATCGTCGGCGAGCAGGAGTTCTTCGGGCTGGCGATGCGCGTGACGCCGGCAGTGCTGATTCCGCGTCCGGAGACGGAGCACCTGGTGGAGGCGCTGCTCGAGCGTGTTCCAAAAGAGGCTCCGCTGCGGATCTGCGACGTGGGCACCGGCTCCGGCGCGATTGCCGTGGCGCTCGCGCATGCGCTGCCCAACGCGCAGGTGACGGCCCTGGATATTTCCACACACGCTCTCGAAGTCGCCCGGCAAAACGCCGACGCCCACGGAGTCGCGGATCGCGTGCACTTCCTCGCGTCGGATTTGCTGAGCGCGGTGCGCGGCGAGCCGTTCGATGCAATCGTCTCGAACCCGCCCTATGTAGCGGAGTCGGAAATCCTGGAGCCGCAGGTGCGGGACTACGAGCCGCGCGAAGCCCTCTATGCGGGCCCGACAGGCCTGGAAATGTACAGGCGGCTGATTCCGGAAGCGCACACCACGCTCCTTCCCGGCGGCTGGCTCCTGCTGGAAATCGGCCATGGGCAGCGCGATGCGCTCGCTTCCCTGCTATTGGATTGGGATGGGTTGGAATTCGTGAATGACCTGGCCGGCATCCCCCGCGTTGCCATCGCGCGCCGCCGCATCTGACAATAGAAGCATGAACACGCCGACACCCTCCGCCGCGGCCGATGCCGCCGGAACTCTTCCCGTCAGCACCGATTTTGCGCAGAAGCTGGACCGCCTCGCGCAGATCGCGGTGCACTCCGGCCTCGGCCTCGCCCCCGGCCAGGAAATGGTGATGACCGCGTCCGTCGAGGCGCTGCCGCTGGTGCGGCGCATCACGGAGCACGCCTACAAGGCGGGCGCGTCGCTGGTGACCGCGCTGCTGGGTGACGAAGAGTCAGCGCTGCTGCGCTTCCGCTACGGCGCGGACGCGAGCTTCGATGCCGCGTCAGGATGGCTCTACGAGGGCATGGCGGCCGCGTATCGCAATGGCGCCGCGCGGCTGGCCATCACCGGCGACGATCCGTCGCTGCTGTCGCAGGAAGATCCCGAGAAGGTGAGCCGCGCGAACCGCGCGCCCTCGAAAGCATATCGCCCGGCGCTGGAACTGATCACGCGGCACGACATCAACTGGACCATCGTGGCCTGCGCGACTCCCGCGTGGGCGGAGGCTGTATTTCCCGATCTGCCGCCAGAACGAAGCGCTGGCGAAGCTGTGGGACGCGATCTTCGCCGCCAGCCGCGCGGACCACGCCGATCCGGTCGCAGCCTGGAAGAAGCACGATGCGCAACTGCACGCAGCGCGCCGAGTTTCTGAACGCGAAGCGCTACTCTGCGCTGCATTTTCGCGGGCCCGGCACGGACCTGCGCGTCGGTCTGGCGGACGATCATCTGTGGCTGGGCGGCGGAACGCAAGCCGGCAACGGACGCTACTGCATTCCCAACATGCCGACGGAGGAGGTGTTCACCACGCCGCACAAGGATCGCGTGAGCGGCACCGTGACGAGCACTAAGCCGCTTTCCTATCAGGGCACGATGATCGAGGGGATTCGCGTGCGCTTCGACGCCGGGCGGATTGTGGAGGCGCACGCCGCCAGGGGCGAGAAGGTGCTGCAGAACATGATTTCGACCGATGAAGGCGCTCGGCGGCTGGGCGAGGTCTCGCTGGTGCCGCACTCGTCGCCGATTTCGTCCAGCGGTCTCTTGTTCATCAACACGCTCTTCGATGAGAACGCCGCGTGCCACATCGCGCTGGGGCAGGCGTACTAGCACCTGCCTGAAGAACGGCGACAAGCTCACGCCGGAAGAACTGGCCACGCGCGGCGCCAACGACAGCCTGATCCACGTGGACTGGATGATCGGCTCGAACCAGATCGATGTGGACGGCATCACGGCCACCGGCGCCGAGGAGCCGCTGCTGCGTCGCGGCGAGTGGGCCGACTAGCTGGTCGGGAGGCGGACGCGCCTGGCGGCGCAGTAGAATGCCGCAATGTCTGAAAGCGCACGGACCATCGGCGCGGTGCTGCGGATTGGGTTGATCGCCGGCACGCTCGACATCGGCGAGAATCTCATCTTCAATGCCTTCCGGCACATCACGCCGGCCATGGTCTTCCAGTACATCGCCAGCGGATTGACGGGCCCGTGGGCGTTTCATGCGGGATCGGCGTCGATCCTGCTGGGCGTGGCGATTCACTACACGATCGCGATGGCCTGGACCGCGCTCTTTTATCTCGCGAGCCGGCGGGTGACCGTGCTGGTGCGGCGCCCCGTCATTTGCGGGTTGGCGTATGGCGCGCTCGTCTACTTCGTCATGAATTTCGTGGTGCTGCCGCTGACGCGCGTGCCCCGCGCGCCCGCCGCCATCACGCTCGCGTCACGGGTGAGCGGCGTGCTGGCGCTGCTGTTTTGCATTGGACTGACGGTGGCGGTGCTGACGCGACGGGCCGCGCAAGAGGAAAATGCAGGCCTCGCTGCGCTCGCTCAGGATGACAGCCTTCGTTAGATGTGGCAGCTCACCGCGCCGCGCTTCTCCAGATATTTCTGGTGGTATTCCTCGGCGCGCCAAAACGTCTGCGCGGGGACAACCTGCGTGACGATGGGTTTGCCGAAGCGCTTTTCCGCCGTCAGCCGCGCGATGAACGCCTTCGCGGCGAGCTCCTGTTCCGGCGAGTGGAAGAAGATGGCGCTGCGGTACTGCGTGCCCCAATCCGGCCCTTGGCGGTTCATCTGCGTAGGGTCGTGCAGCGCGAAGAAGGCCTCGAGGAGTTGCTCGTAGGTGATCGTGTCGGGATCGTAGTCGATCTCGACGGCCTCAGCGTGGCCCGTGCGGTCGGTGCAGACGTCCTGGTAACTCGGGCGCTCGAGCGTGCCGCCCTCATAGCCAACGGCAGTCGCGGTGACGCCGGGCAACAGCTGGAATCGGGCTTCAACGCCCCAGAAACAACCGGCGGCAAAGGTAGCTTTGGCCATGGAGGCCTCCTGAAGATTAGATTACCGTGGTCGGCGAGAAGGTCGTCCGGTCGTGCGCTGTTCTCTGCCCTGCGCGCGCGATTCCGTGCGAGGCCGCGCTGTCTGCTTGCGCCGGAATTCCGGCTTCTTGCCTGGTTTCGGCGTCTTCCTCGCCGGCTTCGCGCCCTTGCCCTCCGCGGCGCGGTAGAGAGCGGCGACTTCGTCGTGCGTCAGCTCGCGGGTGCGGCCTGGCTCGAGGTCGAGGATCAGCGGACCGTAGCCCACGCGGCGAATCTTCTCGACGTGGTAGCCGACCTCCTCGAACATTTTGCGGATTTCGCGGTTGCGGCCCTCGATCAGCACCATCTCGTACCACGGATTGTCGGCGTCGCGCAGCAGGCGGATGCGCGCGGGCGCGGTCATCACCCGGGAATCGCTGCGGCGGGCAGCGCCGGGCCGGCCGATCTGCGTGCCGCGATCGATCATCACGCCGTGGCGAAGCTGGTTGAGCGCCGCCTCCGAAGGACGGCCGCTCACTTTCACCAGGTAGGTCTTCTCCACGCGGGCGCCGGCACGAGTGAGTGCATTGGCCAGCGCGCCGTCGTTGGTCATCAGCAGCAGGCCTTCGCTTGAGTAATCGAGACGCCCGACCGGAAACACGCGCTCCTTGCCGCCGAAAAATGCCATCACCGTCGGCCGGCCCTCGGGATCGCTGGCGGTGGTCACGTAGCCGCGCGGCTTGTTCAGGGCGTAGTAGCGGGGACGCTCGGCGCCCTGCAGCAGCTTGCCGTCCACACGGATGTGATCGTGCGCGGGATCGGCTTTGGCGCCCAGCTCGGTCACCACCTGCCCGTTCACCTGCACGCGGCCGGCGACGATCAGTTCTTCCGCCTTGCGCCGCGAGGCTACTCCGGCCGCGGCGATGATCTTCTGCAGCCGTTGTGCACTGGCGCCCGTCTCGTCGGTCACGGCTGCGAACCTTCGCCTTCTGACGCGCTCTCCGCCGCCACGGCCTCTTCGGCGCGAACCTCGTCCGCCGCCTGCTCCGCCGCCTCGTCCTCCGCAAACGGAAGCTCGTCTTCGCCCGCCTGCGGCGCAGCGGATTCGTCTTCCGCCTCCGCCAGCTCGCCGGCCATCTTCTCGAACTCCTCCATCGAGGGCAGCTCGTTCAGATCCTTCAGTCCGAAGCGCAGCAGGAATTCCTTCGTCGTCTTGTAGAGAATGGGCCGGCCAAGAACCTGCTTCCGCCCAGCGGTGGTGATCAGCTTGCGCGCGATCAGCGAGCCGAGCACGCCGGAGGTGTCAACGCCGCGAATTTCGCCGATCTCGGGCGCGGTCACCGGTTGCTTGTAGGCGATCACGGCCAGGGTTTCCAGCGCCTGCAACGAGAGCCGGAGCGGCGGCTTGAGCGTTTTGATGAAGGCGCGCACCGCATCGTGATACTCGGCGCGCGTGGCCATGCGATAGCCGCCGGCAACTTCGCGGATCTCGAGGCCCCGATCCGGAGGCGCGTAGTCGGAACGCAGTTCGTCGACCAGGCGGCGAATCTCGTCGCGGGCTTCACGGTCAGCTGCGCGCTGGGCGATCCGCGCTTCGCGCTCCTGGTCCTCAACGCTGGCAGTTGACGAAGCCGGCTGCGGCTGCCCGGCAAAATCCGGCGTGACCACTTCGGCTTCGGGGACTTCGCGTCCAGCGATCAGCGCTTCGCGCTTCGGTTCCTCGACAATTTCCGCGCTCTGCGGCGGCGCGGCCGGCTCCGACGGCACAGCCGCCAGGCGCTCGGCGCGCACCGCCAGCGCTTCGTCGCGAAACAGGGAGGCAAGCGCGGCGAGCGTCACGGGCTCTTCCGCTGCATAAATTACGGCTTCAATTCGGGCCTTCAGGCTCATGTCTTCGAAATGGGTTCTCCGCGCCGGGCAGGGGCAAACGGCGCTCTTTGGATATTACCGGATGCGCCGCGGCGCTGGCTTACGACCAGTCGTCGCGCACGCTCAGGCGATCCTGGATCGCCTGCTCGAACTGCTCGTGCTTCTTGATGAAGATTTCGCTGAAGCTGCGGTCCTGGCGCAGCAGGATGGCCTGCAGGCGAACCAACTCCAGCAACGCCAGGAACATGGCGATGATGGCGCCTGTGGAGCGCGTGTGCGAGAGCAGCTTCGACAGCGCGACCGGGCGGTCTTCCATCATCAGCCGGCGGCGGACAAACTCAATCATCTGGCGGACGGTGATCGCGTCCTCCTGCACGTCGAGGACGGGCCGGTTCTTGGCGCGCTCCAGCACCTGGCGGAAGACGCGCACCAGATCCAGCGTGTCCGCCGCGATCTCCTGGTCGTCCTCGGCCTCTTTGCGAAACTCCCGCATGCCGGGATTGGTCCACGTCGCTTCTTCCAGCTGGCGCTTCTGCTGCAGCATCTGCGCGGCGTTGCGGAAGCGCTCGTGCTCCAGCAGCCGCTCCACCAGCTCGCGGCGCGGATCTTCGGCTTCCTCGGCGGCTTCGGCGGGCGACCGCGGCAGCAGCATTTTGCTCTTGATGTGGATGAGCAGCGCCGACATGTAGATGAACTCGCCGGCGGTGTCCACGTCCGACGCCTTCAGGTGCTCCACGTAGGCGAGAAACTGCGCCGTGATTTTGGCGATGGGGATGTCGTAGATGTCGATGTTCTGCTTGCGGACCAGATCGAGCAGCAAATCCAGCGGGCCGTCGTAGACCTGGCCGACGGTGACGGAAAAGGGAAACTCCGACTCCCCTTCGCGTTTAACCCTCAGTTTTTCCGCGGCAGACGGAGCTGCGTCGGACGCGGGAGCTGCCGCGTCTGCCGAGCGCGGCGCTTCGGGCTGATCGGAAGGCGTGGGCGTTTCTTCCGTCACTGGACAACCACTCCCTGCGTAAATTGGCTGGCTTCGGCGAGACCCATCGCCGCGCGGACTTCGTGCATGGTCTGCTCGGCTCGCGCGCGGGCGCGCTCGTCGCCGGCGGCAAGAATTTCCGTCACCAGCGCCGGCTTTTGCTCGAACTGTGCGCGACGCTCCTGGATGGGCGCAAGATGCGCGACAATCGCGTCCGCCGCCCACGTCTTGCACTCAATGCAGCCGATGCCCGCAGTGGTGCAGCCGTCGTAGACCTTCGCCAGCGTCTCCTTGCTCGAGAAAATCTTGTGCAGATCGCCCACCGGGCATTTATCCGGATTGCCCGGATCTCTGCGCCGGACGCGCGCCGGGTCGGTGACCATCGTCTTGAGCTTCGCGCGAATTTCCGCCTCAGGATCGCTGAGCAGGATCGTGTTGCCGTAGCTCTTCGACATCTTGCGGCCATCGGTGCCCGGCAGCTTGGGCGAAGGCGTCAGCAGCACCTTGGGTTCGGGAAGGATTTCGCTCGCCTGCTCTGCGCCTCCTGATCCCTGATCCCTGTTCCCTGTTCCCTGCCTTTTGTAGAACTGATTGAACCGCCGCGCGATTTCCCGTGTCAGCTCCACGTGAGCCTGCTGATCCTGGCCCACAGGGACAAAATCCGCCTGATAGAGGAGAATGTCCGACGCCATCAGGACGGGGTAGCCCAGGAATCCATAGGTGGTCAGATCCTTCGAGGCCAGGTTCTCCTGCATTTCCTTGTAGCTGGGGACCCGCTCCAGCCAGCCGAGCGGCGTGATCATGCCCAGCAGCAGGGGCAGCTCGTAGTGGGGCTTCACGCGGCTCTGAACAAAGACGGTGCACTTCTGCGGATCGAGCCCCGCGGCGAGAAAGTCCAGGGCCACTTCGCGCGTGTTGGCTCCGATGGCCGAGGGGTCCGCGTAATCCGTCGTCAGCGCATGCAGATCCGCGATGAAGAAGTAGCACTCGTACTGGTCCTGCAGGCGCACCCAGTTGTGCAGGGCGCCCATGTAGTTGCCCAGGTGGAGCTTGCCGGTGGGGCGCATGCCGCTCAGCACGCGCTTCCGTTGAGAAGAAAGATTAGACACGGGATCCATTGCGTGAAAAGGCTCTGGTTATTGTACGGGATGGTCAGCGCGGGGATTCGCCCGCTTCGCGGCGGCGCTCGGCGAGGAGTTCATCGGAGAGGCTCACGCCTTTAGGAACATACTTGCGAACAAGATCCTGCGCGTGAAAGGCACGCCTCCTGTGCTCGGCATCGCTCACGGCAGTGCGAGAACGCGGGCATCTGCTCTTCAATTTGGGTGGTTCCGACATACACCGATTATGACGAAACGGACTGAACGCGTGCATCTGCGGAAATTTCCGACCGGGACTTGACAGCTTAGATAGACAGTCATATTATTGATCAATGCAGGAGGAGTCTGTCATGGCTTTTGAGTTGAGCGACAAGGTTCGGGCGTTTGCCGAGCATGAATACGTCGCCCCCGCAAGACGCGAGGGGCGGAAGAGGTTTTCCATTCAGGTGCGGGATGTGTGGAATTCGCTGGTGGAGCGCGAAGGCTTTCCTCGGCAGAACGTTCCCCAGGTTTGCAATGCCCTGCGTTCCCGGAAATTCCTGAAACCTCTGGGACTGGAGATCGAGAAGGTGGAGGGCCCACCCTCGCAGACCAGCACGACGGTGGTATTTCACTACCGATTCCACCGGGCAGAGCCGGAAAGCATGGTTGGCAAAACCGCCTCGGCCCCTACGGTCAAGGAAGATGCTCGGGCGGCAGTGGCGTCCCTGCGCGGGCTCCTGCGGCAGGAGTTAGCCCGTTACGGTGGCGGCGAAGCCTTCCTGCGGTGGCTGAGAACCGACCCGGAGAAAGACAGGCGATGAGCAGAGTCTATTGGGACACGATGCTGTTCATCTACTTGCTGGAAAATAACCGGCAATTTAACCCTCGGGTCGAAGCCATCTTCGATCGCATGCTGGATCGTGGGGATTCTCTCTACACCAGCTATCTTAGCCTTGGGGAAGTTCTCGCAGGTGCCCAGGATTCTGCGCAGAAGGCGAACACGATTCGTACTGCATTTTCCAAATTGAAGGTACAACTGCTGCCGTTCGACGCGGGTGCAGTGGATACGTTCGCCACGTTGCGCGCTGTGCAGAAGCTCCCCACCGCCGACTCCATCCATTTGGCGTGTGCCGCGTCGAAAGGCGTGGACCTATTCCTCACCGGAGACAAACGACTTACCAGGCAGATCATCCCCGGCATTCATTTCATTTCGAGCATTGAGACCAGCCCAATTTGAGCGGCCGACAATCCGGTGCATTCTCGAATGTGTTGCATCCAGCGGTAAGCTAGTACCCAATGAAGCCCGCCATCAGCGTCTCCCGCGAAGACTACCTCAAGGCGATTCTGGAAGCCGCGAGCGAGGGGCAGACCGTCATCTCGGCCACCCTGGCGCACTGGCTGGCCGTATCGCCGCCCGCGGTGTCGATGGCGCTGCGCCGGCTCAAGCGCGATGGCTACGTGGAGGTGACGGGCGACGGCGTGGTGCGGCTGACCCCCAAAGGGCACGAGGCCGCGTACCGCACCGCGCTGCGCCATCACCTCATCGAGCGCATGCTGTCGGAGGTCTTCGGCATGCCCTGGTACGAAGTCCACGACGAGGCGGAGCGCCTGGAGCACGCCGTGTCGCCCGCGTTTGAGGCGCTGCTCAGCCGCAAGCTGGGCGAGAAAGGCTCGTGTCCGCACGGCAACCAGGTGCTGCCCGAAAGCCCGGAGAAGCGCAGGCGGCGCGGCGTGCGGCCGCTCGCGGATGCGCCCGAAGGCTCGAAGTGCACGGTCACCAGCATCTACGAGCGCGATCCCGGCCTGCTGCGCTTTCTGCATCGCACCGGCATTGAGCCGGGCGGGACGGTGCGCGTGCTCGAGCGCAATTACGACAAGACGCTGGCTATCGAGACGCCTGCGGGGCGGTTCACCATCGGCCCGGCCGCGGCGGAGAAGGTGCAGGTACGGCGCGCGTCGCCGGACCGGCGAAGCCCTCGGCGCTAGCAGGCAAAACGGTCCCGCGGCCCTTGCGCCGCGATGTAGCATCTCTTCAAGGCACTCCTCATGCTCAGGCTCCGTACGATCCCGGCGGCGGTTGCGGCCATGCTCGGCGTGTGGCTGACGCTGGCGGCTGTGCCCGCCTGCGCGCTCGACCCGCACACGGCCCTCGCACACTACGGATTTCAATCGTGGCAGACGGACTCCGGGCTGCCGCAGAACACCGTGCATGCCATCGTGCAGGGGCGCGACGGGTTCTTGTGGATCGCGACCGAGGGCGGCCTGGTCCGCTTCGACGGCGCGGAGTTCACGGTCTTCCATCACGCCAACACGCCCGCGCTGCCCAGCGACCTCATCGACGGCCTCACCGAAGATGCCAGTGGCGCGCTGTGGATCAGCACCTCGGGCGGCCTGGCGGTCGTGCGCAACGGAGCCATCGAAGACTTCGGCCCGGATCACGGCGTCCCCGCAACGCAGATTTGGCGGACGTGGTGCGACACGGCCAACCCCGCAGCCGCCACACGCGGGACGGTATGGGTGCTCACCGCGGCGGGACTGTTCCGCATCCGCGACGGTCAGCACGCGGAGCCCGTCGGCCTGGGCCAGAACAGCCTGACGGAAAACAGCGCGATGGCTGCCGGGCCGCACGGCGCGCTTTGGCTGGGAACCGGCCAGGGACTCATGCGATCCGTCAGTGGCGGCGCATTCCAAACGATCGGCGCCGTGGGCGAGGTGCGGGCACTCGCGGTGGATGGCAGCGGCACCGCGTGGGCGGCGTCGCGCTCCGGACTGGAAGCCTGCTCCGCGACCGCCTGCCACACCGTTGCGGTTCCGGGCCAGGCGCTGGCCCTCGCTGCCGACAGCTCCGGGCGCATGTGGATCGGAACCTCCAGCGGTCTCCTGATATCCGAAGCCGGCAGCGTGCGCGCGATCGGCGGCGCGGCGGGCGCGGTCAGCTTCCTCTTTCGCGATCGCGAAGGCATGATGTGGGCGGGCACGGCGTCGGGGCTGATGCGCATCGCGCCGGATGGATCCAGTTCAGTGCTGCCGCGCGAGGGCGATGAGGATCTGGCCGCGGCCGAGGATCGCGAAGGCGATCTGTGGCTGGGCACAGCGTCGAGCGGGCTCGCCGTGCTGCGCGACCGAAAATTCTTCACGCTGACAGCGCAGGATGGTCTGACGCAGGAGTATGTGCTGGCGCTGGCGCAGGCGCCCAACGGCTATGTGGGCGTGGGCACGAATGGCGGCGGCCTGAATGTGTTTCGCCAGGGTAAGTTTCAGGCCCTCACGACCGCGCAAGGCCTCTCCAGCAATGTGGTGCTGACTGTGGCTGCCGCGGCCAACGGCGATGTGTGGGTGGGGACACCCGATGGCCTGGACTTTGTGCAGAACGGCGAAGTGACGGATTCATTCACGACAGCCGACGGCCTTGCTGACGATTTCATCCGCTCGCTGCACATCGGGCCGCACGGCGCGCTCTGGATCGGGACGAGCCACGGTCTTTCCCGGTACGCGAACGACACAGTCACCACGTGGACCACGCTCGACGGGCTCGGCAGCGATCTGATCGGAGCCATGGCCAACGATCGCGACGGCAGTTTGTGGATCGGCACGCTGGGCGGGCTCACCCGCTTTCGCGATGGGAATTTCCGCAACTTCACCACGAAGGACGGACTCTCCAGCAACGTGATCACCTCGCTCTACGCGGACTCCGCCGGAACGCTGTGGATCGGCACCAACGACGCGGGCCTTGACCGCATGGCGAACGGGCACATCGTCGCGCTCCAGTCGGACGAGCTGCCGCGGCGCGTGCTCGGCATTCTGGAGGACGGCAGCGGGTATCTGTGGCTCAGCTCGAACACCGGCGTCTATCGCGTGAGCCGCTCGGGACTCGATCGGCTGGCCGCAGGCGGACCGGCGCCGGAGGTCATGCGCTTCGGCGTGACCGACGGTATGCGCATCAGCGAGTGCTCCAGCGGCGGCCATCCCGCATCCGTGCGGCTCCGCGATGGAGAATTGTGGTTCGCCACGCTCAAGGGCATTGCTGTCGTCAATCCCGAGCAGATGCCGCTGAATCGGATTCCGCCGCCGGTCGAGATCGAGCGCGTGAGCGTGGACGATGTGCCGCAGGCGTCCACCGACGCGCTGCGCGTCGCGCCCAGCCACAGTCATTATGAATTCGATTACGCCGGCCTGAGCTTTGTTGCGCCCCAAAAAGTCGAATACCGCTATCAGCTGGTCGGATTCGATCGCGGCTGGGTCGACGCGGGCATGCGCCGCGCCGCGTATTACACCAACCTGCCGCACGGCCACTATGTCTTCCGCGTGATGGCGCGCAACAACGACGGCGTGTGGAGCGCCGCGCCGGCCAGCACGGAACTCGTGGTCGAGCCGCACTTCTATCAGTTGCTGTGGTTCCAGTTGCTGGTGGCCCTGGCGCTGCTGGCGTTCGGCTATCAGGCGTGGCGCCGCCGGCTCGAGCGCGTGGAGCGCGAATTCCAGGCCGTCCTGGCGGAGCGCACTCGCATCGCGCGTGAGATTCACGACACGCTGGCGCAGGGGTTCGTCGCCCTCTCGGTGCAACTGGAGCTGATTGGGCGATTCATGGAGACGTCCGCGGGCTCAGCCCGCGAGCAACTGGCGCGCGCCCAGGCGCTGGTGCGCATCGGCCTTGAGGAAGCGCGCACCTCCATCTGGGAGCTGCGCTCGCAGACGGCCGCGCGCGAAGATCTGGCCACCCGCCTGCTGAAGATGGCCGAGCAGGTGGCCGGCTCGGCCCACGCGCGCGCGAAGGTGCACATGCAGGTGAATGGCGCGTATCACCGGCTCGACGACGCGGTCGAGCGCGAGGCGCTGCGCATTGCGCGCGAAGCCGTGGTGAATGCCGTCCGCCACGGCGATCCCGGGAACATCGGCCTGCGCCTGCAATTTGAGGGGAGTATCTTCGGGATGGAGATTCGCGACGACGGCCGCGGCTTTGCCGGAACACCGCCGGATGGCAGCAGCGGCCACTTCGGCATGACCGGCATGCGGGAACGCGCAGCGGCCATCGGCGGCGAGCTGACGGTGGAAAGTACTCCTGGCGAGGGCACGCGCGTGCGGCTGACGGTTCCGGCCCCCGCCGCGACGACTGAGCCGCAGACGCGCGAAACGGAGAAGACGGAAACGGAGAAGATCGCAGAATCATGACGGACACCATCCGCATCCTCATCGTCGACGATCACCACATCGTGCGCCAGGGACTGGCCGCCCTGCTGAAGACCGTTCCCGGTTTTGCTGTCGCTGCTGAAGCCAGCGATGGCGAGCAGGCCGTCGAGCTGTACCGGAAGCATCGGCCCGATGTAACGCTGATGGACCTGCGCCTGCCGAAACTGAACGGTGTAGCGGCCATCGAGCGCATTCGCGCGGAGTTCCCTCAAGCGCGCGTGATCGTGCTCACCACGTTCGACGGCGATGAAGATATCTATCGTGCGATGCAGGCAGGCGCAAAAGGCTATTTGCTGAAGGGCATGGACCTCACCGAGCTGACTGAGGCCATCCGCACCGTGCACGCGGGCAGGTCCCGCATCCCATCGCGCGTCGCGGAGAAGCTGGCCGAGCGCATGGGCGGCTCGTCGCTCACCGCGCGCGAGCTGGAGGTGCTGCAGCAGATCGTCGCCGGCAAGAGCAATAAGGATATCGGCGCGGCGCTGTTCATTTCCGAAGCGACCGTGAAGACGCACGTGAACAGCCTGCTCAGCAAGCTCGGCGTGGAAGACCGCACCCAGGCCGCGACTACGGCGCTGCAACGCGGAATTGTGCATCTGGATTAGGGGGTCGGCCGCAAGGGACAGAGTGTCGGAGAACCCGGATGAGGAGCCCGCGCAAAACGCTTCGAGGCCGGGGCTTTGTATCAGGGCACGACTTTAGTCGTGCCGCACGGGGAGCAACATGGATCCGGCTTTAGCCGCTGAGGGAAGAATTCCCGAACATCGGGTGCAGGGATGAAGACAAAACGGAAATCTTACGCGTGCATCGCGGTGCTCACGGCGCCGGCGATTCTCTTTGGCGCCGCTGTCCTGGCACAAACCGCCCCCGCCGCAACCTGGCGGCAGGCCACCGCGGCCGAGTTGCAGCAGGCGCTGCCGGCGCGCGCGCCCGTCGCGACCGAGCGCATCGAAACCGACATGAAATCCGCTTCCGGCATCACCGACGGCCAGGGAAAATACATCGCGGACGTGGTGCTGATCACCGCCGGCTATTCGGCGGAAGGAAAATACTCGCACTTCTTCCTCACCCAGGTGCCGCTCGAACTCGGCGGTTCCCTGCATCTCGACCCTGGCGATTACGTTCTCGGCTATCAGCGCGCGGACCAGGGCGTGGTGGTGCACTTCTATCACGCGGCCACCGGCCACCCCGCGGGCGACGTGACCGCGCAGCGGATCACCACTGGCTTCCGTGTAGAATCGTTTCGCATCTGGCCGCCGGCGGAGCACTCCTGGATCCAGATCGGCCGCTTCAGAATCGCTTACCGAATCGGAGGCTGAATTTCCGGCATGGCCGAGACCGTGTCCCAGAAGAACCAGCGGGTGTTCGAAGCGCTGAGCGAGAACTGGCAAGCCGAAATGCGCGGCTTCCACACCTACAACACGCTCTCTGAGCGCGAAGACGACCCCATGCGCAGGAAGACGCTGCGCCACATGGCGGAAGCCGAGGCGCATCACGCGGCATTGTGGGCGAAGCGCATTCGCGAGCTCGGCTTCGAAGTGCCCGAGTACGACGGTAAGACCACCGGCGACGCCGACACCCTCGTGAACCGGCTGGGCGGACCCGCGATGGCGCTGCGGCGGCTCGAAATCGATGAGAGCCGCGCCATCGCAACCTACGGCACGCAGCTCAAGGAGCTGGGTGACGAGCCCAGCGTCGCCATCCTGCAAAAAGTAATCGTCGAAGAGCAGGAGCACTACCGCGAGCTGAGCGAGCTCATCCGCCACCGCTATCCCAAGACCCAGGTCACCACGGAGATGGCGCAGCAGGAACTCAATGAGTTGCTGACGAGCCGCACGCGCAGCGGCCGGAAGACGGCGGGGTGGATCGGCGACGCGATCTACGGCGTCAACGACGGACTGGGCGCGATCTTCGGCATCGTTTCCGGCGTCTCGGGCGCGACGCTCGGCAACAGCCATTGGGTGCTGCTCTCGGGCCTCGCGGGCATGATCGCCAGCGCGCTCTCCATGGGCTCCGGCGCGTATCTGGCGGCCAAGAGCGAGCGCGAAATCTACGACGCGGAAGTCGCGCGCGAGCGCGAGGCCATCCAGATGAACGGCCCCGAGGCGCGCGAGCTGCTTTCGCTCTATTACCAGGTGAAGGGCATTCCGCGCGACGATGCCGACCACGTGGTGGAGCATCTGGCGGAAAATCCTGAGCAGTTCCTGCGCGCGCTGGCCTCGGAGCGCCTGAACATGACCGAGGAGGGCCTCAGTCAGCCTTTCGTCTCCGCGTGGTCGGGCGCGCTGTCAACGGCGGTGGGCGCGTTCATTCCCATCATTCCCTTCTTCTTCATGACGGGATATCCGGCGGTGATCGCCTCGGCCATCGTCTCGCTCGCCGCGCACTTCGCCGTAGGCGCGGCCAAGTCGCTCATCACCGTGCGCTCCTGGTGGGCCAGCGGGCTGGAGATGACGCTGGTCGGCGCGCTGGAAGGCGTCGCCACCTACGTCATTGGGCTCGGATTGCGCGGCATCGGCGTGTAACCCGCCAGCGCGCAGTGCCCCCGGTCAGCGCGTCGCCGCCATAGGTTTTGTTCCTTTCCTGGTTCGCTGCGCTACGCCTGCGGCGGAGGCGGAGCCGGAGTCAATCCGTGGCGGCGCATAATCTCCGCGATCTTTGCCCGGTCCGGCGGACCACCCGCTGCCGCGTTGACCGCTTCGGCACACTCTCTGAAGAACTGCGGGCCGATCGCCGCGGGGGTAATCACGGCCAGCGCCTTCACGTCTTCGCTGCCGTTGTTATCGAACCGGTGAACGGAGCCCCGCGGAATGCAGAGCGCCTGCCCCGGCCCCACGTCGATCGGCTTGCCGTCCACGGTCCACGTCAACACGCCATCGATGCCGTAGATCGTCTCCTCGTAATGGTCGTGGCTGTGCGCCGGCGCCATCAGGCGTTGTCCTGCGGGGACCAGCATCTCAAAGACCGCGACCGTGCCGGACGAGTTCTCCGCTGTGACCAGAAAATGCACGGTGAGAGGTCCGATTCGGATGACCTCGTCGGAAGGATTGGTGCAGGGATCGGGCTTTTGTTGTGCCATAGACGTACCGAATGATTCGGGGACTGGCGCCCCGCAGTCAAGTGACGAGAACAGGCCAAAGCACGTTTCCAGGTAGGCAAATTCTGGAAATGCGGTTTGGCGATTTGGTGATAATTGAAATCGTCCAGGGGCCCATACGCCTCCGACTTTTTCCGTTGCTCGCCCACGACTCAGGTGACAAGATGATTCGTAATGCTTTCCCGCCTGGCATTTCGCCTGACTCTCGTCATTCTGGCTAACTCAGTCCTTGGTGGTTCTCTCGCTGCGCAGAGCTTCGATCTGGCCGGCCATGGCCGCCAGATTGTCGCGCTCGACGGACTCATGCGTTTTCGCCCCGGTGACGATCCGACCCTCGCCTGGGCCAACCCATCATTCGACGACGATTCCTGGCCCCTCATCCGCGGCAATCAAACCTGGTACGCGCAAGGCTATCCGCATCTCACCGGCTTCGCGTGGTACCGGTTCAAGGTTACGCTGCCAACCCATCCTGGGCCACTTGCACTTTGGGTTCCGGGCATCGCCACCAATTTTCAGATCTTTGCCAACGGCCGGCTGATCGCCGAACTCGGCTCCATGCCTCCGCATCCGAGCCCGTTCTCTGGTGAAAACCTCGCCTTTCCCATTCCAGCCGACCTCACGCAGACCGGTGAGCCCCTCACCTTCGCCATCCGTGTATGGCACTATCCGTCCGAGTTTGGAGGAGGGCAGGTCGGAGGATTTCAGGAATCCATGCAATTGGGCGATGCCAGCCTGATCCAGGAATGGCAAACGCATCGCCTTCGCCAGATCTTCTGGGAAGATACCCAATACAACATCTATGGCCTCGTTTGCCTTCTGGCGGGGGTTGGTTCCCTTTTGCTCTTCTTCCTTCGCCCCACCGACCGCGAATTTCTCTGGTTCGGCCTGTTTGAGGTCCTTAACGTCGCCTATGTCATTTGGCAAGCGTACTGTGAACTCCATTCCACAAGTATCATTTTTTGGCTTTGGGGTCAGGCTATCCTGATTCTCGGTCTCAATACATCATTGCCAACCATGATCCGGCACTTCGGGAGGATCGGTCGAACCCGTCTCTATTGGGTAGCCATCGCGGCGGCGTTATCCGACTTTCTGCTCAATAGCGTTGTCGCTCTCAATTGGATCAGCACTTCGTTGTCCGGCGAAGTTGGGGCATTCTCGAAGTTTCTTCTTGCGGCTTCAAATTGCGGACTGCTCTTCCAGGCCTCGAAAGACAGCAAGGTCGAGATGCGCATCTTTTCTGCACCGATCGCCGTGTACTTCCTCAATCTCACCGCCGTTTACGTGACAGCGGTTCTGATTGGGCAAGGTGCAACCCGGATGATCCACTACCAGAGCCTCTTCTTCAATGGCCTCACCAATTGGCCCTTTCCGTTCGGAACCTACCAAATCACAGGAATTGCCGTTCAACTCGCCCTCTTTTCCATCTTCCTGCTCCGCTTCGTCCGCACCCGCGCCGACGAAGAGCGCTACAAGAACGAGCTCGAAGCCGCGCGGGCCGTCCAGGAGGTCCTGGTGCCAAACGAAATTCCCTCTGTCCCGGGATTTGCCGTGGAAAGCATCTATAAGCCTGCCGGCCAAGTGGGTGGGGACTTCTTTCAGATCATCCGCATCTCGAACGATGGCGTCCTCGTCGCGATCGGCGACGTGAGCGGCAAGGGTATGCCCGCCGCCATGACTGTGTCCCTACTGGTGGGAACCTTGCGCACCCTGGTGCACTACACGCAAAGCCCATCAGAGATCCTTGCCGCCATGAACCACCGCATGCTGGCGCGCAGCCCCGGGGGGTTCACTACGTGTCTCGTTCTCACGGTGAGTGCCGCCGGCACCCTCACTGCTGCCAATGCCGGCCATATCGCCCCTTATGTGAATGGCCGCGAACTGGCTCTCAACAATGGCCTGCCGCTCGGCCTCTCCGCGCTTGAGCAATACGCCGAATCCGTCTTTCCCCTCGCGGCAGGAGAGCAACTCACCCTTATGACCGACGGCGTTGTAGAGGCCCACGCAAAAAATGGCGAGCTCCTCGGCTTCGAGCGAGTGAAGGCGATGTTGCCGCAGTCAGCGGATTCAATCGTACGGGCCGCGCAACAGTTTGGCCAGGATGATGACATTACAGTACTGACTCTGCGCCTCGCACCGGCCTGAATTCGGTGCACCCTGCTGCAGCAATCCAGTCGCCGTGACTACGCTGAGTTGACGACTACAGGCCAAACCACTCACTGAGCGCGCCGCCGAAACCATTCGACAGACCCGTAAGGGCAAACGGCCTGCGGTTCAGAAATCCGGCATCGCGGCGGCGCCAGGTTCGATTCCGCTGCGCACAATGGATTCGTTACCAGCGATAGATCGTCAGCTTGTCCACAAAGGCGTTGGAAGAGCCGCTCGACCCCTGCCCATCCACCTGGAAATTGGTCAGCAGCACCGACGCCCAGCCCAGCGAGAACGACGACGGAACCGTGGCGTCAATCGGCTGCTCCATGCCGTCCAGCCACACGGAGTGATACGTGACGTTGCCCGAATCGTCGCGCGAGTACCAAATCTGCACATGATGCCACGTGTCCGGCGCCCACTTGCGCACGTTGCAGGCCTGCTCGGATCGAATCCAGTGATCGACGTATTGGGTGGGCGACCCGGCGTTCTCCGTGTAGTCCCAGGTGTGCGAATTGCCGTCGCACTGGAACCCGTAGATCACGGTCTGTCCGTCGGCCGTCACCTGGTTCATGTCGAGCTCGAGCGTGTCGACGCCGGAGGCCGAGTTCGCCAGGTAAATCCACGCGTCGTAGAAGAAGTTCGTCGCATTAGGATCGGAGCCGAAGGATACCCAGTACCGCTCGCCTCCTCCGCTCGTATACGTGGTGGCGAACTGGCGCGAGTTTCCGCTGAGCGACGGCAGCGTGACCACAGTCATCGCGCCGCTCGCCGTGCCCTTGGTCCCCGAATCGTCGGCCAGCTTCCACTTGCTCAGCGTCTGGATCGCCTGCACCGCGACGGCATTGGCCGGCACTACCGACGGAAATCCCGTACCGGAAGTCGAGCCGGAGCCCGAGCTGCCCGATCCACTCGTGCCCGTCCCGCTGGTGCCTGAGCCTGACGTGCCCGAACCGCTCGTCCCCGTGCCGGAGGTGCCTGACCCAGAAGACCCTGATCCCGACGTGCCAGAACCCGAGCTTCCCGTCCCGCTGCTGCCGGTGCCGGAAGTGCCGGTGCCGGAGGTGCCCGTGCCCGATGTGCCGGAGCCGCTCGTCCCCGTACCCGATGTGCCTGATCCAGAAGAGCCCGATCCCGATGTGCCTGATCCCGACGTTCCGGAACCGCTGCTGCCGGTTCCGCTGCTGCCCGTGCCTGAAGTTCCCGTGCCCGAAGTCCCAGTCCCGGAAGTTCCCGTACCCGTCGAGCCAGAACCCGAGCTGCCCGACCCGGATGAGCCCGAGCCAGAGGATCCGGAGCCCGACGTGCCCGTCCCGCTAGTGCCTGTGCCTGAAGTTCCCGTGCCCGAAGTCCCAGTACCGGAAGTTCCCGTACCCGTCGAGCCAGAACCCGAACTGCCCGATCCACTGGTGCCCGAGCCGGATGTGCCGGTGCCTGAAGTTCCTGTGCCGGAAGATCCGGTGCTCGTCGAGCCGGAACCCGAACTGCCTGATCCGCTCGTGCCAGTGCCTGATGTGCCGGAACCGCTCGTTCCCGTCCCGGAAGTTCCCGTGCCCGAAGTTCCCGAGCCCGTCGAGCCAGAACCCGAGCTACCTGATCCGCTGCTGCCAGTTCCCGATGTGCCTGATCCCGACGTTCCGGAACCGCTCGTGCCAGTGCCGGACGTGCCAGTACCCGAAGTCCCCGTGCCTGTCGAACCAGAACCCGAACTGCCCGATCCGCTCGTGCCCGTCCCGCTGGTGCCTGATCCGCTGCTGCCGGTCCCTGAAGTTCCCGTGCCCGAAGTTCCCGTGCCCGTCGAGCCAGAACCCGAGCTGCCCGATCCGCTCGTGCCCGTCCCGCTGCTGCCTGTGCCGCTGGTGCCAGTTCCCGATGTCCCGGTGCCGGAAGTTCCCGTGCCCGTCGAACCAGAACTCGAACTGCCCGATCCGCTGCTGCCCGTCCCCGATGTCCCCGTGCCCGATGTTCCCGTGCCCGTCGAGCCGGAACCCGAACTGCCCGACCCGGATGAGCCCGAGCCAGAGGATCCGGAGCCCGAGGATCCGGAGCCCGACGTGCCCGTCCCGCTGGTGCCCGTCCCGCTGGTACCCGTGCCGCTGCTGCCCGTCCCGGATGTCCCCGTGCCCGATGTCCCCGTGCCCGATGTTCCCGTGCCCGTCGAGCCAGAACCCGAGCTGCCCGATCCGCTCGTGCCCGTCCCCGAAGTCCCGGTGCCCGAAGTCCCCGTACCGGAAGAGCCCGTGCCAGACGATCCCGATCCGCTGCCGCCCGATCCGCTACCACCGCTGCCCGATCCGGAGCTTCCGGAACCGGAGGAGCCGGAGCCCGAAGACCCCGAGCCCGACGTGCCCGTGCCGCTGCCGGATGTTCCGGAAGTCGAGGAAGCCCCGCTCCCCGAGCTGGCCTGTTGGGCTGTGTCGCCGGCCACGCTGCTGCAACCGGTGGGAAGGTACGCCAGAGCAACCGCGGCCGCCACAATGAGCGCCGCAGAGCGGGTGATCGACGGCATCGAAAGCCTCCAGCCCCCGGGCGGCGCCCGGGCAGACTACGGATGAACAGTCCAGGGGCGGGCCGTTTCCGCAGCAAGTGGCGGCGATCGAGCTTCGGCTACGTCAGGACAGCGAAGTTAGGTTCGAAATATTGCACCGACAGTAACCCTGGGTAACGAAGCGCTCAATCACCCGAACGGGTGAGTTATCAGTTACTTAGGTAACGCTGGGCTGTTAATATTGCGATGGGTATTGTCACTATAGTTACTTTTTTGGCGGACCAGTAACCTGGCGATTACGGTCGGCCCGCAGCGCGAGACGGCGCGCCGCTTCGCCCCCGTATGGGGCTAAAGCGTGTTTGCGGCGCGGACCGCCGCCTCCGCCTCGCGCGATACACTGGGGCTCACATGAGCGAGAAGCTGGTCGTCCTGGTCTTTCAATTCGTCACGCACATCATCAGCGCCGGCGGCTACGCCGGAATCGTCGCGCTCATCACCCTCAACTCCGGCGGCATTCCCATCCCCTCGGAGATCATCCTGCCCTTCTCCGGCTACCTGGTTTACGCGGGGCGATTCCACCTTGCCCTGGTGCTGGCAGCGGGAGTGGTGGGCTGCAACATCGGCTCGGCCATCGCCTACTGGATCGGCGCCCGCGGCGGCCGCCCCCTGGTCGACCGCTACGGCCACTGGATCCTGATGAACCGCCGCGACCTCGACCGCATGAGCTGGTTCTTCTCCCGGTACGGCTCCATCGCCGTCCTGGTGGGCCGCATGCTGCCCGTCGTGCAGACCTTCGTCGCCTTCCCTGCGGGCATTGCCAGGATGCCGCGCCTGCGCTTCCACCTCTACACCACCATCGGCGCCGCGGCCTGGTATTTTTGCCTCGCCTGGGCAGGGATGAAGCTGGGCGAGAAGTGGCACACCGACCCGCGTCTCCAGCAGGCCTTCCACCGCTTCCACCTCGCTGTGGAAATTGCCATTCTCGCCGCCTTCGTGTGGTTTGTCTGGACGCACTGGAAAAACCGCGTCCGGCCGGACGACGAGCCGACACCCGAAACCCGCTAGCCCCGCTGGCTGGCAGCTGGTAGCTGACTGCTGGCCGCTGGCAGCACCGTTCACCGCCGGAAATCCCCCATTCCCCGTCGGTAATTTGCGAAATCCCGCGCGGGGCGAGACACTGACTGTTTGGCATTACCTTGAATTCATTCGGCAGAGGGGAAGGCACTCATAATGGCAGGCGAGAAAGCGATTCAGCCCGCAAAGGGCAAACTGGGCGTCATGACGGTAGGGATGGGGGCGGTCGCCACCACTCTGATTGCGGGCGTGGAGGCAGTGCGCAAGGGCTTGGCCAAGCCCGTCGGCTCGGTCACGCAGATGGGCACCATCCGGCTGGGCAAGCGGACCGACAACCGCACCCCGCTGGTGAAGGACTTCGTCCCGCTGGCGGACCTGAACGACATCGTCTTTACCGGGTGGGACATCTTCCCCGAGGACATGTACGAGGCCGCGAGCCACGCCGCCGTGCTCGACAAGGATCACCTGACCAGCATCAAGCCGTTCCTGCAGGCCATCAAGCCCATGCCCGCGGTCTTCGACCAGTACTACGTCAAGCGGCTGCACGGCACCCACGTCAAAGAAGGCAAGAACAAGTGCGACCTCGCGCAGCAGGTCCGGTCTGACATTCAGCGCTTCAAGTCGCAGGTCGATCGCGTCGTCGTCCTCTGGTGCGGCTCGACCGAGATCTTCCTGGAGCCGACCGCCGTCCACCAGTCGGTCAAGTCGTTCGAGCAGGGACTCACCGACAACGATCCGGCCATCGCGCCTTCGCAGATCTACGCCTACGCCGCGCTCAAAGAGGGCGTGCCGTTCGCCAACGGCGCGCCCAACCTCACCGTCGACCTGCCCTGCATGATCGAGCTGAGCCGCCAGAACGGCGCGCCCATCTGCGGCAAGGATTTCAAGACCGGCCAGACGCTGCTCAAGACGGTCCTGGCGCCGGCCTTCAAGGCCCGCATGCTCGGCGTCTCCGGCTGGTACTCGACGAACATCCTCGGCAACCGCGACGGCGAGGTGCTCGACGATCCCGAGTCCTTCAAGACCAAGGAAGAGTCGAAGCTGGGCGTGCTCGAGCACATCCTGCAGCCCGAGCTTTACCCCGACCTGTACGGCAACATCTACCACAAGGTCCGGATCAACTATTACCCGCCGCGCGGCGACGACAAAGAAGGCTGGGACAACATCGACATCTTCGGCTGGCTCGGCTATCCCATGCAGATCAAGGTCGACTTCCTCTGCCGCGACTCCATCCTGGCCGCGCCCATCGTGCTCGACCTGGTGCTCTTCCTCGACCTCGCGCAGCGCACGCCGGAGCTCCGCCATCGGCATCCAGGAGTGGCTCAGCTTCTACTTCAAGTCGCCGCAGTCGGCGCCGGGACTCTACCCGGAGCACGATCTCTTCATCCAGTCCATGAAGCTCAAGAACACGCTGCGCCACATCATGGGCGAGGACCTGATCACCCACCTGGGGCTGGAGTACTACGACTGAACTGGCCGTTCAGGCGGGCGCGGCTTCGCCGCAAAAGCAAGAAGAGGCTCCTTCGCGGAGCCTCTTTTTATTGGCCCTTTTCGCTCTCCGTCGGCATATCGTACATAAGTGGTAAACTCATCTGATTCTACGGGGGTTAGCTGGACGGTCCATAGAGTGCCTTGGAAGTAAACTCATAGGGTGCCTTGGAAGTAATATTCACGCCCAGTATTACTCGATCGGTTACCTATCGCCGTATGCCCCGCATCCTGGCCCGGGCGCAGTCGAACGACCCAGCCGGAAGCCTGCCCTGAGCGAAGCGCCGCAGGCGCGGAGTCGAACGGGCTGGCCGATGTGGGATGTCGCGCGAGAGCGCGACCGCCTTGTATCAGGGCACGACTTTAGTCGTGCCGATCACGCGCAAAAAAGAGCCGGGCTTTAGCCCCTGCGCCTCATCCGAGCCCATCCATGAACGCGCCCACGCTCTCCGCGCCGTAGGCGCAACGCAGATTAGCCCAGCACTTCAGTGCTGGGAAAGGCCAGAAAAGAGAACGAGTCCCGGAGGGACGACGCAGAGCTCGCCTTGTATCAGGGCATGACTTCACGCCGGGGTCCCGACCGCGCTTGCGCGTTGGGGTGGTAGAGTTCGCCCCGAGCGAAGCGCCGCGGGCGCGGAGTCGAACGGGTGCCGATCAGCTCCCTGCGGAGGGAGATATCCTTTTCTCAACAGGGAATATGACTTCTCGGCGTACTTGCGCCGTGAGTCCCAACGCGAATCGAAATGGATACCATCTCGCGGGAATTGCGGAGCCGCACAATGGCAGCCGTGCGTGGACGGGACACTGGGCCAGAAATGGTAGTGCGCCGTCTCGTCCATTCGCTCGGCTATCGGTATCGGCTCCACAACCGAAAGCTGCCCGGCGTTCCCGATTTGGTGTTCCCTTGCCGCCGGAAGATCATCTTCGTCCACGGCTGCTTCTGGCATCGCCACCCCGGTTGCAAGTTGGCACGAATGCCAAAATCCAGATTGGACTTCTGGGTTCCAAAGCTGGAAGGGAATCACGAACGTGACGAGAAGAACGCGAAATTGCTTCGAAACAGCGGTTGGCGGGTTAAAGTGATCTGGGAGTGCGAAACAACGCACCCTGAAAGACTGAGGAAGGGCCTGGAACGGTTCCTAGGGTGATGGCGATGCGAAGCGTCGAAATCTTCAGCGGTGCGGGTGGACTGGCTCTTGGAATCGCCGGAGCCGGTTTCGACCATTTAGCGGTGATTGAGTGGGACCGAGACGCCTGCCACACGCTTCGGGAGAATAAAAAGCGGGTGCCCGAGCTCCACAACTGGCCCATTCACCAATCCGACGTACGGAAGTTCGACTTCCGCTCACTGCCGAACGGAGTTGACCTGTTGGCTGGAGGAGTGCCGTGCCAGCCATTCTCCATCGGTGGCAAGCACCTTGGCCACGAGGACGAACGGAATATGTTCCCGGAGTTGCTAAACGCCGTGAGAGCCGTCCAGCCGAAGGCGGTTCTGGTGGAAAATGTCCGGGGACTGGCCCGGCCATCCTTCGCACGGTACCTCGGCTATATCGAACTCATGCTCATGTATCCGTATCTCACAAGGAAGCAAGGGGAGAACTGGATTGATCATCGCGCCCGACTCGAACGCCACCACACAGCAGGCCGGCTCAACGGCCCGGACTACAAAGTGGTTCACCAGGTTTTGAATGCGGCTGACTACGGCGTCCCTCAAAAGCGAGAACGGTTGTTTCTGGTTGCAGTACGCGCCGATCTTGGAATTGAGTGGAGCTTTCCCGGTCCCACCCACAGCTTCGATTCGCTGCTTTGGAGCCAATATATTTCTGGCGAGTACTGGGATCAGCACCAAGTGCCAAAGAAGAAGCGCCCCCGCCCCAATCATTCTATGACCAGTCGTCTCAAGTGCTTAGGGGACTCCCCCTCCCTATTGCGCCCTCAACGCTGGGCGACAGTGCGAGACGCAATCTGCGATCTTCCCGACCCGGCAATCGCACGGAGCGACAAAGAACCTTCGCTTACGCATTACCTGATCCCCGGAGCAAGATCTTACGCCGGCCACACCGGCAGTCCCCTTGATGAGCCTGCGAAAACCCTGAAGGCCGGCGTTCATGGGGTACCGGGCGGCGAGAACATGCTCGCCAACCCCGACGGCACGGTACGTTACTTCACTATCCGAGAGAGCGCTCGGTTGCAAACCTTCCCGGACGAGTTCACGTTTCCGGGCTCATGGACGGAGAGCATGCGGCAGATAGGCAATGCTGTTCCAGTGGCACTCGCTGCTGTTCTGGCCTCAAATCTAAAGGCCGTCCTTGATCGCGCGGCCCCAAAGCTGGGTGCGGCCTAATGGCGTTCTTCGCTTGGTTCGACATCGATCTCCCGCGAGCGTTACGTGAACAGCTGGTCGAGGCTTTCGCAGCGCTTGAGCCAGCATTTTTGAACACCGAAAACATTGCGGAGGTGCCAAGCGAAAGGGGCGTTTATCAGCTTTACCATCTGGAACAGCTTGTCTACACGGGAAAAGCGGACAACCTCCGCAGCAGGCTCGCCCAACACCGCCGGAAGATTGCTGGGCGCAACAACATTTCGCTGGACGACATGAAATTCAAGTGCCTTTACATGAGCGCGAATTGGGTTACCCTGGCGCCCGAAGCACAGCTCATCGATTTATATACTTCCCAGGGAACCTCTACGTGGAACGGCGGGGGTTTTGGGCCTCACGATCCCGGCGCAGGTCGCGAGGAGCGCAACGATCCACCGGCTGCGTTCGATCAGCAGTTTCCAATTAGGGCTGATTGGCCATGCAATTCCGTCGCCAGTGGCGAATGGCCAATACTGGATTTGCTGAGGACAATGAAAAAGGAGTTGCCTTTTCTATTACGGTTCCAACAGCCCTCGACCGACTACGAGGGTGTAATAATAACCGTCCCCAGCACTGGGATGGCCGCAACTGAACTCCTCAGCCTCATCGCGACGGCCCTACCATCTGGCTGGCAGGCGACCACCTTTCCAAGCCACATGATCCTCTACAAGAAGATCCGCGATTTCCAATACGGGACGATAATATATCCCGACCGTGTCCAACCCGGACCATAGCGGGCAAAGCGCTGGCCCGATACTGCGAACCGGCGGACGACACCAATGCGAAGCGCCCCCAATGGTTCGTGAGACTGTTCGCGACGCCCTGACTGAGGCCACGGTCAGATCCAAGGGACAGATCACCCTGCCCAGGGCCCTGCGCAGCCGCCTCGGCATCCATACCGGCACTCGCATTCGCTTCACGCCGCTTCCCGGCGGCGGCTTTGAGGCCCATCCTGTCCTGCTCGAACTGGAAGACCTGTGGGCGATGGCTGATCGGGGTGGCAAGCGTGGCCCCGTGATGAGCTTCGACGAGATGAACGCAGCCAAAGTCCGCAGACCGCGGCGGCGGGCCGCCAAGGTCAAGCTCCTGAAGTAGCGCTCTTTGCTGCACGCCGCACGCTCCCTTGACCCCTCCTAAACCGTAGACCGTATCCCGTAACCCCTGCCTCACCCGTTACCTTCGTTTCCCCACCCTGACGATTTTGCTTGATCTGATTTCCCTGCTCCGCGCAGACTGAGAAACGAAGCTGAATCAGGTTTGGAAGTACCAGAAGGACTCGCCCGCGCGAGTCCTTTTCCGTTGCGGCGGCTTCTCGCTGCGCGTTCAGCCCATTCCGGCCGAGAGGACCGGCAGCTTCCGGGTCCCAGGACCCCGTGCGCCAGAACCGTGCCCTGCCCGTGTTCTGTCCGCACGCTCGCTCTTTCTCGTCACGAACGCCGGCCACGAAGGCCCACCGGCCTGGCGCCGGAGGACCGCCCGCAGTGGACGGTCAACAGGCCCCGAACCCATCACCGTTTGGGGAATCGGGAGGGGATGTCAAATCGGTAACGAGGCGCCCCGTCCCATGTTTTCAGCGGATTGCCACAGATCCGGCACCCAGGGGGGGCACCCCTCCTCCCGCGATCGGTAGTTTTTCGCCGAAACGCGAATCTACGACCAATTCTGTCGTATATTAAAGAAGACCGAAATGGTCGTATATGCGGCCCAAGCCTCCTTCCAGGAGGCGATCTCGCTGGACATGGTTTTTTCAGATGGTGACGATTCGCGTTCGTAGGGCAGTCCAATTCTTTCTTTTCGCAATACTTACGGCTTGCGTTCCCGCCCTGGCCAGCGTCAGCGGGAGCATTGCCGGCACGGTGAAAGACCCGGCGGGAAGAGCCATCGCTGATGCGCAGGTGACGGTTCAGGAGACAGACACCGGGATCAGCGAATGGACCCGCACCGACCAGAGAGGCGACTACATCTTCCCCGTGCTGCCGGTGGGTCATTACGCGCTGCAAATCGAGGCTCCTGGATTCGCCACCTACGCGCGAACCGGAATCATTCTGGACGCGAGCGCCGCGCTGACGCTGAACGCCTCGCTCGCGGTGGGCAGCGTTTCGCAAAGCGTGACGGTCACGGACAACACGCTGCACGTGGAAACCAGCAGCACGCAACTGGGCCAGGTGATCACGGGGCGGCAGATGGCCGAGGTTCCCCTGAACGGCCGCAGCTTTACGGATTTGCTGTCGCTGCAGCCAGGCGTTGCGCCGCAGACGACGATCAGCGACACCACCGTGCAGGACGTGGGCGCCACGATTCTCTATCCGTCGGGCACGCTCAATCCCGGGAACCTCTCGGTGAACGGGCAGCGCGAGAACGCCAATTACTTCAGCGTGAACGGCAGCGACGTGGAAGAGGACGTGAACGCCGGCAGTGCGGTGATCCCGAACCTCGACTCCATTGAGGAGTTTCGCATCATCACCAGCAATTTCGACGCGGAGCACGGCGAATACAGCGGAGGCCAGATCGGGGTGGTCACCAAATCGGGCACGAACGCCTTTCATGGCGATGCGTTCGAGTTTCTGCGCAACACCGATCTGGATGCTCGGAATTACTTCTCGCCGACGCGCGGCGCGTTCCGGCAAAACCAGTTCGGCGGGACGTTGGGCGGTCCGATCCGCAAAGACACGCTGTTTTTCTTCCTCGATTACCAGGGGACGCGGCAAACGGAAGGCATTGACACGGGCACAATCGCGGTGCCGACGCTGGCCCAGCGCCAGGGGAATTTCATCGATCCTGCGAGCGGGCAGAGCGATCTGACCGGCTCCGTCAGCGGCCCGTATCTTGCGAGCCTGCTGACGCAGAAGCTCGGTTATCCGGTGACCGCCGGCGAACCGTACTCCGACGTCTTCGCCACTGGCATCATCCCGCAAAGCGCATGGTCCATCCCGGCGCAGCGGCTGCTGCCCTACATTCCCGCACCCAACACGGCCAACGGCTTCGCCACATCCGCGTACAACCAGACGGTGCGCGATGACAAAGGCGCGACCCGCATCGATGCGGATACGCGCTGGGGCCTGCTGTCGGGCTACTCCTTCGTCGATGACTTCGGCCTGGTGAATCCCTATCCCGTGGCGCAGAGCGGAGCCAGCGTGCCGGGGTTTTCCGCGGCGACCACGGGACGGGCGCAGTTGATCGCGTTGGGCGACACGGAAGAGCTACGGCGCGACCATGGTCAACGAACTGCACCTGAGCTTTGTGCGGGACAACACGAACCTCGGCCAGCCCATTGGCGGATGGAATGTGAGCCTGGCCTCGCAGGGATTTGTGAATGCGGACGGCACGCCCAGCATCGTGGCGCTGGATCCGAAGGGACAGGGAGTGGAGAACCTGAATTTCAACAGCTATTCGATCGGGGCAGCCGCGAATCAGCTGATTCAGGTGAACAACACCTATCAGGTATCGGACACTTTTTCGAAAGTGTTCGGCCATCACACGACGAAGTTCGGCGCTGAGCTGCATGACGACCAGATCAACGCCCACGCGATTGCGCAGTTCAATGGCGATTTCGTCTTCTCGGGCACGGAAACCGGCGTGGATTTCGCCGATTTCCTGATCGGCACGCCGAGCCAGTACAACCAGAGCCAGCTCAATCCGTTTTACGCCCGCAACAAATATCTCGGCGCCTTCGCGCAGGACAGCTGGCGCGCTCTGCCCAGCCTGACACTGAATTACGGCCTGCGCTGGGACCGCATCGCGCCGTGGTCGGAGAAGTACAACCAGATTTCGACGTTTGTGCCTGGCGCTCAGTCGGTGGTTTTTCCTGGCGCGCCGGCCGGCATCCTCTATCCCGGCGATCCCGGCGTGCCGAAGACGCTCGCGCCCATCGATGAGCTCAACTTCTCGCCGCGCGTCGGCCTGGCCTGGTCTCCGCAGGCCGAAAGCGGCTCCGCGCTGGAGAAGATCCTCGGTGCCCCCGGCGCGACCAGCATCCGCGCGAGCTATGGCAATTTCTACACGTCCATCAGCGCCCTTGCCATCAGCGTGCTGGCCGCGAACGCTCCTTACGGCACAACCTACACCAGTCCGGAGCCGCCGCTCTTCGCCACTCCGTTCATCGGCGCTGCCGACGGCGCCAGCAACGGCCAGCCCTTCCCCTATACCTTTGCGCGACTCAACTCTTCGCGCAGCCATCCCGACGCGGACGTGAACTGGGGCGCGTTTGAGCCCATCAGCGGCATTCCCGGATACGGGACCCACAACCGCACTCCGTACACCGAGGAGTGGTCGCTGTCGCTGGAGCGTCAGGCCGGTCCGAAGACGGTGTTCGATGTCAGCTATGTCGGATCCGCCACGCACCGGGAGCGGGTGCTGATTGAATCGAACCCCGGAAACCCGAGCCTTTGCCTGAGCCTGAGCCAGCCGAGCGAGGTCATGCCCGGCACGCCTACCTGCGGAGCCTACGGCGAAAACACGGTCTATTCTCCGGTTGGCGGCGGAGTCGTCGATGGAACCCGCGGCCCTCTGGGGCCGAACTTCGGCAGCGATGCGCTCCAGTCCAACATCGGGAATGCCAACTATAACGCGCTCGAGGTCAGCTTTCGTCACGCCACCAAGCGCTTTGAGTTCTCCGCAGGTTATACGTTCAGCAAATCGCTGGACGACTCATCCAACATCGGCGAAGAAGTGAATCCCTTCCACCCGGCCTTGAGCTATGCCCTCTCTTCCTACGATCTCGCCCATAACTTTGTTCTGAGCTACGATTACGAACTGCCTTTCGACCGCATCCCTCGGGCCGGCCGCTGGGCAGAGGGGTGGTCTCTTTCCGGAATCACCCATCTCTCCAGCGGCTTTCCCGTCACCATGATCAACAACGGCGATAACTCGCTGATCGGAACCAATCCAAACGGCGTCAACAACAGCAGCATCGACGAGCCGGATTACGATGGCGGTCCGCTGCATCTCAGCTCGAATCCGCGCCAGAGAGCGAACAATTACTTCGACGCCGCGGCTTTCACCATGAATGCGCTGGGAGAGCCGGGAACGTCGAAGCGGCGGTTCTTTTACGGCCCCGGCGCGGACAACTTCGATACAGCCATCGGGAAGAACCTCACATTCGACGAAGACAAGAGCCTGCTTTTCCGCGTCGAGGCCTTCAATGTTTTCAACCACACGCAGTTCTTTGGACCTCAGGCAGTGGATGGAACCATCGGTAGCGAGACCTTCGGCAAGGTGGTGAGCGCCGCGCCTCCGCGCATCCTGCAGGCGGCCATGAAGTTCAACTTCTGACACCCTGAAATTTCCACCCCTTTACTTTCGTGTCACGGCGCTGACGATTTTGCTTGATCTGATTTCCCAGCTCCGCGCAGACTGAAAAGGAAGCTGGATCAGGTTTGGAAGTGCCAGAAGGACTCGCCCGCGCGAGTCCTTTTTCGTTGCGGCGGATTCTCGCTGCGCGTTCAGCCCATTCCGGTCTCGGGAAGACCGGCAGCTTCCGGGTCTCAGGACCCCGTGCGCCAGAACCGCGTTCTGCCCGTGTTCTGTCCGCACGCTCGCTCCTTCTCGTCACGAACGCCCGCCACGAAGGCTCACCGGCTCGCGCCGGATGACCGCCCGCAGTTGCGGTCAATAGGCCGTGAACCCGTCACCCTTGGGGGAATCGGGTGGGGATGTCAAATCGGTAACGAGGCGCCCCATCCCATGTTTTCAGCGGATTGCCACAGATCCGCCACCAGGGGGGCATCCCCTGGTCTCCTTCGCGATGACCAAAGGACCGAATGGATCAGCCGGTCATCGGCGCGGTTTTCCTAATTCCCCGCTCGCTCCGCCTGGATCCCGCTGAGCGGGATCAGGACCAGCTCGCATTCCTTCTGCCCAGGCGAGCACGTCACCACCGCATCGCGCAGCAGGTACGCGGCGGAGTGTGCCGGGACGAGCGCCGGCAGAGCCACCTTGCGGACGGCATCGGCCTCCGCGTCCAGCGACGCGTCGCCGCTCACCCGCAGTACGCCGCGAACGCCGCCCGCCTGGAGCTGCAGCCGGAACGTGGCCGACGTAAAGGAGGAGTAAGCGGACTTCGGCGTGATGTGAAACGTGCGTGCGTTTTGCAGGTCGATGGCAGGATCGCCGATCGAGGTTTTGAAGCCCTCCTGCTTGAGCCGCTGGATGGCGTCGCGGAGCTGCTGCTGATCGGGATTGGCGCCCGGTACGAACAGACCGCCCGAGGAGAGCTGATCGACGCGCAGCGCCTCCTGTTTCTGGCCCATCTTCTCCAGCAGGTCACCGTAATGCAGGCCGACGGAGAGATCGGGGCTGTTGCGCCAGGCGGCCTCCAGATACTCGCGGGCCTCGTCGAGCTTGTTTTCGTGCAGCAGGATGTAACCGAGCGTGTCCCACGTGGCGACCAGCAGCGACGCCTGCTGGAAAGACTGGGCATTGGCCGAACCAATATCTGCCTGGCTGTCCTGATCGAGCAGCTTCAGAGCCTCACGCGCCTTCTGTTCCGCGAGCGGCAGATCGGTACCGGTTTCAGCCAGCTCATAGCTGGCGTCGTTCAGCGAGAGCGCGTCCTGCGCCTGATCCAGCACTTTCTTCATCAGCGTGGCGGCATCGGCGTTCTGATGATTCTCAATCAGGTAGGAAGCCAGCGCCGTGGCGAGGTTCTGGTTGTTCGGCTGCGCTGCCAACGCTTTCCGGAGCGTGGCGATGGCATCGGGCACGCTGCTCTCCGCCTGCAACGCCGCCAGCGACATGGCCACGCGCTCATCGGATTGATCGCGATCGAAGGAGGCCTGCAGCACCACACGCGCCTGGTCGTTCTTGTGCCGAAAGCGCAGCATACCCGCGTCCAGCAGCACGACGTAGGTTTCGTCCGGATGCAGGTCAAGCTCCTTCGCGAAGTCCTTTTCGGCTTCGTCGAAGTGTGCCTGGCTCATCGCCACGTAGCCATAGTTGCTCCACAGATACGGCTGAGCGGGCTCGATGGCTTTCGCTTCGTCGAGCTTCTTTTTCACAGCGGCCCAGTCGCGAGTCTTTTCCAGTTCCGCGACCTCGCGAATCAGCTCCGCGGCGACGGGATTGTTGGGTCCAGCCGCGGGCGGATGCGGTCCCGCACCCGAAGCATTCGTGGAGGTGAGCTGAATCCAGGGATAGTCATCGAGCGAGCTATCGCTGAGAAATTTCTTGTAATCCTGCCAGGAAGATGCGGCCAGCTTCGGCTGCAGGACCTCAACGGTGCGGCTGATGGTGAGCACGCCGTTCTCAAGAGCATAGGTCTGGTCGATCGTCGCAAATGGCGTTTTCACGTGGACGGCGTTGGGAAGATTGGCGCTGAACCCTGCCGGCAGCGTGATGTGCGCGATCGCGGTTTCCGTGCGTGGCGCGCCGAGGTCGAAGTCGTCACTGGGCTTCTTATCGGGAGAACCGGGCAGCGACACCACAGGAAACGGCGGAAGGATTTGGAAGGTATCCCAGTCACCGTAAGGATTCTTCGTGTAGTCCCAGGAGGCCTGCATGGGGGCACTGAAGTCGTCGGCATGGCCGAAACTGGAGTTGCTCGTGGTGCCGCTGAAGCCCATCATCGCTGACAGATACTGCGTGGCCCGATCCCACTGCGCGGGCGCCATCACCCGCGCGATGCTGCGCAGAAGAATCTCGGCATCGGAGCGGTCCTGAATCTCAACATGAGCGTTGAATTCACCATCCGCCTTCAGCGTGCCGGTGGCGACGAAATGGTCGACGAAGGGATACGGCGGCAGGGCCGGCGTCTTCTCGAGCGCGGCCGCACCGGATGCAGGGATCACCAGCGCCTGCTTGTCGCGAATTGCGGAAACCAGCAAACGATACGGCGCAACTTCGGGCGTGGCATCGAGCCAGATCCGCCCCGACGGAAGCTGCACGGTGGTGATGACATGATTGAATTGCCCGGGAGACGGCAGGTCGGGGACGGCATCGAAACCGACGCCTATCAGCGCGGGAGCGGTTGTGAATCCCTTCGCGTGCAGCAGCGCCTCCAGCAGCGTGTCTTTGTCCTTGCAATCCCCATATTGGTTGGCCAGAACTTCCGCCGCAGGATGCGGCTCGTACCGGCCGATGCCGAAATCGATGCCAATGTAACGGATGTGGGTGGAGACAAAGGTGTAGATCGCCTTCACCTGATCCTCAGGGGTTTTGGCGCCCTGCGTGAGGGCATCGGCCTCGGCGCGCACGGCATCGTTGGGAACGGATTGCGGTGCGGCCAGGCTGTGGTACCAGTCGCCGACTTCCTGCCAGGTGCGAAAGCTCGTCCAGGCGAGGTCCGGCTTTTCCCCTTCGGACGCGGGCTTGTCTTTCTTCTCGCTGTCGGAGGAGGTGGGCTTGAGCTGGCTATTCGTCCAGCGGTACACGGCGCGGCCGCCGGATTTCGTCACGACGGGTTGGAAGTCCGGGCTCCAGACCTGGACGTACTTATCCGCAGGCACATCGAGCGTGACGGTTTGCAACAGGACAACCTGGCTCTTGAGGAAAGTGAAATTGTTCCAGAATTGGTTGGGCGCTTCGGCGCTGGTCTGCGTGATCTTCATCCGGTAATCGATCACATCGCCCGGGCGCAACCCGCGCACGGGAATCTGCAGTACCTGAAGGTCGGAGTAGAGCGGCGCCTCCTGAGTGACCTGCGCCGGCAGGGTCATCGCATCGGAAGGAGGAGTGACCGTCGTCGTTCCATCCGCATGGGTGACGGTGATGCTCTCCACCTGCGCGGTCTGCGAGCGCGATGCGTAGGGCGCGCTCAGGACGGCGAATGCGCGCACCCCGGCATCATTCTGCACCTTCGCGCGGACGTGGAATTCCTCCGTGCCGGTGCCATCGGCGTTGTACTGGAAAACGGTGTCGGACTGCTGGATAACATCGGCTTCCGTCGCGTAGGAGGGCTGGATGGGGACGACCTGTTTGGCCTGAGGCGGCGCAGATTGTCCAGCGAGAAGAAGCAGGGCAGCGACAACAGGAGGGAACACGTGAGCAACTCCGGTGTAGCACGATTAGTGTCCGTATCTTCGCACGGCCAGGGTGAACAGGGAAACGAAATCTTGCGGGCGTGGAGTGGCCCCGGAGCGAATTAGCTTCCCACTGATAAGCTGAATCGCGAGACCAGATCAAGGACAATCGAACGCGTGAAAAAACTGGTAGTGCTGATGGCTCTCTCCACTTGCGGGGCGCTGATGACCGGAACCGTAGCGGCCCAGAATCCACAACCTTTTGTGAACACGCTGATGCCGCAGCCCCCGCACCTGACGGCGAGTTCGGGATGGCTTCCGATCCACCCAGGCTTTGCGGCGGCGACGGACAAGTTCCACGACCAGCGGCTGGACGATGCGATCGTGCGGACGATGCACCAGCTCACCCAGCGGACGGGCGTGTTGATTGGCGAGGCTCCGGCGGGAGCGAAGGCCGCGCTGACTATCTCTGTCGACGGTCCAGGCGAAGCTGTGCAGGGCGTGGATGAGAACGAATCGTACTCACTCAACGTGACGCCCGAGGGAGCGCATTTGCAGGCAGCGACGGACGTGGGCGCGATGCGCGGGCTCGCGACGCTGCGCCAGTTAGTGCAGGTTTCCGGGCAAGGATATTTCCTGCCGGCGGTGTCGATTCAGGACTCGCCGCGGTTCCCCTGGCGCGGCCTGATGATCGACTGCTCCCGCCACTTTGAGCCGGTGAGCGTGATCGAGCGGACGCTGGACGCGATGGCGGCGGTGAAGATGAACGTCTTCCATTGGCACCTGACCGACGATCAGGGCTTCCGCATCGAGAGCAAGGTCTTTCCCAAGCTGACCGGCGAGGGCTCCGACGGGCTCTACTACACGCAGGAGCAGGCGCGCGAGGTGGTGGCCTATGCGCGGGCGCGCGGGATTCGCGTGGTGCCGGAATTCGATATCCCCGGCCACGCAACGTCCTGGGTGGTCGGCTACCCGGAGCTGGCCAGCGCGAAAGGGCCGTTTTCGATCGAGCGCCACTTCGGCGTCTTCGACCCGGTGCTGGACCCGACGCGGCCGAGCACGTACGAATTCCTCGACCAGTTCGTCGGCGAGATGGCGACGATCTTTCCCGACGCGTACATGCACATCGGCGGCGACGAGAACAACGGCGTGGAGTGGAAGCAGAATCCGCGCATCCAGGCCTTCCTGCGGGAGCACGGCCTGCACGGCACGGCCGCGCTGCAGGCCTACTTCAACCAGCAACTACTGCCCATTCTCGAGAAGCACGGCAAGAAGATGATCGGGTGGGACGAGATCATGACGCCGGGGCTGCCGAAGGACGTGGTGGTGCAGTCATGGCGTGGCTTCGATTCGCTGGCGACGGGGGCGCGCGAGGGATACACCGGGATTCTGAGCGCCGGCTATTATCTCGACCACATGGACAGCGCCGCGGATCATTACCGCGTGGATCCGCTGCCGGCCGGCAACAACCTGACGCCCGCGCAGGCGGCGCGGATACTGGGCGGCGAGGCGTGCATGTGGAGCGAGTCTGTCGATGCGGAGAACATCGATTCGCGCCTGTGGCCGCGGACGGCGGCGATTGCGGAGCGGCTGTGGTCGCCGCAGTCGGTGAACAACGTGGACGACATGTATCGGCGGCTGGATGTGGAGTCGCTGCGGCTGGAAGCACTGGGGCTGACGCACATCTCGCAGGAGAACGCTAGCCTGCGCGCGCTGGCGGGCACGGAGCAGATTGCGCCGCTGGAGACACTGACTGCGGCACTGCAGCCTGTGAACTTTGGGACGCGCGCGGAGTGGTTTGAGGCGCACCACGTGACGACGCAGATGCCGCTCGACGGGCTGGTGGATGCGCTGCCGCCCGATCCGCCATCGCAGCATGAATTTGGCGAGCTGATGAGCACGTACCTGCAGCATCCCGCCGCACGGAAGGAGCAGCAGGCTGCGCTGACGGCGATCTTTCGCTCGTGGACAGCGGATCAGCCGGAGCGGGTGGCGCTGATGTCGGCGTCGCCCCGGCTGGCCGAGGCGCTGCCGCGCTCGCGGCAACTGACGGAGATGGGGACGATGGGCCTGGAAGCGCTGGGGTATTTGTCGTCGGGCAGGCCCGCGCCGCCAGGATGGAAAGACGCGAAGCTGAAGATTCTTGACGAGGCGGCTCAGCCCCTGGCGCTGACGCGCTTTACCGTGGTGCAGGCGATGCGGGATTTGGTGAATGAAGTCCGATAGGGATTACGGGATACGGTTTACGGGATAGGATTCTTCGAGGCTCGGCGGCTGAGCTGGTGGTGGGTATCGTCCCTAAACCGTAAGCCGTAGACCGTAGCCCCTGCCTTCAGGCAATCCATCCCCCGCCCACCACTTCATCGCCGTCATAGAAGACAGCGGCCTGGCCAGGCGTGACCGCGCGCTGCGGCTCGTCGAAGATGGCGTCGACCGCATCGGCGCCCACGCTGCGGATCGTTGCCCAGGCTGGCTCGTGGCGGTGGCGAATCTTAGCGCGCACACGCATCTCGCCGCGCAGCTCGGGAATGGAAATCCAATTCAGGTCACGCGCACGCAGCGTTAGCGTGGTCGCCTCGGCATCCGAGCCGACGGTAACGCGGTGGCTGGCGGGGTCGATCTGGATGACGTAGAGCGCATCCGATGTTCCCGGCGCATCGGCCTTGCGGCCCTGCACGCCCAGCCCCTTGCGCTGGCCCACGGTGAAGTTGTGGATGCCGGCGTGGTGGCCGATCCTCTCGCCCGAAGTTGAGACCAGTTCGCCCGCCGTGTCGGGGATCGCCTCGCCCTGCTCCTCGAGATACGCCGCGATGAAGCGCTTATAGTCGCCGCCTGGGATGAAGCAGATCTCCTGCGAATCGGGCTTGATGGCGATGGCGAGGCCGTGCTGCGCGGCGATCTCACGCACTTCCGGCTTGCGATAGCTGCCCAGCGGAAAGATCGTACGGGCCAGCTGCTCCTGGGTGAGACCGAAGAGGAAATACGTCTGATCCTTTGCCTCGTCGACGGGGCGGCTGAGAATCCAGCGGCCGCGCGCCGGGTCGTACTCGTTGCGCGCGTAGTGTCCGGTGGCGATGCGATCCGCGCCGATCTGGCGGGCGCGCACCAGCAGCTGATCGAACTTGAGGTGGTTGTTGCACAGCGAGCACGGGATCGGCGTGCGGCCGCTGAGGTACTCGCGGACGAAGGGGCGCACGACGTCCGCCTCGAAACGCTCCTCCTCGTTGACGACGTAGTACGGGATACCCAGCCGCTCGGCCACACGCCGCGCGTCGTAGACATCGTCGAGCGAGCAGCAGCGGCCCGTGACCTGCTCGGGCATGCCCTCCTTGCCGGAGAGGCGGCGCTGGTTCCAGAGCTGGAGCGTGAGCCCGACGAGATCGTAGCCCTCAGCGCGCAGCATGGCGGCGACGGTCGACGAGTCGACTCCACCGGACATGGCGACGGCAATGGTGTTGTTCGGGGGCATGGCAGGGCCTGTTACCAGTATGACAGGGGGAGCGGCCAGGGGTGATGCGGTTAGGATGAGGCAGTTAGGGAGCGGTAAGCGGTTAGCCGGTCAGCGGAATGTTGGCGGATTCATGCCGAGTGCCGCTGACCGGTTCTTAGCTGACCGTTCCTGACTACTGGTTCACGCCGCTGGCGAGGAAACCGCCATCGACCACGAGCACCTGGCCGGTGACGAAGGAGGCCGCATCGGAAGCGAGATAGACGGCGGCGCCCACGACTTCTTCCGTCTTGCCGAAGCGGTTCATCGGGGTGCGCATCTGTAGCTCTTTGCCGCGCGGCGTGTTGTCCAGCAGATCGGCGTTGAGCGCGGTGCGGAAGACGCCGGGCGCGATGGCGTTCACGAGAACACCCTTCTTCGACCACTCCACCGCGAGCGAGCGGGTGAGCGAGGCAACGGCTGCCTTGCTGGCGGCGTACGCGGCCACCTCGTTGAGCGCGACGAAGGAGTTCAACGAGGCGATGTTGACGATGCGTCCATAGCCGCGCTCCAGCATGTGCGCGCCGAACACCTGGCAGGCGCGCAGCGTGCCGGTCAGGTTCGTGTCCATGATGTCGCGCCACTCGTCTTCAGGAAACGTGAGCGTAGGCGCGCGCTTGATCTTGCCCGCGGAGTTGACGAGGATGTCCACCTTGCCGAAGCGGCTGATAGTTTCCGCAAGCAGGCGCTCGAGGGAGGCGCGATCCTGAATGTCGCTGGCGAGGCGCAGCGTTTTGCGGCCCAGCTTTTCGATTTCAGCGGCGGTTTCCTCCACCTGCTGCTGACGGCGCGCGGAGGCGACGACATCGGCGCCGGCTTCCGCCAGACCGAGGCTGATGGCGCGCCCCAGGCCCGACGTTCCACCGATCACGACGGCGGTCTTGCCGTCCAATTGCAAACTTTTCAGAGTCATTTCGTCTCCGCGTGCTCCAGGATAGCAGACGGCGCAGGCTTGCCCAGGAACACGGGCGCGATGTGCCGATCGAAAAGATTCTCGGTGACGTTTTTCGCGATCACCGCCTCGTTCGCTTCGAGCAGGTCGAGGTAGCGGCGGCCCATTTTTGCGGCAACTTTGAATCCGACGTGCAGCAACTGCCGGAAACTGCTGTTGTACGCGGGCGAGCGCGGATCGTGGCGCAGCGCCGAAGTGAACTGCTGCGAGGTCCAGACGGCCACGGTCGCGGGCGCGGGCAGTTTTGCCGGATCGATGTCGATGACGGTGGCATACGGGCCGCACAGCTCATCGCGGTGCTCATAGGCCTCGGCGTAGATGTCCTTGGCAAGCGCGAGGCCGTCGCCGCCTGCTTCCGCCAAGCCGATGATTTCCTCGAGCCAGGTGGTGCCGGCGGTTTTCAGGTGGACCCCGGAGCGCTTCGTGGCCTCGTGAATGGCCGCGTAGATGGAGAATTTGTCGCTGCCGGAGTGGATGCTGAGCTTGAGGTTTTTCGGCAGGCCGAAATGGCGCACCGCCCAGGCGATGGCGGCGACATCGAGCTGAATCTCGCGGCGGAACTGCTCGACGTTGCCGACGTAATCCACGCCCTTGTTGAAGCGACCCGTGAACTTCGGCGCGATGGTCTGCACCGGGATGCCTTCGTCGGCAATGGCAGAAAGGATGATGAGCAACTCGGCGGAAGTTTGCGCGGCGTCGGTCTCGTCCATGGAAACTTCGGCGATGAAGCTTCCCCTTCCCTTTGCGGCCTCGATCCTGCGGTAGACCTTGCCCGCTTCCTGGACGGCGAAGAGGAATTTGGCGGCGGTGGCGCGCAACAGTTCCGGCGTGATCTCGATAGGATCGCTGACGCCTTCGAGTTGCAGGCGGCCGACGAGAGGCGCGTGTTGTTTGACAAACGTCTCGATGGAAGCAGAAGAGGCAGGCCTTCCGATGGCATCGGCGACGTCGATGGTATAGAAATCGCAGGAAGACAGAAAGCGATCGACCGTATTCAGGTTGATGTGATCGGCGTCGCAGAAATACGGCTTGTTCCAGCCGAGGGCCTTCACGGCGGCGTCGGCGGCGACGCGCACGGAAGACGGCTCCGAGCCGATGATATTGTGCTCACGGTTGGACTTGTTCCAGACGGGAATCACATCCACGCCGGCCCGCGCCGCCTGGATGCACGCCTGCAACTGCGCTTTGGCCTGATGGGCGAAACGGTCGCCCACCCCAATCGAGAATTTGCCAAGTTCCACTGCGGTTGTCATGTACTCCTCAACTTGAGAATCGGTTGCGATGGGCCCAGAGTCCCAGGCCTGGGTTGGGAATGAAAAAGATGTCTTCGCCGTCGACGGTGTTGAAGCCGTAGGCGAGCTTCGCGGGATCGTAGCGTCGCTGCATCTCGCTCAGGTCTCCGAAAGCAAAACCGACGCCCTCGACTTCCTCGCGCGTCAGATGCCCGGGACACCAGGTGATGCGGAAGCGGCCTTCGGACGAGCCGTGGATGAGGTGCGCAGCGGCGCTGAGGTCGGCGGCGAGATCGGCGTTCTTCGCCACGGCCTCGAGCGTAGCCGGCGTGCCGTGATAACCATATTTGCGGATCAGGGCGTCAATGGTGCGGTCCTCACCAAATTCCTTCACTGCGGGCGCGAGGATGATGAGCTCCGCGCCATCGGCGAGCGCCATGCGCGTGCGGTAGATGGCTTTGTTGCCCAGCCAGGTGCTGTGGAACTCCTGCGGGTCGAGGTAGACGACCGCCTTGCGCAGGGGCTGGTCGAGCATCTCGAAGTTGACCTGGAGGCTGAGGCCGGCGGCGCGCTGGAAACAGTCGACGTCGTCGCCGATGAAGAGGCCGCGCGTGGCGAGGCCGCCGTGTGCGCCACGCGCGACGACCGTGTGCACGTACACGATGGGCAGGTCCTTCAGGAACCGATCGGAGGCGTAGTTGAGCACGCGGCGCACAGGATTGTCGGCGCGGCCCATGATGCGCTCCATGCCGTAGACCGCGCCGAGGTAGTGGCTGCGGTTGATGCCCTCGCGCCCACCGGCGCCGATCAGGACGTTCTTGTTGTAGTTGGCCATCCCGATCACTTCGTGCGGAACGACCTGGCCGATGGAGAGGATGAGATCGAAGCCGCCGCTCGCGATGAGGCGATTCACCTGCGCCGGCCAGGAGTAGTGCAGTTTCCCTTCCGACTGCTCTTCGATGAATTCCGCCGGAACTTCGCCGAGGGTTTCAATATCGGTGCGCCAGTTGTGAATGCGGAAGAGCGACTGTGGCAGGTCTCCGAACATGCGGGTCATCTGCGCCGGCGACATGGCGGCGTGAGTGCCGAGTGCGGGCAGCACGGCCTGGAGGCGGTCGCCGTAGTATTCCCACGCGTAGCGAGTCAGCTCGCCGGCGCGGGAATGGAGCCGGGTGATATCCGGAGGGACGATGAGGACACGCTTGCGGGGGCCGAGCTTACCCAGGGCTTCCACCAGCAGATCGTTCAACTGCTGGCCGGAGAGATCCGTGTCCGCGCTGCCGACGTTGCCATAGAGGCTCATGCTGCGATCACTCCTTTCCTCACGAATGGATCCGCGCCGGCGCCAGCTTCGGCGTGATGGCATGGATGACGATCAGCGCCAGCAGATAGGCGACGCAGGCGATGACGAACATGGGCACATAACTGTGGGTGAATTTGACGATGTAGCCGGTGGCCAATTGCAGCAACGCGCCACCGATGGCTCCCGACATGCCGCCGATGCCGATCACGCTGCCCACCGCGGCTTTGGGAAAGACGTCGGAGGGGAGCGTAAACAAATTGGCCGACCAGCCCTGATGCGCCGCGGTCGCCAGTCCAACCAGCGCGACCACCACCCACAGGTGATGGATGTAGGGTGCGGTGAAGACGGGCAACACGCACAGCGCGCAGATCAGCATGGCGGTCTTGCGCGAGACGTTGGTGCTCCTGCCTGCTTTCAGCAGAGCGGAAGAGATCCATCCGCCGCCGATGCTGCCCACCGTGGAAATGCTGTAGATCACGACGAGCGGCATCCGGTCCGCCGCCAGACTGAGCCCGAAGGTCGTCTGCAGATAACGGGGCAGCCAGAAAAGATAGAACCACCAGATGGGGTCGGTGAGGAACTTGCCGATGGCGAAGGCCCAGGTCTCCTTGAGCGGCAAGACGCGGCGCCACGGGACGGATTCGATCGGTTCGGCGGGGTCGCTGAGGATCAGGTCCAGTTCCGATTGGGAAACGCTGCGGTGCAGTTCCGGCCGGCGGTAGTAGAGGAGCCAGCAAACCAGCCAGACGATGCCGAAGCCGCCGGTGACGAGAAAAGCTCCCCGCCAGGTGACGAGCACGACCAGAGTGGGGACGACCAGCGGTACGACAATGTTGCCGATGTTGGCGCCGGAGTTGAAAATGCCGGTGGCCAGCGCGCGCTCGCGTCTGGGAAACCACTCCGCGATGGTCTTGATGCACGCCGGGAAATTGGCCGCTTCGCCCAGGCCGAGCAGGAACATCGCAATGCCGAACGCGAGGACCGAAGACGCGGCGCCGGGCAGCATGGCGGCGACGCTCCACAGGCCGATCGCGATGGCAAATGCTCTGCGCGTGCCGAGCTTGTCAGTCAGTCCCCCGGCCACCAGCATGCCAATGGCATACGCGACCTGAAAGGCGGCGAGGATGTATCCGTACCGGACGCTGTTGAGGCCGGGAATGATGGTCTCGAGGAACTTCTCGAGATAAGCGATGACGCCGCGGTCGACGTAGGCGATGACGGTGGCAAAGAACAGGAGCGAGCAGACCACCCATCGCTGGTGCGATGTGCGGCTCCGGGAGCCAAGGCTCTGAAAAAACGAGTCCGATGCCGTGCCTCGTGTCGCCATTCAATCACTCACGTTCGCGGTGCGGTCCGAGGAACGCCCGGAAGGGAAACTCAGAGCCGATACGCCTTTCGCACCAGGTTATACGCGAGATCGCGGGCGACTTCCACCGCTTCGTCTTCTTCCAGGCGATGCTCGACGACGAGACGCGCCAGCCAGACGCTATCCATGCGGCGAGCCACATCGTGCCGCGCGGGGATGGAGAGGAAGGCGCGCGTGTCGTCGTTGAAGCCGACGGTATTGTAAAAGCCAGCCGTCTCGGTCACCTGCTCCCGGAAGCGGAGCATGCCCTCCGGGCTGTCATGGAACCACCAGGGCGGCCCGAGGCGCAGGCAGGGATAGTGCCCGGCCAGCGGAGCCAGCTCGCGGCTGTAGGTGGTTTCATCCAGCGTGAAGAGGATCAGCGTGAAATTCTTCTCGTTGCCGTAGAGATCGAGCAGCGGCTGCAGCGAGCGGACGTAGTCGGTGGCCATGGGGATGTCTGCCCCGACGTCGCGCCCATAGCGCTCGTAGACCTGGTGGTTGTGATTGCGGAACGCGCCCGGGTGAAGCTGCATCACCAGGCCGTCTTCCACGCTCATGCGCGCCATTTCGGTCAGCATTTGCGCGCGGAACAGCTCCTTCTGCGCATTATCGGCGCGCCGGGTGACAATTTTCTCGAAGAGGCGAGAAGCTTCGTCAGGGCTGAGGTGCGCGGTGTGCGCCGTGGGATGACCGTGGTCGGTGGCCGTGCAGCCCATCTTCCTGAATCGTTCGCGCGTCAGCGCAAGCGCCTTCAGATATCCCGGCCATGTCGAGGTGTTTTCGCGCGTCTGCTCGCCGAGCTTCGCGACGTTCTCCTGAAAGGAGGCAAAATCGGGATCCACGACCGAGTCCGGGCGGAAGGTGGGCAGGATCCTCGGCGTGGCGCCGCGTACCTTCCAGCCTGAGTCGCGAATGGCCTGATGATCGGCCAGCGAGTCCAGAGGCGAATCGGTGGTGGCGAGGACCTCGAGACGGAAGCGCTCGTAGAGCGCGCGGGGCAGGAACTCCTGCGTGCGCAGGCGCTCGGAGATGACGTCGAAGTACAGGTCGGCGGTCCCCGCGGAGAGCCGCTCGTCCAGGCCGAACAGTTCCTGGAAGGCATAGTCGAGCCACATGCGGGTGGGCGTGCCGCGGAACAGATAGTAGTGCTCGGCGAAGATGCGCCAAACGCGGCGGGGATCTTTCAGTTCCTCGACGCCGATTTCCAGGTCTTCCATGGAGATGCCCTGGCTGTAAAGCATCCGGTAGATGTAATGGTCGGGCTGCACGAAGAGCTTGGCGGGATCGGGGAACGGCTCGTTCTGGGCGAACCAGGCGGCCTGCGTATGACCGTGCGGGCTGATGAGCGGCAGGTCGCGGACCTCGGTGTACAGCCGCCGCGCCAGATTGCGCGTCACCGGATTGGCGGGGAACAGGCGGTCGTCGTGGATGAGATTCATGGCTTCAGTCGGCATCGCCTCCGGTTGACCTCCGAGACTGTCCCCTCGGGGCATTACCCTGGAGAGGTCCGACCACTAGAGTACACTGCTCCCGGGCGCGCAACAGTGGTACTTTCGTGCATAGCAGAAGAATAGAGCCGGAACAGGCCGGAAAAGCCACGCAGAAGGGCAAGAGGACTGGGGTTCCGCTCGGGGCCCGGGAGACGCCATGGCGAAGACCGATACGCACATGACCATGCGAGTGGTCAACCACATCCGGAACATGATCGAGAACGGGGGCCTGCAGCCGGGCGACCAAATCCCGCCGGAACGCGAGTTTGCGCGCAAGCTGCGCATCAGCCGGGCCAGCCTGCGGACCGGCATCGGGTATCTGGCGGCGATGGGCGTGATGGACGTCCGGCATGGCGTGGGCACCTTTGTGGCGGATGGTCCGCCGGAGATCGGCAAATCTTCGTTGAGCCTGCTGGGCGCGCTGCATGGGTTTCAATCGTGGCAGATGTTCGAGGCGCGGCGCATCCTGGAAAGCGAACTGGCGGCGCTGGCCGCCGAACGCGGACGCGAGCAGCACTTCGCGGCGCTCTCTGAGGAAGTCGCGGAGATGTACGCGACCGTCGGAAACCCCATAGAGTATCTGATTCACGATATCCGGTTCCACCGCGTGATCGCGCAGGCCTCGGGCAATCCCATCCTGGCAGCGCTGATGGAAACGATCACCTCGGCTCTCTACGATGAGCGGCGAAAGACCGCCGAGCGCTCCAGGGACCTGAAGGAATCCGCGGATCTGCACCGGGAGATTTTTCGGGCCATCCGCTCGCGAAACGCGGACGAGGCTCGGGCTGTGATGACGCGACACCTGGCCATGGCGCAATCGGCCCAGGACCTGGAAGCGATGGCGCACGCGCCAAAAGGCGACGGGCACGCGAAGAAATCGAGAAACGGCCGCTAGCGGTATAAGGCTGCGAAGGAGCCGGCCTGAGGGCCAGTGTGCCTCTGGCTAAGAGCCGGTGCGCGCGGAGCGCCCCAGCACCCGGGCGGAGCGGACGGGCTTCTTTTGGGAGCGCACGAGCTTGGGCACGGGAAGGTCCGCTTCCTGGGAACGGCTGTCCATCCACTCCTCCAACCGCGACTTGCGAAAGCGCCAGCGGTTGCCGATCCGGAAAGCCGGGATAAACCCTGTGGCTGCATAGCGATAGAGGCTATCTGCGCTGATGCCGAGATAGTGCGCGGCCTGGCGGATATCCATGACCTCGCGGACCTCGACGGATTGGACGGAGGCGGCTTTCATCGCAGCACGCCTTGTATACCACAGGTCCGAGGGGCAAACCAACAAGGATTTGCAGCGGGGGGTACCCCAAAGGCCAACATCGAGGGCACGGTAACGGGCTACGGTCCAGACACCGGCTGGGCTATGACTGCGTCGATCCGGTGAGCCGTATCCCGTAACCCCGCCTTACAACTTCGGCTCGAGCCCGCTGATGATCTTCAGGAAGCTGTCGTCGACGGTGCGGTTTTTGGCGATGGCTTCGGCCAGCGGGATGTCCTCGATCTTCGTTCCGCGCAGCACGACCAGCCGCCCGAACTTGCCCTGGTGGACGAGGTCGATGGCCGCCAGACCGTAGCGGGTCGCCGAGCATCCGGTCGTAGGCCGTCGGCGTGCCGCCGCGCTGGGTGTGGCCCAGGTTCACGGAGCGCGTCTCATAGCCGGTGCGCTGTTCGATCAGTTCGGCCAGGTGCTCGGCGATGCCGCTGAGGCGCGCGTGTCCGAAGGCGTCGACCTGGGTGCCCTTCGTGGCCTGTTCGCCGGAATCGGGCAGCTTGGCGCCTTCGGCCACGACGACGATGCCGTACTTTTTGCCGTGGTCGTAGTTGTGCTTCAGGATGGCGCAGACGTGATCCAGGTCGATGGGCTTTTCCGGAACCAGGATGGCGTGCGCGCCGCCGGCCACGCCGGCCGTCAGGGCGATCCAGCCCGCGTCGCGGCCCATCACCTCGCAGACGATCACGCGGCTGTGCGATTCCGCGGTGGTGTGCAGGCGGTCGACGGCTTCGGTGGCGATCATCACGGCGGTGTCGAAGCCGAAGCAGACATCGGTGCCGTTCAGGTCGTTGTCGATGGTCTTGGGAACGCCGACACCGGGCACGCCGGCCTGGATGAGCGCATTCGTGACGGACTGCGTGTCGTCGCCGCCGATCGCGATCAGGGCGTCCAGCTTGTTGGCCTTCAGCGTCGCCACGCACTTTTCAATGCCGCCCTCGATTTTGCGGACGTTGGTGCGGGAGGTGCGCAGGATGGTGCCGCCCTCGGTGAGGATCCAATCGACCTTCTCCAGCGTCAGCGGGACGGTCGCGTTGTCGAGGACGCCGCGCCAGCCTTCCAGGAATCCGACGAATTCATCGCCGTAATGAATGATGCCTTTACGCACAGCCGCACGAATGACCGCATTCAGACCGGGGCAGTCTCCGCCGCCCGTCAACACACCAATTCGCATTGCGTCCTCTCTCCCTGGTTTGGAAACAGGTTGTGCCGGGATGTTCGCCGGCGAGAATTGCGGGTTTTCCCTCGCAGAATATGACCTGAAAACAGAATACTGGGCGTAAGAATGTGATTCAAATTACCGTGGTGCGTGCCGCGCGCCGAAGGGTTTCGCCGCTACTTCCGCTTCCAGCGCACGCCGTCTTTGGAATCTTCGAGCACAATGCCCTTCGCGGCGAGATCATTGCGAATCTGATCGGCGCGGGCGAAGTTGCGGGCGCGCTTGGCCTGCGTTCGCTCCTCCACCAGCGCCTGGATTTGCTCGTCGGAGAGCTCGAGCCGGGCGCGAACTTCCGGCGCAGCCTCGTTGAGACGGCCTTCGCGCTCGGCCCATTCCAGCGTGAAGCGCGTCCACTGCTCATCGTGATCGTCGAGCACTGCGAAGACGCGGTCGAAGGTGTTGAGCGCGTCCAGCACCTCAGCCTTGTCGCTGGCGAAGAACTGCCCGGCATCGGCGCGGGCGTTCACGAAGCGCACCATGTCGAAAATCGCGGCGCGCGCTTCTGCGGTGTTCAGATCATCGGCGAGCGCGGCCATGAAACCCGCCTTCGCCTCCCGCGCGGCCTCCGTCACTTCGCTGGCAGCGCCGTTTGCCGCGGAGCGCTCCGGCCAGCGCGTTGAGACCACGCGATCGCGGAAATTGCGCAGCCGCTCGACGGCGACGGTTTCCGCAGCCAGTCCTTCGAACGTGAAATTGAGCTGCTGGCGATAGGGCACGGAGATGAGGAGCATGCGAATCGCCGAAGGCTTGTAACCGCGCAGCAGCAGGTCGCGCAGCGTATAGAAGTTCCCCTCCGACTTCGACATCTTGCGATTCTCGACCAGCAAAAAGCGCACGTGGAACCAGTGCCGCGCGAAGGTGTGGTGCGAGGCCGATTCCGACTGCGCAATCTCGTTCTCGTGGTGCGGGAACATCAGGTCTTCGCCGCCAGCGTGCAGATCGAAGCTGTCGCCCAGATACTGCATGGCCATGGCGCTGCACTCAATGTGCCAGCCAGGACGGCCGGGCCCGAGTTCCGTCTCCCACTTGTGCTCGCCGGGCTTCGGCGCTTTCCACAGCGCGAAATCGCGCGCGGAATCCTTCTCGTACTCGTCCAGATCGATGCGGGCGCCGTCGTTGATGCCCTCGAAATCCTTCTTCGAGAGCTTGCCGTATTCGGGAAAGCGCGCGATGCGGAAATACCACGAGCCATCCTCGGTGCGATAGGCAATATCCTGCGCGGCGAGCCGCTGGATCAGCGAGATCATCGCGGGAATGTGCTCGGTGGCGCGCGCCACAATCTCCGGATGCTCCACCTGCAGCGCGTCGAGGTCCTCGAAAAACGCCTGCTCGTATTTGCGCGTGTAGTCGGCGATGGACACGCCGGCCGCCGCCGCGTTGCGGATGATTTTGTCGTCGACGTCGGTCACGTTCATCACGTGGCGAACCTCGATGCCGCGCAGGCGCAGAAAGCGCCGCAGCACATCCACCTGGAGAAAGGTGCGAAAGTTGCCGATGTGGCCGTAGTCGTAGACGGTGGGGCCGCAGGCATACATGCGCAAGGCTTTGCCGTCCGACGCGACCAGGTCTTCCACGCGAGCGGTCAGCGTGTTGTAGAGGCGCGGCGTGGGCAGCTCGGCGGAAGATGCGGGGGTAGACGCAGTTTCGCCGGAGATCAAGGCTGTCTTGCCGCCAATTTGCTGATTCTGTTCGGTCATTCGCCGCCTTCAGTTTATCAGCGGGGCTTGCCGCCTAGGGCCAGCGACGGTTCCGCGGTCAGCCCTTCCGGCGCGACCTCGCCGGCGACAAACTTCGGCCAGGCGGCTGCCGCGATCATGGCAGCGTTGTCGGTTGACAGCGACAGCGACGGAAAGGCAATGGGCAGATTGCGCTCGGCGGCTTCGGCGGTGAAGCGCACGCGCAGCTCGCGGTTGGCGGCCACTCCGCCGGAGACGAGCACGCGATCGACGCCGAACTGCTCGGCGGCGCGGAAGGTCTTCCGCCGCAGATCGTCGACGACGGAGCGCTGGAAGGAGGCGATCAGGTCCAGCGTGCGACGATCGCAGAGAGGCAGTGCGGCGGCGGGCCCGGCGTCAGGCATGGCGGCCAGCGCTGCGCGGCGAGCCTCGATGGAGGGTTCCAGCTCGTGCACATGCGTGTAGCGCAGGACGGCCGTCTTGATCCCGCTGTAGGAGAAGTACGTCGCCGTCGCCGGATCCAGCGCGCCCGGTTCACCCTTGCGGTGCACCTTGGCCTTGATCTGCGCGAAGGAAAATGGGACCGCCTCCGGATTGCCGTGCGGCGCGAGCACATCGATCCACGGGCCGCCGGGATAGCCGAGCCCCAGCAACTTCGCGACCTTGTCGAAGGCCTCGCCGGCCGCATCGTCGACGGTGCGGCCCACATTGCGGTACGACCAGACGGATTCCTGCGCTTCGGCCAGATAGAGATGGGTGTGGCCGCCGGAGACCACGAGCGCCAGAACTTGCCGTCCGGAGCGCAGTTCGTCATCGCTCGTCTGACGCCGGGCCTCCTCCAGCAGCACCGCGTGGATGTGCCCTTCGAGATGATTCACGGCGATGAGAGGCTTCTCGATCGCGAAGGCCAGGGACTTGGCAAAGCTGATGCCCACCAGCAGCGCGCCAGCCAGGCCGGGACCTTCGGTCACGGCGACGGCGGCGAGATCCTGGTACGTTACGCCAGCCTGATCCAACGCGGCGCGCACGACCGGCAGTATATTGCGCAAATGCTCGCGCGAGGCCAGCTCGGGAACCACGCCGCCATAAGGCGAGTGGATTGCAATCTGGGAGGCGACGACATTCGAGAGGATTTCCCTGCCCTCGCGCACTACGGCCGCCGCGGTTTCGTCGCAGGAGGTTTCAATACCGAGGATCAGGCCCGCCATAACTCCATGGTAGTCAACGGATCGCGGGCGCGCCGGATAGCGCCTGCACGCGTTCCAGGACGAGCGCCTTTTGGTCCTGCCATGTGACCTTCCAGCCGGCGTTGTGCTCCAACAAATAGGCCATGGGGCTGCCTTGCCGCAGCAGAGCGTAGCGGATATCGTATTTGTCGAGAACCGCGAAGGTCTTCTGGCCGTAGACCGCTTGTGCGTAGTCCTGCATGACCCCGAGATGGACGAAGATGTCCACGCGTGGATCGATGAAAGTCTTCGCTTGCGGAACTTCCCACTCAAGATAGCCGCCCCAGTTGAATTCGTTGAAGAGGTTTCCTTCGCCGGAAAGCGACTGGAGGTACGGCACAGCCTTCTGTGGGAAATACGCGGCGATGCCAGCCTGGAGCTGGCGCGCGGTGGGAACTTCGGTGGCCGTGAGCGCCAGCAGGATCACCGACGCAACGGCAAACGCACCCCGCAGGGGCCGAGGCGCGTGGTTGGCATCGGCGGCGATGCCAAATTTCAGATCGATGGCCAGCAGGGGAGCAATCAGGATTCCGGCCAGGTAAACGAAACGCACGTAGGTGAAGGCGCCGTAGACGGCGATCATCGCGAACAGCAAATCCTCCAGCGGCCAGCGGCGCGGGCGCAGGAGCTGCAAAACGGCAAAGCCGAGCAGGATGGCCAGCACCTCTTTGCCAAGGGATGCATGCAGGTTCAGGCTCGCCCATTCCGTGATGTAATCGAGCGTTCCCTTTTGCCGGAATGCGACGTCGAAGGGATAAGCCACCATCCGCCAGCCGTAAGGATTGATGGCCAGAGCGGCACAGCTGGCCACGGCCACCAGCAGGAATTTGCGTTTTTGCTGAGACGACCAGCGCGTGGCGTAAACCCGCCCCCATTCCCCCTCGATCCATCCGCACGCGAAGAAGAGGATCATCAGCGCGAAGCCGATGAACCACGAGCCGTGCGCGTTAATCCAGACGCAGAAGAGCAGCGGCAGCCAGGCGGTGTGGTCGCGGCCTTCCCGCACTCCCCACAGGATTGCCAGTTCGACGACCAGGAACAACCAGCCATAGAGGAGAGTGCGCGGCGCCAGCGAGACTACGGAGAATTCAACGGCAACGAGCGAGGCGAGAAATGCCGCCACCCAGTCGCGCGAGCGCATCCAGCAAAGGCCAAAGACCCCGAGGATGATGGCTGAGGAAAGCAACATCATCTCCCAGTAGAGACCCAGGTTGCCGAACCAGTGGTACGCGCCGTAGAGCCCCAGCTCGGCAAGCCACTCGAAATTGACGCGCGGCTGGCCCGCCACCGTGAACGTCCAGGTATCTACCCGGACGAAATGCCTGGCGTGCAGCAGATCGGAAGCGTTGCGGAGGTGCCACCAGATATCCGGATCGGCAAGGCTGCGGCTCGCACCGGAAGAGAACAAGACGAATATCAGCAGCAGACCCAGCACGAGAGGCAAGCTAAAGAGCCGCCAGGCCCAACTCTGGCGCAGTGGCGGCGACACGGCGGAGTTAGCGGGCGCGCTCAAAGATCTCCGCCTGTCCATCGTCATACTTCGTGATCCAGCCCGCACTGTGCGCCAGCAGATACGCCATGGGCGCATCCTTCGGCAGCAGAACGTACCGAATCTGGTATTGGTCCAGCACCGCGAGGGTGCCGTGGAGGGTGGTGGCTCGCAGATAGTCGCTCATGATGCCACGGTGGACGAAGACATCGTATCGAGTGTCGGCAAACTCGTTCACGTCTCGCGCATTCCACTCAAGGTATCCGGCCCAGTTCACATCGCTGAAGAGATTGCCCTGCCCGGCGAGCGTTCGCACGTAAGGGATCGCCTTCGTGGGAAACTCAGCCGCATCGGCGGCGCGCAGCCGGCGCTCGGTAGGCGCGGAAATGACGATGTAGACGAGCATGAGCGCCATCACCAGCGCGTTGAGCATCGAGCGGCGCTGCTGGGGAGGCGGTTCCGCGCCGCGGCTCACAAGAATCGCCAGCATGGGCCCGAGCAGAATGCCGGCGAGATAGGTGAAGCGGACATACGCGAACGCGCCATAAACCGCAATGAGGGCGAACGCCAGGTCCTGCACGCTCCAGCGACAGCGGCGCACCAACTGCAGGATGGCCATCAGAGCGAACACCGCCAGCACGACCTTGCCGCGGAGGCTGTGAAAGTCGAGGCTGGACCACTCCGCTGCCGACTGGATCATCAGGTTCTGCCCGTACGCCACGTCGAGCGGGTAGGCGACCAGCCGCCATCCATAGGGATTCACGAAGAGCGCGGCCAGGCTGGCGGCGGTGATCGCAAGCACCTTGCGCTTTTGCGCCGGAGTCCAGCGGCGGGCGTAGACGTCGCCCCAGGTACCCTCCATCCAGCCGCCGGCGAAGTACACCAGCATCAGCACAAATCCGACGAACCAGGAGCCATGCGCGTTCACCCAGAAGAGAAAGACAATGGGCAGCCACGCTGTATAGTCGCGGCCTTTCTCGAGGTTCCAGAGCACGGCCAGTTCCGCCACCAGGCAGAGCCATCCAAACAGCAGTGTGCGCGGGGCGAGCGAAACCGTCGCGAACGCCGCGGTGGCCACGGCTCCCAGAAACGCGCCGCGCCAGGTTCCGCAGCGCATGCGCGCCAGCCCGTAGATGCTGAGCACGATCGCGCCGGTCACGAGCATGGTCACCAGGAAGAGGCCGCGATCGCCCAGCACGCGATAAGCAAAGTAGTACGGCAGCTCGGCCAGCCACTCGCCATTCATCCAGGGCTGACCCGCCACAGTAAAGGTCCAGGGAGCGGTATGGGGAAAATGCCGGGTGTGCAGCAGATCGGCCGCATTCCGCAGATGCCACCAGATGTCGGGATCGGCAACGGAAGCGCCGCGGCCGGCTTGGTTCGCCCAGGCAAACAGCATTGCGATGAGGGCGAGCCCCATGACCGCCGGAAAGCTGAAGAGCCGCGCGCTCCACGAGGCGCGCTTCGGGGGCGTCAGGACTGGCGGAATCTGCGCGCTCATGGCCGTTTCAGTGTGCCCGCTCAAAGATCACCGCCTGAGCATCGTGGTAAACCGTCTCCCATTGCGGGCTGCGCGCCAGCAGGTAGGCCGCGGGATTTCCCTGATCCAGCAGGACGTACTGGATGCGGTATTTGTCGAAGATTGCGAAGGTGTCGTGCAGTTGTGTGGCGCGGAGGTAGTCCTGCATCACGCCCTGGTGGACGAAGATATCCACGCGCGTGTCAGCAAATTCCTTCACTTCGGGAGCGTTCCATTCGAAATAGCCGCCCCAGTTCACATCGTTGAAGACGTTTCCCTTGCCGGCGAGTGTGCGCACAAAAGGGATAGCGTGCTGAGGAAAGGTTTCGGCCACGCCGGCCTGAAGTTGCTGCTGCGATGGTGCGTGCAGGCCGATGAACGCCAGCAGCGCAGCGATGGCGGCGGCGTTGATCCACTGCTCTCCGCGGGAGGCGAGGCGTGGCTTCCCTTCCCCGGTGGGCGCGAGGCTGACGGCGAGCAGCGGCGCCAGCAGGATTCCGCCCAGAAAGAGGAAGCGCATGTAGGTGAGCGCGCCGTAGATGCCAATGAGGGCGAAGAACAGGTCCTGAAGGCTCCAGCGACGCGGACGAACGAACTGGAGCACGGCAAGAAGAAGGAAAACCGCAAGGACGAACTTGCCGCGAAAGGCGTGGAAGTCGAGGCTGGCCCATTCAGCCACATATTGCATGGTGGTCTGCTGGCGGAACGCAACATCGAGCGGATACGCGACGATGCGCCATCCCCAGGGATTGATGAAGAGCGCGGCAAAGCTGGCTGCGGTCACGGCCACGATCCTGCGCTTCTGCGGCGCGGTCCAGCGAGCGCAGAAGATTTCGCCCCAGTGGAACTCGAACCATCCGCACGCGAAGAACAGAACCATGAGCACGAAGCCGATGAACCAGGAGCCATGCACGTTCGCCCAAAGCAGGAAAAGCGGTGGCAGCCAGAGCGTGAAGTCGCTGCCTTTCTGGAAGCTCCACAGCACGGCTAGTTCAATCACAAGGAAAAGCCATCCGAGGAGCAGCGTGCGCGGCGCGAGCGAAACGGTGGCCATCAGCGCGGCCGCAATGGAGGCGGCGAACGAGGCCTTCCAGTTGCCGGAGCGCATCCATCCCAGCCAGTAGACACCGAGGATGGTTGCGCCGAACGTCAGAATGGTGACGAGATAGAGGCCGAAATCGCCGCGCCATAGCCAGGCGAAGTAGTAGGGCACTTCGCCACCCCACTCGAAGTTGATCCGCGGCAGACCGGCGACGGTGAAAGTCCAGGCATCGACGCGGAGGAAGTGCCCGGTCTGGACCAGATGCCGCACGGTGCGCAAGTGGCCCCAGATGTCCGGGTCGGCGACCGTCGTGCACGGCCCGCCCCCCGGGCACGAGAGGTACACGAGCAGCGCCATCAGGCCCACGCCCATCAGCACCGGTAAACTAAGGACACGCGCGCTCCACGTCGGTTGTGGTGCGGCGGGAACGGCCGGTTGCGGCGCGGTGCTCATGCTGCGAACGATGGTAGCAGCCGCCGAATCGGGCGCCGAATCCCACCTTCGTGCGGCGTGGCGAAGGCGCGGTTGCCGGAAATGGAGCGGCGGTCGACGTGACGAGAACAGCGGCCCAGATCGCGGCAGAGCGCATCGTCGACCGGTTGCGCGCGGCAGGCTATGAGGCTTATTTTGCCGGCGGCTGCGTGCGCGACCTGCTGCTCGGCTTCATCCCCAAGGATTTCGACGTGGCCACCAGCGCCCAGCCGGACGCGGTGCTGAGTCTGTTTCCCCGCACGTTTGCCGTGGGCGCCCATTTCGGCGTGATCCTGGTCTGCGACGACGTGGAAGGCGAGGAAATTGTCACCGAAGTGGCGACGTTTCGCAGCGACGGCGTCTATCTCGACGGACGGCATCCCGCGGAGGTGCGCTTTTCGACGAGCGCGCGCGAGGATGTGCTGCGGCGCGACTTCACCATCAATGGGATGATGCTGGACCCGGTGGTGCAGCGGGAAACCTGCAATCTGACGTCGGCACTCCTGGATTATGTCGGCGGACAGAATGATCTGCGTGACGGAATCGTGCGCGCCATCGGCGAGCCGCATCGGCGCTTCGAGGAAGACAAGCTGCGCATGATGCGGGCGGTGCGCTTTGCCGCGCGCTTCGAGTACACGATTGAGCCGGCGACGGCGCGGGCGATTCGCGAACTCGCGCGGGGCATCGCCCAGGTGAGCCGGGAGCGCGTGCGCGACGAGCTGACCCGGATGCTGACCGAAGGCCACGCGCGGCGCGCCTTCGAACTGCTGGATGAAACCGGCCTGCTGCGTGAGGTGCTGCCCGAGATCGAACGGCTGCATGGCGTGCAGCAACCGCCGGAGTATCACCCCGAAGGCGACGTATGGATTCACACCCTGCTGCTGCTGGAGAAGCTGCCCGCCGGCGTATCGCCCACGCTGGCCTGGGGCGCGCTGCTGCACGACGTGGGCAAGCCTGCGACGTTCTCGCACAAGCCGCCGGATCGCATTCGCTTCAATGGGCACGTGGAGATTGGCGTTCGCATCGCGCATGAAATCCTGCGCCGCCTGCGTTTCTCCAATGAGGACTGCGCGCAGATCCTCAGCCTGGTGGAGAACCACATGCGCTTTGGCGACGTGGAGAAGATGAAGCAATCGACGCTGAAACGCTTCTTCCGGCTGCCGCATTTCGACGAGCACCTGGCGCTGCACCGGCTCGATTGCCTCTCCAGCCACGGCGATCTGAGTCTCTACGAATTCGCGAAGCGGCGGCGCGCGGAGATGCCCGACGAAGAAGTGCGCCCGACGCTGCTCGTCACCGGGCGCGATCTGATCGCGGCGGGTTATCCGCCCGGCCCGCAGTTTAAGGAGATGCTGGCGATCGCCGAGGATGCGCAACTGGAAGGGCGGGCTCGGACGAAGGAAGAGGCGCTGGATCTGATCCGGAAGCAGTTCTCAGTAGCTTAGCCAGCCGCAGCTTCCGATTTCGCCGCTCCTGCATGGAACAGCGCAACCTTCTCCGCGCTCGGCGGAGCCGTCAGCGCGCTGACGATCACCAATCCGAGCACAGCAACCACCAGCGCCGGGAAGATCGCATCGTGCTGCGCGAGTTGTGCCGCAAGGTGCGGTGTGACGCCTGCGCGGACGATCCAGTGCGAGACGTTCCCATCGGGGAACGCGATGTTCCACAGAACCGTGATGAAGGTGCCGAGTCCAATGGCCGTCACCGCGCCCGCGGCGTTCGCTCGCTTCGAGTAGAACGCAGCCAGAATGACCGGCGTCAACGCAGCGGAGTAGACCGTGTAGGCATACAGCGTTTGCTGCAGCACGTTGGTGACGCTCATGGTCTGGTAGAGAGCCCAGACGCCGAGCAGCACCACGGTGAGCCGCGAGACCAGCAGGATGCGCTTGTTCGACGCGTTCGGCGAAATATAGCGGAGGTAGACGTCGTTGATGAGATTCGTTGCCGGCGAGAAGAGAAAATTATTCGCCGTGGACATGATCTTGGCGAAGACCGCGCCCATCAGCAGCGCCCCGAGCAGCGCGGGCAGGCCGTGCATGGCGGTGTAGGCGATGATCTCGCGCGGGTGCTGCGCAATTTCGCCATGCCGGAAGAGGGCCGACCCCGCCACGGCGATCGCCACGATGACGGTTTCCAGAATGGTGGTGCCGATGATCCAGCCGACGACCGCGACGCGCGCGTCCCGCTCGGATTTGGCGGAGAAGAATTTCTGATACATCGCCTGATTGCCGAGCATAAGCAGCAGCGGGGGGATCATCAGTTCCATGGCGCCCACAAAGGTGAAGTCGCCCAGCACCTGAAAATGCGTGGCCGGCAGCACGTGCGTGACGCCGCTCCAGCCGCCTGCGGAATGCACGAGGAACGGCAGAGACACGCACATGGTAATGGTGGCGAGCAGGCCGATCACAACGTCCATGTACGCGACCGAGGCCATGCCCGCGATGGCGGTGAACGCGATGACGAAGGCCGCCATGATGTATTTGCCGAGCAGCGGCGAGATCGTCGCCGGAAAGACGAGGTGCAGGATGTCTCCGCCGCCGATGAGCTGATAGCTGGTAATGCCGGTGTAGGCAAAGAGGATGGCGATCACGCCCAAAACGCGCGTGGTCTGGCTATACCGCGCCTCCAGCAGGTCGGGAATGGTGAATTGCGCGAATCTCCGCGCGCGCGGCGCGATGAAATAAATGAGCAGCAGCCCAAACCATCCGCCCGCAGCCAGCCACAACGCGGCAAAGCCGTGGTGATAGGCGGCCTCGGCGCCGGCCAGCAGGGAGCCGGAACCGATCCAGGAAGAAAGCAGCGTGAAGATGAGGACAAAGGCTGGCAGCGAGCGGCCCGCCACCAGATAATCCGCCTTCGTCTTCACCCCGCCTACGCGCGCCAACGAGACCGCCAGCAGGGTGACCACAATCGCGACGAGGACGATGACGTAAAAAGACATTGGATTCCTTCAGAGACGTGCTAAGAGTGTACGAGAGTCCGCTGGCGGCAAGGAAATTTTCGCGGCTCTAACTGGTGCGCTTCTTGGCGGGTTTGTGGGAGGCTCTACTGGATTTCCGGCGCGTGTGCGTGCCTCGCCGACGGCTGCGCGCATACACATGCGCCGGCTCGGCAACGTACAGGCTGCGCCCGGGAGCAATGGCATTACCGCGAAGATGGTTCCACCGGCGCAACTGCGCCAGCGTGACGCCGAAGCGGTCCGCGATGGTAACGAGACTGTCGCCGCGGCGGACGCGATACAGCGCGCCGCGCAGCGGCTCGCTGGTGGGAGCCACCGGGATCACCAGAGCGTCCGTGCCGGTAAGGTCGGCGTCCGGACTGAGTTGGTTCACAAATGCCAGATCGCGGACGGTGACGTGCCAGGTGCGGGCCACGCTCTCCAGCGTGTCCCCGGCTTTCACCGGCTGCAGCCGCCAATAGCGCCGCTTGTCCACGGGAATCTCGGCAATCTCCTTCTGGAAGACGGGACCCGTGCCCGCAGGCAATTTCAAGTCGAAAGCATCATCCGGCGGCGTGCTCATGCGCAGAAGGCTGGGATTCAAGCCTTCGATTTCCTGCACCGGGACGCCCACGATGTCCGCGACCAGGCGCAGGTTGACTTCGTAGTCGGTCGTAACGGTATCGGTCACCAGCGGCGGATCGAGCGTGAGGTCGGTCAGCCCATATTGCTTCGGATTCTTCGCCATGATGGTGACGGCGAGAATGATCGGGACGTAGTTCTTGGTTTCCTGGGGCAGGTTATTGCGCTGATAGAGCTGCCAGAAATCGGCGTATCCGGTGCGTTGCACGGCCCGCTGCACGTTCCCGGCGCCCCAGTCATAGGCGGCCATGGCCAAATACCAGTCGCCAAACTGATCGTAGTTCGCCTTGATTTCACGGGCATACGCTTGCGTCGATTCCACAGGATCGAAGCGCTGATCCACCCAGCGCATTGTGCGCCAGCCCATACGTGCCCCAGGGCATAAACTGCCACATGCCGCCCGCGCCGGAGCGCCGATTGACGATCTGGGGCCGGAATCCCGACTCGGCCACGGCCTGGTAGATCAGGTCCTCCGGCAGGCCGTTCTGCCGCAGCACGCCCTGGATCATCGTCTTATAGCGGCCCATCCGCTCCAGCGAGTCGACGAGGGATGCGTGGCCGCGAGGACTGTTGGAGAAGAAGTCGATGTACGCGGCCACGTACGGGTTCATCACCAGCGGCAGGTCGGAGTGAGTCGTTTTCAGTTCCGCGGTCGCAGCCGCCGTGACGTTGGCATTCGCGGGCGCGATGATGTTTCCCGCCACGTCGACGGGGGATTCCGCCTGCGCGGATTGCACGCCGCCCTGGCGCAGCGCATCCATCTCCAGGGTATTCACGGCGTCCACAATGCGGTCGAATTCGTCGGAGAGAGTCTGATCCTGGCGGAGGTCGCAATTGCAGCGCAGCATCAGGTCAACGGCGTAGTCGAAGTTCGCCCGTGCGGCGGCCAGTTGTCCCTGCTGATAATTGTCCAGGCCGGCATGGTAGGCCTTCTCGACAGAGGCGATCAGATCGCTGTCGCGCTTTGTTTGCGCTGCCGCCGTTGGTGGCTGGGACTGAGGCGCCTGCGGCTCGGGAGCGGGAGCCGGCTGGGCCGCCTGGGCAGTACTCTGCTGAAGCGGAGGAGCCGTGGCCTTTGCCGGGAGATGCGTCGAGGCGGGCTGCGAAGGACAGCCCGTGAGAGCGAGGAGCACAGCCAGGCTGCCGGCGAGAAAAACTGGTTTCGCTGCCATCTGAACGTAGGACGGGCATGTCTATTGTATGGCCCTGAAGCGGTTATTGCCGATGGTAAACTGAGGCTTCCGACGGACTTCTCCTCGCAGGTCAATCGCTGCGCCCAGGGGGCGGACGCGGCGGAATGGCTCTCCATGGACAGCAGGCACATACGGAATTTCGCGATCATCGCGCACATCGATCATGGGAAGTCCACGCTCTCAGACCGTCTGCTGGAGCTGACCGGGGCGCTCACCGCGCGCGAGATGCACGCGCAGGTGCTGGACGCCATGGACCTGGAGCGCGAGCGCGGGATCACGATCAAGGCGCATTCCGTCCGGATGAATTACCCCGCGCGGGACGGCGAGCTGTATCAGCTGAACCTGATCGATACGCCAGGCCACGTCGATTTTTCGTACGAGGTTTCCCGATCGCTCGCTTCCTGCGAAGGCGCACTGCTGGTGGTGGACGCCTCGCAGGGGGTGGAGGCTCAGACGCTGGCGAACGCCTATCTGGCGATCAACCACGGGCTCGAGATGATCCCGGTCATCAATAAGATCGATCTGCCCAGCGCCGATATTCCGCGCACGCAGGAGATGATCGAGCAAACCGTGGGACTGGATGCGTCGACCGCCATCCTGGTGAGCGCGAAAACGGGCCAGGGCGTGCCGGAGATCCTGGAAGCGATCGTGCAACGTCTGCCTCCACCCAAAGGCGACGCTGAAGCTCCGCTGCAGGCGCTGATCTTCGATTCGTGGTTCGATCCTTATCGCGGCGTGATCGTGCTGGCTCGCATCGTCAACGGCAGAATGCGCAAAGGGATGAAGATCCGCCTCATGTGGAACGGCAAGGTGTTCGACGTCGAGTCCATGGGCGTGCTCACTCCCAAGCCTGTCGAAATCGAGGAGCTTTCCGCCGGCGAAGTCGGCTTCTTCGTCGCCACGATCAAAAACGTCGCGGATACCCGCGTGGGCGACACCATCACCGAAGACAGCCGCCCTGCTGCGGAAGCCCTGCCCGGCTTTGAAGAGATCAAGCCGATGGTTTTTGCCGGCATCTACACCGTCGATTCCCACGAGCACACGCTGCTGCGCGACGCTCTGGAAAAACTCAAACTCAACGACTCGTCCTTTTTCTTCGAACCCGAAAGTTCCGTTGCGCTCGGCTTCGGCTTCCGTTGCGGTTTTCTGGGCCTGCTGCACATGGAGATCATTCAGGAGCGCCTGGAGCGCGAGTTCGACCTCGACCTGATCACCACCGCGCCCAGCGTCCGCTACAGGATCCATCTCACCGACGGGTCGATCATCGAAGTCGACAATCCCTCGCGCTGGCCCGATCCCAGCGAGATCGAGAAGGTTGAGGAGCCGATGATCACGGCGACGATCCTGACGAATGAGGAATACGTCGGCGGCATCCTGAAGCTGGTGGAGGAAAAGCGCGGGCGGCAGAAGAACTTCGAATACGTGTCTTCGACGCGCGTGATGCTGACCTACGAGCTGCCGCTCAATGAGATCGTGCTGGACTTCTACGACCGGCTCAAATCCGTCTCCCGCGGCTACGCTTCGCTCGATTACCACTTGTCCGGCACGTGGGAATCGCCCATGGTGAAGATGGACATTCTTGTCTCCGGCGAGCCGGTGGACGCGCTGTCGATCATCGTCCATCGCGACTTTGCTTACGACCGGGGGCGCGCGCTCGTCTCGAAAATGCGAGAGCTGATTCCCCGCCAGCAGTTCGAGGTGGCCATCCAGGCGGCCATCGGCGCCAAGGTCATCGCCCGCGAAACGGTCTCCGCCCTGCGCAAGAACGTGCTCGCCAAGTGCTACGGCGGCGACATCTCACGAAAACGCAAGCTGCTGGAGAAACAGAAAGAGGGCAAGAAGCGGATGAAGCGCATCGGCAAGGTCGACATCCCGCAGGAAGCCTTCCTGGCGGTCCTGAAGGTCGGCGAAGACAGCGGGCGGTAGCCCTGCTTGCGGCGCCTTCTTCGGCACCGCGCAACAGCGGCACGGCCGCGCCCCGCCTTCAGCCCTGGCTCTGGCTCCGCGGCCGTCGCGCGCAGAGCGTAAAGGCGGTGATGCTGAAGATGAGACCGATCCCCAGGGTCAATCCGCGGAGAAAATCGAACAGATTGGCATCCGGTCCTGGCTGCGGGTGCAGGAACCCGATGACGAGGGACATGACGAGGAGCAGAATCGCCGTCGCGGCGAGTCCGCGGCGGACGCGTGCGCGGGAATGGCTGTCATTGTCATAGGCAAGAAGGCACATGATCGAATCTCCTCGAATCGGCTCAGTCGGTGAAGTGGTACCAGGCCATGGCGGAGAACTTCACCACGAACATGGCGAGAATGACCCAGAGCAATGCCCAGTTGCAGAAATGCCGCGCGAACCAGTCGTATTCCCAAATGCCTCCCGCGGTGAAGGCGCCCGCTATCGAAGCCAGGCTGGTGGAACGGCGGCGATGCTCCAGAAACCGCTCGTCGATGTTCACGCCAATCAGGGGAATCTTCATCGCTTCTTCTCCAGAACAAAAATGTCGTCGACAGGACAGCGAAACGCCCGAGCCAGCAGCAGGGCCAATGGCAGGCTGGGAACGTAGCGGCCGCGCTCGATGGAGTTAATGCTCTGCCGCGAAACGCCGACCGCATCCGCCAGTTGCTCCTGGGTCAGTTCCCTGGCCAGTCGCATCTCCCGAACGCGGTTTTGGATCGTGGGCTCCATGTCAAGTTAACTTTCCATGACAGCGTAGCAATGCTCGCGCGCCATGTCAAGCGCACTTTCCACCGGAGCCAGGAGAAAAAAGAAGGGCGGAGCCACGAGGGGCTCCGCCGCGAGTTGGGGAGGAGAAAAGGCAGCGATCAGAAAAGGTGGAAATTCACCTCGACGATCAAACGCACCGGGACGGCGCGGCCGTGGAACATGGCGGGCTGGAAGCGATACTGACGGACGGCTTCCATCGCCTTCTCGTCCAGGCCCATGCCCAGGTGGTGGACGACCTGCATGTCTTCCGGATTGCCGTTGGCGTCCACGATCAGTTGAATGGCCACCTGACCCTGCAGTCGAGCTGCGCGAGCCTGCTCGGTGAACTCCGGCTCGACCGAATGGATGAGTTGCGGAGCCGTGACGCCGCCGCCCACGCTCATGACGCCGCCGCCATAGCCGCCGCCGGTGCCAGGTCCGAGGCCGCCACCGATGCCGGAACCGATGCCGCCGCCGGAGGCGGAACCGAATCCGCCGTTGCTGCCTTCACCCTGGGAGGCCATGGCCACCTGCGGCGACTGCGGCATGCCTACGTTGGGCATGTTGCTGTCGGGCATCTTCAGGTTTTTGGGCATCACGATGGCCGCCGGCACCGCCAGCTTCGGATGATCGATGCGAATGATCTGCGGCGCGACGCGGAGCTTCTGGATCTGCGGCGGCGGCACCTTGCCCTTCATGGGCTCGATGATCTGGTGCTCGCCGCCACCGCCACCGCCGCCCATGCTCTTCGGCGCCGGAGGCGTGACCGGCGGAATGAAGGGCTGGAAGGTGATGTGCGTGATCACCATTTTTTTCTCGATCGGCCGCGGATGCGGCAGGAAGGAGAGCCACAGCAGGAATGCGAGCACCAGGCCGTGAGCGCAGAACGCCATCACGCTGGACGCAGGACTGCGCCGCACCGCCAGAGGATCGGCAACGCGGATCGGGCGCGACGTCAGGCGAAGGGGAGCCTGCTTCTCCGGAAACAGCGTATCGTGCAAATTGGCCCAAAGGCTGGAGAACACCCCACCGTCCGGCACGGGCTGGCCGAAAACGAGCGGTTTTGACAGCAGTTGGAGGCCGCCATTTGGCAGCGAGGCCTGTTCCTCTTCCGACTGATATCCAGCAGATTTCAACACCGCGTAACCCATACCTTTTGCCGGGTGAACAACTCCCCGGCACCTCCTTCATCGGATGCGACAGTTAGGATTGAGGCCAGCCGGCGATGTGGGTCCCGCCGGTCTTGCCTTCCGGTTACCAAATGCCCTTATCGCTGCCGGTAATCTTCATGCCGACCGCAGCGGCTGTGGCGAGCCAGGGGAAAAGGCCGAGTCGTGCGCTGCTGTGCAGTTCGCACCTGCGCAGCATTTCCGTCAGTTGCCTGCGGTACAGCGCGGCGGACTGGGGCAGAATCGGCACCCGCAGGAAATCCTTTCCAAAGTAGATGAGGTCACCGCCGAAGCGAGCCGCCTGCAGAACAAAACCTGGCAACCGCAGGGGCGTGCCCCGGTACTGCCGCACATAATCCGAGACGATCACCAGATAGGTGGCGACGCCTTCCCAGATGCCGGCAGCCTGCGCCGTTGCGCGCAGATCCTCGAAGTCCAGCAGGCCAGAGTCGACCAGCTGGGCAGAGTCCACGATGTCGCACAGGCGGAAATAGAAATGCCGGTACATGCGCTGCAGCGTCGAGATCATAATGCGGTCCGACGGATGCGGCACGCGGAACGTGCGTCCGTCGATGTGCACCGCGCGTGACCGCCCGGGCAAGAGCGAGGCGAACCGCACCTGCTCGCCGGTTTGGCCCAGGCGCCCCACGTGCACTTCCACCGGCTCCGACAACCCGGGGATCAGAAAATTCCATTTGCAGGCCAGGCGGTCGCCCCAGCTCCGCGGAGCCAGTCGCGCCGTGAACCGGCTGCGCATCATGGCGCAGACAGACTCCGGCGAAGCGTTGGTATAGAGGTCGATGTCGCTGCCCAGGTCGGGCCAGTGATCCAGCGACTTGATGACGGTAACGTCCAGGCCGCTTTCCTGGAAGGCGGCGCAGAGGACGCTCAGAAAATCCACGGCCGCGGCAATTCGCTCGCGCTCCTCGGACAGCGCTGAGGCGACCCATCTGGCGCGGATGGCGTCCGCGGGATCCTGCAGCGCCTCCAGCGACAGTCCCATGCCGCGGATGATGACGTGATTGGAAGAGGCCAGCGCTACCAGGGCATCGAAGCTGTCGCGTTCCATCTCGCGCAATTCCGCGGCGGCCGCTGACTGCGCTTCGTCGCGTGGCAGCAGCAACAGACGGGAAAGCAACATCATCATCGGTTCCCCGGCGTTCGGGACAGTTGCGGATTTCGGCTCAGCGTTTTTCATAATTTTCACGGCTGGGTCTGTGGCTGCGTTTCGGAGTTGTTGTTGCCGTTTCTGGGAATCAGTTTCACCGGCCCCTGCGTTCCCCGGCGCTGCTGCGTGTAGTTGCTGATCTCTCCGGTCACCGCGCTCTGGCTCCAGTAAGCGACTGACCCCAGCGGCCGGCCCTGGGCGGCAGTGCGCGTCGCCAGGCCAACGGGCGTGCGGGCATCGCCGGCCTTGCCGGCCTGCGAGTAGTAGTACTGGGCCGTTTCAGGATCGCCCGCGCGCTCGGCGAGGACGGCGCGATTGTTCAGTGAAAACGCGCTGGACGGATCCAGCCGGAACGCTTCCTGAAAATCCTGCTCCGCTGACGCCCAGTCGTTGCGATTCGCGGAACTGACTCCCAGAAAGGCCAGCATGCGGGCGCGCTGCAGGTTCATGTCGCTGTGCGCGATGCGCCAGCGCAGCGCACGGGCGCTCTCCGCCGCCGCCTTGCTGACGGATTTGCCGCGCCACGCGGGGTTCAGGGTGACCACCAGCGGCTCCTTCGAGCCGGTGGCGGCGGCCTGATCGTAATCGTTGAGCGCAGCGTCGAAATTGCCGGTCGCCTCTTCCGCCACGCCAAGATTGTTCAGCGTGAACGGATTCTGCGGGTCAAGCTGCAAAGTTTTCTCCAGAACGGACCGCGCCTCAAAGGGATGGTTCTGAGACAGCAGCACGACGGCCTGAACATTTGCCTGGTCGAGACGCATCGGCAGGTCCTGCATGTTGTTCAGCGCCACCGTCATGGGCTTGCCCTTAAGAGACTTTTCACTGCTCACCGCGATCAGGGCGTCGCAACTCTGCTCGCCGGCCAGTTTGTAGAAGTTCTCGGCGTTCTCCAGTTCGCCGCGCAGCTCGGACACGTATCCAAGATTGTTCAGCGTGAACGGATCGGAGGGATCGTAGAGATACGCCTTGTAAAAGAGCGCTTCCGCCTTCTGATAGTGGTGATGGCGAATTTCATTCACGCCATCGCGATTGAGCCGCTGCACCGGGGTGAGGCGGCTGCGGCGAGGGATCACGATCCGCAGATCGCGCGCCAGCGCCGGTGTGCCGGCTGTCCCGATCAGGAGCCCGAGCGCCGCGAAAAACCGCAACCGTGGCCAAGTGAAGAACATGGAGCGTTGAAACACCTTGCCGCCACGGTCGTCACTACAGGAACCGTTCGGGCATACACGTTGGATGCGAAGGCCCCGGATGTGTTGCCGCGGAATACACGAACAATCGAAATAGCAAGGCCACCGCTGCAGAGGGGTCATCATCTTATGAGATGCTGTCCATGCCCTTACGTAAGGTACGCTTGATGGTTCGTTTGTTTGCCGTATTCGCGCTCAGCACCCTGGCGGCGGCACAGTCTGCGCCCGCACCCAACTCCAGCCAGAATTCCGTCCCGCCACCGGATCCTCCCGCAGCGGCCGTGGGCAAGCTGCCTCCGCTGCCCAAAGGCAAGACCACGGTGATCGGCGGAGCGATCGGCAACATCAATCCGGTCCTCGATCAGTTCACGTTGAAGGTGTTCGGCGGCGGATCCATGAAGATCCTTTTCGACGAGCGGACGGAAGTGTTTCGCAACGGAGTGCGAATTCCGGTGGCCGATCTCGGCCCGATCCACCACGCCTCGGTGGAGACCACGCTCGACGGAACAGATGTCTATGCGATGCGGATTCACATGCTCACGAAAATTCCGCATGGCGAATGCACAGGCCAGGTGATCAGCTTCGACCAGCAAAGCGGCACATTGAGCATCCGCGCCGCGATGTCGCCGCAGCCGATCGTGCTGCAGGTTCCGGCGGACACCCCGGTCGTGCGCGTGGGACAGAGCACGTTTCGGGCGGGTGGGGGCGGCATGGCCGATCTGGCCCCAGGCGCGCTCATCGATGTGAATTTCGCCGCCAATGGCTCCGGCCATGGCGTCGCATCGCATATCGACGTGCTGGCCACCAGCGGCTCCGACTTCATCTTCAGCGGCGTGCTGACGTTCCTCGACGTGCCGAACGGACAAATGTCGATTTTCGACTCGCGCGACAACACGCGTTATCAGGTGAGCTTCCTGCCTTCGCAGTTCCCCGTCAGCCAGCAGCTCCGCGAGGGCTCGCACCTGCGAGTGACGGCGCGCTTCGACGGAATCCATTATGTAGCCACGGAGATCACGCCGGAATAGCCCGGGGAAGCTCTGTCTTCGAAAATTGGCCCTACGATTTGCCGATTTCGCGCATCCAACCTGTTGCAATACGATGAACGCCCGTTTCCAGGAAGGCATCTCTTTCCACACCCCCCGGAGCACCAAATGATCTCGGTCGTAGTGCCCATTTACAACGAAGAAGAACTTATCTCCACCTTTCACGCGGCCGTGGCCACCGCCATGAAGGACATTGGCGAAGATTGGGAAGTCGTCTATGTCAATGACGGCTCCCGAGACAGCTCGCTCGACCTCATGAAGGAGCTGCAGAAGCAGGACTCGCACATTGTCGTCGTCGACCTCTCCCGCAACTGGGGACACATGGGCGCGATCTCCGCCGGTTTGCGAACCGCGCGCGGTGACGGTGTGATCATCATGGATGGCGACTTCCAGGATCCTCCGGCCGTTCTCCCCGAGCTGGTGGCGGCATGGCGCGGCGGTGGGCAGGTGGTTGTAGCGGTCCGGCGGAGCCGCCAGGAAAGCCGTAAGCTTCTGGCGCTGCTGTTCCCGATTTTCTACCGCGTGCTCTCGGCTATTTCGGATTATCCGATTCCGCTCGATGCCGGCATCTTTGGGCTGCTGGACCGCCAGGCTCTGGATTCCATCAACGGGCTGCGCGAAGGCAATCGGTATCTTCCAGGCCTGCGCGCGTGGGTCGGTTACCGCAACGCCATCGTTTACTACGACCGTCAGGACCGCCTGGCCGGCGACGGCAAGCTCTCGTTCATCAGCCGGATCAAGTACGCGATGGATGCCATCGCCAGCTTCAGCTTCAAGCCGCTGCGTCTCTGCTTCGCGCTTTCGTGCCTGCTGCTGTGTGCAGTGGTGGCGTTTGGACTTCTTTCGTTCTTTGTGGCCAGCGCCGTTGCGGCCGCCGCTCTGGGGATCTCCGCGGCCGTGTTCGCTGTCGGAGCCATGCTGCTGCTGTGCCTGGGGATCGTGGGCGAGTACCTCGGGCGCGTGTACGACGAAGTCCGCAGCCGGCCGCTCTCGATCATCAATAAGGTTCATTACGCGAACGATGGAATTGCGGCGAGAACGCCGGATCAGATCATGGAACGAGAACCAGCGCTGGCTCTGAAGGAACGCGCAGCTTAAGACCTGCTCGAGCGTCCTCGTTGACGAAATGAGCCGTGCGATGCGTAAAGAACGGCAATCTTTTCTCGGTTGCGCCGCGGCTTGCAATCGCGACGCCTCGGGCTTCCTTTTTTAGCCCATTGCGCGAGCGCGTGCTGCTGAACCGGCCGAACACGCGTGGAAGCCTTTTGTCGGGCCACGGAGACCTAAGACGTGTGGAAGGATTCGCAGGAGCAACCCAGTAGCCTGAAGGCCCGCGTCGTTGCGGGCAGCGCCATTCTGCTTTCCGGCTCAACCCTGGCGACGCTCTGCAGCTTCGGCTACAACGTCGTTATCGCGCATTTCCTGGGACCGGATGATTACGGCCAGGCCGTCGCCGTCTATACCGTCCTCACGCTGGTTTCGACGCTGACGCTCTCCTTCCAGCTCCTCTCGGCCAAAGTCACGGCCCAGCAGGTAACACCTGAGGCCAAAAGCGCCGTCTACCGCAGCCTGCATCGGCAGGCCTTCGTGTGCGGCGCCGTAGTCGCCTTCTCGCTGGTTCTTTTCGAGCGGCAAATCGCCGGCTACCTCCACTTATCCAGCCCCTTCCTCATCCTGCTCATCGCCATCGGAGCTGGTTTCTACGTGCCCCTGGGAACCCGCCGAGGCACCATCCAGGGCCTGTACGGCTTCCGCCGGCTGGCTTCCAATCTCGTGCTGGAGGCCGCAGTTAGACTGGGCGGCTCCGCGGTGATGGTGCTGCTGGGCACCGGCGTCACCGGGGTGATTGAGGCCAATGCCGCCGCCGCTGTGATCGCGTGGGCGACGATCGCCCCCAAACGCTCGGGAGCCGCGCCCAACCCGCTCCGTCTGCGCCAGGCGCTTCCGGAAATCTCGCAGGCGGTGGTGTTCTTCTCCGGCCAGATGCTGATCAACAACTCCGACATGGTGCTGGTGAAGCATTTCTTTGCGCCCACCATGGCCGGGCTGTACGCAGCCGTCGCCTTGATCGGGGCCGCCATTTACACATTCTGCTCGGCGGTCATCAACAGCATGTTTCCCATCTCCGCCGGGGCGCACAAGGACGACAGAAAGAGCTTGTCCCTGATCGCGACACCGCTTCTGCTGGTTCTGGGATGCGGTGTTGTGCTGACGCTCGGCCTGATGGTCGTGCCGGCGCGCGTCTGGACCATCTTCTTTGGCGCCGGGTTCCGGCTGGCAGGAGCGCACGGCTTGTCCTACCTGCTGGCGCTGAAGGCCATCGTCTGCATCATTTATTCGCTCAGCGTGGTGATCATCACCTACGAGATGTCTTACCGAATCGCCAATACCAGCTGGATTCAACTGGCGTTCAGCGGCGCGGTGATCGTCGCCATCTGCCGGTATCATTCTTCGCTGGAAGAAGTGATCCTGGTGCAGCTGGTGCTGATGATCGTCCTGCTGCTGGCCGTCGGCATTCCCTTCCTGCGCGATGCAATGCGGCTTGGGGAAGAGCCGCAGAGCAGCCTCTTGCCTTCCCTGCCCGTGGTTCGCCGCTCGTCGGAAGCAGATGCGATCGCGGAGTTCCTGAAATCCGATTTCGATCACGTCGCGTATGGCGACCATCGCACCACGCTCCGGGGCATGGTCGAGTCGCCCAATCTTGCCAACCCCGCCGAAAACGCCCAACGGCGGGCGCTGTTGTATCTGCGCCACCTGGCGCTCTGGAAGGAGCTGCCGGAGGACACGCTTTGGTATGAGGTCGTCGTAGGGGAAGCGGAGCTGGCCAGGATCCGCGTCTTCCCGCGCGCTCAGTGGCGCAGGCTGGGCGCCGCCAACTTCTCGGTTCCTGAAGTCGTCGCGTGCATGCGCAACCGGCTGAAGGCAGACCCGGACGACGCATTCGCGGCAAAGATCGCCTCTATGAGCCAGGCTGTGCCGCGAGGAGCGCTCCCGGCGACGGGCGTGGTGATGATCGGCCGAGGCGATGATCAGCCGCTGACCGTCATCGACGGCAACCACCGCCTGATCGCAGCGGCCATGGCGGGGCAGCTCGACCGGCTGCGTTTCCTGTGCGGAGTGTCGCCGCGGATGAACCACTGCTGCTGGTATCGCACGAATTGGCGGACGCTGGCCCGATACGGCCTCAATCTCGTCCTGCATTCCGTCTACGATCCGGAAGCCGAGCTCACCTACTGCCGTTTGGATACCGCTCCGCTGGCAGGTGAGGCCGTGCCCGTTGCCGCTGTCCAGCAACTGGCCACAGGCGCTGGAGCTGCGGCCACACACGACTGGTCAACCGGCTTGTCGAAGCTTCCCTGAGGTAATTCCTGAAAACACAACCGCCGCCATCCTTCGCGAACCCGGCGTTCCGGTTGGCGAGGGATGGCGGCGTCAAGTGCCTGCTGCGGATTACCAGCGATAGACGGTGAGTTTATCCACGTACACGGTGGCCGATCCGCTCGATCCCAGGCCGTCTACCTGGAAGTTGGTCACCATCGAAGGCCCCCAGCCCAGCGCGAAGGCCGAGTAGACCGTCCCGTTGATCGACTGCGCCCTGCCGTCCAGCCACACGGTATGGTACGTCACGGTGCCCGAGCTGTTGCGCGAGTAGCTGATCTGCACGTGATGCCACGCGTTTCTGGTCCAGTTCCGCGGGTTGCACGTTTCCGAGGAGCGGATCCAGTGGTCCTTGTACGAGGAGGCGCTGCCCGCGTTTTCCGTGAAGTCCCAGGTCCCGTTGTATCCGTCGCACTGGAAGCCGTAGATTACGGTTTGCCCGTTCGACATCACCTGGTTCATGTCCATCTCCAGGTTGGCGATATTGCCGGCCGAACCATCGAGGTACACCCAGGCATCGTAGACGAAGTTCTCAGCGCTGGTGTCGTCGCCGAAGGAGGCGTAGTAGCGCTCGCCGCCTCCGCTGGTGTAGCTGGTCGCGAACTTTCGGGAGCTGCCGCTGATCGTCGGGGAGCCAACCAGCGTCATGCTGCCGCTGGCGGAGCCACTGGTGCCGCCGTCGAACACGGCCTTCCAGGAACCGAGCACCTCAATGCTGCTCACGCTGTTCGCGTTGGAAGGAATGCTGGGTCCGCTGCCCGATGAAGAGGACGAGCCGCCCGATACCGTTATCGCCACATTCGCCACGCACGAGGCGCCCTGGTCGCCCCAGGACTTCACATGCAGCGTGTGCGCGCCACTGGAGGCGGAAGCCGAAGTATTCATCGAGGTTCCGCTCATCGTGTACGCATTAGCCATTGCTGTCGAATGAGTAGCCCATCGAGCTCACCGGCTGGCCGGAGCAGCTGCTCGACGTCGCCGCGACTGTAAACGGCGAGGCCACAGTGGCGCCATTCCCCGGACTGCTGACGCTGATTCCGCTCGAGGAGGTGGCCGCATCCGCAGTGGCTGTGGTCGATGCCGAGACAGTCACGTCGATGGCGACGTCGGTCACGCAGGACGCGCCCTGATTGCCCCATGACTTCACATGCAGCGTATGATTTCCCGTCGTTGCCGACACACTGGTGTCGATCGACGTGCCCTTCACGACTGTAGTGTTTGAGCTGTTGTCCAGCGAATAGCCCATCGCGCTCACGGGCTGGTTGGAACACGTAGAGGCATTCGCGCTGAGCGTGAATGGCGACGACACTGCCCCGCTCCCGGGACTGCTTACGGTAGGGTTGGCAAATGCGGGGATGGCGAGTGCGACGAGCACAGGAAGAAGAAGGATGCCAGTATGAGATTTCATCATCGGCTTAGTCCTGATCGAGATTCTGCCCCCAACATGCAGGGCGCGGGTTTCGCGTTGGCTCTCAGGCCGCGTGCTGGCGAGCCGGGGAGTCATCTGTCAATCGCAGGTTCTCGGGTGGTCTGAGCTTAGGACAACTTGCGCCTGAGGAGGATCTCGACGACCTCTTTTTTGCACGATCATGCGGTATGGGCTGAGCTCACGCCGCACAGATCCTCGCCTGCTGCGGGAAACAAAGCGAAGATCAGGTTCCTGCTGACATGGCCAGCTTTGGCCCAGGAACTGCCTCTGCGTCGTTTCTTGCGCCCGCAGCCTTTCAGGCAGAAACACTCAGTGAATTGCTAAACGGATAATACCGATTTAAATCTGGCAGGCAACCCTTTTCTTGGGCGATTGCATAAAAAACTCGGTTCCCGGGCAACCTTTTGTAACCCTCGTGCAATTAGTTCCGGGCGGCCGGGAAAATTGCGTCCGGGGCATCCCGAAAATTACACGATTTTCCGTGAATCGAGGCCGCCGGGACGGATTGCCGCCGGTCGCCCCAAGCCCCTTGAATCCAGCTTTTCCACAGCCCGAAGGAGCTGCCTCTCCATGCGCGAAGGCGGGCGGCAGGCTCCCCGGGTGCAGGGCGCAGGACCAGCCACGGGGGAGCGTGGGGGCCTGCGCTTCCCTGTAAGTCCCTGAGATCATTACTATTCTCTTAATGGGCTCGGAAAACAGGCGCAACTTCCTCAAGTTTTGCCTCGCCTCGGCTCCGGCGCTGGCTTTCTCGCGTCGCGCCGCAGGTTTCATCGCCGGACAGGCTGCCGCCGCCGGCCCGGCAATCCAGCGATTTATCGATCCTCTGCCCTTGATGCGCCGTCTGCAGCCGCATGGAAAGCGCCACGGCACCCCTTCGTACCGTGTCCGGATGGTCGAATTCGAGAAGAGGCTGCACTCGCAGCTTCCGCCCACGCGAGTGTGGGGTTACGAAGGCGAATATCCCGGACCCGTGATCGAAGCCAGGTGCGGCACGCCGATAGACGTGGAATGGCAGAATCATCTGCCGTCGCGTCATCTGTTTCTCGTCGACCCACACCTGCACGCGTGCGCGCCACCCGCACCGGCGGTTCGCGCGGTGCCGCACGTTCACGGCGCGCGCACCGACTCCCGCAGCGACGGTCTGCCCGAGAACTGGTTTGCGCCCGGACATTCGGTGGTCTACCACTATCCCAACCAACAGGATGCGGCGACGCTCTGGTATCACGACCATGCCGGCGGCATCGAGCGGCTGAATCTTTACGCTGGCCTGGCGGGATTTTATTTGCTGCGCGACGAACGCGAGCTGGGCATGAATCTGCCTTCCGGCGACTGCGAGATCCCCCTGATGCTGCAGGACCGCACGGTGGACGCAAGTGGCCGGCTCGTCTATCAGCCGACTTATGCTGACGGGACTCTGCCGCCGGCCGGCGCGTGGGGTCCTCAGCTCTTCGGGGACCTTCCCGTCGTGAACGGCGCGATTTATCCGTTCCTCGAGGTTGAGCCGCAGCGTTACCGGCTGCGCGTGGTGAATGCGGCCAACGGCCGGTTCTTTAACCTTTTTATGAACCTGGCAGAAAGGCCGACCGACATTCCCTCCCTCGTGGCCTTTCATCAGATCGGCAGCGATGGCGGCATGCTGGCCGCTCCCGTGGCGATGCAGCGCCTGCTGCTTGGCCCGGCCGAGCGCGCCGATCTGATCGTGGACTTCACCGGCCTGGAGGGCCGGACGGTGACGCTCTCCAATAATGCAAAGAGTCCCTATCCCGGGTGGGACCAAATCGAGCCGCTCTATGCGCCCCTGCCGGAACTGATGCAGTTTCGCGTGACGCGCCCCCCGTCTGCCGGGGGGAACGCCTTCAGCATTCCACCTCCGAGCTCCGTGCCCCGGCTCGACCCCGCTCAGGCTGTTCGAACCCGCGACTTCGTGCTGACCGATGAGATGGACAGCAAGGGCAAGTCACTGCGCATGCTGATCGACGGAAAGATGTATGACGCGCCCACGACAGAATTTCCTGTCCTGGGATCCCTCGAGAAGTGGCGCTTCATCAACACCACGGACGATGCGCACCCCATGCACCTGCACCTGGTGCAGTTCCAGATCCTGGAGCGCGAGGGCTACGACTATGGATCCTTGTTGCTGCACGGCCGGCTCCTGCTGAACGGCCAGCGCCGCCCGCCTGCTCCCAACGAAGCGGGCTGGAAGGACACCGCGATCCTGAACCCCGGCGAGGTGCTGAGCATCCTCGTTCCTTTTCTGGGATTCACCGGCAAGTATGTCTTCCACTGCCACATCGCCGAGCACGCCGACAACGACATGATGAGGCCTTTTGAGGTCGTCGCTCCCGGGACAGCTGTCGAAGAACAGCCGTCCCGGTCAGAGCGCTCAAATTCCTGAACTACCCCCTACTGCCCGTAGTTCTGCGCGTTGCACGAAGAAGGAGCCACTGGCGTCGGCGGGCTGGGCGGCGTCGCCCACGGCGGACTCGAGAAGTCGAAGAAGTCCAGCAGGTTGGGCTGCGCCGCATCGCGCTTGGTCAGGCTGGCGCCTGGACCGATGAAGCGGTTCTCCACGAACTTGATCACCGCCGTGTGATCCATGGGGGTGTGCCCCACATAGTGCGCTACGGTGAAGGGCGAGATCACCAGGTTGGGGACGCGGAAGCCGAGCTGTGCCGCAAATCCCTGCTGGGCCGCGGCATCGTTGGGGTTCGTTCCTGGAGCGCCGGGTTCCAGATCGCAATATCCATTCCCGTTCGGATTCTTCCCCGGTGTGCCGTTCGCCGGCAGGCACGGATTGTCAGAATCCGGATTGACCGCGATGGTGGAGATATCCGGTATGTTCGCAACCGCGGAGCTGCCCACCGTGGCGTCCGTGTAGTCGTTCGAGTGTCCGGGCACCGGCGGCACGTGATCGTACGGTCCTCCGGCCTCGTCGTAAGAGAGGAAGAACACGGAGCTGCCCCACTCCGGGCTGCCCATCAGCGCGTTGATGATGCTGGCCACCTGCTGCTGGCCCTTGAGGATATCCCCCTGATAGCCCGGGTGCTCATCGTCATAGCTGAATCCCGGCTCAATGTAGACAAAGCTGGGCAGCGTGTTGTTCTTCAGATCGGCAAAGTAGCCGTACGTGGAATCGCTCAGCGGCGCAATATGCGTGGGATCGATGCAGAACGAGTTGCTGGAATCGCCGACTACGCTGGAAGGCTGAGTGGGCGGCGTGCAGGCCCCGCCGGATTTGTTCGAATAAACGTACTTGACCGAATAAGTGAAATCCTCGAACTCCGAAGCCGGGAAATTGCCGTTCGCGCCCCCGCTGCACTCGTCATCGGCGATGCAATCTCCCTGGGTCACGCTGTAGTAAATCTTCCAGGAGACACCGGCCTTGTCCAGCTCCTCAAAGATGGTATTCATGTCCAGCTGCCCCAGGTGATCGTCGCCGCCTGGATCGCGCGTCAGCCCCTCCGTTGTCCCGCCGGACATGGTGGCAATGCGATTGTCCACGGTCTTGCTGGAGACCGGCGAGAACCAGCGGTCCGACAGCGCAAACTGCGAGGCCATGTAGTAGTAGTAGTTCAGGAATCCGTCGTCGTAGTACCCCATGGCGCGCTCGCCGGTGGAATCCGTATAGGCGCTCTTGCCGCCCGAGCAGCTACCGGAAGAGGCGCAGCTCTTGTCGAATCCCTCCGCGTTGTGCACGAAACCGTCCATGTTGATCTTGCGCGTGGTGCTGAAGTCGTAGCGGTTCACGTCGCCATAGCTCTCCAGCCAGGCCGAAGACATGTCGTCGACGCAGGTGCTCGTGAACTTAAACAGATTGAAGCTGGTACCCTCGTCGTCCTCGTTGCTGATCGTGCTTAGCTTGTCGTCAATGCCATCCACCAGATACGTATTGCCGTCGGCTCCCACATCCCAGTGGTTCGACTGCTTGTAGGGATTCAGCATCCCGAAGTAGCTGTCGAAGCTGCGGTTCTCCTGCATCATGAAAATGACGTGACTGATCGAGTCGATGCTTCCCGCGGCGACCACGGTGACCGTCGCCTGGGCGGTTGCGTTGGGTCCTGCACCGGCCGCGGTCGCGGTGTAGGTGGTGGTGGTGGAAGGAGTCACGGTTTGCGTGCCCCCGGTATCCGGCAGCGTGTAGTTGGAGCCGTCTGACCCGCTTATCGTTACTGACGTGGCATTGGTCGCTGTCACGCTCAGGGTCGCGGAATTCCCTGACGCGACGGATGTCGGACTGGCGGCAATGGTCACCGTCGGCGCTCCCGGAGTCACCGTGACCGTGGCATTGGCCGTCGCCTGCTGCTGGGTCACTGTCCCTCCAGTGCCTGCGGCCGTGGCCACATACGTTGTCGTCGTTGTGGGGCTCACCGTTTGCGTGCCCCCGGTAGTCGACAGCGTGTAGCTCGAGCCATCGGAGCCGGCCACGGTCACCGCGGTGGCGTTGGTCGCCGTGACCGTCAGCGTCGAGGAGCTTCCCTGGGTGATCGTGGCAGGACTGGCTGAAATGGTGACCGTCGGAGGCCCGATGGGGGCCTGAACCGTAACCGTAGCCTCAGCCGTGACCGAACCCTGGGAGCCCGTCGCCGTCGCCGTGTAGGTGGTCGTCGCGGAAGGCTTGACGCTCTGGCTGCCTCCGACACCCGGAAGCGTGTAGCTGCTGCCGTCCGAGCCGGCGATCGTCACGCCGGTAGCGTTGGCCGCTGTCACCGTGAGCGTTGAGGAGGCGCCTGCCTGAATCGAAGAGGGATCAGCGGTCATGCGGACGGTGGTCGGGGAGTTTCCGCCTCCACCCAGCGAGCCGCACCCGGTCACCAACAGGAGACAGCAGGTAGTGAGAACGAAAACGGTAGCCGGCAGAATGCGGGCGAAGGGCTTGCGCGCGGGCAGTGTCAGCAAGATATTTTTCCTTCCAGCAGCCGGGGCAAGACCCGGGCAGGCTATGTGCCCCGGTTAGACGGTAACCCTCTAAAAGGAGTTGTCTTTACAGCCGCGTGACTGGAGCAAAACCAGCGAAGGTGTATCGCGTAGCCACAACATCTGACGCGGCTTTCCGGTGAAGAAAGCCGCACTGAACCGGTCTCAAAAGGCTTAACATCGCTGGTTTCGGTTTAACCGGCGCTTGCGTAATCGTCGTCATCGGAAAGGGTTGCGCGCGAGGCCCGCAACGGGATTGTCTCCGTAACGGGGCGCAGTGCGCCCTCGACGATGGCGGGTTCCATGCTCGCGGGATCCTCCGCGGCTTTGGGCCTCATCCTCCCGAGCCAGTTGGGCAAACGCCGGCCTCCCGACCACAGACTCTTGTCGGCAATCTCGCGCTTACAGCGGTGCAGCTCGAACCAACGCAGATAATTGCGCACCACGCTGGACATCGTCATCTGAATGCCCGCCTGATAATTGTGCATGGCCATCTGCCGCTGCAATTCCGGCGATTCCAGGATGGCAATCAGTTTGTCGGCCAGATCCGCGGCATCGCCCGTCTTATAAAAGCTGATGGCCATCTCGTCGTCCCTCGCCATGCAGTGAAAGTCCGGGATATCGGCGCAGACGATGGGCAGCCCGAACTCGCAGGCCTGATGCGCGGGACCACTCGATCCGGTCGACGAATCGTAAGGCATCACCAGCAGCGAGCTGGAGCGGAACATGTGCGGCACGTCCTTATCGTGGACGTAGCCGAGGAACTCAATGGGCAGGTGTTTCGGCTGCGCCGCGCGCACGGATTCCCAATAGCCGGGGCGCGTGTGGTGATTGCCACCTGCCACGACGAGCCGGGCATTGGGAATCTTCTTCAACACCCGCGGGAACGCCTCCATCAGCGTCTCCAGACGCTTGTAGGTGCCCCAGTGGCCGAAGGCCAGGATGCGCAGCTCGGGATTGCCGCGCATCTGGAAGTCCGGCGGACTGGAAACCGTAGAAAAGGTCCCATGGGTGCCCACGATCACGTTTTGCGCCGCGTATTTCTTGACGAGCGTGCGCCGGTAGGCCGAGAGCAGCACCGAGACGGAATGCGCCTGCAGCAGGGCCCGCGTGGCCACATTGGTTCCCACCCGGTACAGCCTCTCGCGCTTCACGCCGGCATCGCCGAAGTCTACGTGCTCGATGATGTGGTGCAGCGTGATGTGGGTGTAAAACCCGGCGGCGCGCGTGAGCGCGGGCGCGGACAAGCCGGCAAACGCGGCAAAGGGACTCTCCGGCCCCGCAAAGCTCGAGAAGACCAGATTGAACCAGACCACGTCCGGCTGCAGCCGGCGTATGGTGCTGAGCAGACGCGCCGGCGTCCCCATGCTGCCGAATTTCCAGCAGCGGACCACGTTGAACTCCGGCAGTTCGCGCGGCGGCTCGCTCTTTGCGCCCGATTCCCCGGTAAATTCGTAGTGCGACAGTTCGTCGGCCAGGATGGTCAGCTCGACGTCGGGATAGCGCTGGATCTCGCGCGCAATATGCCAGGAATATTCATTCAACTGACGCCGGCTGGGAGGAAATGCCGCCACTAAACAGATTTTCATTGGGCCCGCCTCAAAAGATGTTGATGCTTACGTACGGTCGGAATTCCTGGCTCTTGCCGCCAGCGAAGCTGGGGAACGACTCTTCCTGCACGCCGCCCGAAAACCGAATGGGATATTTCAGGTGGACCGTCCCCGTGTCTTCGTTGTAGCTGCGGCCGAGAGGACGGACGTACGAGAGCGAGATGCCGTTTTGCGTCATGTCGTAAACGTGGAAGGTGCGCGTGTTTTCGTATGCGGTCGAGAACTGAAAATCCCAGTTTCTCGCCGGTGAGTAATTGACGGTTCCGGCGGGCCGCAGCGCCTGGGCTATGCCTGAGTGCATCACGAAGTTTCCAGGGGAGAACACATAGGGAACCACACGCCACGAGCGCAAGTCCTCCATAATCCCCTCGATATTCAGATGCGTGGAAAACCGGCGCGTGAGTCCGATGTAGGACGATGTGTAATAGTTTTCGCTGTTTCCGAGCGTCGAAGAGGTGAACTGCTGGTCGTTCGAGCCCCAGCCGGTCACCAGAGCGGTCTTCGACCAGGGAGCTCCCACGCGGAAATCCACGGCCGCGCCCAGCGTCGACTCGTGGAGCGGAATCTCTGTAAACGACCCGAAGTCGTGCAGAACGTAGGCGTTCACCGACAGGGCATCGAAAAAGGAGCCGGTGCTCATGTAGACGAACAGGCGCCCCATGTTCTGGTTCATCGCCCGCGGAGTCAGTTTGTCGCGGCGGATGGTGCCCTGAAATCCCGCATTGAAGGTCACCATGGTGGGTCCCACGCGCAGATTGGGCGCCGCACCGTAGTTGAAGGTGTAGTCGTAGGTGTCCCGCTTCACGATCCCGATGGCCGGCACGGAGATCACGCCGCGCGCATTGCGGATCTGGAAGAACCCTCCCGTGGTGGGCCAATGGTTCAGGTGGAGATGAAACGCGTCCGTCCAGTCCGTCTCAATCGAGTAGCGGATCGGCGGCAGCTTTTGCGGAATCACCGCGCCGCCAACCAGCGGCGGAGGGTTCCCGAAGGTCTCCGCGTCCAGCTCGTATACGGTGCTGTCTTCGTAGATCGGCTGCTGCAGGATGTTGGAAAGCACGCTGATGTGCTGGTTGATGCGGTAACCTTCGTTGGCTCCCACCTGCATCAGGTCCTGCTCGGCAGTTTGGTCTTCGCCGGCGGCGCTGGCCGCCTGCGCAAAGGCTGACAGCGCCTCGGTTCCGCGGTGCTCCTGCTGATAGACATTGGCCTGAGCCAGCAGATAGGCATAGTCGGACTTGGCGGCGTCGGCCTGGCTCACGGCTGCCAGTTCTCCGGCGGCGCGGGAGGTTTGCCCCAGCGCCAGGTAGCTGTTGGCCAAATCCACGCGCACGTCGATGTCGGAAGCACCCGCGGCCAGCGCCCGCTCCAGATAGGTCTGCGAAATCTGGTACTCATGCAGTTCCTGCAGGATGCCGGCGGCCTGCAGATACTGCTGGCCCGTGGGAGGCTCGGTGACGCCCGCTTCTGCTTCCATCTGTGCCAGCGCGATCTGCCGCTCCGCCGGCCCCGTTTCCCCGCGCTGCGCCATCAGTTGCGCAATGGCCAGGCGGACGCCCACCCGATTGCTCTCCGGCGCCACCAGGGCCCGCGAGAACCGCTCCATCGCCCCTTTCCGGTCGCCCAGCGTGCTGAGCGCTTCCCCGGTATCCACGTAAATGTCGCTCGGAATCCACGTCGCGGCGTCCGGCGCGGTCGGCGGATGGTCCGCGAGCGCCTCCGCCTTTTGGATATTGTCCATCGTCTGGCGGCGATCCGGCAGCCCCGCGTAGGAGCGCGCCAGCATCGCGTAGATCAGCGCGTCATTCGGCAGGTACTTCCCTGCTGTGGTCAGCTCTGCGATCGCCTGGTGATACCGCTGCTGCGAGAAGTAGACGTTCCCCAAATCCATGTACAGCGTGCCGTCATTGGGGGCAAACCGCAGCGCCGCGCGGTACTCCACAATCGCATTCGAGAACATTCCCTCGCGCCCATACGCCGTGGCGCGGATGATGTGAATTGCCTCGGAATCGCCCAGGTACGCCAGCGCCAGCTTCGATTCTTTCAGCGCGCCGCCGGAGTTGTTCAGCGCCAGATCGGAGTAGGCCAGCCCCAGGTGCGCCTGACCGTCTTTCGGCACCAGCTTGATCGCCTCGTTGAAGTCTTTTGCCGCCGGCGCCGGCTTGCGCAGATCGTTCAGAACAAATCCGCGGTTGACGTAGGCGGTTTCCACCGTGGGACCCCGCTGGATGGCCTCCGTGAAGGCCTGCACTGCCTGATCGCGCTCGCCCTTTTCCTTGTAGACGTACCCGGCCAGCAGCGGAATGTCCGGCTCATTGGGAAGGAGGCTGTCGTACTTTTTTGTCAGATCCAGCAGTTGGTCGTATTCATTCAGGTTCAGCAGGTCATAGCCGAGATAGACGACCACATCGCGATCTCGCGGCAGCGCCTGAATCGCCTTCTCGCCGTTCGCTGCCGACTCGCGGAAATTCCCCTGGAATCGGAAGTACCGCTCCTTCTGAGCCAAAATCTGTGGGTTCTCGTACATCTCCGGCGTCACGCGGTTCAGCCAGTTGCTCGCCAGTTTGAAATCATGCTGTTCGATCGCCGCGTTCATCGCGTCCGCCACGATCATGGCGTTCTTCGGCGCGCGCTGGTAGGCCTTGTCGTAGTAGCCTTCCGCCTGCTTGTAATGGCCACGGTCGGTATAGAGGTCGCCCAGCGCCAGATACGGCGTGTACAGGTCGGGGTAATCGCTGGCCAGACGATTGAAGTACTTTTCCGCTTCCTTATCGTTGTGTTCCGTCCGCGCCGCGTAACCCAGCGAGGTGAGAGCCAGACGGCTCCGCGGATCGATCCCCAGAACTTTCTTGTAGACGCCGATCGCATCGTCCGTGCGGCCCATCTTCATCAGCACGTCGCCGTCAATTTGCAGGCTGTTGGGATCGTTCGGGGTCAGCGCCAGGGAGGCTTGCATGTCATTGAGCGCCGGCTGCAGCTGGCCTTCGTTCATTTCGATCTGCGCGCGCAGCCGCAAAAAGCCGGGCCGCTCGCCGGGCTGCACCTGCGCGCTGTTGATCTGCTGTTGCGCGATCTCGAGTTGCTGCTGCGCCTGGTCGTCCTGCCCCAGCTGGTGATAGAGCGCGTGCAGGTTCATGTGCAGCTGAATGCCGTACAGCGGGCCCTCCGCCGGAGTCGGCGGCAGACTCGCAATGGCCTGCTGGTATTCCTTCACCGCCGTGTCGTCGTGCTCCGAAAGCTCCGCGATTTCGGCGCGAATCTGGTGCAGGCGATAGTAGCCGGGATTGATCTGCGCCGCGCGCGTAAGGAAGAGATTCGCGCGATCCGGCTCCTGAGCGCTCACCTCCGCCTGTGCCGCGGAGAGCTGCATTCCCAGGCTGTGAGGCATGGCATTGGCGGCCTGCACGTACATCCGCGCCGCATCCTGCGCTTTGCCGTCCAGCTGGTAGGTGTATCCCATCTCCCCCATCACGTCAGGACTGGGATTGCGAATCGCCTTCAGCTCGTTGATCGCCTTCGCGTAGTCGCCGGTCTCGCGATAGTAGCCGGCCAGCGAACGCTCCACGTCGGGATTATTCGGCGCACGCCGCTGCGCCATGTGCAAATACTGGCTGGCCTTGTCCATTTGCTTCTGGCGCTCGTAGCAGATGGCCAGCAGCAGTTCGGATCGCGCATTGGGCCGAACGCCTTCCGCCCGCGTCAGGTAGGTGATCGCGTTTGGATAATCGGCGGCCTGCAGATACAGATTGCCGAGCACCAGCAGATCGTCCAGCTGCCGGGGATTGGCGGCGAGCGCCTGTTGCAGCAGCTTCTCGGCGTCGCCGACGCGGCCCATGTCGCTGTACGTCTGCGCCAGGCCTGACAGGCCCTGCACCGACGAGGGCTGGAGCTTCAGCCCGTGCTCGAAGGCGCTCGCCGAGAGGCTATAGCGGCGATCCAGACGTGCCGCGTAGCCCAGCAGGAACCAGAGCTGCGGATCGTTGGGCGCCGACTGCGCGGCCCGCTGCGCGTAATCCAGCGCCGTTGCGTAATCGCCCCGCTTCAGAGCCAGCTCAGCCGCGCGCGCCAGCCGCGCGTTCTGGATGTTCGATCCCCAGCCCAGTTGGTTTTGCTGTTGGCCTTTGGCTGTTTGAGTCTTTACCTGGCCGCCGGAACCAACCTGGTAGGTCTGCGGGTGGGCAGGACAGGCGAGGACAAACAGCGCGACTGCGCCTGCGAACTTGAAACACTTATGTCTTGAAATCAAACAGGTCACCAACGTGCGGTCGCAACTACCTGGCTTTGGATTCCGTGAAAGCCTCTGGCGTTGGCTGCGGGTTTGTTCCCACCACCACTTTTGCCGCCGCTCGCAAAAAAAAGGCAACCGCGCCCTCCGTATTCCGAATCCAACCCGTTTCACGAGGGAACCTTGGAAAGCATCGCTCCGTCCGCCTCCACCCGACCAATTCCGATGAGCTTCATCCTCCTCACGGCGGCAGTAGTCCATGTGCCGCTGCTGCTGATGGAGTTGCCGCTCAACTCGTACGACGCGAATCTCCACATCTTTTTCGCGTCCCACTACCTCCATCACTGGTTCAATCCGTGGAATGCGAAGTGGTTCGCGGGCTTCTCGCAGACCACCTACCCGCCGCTCGCCCAGCAGTGGATCGCGATTTTCGCGCATGGCATCGGCCTCGAGATGGCGTACATGCTCGTGCAGTTCCTCGCCATCGTCGTGCTGGCCTACGGCATGTATCGCTACGCCACCATCTGGGTCGGCGAGCGCGCCGCGTCCTTCGCCGCCCTGGGCGTGGTGCTGCTCGGCTCAGAGAGCTTCCTCATCTACAACGCCGGCCAGCTGGGCACCACCTGGGAAGCGGCTCTTTACGTGCTCGCTCTGCCCTATCTTTACGAGTGGCTCCGCTACGGCGGCTTCCGGCCCTTCCTCAAAGCGGTGGTCCTTTTCGCCACTGCCTGCGCGGCCCACGACGTAATCGTGATCTTCGGGACCGTGTTCTTCACCGTGCCTCTCATCGCCCTGGCCCTCATGGAGCGCAACAAGGGTGAGGAGACGACCACCAGAGGCGCCGTCCTTGGACGGGTGATTGCGATGTTGATCGTGGCCAGCGCCGCCATCGCCGCCGTGCTGCTGCCCTACTGGATTGCGCTGTTTGCCTATCGCATCACCCAGATCCCCATTCCGCACGCCAGCCGCGCCAACTACATCCTCAGTCCGTTCTGGGGACTCAACTATTTCGTGGTCCCCTATGGCGCCATGATCCTCGCGCTGCCGTTCATCATCCTCCGCGGCGCGCGAGTTCGCCGGCTCCGGCCTCTCCTGATCGGGTTTTGGTTCTGCTTCATGATCGGACTGGGCGGCACCACCCCGATGGGCGAGTGGATCCTGCAGCGGGCCTTTGACGTGCTCACGATGGAGCGCTTCAGTTACTGGGCTACGCTGATGGCCTTGCCCATCGTCGGCCTGCTCTGCTCCGAACTGGTCGGCCGCTTCCGCATGCGCGCCGCCGTTCCCCTGGGCCTGCTGGCTGCCTTTACCTGCGCGGGCGCTGTTGCCTGGTCCACGTTCCGCCCTACCGACAACTACCCCTTCTCCGTGGAGCCCGTCGCCCAATGGCTCGATCGCGGCGGCCACGACCAGTACCGCTACATCGCTCTTGGTTTCGGCAACAAGCTTTCCCGTCTTACCATGGAAACCAAAGCCACCACCGTGGATGGCGAATGGTATTCGGCGCGCCGGCTTCCCGAGCTCACGAAGTACGGCGGAGGCTCGCTGGATAATTCCAAGTATTTCGGCAGCGGCGGCCTGGAAGCCCTGCAGGCCATCCTGCGCCACGCGGATCGCTATGGGCTGAAGTGGATTTTCGTCCGCGATCCCTACTATTACCCGCTGCTCGACTTCGCCGGATATCGGCAGGTGGATCAACTCGATTTCGGCAGGGTCACCGTCTGGTCGAAGGAAGGCGTGCCGCCGGCTCATCCCATGGTCTTTGGCATCAAGCCTCCCACCTGGCAGGGGATCCTGTGGGGAACGCTGCCCGTCGGCAGCAGCATCCTCGCCCTGCTGCTCATGCTGGTTCCGGACCAGCGGCGCCGTCAGTTCGAGGACGGCACGACGGATGAAGAGGACTCCACCGTGGTCGCTGAAAGGATGGCTTCATGAAGGGCACATTGCTTGCGCTGGTCATCACCGCCGCGACCGCAGTGCTGGTAGCCATAGGCGTCATCTGGCCCATTCCCTCGGCCGTGTATTACGCGGGCGGCGGCAAGGGAGACGTGCTCACCTCGCCCTCGACCCCGGAAGCGGCGGTCCAGGACCTGGGAATCCGCATTCGCCTGCACGATTGGGAACGCGCGTACTCGAGCCTGGCCAACAAGGCGCAGTTCACCGAGCCGGATTTCGTCAGCGACCTGAACGGCTACAACCTGAGCCTGCGCAGCCAGGCCAGCCTGGAGAGCGTGGGCGTGCGCCCGCTGCACCAGACCGGGGACAGCGCCGACGTGGCCATGACGCTGCATTGGTTCACCGTCATGGGCCCGTACGATGAGACACGCAATGTCCACGTGGTGCAGAACGACGGCCGCTGGCAGGTGGAATGGCCGCTGTACAAACAACCGAATGTGCCGCCCCAGGTGATCCCCGTGAACTACCTGCGCTGGGACGTGATCTACAGCGGATCCGCCGACCAGTGGGGCTCGCAGAACGTGGCCGGGCCGAATGTCCGCATTGTCGACATGCGCCCCGTGAATCGCGCTGAGGGCGTCTACGTCCTGGGCGAGCTTCTCAACGACGACGTCGTTCCCGCATGGGTGGACGTGCGCGCCGAGCTCGTCGGCAAGGATGGCAAAGTTCTGGGAAGTGAAGACAGCTTTGACATGATTTCGCACCGGCTTCTGCCCAAACAGGTGACGCCGTTCCGCATTCACTTCCCGGATGTGGATTTATCGCAGGTCGCCAGCATCCGCATGCATCCGCAATCGATCCTGATCGACGCGTCGGCGGATCCTGTCGTGGAGATTCTCAACCAGAAGTACAACGTTCAGCCCGTCGCGTCGCTGACCGGTCAGCTTTCCGACCAGAGCGGCGAGACGGTGAACTTTGCGCACGTGCTGAGCACCTTCTACGACAGCAACGGCAACGTGGTCTGGGTTTCCGGCCGCTACATCGGCCGCGCCCTGGTGCCGCAAACGCCGGTCGATTTCGATGTGCCGGTTCCTGAGGACCTGGCGAAGAAGATCAGTAACGAGCGGACCATCGTTGCCACCTACAGTCCCAAAGGAGTGGCGCTGTGAGCCTGGGCCGCTGCTGGTTGCTCGCGGGCTCGATTTTGGTCGCGAGTCCGCTCCTCTTCGCGCAAAGCCTCACCATGAACCTGCCGCAGAAGGTTGCGGCGGGCAGCGCATTCTCAATTCCCACTAACGGCTCCGGCGACGGCACGCTGACCATCGTGGGTCCTGGCCAGGTGCTGCGCCAGAAAGTGCATCCTGGCTCGCCCGCTTCGGTCGCCGCAGGCGTCCTGTATGACGCGGGCGAGTACGTCGTGATCCTGTCGAACGGTTCCGACGAGCAGGTCGGTCTGCTGGAGGTCACGCCGGCGCCGCAGCCCTCGTCGCTCAGTTTTCTCGCCGAACCGTCGCGCCTGCCGGTGGATCTCCAAAACGGAGTCAGCGGCACGGTTTATGTCTTCGACGCCTACCACAACCTGATCCTCAGCCCCATGCCAGTTTCGTTCAATCTGTCCGCCTCCTCCGGTCCTTCGCAGACCCGTACGGTCACCACCAGCGATGGTGTGGCCTGGACGCGGATGAATTCCGCGCCCCGGGAAGGCTCCGCGCATTTCGTCGCCCAGGCCGGCGGGGTCACCAGCACGCGTGTGGTCGATGAGGTCCCCGGCGATCCCTGCAACCTGTCGATGACCGCGACGCCGGACCACGGCAAAGCGAAGCTGACGACCGCCCCGGTGCGCGACTGCAGCGGCAATCCTATTCCCGATGGCACGGTCGTGACGTTCACCGCCAGCTATCGCGGCACGCAGTTCACCGTGGACGTGCCGTTGAAGCGTGACGTCGCTGAAGTGGAGATGCCGCTTCCTCCCGGAGCCACCATCTCCGTGGCCAGCGGCGTGGTTGCGGGCAATGAGATTCACTGGAGGGGCCAATGATGCGGCGGCTCTTGTTGTTCGGCTGCGCCCTCGCGCTGCCGTTGTCGGTCTGTGCGCAGGAGCCTTCCGTCCAGGTGCAGCCGCCCGATCTTCACGGCTCGCGGCAGCTCGAAGATCTCACCGCGACGGCGGTGGTCCGCGATTATCTCCAGTCCTGGAAGGACCTGCGGACGGCGCTCGACGAAAACCAGCCGCAACCGCTCCAGCAGGATTTCGTGGGCACCGCGCTGTCCAAACTGACCGACACCGTCGCCCAGCAGAGCAAGCTCGGGATCCACACGCGCTACGTGGACCATGCCCATCGCCTGCAGATCGTCTTCTACTCGCCGGATGGGCTGTCCATCCAGCTCGTCGACCACGTCGATTACGACGAGCAGGTGATGCAGGGCGGCACCGTGCTGGGCACGCAACCGGTACACGCGCGCTATGTCGTCGTGCTTACGCCTTCGCAGACACGCTGGCAGGTGCGCATCTTCCAGGAAGCCGCGGAGTAGCGGAACCCCAATCGATCAGGATTTCCCGGCCGTGGGCGTTTCCAGGCTCGGCAGCGACGCCGGCGCAGGCTTTCCTCCGCACGTCGGCAAGCCCTTCTCGATCGCCGAGCCCTCTTCGTAGTCGTTCCAGGTTTCCACCATCATGAATGGGATCGTCTGGCCGGCGGGAACATACTTTTGCCACATATTGAACGTGTTGAGGAAGGTCTGCCCGCACCATGGGGCGATTCGCCGATTTAGCCCCCACGTGGCCCGGCTGTCATTGAATTGCGCCCACGCTCCTCCCACGATGATCTTGCTGGAGTACTTCTGCACCATCGTCTGGTAAAAGTCCGTCAGGTACCGGCCGCCCCAGTGGCCGCCGTCGGCCGCCCAGCCGTCCGGCCCCGGGTTGATCCATGGATAGAAACCGTCAAAATCGCTGGAGTACTTGTCGGGCAGATTCTCGTTGATGAGCCACGGCGCGGGACTCCACTTGTTCACCGCCGCCCGCACTTTGTCCCAGTCGACCGCATCCCCGTGCGGCCACACGAAGATCACGGGCCGCCCCTGGTAGGTCAGGTACGCGTCCCGTCCGTCTTTGCTGTCCAGATAGGTCTTCTGGAACATCGTCAGGTCGGCGATGGCCGCGTCTGTGGCGCCGTCCGTCGCATCCGACTCGTCGTACATCACAGCGATCTGGAAGTTGTTCTTCGCCGCCTGCTTCAGCACCATCGAGAACGTCTGATCGACGAAGGTGTCCCGGTCGCCGTACCAATCCACCACGAACGCGGAAATCCCCATCTGCTTCGCGCTGTTGATCTGATCGCGAATGGTGTCCTTGTCGTGCGAGTTGTAGCCGACGGCCAGATGGTTCGGCTCGCCGAACCAACCTTCGTAGACCGCGAGCAGTTCGGGCGAAGGCCCGGTGGCCGTGTACTGCAGCCGCGGCGGCGATGATCCCGGGCATCCGTGAAGCAAGAGAGCCAAAAAGAGCGCCGCAGCGCCAACACGTCCAGGCATAGGAGTTCTTTTAGAAGCGAGCCTTTTCCCCCAGGTTGTCGGCGCGCAGTGGATCAAGCAGCCAATGACCGTAAGGTATGCATCGGAATGAGCATAGCCGCGGTACTGATCCGCTCTTCGGCCGCGTCTCTGAGCCAATTCCGGCGGGTTCACGGCTGTCTTGCCAACGGCGCGCGTGAACTTCATTCCCAGTCAGCTGGAGACTCAAGAACGTGTCCAATCGCCCCACCGAGAACTCGAGAAAGCTGCGCAACCGGATCATCTCCGGCAGCGCCGTCCTGGTTTCCGGCTCCGGGGCAACCACGATTATCAATCTCGGTTACAACATCGCCGTTGCGCGCTTCCTGGGAACCAGCGGTTACGGCCACGTGGCGGTCGTCTACACGATGCTCACGATCGCCTCCGCCGTCACCCTCTCGTTCCAGATCGTCTCGGCCAAAGTCGTTGCGCAGCCGGGTTCCGATGCGACCCGCGCCGCGGCGTATCGATTTCTCCATCGCGGCGCCTGGAGCTGCAGCCTCTTTATCGCCTGCCTGCTGGTGGTCTTCCGGCACTCGGTCGCGGATTATCTCCGCCTGCCCAGTCCCATGCTGGTCGTGCTGCTCGCCGTGGGCGCTGCCTTCTATGTGCCGCTGGGCAGCCGCCGCGGCTACATTCTCGGAACCCTTGGCTTCCGCAAGCTCGCTTCGAGTCTTGTGCTCGAGGCCGGCGTACGGCTCGTCGGATCGCTGGCCGCGGAGCTGCTCGGCTTCGGCGTCATCGGCGTAATCGCCGCCAATGCGGCTGCCGAGATCGTCGCATGGCTGGTCATTCCTCCCAGACTGGGTGCCCCGGGCCAGAACCCCCTCGGCGGCATCCTCGCGGTGCGCGAGCTGCTGCAGGCCCTGGTGTTCTTTTCCGGTCAGGTGCTCATCAACAACAGCGACATCGTGCTGGTGAAGCACTTCTTCCCGCCCGTTTCCGCCGGACTCTATGCCGCCATCGCGCTGGTGGGCCGCGTCATCTTCTCGTTCTCGGCGGCGATCATGAACGGCATGTTCCCGGTAGTGGCTGGCGCACGGCATGAGGAGCGCAAAAACCTGTCGCTCATCGCCACCTCCATGCTGCTCGTGTTCGGCATCGGCACGGCCATGGCCATCGGCCTGCGCCTCGCGCCCCCCTCGGTCTGGACGGCCTTTTTCGGCGCCGGCTTCCACATTCCCGGGCCGCACGGCCTGCCTTATCTGCTGTCGCTGAAAGCCATCATCACGATGATCTTCTCGCTCAGCATCCTTGTTATCGCGTACGAGATGTCTTACCGTATCGCGAACACGGCCTGGGTGCAACTGGCTTTTGCCGGCGCGGTGATTGCCGGCATCTGCCGCTTCCATGCTTCGCTGCAGCAAGTCCTGCTGGTGCAATTGGTGCTCATGCTTCTGTTGCTGATCGTTGTCGCGGTGCCGTTCCTGTTCAGCATGGTCCGCGGCGCCGGAGCTTCGGCCCAGGACGCATCCCCGGCGATTCGCCTGCTCCGCCATGTTTCCGAAGACCAGGTGATCGCCGAGTTCCTGCGTTCCGATTTCGACCACGACGCCTATCGCGATTACCACGAATCCATGCGCGCCCTGGTGCAGGAGCCGAATCTCGACAGTCTCTCGGAATGCGCCAAGCGCCGGGCTCTGCTGTTCGTCCGCCATCTGGCGCTCTGGAAGGAAATCCCGGCCGACACGGAATGGTACGAGGTAGAGATTCGGGAAACCGGCATCGACCGCATACGGGTCTTCCCGCGCGCCCCATGGCGCAAGGTGGCTCGCGGCAACCTCCGCCTGCCCGACGTGGTGGAGAAGCTCGGCAGGCGCCCTGCGCAGGATGCCCCGAACTCCTTTCTGCGCAGAATCAACGGATTCCGGCAGCGCCTCGCCCGTCCGGAGCCCCTTCCCGGAGCCGTGGTGCTCATCGGACGCAACGAGTACGAGCCGCTGACCATCATCGACGGGAACCACCGTCTGGCGGCCGCTCTGCTCGAAGGACGCGCTCCGCAGCTCCGGGTGCTCTGCGGGTTGTCTCCCAACATGCACCATTGCTGCTGGTATCGCACAAATTTAGTGACTCTTAGCCGTTACGGAAGGAACCGTGTTCGGCATCTTACTTACCATCCGGAGGCCGAGCTCGACCGGCTCTTTGAACGATCCGGGCAGATTTCGTAACCCGGGCTCCAGCCCGACTTTGGACGCCTGATTGCTTGCCGTTGCTGGTGTGCCTTGCAGAAAGCTGAAATCTTTGCTCCAGGGAAAGGGATTTAAACCAATGCTCATTACCATGCGTGCGGTCACTGTGCATGAAGTTCCGGCCGACGTGACTGTGTCAGAAGAACGCACTTTTTTGCACAATTTGCAGGAATATGTGGAAACGGAACGGCCCCGCCTCGTGCTCGATTGCTCCAAAATACGGCGGATGAACAAACCGACTATGCATCTGCTGCTCTCCTGCCTGGAAGAGGCCATGAAGCGGAACGGAGATGTGCGGCTGGCCGCGCTGTCGCCGGAACTCCGCACCTCGCCTCTGTTCGCAGGGTTGCGCCGGCTGTTTGAGCTTTATCCGACGGCTGCGGAAGCAGTGCACAGTTTCCAGCAGCGGCCGACGGCCTTGCCGCCCGGGCTCGAGCTCGAGGAAGCTCTCGAGATGGAAGCGGAAAGCGCCGCCTGAGTACGCTGGGCGCGGCGGAACCCTGAAAGTAGATCGAGGGTAAGTGAATGAACGTTTCGATCGTGGATTGCAGGCGGCGGACGGCACGGCTGGTCGCCTGCACTCTGGCGTTACTGATGGCCGCGCCGGTTAGCCAGGCGCTGGATAACAAGAATCTGCCCAACGCGCCGCAGCCGGCGGCGCAGTCTCAGCCTGCCGGTCAGAATCAAAGTCAGAATCAGACCAGTACCACCAATACCACCCAGAACAACACTGGAAATGGCCAGTCTTCCAGTTCGCAACCGCTGGGCACCGCGGTCGCTCCGATCATCAAGCCGGTCGGCGTGGCGGCCTCGCGGCCGGCTGGAGCGGCTATCGCGCCGGCCAAGCAGCGCCGCATCCGCGTGCTCGCCATCCGCTGGGGCCTGATTGTGGGAGGCGCCATCGCGCTCGGCACCGTCGCCGCTCTCACGCTGGGCAGCCCGCGGCGGCCCAATTAACCAATCCATTTTTCCTCGGGACAAACGCTCATGACTCGCAGTCACCACCCTCGGCTCCCGCTGCTCATCAGCTTTTCCGGCATTGACGGCGCCGGCAAGAGCACGCAAATCGACAACATCTGCCGCCGCCTGGAGGAGGAAGGCCTGCGCTATCGCCTCCTCACCTTCTGGGACGACGCCGCTCAGCTGAAATCCCTGCGCGAGGGCGCCGGCCATCGGATCTTCGGCGGGGATAAGGGCGTGGGCAGCCCGGAGAAGCCCATCGAGCGTCGCGACAAGAACGTGCGCTCGCCGCTGATGACCCTGGTGCGGCTGGGCCTCTACTGCCTCGACGCGCTCTCGCTGCGCGCCGTCGCGCGTCGCGCGCTCCATTCCGGCGTGGATGTGGTCATTTTCGACCGCTACATCCTGGACGAACTGGCCAATCTGGATTTGCGCAATCCCGCGGCTCGGCTCTACGTGCGCGCCCTCATGCGTCTGGTGCCGCGGCCGCAGCTCGCCATGATCCTCGACGCCGATCCAGCCCAGGCGCACGCCCGCAAGCCCGAGTACCCGCTGCCGTTCCTCCTGGAGAACCGCAATGCTTATCTTCGGCTCAGCGAGTTTCTCGGTTCGATGACGGTGATCCCGTCCCTGCCTCTCGATCAGGCGAAAGCGGAAGTCGCGCGGCGGGTGATGCAACTGGTCTTCGTCCGCAAAATGCGCAATGCCGACGTTTCTGTCGTCACGCGCCGGCCGCCAGTTCCCGCACCGGAGATGCAGCCCAACGGCGAAGACGCCCGGGTCGCCTCGTGAAATAGATGATGGGTATCAGGGCGCGGCTCGAGCCGCGCCGCCAGGCCGCAGGTAAGGCGTCTTTCCCCTTACTCTCCCGCCGCATTCCCGCCCGCTGGCCCGCCCGGAATCTGATCCATCGGCAGTTCCAGAGCGAACAGCGTCGCGCCATTGGAGTCGGCGTACACCCAGAGTCCATGGAAGGCATGGCGCAGCCCAGGATGCACCGCGAGGATGCCCGCCATCAGATTGACCACCTGATGACGCGCCTGGGTCGGATCCCGCAACTCCGCGGCTTCCTGCGCATCGGGCGTGTAGTGGATCACGAAGTCCAGCGGGCCCAGCTCGGTCGAGGTATCCACCCGCGTGATCTGAAACGACTCCCCATTCGCGTTGAAGGTCGTCGGCTGCTGGCCCGGCAGATTCGAGGGCTGCACCTTCTGCGCTTCATCATGCAGCTTGTCCAGGTTCGGGCTGGAAAGAAAGTTCACCGGCTCCACCAGATTCCCCGCAATCTGGTAATAGAACCACGCCGCCCACTGATTGTGGCTCTGCGCATACTGCCGGGCCTGCTTCCAGTACCACACGCCGTCCTGTCCGGCGAGCATCAGCGGCTTGGCGAAGAAACCGGCCAGTTGCCACTGCCCCTGCGGGCCCTGCGCCAGAATCAGCGATATCTGCTGCGGCTTCTCGACACCCGTGGCATACACGATGGCCAGCGCGTAATGGCCCTGCGGCAGACTGGGAAAGTTCAGCACAATCGTCATGGTTGAGCCGGTTGGCGTGCAGAAGAACTGCGCCCCCTGCCCCTGTCCGCCGGCTTCAAAAGCAATCAGATCTTCGACCGTAATGCCGGCCTGTTGGATCAGCGGCTGCAGCGCCTGCGCCGAGCGCTCGATCCCGCCGAAATCCGCCGCCACGGCCGCCAGCGTGTCATTCCGCAACCCGGTGAAGTCGCCGCTCTGCACCTCGCCAATCAGCGTGCGCGCGGCCTGTTCGTACTGCTGCCTTTGGGCGGGAGTCATCTGCGCCTGCAGCGTGCAGGGATCGCCATAAGCCGCGGGCAGCAGCAGCGCGCCGGGCAAAGCCAGCAGCAACGCCCGGCTGCCATATTTCACGATCGACTTCAGGATTCGTTCCATGGACACGCTCTCCGTACACGTTCTCCGTACACGTTCTCCGCACACACGGCTCCCACCGCCGCCATTGGGTCCTAGATGAGATGCAAATTGCAGTGGCTCAGGCTGGAAATCGTGCCGGGACCGCGGTTGTTTTTCGAGCCGAGCCCCGGAGGGACGGCGCTCCGACCCACTTCCTCTGCGCTCTCCGTGCTCTCTGTGGTAAAAACCCGTCTACCTTGCCAGGTGCCGCCGGTAGATCGTGGCCAGCTCGCCAAACGCCCGGAGGAAATCCGTCGGCTTCACCTTCGACCCTTTGACGTCGTTCCAGGCCGGCAGCGGATACTCATACATCTCGGCCCCCAGCTCCTGCGAATGGCCGTGATGGAACGCCAGATACCGCGCCAGAATCTCCACGTCGAAAATCCAGCGCGAATGGAAGGGCTCCGCCAACACCTGCTTCAGCTCGTTGTTGATGCGAAAGAGCTTCGCACCGCACTGCGTGTCGTACACCGGCAGGTGCAGCAGCAGCGAGACCGCGGTCGCAAAGCACCGGCCCAGATAATGCCGCACCGGCTCGCGATGAATCTGGTGGCCCAGCAGGCGCACGCGCGCGCCCAGCACCAGATGCAGTTCCGGGCGCGTCGCCATCAAATCCAGAAAATGGCGAATCTCTTCGAGCGGTGTGGCCAGGTCCGCATCCCAGAATCCCGTCACCGTGGAACGCCCCTCGGCAATCGCCTGCAGCATCCCATTTCGCACTGCTTCCGCCTTGCCGCGGTTTGGCTGCTGATCCAGGAGGCTCACACGCTCCGGAAACCGCTCCCGCATTCCCTCCACCACCGCCAGCGTCCCATCCCGGCTGCCATCGTTCACAAACAGCAGTTGAACGCCGTAGCTGGTGTCGCTGCGCAGAAAAGCCTCATACGCATCTACGCGCAGCCGTGTCGCTTCGTTGTAGCAGGGAATGACGACCGTGCACGGTTCGGCGGGCGTGACCGTTTCCCTTCCCAGTGATATTTCCTCGGCCATCGTGCCCACAGTCGCTCCAGAAAACCAACTGGTTCCTAAAGATTCCTCAGTATAGTCCTGCTGTTGCCTCAGGCCGGCTTCGTTCAGTCGGGGGCGTAGGGGCAGCTCCAGGGGAAAACACCCATATAAAATCAAGAGTTGCCCTGCTCTCGTTTTCCGCGCGCGTCGCGGTCCTGCTTCTCTTTCCTTAACCTGCGGTGAGCAGGCCACCAACTTGCCAGGAGTCCCCATGGATCTTCAAGGAGTTTCTCTGATCGCTGGCCGCGAGGCTGCCACAGCCGGAGCGGCGTTTCGCGCCATCAACCCAGCCACAGGATCAGCCATCGATCCGCCCTTTTTCTCGGCAACCGAGGAGGACGTTGACCGTGCAGCCCGCGCCGCCCAGGAAGCATTCCTCGTCTGGCGCAAGCGCCCCGCCCGCGAGCGCGCTCGTTTGCTGCGCGCCATCGCCGATGGCCTCGACGCGGCGATGCCCGAGATCGTCGCCCGCGCGCAGCAGGAAACCGCGCTGCCGGAAGCGCGCCTGCAGGGCGAAACCAAACGCACCAGCGGCCAGTGCCGCATGTTCGCGGATGTGATCGAGGAGGGCTCCTGGGTCGGCGCCCGCATCGACACGGCTCTGCCCGATCGCAAGCCGCTGGCGCGCCCCGACATCCGCTCCATGATGCAGCCGCTCGGCCCCGTCGCCGTGTTCGGCGCCAGCAATTTCCCGCTCGCCTATTCCGTCGCTGGCGGAGATACTGCCTCCGCGCTTGCCGCCGGCAACTCCGTCATCGTCAAAGCCCATCCCGCACATCCCGGCACCGGCGAGATCGTCGCGCGCATCATCGTCGACGCCGTTCGCGCCACCGGCGCGCCGGAGGGCGTTTTCTCCATGCTCTACGATCAGGGATTCGCCGTCGGGCAGGCGCTGGTGCTGCACCCGCTCGTCCAGGCTGTCGGCTTCACCGGCTCGCGCAACGGCGGCCGCGCCCTGATGGATTTGGCCGCAAAGCGTCCCGAGCCAATTCCCTGCTTTGCGGAGATGGGCAGCACCAATCCCGTCTTCATTCTTCCCGGCGCGCTGCGCCAGCAGGCGAGCCAGATCGTCGTCTGGACTCTTCGGCTCCTTCACGCTCGGCGCCGGCCAGTTCTGCACCAAGCCAGGCATGGTCTTCGTGCCCGAGCAGCAGGAAACCACGCCGCTGCTCACCGAGTTGCGCCGCCTCACCGGCGAAAGCGCCGCCTTCAACCTGCTCACGCCGGGGATCGCGGCCAACTACACGCGCTCGCTCCAGGCCCGCCGGGAGCAATCCGGCCTCACGATGCAGCAGGCAAAGTCCGCTCCGGGCGCCTGCGCTGTCTCCGCTGCGCTGCTCGAAACCTATATCGACGCCTTCCTCGCCAATCCCGAATGGAGCCAGGAAGTCTTCGGCCCCACGTCGCTCCTCATCCGCTATCAGCAGCGCGAATCCGTAATGCGCGCAGCCGAAGAGCTGGAAGGCCATCTGACCGCGACCATCTGGGGCACCGACGCCGACCTCGCCGAGCACGCGGATCTCATCGCGATTCTCGAGCGCAAGGTCGGCCGCCTGATCTTCAACGGCTTTCCCACCGGCCTGGAGGTTTCCGACGCCATCATCCACGGCGGCCCCTATCCCGCCTGTTCTGACAGTCGCTTCACCGCGGTCGGCAGCCGCGCCGTCCTTCGCTTTGCACGCCCCGTCTGCTACCAGGGATTTCCCGACGTCTCGCTTCCCGACGAACTCCGCAACGCGAACTCGCTCGGCATTCTGCGCATGATCAACGGCAGCACCACACGCGACGCAGTCCGCGCGTAAAGGGTACGATCCTGTGAACGCCATGCAGACTCCCGCCGCATCGCGCGCTCGCACCGTGTTCGCCCTCCTTTGCCTCCTGGCGGCAGCCCCGCTCATCGCTCAATCCCAGGCCATCACGCCCCAGGAGCAACAAGGCATCGATCGCGACATCGCGCAGCACGAGGGCGACGCTCCGGCAAATCCCGGGCCCCTCGCCCATCTTTCCGGCAAAATGCGCCCCGCCGCCATCCGCACCGCCATGCGCAACGTGGCCGACTGGGAACTCGAGCGCGCGCAGCCGTACTTCGACGACACCTGGACCTGGGCCACGCTCTACGACGGATTCATGGCCGCCACGCCAGCCCTGCACGATCCCAAATATCAGAACGCGATGGAAGCCATGGCCGAGAGCTTCCACTGGCAGCTGCGCTCCGCCGTTCCCATCGCCGACGATCAGGCCGTCGCGCAAACGTATCTGCAACTCGACCTGCTCCATCCCGCGCGCGAACAGGTTGCGCCCGCGCAGTCCGCGCTCGATCGCCTCTTGTCCGGGCAGAACGCGCCGGTCCCGAAGAATCAGGCGCAGATTCCCTGGTGGTGGTGCGATGCTCTCTTCATGGCTCCGCCGGTCTGGTCGCGCATGTACGCCGTCACGCACCAGCCAAAGTACCTCGCCTACCTCGACCAGCACTGGTGGCAGACCTCGGACCTGCTCTACGACCAGACCCGTCACCTCTATTTCCGCGATCAGACATATCTGCACAAGACCGATCCCCGCGGCAACCCAATCTTCTGGTCGCGCGGCAACGGATGGGTGATGGCCGGCCTCGCCCGCACGCTCGAATACATGCCCACAAACGAGCCGGACCGCGCCCGCTACGAGAATCAATTGCCGCCAGATGGCCGCCGCCATCGTGCCGCTGCAGGATCCGAAGAGCGGCCTCTGGCACTCCGATCTGCTCGACGCCCAGGATTACCCGCAGCCGGAAACCTCCGGCTCCGCGCTCATCACCTTCGCGCTTGGCCTGGGGCGTGAACCACGGCCTGCTCAGCCGCGCCGAATATCAGCCGGTCATCGCGAAAGCGTGGAGCGGCCTGGTCGCAGCAAATCTACGCCGACGGCCGCCTCGGCAACATCCAGCAAACCGGCGCCGGACCCGCACACTACCTGCCCGGCTCCAGCTACAACTACGGCATCGGCGCCTTCCTGCTCGCGGGCGCGCAGGTCCGGCAGCTCGCGGAGCATTCGCCCCTCCACTGACCCCGCGCGGCTGATAAAACAAGATCATGCCCTCCGCTGCCACGCTGCGACTCCTCGAAGACCGCTGGGACGATGCAACCGCCGCCAATCTCGACGAGCCCGAGCTGCTCCGCTATCGCTCGAATCTGCTCGGCTCCGATCTGCGCATCACCAATTTCGCCGGCGGCAACACCAGCTCCAAAGTCGACATGCCCGACCCGCTCACCGGCCGGCCCGCGCAGGTGCTGTGGGTAAAAGGCAGCGGCGGCGACCTGGGCACCATGCGTCGCAGCGGCCTCGCCACGCTCTATCTCGACAAGCTGCTCGCGCTCGAAGCGCGCTATCCCGGCGCCGCCGAAGAAGACTCCATGGTGGACCTCTATCCGCTCTGCACCTTCGGCCTCAATCCCACCGTCGCTTCCATTGACACGCCGCTGCACGGCTTTCTTCCCTTTCCGCACGTCGATCACCTGCATCCCGACTGGGCCATTGCCGTCGCGGCCGCGGCGAATGGCCGCGCGAAAACTGAGGAGTTCAACCGTGAGTTCGGGCATCGCCTCGTTTGGGTGCCCTGGTATCGCCCCGGATTCGAGCTCGCGCTGATGCTCCGCCGCGCCGTCGAGGACAACCCCGGCTGCGACGGCCTCGTTCTCGGCGGCCACGGCCTTTTCACCTGGGGACGCACGCAGCGCGAGTGCTACCGCAACACGCTCTCCGCCATCGACGACTTCGGCCAGTTCGTCCAGCGCCACATCCAGCAGCGCGGCAACCAACTCTTCGGCGGAGCCGTGCAGCAACCCCGCCCCAACCGCCGCGACCTCGCCATGGAGTTGCTGCCGTTCCTCCGCGGCAGCGTTTCGCAGCAGCGGCGCACAATCGCCAGTTGGTCCGACGCGCCCGAGGTCCTGCGCTTCGTCAACGCGCGCGACGGCGCGGCGCTCGCGTATCTCGGCACCAGTTGCCCCGACCATTTCATCCGCACCAAGATCCGCCCGCTCTTCGTTCCCGCCGAGCCGGGCGACGACGCAGCCGCGCTCAGGCAGAAGATCGCCGCCGCGCTCCAGACCTATCGCGCCGAGTACGCCGGCTACTACCGCGCGCACGCGCAGCCCGATTCGCCCGCCATGCGCGACCCCAACCCCGCCGTGGTGCTCGTCCCCGGCATCGGCATGTTCTCCTTCGGCAAGACCCGCACCGAGGCGCGCATCGTCGGCGAGTTCTACATCAACGCCATCCACGTCATGGAGGGCGCGACCGCGCTCGCCGACGGCCAGCCGGTTGCCGAAGTGCCGCAGTCCGGCCCCGCCGCGCCGCACTCCGCCTTCCGCGTCCACACCAACTACGTCGCGCTGCCCGCCGTCGGAGGCCTTCCGCATCGAGTACTGGTCCCTTGAGGACGCGAAGCTTCGCCGCCAGCCTCCGGAAAAAGAACTCAGCCGGCGAGTCGTCGTCGTCAGCGGCCCCATCGCTCGCGCGGCAGCGCTGCTGGCGGCCGAACGCGGCGCCCACGTGGTCGTCGCCCATCCCGATTCCGCCGAATCCATCGCCGAAGCCGCACGCGCCATCGCCGGGAAGGAAGCTGTCATAGCGGCAAGCGAACCCGAGTCCGCCGTGCGCGAAGCCGTCGCCCGATTCGGCGGCGTGGACATCGTGATCGCCGACGACACTGACTCCGCGCTCGCCCGGGAAGCAGCCGCTGTCTTTGCGAGTCAGCGGCAGATTGGCGGCAGCATTGTCTTTACGAGCTCCGATCCCGCCTCGCTCCGCCGCCGTGTCGACGAGCTGGCATCCGCGCTCGGCTCCGAGATCCGAGTCAACGGCGTCGCCGCTCCGCCACCCTCCGAGGAAGCCGCCGCCCGCTCCGCCCTCTTCCTCGCCGGCCCCCAGGCGGAGAGCGTGCGCGGTCAAATCGTGGTCCTCACTGCGGCGAGCTAGTGCCCCGTCTCTGAAATTCCCCTACCCTGTCATCCCGAGCGCAGCGCTTTGGGGCCCCATCACGCCGACAGACGCGATGGGGTAGGCGGAGCGAGGGACCTGCTTTTCCTCCCGCGCTGTCATCCTGAGCGGAGATGGCTCGCGCCAGCGAGCCATCGGAGTCGAAAGCCTGCCCTGAGCGAGGGCGCCGCCCTGCCAATGAAGCTGTGTCATCCTGAGCGGAGATGACTCGCGCCAGCGAGCCATCGGAGTCGAAGGACCTGCATTGGTTCTCGCCGGGTGCCCCGACCCTTGTCGCCGCTGTTGCGACAGCGCGGGGGAACCCGGAAACGCTCCGTCTGTCCCCGAGTTCCCCGGCTTCATGCTGGCCAGCATTGCATCCGCGCTCATCCAGTCTGCTGGTGGCAACAGCAACGTCACGGTCGCTCCCGTGTCCGGGAACTCGATGAACTGAGCATCACGGAAAATCCGGGACGACGTATCCGACCGACAGCTACGCCCTGAGCTTCACATACAACTCGTCCGCCTTCTCGGCGCCCTCGTTCACCTCCAGTCCGTCGTCCGGCTCGATTGTGCCCGGCGGCTCGCTCCGGGTCGATAGCTGGTCCATCCCGGCAAGCGGAGGCTATACTCCGAACGGCAACGTAGCGGAGGTGACGGATTCGGTGATGGGGACGTGGAGCTACGGCTACGACACCCTGAACCGGCTGGCGAGGTCGGCCGGCGCCGAGCCGAATAATCCTTTCCCGAATGAGTGCTGGAGCTACGACACGTTCGGCAACCGGACCATGCAGATGACCGCGAGCGTACCGTTCGCCAGTACGACCGGCGGCGGCTCGACCTCCAGACCACCGGAAGCGTGGGATCGACTTTCTGGGCGCACGACGACAACAGCAAGAACCAGATGACCCAGACCAGCCTGAACACAAATCAGGGTGCGGATTACGATGCCGACGGCGACATCACGTATGACGGCGTCCACACTTACGCATATGATGCGGAGAATCGGATCAAGACAATGGACAGCTGGACGTATTCTTACGATGCCGAGGGACGTCGGGTGGCGCGCTCTTCCGGCGGCTCGATGACCAGCTATCTGCTGGGGCTGAACGGAGAGCAACTGACGGAAGTGAATGCAAGCGGCTGGGCGCACAGCAACGTGTACGTCGGCGGGAAACTCATCGCCACCTATGACGGCCCTGCAGGCACGGAAGCACAAGGGTACTACTTTCATTTCACAGACTGGCTCGGTACAGAACGGGTACAGACCAATGCAGATGGCGTGGTGAATGTGCAGTGCGTCACATATCCCTTCGGCGACGGCTCGATCTGCCAGCATGCCACCGAGCAACAGTTCACCGGCAAAGAACGCGACACTGAATCGGGCAACGACTACTTCGGGGCTAGGTACTACGCATCTACGATGGGCCGATTCATGTCCCCCGATCCGCTGCCTTGGATTCACTGGCAGAACGGCAACCGTGATGACCAGCAGAGGTTCGAGTCGTACATCGCAAATCCGCAAAACTTCAACATGTACGCTTACGTGAACAATAACCCGCTGAACAAGACCGATCCGACCGGCATGAATGCCTGTGGGACAAAGGATGATTCGAGCTGTAAGGTGACTATCACGATCAGGGACCGCTCCAGAGGGGCGGATGGAAAATACAACGACCAGTTCACGAAGGTGGCGCACCAAGGGGACTACAACGCTACGGCTGTGGTGAATGTTAACGGAAAGGACGCGGGCACATTCCTTATAAAGACCACTCCGTCCAGTTCAAGCTCTGGAGCCCCCCTTGCTGCTGGCGTTTATGGCGGAACACTGACTGAGCACAATGGGCATTTGGCGATACGTATTCAGCCAACAGATAACCTTCCGACCAATGGCGCGAATCCTGGGCAGCACGGAGCTTGGTTCGCTCAAGGAGATTTAGTCCATCAAGCGGGTGTCGGTAATTTTACGGGAGTCGGTCACGACGGAAGGGCTGTTTCTAATGGGTGCCTAGTCGTCTGCACAGGCCAGTTTGGCGATTTCGAGGGCGCAGCGGGTATGAATGCTACTCCGCCACAAAGGCACTTCACCATCGATGTGGATGCGGGAGCAAACGGGGTGAATGCAGACCCGATTCCTTCGGGGAATCCACCGAGCTAAACGACCGGAGGCCGATTCAAATGCGTCCAGTAACTTGCTCTTGGTTGGTCTTGCTGCTTGCAGTGCCGTTCCGGGCCGCAAGCGCGCAAGACGCCTCGAATGTGCCCTGTGATCAGGTACACTCAATTGCTCGCATGGCCCTAGCCAGCTCTCATGCAGTGTTGGCTAGGGCAGAGCATAATGCCGGAAAAACCTACCGCGCCGAAATCGTCTATGCGGCGCGTTCTTTTGAACTCCAACCGGGTGACAAGGACGCCGCTGTACTCTTGCTGAATCTGCTCCCGAAAGATGACGCCCAGCACACGACGTTGATGACGATGGGAGACAGTCTTTGCGATGCGGAGTCTGTTCACGAAATGAAGTCGCTAGGTGCGCTTGGTGATCGTCTGCCTCGCGATCTTGCAAGGGCCGTTTTACTCGTTCCCGACAAACTGCCTGGCTATGTAGGCTACGCCTCAACTTCAGTCGGAGACCCACACAGCGACTACGCCGTGCAAATGGGATCGGTCTGCCGGGCCAAACACTCCGAGTTCGTGAAAGCGGTGGAAGGACTGCCAGCCGACAAACGAGACTGGTTCGTGAAGCACATCTTCAATCCCGACGGGTGCCATGCTCTCGCCCTTCCCGAAGCTGAGTAGCCATGAACCGGAGAGCCTGGGCCGCGTTCGTCCTGGTCCAACACTTCGGGGAGCTTGGCCCCGTGGCTGGACTTCACATGAAGCCGGCTCTTGGCCCGGCACTGTGGTTCACCGGGGTCATGGTAATGATGCCGGGGCGACTGCTGGCGCTGTGGCTGGAGCAGGTCTTCTGGGGCGTCCGGCTGACGCCGGTCCAGACGACCGCCGTCTTCGTGGCGGTCGAAGTAGCCGCCAACGTCTGCTTCTGGCTGCTGTGCGCCCGGTGCTGGCGGTTCCTGCGACGGCGGCGGGCAATCCCCTCAGCAAGTTCCTAGAAAACAGCCGCAGGCCATCCCTTGGGAGCGGCCTGCGCTGGGTTATGGCCTCTGCCTGGCCTTGGTTCATGGCAGAGAGTCCGGCTACTTGCGCCGGAGGGCGATGACGGAAACGGCGAGGGCGGCGAGGGCGACGATGAGCTGTGCCACGTTGACCCAGAGGGCTGCTTGTTCCATCTGCGACGGCAATCCTTCGGCCCGTCGCAAACGCAATCCAAAAGTCGAGAAACGTGAAATCGCCTGCGATCCGAAAAGCACGCTGCTAAAGCAGCGGGTGGAGTAGGGACACGTCACCCCGCGCGGGTTGCTGCGAAGTTGCTGAAGGTTACCGGAGCGGGAACCATCAGAAAACAAGCTGCTAAGAGGAAAAATCTCTGAAAACGGGTTACTCTGATAGCAACCTGGCGTTGCTGATGGGGTAACTTGATGACTCCCCTCCCCTTAGCAAGAAAACGGCTCTGTTCGGCCCGTTGCCCGGCACGTTGCGGCACGCGGCCAGCGTGCGGCCTGAATCCCGGCCCCAATCCCCAGCACAATCGAATCGGCGGTGAGCGATGAAAGCGCCGCTCAGAACCATGAAATCCGGGGACAGACGGATGGAGTGAACCCCTGAAGTGAGACACGGTAATTGGGGGACAGGCCGGTTAGTGGTTATAGGTTGACGCCGATGGCTACGGTAGTGGAATTAGCAACCAGCGAGGCGAGTTCGAACTCCATCGGCGACCTGTAGTCCAGTGCGGAGTGGAGTCGATGGCGGTTATAGACGTCATCGATAAATTCTCCGATGGCCGATCTTGCATGGTCGATGTTCCGGTAAGTGGTGGCGTTGACCTCTTCGGCTTTGAGGGTCTTCATGAAGCTCTCCGCCATGGCATTGTCATACGGGCAGCCCGGGCGGCTCATGCTGGGCTGGATGCCGGCAGCTTCCAGCCGGGCGATGTAGTCGCCGCAGGCGTACTGAACACCCCGATCGGTGTGGTGGATGAGCTCGCCGGCAACGATAGCGCGGTCTCTCAGAGCCATCTCAAGTGCGCCCAGAGCCAGCGTCGCGGTGAGATGGTTTTCAAGCGCCCAGCCGACCACCTTGCGGCTGAACGCGTCCAGCACGACCGCCAGATAGACGAAGGCCTCGGCCAGGTAAACATAGGTTATATCCGCCACCCACAGCCGGTTAGGGGCCATCGGTGTCATCCGCCGCGCCAGATTCGGCCACACCCGCCAGCGATGGTCCGAGTCGGTGGTGGCTGGCCGGAAGGCAGGCTTGCGCAGGCATAACAAATTGTCGTCCCGCATCATCCTGACCAGCCGCTTGTGGTTTATGACACGGCCCTCGCGCCGCAGCAAAGCCCCGATCCTGCGGTAACCGTAGGCCCGATGAGACAGGGCCAACCGCTGCACAACGCCGCGCAGTTCCGTCTCTTCGCCGAGCGGCGCGGTCCTCTGCCAGTCGCGGTAATAGGCCGCCCGGCTTACTTCGGCCAGCCTGCACATCCTCTCCACTTCGTTGCCTTGCGAAAGCGTCATCGCCTGGATGTTGGCGAAGATGCCGTTGCGCCACGCGCGCTGCTCTGCCGCTGTGCCGCCTCGATGTGCCGCAAGGCTTGTTTGAAAAAATCAAGATCCAATTGCTGCTGCCCGACTTTGCGTTCCAGCTCTGCGATCTTACGCCGCGCCTGGGCCAGTTCCGTCGCCCCATCCGCACCATGCTCGCGCGTCAGTATCTCGGCTTTCGAAGGTCGGCCCGGCCTGCCCGCAAACGCCTTCTCTCCATCACGCCGAACTACATCTCGCCAGCGGTAGAGTAAGGTTCGTTTTACGGCAAGCTCTCGGGACAGCGCCGCACTGCTCTCTCCAGCCTCCATCCGCTTGACCGCCGCCCGCTTGAAATCCCCGCTGAAGGTCCGCTTCTCAACTTGGGACATCGCTCCTCTTTCGATTCGCCTGTCCCCCAATTATCGTGTCTCACTTCAGGGGTTCACTCCACCCGTCTGTCCCCGGATTTTGGATTTTGGATTTTGGGATTTTGGATTTTGGATTTTGGTCATCCTGAGCGGAGATGGCTCGCGCCAGCGAGCCATCGGAGTCGAAGGACCTGCATTTGTTCTCGCCGGGTGCCCCACCCTTGTCGCCGTTGTTGGGACAGGCTGGGAGAACCCGGGAACGTTCCGTCTGTCCCCGGGTTCCGTACGCAACCGTGAATACGCTCACGCCGTCAGCACCCGCCACCGCTCCCGCAGCGGATCATGGCCCACCGCCAGCTCACGAACCGTGCCCCCCGCCGGAAACGTCACAACAAACACCGAGCCGTGGCGCTCCGCAGCCGTGCTCGTCCGCACGCAAATGTAGCCATGGTGTTTAACTGCGATCTGCTGGGTGACCCATAGCCCGAGCCCGGTTCCGTGCATCTTCCCCGTTGTAAAAAACGGCTCGAAAATCCGGCGCAGGTGTTCAGGCGCAATACCGTGCCCTTCATCGCTCACCGTCAGCCGCACCCGTCCGTGGATGCGCCGGCAGCGCAGTCCGATGCGACCTCCCGGACCGCTCGCCTGGGCCGCATTGATCAACAGATTCGACACCAGGTGGGTGATCTCGCCCGGCCATCCGTCGATCTCCACGGGCTCCTCCGGCAGATCGATCAACACAGAAACGCCGTTCTCCTGAATCTGTTTCCGGAACAGATGGACCGCCTCGCGCAGCGTGGCTGACAGATTGAACCTCACCGCGACGTTACTGTCGCGGTAGAACGCAAGCGACTGCCGCGCCACGTGCGACACGCGGGCCAGCTCGTGGGCCGCCGTACGCAGCAGGTCATGAATCTGAGCCAGATCGGTCGAGCGTTCCGCGATGTAGATCAGATTCACAAGCCCCGCCAGCGGATTATTGATCTCGTGAGCGATGCTCGCCGCCAGCCGTCCCACCGCAGCCAGCTTTTCTGACCGCACCAGCGCCTGCTCCGTCAGGACGCGCTGCGTCACATCCAGACTCAAGCCGATCATCAGGCTCCGCTCGGTGACCACCGTCGCGCGATTCTCAATCCAGCGTGTCGTGCCGTCGGATACCACCACCCGAAATTGCAGGGTCAATTCCCGTTGCAGCACGGTGATCGACCGTGCCACCCGGTCGCGGTCTTCGGGATGCACCAGATCCAGCAAATCCTGAAGCGGCCGCGCGCCCGTTTCCGCGGGAAGTCCGAAGATGGCAGCCGCCTCGGCGGAGAGGGAAAGCTGCCGCGTGTCCAGGTTGAGCTCCCACAAGCCGAGCCCCAAAATCCCGCGGGCCAGCTGCAGCTGCTCCTGTTGCCGTGCGACCTCGTCCAGCAGTTGTTCGCGCGCACGCAGAGAAGCCGTTAGCTGATCGTGCGCATCAGAAAGCGCATCCGCCAGTTCGCGCGATTCCCGGGCAAGCGAGTCCGACAGCGAAGCGCGAAATTCCGCCAGCCTCGCCCGCAGCTGTTCCTGCAGCAGCCCGCACACAATCCGCAGCCCCGGCATCAGTAGCTGGCACGCGGTGCGATCCACCGCCTCCCCCAAAAAAACCGCGACGGAAGACTCATCGAGCCGCATTCCGCAGACCTTCTGCGGCTCGCCTGTATATGGGGAGGGTAGCCTTGCTTCAGCGGAACCCTGCGCCGCCACCAGGCTGAGGAATTTCGCCCACTTCAATCCGTGCGGCAGCCGCTGCGGAAACCCACGGCCGGGCAGGAGACGGTGCAGCTCAGGATCGCATACGAACAGGCAAAGCCGCTCAGCTCCCACCTCCGCGGCCAGCTCGGGCGCTCCGGCGGCTTTCACATTTTCCTGCAGCAGCCCCAGCAGCGCTTCCATCGGCCTCCACCGTTACTCGGGAAAAACGCAGACCACGGCCGTGCAGTTATGGAATCCGGTGAACTGCCCTTCCGCGCTGGCCACCTGCCCATAGGTGTTGCAGCCAACCAGAGGAACCTGCCCCAGAGCGTCCTGCACAGCTTGTACCTCGTTGCCGAATGCCTTGCCCAGGCGCAGTCGCGTGGCCACGCAGTCGAACATCAGCGCACCTGCGGGCTTATGTTCCCCAAGCTGCCGAACCGCGTCTTCGCTGGCCTCTCGCGCGGCTTCGGTGGAGGACTCCGCTGTTGCGCTCATGATGCTCACTGCCGCGCCCTCCGGAATCTCCGCCGCAAACGCTACCTCGCCGTCCGCGCCAATTTGCAGCGGAACGCGCAGCTTATAGCCCTGGGGCGTCCGGATGCCCGCGATGTTGTGCAGGAAAAACGGGATCGGCGCGCTGCGATCCAGCGACTGCCCCGTGCTCCTGGCGTGGTCCTCAAACACCTCTGCGGTTGTGATCGCATCGAGGCTTGCCACAACCGTTCCGGCGCTCGAAGTGACACGCATGGCATCGGTCGCCGGGGCCCATCCATGCCGGACGCCGACGCCCAGCGGCTTGTCCGAAAGAATCTCCAGACCCACCGCCGCATTGGTCGCAATCTCCGTTCCCCGAAAGACGAAGGTGCGCGAAAACGCCGCATCGTCTCCCGCGCCTCCGCCGAAGAACTTGTATTTGCCGCCCGTCTGCATGTTCAGCATTCGCACCAGCTCATCGGCCGAGCCCGCCAGCGCATCGTTCAGGATCAGCGCGGAACGATAACGATAACGGCCGTATGTGAATCCGCGGAATCCGCTCAGCAGGGTGCGCGCCGCTTCTGCCGGCTGGCTGGAGATCTCCCGCGCAAGCGATGAAGTGAAGATCATGTCCGATGACTGAATCGCAAATGCCGACGCGCTGCCTTCCCCCTGATAGCCGGAGGAAAACTCGCCCGCCGACGAACACCCAACGAGCACAGCCTCTGGAAAGAGCCTCGAAAGCTCGGCCAGCAGTGCGCCATGGTTGTGGCGTGCGGACAGAAAGACAATCAGTGCATCGGGCTTCGCAATCGCGGCACGGATTTGGACAGCCAGTTCCTCCGCTGCCACAGTGGATTCCAGATGCTGCGTATAGGCGCTAATAGTCGTTGTCATGATGAGCTCATCAGCGGGGGAACTCTCCCTGCGCCGCTGACATTTTAAATCTCAGGGATGCGTGGATTGAAGCGAAAGGCACGCCTTGCGCAATTATTTAGCGGCAGAAACCACGGCTGCATAATTTGCAGCCTTCCTGACAACCGATCCCTAGCGCGGCGCATCAAAGCCGGAGGAAACCGGGGACAGACGGGACCTTCCCTGTACGTTAACGCAGCAGCTCCCAACATTACCTCCGTACCGTCCGCGCCTCCGATTCTTCTTGCCTCCTGTTTCCCATCCGCCTAGCCTGAGAACCAGGGAAGCTCTGTCCGCGCATGCGTACAGGGCTTTTGGTTTTTTCGGAGGAGCGATCGCTCGTGAGCGATCCGTGATCCGCCAGGGCTCCGGGCATTTACTGATCCCTGCTCTCTGATCCCTGTTTTTCGGCGCTTCGCGCCGAAAAGCCGGAAGGCGCCCCTGTTGTCGAGGCTGTCAACATCGTTAACCGTAATCGAATCAACACCGAAAGTTGTCGAGCCGTCATGGGGGGTACCCCCCTGGGAACCCGATCCTACTGCGGCGCTTCCTGAGCAGCGGTAAACGGTCCTGGCAGCGACGGCTTGCCCGTCACGGGCGAGACATTGGGCGGGAGAGCCGCCGTCTCCGGCGCAACCGGCTTCTCGGTCAGCGGCGACAGGATCCGGAAGACCACGGCCATGTCGATGACCGAGGCGACGGGCTTGCCGTCGCGCTGGGCCGGCGCGAAGGTAGCCTTGCGGATCGCGGCCACCGCGTTCTCATCGAGGCCGAAGCCGATAGGCCGGTAGACAGCCACCGCGATCGGCTTGCCATCGGCGCCGAGAATGACCTTATAGCTGGCCACGCCCGCCACCTGCGCGCGCTGCGCGTAGTCGTTGGAAGGGGGCACGATGTTGTGGACCAGCGTGGGCCCGGCCACGCCGTTGCCCGGACGCAGGATGTTGGGGTCCGTCGGCTCAATCGACTGGTGCTTGGTTTGCGCGTTGTAGAAGTACTGCCAGTAATCCGGCATCGCGTCAATCATGTGCGCGTCGAGGCCTGGGGAAAAGATGCGGTTGAGGTCGGCGCGCAGCAGGGCGGCCGCCGCGGCCAGATTGGTGGTTTGCCCCGCCGGCGGCGCGGAAGCCGGAGCGGCGGCCTGCGGCTGAGCCGGCTGGCTGCGCCCGCTCCGGCCCGGCTTCTTCTCTTTCTTCGGCGAAACGACCACCTGCCGGTCGATGACGATGAGGAGGTGTTTCTTCTTCGGCGTGATGCGGATGCGGTCGAAGGCGGAAGCCTGCTGGTCCCAGTCCGCCACGTCATCGAAGTGGATGCCGTAGCGCGCGCCTTCCAGTTCCAGCCGCTTTTTCGTCAGGCGGACCTTCTCGATCTGCACGTCGCACAGCGTGAACGAGCCGCGCGCGGAGGTGGTGGCGAGCGCGCCCGTCAGGCCGAAGTGCAGGTCGTCGCTCAGCCAAAGCCCGCGAAGAAACAGATGGCGATTGAGGAGCGCCTGGCGCAGCTCCTCTTCCGTCACCTCGGATCCGGTAGCGGAGTCGATGACGGCGGAAACGGATTCCGGCGCGGCGGGCTGGGCGGACTCCGGCGTGGCCTGCGCGGTGGCCGCTTTCGTGGAAGGGGAACTGCTTTCAGGAGGGGGTACCGACGAGGAAACTTGCTGCGGGTGGCTGAGGGGGGTGCAACAAAGGGACAGGACGAAAGCGGCGGCCCACGCAGATTTCATTGGACGGCTCCATCCGGTCCCGAGATGCTTGCGGACGGCCGCAAAAATGCGCCGCGGGAACCTTAAGGGGGATTTGCCCGCAAGCCTAACATTTTTCGAGATCGCTGCGGGATGAAATGACGGAGGAGGAATCTGCGACAAAAGGGGCAGGGGCGGCGAGGACGGCCGCGATTGCTTAAGATGGGTTGTCGCGTTTGAGGAGGATTCGCCCGATGCTCCAGCGTCTTGCTGCTCTGCTGATCGCTCTCACTACCACTGCCGCCGCCGGTCAGGCGCCGCCGAAGATCACGTATCCGCCGACGCCGTGGCCCATTCAGGATGGCAGCGTCGACCTCCACAATTTTCAGTTCGGAACCGGCGAAACCCTCCCCGACCTGCATCTGCACTACCTCACGCTGGGCACGCCGCGGCGCGACGCCCAGGGCCACACGACGAACGCCGTCCTGCTGCTGCATGGCACCGGAGGCAACGCGCACAATTTGCTGGCTCCCGTCTTTTCCAATGTCCTGTTCGGCCCCGGCCAGCCGCTCGACATCACGAAATACTTCCTGATCTTTCCCGATGACATTGGGATGGGCGAATCCAGCAAGCCTTCCGACGGCTTGCGGATGAAATTCCCGCACTACACCTACGACGATATGGTGCGCTCGCAGCACCAGATGCTCCTCGACAGTCTGCACGTCGACCACCTGCGCCTGGTGATGGGCACCTCGATGGGCTGCATGCAGTCGTTCGTGTGGGGCGAAATGTATCCGAAATTCATGGACGCGCTGATGCCGCTGGCCTGCGAGCCCATCGCGCTCGCCGGGCGCAACCGCGTGTGGCGTTACACGGCGATGAAGAGCATCCGCGACGACCCGGCGTGGAACAACGGCAATTACACCCAGGAGCCGGTGGCGGGCCTGCGCGGCGCAGCGAACATGCTGCTGATCGCTGTCTCCGCGCCGCAACAGTGGCAGAAGGACTACCCGACGCGGCAGCAGGCCGACGCCTTCGTCAATCACATGCAAGATGCGATTGTGGCGCACACCGACGCCGACGATTTTCTGTATTACTTCGACGCCTCGCGCGATTACGACCCCGAGCCGAAGCTGAGCTCGATTAGCGCTTACGTGATGTGGGTCAATTCGGCAGACGATTTCATCAATCCACCGGAAATCGATCGGATGTTCGCCGAACAGCTGATGCACCGGGTCCCGCACGGGCGCTTCGTGCTGATCCCCTCATCAATGCAGACGTACGGCCACGGCACGCACACGCACGCGGCGGACTGGAAGCAGTATCTGGTGGAGCTGCTCCAGGAGTCTGCGAAGGAATAGGCGGGGGCAGGATTCCGATCGGCCGCGATCACACCAGCCGGGCGAACTTCTCGCGCCGCTTCTCCCATTCCTCGGTCGAGAAGAGGCGCGGCCCGACTTCGATCAGCCGCGGGATCATCTCGAAGACGGCCACCGGGCTCCAGCGCGCGCCGGAGCGGGTGCGGAAGCCTTTCTCGTTCAGGTCGCTGGCGATCGTGGAGAAGGGAAAATCCTGAACCAGCATCTCCATCATCGTGAGGAGGGCCTGGTTCTCGGCGGGGTCGATCTCCAGGCGCTGGCAATCGGCGGAGATGCGCAGTCCGTAGGGGATCTCCTCGGCGAAAACGCCTGCGCGGGGAGCCTCCTGGTCGGGCAGCTCGCGCCCCCATTCCAGGCTGACCAACTGCCAGCCGGCGGTCTGCCGCTGGCGCATCAGCTCCTCGGCTACCGGGCCGGAAACCACGTCACGCACCCGCTCGAAATAGGCCATCACACGCCTCCGCGTGCAGAAGAAGCACGTGGCGGACCACCGTTACAGCAGGAGAACGCAGGACAGTTTTCCGGCGCAAGCGCTGGTGGATCAATGCACTGGCGCGCATCCGGCGCGAGTCGCTCGAAGCACGCGCAACAGCCGCAATGTCCATTTTCGAGAAGCCGTGTCCGGTTTTGGAGGCCGCCCGAGCCGTCTGCTCCCTGTGCTATCCTCGTTCCCGTTCCCCGAAGTATTTCCCCACAAGCGAGGCACGATGCGATTTCCATTGCGCTCCCTGGTTCTGACTACTGCTCTGCTGGCCCTGGTCCCCTTCGCGCTCCACGCCGCGACCACGAGTCACGATCCACGGCTGGCCGGCGCGTACACCTTTGAGCGCGGCGGATGGACGTACGTTCACCTGCAGGGATCGCCCATGGACATCGGCTACCAGCACGGCTATCTGCTCGGGCCGCGGATCCTCGACAATCTGCACGTCTACCAGGTGGAAACGCTGCACAACACGAAACGGCCCTGGCAGTTCTACCGGGAGGCCGCGAAGAACATGCTGTGGCCGCGCATTCCCGTGGAGTACCGGCAGGAGATGCAGGGCATCGCGGACGGCGCGCGGGCGCGCGGCGTCCAGGTGGATGTGTGGGACATCGTCGCGCTGAACGCGATGGAAGAGCTGCCTGACTACTACGTTCCATGGCTTGACAAGCGGCAGCACAAGCCGGTTCCGGCGGGTGCGCACCCGCAGGACCACTGCAGCGCGTTCATCGCGACGGGCAGCTACACCAAAGACGGCAAGATCGTGATGGCCCACAACAACTGGTCGCCCTACGAGGAGGGCGAGCGCTGGACGATGATGTTCGACATCGTGCCGGCGCACGGCCACCGCATCATGCAGGACGGCGAGCCGGGCGTGATCGTCAGCGACGACGATTTCGGCATCAACGACGCCGGCATCATGAGCACGGAGACGACGATCGAGGACTTCCAGGGGTGGAATCCTAACGGCATTCCCGAGTTCGTGCGCGCGCGCACGGCGCTGCAATACGCGGATTCGATCGATCAATACGTCGCTCTGATGCAGCGCGGCAACAATGGCGGCTATGCCAACGACTGGCTGGTCGGCGATCGTAAGACAGGCGAGATTGCGTATCTGGAACTGGGCCTCGAACACACGCATCTGTGGCGCAGCAGCGATGGCTATTTCGTCAGCTCGAATTTCGCGCGCGATCCCGGCGTGCTGAAGGATGAGACGCCGAGCTTCAACTATAACGACTTGTCGTTCACCTCAAACGCGCGGCGCGTGCGCTGGCAGCAGTTGATGGAGCAGTACAAGGGCAAGATCGATGTCGATCTGGCTGAGCAGTTCGAGTCGGACCACCTGGATTCCTGGACACACAAGCAAGGCCCCGACCAGCGAACTCTGTGCGGGCACGTGGATCAGTCGCCCGTGGCCATGTCCGAGGACTGGGGCGCGTATTATCCCGCCGGAGCTGTCCAGGGCAAGGTGACCAGCAGCGATCTGGCCGCGCACATGGAGCTGATCGCGCGCGCCGGGCATCCGTGCGGGGAGAACTTCTACGCCAAGCCGTTCCTGGCGGCGCACCCGGAATACTCCTGGATGAAGCCGATTCTCGGCGACATGATCGCGGGGCCGTGGACGAAATTCCAGGCCGGCGAAAAGGTCTCGCAGGCGAACCCAACCCTCGCCGGGCAATAGCCGATCCGCCCAATTGCATGCACCGATCGGTCGCTGCGATCATCGGATGAGCAGCGATATTCCTAAGGAGAACCGCGCAGCATGACGGCAACAGAATCCGCCCAGCCTCACCATCCGCTGCCTGAGTCCGCGCTCGATCAGCTCTTCCGCAACGCACGCACGTACACCGCGTGGCTGCCGAAGCCGGTCAGGGCGGAGACGCTGCGCCAGCTCTACGATCTGGTGAAGCTCGGCCCGACGAACTCCAACTCCACGCCCGCGCGCTTCGTCTTTGTCGTCTCGCCGGAAGCGAAGGAGCGGCTGAAGCCGGCACTGGACGCGGGCAACGTGACGAAGACGATGTCCGCCCCGGTGACCGTGATCGTCGCCAACGATCTTGAGTTCTACGAGCACCTGCCGCGGCTCTTTCCCCAGGCCGATGTGAAGCAGTACTTCGTCGGGAACCGGCCGCTCGTCGAGGAGCATGTGCTGCGCAACGGCTCGCTGGAGGGCGCGTACCTCATCCTCGCCGCACGCGCGCTCGGTCTCGACTGCGGGCCGATGTCGGGCTTCGACGCGGCGAAGGTGAACGCCGAATTCTTCCCGGACGGCAAGTGGAAGGCGAACTTCCTGGTCAATCTCGGCTACGGCGACGCGAGCAAGCTGCACCCGAGGAATCCGCGGCTCGCGTTTGAGGAAGCGGTGCGGGTGCTGTAGCAGCCCCTGCTGACGGCCCGATCACTGAGAACTGATCACTGTTTTTGCGGCATCACTCCGACCGCGACCTCCATGTGCGCGCCGCCAGGCACGTGAACGTTGTGGCGCTCCGAGAGAAACGTGGCCGAAGTCGACAGGTTCACGTCACTGTGGAGCGTCACGCCGGGAATGCTGCGAGTGCCCGGTGGCGGTTGCGCGCTCGGTATCTGGGGTTCCTGCGGCTGAGTGTCAGGAATCGCCGGATTCGTGACCGTGCCGGAGGGCACAGGAAAGTTGCTGGGGCGCGTGGAGGTTGTGGGGCTGAGCGGCCCGGTGGTGGCTTCGGGCGCGGGCGCAGCGTTGTCATACTGCATGGCCGGCATCGCTGTCTCCGTGACGGACAGCACCGTGACCTTGACCGGCACAACCTCGCCGTTCCTGAGCTTCACCTGATCGAACGTGATCACCAGCGAGGAGTTGCTGTGATTCTCGGAGGCCTGGACCTGATCGACGTGGCCTTCCAGGATGGTGTTCTTCGGGAGCGTGGGGCCGTTGGGAATCGGAACATCCATTTCGAGCCGGGCGCGGACCGGCTCGCCCGGCTTCGCTTTTTTGGCGTCGAGCGTGGTCTGGAGCGTCGCCCGCACGCGAACCAGCGGGATGATCCTGCGCGCGGGCTGCTGCGCGCGAGCCGGCGAAGCCACGACGGCCGCCAGCGCGATCCCGACAGCAGGAAACCAGCGAACCGATCTACGCATACGAATCCCTCCTGGCCTGATGCGGAACGTTGTTGCTCAGAATAACGCGAAGCGCGCGGAGTCGCCGAGGGGTACCCCCCTGGGGGTGTACTGCGGGATGTTTGTTCATTCCGCTGGAGTTAGCGTTATGGGAGATAGGGGTTACCGATTTGACATCCCCGGCCGATTCCCTGACTGCGGGCAGCAGACAGCGGCGCGATCGGTGATCAGAAATCAGTGAGTCGGTGATCAGTGATCAGTGATCAGAAAAGACGATCGTGGCTGAAAAGGAAAAGCTCTGCCACGCGGGACAGAGCTTTCCGATTTCAGGGTAGGGTGCGGCGCGAGGAAGTGCAAGAGAATTGGTGCGGGTGACAGTTACGGAAGTGCTGGGACAGCAAAGAGCCGGGATTGCATGCGGCCACTTCTTCTGGGCTATTGCCGCCCCAGCGTCAGCGCATAAATATCGTCCGTGCCGGTGTTCCGCAGCAACATGGGATTGTCGTTCGCATCGAGGCTCATCCAGACACCGAAGTATCCCGTCCACGGATAGGACTTCAGATCGACGACCAGCTGCGGGGACCCGCCGGTGGGGTGAACGCGAAACACGCCCGGATTGAGCCTTGCATTGATGTAGTAGACCCACTGGCTGTCCTTTGACCAGCGGTCGAAGCCAGCGAAACCGTGCTCAACCACGGTGGACCACTTCTTCGTCTGAAAGTCGTAGACCCTCATTCCCAGCGAGTCCGTGGGAAACGCGGCAAGATACCGGCCATCGGGCGACCAGCGCGCTGAGAACAGCCCCGTGGATCCAGGAATGACCGTCACCTGATGGGTGTCGAGATCGAGGATGCGGAGATCGCTCGCCGGATCGCCGCCGCCTTCACGACTGTGGGCAAAGAGGATTTTGCGGCCATCGGGCGACCAGTTGGGATCCGTTTCCGGGCCTTTGGCATTCGGCAGCAGAAGCTGCGGCGCTCCGCCCTGGGCGGAAAGGATCCAGGCGCGCACCGGAGAACCAGGATGAGCCTCCGCCTCGAACAGGACTTGCGTCCCATCCGGGGAGATGCTCACGATCCGCGGATACAGGCTCCCGTCGGTGATCTGCAGGGGATCGCTCCCGTCGGCATTCGCCTTCCACAGGATTCCGTCGGGATACGACACATACGCGACGCTCTTGCCATCGCGCGAGAACGTGACCATATCCGCCGAGATACCGCCGAGGAACGGCTGCATGCGGCCGGAGTGAGGGTCGAAGTGCTCCAGCTGGCCGCGCGCGGTGAATCCTGAAGCGTAGATGGTGTTGCCGTCGCGGCCCGGCACCGGCGTCCGCCACTGGATCGGGCCGGAGGTGATCTGCACGGGCTGGCTCCGCGAGCTGCCGAAAAACTCGCGGTGCGCCTCAAGCGCCCAGATCTGCCCGCTGGAGACGAAGAAGAAGCTGCCGTCCTGCGCCCAGCTTCCCCCGTACTGTTCGCCGGCGAAGCCAGGAAGCGCCGGATGCGGCGACCCGCCGGCAGCGGGGACCTCCCAGAGTTGTTCAACCGCAGCCTGGGTAAGGCCGTGCGTGCGGGCGTAGACGCCCGCCCTTGCATACCGAATCGTCCTGCCGTCGGGCGACCACGAGAGGTCGTAGTTGAGAGATTCGGTTGAGACGAGGATTCGGTCACCGCCTCCGCCCGTGCGGACTACGTGCAAATCGCCGTTCGCGGCCGCGTAGACGACGGCGCTGCCGTCCGGCGAGAAGGCCTGGGCGGTGGCTGTGCCCAGCAGATGCTGCGAGCCTCCGAGCGTGCCAACGCTCCACAACGGATAGTCGGGTCTGAGGCCGCCGGTAAAGCTGGTCACCAGCAACGTCGCTCCATCGGGCGAAACACCGTCGACTGCCGGGTTGGCCAGTTTCACGGGGATCGGTGCTGTCTCCCCTCCGGAGATGGAAACCTGATTGACGCCGTAGATCGGGAAGCTCCCGGAGAAATACAGGCGGCTGCCGTCGGTTCCTCCCAAAAGCTTGTCGGCGCCGTCATGGGTGATCTGACGGTAGGCGACCACGCGCAGGGCGCCGCTGTGGCTGGGCCGTGCGACCAGCAGGTAGACGAGCGCAGCCACGGCCAGCACCGCTACCGCAACCGCGCTCCAGAGCAGAGTGGCCCGGCTCCGGCGATTCTGCGGCGGGGCGATGCCGATGGCCGAGGTGGCGCCGGAATCCGACAACGCCTCCAGCGCGAACGCCAGATCGGAGGCCGACTGGAAACGCCGCTCGGGATTCTTCTCGAGGCAGCGATGGACCACGCGCTGCAATCCCGGCGGCGTGGCCGCGGCTGCCTGCGAGATCGTCGGCGGCTCCTCGTTCAGGATTGCCGTCATGGTTTCCGCGCCGGTCGGCTTGGCGAAAGCCTTATGCCCGGTGAGCATCTCGTACAGGATCGCGCCAAAGGCGAAGATGTCGGAGCGATGATCGACCGCGCCGCCGCGCACCTGCTCCGGCGACATGTAGCCGACGGTGCCCATCACGAGGCCCGGATCGGTGGCGTGGGTCATGGTCGCATCGGCTGCTTCGCCGTCACGCTCTGCGCGCGCGCCCGGCACGAGCTTCGCCAGGCCGAAATCCAGGATCTTCACCCGGCCGTCGCGCGTGACGAACAGGTTCTCCGGCTTCAGGTCGCGATGGACGATGCCTTTCTCGTGCGCCGCCGCCAGCCCCTGCGCGATCTGCACGCCGTAATCGATCACGCGCCGCACCGGCAGCGGACCGTGCTGCAGCGCATCGCGCAGCGTGCCGCCTTCCAGCAGCTCGCTCACCAGGTAGGGCGCGCCGTCGAACGTGCCGAACTGGAAGACCGCGAGGATGTTGGGATGGTTGAGCGCCGCGGTCGCCTGCGCCTCCTGCTCGAAGCGGCGCAGCCGGTCCGGCGACTGCGCAACATAGGCAGGAAGAATCTTGATGGCGACGTCGCGCTTGAGCACGCTGTCGCGCGCGCGATACACCTCGCCCATTCCACCGGCACCGAGCGCGCCGAGAATCTCGTATTGCCCCAGTTTCGTTCCCGCTGCCACCGCCATGAGTGAGACGAATTATACGTGCGAGGGGCGAAAGCTGGCATTGGGCGCGCGGGGCGCGCAGAGCGATGGGGCAGCGAGCGAGGAATCGGCTACTTCTGCCCCGTCGCTTCGCTCAGGCCAGATTGTGGGCACCCGGCACCCGGCTAGAGCGGAGCCCGATCCACGGAAGTGATGAAGTGGATCCCATCCACGTGGACTCCGTGGAGGCGGGCGTCGTTGGTCAGAAAGAGATCCACGCCGGCGGTGGCTGCGCAGGCTAACTGAATGGCGTCGGGAGGAGAAATCTTGCGCGGCTGCGATCGAATGCGCGCGTAGTTGAGGGCAGTGGCCGCGTCGAACGGCAGAATCCTCGCAGTGGCTTTGATCGCCTCTTCGTATTCCTGACAGCGGCTCACCTGCCCCAGGGAGCAGGGCTGCACCAGCACCTCGCCGAGCGTGATCGCCGAGGTCAGCAACTCGTCTCCGCGCGTCTCCATTTTCACCAGCAGTTCAGCCACCCCTTCGGAATGAGGGCCGTAGTCCTCGAGTAGATAAATGAAAAGGTTCGTGTCCCAGAAGACGCGGCTCATTGCCAGCTCTCCCGGAGCCGCCGCACATATTCATCCGCATGCTCATTGGCCCACAATTCCCTGCCCGACCCGCGCAAGGCGAGCAAGACATCGAAACGGCTCTTCGGCGAGGCCTCCTTTGCCAGGCTCCGGCTCCATTCGGCGTACCAGTCGAGAAGCGGGCGATACTTCTCCGGCAGGTCCTCGGACAGGGGCACGGTTTTTGATCCCTCTCTGCGGGGATCGTATCGGTCGCCCGGCCGAAAGAGCCTCCGCCGCCCCCGTGAGGTTTCGATCAGCATGCGATAGCGCCCGGGGTTGGGCGGACGATTGGCAACGCAGTGCATTTGAGCATGGAGGTAGACGCCGGGACGCAGCGACTCGGCCAAAGCCTCCTTGCGGGCTCTCGCTACGATCTCCTCTACGGAAAAATCGGGCTCCGAGGGATTTTCCCTGTGCAGCAGAGCTGTGGCGATCCACACTTCGTCGGCGACTTTGATTTCCCGGTCTGCGATCACTGCCATGGAATGTGCCTCCGCGATTCGATGTGCTTTAGATTATACTTGGTATTCCAAGTTGTCAATGTATGCAGGTAGTCATCATTGTGATCCTGTCAAAGCGGAGCGGCCTTCGGGCGGACGGGTGTTCTCGGGTCGCCGACTCCGCTCAAGGCAGGCTTGTTCCGCGGAGGGCTCTCGCCCAGCTAAGAGCAACCGCAGATCCCTCGCTCAGGGCAGGCTTTCGACTCGTTCGTTCGCTAACCCGAACTTCGCTCCGGATGACAGGTTTGCGGAAAGGAAAAGTCCCGCGGAGAGACAAAAGCAACCGCAGATCCCTCGCTCCGCCTGCCCCATCGCTTCGCGACGGGGCCCCACGGCGCGGAGGCTCGGGATGACAGGGTTGGTTGGGGTTTGTGCTCTGCCACTTCTGCCAACGACCGAGTTATGGAAAAGGAAAAGTCCTGCGGAGAGACAAAAGCAACCGCAGATCCCTCGCTCCGCCTGCCCCATCGCTTCGCGACGGAGCCCCACGGCGCGGAGGCTCGGGATGACAGGTTCAGTGGTTGGGTAAAAGCAAAACGGGCGTCCTCTTTGAGAGGACGCCCGTTGCTGACTGCTGACCGGTTCTAAGCTGGCCGGTTCAAAGCTGGCCGCTTTTTAGCTGACCGGTTCTTCTCTGGTTTAGTACATGTCGCCCATGCCGCCGCCGTGGCCGCCGCCCGCCGGAGCCGACTTGGGCTCGGGAATTTCCGAGACCATGGCTTCGGTGGTCAGCATGAGGCCGGCGATGGAGGCCGCATTCTGCAGAGCCGTGCGGGTGACTTTGGTGGGGTCGATGACGCCGGCCTTCACCAGGTCCTCGAAGACGTTGGTCTGCGCGTTGTAGCCGAAGTGGGGGTCCTTGTTCTCGAGGATTTTGCCCACCACCACCGCGCCCTCTTCGCCGGCGTTGCCGACGATCTGGCGGAGAGGCTCTTCCAGCGCGCGACGCACGATCTGGGCGCCGATCTTCTCATCGCCGTGGAGGGTCTTGATGAGTTCTTCGACGTCCTTCTCGCAGCGCACCAGCGCAACGCCGCCGCCGGGGACAATGCCTTCCTCGACCGCAGCGCGGGTGGCGTGCATGGCGTCTTCGACGCGAGCCTTCTTCTCCTTCATCTCGGTCTCAGTAGCCGCGCCGACCTTGATGACCGCGACGCCGCCCACGAGCTTCGCCAGGCGCTCCTGGAGCTTCTCGCGGTCGTAGTCGGAGGTGGTTTTTTCGACCTGGTTGCGGATTTCCTTCACGCGGCCTTCGATGGCTTTGGACTCGCCGCGGCCTTCGACGATGGTGGTGTTGTCCTTGTCGATGGTGATGCGCTTGGCCTTGCCGAGGTCCTCCATCTTCACGTTCTCGAGCTTGATGCCGAGGTCTTCCGTGATGGCTTTGCCGCCGGTGAGGATGGCAATGTCGCCGAGCATGGCCTTGCGGCGATCGCCGAAGCCAGGGGCTTTGACGGCCGCGACGTTCAGGGTGCCGCGCAGCTTGTTGACCACCAGGGTGGCCAGAGCTTCGCCGTCCACGTCCTCCGCGACGATGAGGAGCGGCTTGCCGTTGCGGGCAACCTGCTCGAGCAGCGGAAGCAGATCCTTCATGGAGCTGATCTTCTTCTCGTAGATGAGGATGTAGGGCTCTTCGAGCACGGCTTCCATGCGGTCGGGATCGGTGACGAAGTAGGGCGAGAGGTAGCCGCGGTCGAACTGCATACCTTCGACGACTTCCAGCTGGGTCTCGAGGGTCTTCGACTCTTCGACGGTGATCACGCCGTCTTTGCCGACCTTCTTCATGGCCTCGGCAATGATGGTGCCGATGGTGGTGTCAGAGTTGGCGGAGATGGTGCCGACCTGAGCGATCATGTCGCCGGTGACCGGCTTGGAGAATTTCGCCAGCGCGCCGCCCGTGACGGTGCCGTCTTCGGCGCGCTTGCCGACCACGGCTTCGACGGCCTTATTGATGCCGCGCTGCAGCGCCATGGGGTTCGCGCCGGCGGCGACAGTCTTGACGCCTTCGCGATAGATGGCCTGGGCGAGCACGGTGGCGGTGGTGGTGCCGTCGCCGGCGACGTCGGAGGTCTTGGAGGCGACTTCACGGACCATCTGGGCGCCCATGTTCTCGAGGGAATCCTTCAGCTCGATTTCCTTGGCGACGGTGACGCCGTCTTTGGTGATGGTGGGGGAGCCGAATTTCTTCTCGATGACGACGTTGCGGCCCTTGGGGCCGAGCGTCACCTTCACCGCATCAGCAAGAGTATTCACGCCGCGCAGGATAGCCTGGCGGGAATCTTCTCCATGCAGAATTTGCTTTGCCATGTTTTCAATCTCCTGATCTTGAGGAGCCGAAGCTCCGTATTGAGAATTTCTTCAGGGGCTAAAGCCCCACGATTTTGGGCCGGCTAACGGCACGACTAAAGTCGTGCCCTGATACAAAGCCTTCCCTGATGAACCTTGCTCTTCCACATCTGCCCACACCGGGCAGATGTGGGGCACCCAGGGATCGGGCACCCGTTACTTCTTGAGGATTCCGAGGACTTCTTCTTCGCGCATGATGAGGAACTCTTCGCCATCGATGCGGATCTCGGTGCCGGAGTACTTGCCGAACAGGACGCGGTCACCCTTCTTCACATCGAGGGGGAAGACCTTGCCTTCGTCGTTGGACTTGCCCTTGCCGACGGAGATGACTTCGCCTTCCTGGGGCTTTTCCTTGGCGGTGTCGGGGATGATGATGCCACCGCGCACGGTCTCGTTCTCCTCGATCCGGCGGACCAGGATGCGATCGTGCAGCGGGGTGAAGGTGGTAGTGGCGGATGCAGTAGCTGCCATTGCAGTGCGTCTCCTTCAGGTTGTCGGGACCGCGGGTGCGGTCCGCGTGAAATTATCCGCAGGACGGGCCGTGCGGAAGAAGCTTGCGGAAGCTTGTGCCGAGTCGGGCGAGTTGCGGGGCCGTCGGTCAGTCAGCGGACCCGCGGTGCCAGCAAAAAGCAGGCGCTGGCAGCGTTTAGCAGTATCACCCTTCGACTGCTAATGTACGTGGCGCAAGCTGTGGATGTCAAGAGGAAAGGGCGAAATATGAGTGAAAGACGCGCAGGAATGATGCTAGTGGCTAGTTATTAGTAACTAGTTGTTAGCTGCCAGCTGCCAGATGCTACTTTTCCAATAAGGGTAGCATTTTCATAGACTTAACTTACTCAACGACAAACGATGGCGTGGAGGGTGGGCCGTCGAGCAATGGCGGAGGAGCGGGCTGGCTGGGGCGGATGGGACGAAAGGCGGCTCCGGCAAAGGGGGAGCGGGTGCGGCGACCCCACCAGAGGAACATGAGCAGGGCCATGATGACGATCAGGGGCAGGATGAGCACGCTGCCTTCAGGACCGGTGGTGCCCCCGCTCCAAAGCAGCGATCCGGCGGGATGCTCGTGGAAGAGGTGGCCCTGGACGACGAGGCCGCTGTCGGCGGTGCCGTAGAAGTAGGACTCGGCCCAATCCCAGGCGGCGTGGAAGCCGACAGCCCACCAGAGCGAGCCGGTGTACCAGAGGCTGAGACAGAAGACGAAGCCGATGGCGCCGGCGGCGATGAGGCCGATGGGCGACTCGCCTGCGTTGGTGTGGTGGCCGAAGCCGAAGAGGAACGACATGACGAGCGCGCCCCACCAGAATCCCACGCCGCGGGTGAAGGTGAACTGCAGGTAGCCACGCATGATGGACTCTTCAAAGATGCCGACAAACAGGAACATGAGGCCCCATTCGGCGGCGTAGCGAACGATGGCGGTTCCGTGGAGATCGATGCCGGTGAGGTCGAGGTAGCCGAGCTTCCAGAGCGAGAACACCAGCGCGGAGAGCGCGATGAATCCCCAGACGAGGCCGGAGAAGAAGCGCACGGCGCGCGCCTGGCCCTGGTATCCGTAGGCGAGGACGGACTTGTGCTCGATGCGCGACATGACGAACGTGGCGGCGAGGACCAGGAGGATCTGGATGCCTTCGCCCAGCATGCCGAGCGCAGGAGTCATGGGCCCAGCCATCTGAGCGTGCTTGTGGACGAAGAGGCGGAGGATCAGGCGGAGAGCAAAGACCAGGCCGACGATTACCGCGGCGAAGATGAGCATGGACCAGCCGGCACGGATGCCGTGCGGGCCGATGAAGATCCAGCGCGGGCCGCGAGCAGTCGCGGACGGTTGTGACGTGGGCAGGTGAGGCGTTGTGGGCTGGGTCGTGCTCATGGTGCCCCCTACTGTACAGGAGAAAGGATTGAGGAGTCAGTGGTCAGTGGTCAGTGGTCCGTAGTCCGTTTGCTAGCGGCTGGCGCGGCGGGCGAGGGCGCGGCCCATCACATCGTGGAGATACGCACGAGCCTGGGCGCGGGTTCCCAGGCTGCGGAATTTTGCGCGCGCCGTGACGCTGCCGGACATCTGGCTGTCGGCCTTGAGCAGGGTGCCGAGGAAGCCGGTGAGGCTGCGGCCTTCGGGAACAGGCTCGGCTTCGCGCGCGGCAAGATCGACGGCGGGAGCTCGGAGGGGCAGGGCCGCCGGCGCAGGAAGAGTAGTGGGACAATCGGTGCGCAGCGAACCCGGCCAAAGCACGCCGGCGATGGAGTGCGCGGTGCGATCGCGATCGGTGAGCGGATCGAGATCGAAGAGGGATTCCAGCGTAGTGAGCACCGAGGCGTGATCGTAGACGGTGTGGTCCACAGCGGGCGCGAGCCGGGGCGAGATGATGACGGCCGGGACGCGGACGCCGTAATGGTCGAAGGTGAATCCGTACTGGTTGTAGCCTTCGCTGCTGCCGTCACCGGGAGGGACCGCGGCTCCGGGCGGGATGTGATCGTAGAAGCCGCCGTGCTCGTCCCAGGTGACGATCAAAGCGCACGACTCCCAGAGCGGCGAGTTGCGCAGGGCCTCATAAATCTGCTTGAGCAGAGCTTCGCCGCGAGCGACTCCGTCGAGCGGGTGCTGCGAGGAGCCGCCGGAATAGCTGCCGTTGATCACGTCGCCGTAATTGGGCTCGATGAAGGTGTAGGCCCAGGGATAGGATCCGCTGAGGTCGCCCGCGAAGGCGGAAAGGTCGTTGACGTCCCAGAGCTCGATGCCATGCAGAGACGAGACCTGAGAGACGCGACCTTCGAGCGGGCCGTTGTCGTCGTGGTAGAGGCGGTAGCCAAGGCCGCGCGCGCTCATCGCGTCGAAGATGGAGCCGTTGGGATAGCGAAAGCCGCGCAACGATTCCCAGAGCAGCATTTCTTCGCTGGTGGGGCTGTGATCGAGGCCGCAGGATGAGGCGCCGTGGAGAAAGAAGCGGTTCGGCCAGGTGGGCCCAGGGAGCGAGCTGAACCACTGATCGCAAACGACGAACTGCGTGGCGAGCTGATAGAGAACCGGCAACTGCGTTGCGGTGTTGAAGCAGAGCATGATGTCGCCGATGTCCGCAGCGGGCGGCGCGGGACCTTCGGTGGTGCTGGTGGCATAGTTGGCGGCGAAGCCGGAGTTGTTGATGGGCGGATAGGGCCCGCCAGGCGGGTAATGGGTTCCCGCGCCGCAGAGTTGCTGCACGACATCGCAAAACTCATGGCCCGGATCGGTGGGCATGCTGCCGGGGGCGTTGGCGGCGACGCACCAGGTGTTGCCGTTCCAGGAATTGCAGTTGGGGTTGCCGGCGGCGATGAGGTCCGGAATTCCGGACAGGGCCAGCAAGTTGTCGAACGAGTGGTTCTCCAGCATGAGAACGAAGACGTGCTGGATGGGAGTAGACATCGTGCATCTCCTGGGCAGACGCAACGAGATCTAAGGGAAGGGAAAGTACAGCAGCACGCGGGCCCGGTCTTCAGTATCGCTCAGCCTAACCGCGGCTTATGGGAGGTTCAGGAAGCGGCCTCCTGGCGAGAGTTATTGTACCCGCATGCAGAAGCAAAGGCTGTTCCCGTCCGGATCGGTCACGGCAAATTCGCGGAGCCCCCAGGTTTGATCGACTGGCGCGGAGTGGATGGGAGATTCCGGACGCGAGGTGGTGTCGAGGCCGCGGGCGCGAAAGGTGCGGCAGCACTCGTCTACGTCGTCGACGAAAACGCGGTTCACGGAACCGAAGACGCCGTCCCCGGCATGACGCGAGAGCTGCAGCTCGGCTCCGTCGCAAATGAGGTCGATGACGCCGTTGGACGCATCGCGGGCTTCGTCTTCGGGCCATTTGCGCTTGAACCCGAGGATTCCGGTGTAGAAGCGCAGGGATCGTTCCAGATGAGAGCAGCGGATGACGGGGACGATTTTCATGGCGTGCTCCCGGATGGCAGGACAACAGGATACGCGCACTCCTATAATCGGGCCTCGCTGTGAATTCTCCAGCGGGAGCTTGCCCATGGTTCCCATGTCAGACGCGGAACGTGCTATCTATTACCCCGCAGACCGCCGGTTCAGAATCTGGATTCGCCCTTCGGCGCTGGCCGTCATCGCTGTTGTTGTCCTCGTGCCGCTGACCATCGCGTGGATTGAGGCGAACGTGTGGGGGCTGCCCTACATTGCTCCGAACGCGGCGGCGATTGCCGGAGCGGCGAGCGGGCCGCACGGATTTCCGCCGTGGATTCGCTGGGCGCACTTCTTCAATCTGTTCTTCACCTTCATGCTGATCCGCAGCGGATTGTCGATCCTGATGGATCATCCGCGGCTTTATTTCAACGACGGCTGCACGCCGGGGAGCGAATGGATCCGGTTTACGCCGCTGAAAGTGCCGCGCGACCGGTTGTGGACCGCGAAAGATGACAACCGGTACATTTCGCCGCTGGTGGGAACGCCGGGCTACCGCCATACGATTGGGGTCGGCCGGTGCTGGCATTTTCTGAACGTCTACGGATTCGTGCTCACCGGATTCTTCTTTGTGTGCGGGCTGCTGACCAGCAATCAGTGGATGCGGCTGGTGCCGACGTCGTGGAGCATCTTCGTGCAGGCGTGGAACACGTTCGTCTGCTACGCGAATTTCCATCTGCCGCCGGAGCCGAACGGCTTCTACGGATACAACGCGCTCCAGCAACTGGTGTATTTCTCGACGATCTTCATCATGGCGCCGCTGGCGATTCTGACGGGCATGGCCATGTCGCCGGCGCTGGTCAGCCGCTTTCCGCGTTACGTGCGGCTGTTCCGCGGGCGGCAGGGAGCGCGGTCGATTCACTTCCTCGTGATGATCGGGTTTGTCTACTTCATCGCGGCGCACGTGACGCTGGTGGCGATCACGGGCTTCCGGCGCAACATGAACCACATCGTGCTGGGCACGGACAACACCAGCGTGAACGGCATGGTGCTGGGGTTCATCGGGATCGCGCTGGTGATTCTGTCGTGGGTCGCCGCCCATTACATCTCCTGGTATTTTCCGCGTGCGCTGCAGCACGTGTCGAAGGCGATCACCGAGCCGCTGCAAGCTGCTGACGCTGGACCGGCTGGAGCCGCGGGAGCGGTACACGAAGGATCAGATCTCGCCGTACTTCTGGCCGAACGGGAAGCTGCCGGTGCGCGAGGACTGGAAGCAGCTGGAGGCGGGCGGGTTCCGCGATTACCGGCTGAAGATCGGCGGGATGGTGGAGAATCCGGTGGAGCTTTCGCTGGATCAGCTGCGCGCGCTGGGCGAGGAGGAGACGATCACGATGCACCACTGCATTCAGGGGTGGACCGGGATTGCGGAGTGGCGGGGCGTTCCGCTGCGCAGGGTGATCGATTATGTGCGGCCGAAGGCGGGCGCGGGCACGATTGTTTTTTATTCCTATGGGCCGGCGCCCCTGGGGGGGCTGTACTACGACACGCAGAATCTGTACAACGCGATGAAGCCGGAGTGCATGCTGGCCTGGGAGATGAACGGCAAGCCGTTGCCAAGCTGGTACGGCGCGCCGCTGCGGCTGCGGGTGGAGAATCAGCTGGGCTACAAGATGGTGAAGTGGATCGAGCGGATCGAGTTCGTCGAGTCAGAGAAGATGGTGGGTCAGGGCGAAGGCGGCAGCAACGAGGATGAGGAGTACTTCGACCTGCTGCCGAATATCTGACGCGGGGGGCATCGCCTCAAGAGGCGCAGGCTCGCCGCAATCGGGCGATCAGTTCGTCGGGATGAATGGGTTTGGGGAACAATTCAAAGCGATGACCATCGGCTTCAGCGCGATGAATCATCTCCGACGTCGCGGCCTGCCCGGAAAAAAGGAAAATCTTCACCTCCGGAAATTCCCGGCGCAGGGCGATGCCGAGTTCGACGCCCGACATACCGGGCATGAGGACGTCGCTGAGCACGATGTCCGGCGACCGATCGCGGGCAGATTCCAGGGCGTCCGCAGCGGAGTAGGCGGGGATGGCCTGAAAGCCATGCTGGTTGAGGATGGCGCAGATGGTATCCGTAATCAGGTGTTCATCGTCGACGACGAGGATACGGACGAGCTCGCGGCCGGTTCGCGCGCTGAATCGTGCCGGCTCCGAGCCAGGCGGTTGGGGAGGCTCGGCTGCCAGGAACTGGGTTTGTCCTAACAAGCAGTTACTCCTGGGATTTACTGCCCCAGGTGCGAGGGGCTACCCGCAGGGCGAGCGATCGTAGTGGGGGATGCCAGCGGTACAAACAGATTAAAGGATGTGCCGCGATCTGGCATAGCGGTCCGGCTGGTGACCTGAATGCGCCCGCCCCACGAATCGACAAACTGCTTTACCACCCAGAGGCCCAGTCCGGTACCGGAATTGGGCTTGGTGGTGAAGAAGGGCTCGAAAAGGCGGCCCAGATTCTCGGGGGGGATGCCGGACCCGCTGTCCTGGACGCGGACGGACACGCCAGGACTCCCATCTTCCTCTGCGCCGCGCAGCGTGACGGTGAGGGTACCGCCCTGGCGCATAGCGTCGATGGCATTGGAGAACAGGTTGGAAAAGACCTGGTGCATTTCGCCGCGCATTGCCTGGATGCGGGGGATGGCGGCAAAATCCTTCCGAACTTCGATGGCCGCGGAGCGAAGGCGGCTTTCGTACACGTGGTGAGGACTTCGCTCAGCAGGGCGGCCAGATCGATCTGCACGGGCAGCGAGGTTTCGCGGTAGAAGCCGAGGGTGTGCCGCGCGATGTGGGAGACGCGGTGGAGCTCCTTTTCGGCGGTGAGAAGGAATTCCTCGATCTGTTCGGCCTGAGCGCGCGAGGTGCGGGCGAGGTAGACCAGGTTGAGGACGGCTTCGAGGGGATTGTTGATTTCATGGGCGATGGTGGCGGCCAGCCTGCCGGTGGCGGCCAGCTTCTCGGAAATCAGGAGACGTTCGCGCTGGATTCGCTGCTCCGTCACATCCTGAGCGAAGATCGAGAGGCCGTCCGCGGACGGATAAATATTCACACGGAACCAACGCGTGAGCGGCTCGAAGTAATCCTCCACCTGCAAAGGCCGGCCGGTTTCCATGGATTCGCGGTAGGCTGCGCCGAATCGAGTGTCTTCCAGGCCCGGAAAGGCCGTCCAGAGTTCCGCGCCGAGAAACTCGCCGGCGGCCATTCCGGCGAAGCGCGCCCACACGGTGTTGGCGTACTGGATGCGCCAGTTGCGATCCATGAAGACAAAGCCCTCGGAGATGCTCTCGAGGATGGCGCGATACTGGCTTTCCGCCGACTCGGCGCGGAGGCGCAGCTGTTGCTCCTTGTGCATGAGCTCGCGGCGCATGCGATGCATGGAGAGATGAGCGCCAACGCGGGCGAGGAGTTCGCGGGCGGTGAATGGCTTGACCAGATAATCGTCGGCGCCCGCTTCCAGGCCCTCGGATTCCGATTCTTCGCCGGCCCGCGCGGAAAGCATAATGACCGGGATATGGCCGTGAAGGGGGACAGCGCGCAGCTCGCGCAGCAGGCCAAATCCGTCGAGCCCCGGCATCATCACGTCGCTCAGCAGCAGGTCGGGACGTCGATGGCGGCGGTGAGGGCCTCAAGGCGCCTCACCGCTGACGGCGAGCGACCTCGTAACGCCGGCTGAGCAGCCGACGCACGTAGTCGCGCATATCGGGATTGTCGTCCGCCAGCAGGATGCGCCATGCTTCTGCACGTCGCGCGGGCCTCACCGAGAAGCGAATCTCTGCTGTCGCGGCGAATTTCAGGAGCTCGTCTCGCTGCCGGAATCCCCGGGGAGCCAGCGCAGCGCTTCCTCGACAAAAGGCGCGGCGCCGATCGGCTGTCGCGCACAGTGCGTTTCGCTGCCGAAGGCCGGTCGGGAGGAAGGTGCGCGGCGCCGAAGGGAATCTTCACGCGAAACGCGGTGCCCTGCGCCGAGGCGGCTTTCAGCTTCCACTGAGCCGCCATGCAGCCGCACCAGTTCCTGGCACCAGCGCCAGGCCGATGCCGGTGCCCTCGTGGCGTGCGGCCGCGCGGCCCTCAATCCGATGAAAGCGCTCGAACACCGCGGCAGCTCCTCCTCGGGGATGCCCACGCCCGGTGTCGCGGACGCAGCAGCTCCGCGTGGCGGCGTCGGCGGCCTGCAGCGCACCTCCACGTCGCCTTCGAGGGTGAACTTGAACGCGTTGGAGATGAGATTGAGCACGATCTTCTCCCACATCTCCAGGTCGACGTAGACCGGCTGCGGCAGCGGCGGGCAATCGATGCGATAAGTGAGCCCTGCCCGGTCCATCGCGGAACGAAAGAGGCTGGCCAGTTCGGCGGTGCGGTTGGCAAGATCGATCGGGACGGTAGACAGCCCGAACGCGGCCTGCCTCGATGCGCGAGAAATCGAGCAGGGTGTTGACCAGCTTGAGCAAGCGGCAGGCCGTTGCGATGCACGGTCGCGACCTGCTCCGAAACCGGCGCGGCGGTTTCGGCGTGGCCGGTCAGCACCTCTTCGAGGGGGCCGAGCATGAGCGTCAGCGGGGTGCGGAACTCGTGGCTGACATTGCTGAAGAAAATGGTTTTCGCGCGGTCCAGCTCGGCCAGACCTTCGGCGCGGCGCCTTTCCTGCTCGTAAGCTTCGGCGTTGGCGATGCCGGCGGAAATCTGACCGGCGATGAGCTTGAGGAAGCCCACGTAGGAGTCGCCGGCAGGGCGGTGGGGATTGAGCCCCACGATGACTGCCCCGGCCCTCCCTGTCGAGCCGGAGGGAGCGAGGGGCAGCACGGCGGCGGTATCAGGAGGCTCATTCCACGCGCCCCGGGGAAGGTTCGCAGACAGGCGATTCAGGTTGCGCACGAGCTGGACCTCATGCGAGCGCATGGCTTCGTCCACCGGCCAGATGCCCTGGCCATCGAGGGGAAGCACGGCCGGCGCTGCCGGGTCGCCTGGTTCCAGGTGCAGTGCGCTGGCCAGCTCCAGTGCGGTGCGTTGTTCGTTCAGAACATAGATCAGGGCAAAACAAATATCGAAAGGATTGCTGGAGAGCCCCTCCGCGCTGAAGCGGCATGCTTCCTGCCAGGTGCGGGCGTCGCCGGTGCGGGAGGCGAACTCGCGCAGGAGGGTCACGCGGCGTTCCCCAATGATGCGCTGGGTGTCGTCGGTATTCGCGCAGATGATCCCGCCGGCTCCGCCCTGATCGTTGGGCACGGGGCTGTACGAGAAGGTGTAATACGTCTCTTCGCGGTAGCCGTACCGCTCCATGATCAGCAGGAGGGACTCATCATAGGTGCCCTCGTTGGTCCGCATGGCCGACTCGGCGCGGGGGCCGACCTGATCCCAGATCTCCCGCCAGACGACGCGGGCGGGCTGACCGAGGGCATGGGGGTGCTTGCCGCCGACAATGCTGCGGTAGGCGTCGTTGTAGAGATTGATGAGCTCATCGCCCCACCAGACAAACATGGGCTGCCGCGAGGTGAGGATGATGCGTACGCAGGTGCGAAGGCTCTGCGGCCAACGCTCCACCGGGCCCAGCGGCGTTTGCGACCAGTCCATCTGGCGCATGCGCCGGCCGAGTTCGCCGCCGCCGGCAAAGAGGGTGTCCGGGGAAAGAGACAGCGGCGCTGGTGAGAGATCACCGCTCTCGCGCTCGCCATCAGGGGAGTCTTCAATAGTCGGCCCTGAGCTGAATGGATCCAATGAGATTCCTCGCAAACAGATTGGGAGCGGCCAGGCGAGAGGGAGGAATCCTGTTCGCCGCGCAATAGCCCGAAGATGCCGCTGCAGCCGATGTGACGCTACCACGAATATGCGTGGATTTGCCTGAAGGTTGCCTGCAGCGACTGCTCGGGAGCCGGCCTGTTCACCGAGTGGAAGCCGACGGCAGGCTTGAATGTCTCAGCCAAGGCATTCGACCGCCTGCGCGACACGGAAGACGGTCGCTTCGCCGAAGTGGGGGCCGAGGATCTGCATGCCGATGGGCAGGCCGGCTTGGGATTGTCCGCAGGGAACAGAGACGCCGCAGATGCCCGCGAGGCTGGCGGTGACGGTGTAGATGTCGGCGAGGTACATCGCGACGGGATCGTCGGACTTTTCGCCGAGGCGGAAGGCTGGCGTGGGGGCTGTGGGCGTGAGGATGGCGTCGACCTGGCGGAAGGCGGCGAGGAAATCGTCGGCAAGCAAACGGCGGACCTGCTGCGCCTTGCGGTAGTAGGCGTCGTAATAGCCGTGGCTGAGCACGTAGGTGCCGAGGAGGATGCGACGCTTGACCTCCGCGCCAAATCCGAGATCGCGGGTGCGGCGGTACATCGTGGCGAGCGTGTCGCTCTTGGGCGCGCGGAAACCGTAGCGGACGCCGTCGAAGCGGGCGAGGTTGGCACTGGCTTCGGCGGTGGCGATGACATAGTACGTGGGGATGGCGTAGCGGGTGTGCGGCAGCGAGATGGGGACGATCTCGGCGCCGGCGGCACGCATCTTCTCGATGCCCGCTTCGATGGCGGCGCGAACTTCGGGATCCAAACCTTCAGCGAAATACTCCGACGGTACGCCGAGCTTCATGCCGCGGACGCCTTTGTCGATGTCCGCCGTGTAGTCGGGGACGGGCAGCGGCGAGGAGGTGGCGTCCATGGGATCGTGGCCGGCGATGACGCCGAGCACCGTGGCAGCGTCGCGCACGTTGGCGGCGAAGGGACCGATGCGGTCGAGCGACGAGGCGAAGGCGATGAGGCCGTAGCGCGAGACGCGGCCATAGGTGGGCAGGACGCCGACCACTCCGCAGAAGGACGCGGGCTGGCGGATGGAGCCGCCGGTATCGGTGCCGAGGGTCGCGGTGACCATGCCGGCGGCCACGGCGGCGGCGGATCCTCCGCTGGAGCCGCCGGGGACGCGGTCGGGCGCGTGGGGATTGTGGACGGGGCCGTAGGCGGAATTCTCGTTGGAGGAGCCCATGGCGAACTCGTCGCAATTCAGCTTGCCCAGGAAAACGGCACCGGCGTCGGCAAGTTTTTTCACGGCCGTGCCGGTGTAGGGCGGCTGATAGCCTTCGAGAATTTTGGAGCCGGCGGTGGCGGGCATGCCTTCGAGCGTCAGCACGTCCTTGATGCCGAAGGGGACGCCGGCCAGCGGCGGCAGCGGATGGCCGGCCGCGGCGAGCTGGTCGATGCGGGCGGCCTGGGCGCGGGCCAGAGCCGCGTCGGTGCTGAGGAAAGCGTGAATGGCGGGATCGGTGTCGGCAATGCGGGCCAGCGCGGCTTCGGCCACGGCGGCCGCGGTGGTTTCGCGGCGAGCGATGGCGTCGCGGATGGTCGAGATGGAGGACGGAACGGCGGTGAGGGTCGTCATCGGGCTGGTCATCGGGCGGGTCATCGCTCAATCACTTTGGGGACTTTGAAGCAGGCGCCGTCGGTTTCTGGCGCCCCAGCCATGACCTGGTCGCGCGGGAGGCAGGGGCGAGGCAGGTCGTCGCGCAGGACGGAACGCTTTTCGGGGGCGGTTTCGGTTGAGGCGGCAAGGATTTCGGCCACTTGAGCCATTGGGGCGACGTGGGAAGTATCCAGCTCAGCGAGCTGGGCGACGTAATCGAGGATGGCGCTGAGGTCGCGGCTCATGCGGGATTCTTCGTCGGGGGTCAGCTCGAGGTGGGCGAGCTCGGCCACGCGGCGAACATCCTCCAGGGAAACGTGTTCCACATCGGACCCGTTGGGCATGGGAACAGTTTAAATGGAGGGCGCGTATAAGAAGGGTGTCCGAGGTTGGCAGTTGACAGACGCACCGCCGCGGATACAATCTGCCCCATACGACCTCGAATAGACCATGAGTACGGCCTGCAAGCATCCGAAAGTACGCGTTGTCTCTCGCGACGAAGACTCCGAATACGTAGAGTGCCTGGACTGCGGCGAAGTGTTCGAGTCCGGCGAATTCCGCGACATGCAGATTGAAGAAAGTCAGCCGGAAGAGGAAGAAGAGGAGACGGCGTGAGGCGTGAGGCCAGCGAAAGACCGGTTAGCTAAGGGCCGGGTAGCTGAGAAGCGAAGAGCCGGGAGCCGGTAGCTTGTAGCCCGCCTCTTCGATTCCCTCACAACTTAAGGATTGCCGACGAGGTCGTCGGGACGTTTGCCCTGCGCGCGCAGAGCGCGGATGGAGAGCGCATCGTGGCGCTTGGCCAGGCGCTCGCCGCGATCATCGCGGACGATGGGGCAGTGATACCAACGCGGCGGTTCCCAGCCGAGCGCGCGGTAGATGAGAATCTGGCGTGCCGTGGAGAGGATCAGGTCCGCGCCGCGAACGACCTCGGTGATCCGCATGTCGTGATCGTCGGCGACGACGGCCAGCTGATAAGCGGGGACATCGTCGCGACGCCACACGGGAAAATCGCCGAAATCAAAGCCGGCAGCGAAGCGTTGCGGGCCAAAGAGCCAGTCATTGAACTCGACAGCTTCTCCGCTGGGCACGCGGAAGCGCCAGTTGACGCCGACAGGCGTGTCGACGGCGGCGGGCGGCGGCGAGCCGGGAGCGGGGCGGCAGGTTCCGGTGTACATGACGGTTTCGTCGGCTTCGAAGCGGGCGGAGACGGACTCGTGCAGGCTGGGCTCGTGGGGCGCCTCGGCGATGCGGTTCAGTTCGCTGCGGGAGCAGGTGCAGGGATACAGGAAACCGCCGGCGAGCAGCTGCCGCCAGACGGTGAGGTAGCGCTCGCGGCGCTGGCTCTGGACGTAGGGAGCGAAGGGACCACCGACATCCGGGCCCTCCTGCCAGCGAATGCCGAGCCAGCGAAGGTCTTCGAGCATGGCAATGGCGAAGTCGGGGCGGGAGCGGTGGGGATCGAGGTCCTCGTTGCGGAAGACGAGGGTTCCACCAGCCCGGAGCGCGCGCACATACGCGGTAAAAAACGTGCGTGCGTGCCCGAGATGGAGCAGACCGGTGGGCGAGGGAGCAATGCGGCCACGATAGGTCACGGAACATTGTAGCTGCCAGTTGCCAGCAGCCAACAGCCAGTTGCCAGCGGCCAGCAGCCAGATGTCAGCGGCCAGCAGCCCGCGATGCGCTGTCCGGCTCAGGCAGCGCGGGGCACGGACGCCGCGGTCTCCAGGTCTTCGCCGGCTTCGCGAGGAGCGAGGAGCTCGACCGGGCCGGTTCGCGGCGTTGGGTGGAGCAGTTCCAGAAGCAAGCCGGCGCCTAAGCCGAACCAGATGGCGGAGAAGATCCGGGGAGCGCGCCAGGCGTAGCCAGCGCCGAAGCGTTTGCCGAGCTGGAGCGATGCGACGGCGGCGGCGATGACGAACGCCGCGAGCGGCACGGTGAGAACGGCGGCGGCCAGGGTGGGGAGCAGCCACCACGCGAAGGCGGCCGCGGGCACGAACAACAGGAGCGCGAGGGGCGCGAGCGAGGCCGCCGGCAAGCAGCCGCGATGGCGACTGAGGAGACGGAGGCGCGCCCGGCCGTGGCGCAACATATCGCGAAAAAGGAGGCCAACGCGGGCGCGCGGCTGGTCGTTCACGGTCAGGCGCGGATCGGCGAAGGCGGTAATGCCGGCCTGGCGCACGCGGGTGTTCAGGTCGAGGTCTTCGCAGACGTCGAAGGACTCGTCGTAGAGGCCGACGCGCTCGAAGACCTCGCGGCGATAGGTGGCGGCGCCGCGGACAGCGTCGATGGGCCCGGTGTGGTTCCCATCGCAAAAAAGCGGGTCGCGGCCGAGCCAGGAGGCGCGCGCCTGGGCAATGACCTCACCCATATCCGTCGCAGCGGGCGCGAGCAGCGGCTGCGGGCGGCAGAGGCAACCGGCGCCGGTGCGCTCGAGCAGGGCGACGGAGTCCTCGAGGAGGTTGCGCGAGGGGACGGCGCAGTGGCCGTTGAGGAAGAGGACGATCTCGCCGCGGGCTGCGCGGAGGCCTGCGTTGCGGCCGGCGCTCGTTTGCGATTTGGGATTGTCGAGGACGCGAATGGGCACGGCACGACCGGAGAAACGGCGGCGAACGAGATCGGGAGTGCCGTCGGTGGAGCGGCCGTCGACGACGAGGATTTCGTAGCGATCCGGCGGGTAGTTCTGGGCCAGCAACTGGTCCAGCAGCCGCGGCAGCATGGCCCGCTCATTGCGGACGGGAATGATGACAGAGACGAACGGCAACATCGATGGGGCGCTCCCAGTTGCTTCGATGCAGGAGGGTGTGCTGGGGTCACCGGCAAGCGATCAACATAACAATGCCCAGGTTTCGGCAGGTGTCCGGGCGGAAAGCAGGCCCCGTTCGACTCGGGTGCTGCGCGCCCTGGCTCAGGGCAGGTTCTCGCTCCGCCCACCCCATCGCGTCTGGTCCGCGCGACGGGGCACCTGAAGCGCTCCGCAAGGGATGACAGAGTTCCAGGGGTGAAATGCAGGTCCTTCGACTTCGCAAGCCGCAAAAGCGCGGCTTGCTCCGCTCAGGATGACCGTTCAGAGTTATTCATTGAATTTCAGGGGCTGCGCTAATCGGACCACGGCGCCGGGCGCCGCTCCCAGCGGTGATGGCGCAGCCGGGCCATCAGCGCCGGATCGAGGGGGCCAGCGTCGCTGAGGGCCAGATTGGCGCGGATGTGAGCTTCCTTCCTCATGCCGACGATGATGGTGCTGACCGCCGGCTCGGCGAGGATGAAGCGGAGAGCCGCGTCGGGCAGCGACAGGCCGGCAGGCAGATCGGCGCGGAGGCGTTCCACACGGGCGAGGGTTTCGTTGAGGTTTTTGGGATTGAAATAGCGGGCGCGCCAGTCGCCCTCGGGGAAAACAGTATCGCGGGTCATTTTGCCGCCGAGGGAGCCTTCGTCGAGGGGGACACGGGCGATGACGCCGACGTTGTGCTCGCGGCAGACGGGGAAAAGCTGGTCTTCGGGGTTCTGGTCGAAGACGTTGTAGATGACCTGGACGGTATCCACCAGGCCGGTGCGGATGGCGCGGATGCCGTTTTCCGGCTCCCAGCGGTTGAGGCTGAGACCGAAGGCGTGGATGATGCCGTCGCGCTTCAGCTTTTCCACGGTGGAGCGGAATTCGGGGCGATCGGTCCAGGCGTCCTGCCAGACGTGGAACTGAAGGACGTCGATGGTGTCAACGCCGAGAGCGCGGCGGATGCGGTCCGCGTAATCGAAGACGTGATCGGGCGGGAAGACGTCGTTGTAGTCGGCGTTGGGCGCGGCCGGCCACTGGCGGTTCTTCGGCGGGATTTTGGAGGCGGCATAGAGGCGCTTGCCAGGGTTCGCGGCAAGAATGCGGCCGAGAAAGCCGTCGCTCTTGCCGTCGCCGTAAGCCCAGGCGGTGTCGAAGAAGTTGCAGCCGAGATTAGCGGCGAGCTGGAGGGCGCGTAGCGATTCGGCGTCGTCGGAGCCGCTCCAGCCGCTCATGCCCCAGAGGCCGCAAGCCATTTCGCTGACGTTGAATCCGGTTTTGCCGAGAGTGCGAGTGCGCATGGATACAGGGTAAGTAGGGGGTAGGGGGTAGTGAGGGATTACGGGATACGGTTTACGGGTTAGGAGGGGCCAGAGAGCGGACGGGGCTAAAACAGAGCAGCCGAAATCCTGGGGGGATTCCGGCTGCGGTGAGGCGCTGAAGAAAGCTTAGTTGCTGTTGGTGTCGTCGGGGCGGCGATGCAGCGTGGGCTGATCCTGACCGTTGCCGTTGCCAGTGTCGCTGACGCGCCGCAGGGACGGCCGGTTGTTGTTCTTCTGGAGCAGCCGGCGTTTGTTCTCGATGCGAGCCAGACGCGCCTTGACCTCGTTGAACTCCGAGGTGGTGACGAGGTACTGGTCGCGCGGCGGCAGAATCGTCGCAATTTCCTTTTCGCTGGCGAGAATGCGATCGGGCGTCTGGGGGTGGTCCTCAAAGACTTTGGCCACGGCGCCGGGCTTCGACTTCTGGAGGTTCTCGATCTTCTCGAACATGCTGACCAGGCCCTCGGGATCGTAGCCGGCGCGGTAGGCGTACTGGACGCCGAGGTAATCGGCCTGCGCTTCGAACTCGCGGGAGAACTCAAGGAAGGTGATGGGGATGAGGAGCTGCGCGCCCTCGTAGATGCCGTAACCGGTCCAGGTATAGCCGGTCATCATGATCAGGGGGACCATGCCGATTTGGGCATAGTTGGCGCGGGTCATTTCGCGGGCCGCGTGGTGGGCGCAGACGTGAGCCGTTTCATGGGCCATGACGCCGGCCAGCTCATCTTCTTCGTCGGCGGCCAGGATGAGGCCGGAATCGACGTAGAAGTATCCGCCGGGCAGCGCGAAGGCGTTGATCACATCGGAGTCAACCACCTTGATGGTGAAAGGCACCTTGCAATCGGAATTGCGGACGAGGTTCTGGCCGATGCGGTTGATGTACTCGGTGACCACCGGATCGGTGATGAAGCGGGTGCTGCGGTCGATCTCGTCGGCGTACTGCTTGCCCATCCGGACTTCGGACTCGGTGGAGTACCAGTTGCCCATGCCGCGGCAGCCGATACAGCGGGAACCGACGGCGTTGATGTCTTCAATGCTGCCCTTTTTGACCCCCGGCATGGAACCGTCGGGGAGGGGCTGGACCTGGTGGAATGGATCGACGTTGGGATCGAAATTCGGCTGGGCCTTGGCTTCCTTCTTGCCCTTATCCTTCTTATCCGTCTTGTTATCCGTCTGGGGCTCACCGGCGGTTTCCGGCTGGGTTTCGGCCTGCGTGGTCTCCGCGGACGGCGTCACGTCCGGCTGGCTGGATGGCTCCTGAGGAGCGCAGACATCGCCGCCGTCGGAAGCGCGGCGGTGGAGGACGGGACCCGTGCAGTCCTCGGCGGAGGCCGGGGTGGAAGCCGCAGGGGTGGACGGCGCAGGAGTGGTTGGGTTCTGCCCGTAAACGCAAGCAACACAAAGCGCCAGAGGGGCGCAGGCGAACAAGCTGAGGAGATTTTTCCGGATGGGCATAACCAACCCTCCTTCAGGGGAAGGGGACCTTCGCAGTTGTTAGACGTAGTATGCGCCCGGAGTGTCGCCGTTGTCTTGCCGGAAAATTTGGGCGGAGGGGAGGGCTTCGCGCTCACGGCTGTAATCTGGAATGGATGTCCGATCAGCTTTATCTGAGCCTGTGGTACCCGAACTTCCGCCTGGACGCCCTGCCGGGCGCGCTGGAGAAGGTGATGGAGCAGTTTGCCGCGGCCGGGGGCTCCTCCCGCGTTGCCGCCTCCACCGTTTACCCCATCACCTGGAATGAATCGCCGGTTTGGCAGCGCGTTTACCGCATGGAAGCTGAGGACGAGGAAGCGGCGCCGCGCACAGTCATCGCTGCCACCATGGAAAACGCCCACGACGACTACGCCTGGGAGTTCGAGCTGGTTTGGGAGCTGTGGGTTCCTGAGGATGCCGGGGGCCTGGATACTATGTGGCGCCTGGAGCCTCGGACGGTCCGGGTGATTGGGTTCGGCCCGGCGTTCGACGAGGGCGCGTACGAGACCAACGGGCACATTCGGATCGATTTCGGCCTGGATACGCCGTTTCTGTACGAGGACCTGAACCTGGACAAGGACGCGATCGGCCGCGTCCAGCAGAACATCCAGCGTCTGGTGGCGTTTACCGACGGCATTCAGAAAAACGGCGGAATCTCGACGCGCCTGCTGTGGTCGGAATCCGGCGAGAGCCTCGCGCAGAAGCTGATCGACCGGCTGCAGCAGGTGAACTGAGAAGCAGAAACAGCGGTCAGGGGTGAAACGGTTAGGGGCGAAACGGCTCGTTCAAGGGCGGCTAGCTAAAAGCCGGTTAGCGGGTTAGCGCAAGGCCTGTCAGCGACTCACTCGATGCGCTCGTGGCGATAGCCGGCGGCGGTGAGGGCCTGGGCGATTTCGTCGATGTGCTGGGCGCCGCGCGTTTCCAGAGTAAAGTCGATCACCGTATCGCCAAGGCTGACGCCGTAATAAGCGCGGTCGTGGGCCGTCTGCACGATGTTGGCCCGCAGGTCGGCGATGATGCGCGTGAGCTGATGGAGAGCGCCGGGGCGATCGGGCAGATGGATGCGGACGCGGGTGCGGCGGCCGTCCTTGACCAGGCCGCGCTCGATGATTTTGGAAAGCAGAGTGACGTCGATGTTGCCGCCGCCGACGACCACGGCGGTGCGCTTCCGTTGAGCAGGCTTTGCGTGGAGCAGCGCGGCCACTGCGGCGGCTCCCGCGCCTTCCGCGAGCGTCTTTTCGCGCTCCAGGAGCAGCAGAATGGCGCTGGCGATTTCCTCTTCGTCGACGGTGACCAGCTCGTCTACATATCTAGCGACGAGATGCAGGGTGCGCTCGCCGGCGCGGCGGACGGCGATGCCGTCGGCGATGGTGGCCTCGGCGGGGACGGTGACGGGATGGCGGGCCGCGACGGCGGCGAGCATGGAGGGAAACGATCGGTCTGGACGCCGATGACGCGGATGGCGGGATTGGTCTCCTTGAGCGCGCAGGCCATGCCGGCGATCAGGCCGCCGCCGCCGATGGGCACGACCACGGCTTCAAGGTCCGGAATCTGGTCGAGCAGCTCCAGGCCGATCATGCCTTGGCCCGCGATCACTGCATCATCGTCGAAGGGATGCAGGAAGATCAGGCCGTCGGCTGGCTCGTGGCGGAGCGCCTCTTCGCAGGCCTCGTCGTAGTTGGCGCCGTAGAGGATCGACCGTCGGCTCCGTAGCCGGAGGTGGCGGTGACTTTGACCAGCGGCGTCAAGAGGGGCATGACGATGCTGGGCGCGGAGTCCGCGGCGCGGTGGCGTGGTACGCGACGGCCTGCGCGTGGTTGCCGGCGCTGGCCGCGATGACGCCGCGGCTGCGCTCGGCTCGGCGTAAGCGTGAGGATTTTGTTGAGCGCGCCGCGCTCCTTGAAGGCGCCGGTGCGCTGGTGGTTGTCGAGCTTGAGATAGACCTGCTGGCCGGTCATTTCGGAAAGCGCGGCGGAATGGCGGACCGGAGAGAGGTCGATGTCCGGACGAATGCGGCCGGCCGCGGCCTGGATGGACGCGAGCGTGACCGTGGAGGGCGGAGCTGCGGGCGGATTCAACGCGGTACTCAAGAGAAATCTCCTTCCGGACAAAGAAAAAAGCCATCGGCTCTGGGAGCGCGATGGCTGTTCGACTTTCGACTGCGAAATCGCCTGCTAGCCGCCCGCTCCCTCTGAGATGGAGACAGTAATTCGCGCAATGGCGATGGCAACGGCGGCGCGAATGGAGTGGGAACGGTTCATCCAGGCAATCCTGAGGATGTTTAGAGGAAACCAGAGGTGCGGCGGCTTGTCAAACCGGAGACAGGGTACAGAGGACGAATCAGAGAGCAGGGAGATGCCGCGGGATCGATAATGAACAACGTGGCGCTGCTGAAGGAAATCCCGTCGCCGGTAAACACGAGCGCAGCGCTCGAGTGGGATAAGTTTGTCGCTCTGCTGGGCAGCAGCACGCAGTCAGCCCTGGGCCGGGCCTGGATCGAGGCGCTGACGCCCTCGGCGGATCGAGAATGGATGGAGCGGCAGCATCGGCTGGTGGAGGAGATGCGAGCGCTGGCGGCGGCGGGCGGGATGCCGCAGTTGCGGGCGCTGATTGATCCTTCCGGTCTGCTGGCCAGGGCGCGGATTGAGGGCGTGGCCCTGGAGGCGGAAGAAATTCGGGCGCTGCTGGCGCTGGCGGAAGAGATCGCAGCGTGGGCGGAGCTGATGAAGAGTCCGCCGGAGAGCGCAAAGGAGCGGCTGGCGGAGCTGACGGAGCTCTCGCGGGATTTATTGGGAGTGAGCCTGCGTCCACTGATCGGCGGGATGCGGGAGAAGATTCTGCCGGATGGAACGCTGGCGGACGATGCATCGCCGGAGCTGCGGCGGATTCGGCGGGAGATGGAGCGGCAGCGGCGGGCGATTGAGGAGAGCCTGCGCGCGGCGTTGCGACGCTTCAGCGAGGGAGGCGCGGCGCAGGACGAGGTGATCGCCATTCGTGGCGAGCGGTTTGTGATCCCGGTGAAGACGGAGTGGAAGCGGCGGGTGCAGGGGGTGGTGCACGGGGCAAGCTCGAGCGGGCAGACCGTCTACGTGGAGCCGCTGGAGACGATTGAGCTGAATAACGACCTGGTGCGGCTGCTGGAAGAGGAGCAGGGGGAGATTCACCGGATCTTTTTGCAGATGACGCGGCAGATCGCGCAGTACGCGGGGCCGCTGCTGGCGGGAGCGGCGGTACTGGCGGAAGTGGACACGCTGCTGGCGCGAGCAAGGTTCGCGCAGGAGTACGAGTGCGCGACGCCGAGATTTTCTCCCACCCTGTCGGTCCCCGATGCCGGACTGACAAGGGTGGGCCACCCGGATGAGGACGCGCGGGAGTTTCGGCTGAAGAACGCGCGGCATCCGCTGCTGGAGCGGCGCCTGCGGGCGGAGAAGAAGCCGATTGTGCCGGTGAGTTTCGAACTGGCGGGCGAGAATCGGCAACTGATTATCAGCGGCCCGAACACCGGCGGCAAAACCGTGACGCTGAAGACCGCCGGGCTGCTGGCCATGATGGCGCAGGCGGGGATTCCGGTGCCCGCCGACGAAGCCGTGACGCCGGTCTTCGATGCTTTCCTTGCGGATATCGGGGACGCGCAGTCGATCGAACAGGATTTGTCGACCTTTTCGGCGCACGTGACGAATCTGAATCGGATTGCGGCGCAGGCGACGCCTCAATCGCTGGTGCTGCTGGATGAGCTGGGGTCGGCGACCGATCCGGAAGAAGGCTCGGCGCTGGCGGTGGCGGTGGCGGAGCATTTTCTGCGGGTGGGCGCCTGGTCGATTGTGTCGACGCATTTGACGTCGCTGAAGGTGTACGCGGAAAACGCGCCTGGGGCGGTGAACGCGGCCGTGGGCTTCGACGAGAAGACGCTGGCGCCGACGTATGAACTGCGGCTGGGCGTGCCGGGAACGTCGGCGGGCATCAACATTGCGCAGCGACTGGGGTTGAGCGCGGAGATTGTGGCGGCGGCGCGGCAGCGGCTGAACACGCAGACGCAGGATATTACGCATTTTCTGGAGAGCCTGCACGAGCAGCTGGACGCGCTCGACGTGGAGCGCGGACGAGTGCGGCGGCTGGAGCAGGAACTGAAGCAGGAGCGGGCGCGGCTGGATGCGGAAGGGTTGAAGGAATGGCGCGCGAAAGTGCGCGATCTGGAGGCGCAACTGGCCTCGCTGATGAAGGATTTTGAGTATCGGGCGCGCGAGACGGTGCGCGCGGTGGAGGATCGGGCGGCGCAGCAGAAGCTGTCGAAACAGGCGGAGCAGCGGATAGCGCGGCTGCGGCGGGAATTTCAGGAGAGCTTCAACTCGACGGTGGTGGCGCAGCACAGCGGGGCGGATCGCGGCGACAAGAATGCGCAGCCGCATATTGTTCAGCATGTAGCGACGGGCGATCAGGTGAAGCTGCGGTCGCTGGGAAAAACGGCGACGGTGCAGCGGCAGATCGACGACAACACCTTCGAGGTAGCCGTGGGGCCGATGAAGATGCGCGTGGCGCGGGATGAGATCGCGGAGGTCATCGCGGCGCGTGGCGCGTCGCCCATTGAGGCAGCGCGGCGGCGGGCTGGGATCAGCGTGTCGGTGGCGGAGCCGGATGCGACGGCGAGCGAGATCAACGTGATCGGGAAGACGGCGGACGAAGCGCACGACGAGGTTGAGAAATTTCTGGACCGGGCGTTTTTGGCGGGATTGACGCGGATTCGGGTGATCCACGGGACGGGGATGGGCGTGCTGCGGCGGACGCTGCGCGCGTGGCTGGAGAAACATCCGCAGGTTGCGACGGTGACGGAGGCGGCGCAGAATGAGGGCGGCGCGGGCGCGACGATCGTGGAACTGCGGGAGTGAACGAGACGTATCTGAAGAGTGGAGATGGGGCGATGGTGAAATTTTTGTTGTTCTGCATTCTGCTGGTGTTGTGCTGGCCGCTGGCGCTGCTGGCCCTGGTGCTGTATCCGGTGGTGTGGCTGCTGCTGTTGCCGTTCCGGCTGGTGGGGATTGCGGTGGGCGGTGCACTGGAGCTGGTGGGGGCGATCATTATGCTGCCGGTGCGGGTGATGCGGGCGATTTGAGCAGATATCCCACCACAGAGGACACGGAGAACACAGAGCAAACTGGGCGATCTCCGTCGCTCAGCAGGATGGGCCTTACACTGGAGCCATGGCCGGACTCATTCTGGACGGGAAGGCGTACGCGAAAGAGCTGGAAGCGGAGCTGACGCAGCGGGTTTCGAGGCTGATGGAGCAGGACTCGAAGGGGCGCGGCGAGCCGCCGATTCTGGCGACGATTCTGGTGGGGGACGATCCGGCATCAGCCACGTACGTGAAGATGAAGGGCAATGCGTGCCGGCGCGTGGGCATGGAATCCCAGAAGATTGAGTTGCCCGGCACCACGACGACCGCGGAGCTGCTGGCGGCGATCGATGAGCTGAACGCGAATCCGCGGGTGCGGGGGATTTTGCTGCAGCATCCGGTGCCCAAACAGATCGAGGAACGCGTCTGCTTCGACCGGATTGCGCTGGAAAAAGATGTGGACGGCGTGACGGCGCATGGATTCGGGCGCATGGCAATGGATCAGCCGGCGTACGGATCGGCGACGCCGGCGGGCATCATGCGGCTGTTGCGGCGGTACGGCATCGAGATTGCGGGGCGCGAGGCGGTGGTGGTGGGCAGAAGCCCGATTCTGGGCCGGCCCATGGCGATGATGCTGCTGGCGGCAAATGCCACGGTGACGATTTGCCACTCCCGGACGAAGAATTTGGCCGAAGTGGTGCGGCGGGGGGAGATTGTGGTGGGCGCGGTGGGCAAGCCGGAGTTCATCCGCGGCGACTGGATTCGCGACGGTGCGGTGGTGGTGGATGCGGGATACCATCCCGGCGGCGTGGGGGACATTCAGCTGGCTGCGGTCGTGGATCGCTGCTCGGCGTACACGCCCGTGCCGGGCGGAGTGGGTCCGATGACGATTGCGACGCTGATTGCGCAGACGGTGGAAGCGGGGGAGAAGGCGCTGATGACCGCAAAGTAAAACTTTTGGAAGAATGCGTGGGCGCGCCTATCTTTATTCTTTCCGCACACGTCGAAGCAGAAAACAAGGCAGATAGAGTCGCATGACGGCTTTGTCATCCGCACGAGATTCGCCAGGGCCAGGGCGCAGATTAAGCTCAAAGAGAGGACGTTTTCGGGAGTCACTCCCCGCAGGCGCCCAGGGACCATTGGCATGAAAGCTGTTGAAATCGCGCCTGCCGCACACACCGGGCGCAGGGCTTACGCCGAACACGTGAATCCGCAATGGGTTCGGCTGCTGCAATTGCTGGAGATGGACGCCGAGTACACGGAGTGCCGCGGAGAAGCGCTGCACACGGCGGACGGGCGAACGATCCTGGACTTCCTCTCCGGCTACTGCGTGTACAACGCAGGACATAATCATCCGCACATCGTGGAGGCGCTGAAGGGCGAGCTCGACAGCCGGGGACCGTCGATGCTGCAGAGCCACGTGGCCGCGACGGCGGGCGAGCTGGCGGAGCAGCTTTGCGCGCGGGCCGGCGGACGGCTGCGGAAGGCGTATTTCTGCAGCTCGGGCAGCGAAGGCGTGGAGACCGCCATCAAGTTTGCGCGGGCGCACACCGGTCGGGAAGGCCTGGTGGCGGCGCGGGGCGCGTTCCACGGGCTAACCTGCGGTGCGCTGGCGCTGATGGATCACACGTTCTGGAGCGAGGGATTCGGGCCGCTGATTCCGGGCGTGGAGTTTGTGACGTTTGGCGACCTGACGGCGCTCGAGAAGCTGCTGGCGACGAAGCGGCACGCAGCGCTGATTCTGGAGCCGGTCCAGGGCGAGGGCGGGATTGTGCTGCCGCCGGAAGGGTATCTGGAAGGCGCGCAGGCGCTGTGCCGACGATACGGAACGCTGCTGGTGATGGATGAAGTGCAGACCGGGCTCGGGCGGACCGGGCGCTTTCTGGCGAGCCACCATTATGGAATCGAGCCAGACATGGTCATTCTGGCCAAGGCGCTGAGCGGTGGTCTGGTGCCGAGCGGCGCGGTGCTGATGACCGATGGGATCTACGAGAGCGTATACAGCTCGCTGCGGCGCGCCATCGTGCACACCTCGACCTACAGCGAGAACAGCCTGGCGATGCGCGCGGGATTGGCCATGCTGGAGGTGCTGGACCGGGAGCGGCTGGCGCAGCAGGCTCTGGAGCGCGGAGAATGGTTTCGCGAGCGGCTGCGTGAGACGCTGAGCAGGTACGAGATGGTGGGCGAGGTGCGCGGGATGGGATTCTTCACGGGCATCGCGTTCCGGGCGCCGCGGTCGTTGGCGCTGCGGCTCTCTTTCCATGCATTCCACCGGATCCACCCGGCGCTGTTCGGGCAGATGCTGGTGATGCGGCTGTATCGGGAGCACGGGATTCTGACGCAGATTTGCGGGAACGATTTTCTGGTGCTGAAAGCCGCGCCTCCGCTGAATGCGGCAGACGAAAGCCTGGAGCGATTTGTGCAGGCAATGGACGCGGTGATGGCGCTGGTGCATTCGTCCGGCCGATTCTGGCAGGAGGCGCTGGCGTTGGCAGGACGAGCGGCGACCATCTGAAGGAATCCCCAGGGCATCCTGTAAGGGACAGGAATCGAGAATCTATGCATATTCTGAGTACATCGACAGCGTACCCGGAGCATTACTACTGCCAGCGGGAAGTGGTGGACGCGCTGCTGGCTTTCTGGGGCGGCGATTCGAAGATCGCCGCGGTGCTGGAGCGGCTGCACTTGCGCACGGGCGTGGACGGCCGGTATTTTTCGCGGCGGCTGGAAGAATATGCCGCGCTCGACACGTGGGGCAAAACGAACAAGGTGTGGGTGGAGACGGCCGTCGATCTGGGCGAGCAGGCGCTGGACTGCACGCTGAAGCAGGCGGGGCTGGATCGGCGACAGATCGACGCGTTGTATTTCGTCAGCGTGACGGGCGTCGCGAGCCCTTCAGTGGATGCCAAGCTGGTGAACCGGATGGGGCTGTCGCCGCAGATCCAGCGCAATCCCATCTTCGGGCTGGGGTGCGTGGCGGGCGCGGCGGGCCTGGCGCGCGCGGCGGATTATGTGCGGGCGTATCCGGATAGGATCGCGGCGTTGTTGTCGGTGGAGCTGTGCTCGCTCACGTGGCAGCGGGACGACCTGTCGGTGGCGAATTTGATCTCGTCGGGGCTGTTCGGCGATGGAGCGGCGGCGGTGCTGGTGGCAGGCGAGCAGGTTCCGCGGCGCGGGGCGGGCCACGGACCGGCGATTGTGGCGACGCATCGGGTGTTCTATCCCGGCACGGAAGACGTGATGGGATGGGACATTTCCGAGAAGGGATTCCGGATTGTGCTGTCGCCGGATGTGCCGAAGGTGGTGACAGAAAATCTGGGACGCGATGTGGATGGTTTTCTCGCCACGCAGGGCCTGACGCGGAAGGATATCGGAACGTGGATCATGCACACGGGCGGACCGAAGGTGCTGGAGGCAACGCAAGAGGCTCTGGGACTGCCGCGGGAGGCGCTGGAGGTTTCGTGGGAGGCGCTGCGGCGGGTGGGCAACCTGTCGTCGGCCTCGGTGCTGGTGGTGCTGGACGAAGTGATGAAGCATCGGCGTCCGGCGCCGGGAACGCGCAGCATTCTGGCGGCGATGGGGCCAGGCTTTTGCGCGGAAATGCTGCTGCTGGAGTGGTAGGGATTGAGTATTCGTAACAATAGTTGCGACGTATTCGTGGTGGGCGGCGGTCCTGCGGGGCTGGCGGCGGCGATTGGGCTGCGGCAGAAGGGCGCGGACGTGCTGGTGGCCGACGCGCTGCGGCCTCCCATCGACAAGCCATGCGGCGAAGGGCTGATGCCGGATTCGCGGCGGGAGCTGGCGCGGCTGGGCGTGGAGCTGGAAGCGCGACAAGGCGCGGAGTTTCGGGGAATCTTGTTTGCGGACGAACGGGCGCGGGTGAGCGCGGAGTTTCCCTGTGGAGTGGGGCTGGGCGTGCGACGGCCGGTGCTGCAGCGGCTGCTGCTGGAGCGCGCGGAAGAACTGGGCGTGCGGTTCCGCTGGGGTGCGCCGGTGATGGCGCGCAAAGGGCAGCCGGTGACGGTGGCCGGCGAAGCTGTGACGTACCGGTGGCTGGTGGGCGCAGATGGACACGCGTCCCAGGTGCGCGCGCGGGCAGGGCTGGATGCAGAGACGCAGCGGACGCAGCGGTTCGGCTTCCGGATGCATTATCGCGTGCGGCCGTGGAGCGAGTTGGTGGAGATTCACTGGGGCGAGGCGGGAGAGGCGTATGTGACGCCGGTGGGCGAGCGGGAAATCTGCGTAGCGGCGCTGGCACGGCGGCCGGGCGTGCGGATGGAGCCGATGCTGGAGGGAATTCCCTTCCTGCGCGAAAAGCTGGCGGGCGCGGAAAAGACGACGTCGGAACGCGGAGCGGTGACGCTGACGCGGCGGCTGCGGCGGGTGACTCGCGGCAATGTGGCGCTGGTGGGGGACGCGTCCGGCTCGGCGGATGCGATCACCGGCGAGGGACTGGCGATGGGGTTCCGCCAGGCGCTGCTGCTCGCAGAATCGCTGGAGGCGGGCGGGCTGGAGCGGTACGAGGCGGGACATGCGGGGATTCTGGCGCTGCCGCAGCGGATGGCGGGATTGATGCTGCTGATGGACCGGTTCCCTGCCCTGCGCCGGCGGGTGCTGGGGGCGATGGCGGCGCGGCCGGAGCTGTTCCGGGGATTGCTGGCGGTGCACGTGGGCGAGCTGCCGCTGCCTCGCTTTCTGCTGCGGCACGGCGCGGCGATGGGCGCGCTGATGCTGGCTCCGGAATTAGCCTGACCCTTTTCACAACCAGCCGGAAAGAGGAAGCATGATGAGGATTTTGCCGGGGCTGTTCCTGTCTCTGTTGCTGGCTCTGCAGCCGGCGGGGCAGACGCCGCGCGTCACCGTGCATCTGAATCCGGCGGAGACGCAGATCCGGTGGACGCTGACGGATGTGCTGCACACGGTTCATGGAACCTTTGCGCTGAAGGATGGGACGGTGACATTCGATCCCAAGACGGGCGCGGCTCAGGGCGAAGTGGTGGTGGAGACTGAGAGCGGCGCGAGCGGCGACGAGATGCGGGACCGCAAGATGAGGAAGGGCATCCTGGAGACGCAGAAGTATCCGGAAGCGATCTTTCGCGCGGAGCGAGTGCGGGGACGGCTGGAGCCCGGCGGCACAGCCACGCTGATGGTGGACGGGACGTTCACGATCCACGGAAGCGGCCATCCGCTGACGCTGACCGTGCAGGCGCAAATGCAGGGCGGGCAGAAGGTGACGGCGACCACTCATTTCGTGGTTCCGTATGTAGCGTGGGGCATGAAGGATCCCAGCACGTTTGTGCTGCGGGTGCAGAAGCAGGTGGCTGTGGACGTGACAGCGGCGGGCACGGTGGAGGAAGCGGCATTCCGATGAGGGGGGCACGGAGTTGTGCCGCGGGGGCAGAGGCGCGAAACTAGGGAGAGGCCGTTTGGCTTAGGGTATTGATGGCTCGGAACACCATTCAGCTCGATCGGGATTCCTTTGGCCCACCCATAGCCAAGTCGGTGCTGCTGCACCTTGGGCTGGTGAGCGCGCTGGCGCTGCTGCTCTACTGGAACGCGCATTACCACGGCAACCAGTGGGGGAGTAAGGGGCCGGTGGGGGCACTGCAGGTGACGATGGTTACGTCGTCCGCCGCGATTCCGCTGCCGCAGACCGCGCCGCCCACGCCGAATGTGCTGGCCACGCAACTGCCGAGCCCGGCGCCCGCTCCGCCTTCGAAGGAAACGATCCAGCAGATCCAGCAGAACGCAATTCCGATCCAGGCGCATCAACCAAAGTTGAGGCCGAAGGAACAGCGGCACGTGGCGTCGCCGCAGCATGCGCAGCCGCTGAATCAGCCAAACCGGGCGCAGTACGGGGAGGCGGCGCCGACGCAACTGGCGCACGCGACGAATAATGCGCAGGCGGTGAATACCAATCCGGTGAACGTGAGCAGCGGGGAATTTATGGCGAGGTTCCCCTGGTACGTGCAGATGATTACGCGAACCGTGCAGCAATACTGGTACAACCAGGAGATTTCCGCGGGCACACCGTACGGGAGCCAGGTGGTGGTAACGTTCACGATCCATAAGGACGGCTCGGTGAGCGATATCCGGGTTGCGCAGCCGAGTTCTTCGCCGACGCTCAACTCCTCGGGCGTGCACGCGGTGCAGCGAGTCGGAAGTTTCCAGCCGTTACCTAGTCAGTACACAGGGAGTTCCGTTTTGGTGGGGTACACTTTTACTTACAGCACGCCGCCACAGTAGGAACGCGGGCGGCCAGCGTGTTGACGTGCGGCAACATTATGCGTCCATTCGAGCGGGAGGGTGGGCCGGGAGCGAAAGCGATTCCCGCAAGCAACCTGCCGCATGATTCCGCCCTCCATCTGCCAGGCTTCCGAGTTGACCCCCAAGTTCTCCTGGAATCAAGAGGATATGATCCGCAATTTCCCTAAGCAGAACCGAACACTGCGCACTTTTTGTTTTTTTGCGTTGCTGGCCGTCAGCGCTACCGCTCTGCGGGCGCAGGACTGGGTGAGGACGGGCACCAATCTGGGCGTGAACAAGATCCGCATCGCGGCGGCGGAATTCAAGCCAGGCAGCGCCGACGCGCAGACGATGCCGATGAAGTATGTCTTCGACCAGACGCTGTACAACGACCTGCGCTATGCGGGAATTTTCGACGTGGTGTCGAAGAGCATGATTCCCAACGTGCAGCCTGGATCGCCGCAGGAGATCAATGTGGCGAACTGGGCCGCGGCGCCGTCGAGTGCGGCGTATGTGGCGTTCGGCACGCTGGCGGTGAACCACGGGCAGGTGTCGGTGCAGGGCTATCTGTACGACACGCACGCGCAGCAGAACGCGCAAATCCTGGGCAAGCAGTTTACGGATGAGGCCTCGGTGGAAGCGACGCGCATGATCGCGCACCGGTTTGCCGATGAGATCATTCAGCAACTGGGCGGCGTGGCAGGGATCGCGGAGACGAAGATTTTCTACGTGTCGGACCGGTCGGGCCACAAGGAAATCTGGGAGATGGATTACGACGGGTTCGACCAGCACCAGCTGACCTATTTGCATTCGGACTCGCTGGCGCCGCGCGTCTCGCCGGACAATTCGCGGGTGGCATTCACGGCGATGGGGCGGGATGGATGGTCGATCCGGATGTATTCGCTGATCCTGAACCGGATGGTGTCGTTCCCGATGTGGGGCGGCACGACGCTGTCGCCGGCGTGGTCGAGCGACGGGACGAAACTGGCGTATTCGTCGTCGCGCACGGGGAATCCGGACATTTATGTGTGTGACGCTTCGGGGGCCGGGTCGCATCGCATCACGGCCTTCCTGGGTCCGAATGTATCGCCGGTGTGGAATCCAAAGTCGAACGCGCAGATTGCGTGGGTGAGCGGGCGGACGAAACTGCCGCAGATTTACATCATGGATACGGACGGCTCGAACGTGATGCGGATGACGGATGGCGGGTACGCGACGTCGCCGGCATGGTCGCCGAACGGGCAGTTCCTGTCGTTTGCATGGCAGCGGAGCTACGGCCCGGGCGCGCCGGGAGCCGAAGATATCTACATCATGGACATTGCCAGCAAGCGCTGGACACAGCTTACGCACGAAGCCGGGGCTAACGATTTTCCGTCGTGGTCGCCGGACAGCCGCCATGTCGTTTTCCAGCGTCAGCAGAACGGTCACACCGAAATCTGGATGATGCTGGCCGACGGAACCGACCAGCAGCAGTTGACGCATGAGGGGAACAACCTGATGCCCGACTGGAGCTGGAAATAAAGCAGCGCCCGACAGGCCGGAATCCGGCCGGTTTTGCCCTGGTGATAACAAGAGGAACGCCCCTCAAGGAGGAGAGAAAGTGCAACAAATGAGAATCAAGTCCCTGGCTATGGCCGCAGGTCTCGCGGCCATGCTTACCGTGGCGGGATGCCACAAGAAGAAACAGGCGCCACCGATGCCGACGGCACCGCCCACGAGCACGGCGCCCGCGCCGACGGCCACGCTGAAGGCGACGCCGGATACGATCAACGCCGGGGATCAGTCGGTGCTGACCTGGGAAACGTCGAACGCAACGGATGTGTCCATCGACGGGATCGGCACGGTAGCGACGGCGGGCACGCAGTCGGTGCGGCCGACGGAGACCACGACGTATCACCTGGTGGCGCATGGCGACGGCGGCACAGCCGACGCGACCGCGACGGTGACGGTGCAGGCGCCGCAGGCGACGCCTCCTCCGGCAGAGACGAACCTGACCGAGAGCGTCTTCGAGCAGAACGTGAAGCCGATCTTCTACGACTACGACAGTTACTCGGTCCGGGATGACGCCAAGGCGACGCTGCAGGCCGACGCGAACTACCTGAACCAGAATCCGCAGGTGAAGGTGGTGATCGGCGGATACTGCGACGATCGCGGCTCGATCAACTACAACCTGGCTTTGGGCGAGAACCGGGCCAACGCCGCCAAGCAGGCGCTGGTGAACCTGGGCGTTTCTCCTGACCGGCTCCGCACCGTGAGCTACGGCAAGGAAAAGCAGTTCTGCACCGAGGAGAACGAGGCGTGCTGGCAGCAGAACCGCCGGGCGCAGTTCACGCTGGACCAGTAGAGCCATGGCCCATCCTGCCGCGCCGGCGCGCGGCAGGATGAGTCGCGCTTCTTCCCATTCCTTCCATGCTGAGGCAGGACCGTCCTGCGATAATGAGCGCAGCGCTTCCTGCGCTCGATCGGGGATGTTCTATGCGAAAAATTCCGGGTATTGTCGCCGCCCTTGGGTCGCTGCTATTCCTGCTTGCCGCACCGCCAGCCCACGCCATCAATAAGCAACTGGTCCAGCTGCAGACGCAGGTGCAGGAGCTGCAGACGCAGATCCAGCATCTGCAGGACAGCCAGGACCAGCAACTGAGCGTGCTGCAGCACGTGATGCAGCAGATCTCCGACAACGTGTCGCAGATGAACAACACGGTGACCGCCCTGCAGCATCAGGTAGCGGCGCAGAACGAGACGGCGAGCGGACAGGGTACGCAGCTTTCCACGCAGATGCAGGGCATCAATGACTCCGTGGACGAGCTGCGCGGGCGCCTGGACAAGATGGCGGCGCAGCTCCAGGCGATCCAGTCGCAACTGCAGAACATCAATACGCAGCAGCAGCAACCGACGCAGCCGGGACAGCCGGGAGCAACGGCGCAGCCCAACGGAACGGGAACGCCACAGACGGGAACTCCGCCGCAGACGGGAGCGGACAACGGCGCGGGACAGCCGGAAACGGCTCCGCCAGCGGCGACGCAGCAGCAGCCGCAGGCGCCGCCGGTGGACCAGCAATATCAGACGGCGATGAGCGACTATGAGTCGGCGCGGTACGATCTGGCGAGCAGCGAATTCAGCACCGTGATCCAGTACTATCCGCAGAGCGACCTGGCGGGGAACGCGCAATTCTATCTGGGCGAGATCGCTTACCGGCAGAAGAAATACGCGGAAGCGGTGAAGGCGTACGATCTGGCGCTCGAGCAATATCCTGGGAATGCCAAAGCGCCGGCGGCGCAATTGCGGAAGGGCGAAGCGGAACTGGCGATGGGGCGGAGAGACGCAGGGATCGAGGATCTGCGGTCGCTCATCCGGCGCTATCCGCAGACGCCGGAAGCGATGCAGGCGCGCAGCCGACTGAACGGGATGGGCGTGCGAATTTATCCGAAGCCGGCGGCGAATCGATAGCGGCGAAATCGCGACAGCGCATGCCTCGCGCGGCGGCGATGCAACTAAAGTTTGCACGACGCGGGAAATGCGACGCCACACGTCGTTGACAAAGCGCGGCGCGAATCGCACAATCGATTTTCAGCCTGACTCCATCGCTTCCTGCCGCTCGCGAAACGGAAGGTCCGCGCTTCGCGCAAATCACGCCTCAGGGAATGGATGAAAACCACGCAGGAACGCCATGGCATTGACCGCACTGCTTGAAACCGACTATCCCAGTCTGAAGCTCAAGGCGCGGGGCAAAGTCCGCGATATTTACGACCTGGGCGATCATCTGCTGCTGGTCGCGACGGATCGCATTTCGGCATTCGACCACGTGCTGGGCACCGGGATCCCGGGCAAGGGCAAAATCCTCACGCAGCTTTCGCTGTTCTGGTTCGACCTGCTGAGCGACATCACGCCGAACCACGTGGAATCCGCAAATGTGGCGCAGTATCCCGAAGAACTGTGGCCGTACCGCGAAGAATTGAAGGGGCGGTCGATGGTGGTGAAGCGGGCGGCGATGTTCCCGGTGGAGTGCGTCGCGCGCGGATACCTGGCGGGATCGGGCTGGAAGGAATACAAGGAGACGGGAAAGATTTGCGGAATTCCGATCCAGCCGGGACTGTGGGAGAGCGACCGGCTGAAGGAGCCGATCTTTACGCCGGCCACGAAGAACGAGCGCGGAACCCACGATGAGAACATCTCGTTCGACCAAATGGCGGCCATGGTGGGCGGCGAGGTGGCGGAGCGGCTGCGGGAGGTGACGCTGGAATTGTACCGGCGGGCGGCGGCGCACGCGGATTGGAGCGGGCTGCTGCTGGCGGACACGAAGTTCGAATTCGGAACGATCGGCAACGAGATCGTGCTGGCGGACGAGGTGCTGACACCGGATTCGTCGCGCTTCTGGGAGCGCGAGCACTACCGGCCGGGCAAGGCGCAGGCTTCGCTGGACAAGCAGTACGTGCGCGATTATCTGGAAAGCATTCACTGGAACAAGCGGGCCCCCGCGCCGCCGCTGCCGGACCTGGTGGTGAAGCGCACGCAGGAAAAGTATCTGGAAGCCTTTCGGCTGCTGACGGGCAGCTCGCTGACGCTGTAGGAGAAGGCTGTGACCATTGTCGACTGGCTGATCGTGGTGGTGCTGGTGGTCTCAGTGCTGTCGGCTGCGAAAGCGGGACTGATGATGGAAGTTTTCTCGCTGGTGGGGCTGGTGCTGGGGCTGCTGCTGGCGAGCTGGGATTACCAGGTGCTGATGCCCTGGTGGTCGCACTGGGTTCACTCGGTCGCCGCGGTGGAGACTCTGTCGTTCCTGTCGATCGCGTTTGGAGTGATGCTGCTGGCTGCCGTAGCGGGCAGGATCACGCGCTGGTCTGTGAAGGCCGTAGGGCTGGGCTGGGCGGACCGGATGGCCGGCGCAGTGTTCGGTCTGGTGAAGGGCTGCGTGATCGTGACGATCGTGGTGATGGTGGTCGCCGCGTTCTCGCCCCACGAGGAGTGGTTGCGGAAGTCGCAGTTGGCTCCGGCATTTTTGGAGATGGCGCGCGGGGCAGCGGTGGTGGCTCCCGCCGACCTGGCGGGACGGATCCGGAGCGGCGTGACGGAATTGCGGAAAGAGCAGCCGGACTGGCTGAGACCTTCCGCGTAACGGGATTTGCGGTAAGCTTGCACGAAACAGAGAGAGAGCCTGCGGTGAAGAGAGAACTGGACAACCTGGTGATGCAGATGCGCGCCGGCGGTATTACCTACGAGGAAGCGGTGCGCGAATTCAAGCGGCGCTTTCTGCTGGACGTGCTGGCCCACCACCGGGGGAACCAGTGCAAGGCCGCCAGAGAGCTGGGCGTGCACCGCAACACGCTGAGCCGCATGCTGGCGGAGCTGCAGATCGATCCGGCCGTGGTGCGCAGCGGCGCGCGCCGGCCGCCGCGCAGCGAACGAGGCAGCCTGGATCTGAAGCAGATCGCGCGCTGAGCGCGGCACAGGCATTCTGCCGCCGTCCGCAACTCTTTCCAACCAGATGATTCCGCGCGCTCGGGCGGCGCTGGGCAGGCGAGCGTCTGCCGGTGCTATCATTCGGTTCTTTGGAAAAACCCCTGAGGAGAACCAGATCGTGAGACGTGTTCCGGGTTTTGTGAGCGCCAGTGGTTTTCTTGCCTTCGCCTTAACGGGATTGCCGGCCGTGCCCGCGGGAGCGCAGAGCGCCGTCACGGCGCAAACGCTGATGAGCAAGCTGCAGTGGCGCAACGTTGGGCCGTTCGTCGGCGGGCGCGTGGTCGCCGTAGCCGGGGTTCCGGGCAAAGACAACGTGTTCTACGCGGGGACGGTGGGCGGCGGGGTCCTGGAGAGCACCGATTACGGGCTGAACTGGAAGGACATCAGCGACAAGCTCCCGGGAACGAGCGCGAGCATTGGGGCGATTGCGGTGGCGCCGTCGGAGCCGAGCGTGATCTACGCCGGCACCGGCGAGGACGACATCCGCAACGACATGATACCGGGCGACGGGATTTACAAATCAAGCGACGCGGGCAAGACGTGGGAATACGCGGGCCTGCGCGAGACGCGCACGATCAGCCGGATTGTGGTGAGCCCAGGCGATCCGAATACGGTGTACGCATCGTCGATGGGGCACGTGTTCGTTCCGGATCCGAACCGGGGCGTGTTCAAGTCGACCGATGGCGGCAAGACATGGAAGAAGATCCTGTTCGTGGACGAAAAGACCGGGGCCATCGACCTGGTCATGGATCCGAATAATCCGGAAGTGTTGTACGCGACAACGTGGCAGGCGCAGCGCATGCCCTGGGGGCTGATCAGCGGCGGTCCGGGGAGCGGGATTTACAAGACGACGGACGGGGGCGCGACCTGGACGAACCTAACGCACAATCCTGGGTTTCCGACAGGGACGCTGGGGCACATTGGCGTGTCGCTGGTGGCGAGCCAGCCATACATCGTGTACGCGATTGTGCAGGCGAAAGACGGCGGCGTGTTCCGGTCGGATGACGGCGGCGCGACCTGGACGCAGGTGAACAACGAGATGAAGCTGCGGCAGCGGGCCTTCTACTACATGGCGATCTTTGCCGATCCGAAAGACCCGAACACCGTGTACGCGCCGCAGGTGGATTCGCTGTGGGTTTCGCATGATGGCGGGAGGACCTGGACGCGGCTGCACACGCCGCACGGCGACAACCACATCGTGTGGATCGATCCAAAAAATACGAAGATTCTGCTGGAAGGCAACGACGGCGGCGTGACGGTTTCGACGGACGGTGGGAAGACATGGAGTTCGGAGCACAATCAGCCGACGGGCCAGTTTTATCACGTGAACCTGGACGATCAGTTCCCGTTCCATATTTACGGCGCGCAGCAGGACGAAGACGCAGTGGAGGGGCCGAGCGCGGGGCCGGGGGGAATTCCGGAGGCGGACTGGCACACCACGGCTGGCGGAGAGAGCACCTTCTCCGTGCCGGAGCCGGGCGACCCGGACATCACCTTCGGCAGCGACTACTACACACTGTTTGAGAAGCACGACCTGAAGACGGATCAGACGGAAGGGGTGGCGCCGTGGCCTCTGTACCAGGATGGCGCGGCGGCGAACGAGCTGAAGTACCGGTTTGGCTGGACGCATCCGATCCTGTTTTCGCCGGTGAACCCGAAGGAGTTGTTCACCTCCGCGCAGGTGGTGCTGAAGAGCGATGACTACGGCAGAACGTGGACGCGCATCTCGCCGGACCTGACGCGCAACGAGCCGAGCACGGAAATTGCGAGCGGTGGGCCGATCGATCTGGATCAGTCGGGAGCCGAGGTTTATCCCGAGGTTTACTCGCTGGCGGTTTCGCCGCTGGATGGGAACCTGCTGTGGGCAGGATCGGACGATGGACTGGTGCACGTAACCGCGGATGGCGGCAAGAACTGGGACCTGGTGACGCCGGCGGGAATGCCCGATTCCGTGGTCAGCTCGATTGAGCCGTCGCACGTAGACAAGAACACCGCCTATTTAACCGCGTGGCGCTACATGTGGGACGACTACCGGCCCTACGTGTACAAGACAACGGACCTGGGGAAACACTGGACCTCGATCACGACGGGACTGCCGGACGATGCCTTTGCGTTCGCCGTCCGGCAGGATCCGAAGGACGCGCAACTGCTGTTCCTGGGCACGTTCAGCACGGTGTACGTAAGCCTGGATGGTGGCGCGCAGTGGCAGCCGCTGAAGCTGAACCTTCCGACTGCCGAAGTGCGGGACATCGCGATCAATAACCGCCAGGGAGACGTGGTGATCGCAACGCACGGGCGCTCATTCTGGGTGCTGGATAATCTCGCGCTGCTGGAGCAGCTGACGAAGAGTCCCAATGTGGCGGCGGACAGCGAGTACGTGTTTGCGCCGGAGTCGGCGTGGCTGACGCATATCTATGGAGGCGGAGAGCGGTCAAGGCCAGGGACTGGACAGAATCCGGCGTTCGGGGCGACTGTGTTCTTCCACGTTCCGGCGAACTATGACGGCAAGACGCCGGTGAGCCTGGAGTTCCAGGACGCGCAGGGGAAGACGGTGCGGAAGTTTGCGCTGCACCTGGAAACGGCGAAGGAGAAGCAGGAGGAAGAGGCCGCCAAGGCAGGCGTGCCGATGCCGGATCGCAGCGGCGAGCCAGCGGTGCAGCAGGATCAGGAAGCGCTGGAGAAACTGACGGCGATCAATCCAGGGATGAACCGGTTCCAGTGGGACATGCGGTACACGCCGCCAGCGCAGGTGGTGGGCTACCATTTGCCGGAACCGGCGGCCGGCGAGGCCGAAATGGTGAGCGGCCCCATCGTGGTGCCGGGAACGTACAAAGTGGTGCTGACCTACGGCGGACAGAAATCGGAGCAGAGCTTTGCCGTAGCTCTGGATCCGCGGCTGAAGGCGACGCAGCAGGATCTGGACGCGCAACTGGCGCTGTGCCAGCAGATCGAGGCGGATCTGAATCCGCTGGTGAAGGACATTAACGATGCGCTGGCGGCGCGCGACAAGCTGAACAAAGCAGTCGCGGATGGCACGGTGACCCAGGCACAGGCGGCGAGCGCGCTGAATGCGCTGAACGGCGCGCTGAACGATGCGGTGCAGATGGACAACTTTGCCAGCGAAGAGGACCTGATGCATGAGGTGAAGCTGAATGCGCTGCTGGCCTTCCTGGGAGCGGACGTGGAGTGGGGCTACACGCGGCCCACCGCGGCGCAGGAAGCCGTCTTCCACGAGCTGGACGGGCAGACGAAGACCAGCGAGCAGAAGCTGGAAGTGGCGACGAAGGCGGCGGCGAAGGTAGCACCGTAAAGTGCCGGTTGTTAGTTACTAGTTGTTAGTTGCTAGCTGCTGATTGCTGGTTCTTCGTTGCCAGACTGCCGGCGGCGAGCCGCCGGCGGATGTCTATACCGGCGGCGGATTGCGATGTCTGACCGCGCGCTGCCACCAGTACGGATAGGTGGGCGTGGTTTGGCTGGCGGCGTCGAGGCGGGCGACCTGATCGGCGGTGAGGTTCCAGCCCTCGGCCTGGAGATTCTGCTTCAATTGCTCTTCGTTGCGCGCGCCGACGATGACGCTGGAGACCGTTGGCCGCTGGAGAAGCCAGTTGAGCGCAATCTGCGGAACGGTTTTGCCGGTTTCCTTCGCGACAACATCGATCGCATCCACGACGCGGAAGAGATGCTCATCGTCGACGGGCGGGCCGGAGTCGGCGGTCTTGTGCAGGCGGCTGACTTTGGGCAGCGGCTGGCCGCGGCGCAGCTTGCCGGTGAGGCGCCCCCAGCCGAGCGGGCTCCAGATGAGTGCGCCGACGCCCTGATCGAGGCCGAGCGGCATCAGTTCCCACTCATACTCGCGGCCGATGAGCGAGTAGTAGACCTGGTGAGCGACGTAGCGCGTCCAGCCATGACGGTCTGACGCGGCGAGGGATTTCATGAGGTGCCATCCGGAAAAATTGGAGCAGGCGATGTAGCGGATTTTGCCGGCGTGCACGAGAGAGTTGAGCGTGTCGAGCGTTTCTTCGACGGGCGTGAGCGCGTCGGGGCCGTGCATGTGGTAGATGTCGATGCGATCGGTCGAAAGGCGGCGGAGCGAGGCCTCGACTTGCTGGAGGATATGCAGGCGCGAGGAGCCGAGGTCGTTGGGGCTGGGACCGACGGGGAAGAACGATTTCGTGGAGATGAGGACCTGATCGCGCTTGCCCTTGAGCGCTTTGCCCAGAATTTCTTCGGCCATCCCGTCGGAGTAGCCGTTGGCGGTGTCGAAGAGATTGACGCCCGAGTCGATGCACAGATCGATCATGCGGCGCGCTTCGTCGACCTGGGTTTCGCCCCAGGCGCGGAAGAATTCGTTGCTGCCGCCAAAGGTGGCTGCGCCAAAGCTGAGGGCGGAGACTTTGAGCCCGGAACGTCCAAGCAGTCGGTAGTCCATAGAACTAGCGTATAGGGTCTACGGGCTACGGGTTAGGGGCGGCGCCTGTGATATGGTGAAGCCGCCATTCACGGGGGTTTTCATCATGTTGCGAATTTTTTCTGGTCGTTTTCTGTCTGGCGCTGTTCGTCTTCTTTTGCCTGCCGTTTTGCTTTGTGCGCGGGCTGCCTTGTGGGGACAGACGGTGGTCTTCTGGCAGCCGGGCTTTCCCACGGCGGATTCCGTGACGCCGGATGCGGCGGGACTGCATGCGGCGTTTCCGGGAGCGGAGTTTGCCGACGCATCGCAGCTGGGAACAGCTCTGTCTGCGCCCGACACGGATTTGCTGGTGCTGCCGTACGGATCGGCGTGGCCGGAGGCGGACTGGCCGGCGATTCTCGAATATCTCGATCGCGGCGGGAATTTGATCGTGCTGGGCGGGAAGGCGTTCACGCGGGCGGGATATCAGGATGCGAGCGGGTGGCATCTGCGGCCGCCGAGCGTGGCGCAAACGCTGGAACTGTTCATCGATGGATACCAGCGGACGCCAGGCGGCCATCCGGGGATGCCGGAAAACCGCGGCGGCGACACCACGAGATTCATGGCGAATCCGGATGTCTTCCCTGCCCTGCCGGGCTTTGCGTGGACGCGAGCCTTCAGTCCCGTGGTGCGGTTGAGTGTGGTGGATCCCGATCAAACTGGTGGACACACCGGCTACGAAGACATGGACCTGACCACGCTGGCGTGGGGCGTGCGGGGCGGACACAAACTCGCGGCGCCGGTGATCGAGCTCGATCACAATGCGAATCGATTCGTCGGCGGCAGGTGGATTCTGGTGGTGTGCGAGCCGAATGAGGGATTCTTCAGCAATACGGAGCTGCTGAAGACGCTGGCGATGCTGGCGGTGCGGAAGGGTGACCGGTTCACGTTCCGGCCGTCGCTGCCGCTGTATGTTCCGGGCGAGGCGCTGGAGTTTCAGTACACGCCCATGCCCACCCTATCGCCAACAACGGACGATAAGGGTGGGGCACCCGGTACTGGCGACATGCTGCATGTGCAGGTGACCACCGAGGATGGCGCTGTGCATTACGACATGACGATGCTGGCGGATGCGGCGCACCCGGTGACGTTGCCGCAGTCCGCGGCGGAGGGCAATGGGTTGCACACCGTGAGGGCGACGCTCGAGCGCGATGGCCAGCCGCTGCGCACGTATCTGTCGGGATTCTGGATGCGGGCCACGGGGTATCTGGCATCGGGGCCGAAGCTGACTACGGGACACGACTACTTCCAACTGGATGGCAAGCCGATGCCGGTGGTGGGCACGACGTACATGAGCGGCGATGTTTCGCGCATGTATCTGTTAAAGCCGAATGTGTACGTGTGGGATCACGACATGGCGCAAATTCACGGCGCGGGACTGAACATGATCCGCACCGGGCTGTGGACCACGTGGAAGCAATTGCTGGCGCCGGATGGACAGATGAGCGAGGAGGGACTGCGGGCGATTGAGGCGTTCCTGATGTGCGCGCGGCACAACGGCCTGACGGTGCAGTTCAATCTGTTCGCGTTTTATCCGGACACGTGGGGCGGGGTGAACGGGTATCTGGATCCAGCGGCGCTCCAGGCGGAGAGCGTGTACGTGCAGTCGGTGGTGGGGCGTTTCCATGCGGTGCCGTTTCTGGCGTGGGATTTGATCAACGAGCCAAGCGCAAACAGCAATGTATGGAGAACGCAGCCGGATTACGATCCGTACGAAGCGGTGGCGTGGAAGGCGTGGATTGCGGAGCGGTATCCCGACAAGGCCAAGCTGCTCAACGATTGGGCGGAGCCGTCGCTCGGCATGGGACGGCAGCTGCAGTCGAGTCCCACGGCGACACCGCCGGAGATTGCGCCTGAGAACCCGTGGGCGCTGCCGCCGGCGCCGGCGTTCGATGGCGACGCGGTGCGGAACGGCTTCAATCCGCTGAAGGATTACGACTATTCGTTGTTCACCCAGTGGGTCTTCATGAACTGGATGAAGAAGATCGAGGCGGTGATTCGCGATACAGGCTCGCAGCAGATGATCTCCGTGGGGCAGGATGAGGGCGGCGTGGCGGGACGGCTGTCGCCGGCGTTCTTCTCGCCGCTGGTGGACTTCGTCAACGATCACAGCTGGTGGGACTACGACGCGATCCTGTGGGCAGACCTCGCGCCGAAGATGCCGGGGAAGCCGATGCTGCTGCAGGAAACCGGCGAGCAGCGGCGGCTGACGGTGGATGGACATTTGCGCTTCAGCGTGGAGACGGAAGGGCGGCAACTGGAGCGGAAGGTTGCGATCTCGTTCGCGCAGGGCGCGGGCGCGCTGGAGTGGGTGTGGAACGTGAACGACTACATGGCCAACGACAACGAGGTGCCGATTGGAGCGGTGCGTCCGGATGGGACGTGGAAGCCGGAGGCTGAGGTGCTGGCGGACTATGCGGCGTTTGTGAACAAGAGCCCGCAGAGCTTCACGCAGATTGTGCCGCCGCCGGTGACGATGGTGACGTCGCAGACGATGCAGTATTCGATCCTGGGCGGCCTGGCTCTGGATACGCAGAAGAAAGCGCTGCGCGCGATGGCGTATGTGGATCACATGCCGCTGCGGATGCTGACGGAAAATCGCGTGGGCGATCTGTGCGCGGAGGGGTGCCCGAAGCTGGTGTTCCTGCCCTCGCCGCAGGGGCTGACGGATACGGCGTGGCAGGGACTGATGGATTACGTGACGAAGGGCGGGACGCTGCTGGTGACCGGTCCGGTGGATCGGGATGAACATTGGCAGCCGGTGGATCGCATCTCGCCGCTGGGCTTGCAGGAAACGGTGTTCCCGCTGGCCGTCAGGGAGTCGGAGCTGGCGCTGCCGGATGGGAAAACGGTTCCGCTGAGTTTCCCGGCGGGCGTGCAGCAGGCGGCGACGTGGACCTCGCGATTTGCGGACGGGAAGAGCGTCGAGGAGATTTCGCACGGCAGCGGGAGAATTTTGTGGACGGCCGATCCGGTGGAGTTCTCCGAGGGATATGAGGCGACGGCGGCGCTGTACCAATGGGCATTGGACGAAGCGGGCGTGAAGCCGGTGTTCCGGGAAATGACGCCGCTGTCGGCAGGCGTGCTGGCGTACCCAACGGTCCTGCAGGATGCGGAGATTTACAGCTTCAGCAACGAGTCGCTGAATCCGGAGACGGTGAACATTGTCGATGCGCTGACGGGCGCGCACATTGACTTCACGATGCCGGCGCAGGCGGGAGCGGCGCTGCTGCTGAGCCGGGATGGCAAGGTGCTGTCGAGCTACGGGGGGGCGGAATTGGCGCAATAAGGATCGGCGCTCCCACATCTGCCAAAGACAGGCAGATGTGGGGCACCCGGAGATGATGGACAGCGATGAAGATTGAGCGCATCGCGGCATTCTGCGATGGAGAGACGGGCGGGAATCCGGCAGGGGTGGTGATTGAGGATTCACTTCCTGACGCGGCGACGATGCAGCGCGTGGCGGCGGAGGTGGGGTACTCGGAGACGGCCTTTGCGGCGCGAGCCGGAAACGGCGCTGACGACGCGTGGCGGGTGAGGTATTTCGCTCCAAAAATGGAAGTGGATTTTTGCGGGCACGCGACCATTGCGCTGGGTGCGGCGCTGGCGGCGCGGTTTGGGGATGGCACGTTTGCGCTGGAGCTGAATCACGCGCGGATCACAGTGGAAGGACGATGCGCCGGCGCAAAGATGGCGGCCGCGTTGCAGTCACCGCCGACGCGGAGCGAGCCGGCCGGCGAGACGCTGGTCCGGGAGGCGCTGGCGCTGTTTGGGTGGACGGCGGAGGACCTGGACGTGCGGATTCCGCCGGCACGGGCGACTGCGGGCGGAGACAATCTGGTGCTGGCGCTGAAAAGCCGCAAGTTGCTGGCCGAAATGCGGTATGAGATGGAAGCCGGGCGGCGGCTGGCCGTGCGGGAGAATCTGGCGACGTTTGGGCTGATCTGGGCAGAGACGCCAACGCTGTTTCACGCGCGGAATCCGTTTCCGGCAGGCGGGGTGTACGAGGATCCGGCGACCGGATCGGCGGCAGCGGCGCTGGGCGGGTACCTGCGCGATCTCAACTGGCCGTCGGGCGGGGCCCTGGACATTCTTCAGGGGGAAGATATGGGGATGCCCTCGCGGTTGCGGGCGGAGTGGACGCCGGAAAAGGGCGCCAGCGTGCGGGTGAGCGGGGCGGCGCGGCGGATGGGGTGAGCAATCGTTAAGGCGAATTGTTCCCGGTGCCTGTGACACTTGCGAAAGTGTTTCAGCTTCGCACCAACGGGTGCCGATCTCGATTTTTCATGGACGCATTCCATTTAGGAGGCCGTCCATGCCGCAGAGGTCCGTCCGCTACATTTTCTCCCTGGCTGTCCTCGCACTCGTTTCCGCAACCATCGCCCTGGCCGAGTCCCCTGCTCGCAGCGATATTCCGATCGGCAACACTTGGCAGACGGCGCAGTCGACAGGATCGTCGAAGCATAAGCTGCTCGTCGTCACCTTCGACCAGCCCCGCCGCCGCCAAACCTGCCGCATCCAGTCCTTCACCCAGGACAAGCTCGTCTGCTCCCGCGCCTTCGGTGGTTCTCGGACCTATCTCCGACGGCAAATCCTCGCCGTCATCCTTCCCGGTGACGGTTCCCTGAAGCTGGCGTTGGCGCTTGGGTTCAATGGTGGGTTAGGCGCGGCCATTTGGGGCACTGTCGTGCTCGCGGCGGCGTGCCCTGCATGCGCCGTGGCCACGGGGATCGCCGCCTTCTTCTGCTTCAGCGCTGCTGGGGCGGTCCTGATCGGCGATGACCAGCCAGACCGTCTCCTCTACCTTGCCCCCGGCCAACACCTGACGGGCAAGCTCCGCCTGGTTCAGCCTTGACAGACCCGGTTACTGTCGCTGGCCGGCCGCAGGCGGAAATGCCACGTTCATGCCTGGTTTGGGTGGCACGGGGCCGGGGTGCCATGTTACCCTGTGAGCAGACACTTAGGAAGTGTAAATCGAAGAAAATACAGAGGAGTACGCACACACGTGCTGGCACCTGAAAAGAAGACTGAAGTCATCGCGCGGTATCGCACCCATGACGGCGACACCGGAAGCCCGGAAGTGCAGATCGCGGTTCTGAGCGAGCGGATTGGCGGCTTGACTGAGCATTTCAAGACGCACGGGAAGGACCATGCTTCGCGGCGCGGCCTGCTGATGATGGTGAGCAAACGCCGCCGCCTGCTGGACTACCTGAAGACGCACGATTCGGAGCGCTATCGGACCGTGATCACGAAGCTGGGCATTCGGAAGTAAAACTCGCAGAGGCGAAGTTCGAGACGCGCGCGCGAAGAGAATACGAAAGAGCGTGAACAGCAGCCGCCTGGTGGCGGCGCTGGTCCAATGCAGGCGCTAATATCCCTACTCTTTCCTGGTTCCCCATCGCCTACCGCGCCGCCCACTCCCGCCCGCGCACCTTTCCCTGGAAGAAATGAGGCAACTATGAAGCAGGAAGTTTCAGTCGATCTTGCCGGCGGCAAGCGACTGCAGTTTGAGACGGGCCGCATGGCCAAGCAGGCCTCCGGCGCGGCCGTGGTTACGTCAGGCGATACCGTGGTGCTGGCCACCGCGGTCGCTTCTCCCGATCCCCGCGAGGGCATCGACTTTTTCCCGCTCACGGTGGATTACCGCGAGTACGCGTACGCCGGCGGACGGATCCCCGGCGGGTTCATCAAGCGCGAAGGGCGCCCGAGCGAGCGCGAAATTCTGACCAGCCGTCAGATCGACCGGCCGATCCGGCCGCTGTTTCCCGAGGGGTTCCGCAACGAGACGCAAATCATCGCGCTGGTGTTCTCGGCGGACAAAGAGAACGATCCGGACATCGTGGGCATCAACGCGGCGGGCGCGGCGCTGGCGCTGTCGGACATTCCGTTCGGCGCGACCATTGGCGCGGTGCGCGTGGGCCAGGTGAACGGCGAGTTCGTGGTGAATCCGACGTACACGGAGCGGCGCGGCTCGACGATCAACATCACGGTGGTGGGCACGAAAGACGGCATCGTGATGATCGAAAGCGGCGCGAACGAAGCCACGGAAGAAACGGTGGTGGATGCCATCGAGTTCGGGCATGGCGAGATCAAGAAGATTGTGGCCGCGATTGAGGATCTGGTATCTCGCGCGGGCAAGCCGAAGCGCGCGGTGACGCCGCCGGAGTTCGACCAGGCGTATTTCGACGCGATGGTGGCGAAGGTGGGCGCGCGGCTGAAGGACGCGCTGGATACGAAGGCGCATCCGAAGCTCGAAAGCCAGGTGCTGGTGAAGCAGATCCAGGACGAGCTGAAAGCGGAGATTCCGGACGACGCGAATGCCGCCGCGGCGAAGAAGAAGCTGGCGCACTACTACGAAGCGCTGCGGGAGAAGCTGTTCCGCGAGCAGGTGACGAAGGAGCGGGTGCGTCCGGACCATCGCGCGTTCGATGAAATCCGGCAAATCTCGATCGAGGTTGGCGTGCTGCCGCGGACCCACGGGTCGGCGCTGTTCACGCGCGGCGAGACGCAGGCGCTGGTGACGGCGACGCTGGGCACGACCGACGACTCGCAGCGGCTGGAGACCTTCGAGGGCGAGCAGCGGAAAAAGTTCATGCTGCATTACAACTTCCCGCCGTTCTCAGTGGGCGAGACGGGACGCATGACCGGCGTAGGACGGCGCGAAGTGGGACACGGAGCGCTGGCGGAGCGCGCGATCAGCGCGGTGCTTCCCGGCGAGGACGTATCGCCGTACTCGCTGCGCGTGGTGTCGGACATTCTGGAGTCGAACGGGTCGAGCTCGATGGCTTCAGTTTGCGGCGCCAGCCTGGCGCTGATGGATGCAGGCATTCCGCTGAAGGGGTCGGTGGCGGGCATCGCGATGGGCCTGGTGAAGGAAGGCGACGATTACGCCATCCTGACCGACATCGCGGGCGCGGAAGACCACTACGGCGACATGGACTTTAAGGTGGCCGGAACGCGCAACGGAATCACCGCGCTGCAGATGGACATCAAGATCGGCGGGATCACCGGGCAGATCATGCGCGAGGCGCTGGCGCAGGCCAAGCGCGGCCGGATGTTCCTGCTGGACACGATGGAAGCGGTGCTGGCCGAACCGCGCACGGAGAAGTCGAAGTTCGCGCCGCAAATCCGGACGATCCAGATTCCGACCGATAAGATTCGCGATCTGATCGGGCCGGGCGGCAAGACGATCCGCGGCATCACCGAATCGACGGGCGTGAAGATCGACGTCGACGACACGGGTAAGGTGAACGTGGCCTCGAGCGATGAGGAAGGCCTGAAGAGGGCGCTGGCGATGATCAACGATCTCACCGCCGTGCCGGAAGTGGGCAAGACGTATCTGGGCAAGGTGGTGCGGCTGGCGGAGTTCGGGGCGTTCGTGGAGATTTTCCCGGGCACCGACGGGCTGCTGCACATCAGCGAGATCGCGGAGCATCGCGTGCGCGAAGTGAAGGACGAGTTGCGCGAAGGCGACCAGGTGATGGTGAAGGTGCTGGGCGTGGAAGGCAACCGGATCAAGCTGTCGCGGAAGGCGGTGCTGCGGGAGCAGCGGCAGAAGCTGGGCCTGCCCGAGCCGAATGCCGGAGAGATGTCAGCCGGCCAGGAACGCCCGGAGCGCAGCGAGCGCCCGGAACGCGGCGATCGTCCGGAGCGGAGCGACCGTGGTGATCGTGGAGAACGGCGCGAGCGGCAGCCACGTCCGCCGCGGCCGGCTCCGGCTCCTCCTGAAGAACGGCAGCCAACGTCGAACGCCAGTACCATCATGATCGAAGGCGGCGAAGACTTTGACGATGCGGAGCCGCTGGAGGAAGGCGAAGAGATCAACTTCAACCGAGCGGATGGCGTGCCGGTCACGACGAGCGGCGAACGGCGTCCGGACGGCCCAGGCGCGGGTCCGGGTGGACGTCCGAGGCGGCGCCGGCGTGGACGGCGTCCGGGTGGCGGAGGCGGCGGCGGAAGCCGGCAGTAAAGCACAGAGCACAGCAACACAGGAGCCGGGCGGCGAGACTGCCCGGCTTCTCTTTTTTGGCAGCGCGAAGCAATTTCACTCCGCTGCCCGTGCCATCCCCCGGCGCGGGCTCGGGGACACGGGGAGGTCCGCCAAACAGGCGCGCCGCAGCCAAAAAAATCAGGGAGATGCGCGTCCGAATGAGCATCCGGGTGTGTATTTACTGTTCCGGCAACGACGCATCCCTCCGATGGCCGCAGGCATCCTGCTATCAGGTAGACTGACGCCCATGAGCGCTTCCATGTACATCGTTGTCGAGGGGGAAGACCCAGGCTTCGACATCTTCGTAAACGGCCATGCCCTGGCCCGCAACGAGGATGCCCTGGAAAAACTGGCGGTTCGCCTGGGGGTGAAGCCGCTGCTGGAGTTCTTCTCCGCCGACGAGAATTCGATGGCGCTGCTGCTGGAAGAGGGCGCGGGCGATCCGGAGTGGGCACGGACCTTGCCGCCTCCGCAGTGGTTTACGCCGGAGGATGGGCTGACGGCGATCTGCGCGCTGCACGATTTTCTGCGGGAGTCGCCGATGGCGCTGGGCGCGGACACGGCCGCGGTGGTATCAGAACTGGCGGAATACGAGCGCGTGCTGCGCAAGACGGCGCTCCGGCGCCTGCGCTGGCAGCTGGCAGTGAGTTGGAAGTAAAAAGACAGGGGTCACGGGTTACGGTCTACGGTCTACGGTCTGGAGAGCGCTACACCGCGCCGATCAGCTTTTTGAATTCCGGGTCGTCGTGGACGCAGTCCAGATCCGGATCCTTTCCCATCCAATCCAGATTGCCGTACCCAGCCGCGATAGCGCGCCTGAGCATGTCCAGGGTTTCCGCCTTCCGCTTTACCAGCCCGTAGTTGCAGGCCGCGTTGTAGAGGATATTGCTGTCGTTCGGGCGGAGCGCGACGGCGGTTTGCAGATGGCGCACGCTCTCCTCTTCCTGCCCGAGGATCGCAAACTGGCACGCCAGCAGAATCCGCGCGCGCACGTCGTCGGGAACCCGCTCCAACTGCTGCTGCAGGACCGCGGTTAGTTTATCGCGATATTGCGCCGCATCCTTTTTCAGGCCCAGGCGCTCCAGCGCATTGATGTACGGCAAATAGGTGTTGTAATCGTCGCCGTTGGCATCGATGGCCTGCTGCACCAGCGCCACAGCCTGCTCGTGGCGGCCGGAAGCAAAGTAAGCGCGGCCGAGAATGTTCCACGAGCCGTCGCAGTCCGGCTTGCGTTCGATGGCGCGACGGGCGAGCAGCGCCGCCTCCTCATATTTCTTCTGCACGTAGGCGATGCGGGCGCGCGCCACGAGGCCTTCCGGCAGGTCCGGAGCGAGCGCGGTGGCGCGGTCACAGGCCGCGAGCCCTCGCTCGATCCAGCGGGCATCCTGCTCGCGCAGCTCGTAGGTCATCGCGCAAAGCTGTCCGATGGCCGCGTGGGCCTGGGCGAAATTGGGGTCGATCTGGATGGCCTGCTCGAACATCTGCAGGGCATAGTCCAGATTTTCGCGGCGCGTGTAATTGCGGCCGCGGAGGTAGAAATCGTAGGCTTGCGGATCCTCCGTTGGGCGAATCGCGATCGTTTTCTCTTCCTGCGGCGTCATGGTGATGCGCAGGGCCTGCGCGATGCTGCGCGCGATCTCCTCCTGGATGGCGAAGACGTCCTCCAGCTGCCGGTCGTAGCGCTCGGCCCAGACGGAGTGGCGAGTGGAGGCTTCCACCAGCTGAGCCGTGATGCGCACGCGATTGCCGGCGCGGCGGATGGAACCTTCCAGCACATAGGCCGCGCCGAGCTGCTGGCTGACCTGCTGCGCGGTCACGGGCTTGTCGCGGAAGGCCAGCATTTCGGAGCGAGGGAAAATATCTAGCTGGCCGATCTTGGAGATCTCGGTGACGATGTCCTCGGTGATGCCGTCGCGAAAATACTCGTCTTCCTTGGATCCGCTCTGATTCTCGAAGTAGAGGACGGCGACGGACTTCTGCTTGACCGGCGCGGCAACCGCCACCGGGCCAGAGCCGCTTTTGGGAGTGGCCGCGCTTTTTCCGGAACCCATGTCGCGGGCCAGCCGCTTCAAATCCGCGCGGAGCTCAGCCGCTGACTGGCAGCGCAGATCGCGATCCTTCTCGAGCAGCTTGTCGAGAATTTTCTCGAAGGCCAGAGGAAGCTGGGTATTGGCCTCGCTGGCGGGGCGCGGCGTGTCGTGCAGAATGCCGTCGAAGATGACCGCGGTGGCCGTGCCGGTGAAGGGCGGCGCGCCCGTCGCCATTTCGTAGAGCACGACACCCAGCGAGAAGAGATCGGAGCGGGGGTCGAGCTCTTCGCCGCGCGCCTGCTCCGGCGACATATACGCGACCGTGCCCATGGAACTGCCGGGACTGGTAAGCTCCAGCGCCGTGAGAACCGACGCTCCGCTGCCCGCGGCGGCCCCGACAGGCTCGGAGGCTTCGCGCATCGCAGCGCTGAGCTTGGCGAGGCCGAAATCGAGGATCTTGGCCTGGCCGCGCTCCACCAGAAAGATATTGGCGGGCTTGATGTCGCGGTGAACGATGCCCTTGGAGTGGGCGGCATCCAAGCCGCTGGCGACCTGAATCCCGATTTCGAACAATTCGGCCAGCTCGATGCGGCGCTCGGCGATGCGCTCCCTGAGCGTCTGGCCCTCCAGCAGCTCCATCGCGATAAACGGACGCCCCTCGATATCGCCTATGTCGTAGATAGTGCAGATGTTCGGGTGATTCAGCGAGGATGCGGAGCGCGCCTCGCGGTGAAAGCGCTCAATGGCCGCCGGATTGGTCGCCGTCTCCTCAGGCAGGAACTTGAGCGCGACGCTGCGTCCCAGGCGCGTGTCGCGGGCGCGATAGACCACACCCATCCCGCCGCCACCCAACATTTCCAAACCGCTGTAGTGAGACACCGTCCGTCCCGTCATCCCGTCTGTTTGAGGCATCGTGGGCCATCATACCTCCAAACCCGCATGGTGCGGAACACGAGACGCGGCGCACGGTGGTGGTAATTTTCGGGCGGTTTGTTTCGGCGCCAGTGGAGTTACCCTTGGCGTCCAAATGATTACCACTGGACGCCGGGATAGAGGCTGCCGAGGCGCTGTACACGGAACTGATCGGCGCCGGGGGTAGTGGCCTGCCAGACGATCTGCGTCCGGGATGGATCGAATTCCTGGACCAGCGCGCCGGATAAGGGTGCGCAGAAATCCACCTGAGCGTCTCCGTTAGCGAGCCACTGCGTGTTCCCCCAAAGAAGCTGAAATCGCCGGGACCTGGCATGTCGTCGGAGACGAACGTCGCGGTCATGTTTGCTTCGTTAATCTGGAACACCGGAAAAGCGGAGTAGCACTGAGGAGGGTTGGGAACGCCGGACTTGCAAAACACCTGGCCGGTGGGCGGCGCGAAGATGCGGTCGTTGCCGTTGTCCATGACACCGAGGCGGAAGACGCCCGTGGTGTTTGGCGAGAAATAGCTGAGGCCGTGCTGAGCGTAAAACCAGTCGGCGGGGTTGTTGTCGACGTCGCCGTTGCTGTCGAGAAGCTGGAAGTCGCCGCCATACCCGAGGCGCCACAGGACATTTCCCGAGTCCTGGCCGTCGTTGAAGTCGATCTTGACGACCCAGTTCTGATGGCGGATCGAAAGCAGGAGATTGTGATCGTCCGCGGAGTAGACCATGTTGTTGGCATGCGTCCAGTCAGGGAAATTCATGGGGTGGCGATTGACGTCCAGGTGGTCGAAGGAACTCCATATCCAGTCCGGCTTGAGGTTCTGATCCACGTCGACGAGAACGTCGCCCAGTATGGTGGTGCTGCCGGACTGGCCGGGCAGACTGGCAAAGGTCTTTGGATACGACGCCAGCAGCACCCAATGACCATTGGGCAGAACAAGAACGTCGTGATGGAAGCTGCGGAGCTGATAAGAGCTGCTGTCGGAATCGTGGAAGCCGGCGGCGGCGATTTCCTGATTCAGCGTGTCCATGCTGAGCTCGCGGATGGTGTTGCTGGCGAGATCGACCTCGCGGACGACGTTGATGGTGCCCGACGCGTGCGCGACCTCGATGGGCGGCAGCGAGGACAGGTAGGAGATCACCATCAGCATGTCGCCATTGGGCAGGAGCTGAGCGCCCTGGACAATGTCGAGCGACGATCCCTTGTAGGAGTAGGTCCAGAGGACATTGCCCTGCAGATCGGTAGCGAAGAGCTGGGTGTCGCCGGTGGGCAGGACAGTGTTCCACATCTCAATGCCGGGCTGCGGTGTGCCGGGACTGGTGATCGTGATGGCGCTGGTCGTCGGCGGAGTACCGGTTGTGAGAGGGAGACCGGAAGTGAACTGGTCGTGATCGATGTCGGTGAAGGTGGCGCCATCGTTGAGAGTGACCTGAGCGCGCATGTGGTAGAGGGTCTGCGGCAACATGCCGGCGACTTCGATGCTGACCTGGCCATTGTGCGCCATCATACCTCGAATTACGGGCCGGAGGGTAGAAGGCAGAGGGGACGGACGTCAAGTCCTGCGGAGAGAGGGAAAGCGAGGCGGAAATGAGCGGTCCCGGCAGCCGAACGTCAGCTTATCCGGAAGCGAGAAGCGCCAGCCAGCCGAGGACGAGTCGGCGGGCTGGCGCTCCGGAGGCGATTAGAAGCGAACGCCGAAGGTGACGGGGATGAGACCCTCGGTGCCTTCGCCCTGGTAGTAGTTGGAGGAGTCAGCTTTCGGGGAGTTGACCCAGACGTAGCGCACTTCCGCGTAGAACTTGCCATTGCTGTCGGGGCCAAAGACCTTGTGGTACCAGCCGAAGCCGCCATTGATACCGCCCTGGTTCGAGGAGAAGTGATAGGCGGTGGCATTTTCGCAGTAATAGCCGTAATAAATGTCGACGCCGCACTCGGCTTCAGTAAAGTTGGTGACTTTGCGGTAAAAGCCGCCGCCGGCGGTGACGAAGAAACCTGATCCCTGGTTGTAAGGCAGATAGAAGACAGGATCGAGGGTCAAAGACCAGGTGTTGATGTTGCCGCCGACGGGGCCACTGCTGCTCGAATTGGGATTGGCGGCGTTGAAGGCATTGAGGTAATCGCCCGCCATGTTCTCGCGATTGAACTGGTATTCGAGCAGTGCGCCGATCCGCTTCGTAAAGTTCCAGCCGCCGCCAAGGTTGATGTTGTAGCCCCAGCCTTCGCTCGGGCTTAGCGCGGTCGTGAGCGTTGCAGGGTCATAGCTGGTGTCGTTGCCGATGGGGGCGGTGAAGCCGGCGCCCGCGTCGAAAGCGATGTGGCTCCAGGTGCCATTGTTGCTGTAGCTGGGATAGTTGTTGTTGTGGCCGCCGTACTGCGGCGAGGCGTTGGCTACCGGCGCCCCCGGGGCCGCGCCCAGCAGAGCGTCGGTCGTCAGGGATGCCGTGTAGGCGGCGGAGCTGGAGTAGCTCTCCGCATCGGCGGAAATCTTCGAGGCTGGAGCGCTTTGGGCAGCAGCGCTGAGCGAAAACCCAAGGGCGAGCGCGGCGGCGAGAGCCATCGCGCGCCGTGAAAGCGGGCAGGTACGATCACAGTTCGCAACCATTTCAGAACCCCTCAGATGATTGATTGAAAAAGCCGTACAGGACGGGCGCAGGCCCGCCCCGCAAGTATTGGACACCAAAATCGAACCTAAGTTGCATAGTGAGACACATTTTGGCGGGTTTTGGGTGCACAGGACCGGCTTCTGCGGTCCGGGCCGGCACGAGCCGACCCGGTTCGCAGCAAGGGCGATCAGCCCTGAATGTCGAACTGCTCCGGCGGAAGCGCCGGATCGCTCTTCACCATAATGGTTTTGCCGATCATCTCCTCGAGCTCGTTCAGCCATTTGGCGTTGTTGGCCTTGAGGACCTTGACGACCTCGGGGTGAACGCGGAGGAGCACGTCGTTCCGCTCGAAATGGCCCATCATCTTGCGCATTTCGGTCCAGAGCTCGTTGGCGACGGTGACCGGACTCTTGACCATGCCGGTGCCGGTGCAAACCGGACAGGGCACGCTAAGGGTCCGCTCCAGCGATTGCTTGACGCGCTTGCGGGTGATGGCGACCAGACCAAAGTCGTTGAACTGCAGAACCTTGGTCGGGGCGCGGTCGGCGCGGAGGGCATCTTCGAGCGCCTGGGTGACCCGCTGGCGGTTGCGGCGCTCGTCCATGTCGATGAAGTCGATGACGATGATGCCGCCGAGATCGCGCAGGCGAACCTGGCGAACGATTTCGGGGATGGCATCGAGGTTGGTCTTGAGGATGGTGTCCTCAAGGCGCGCCGTCTTGCCGACATATTTGCCGGTGTTGATGTCGATGGCGACCAGAGCTTCGGTCTGGTTGATCACGATCGAACCGCCGGATTTGAGCCACACCTTGGACTTGAGCGCCTTGCTGATCTCCTCCTGGATGCCGAACTGCTCGAAGAGCGGCGTCTCTTTGGTGTAGAGCTTGACGCGGCGAACCAGCGACGGCTCGAAGCGATTCAGGAAGCGAACGATGCGCTCGTATTCCGATTCGCTGTCGACCCAGATCGTGGAGAAGTTATCGCTGACCTGATCGCGGAGGATGCGCTCGATCAGGTTGAGGTCGTGGTAGATCAATGCCGGCGCCTTGGCCGCATCGGAACGCTGCTTGATTTCGCTCCACAGGTTGATGAGGAAGCGAAGGTCGGCGCGGAGATCCTCTTCGCTGGCGCTCTCCGCCGCGGTGCGGACGATGAAGCCGCCGGAGGCAGTTCCCTTTTCGCTGACCAGGATGCGCTTCAGGCGCTGACGCTCCTCGTCAGAGGCGATTTTGCGGGAGACGCCGACGTGGTTGACGGTGGGCATGAACACCAGGAATCGGCCCGGAAGCGCGATGTGGCTGGTGATGCGAGCACCTTTGCGGGCGATGGGCTCCTTGGCAATCTGGACGAGGATTTCCTGGCCCTGCTTCAGCAGCTCGCTGATGATGGGCAGATTGGAGGTCTGCATGCTGGGACGGCGTCCACCGCCATGGCGGCGACGGCCCATGTCGCGTCCCCGGCCGCCACGACGGCCAAAGCGGCGGTCGGAGCGGCGCGCAGGAGATTCCCCAGCCGGCTCTTCTCCGGTGCCAGCTGCGGGTTCCTCGACTCCTTCTTCCTCCGATTCCCCATCGGCAAATTCTTCGTCTTCTGTTTCGGCAAAGCCGGTTTCGGCCTCGTCGGTTTCCTCTTCCTCGCCGGCCTCGGCGGAATTGTCGTAGCCAAGGCGTTTCTCGATGTGCACGTCGCGGACGGTGTCGCCAACCGTGTCGGCCTGGTCGAGGGTTTCCTCTTCCATTTCCTCGACGCCATGCTCATCCGCCTCGCCGGAAATCGGCTCGAAGTCGTACTCGTCCTCGTCGATCGTCTCTTCTTCGAGAACGCCCGTGCCGGGGGTGTATCCGAAGAGCTGGCGGACGACCTCGGCTTCAGGAGAAGGCTCGGCGGATTGGGCTTCGCCTTCGGCCTGAGGAACGGAGGCCGCCTCGGCTGCGGGCGGTTCGGACTGGAACTCCTCCTCTTCGATTTCCTCTTCCTCGACGGGTCCGCTGAAGCGGAACTCGCTGCGCGGGGTCTCGATGCGATGCGAGGCAGAGGCGCTCTCTGGCTCGTACTCGTGAACTTCCTCAACGGTCTCCATGGGAGCCGGCGGCTCTACAGCAGCCGAGGCCTGAGCGTCTTCGCGCTCCTCAACAGGAACCGCGGCGATGGCTGTTTCCGCTACTTCGGCGGGAGCGGGAATCCCCTCCTCGGGTTCTTCCACGGCGGAGGGCTGGGCTTCCTCGCTGGCCCAGGAGGATTCCTGCCGAGCGGGGGCTTCGCCCCGACGATGACGGGAGAGCGATTCGCCGGGGAGAACAGAGCCCCCGTCCCAGCCAGTGGGAACTTCGACCAGCGTGGAGGGTTGGGCGAAGCCGCCGCTCACGGGCTTCGAGGGGCGGTCCGATGAGCGGTCAGCGGAAGGCGCCGAATCACTGCGGCCGCCTCCGTACTTGGAGAGGGATTCCCCGGGGAGAACGATAGGGAGATTCTGTGCCGGGATTCCGCCGGGAGCGCCGCGCTCAGGCAGAGCTACCGGCTCAGCCGCAATGGCCTCATCGACCACCTCGGGAGATTCCAGCGGCCGGTCGCCGCGCGGACCGCGTCCACGGAAGCGGCGGCCGCGGCGGCCTGCCCAGCGCCGCACGCCGGATTCGCCGCCCTCTTCGCGGTTCTCAGGGCGCTCGCTGCGCCGGGACTCCGCTGCCGGAGGTTCTGCTTCAGGCTCCTGGGCGCGCGGACGGGATTCGCGAGGTTCGCGGGGTTCGCGAGCTTCGCGCGGTTCCCTGCCCTCGCGAGGTTCGCGCCCGCGGCGGCCATTGTCGCCGCCACGCCGGGCGGAATCACCAGACATTGACGCCGTCGAACTCCGCGGAGTCTTCTTCCTGCTCTTCGAGGAAATCGGTGACGTAGAGGAAGGCGTCGCGCTCGAGGCCCACATCGACAAATGCGGACTGCATGCCGGGCAAAACGCGGGTGACACGGCCCTTGTAGATGGAGCCGGCTAAGGTGTATTCGTTTTCGCGCTCGTAGTAGATTTCCGCGAGCTGATCGTCTTCAAGAATTGCAAGCCGCGTTTCGTGCGGCGTGCTGGAGATGCAAATTTCTTTTGCCATTCTGCCTCAATGTGACGCCAGGGCAGAGCGGAGCCGGATTGCGGGCAGGAATCAGGAAATAGAAGCAGAACCACCGGGATCGCAGACCGCAGCGGCGTTCGACCCACCGGGCGCTGGAGAGCGACCTGGGGAGAAAGCCGGAGATGGGTTGCTGAAGACGTGCATGTTTGCCGGAGATTCGCCAGCGCGCGCAGGGTTTGTGACCGCTTCAGCCGCATACCGCGGCGGGGCCGTTACCCATCCTGCTACGTGATCTGGCACGCTTATTCCTGATCCTGACCGGCCCGATTCCATACCCTGGCCGGTTGTAAACTTCGTTAAACCTAAAAACCGCCCGCCCTGCGGGCCAAGTCTCAATCCTGTTCTCCGGTTAATTCACGAAGCGGCTCATGCGGACGTTCATTACCATGCCGAGAGCCAGAAACGTGAAGAGTACCGAGGATCCCCCATAGCTCATGAGAGGAAGAGGGATACCGGTAACCGGCATCAGCCCCAGAACCATTCCGACGTTGACGGCAATCTGGAAAATCAGGACCGCCACTACGCCCATCACCAGGAACGATCCTGGCAAGTCTGCGGCTGTCTGAGCGTTTTGAATCAAACGCATCAGTATTAGGAAGTATAGCAGGAGGACGAGAACCGCGCCGACGAAGCCGTGCTCCTCGCTAAATGCGGCGAAGATGAAGTCGGTGTACGGGATAGGCAGAAAATCGCCCTGGGTCTGGGTTCCCCGGTTGGCGCCGCGGCCGAAAACGCCACCGTCGCCTACTGCGATCTTGGACTGGAGGATCTGGTATCCGGTCCCGCGGGGGTCGGCGTCCGGATTCATGAAGCTGGTCAGGCGAGCCTTCTGGTAGGGCTTGAGGACCTTGCCGCTCATCCAGGCCGCCCCCAGGCCGACGACCGCAATCAGAACGAGGATGGAGGCTCTTCTCCATCCAATGCCTCCCAGGAACAGCCCGACGAGCAGGACGGGCGTATAGGTGAGGGCCGTGCCCAGGTCCGGCTGCTTCAAAACCAGCAGCATCGGGACGGCGACCAGAGCGATGGCCTGGAGGATGTCGCGCCAGGTGGGCTCGCGTCCGGCAAGGTTGGTGAAATAGCGGGCCATGACCACGATGAGGATGAGCTTGACCCACTCGGACGGCTGGAAGTGGATGCCGCCGGGAAAGCGAATCCAGCGCTTGCCGCCCATGACGCGCTGGCCGACGGCGAGCACGGCGACCAGGCCGAGCAGGCAAAAGCCGTAGAGCCAGTAAATGACGTTCAGTAGCTTGTGGTAGTCGATGACGGACATGACGAACATCGCCACCAGGCCGCCGACGATCCACAGGATCTGGAGCCTCTGGAAGCCGTGGAACTTCGTGTGGAGCGTCGCGGAGTAGATCTCCAGGACACTGATGACCGAGAGGATCACCACAAAGCCGAGCAAGGTCCAGTCGAAATCGCGGAGGGAGAGAAAGCGGCGCATAAACCAGCGGGCTCCCGGAGGGCCCGTTTTGAGTTGGAATTCTGGATCGATTATCGCATTCCCGGTGAAGAGAGCAGCCGCGAATTCCGCAACCCTTTTGCTACTCTTGCCGCATGACCGGCCGCTCCCGATCCCTGCGCGCGCATGTGCTGCTGCTGGCGGTGGTCTGCATCTGGGGCGCGACGTTCGTGGTGGTCAAGAACGCCCTGGGCGACGTTTCTCCCCTGCTCTTCAACCTCCTCAGGATGGCGCTGGCCTTTGTGTGCCTGGCGGCGATTTACCGCGGGCATTTTGGGCGGATGAACCGGCGGGCGCTGGCCAGCGGGGCGATGGTGGGCTTCTGCCTGGCCATGGGGTACGACTTCCAGACGGCGGGGTTGCGGCTGACGACGCCGTCGAAATCGGCGTTCATTACCGGGATGGTGGTGGTGCTGGTGCCGCTGCTCTCAGCGATTCCAGGGCTCCGGGTGCGGCATGTGGGCGCGCCACGCTGGAACGCCTGGCTGGGGGCGATGGTGGCCTTTTGGGGGATCGTGCTGCTGACCACGCCGGCGGGGGCGAGCTTCGATTTCCGTTCCATCGGCCTCGGCGACCTGCTGACGCTCGGCTGCGCCGTTGGGTTCTCGCTGCACGTGATGGTCCTGGCGCATTGCTCGCCACGCGTGGATTTTGAGCAACTGGCGATCCTGCAGATTGGCTTCTGCACGGTGTTCATGGGGGCAAGCCTGCCTCTGCTCGAGCATCCATGGGTGCGCTGGACGCCGCAGGTGTTCGTAGCGCTGGGCGTTACGGCGGTGCTGGCGACGGCGGTGGCGTTCGCGGTGCAGACGTGGGCGCAGCGAGTGCTGCCCGCGACGCATACGGCACTCATTCTGGCGATGGAGCCGGTTTTCGCCTGGCTCACTTCCTGGATTGTGCTGGGGCAGGGACTGGGACGCCGGGGGAGCTTCGGGGCGCTGCTGATTCTGGCGGGAATCGCGGTGACGGAATTTATACCGGCTGGCGTACAACCTACTTCCCATGAAGGCGTCCCACTGACATAAGGCAAACAGTTGCGCAATTGCTGGAACTGCGGCGCACCGGTTTGCGTCTAATGCGCATGATCCCGGAGTGGCGCGTCCGAACGGCTCATTCCACAGCAACGATTCCGGCTCTATATACTGGAGCGCGAGACGCGCGTCCCCAGCCATACTCAAGATCGCGAGGTACCATTTCCACATGAAATCCCTTTTCGGGCGGTTCTTTTCCCACCGTCTGGCTTCGAGCTTTACCCTGCTGGGCGTGTTGACAGTGGGCATCCTGATTGGGTCAGTGGTCGTGAACAACGTGCGCGGGCAGGAGACGCAGGTCAACAGCTCCGACGCGACACCGCTGAAGGTTCCGCCGCCGCGCGATCTGCCCTCGCAATTCACCCGCATCGCGAAGGAAACGGCTCCGGCCGTGGTGAACATCGACACCGAGATTCTGCCCAAGCAAACGCAGGGCCCGCATCGCGGACCGCATGGCATGATGCCGCCGCAGGGGAAGAGCCCGAATGGCAATGGCGGCGGTAATGGCAACGGGAACGGCGACGGCAACGGCAGTGGCAATGGCAATGGCAATGATGGAGGCTTCCAGGATTTCTTCAACCGGTTCTTCGGAATGGGACCGGACATGAATAATCCCGACGCCGGGCAGGAACAGGAGTCGCTGGGTTCGGGGTTCATCGTCGATCCACGCGGCTACATCATCACGAACTACCACGTGATCGAGAAGGCGGATCGCATCGAAGTCCGGCTGGCCAACGATCCGGAAGGCGGCCAGGGGCGCGTGGCCCAGGTGGTGGGCTACGACAAAGCGACCGACCTGGCGGTGCTGAAGATCAAGACCGACGAGCCGCTGCCCGTCGAAAAAATGGGGAATTCCGATGGCGCCGAGGTGGGCGACTGGGTAATCGCCATCGGCGAGCCGTTCCAGCTGGAGCATACGGTGACGGCGGGCATCATCTCGGCAACGAACCGGACGGTGCAGCAGGGACCGGCCGGCGAGTTCCAGCACTTTCTCCAGACGGACGCGGCGATCAATCCGGGGAACTCCGGAGGGCCGCTGATTGACATGGCCGGCGAGGTGATCGGGGTGAACACCGCGATCTACACGCAGACCGACGGCAATGAGGGAATTGGGTTTGCGCTGCCGGCGAACACGGTGATCAACGTCTACAACCAGCTGATCGGGCCGCAGCACCGCGTGGTGCGGGGCAGCATCGGCATCATGTTTAACGCGTACCAGAACAGTGCGGTCGCCCGCGTGTACGGGTACAAAGCCGGCGTGATGATCAGCCATGTGGATCCGGGCGAACCGGCGGCGGATGCCGGCCTGAAGGCAGGCGACGCGATTGTGAGCGTGGACGGCAAGCCGATCGCGAATGGCGACCAGTTGGTGGACATCATCTCGTCGCATCAGCCGGGCGACAAGATCGACGTCGGCTTCGTGCGCAGCAGCGGTCCAGGAATGCCACCAAAGGAAATGCACACGACGGTGACCATTGGCGACTGGGATAAAGTCCAGGCCGCGGCACAGGCGAGCGCCCAGACAAGCGAAGGTCCGGAGAACCCGAACGCGCCCGGGCAGACGGCCACCCACCTGGGCCTGACCGTGACGGACCTGCCGGCGGGTGCACCGTCGGGGCTGCACGGGGTGCTGATCCAGTCCGTAAAGCCTGGCACCTTTGCCGACCAGATCGGGGCCGGGGACTTCCAGGGCGGGGTCATCGTCGCCATTAACCGCCTTCCAATCAACAACGTACAGGATTTCGAGAAGGTCGTATCCGGGTTGCACTCCGGGGATGATGTGGTCTTCGAGATCCTGGATCCTCAGAATCCGACAGCCGGGAACAACTACCTGGGAGGGACGCTGCCGTAAGGTCTGGCAGCGGCCCAACCCGGGACTGCATCCCAAAAAGACAACCGTGGGCTCCTGAGACTTCCGGGAGCCTCGGCGGTTTGTGTTGATTTTTCCGGAGACCGCCTGTAGTCTTCAGCCAGATCAGACCCAAACCGAAGTGTTTTTCCTGAGGATTTTTGCATGGCTTCTTCCAGGACCTGGCAGGCCATCCTGCTGGGTATTTTCCTTTTAGCCACACCGGCGTTTGCCACGCGGACCCATCGCGCGGCGACGGCCGGGCATGCGCATCGTGCGGCCCACCGCCGGCACGCTCGGCGCCATGAGGTGCGCGGACAGCGGAGCATTGACCCTGAGCGCGCCCAGCAAATCCAGGACGCGCTGATCAAAGCGCACTACCTGAGCGGACCGGCCTCCGGGCAGTGGGACGACACCACCCAGTCGGCCATGGAGAAGTTCCAGGCGGATCACGGCTGGCAGACCAAGTTAGTGCCTGACTCGCGGGCGATCATTGCTCTGGGCCTGGGACCGAAGGACGACAAGACGGTGCCGGTGCCGGGCAGCCCGGCTCCTGCTGGAGCATCGAGAACCGACGCGAGCCTGCCGGCTCCCGTGCCGGGCACGCTGGCGGATGCACATTCGCTCCAGAACTGAACGCACACTGAAGGAAGAAGATCCGAGCCGCCCCGCACCTCCCGCGGGGCGGTTTTGCGTAGGATAGCCTCTATGCCTCCATCCACCACCAGCCTGCGCGTGCGTTACGCGGAAACCGACCAGATGGGCGTGGCCTATTACGCCAACTATTTTGTCTGGTGCGAGGTTGGGCGCGTGGAGCTGCTGCGCCAGCTCGGATTCGAATACAAACAAATGGAACTGGGGCACGGGTGCTTTTTGCCGGTGGTGGAGGCCTCGTGCCGGTACCGATCGCCGGCGCGCTACGACGACGTGGTGACCGTGGAGACGCGGGTGGCCGGGCTGCGCGGATCGGTGATCCGGTTTGCTTACCGGCTGCTGGCGGAGCGCTCCGGGACCGCCGAGCCGGCGCTGCTGGCCGAGGCTGAGACGGTGCACGTGGTCGTGGATCGGGAGATGCGAAAACGCCCGATGCCGGAACCTTATTTTTCGGCGATCCGCCGCAGCATGGATGAATGAGCGTCGGGCAGGGTAAAATTTTCTGCGAGAATTCCCCGCGAAACCGCAGCCCGCGGTTTCCGGAAGAGTCAGATTGCGGAGGAGTATGAAGCGAGCGACGGCGTTGCTGAGCGTGGGCGTGTTGGCCCTGGGCGTACTGATCCTGAGCGGCTGCGAAACCGGCCGTAGAAACAAGCTGCACGCCCGCGCCGATGCGGTCTCCGACCCGACCACCGTTCCCAATCCGGACCCGCAGTATGCTTCCGTCGACACCGGGAATCCTCCGGTGCCCGGGTCGCCGACAGCAGCGGGGCCGGGTGGCATGCAGCCGCTGAATGACAACGAAGCGCGCAAGAGCCCTGGAACGGAAGGGGCTGTCGAGATCGCGCCCCGGCAGCAACCGGTGGATTCATTCGTCCGGCAGTAGGCGGAAGCCGGTAGCCAGTAGCCGGTAGCCAGTAGCCAGTGATCAGAAATCAGCAGTCAGTGGGCGAGGGCGTCAGCAGGGATTGGCGCGAGCGGCGTCTGCGGACCTTGCCAGTAGAGGACGGGCTGACCGTCCGGGGATGGCTCGTTTTCCGCGCCTTCACCTGAATCGATTCGAATGCGGTGCCATCCGGCGCGCAAAGCGGCGCTGAGCGTTGTGGCCTGCACGGCATTTCCAGGCGAGCCGCAGACTTGCGCGCGCGGCTCGGGGCTGTGCGACGGCCGGAGATCGTCGATCTGTAGCGTAGCCTCGCGGCTGGTGAGAAGCGTGAACGTGTAGCCGCCGTCGACCGGGATGCGCAGGAATCCCTGCCAGACCGTACCCTGGCCTCCCGTCTCGCTGCCGATTAGTCCGGGAGAGAGTGCGGATGCAGGCGCGTTCGCCGTGATGGCTGTTTGCGCGACAACCACGGAGCGCGACGCCCATACGTCGTTATGGCCAGGGCTGGAGGCGCGCAACAGAACGCGGAATCGGCCCGAGCCGTCGAGCAGCGTGCCTTCTGTATCCGGGAAGGCATGGCGGACGGTTGCGCCAGTGGCGACGGTCCCGTCGCCGAATAGCCATTGATATTGCCAGCCGGGCGCGGGTTTGTCCACGCTGAATGTAACGGTCTGACGTGGCCTGAGGAGCGCCGGCATGTAGCTGAAGCTAGCGTCGATCAGGCCGGGCTCGTAGCCAGGCTCCGCCGCGCCGCTCTGCACGTCGAGAGGAATCTGCGCGTCGGTTGTGGCGACGGTTCCCTGCGTGCGAACCCCGCGGAGGGCGACGTCATGGACATCCGGGCCGGCGAGCACGGAAGGGACCATTCCCGGACCATCCATGGCGGTGATGTTCGAGAACGTGATGCCGTGGACGCTGGATTGCGGCTGGCGAATCTGGAAGAGCGAATAGTAATCCTCAAGGCGAATGTCGCTGATGCGGTAATTCGAGTGGGTCTCGACGCCGAAGGGGTCGGTCCACATTTCGAAGAACGCGAACGGCACCATGCAGGCGCCGGAGCCGGTGTGGACCACATCCAGGTTGCGGAAGGTGATGTTCGCGCTCTGGAAAGTTTTTTCGGGCCAGCCGACGCGAATGGTGTTCGAGATGCTGGTGGAGAGCACGTCGTTTTCGACGTCGATGTTGGAGACGAGTCCGCCAGGCGTGCGCATGGCCTCCTGTCGTGTAACCGTCCCAGTTACCGATGAGGGCGAAGTCGTCGTCCGACGCGCGGAGGAAGCAGTCGCGGACGGTGGCATCGCGCGTGGCGAGGAAGTCCATGCCGTCCTGATTCGCGTTGTTGGGATTGCCGCCGATCACATTGACGTTGTAGAAGCCGATGTGGCGCGAATCCGTCATCTGGATTTGCCAGGTGCGGCTGTGCACGATGCAGGTAATCCCATCGATCTCGATGTTGCGGGCGTGGTCCATGACGATGCAGTGCCAGTTGGGGCGATGGATCCAGCCCGTATCGTCGTGAGGATTCTGCGGGCCGTTGTAGTCGAGGATGCCCCGGCCGAAGACGCGGACGTCGTGCACCTTCCAGAGATTCAGCGCGCCGAAGACCACCGCGCCAGGGCGCGAGATAGATGCGATCGCCGGAGTGGGCGTCGATGTTCTCATGATGCACGCCGGGGCCGTAGTAGCGAATGCCGGGCGTTGCGGCCGTGACGTGCGACTCGTCCGGCGGATTGCCGAAGAGGAAGAGCATCTGCGAGTCGGCGAAATGGTCGCCGGGGCGCGCGATGACAAGCTTCACTGGCCCATTCTGCGGGCCGGGAATGCGGAAGGTGATCACCGCTCCGCTGCGCACCGGGCGGATGCCGTAGCGCATGGGCTGGACTTCGACGCCGCGATCCCAGTAGTAAGGATCAGACGCGCGGACGGAGACGGTGGCGGGACCGTCGTAATCGAAGCTGAGGAAGTAATACTGGCTGACGGCATGGACGACGGGCGTTGCGTGTCCGTTGATGGTAACGGTGAAGTCGCTGGAGCGGATGGGCGCGAGTATGGGAGCGATGGAGACGTGGGTAGCCGCGGGAGCGGGGAGGGCGAACAGAGAGCAAGCAATCAGAAACTGAGCGATTGAGCGAATCATGAAGATGAGGGCCATTTCCCCCGAAACGCCGCGACAAACTCTGAGGCTTTCTGTCGGAGCAATTCCCATCGCGGATCGGCCAGCGTTTCCGCCGCATCGAGATTCCGCGGCGTGGCTCCGCAGAATTTGTTCAGAGTATCGCGGAAACCGGAAGCCGCTTCACGCTGCGCACTCGAGAACGTGGGATCAAACTGTTCCAGAAACAAGTCGAAGTTGTCGTCATCCGAGAGATTACAAATCAATTCCTCCGGACGTTCCCACGCGAATCGGTTCGGATCCAGCCATCTCTGCTCCTGCTGTTCACGATTGGAGATTTCCTGGGCGACGCCGATGAGATTCGCCACCCAAAGCTCAGGGGTGATCGGCGGAGTGTCCTTATAGCTCATCTCAGCACCCTATACGCTAACACCGTGTGCCCTGGCTACATCACTTCGGGCGCGCTGATGCCGAGCCACGCAAGCGAGCGGATCAATTCGCGCTGGGTGACCGCAGCGGTAGCGAGGAGCAGCGCCTTCCGCGCGGGGTCCTCTTCGCTGAGGATGTGGTGCAGGCGGTAGAAATTGCTGAAGTCCTGCGCGAGCTGGAAGGCGTGCTTGGCCAGGTAGGCGGGCTCGGCGGTCTGGATGCACTGGTCGAGCAGCAGCGTGGTCTTGGCGGCGCGCAGCCATACCTCCCAGATGCCTTCCGTTCCCGGGCCGCTGAGATACGCCGCGAGATCGACGCCCCGAAGCGCCGCAAGTGCAGCCTCGGGCGTGGTTCCCGCCTTGCGGAAAATGCTGCGCGTGCGGACCACGGCGTACTGAAGATAGGGGCCGGTCTCGCCTTCGAAGCTGAGCGCATCCCTGAAGTCGAAAGCGATGACCGAATTGCGCGTGAAGCGCAGCATGAAGTAGCGGAGTGCGCCGACCGCAATGACGTGCGCGGTCGCGTCGCGCTCGGCTTCGCTGAGTTCGGGGTGGCGCGAATCGACTTCGGCGCGCGTGGCAGCGACGAGCTTGTCGATCAGGTCGTCGGCCTTGACGCCGAATCCTTTTCTTCCCGACACCTCGATGTACGCGCGCTGCTGATCTTCGGGGGAGACCTCGTAGCCGAGTTCCATCGCGCAGCGCGGCGTGAGCGCGACCATCTCGTAGGAGAAGTGCGTGTAGCGCGCGGCCTGCTCGGTGTAGCCGAGTCCGCGGAGAGCCTCGACCACGTTGGCCTGAGGATCGGACTGGCGCGAGTCGATGACGTTGTAGATGGCCTGCGCGCCTCCGAAATGAGGATGATTCGGCTCGCCGGTCTCCGCGGAGATCCAGCACTCGCGATCGGCATAGCGGAAGAACGGGCGGTAGGCGAAGTCGCGGCCGAGCAGGCCGAATTTCCAGAGGTGATAGGCGATGTCTTTGCCGACGTAAGTAACGGTGCCGTTGGAGCGCACGATAACCTTGGCATCTTCGTCAGGGCCTTCCCCTGGTTCGGCTTCTGCCGTCCCTGGCCGCTTCATCACCCAGCAGCCTTTGTTCTTGCCCTCAGTTTCAAAGTAGAGAACGCCTTTGGCTTTGAGCTGCTCGAAGGCCAGATCCCAGAAGTGCAGGTGGAGGATTTCGCTCTCGCGCGGCAGCAGATCGTACTCGATGCCGAGGCGCAGCATGGTTTCGAGATGGCGGCGGAGGATGGCGGTTGAGATCAGCTCGGCAACACGGGCCGTGTCGTTGCCGCCGGCCTCGATGGCGTGGAGCGTATCGAGGCGAATCTTTTTGCGAGCTTCGGCCTCGTCGGGATCGCCGGCGTACCACAGGGACACCCGCGCGTAGAGGTCCCAACAGGCGTAGTCGATGCGCTCGCCGGAGCGGGCCAGATCGGCGATCCACTCCTCGACGCCGGCCAGCGTAAGACCTTCGAGGTGCATGAGGCCGACGGCGACATCGGCCACCTGGACGCCGGTGTTATCGATGTAGTTCTGGACATCCACCTGATGGCCGGCGGCGCGGAGCAGGCGGACGAAGGTATCGCCGAGAATGGCGTTGCGCAGGTGTCCGACGTGCGCGGCCTTGTTGGGATTGATGCTGGTGTGCTCCACGAGAGCGTGCAGGCGATGCGCCGGCATAACGACGTCAAAATTCGTCGCATACGCATCCACGGCGGCGACACGGTCGAGTTTGGCATTGATGTATCCACCGCCGGCAACCTCAAAGGCGGCGAAGCCGGGCACGGGACCGAGGGCGGCGACGATCTCTTCGGCAATCTTGCGCGGAGCCTTGCGCAGGCGCCGCGCCAGCTCAAATGCGAGCGGCGTGGCGAACTCGCCAAAGGCGAGATCCGGCGGCTGCTCGAGGACGACGGCGTCGACGTCGATTTGATACAGGCTGCGGAGCGCGCTGCGCAGGCGTGCTTCGAGCTGCTTCTGTTGGTTCAGGTACACGCGAGATCACCAATGCAGGTACGGAAAGAGTCGATTTTAAATGAGCGGAGGGATCAGAGGTCAGGGATCAGGCTGGCGCGGCGCAAGGAAGTGGCTGATACCATCTGGAAAGAGACGAAAGACTGCCCTGGTTCGCTGCGTATGGCGGAAAAGTTCTACCTGACCACCCCGATTTACTACGTGAACGCGCGCCCGCACATCGGGACCACCTACACCACGGTGGTGGCCGACGCCATTGCGCGGCGGAAGCGGTCGCTGGGGATCGAGACGTTCTTCCTGACCGGGACGGACGAGCACGGGCAGAAGATCGAGCGGTCGGCACGGCAGGCCGGCTGCACGCCGCAGGAATTCACCGACCGCGTTGCGGCGCAATTTCGCGGTCTGTGGGACCGCATGGGGCTGACGTACGACGACTTCATCCGGACGACGGAGCCGCGGCACAAGCAGGCGGTGCAGAAGCTGTTTGCGCTGCTGCGCGATCAGGGGTTCATCTACAAAGGCTCGTACACCGGGCAGTACTGCGTATCGGACGAAGCCTACGTGGATGTGCCACCGGGCGCGCCTTGTCCTGATTGCGGGCGCATCACCGAGACGGTGAATGAGGAGAACTACTACTTTAAGCTGTCGGCCTTCGAGCGGAAGCTGCTGGAGTTTTACCAGGAGCATCCGGAGTTCATCGAGCCGGAGACGCGGCGGAACGAGGTGATCTCGTTCGTGAAGAGCGGGCTGCGGGATTTGTCGGTGAGCCGGACGAGCTTCAACTGGGGAATTCCGGTTCCCGGCGACGAAAAGCACGTGATCTACGTGTGGATGGACGCACTGGCGAACTACATTACGGCGCTGGGCTGGGGCTCGCAGGACACATCGCTATACGACAAGTTCTGGCCGGCGGATCTGCACATTGTCGGCAAGGAGATCACGCGATTCCACTGCGTCTACTGGCCGGCATTTCTGATGGCGGCGGGGCTGCCATTGCCGAAACGCGTTGTCGGCCACGGCTGGCTGCTGTTCGAAGAGAACAAGATGTCGAAGTCGCGCGGGAACATCGTGCGGGCGGAGACGATTCTGGACACCTTTGGCGCGATGAAGCCCGACCTGCCGAAATCCGAGCAGGACCGCTTCGGCGCCGACGTGCTGCGGTATTTCCTGCTGCGCGAAGTGGTGTTCGGCCAGGACGGGAGCTTCAGCTTCGACGCGCTGGTGCAGCGGTACAACTCCGATCTGGCGAATGGATACGGGAACCTGGTGAGCCGGACGCTGGCGATGATCGGGCGATATTTCGGCGGGGTCGTGCCTGAACCGGCGACGGGATCCTCCGCGACCCAGGCCAGTTCCCTGCCTGTGGAATTGCCGAAAGCCGTGGCGGCTTTCGGGCAGGCGTTCGACGCGCTGGATTTCTCGCGCGCGCTGGAGACGGCGTGGGCCATGGTGGCGGCGGTGGATGGGTATCTGACCGCGACCGCTCCCTGGAAACAGCCGGAGGGGGTGACGGACGAGCAGCAGCAGGCGCTGCGAGCGACGGTGCTCTACACCGCCGCCGAGGCGATCCGTATCATCACGGCGCTGGTGTATCCGGTCATTCCGGATGCGGCAGCGAAGGTGTGGGCGCAGTTGGGACAGGGCGACATTACGAAGGCGAATCTGAAGGATCTGCAGTGGGGCGGGTTGAAAGCGGGCACGAAGGTGGGCGAATCAGGTCCCCTGTTTCCCCGCGCCGAGAAGGAGGCGATCACGCGTATGAACGAACTGGAGCAGAAGAACAATCCCGCGCCGGAGGCGGCCGCGAGCGGCAAACAGGGCAAGTCGGCGCACGTATCGAAGCTGCGTTCGCTGCTCGACGGCCTGGCGGTGGCGGCGGCCGAGTCCACGAACGAGACTTCGGCGGTTCTGGCGCTGGAAGGCGCGGTCGCGGAAGCGGTGCGCGAACTGGTGGGCGGGAGTGGGAAGCAACAGCCTTCTTCGCCGAACGCCGCGCCCGCGGTGGGCCCGGCGACGGGAACGCCGGCGATGCCGGCTGCGCCGCAGACAGGAACCGTCGTCGCGCCCGCAGCGGGACCAGCGGCGCCGGAAGGCAAGATCAGCATCGACGATTTTGCGAAGGTGGAACTGCGCGTGGCTCAGGTGAAGGTTGCCGAGCGGGTGCCGAAGGCGGACAAGCTGCTGCGCCTGGAAGTGGACCTGGGGAACGAGACGCGCCAGATCCTGGCAGGCATTGCCGAGGCGTACGCGCCGGAATCGCTGGTGGGCCGCAAGGTCGTGATCGTGGCGAACCTGGCGCCGCGGAAGCTTCGCGGGCTCGAGTCGAACGGGATGATTGTGGCCGCGTCGGTGGAAGGCGGCCGGCCGGTGCTGGCGGGATTCCTGGAGGACGTGGAGGTTGGGGCGAGGCTGAAGTAGAGGCGCTCGCCCGCCCATTTGCGCAGGGGCTATACTTGTATAGCGGAGGTTGCCATGCTTGCGATTCGGCTCCCGGAAGACATTGAGAAGCGGTTGGACCGGCTCGCGAAGCGTTCCGGGCGCACGAAGACCTGGTACGCACGCGAGGCCATTCTCAGGCACATCGAGGATCTCGAAGATATCCAGATCGCGGAAGAGGAACTGATCGCCATCCGCGCGGGCCGCAGCAGGACCTATACTCTCGAAGAGGTTGAACGCGACCTTGGCCTGGACGATCATCTTCTCGGAGCTGGCAAAAAAGAACCTCGCCAAAATGGACGCGCAGATCGCCCGGCGCATCACGGCGTTCCTGCGGGAGCGCGTCGCCAGTCTCGATAATCCGCGAAGTCTGGGGCAGGCGCTCCAGGGCTCCGAACTCGGCCACCTCTGGCGCTACCGCGTGGGCGATTTCCGAATCGTCTGCGAGATTCAGGACGCAAAGCTGATTGTCCTCGTGGTTCATGTCGGCCACCGCCGAGAGGTCTATCGATGATCGACTCGCACTGCCATCTGGACAGCCCGCGGTACGACGAGGATCGCCCGGCGCTGCTGGAGCGCGCGTGGGCGGCAGGCGTGCGGGAGATTCTCTCCATCGGGATCGGCGAAGGGCCGGACACCATGCACCGGGCGCTGGAGATCAGCCGCGAATATGCAGGCCGAGCGGGCGTGCCGAAGATCTGGGCCAGCGCGGGGGTGCATCCGCATGAGGCGCGCCTGGCTGATGATGCAGCCTACGCGAGGCTGGATGGGCTGCTGCAGGAGCCGGAGGTGCTGGCCTGTGGCGAAATTGGCCTCGACTATTTCTACGATCATTCGCCGCGCGACGAGCAGAAGGCGGTGTTTGCGCGGCAGATGGAGATTGCGGCCGGGCGGCGGAGGCCGATCATCATCCACTGCCGGCCCTCGCAGAACAGCACTGACGCCTGGGACGACACCCTGGCCATGCTGAAGGCGGAGTGGGCGAAAACCGGGCTCGGTGGAATTCTGCACTGTTTCGGCGGCGAACAGCGGCACGCGGAGGAAGCGATCGACCTGGGCTTCCTGATTTCGTTTGCCGGGAATGTGACTTTTCCCAAAGCGCAGCCGATTCGCGATGCGGCTAAGGCGGTTCCGCTGGAGCGAATGCTGATTGAGACGGATGCGCCGTTTTTAGCGCCGGTTCCCAACCGCGGCAAGCGCAACGAGCCGGCCTGGGTGAAGGAAGTGGCCGTGACGATTGCCGGGCTGCGCGGGCTGGAGCCAGAGGGGGTCGCAACCTGCACAGCGTCAAACTTCCGTGCGTTTTTCCGGGTGGAATCCTCCGCTTCCCAACCCGATTTGCGCCAGTAGCGGATAATCTAAAGAGACGGGTTGGAATTATGGCAGCCGAGAACTCCTTCGATATTGTCAGCAAAGTGGATATGCAGGAAGTACGCAACGCCATGGATCAGGCGATTAAGGAAGTGCGTACGCGCTTCGACCTGAAGGATTCCCACTCGGAGATTCACCTCGAGGGCGAGGATGCCATCCAGCTGGCATCGGTGGATGAGTACAAGCTGGGAGCGGTGAAGGAAATCCTGCAGCAAAAGCTGGTGAGGCGCGGCGTGTCGCTGAAGGCGCTGACCTTCGGTAAAGTGGAACCAGCCGCGGGATCGAGCGTGCGGCAGAAGATTTCGCTGCAGCAGGGCATCGCAACCGAGAAGGCGAAAGAGATCGTCCGCATCATCAAGGATTCAAAGAAAAAAGTGCAGGCATCGATCCAGGGAGATACGGTACGGGTATCGGGTAAGGACCGCGACGCCCTCCAGGAAGTAATGGCGCTGTTGCGCGGGCGCGATCTCGGCATCGATATGCAATTCACGAATTACCGCTCGAACTGAGCGGGGGCCCCGCAGTTGAGGAAACTCGATTGAGCACAGTGGCGACAACGACGGCGAAAGAAATCTTCGATCTGCTGCATGAGGATCTTGCGGCGATCGAGCGCGAATTCGGCGCGGACGCGGTCTCGTCGGTGCAGGCGATCACGGAAATTTCCGATTATCTGCGTGAGGGCGGTGGCAAGCGCATCCGGCCGTCGCTGCTGCTGCTGGCGGCGCGCGGGCTGGGCTACACCGGCAAGGGGATGATTCGTCTGGGCGCGGTGGTGGAGATGGTGCACACGGCTACGCTGGTGCACGACGACATCATTGACGCTGCGGAAACGCGGCGGGGCCGGCCCTCCACGAATCGCGCCTGGGGAAGCAGCAAGTCGGTGCTGGTGGGCGACTGGCTCTACATGCAGGCTTTCCGGGTAGCGCTGTCGGAGCGGAAGTTCCGGGTGCTGGAGTTGCTGATTGGGCTGACGCAGCAAATGGTCGAAGGCGAACTGATGCAGATGGAGCGCCTCGGCCAGTTCATCTCGGAAGAGGAATACAACGACCTGATCTATCGCAAGACGGCGTGCCTGTTTGAGGTGTCGATGCGGCTGGGCGCGACGCTGGCCGGAGCCGATCGCGACCTGGAGGATACGCTGGGCGAGTTTGGGAAACGGCTGGGCCTGGCATTCCAGATTGTGGACGACGTGCTCGATCTGACCGCGAGCGAAGACGTCCTGGGCAAACCGGTAGCCAGCGACCTGCGCGAGGGCAAAGCGACGCTGCCGGTGATCCATACGCTGCTGAATGGAAGCACGCCGACAGAGCGGGCCGCCATCCAAACGGTACTGGCCGAGCGGAACTTTCAGCGGGTCTCGCACCAGGAGATATTGGCGATTCTCAACCGCAACCAGTCGTTGAACTACGCCATGCAGGCTGCCTACGCGCATGCTGCCGCGGCCCAGGCCGCGCTGGCCGTACTGCCGGAGAGCGACTACAAGCGCGCGCTGCAATGGATGCCGGAATTCGTAGTGGCGCGGGAAAAGTAGAATCTGCGTTTCGGCGCGCCGCTCGGGCGCGATACTCTAAATGCCAATGAAATTGTCAGCCATCGCGCAGGCGCTGGGCGTTGAGGTGCGCGCCGGCGGCGCCGATCCGGAGATTAGCGGCGTAGCGAGCGCGCGGACCGCCACGCCGGAGACGCTGGTCTTCGCCGAAGACGCGCAGAGCCTGAGCGCGGCCCTGGCTTCGCCGGCGGGCGCCGTGATTCTCGCCGAGAAGCTGGCGGCCCTGGGCCAGGACAAGCCGCTGATGATCGCGCGGCAGCCACGGTTCGCGTTTGCGTGGGCAGCGCAGCTGCTGCGGGGGGCGGAGACGGAGACCGGGATTCACGCGACCGCGGTCATCGATCGCTCGGCGAAGCTCGGCGAGCGCGTGCTGGTTGGCGCGTGTGCCGTCATCGAAGCGGAGGCGCAGATCGGCGCGAAAACGCGGATTGGCGCCGGCGCGGTGATCGGGGCAGGCGTGACGATCGGGGCGCGATGCCGGATTTATCCCCGTGTCGTGATTTATCCCGGCACGGAACTGGGCGATGACGTCGTGGTTCATGCGGGAGCGGTGCTGGGCTCCGATGGTTTCGGCTACGTGCGCCATGCGGAGACCGGCGAATACCTGCAGTTTCCGCAGCAGGGCAGGCTGATCGTCGAGGACAGCGTGGAGATCGGCGCGAATGCCACCATCGACCGGGGCGCGCTGGAGGAGACGCGGGTCGAGCGCGGAGTGAAGATCGACAACCTGGTGCATCTGGGACACAACGTGCGCGTGGGGCGTGACGTGGTCATCGCCGCGCAAACGGGCGTATCGGGATCGAGCACGATTGGCGCGGGCGCCGTGGTGGGCGGGCAAGTGGGCATCGGCGATCATGCCACTGTGGGCGAGCAGGTGATTCTGGGCTCCGGCTCGGGCGTGCTGACCCACAAGAAGGTGACAGGCCCGGGCGTAGTGTTCTGGGGGCGGCCGGCGCGTCCGCTGCGGCAGTACTTGAAGGAGCTGGCGGCGCTGGCGCGGCTCGGGCGGCGAGAGAAAGACGCTGAAGAGAACCTCGACTAGCTCTCCGACTAGCTCTCCAGGAACGGCTCGCGCTTCATGGCGCCGTCTCGCTGTTTCACCAGCATCTCCACTTTGCCTTCGGCATCTTCGAGCTGCTTGCGGCACTCGGCGGCCAGGCGGGTGCCTTCCTCGAAAAGGCGAACGGACTCTTCGAGCGCGAGGTCGCCGCGCTCCAGCTGCGCCACGATTTCTTCGAGCTTCGTCAGCGATTCTTCAAAGCTGGCCAACGCCGGCCTCCTTCGAGGGTTGCGCGGGAGCAGGCTCTCCGGGCGCGCGCGAGCAGCCGGGCAGAACCGCCTCCAGCACCTCCACTGCGGCGCTGTAACGGCCGAAGGGCGCGCTGACCTGGGCTCCCTGCACCATGGCGCGCACGGCCAGGAGCATCTCCTGGGCAATGCGAATGCCCTCGGCGCGGGCCAACTCGGGCGTGGAGGCGCGCGCCATGCGAACGAGAATCTCGTCGGGGACGCTCACCCGCAGATCGTTCTTCATGAACTCCGCGTTGCGCAGGCTGGTGAGCGGCCAGATGCCGGCGACGATCGGGATGCGGAACCCTTCAATGCGCTTCAGGAAGGCTTCGAGAATCCGCAGATCGAAGACCGGCTGGGTGATGCCGTACTCGGCCCCGGCTTCCACTTTCCAGGCGAAGCGACGCACTTCGTAGTCGATATCGGGCACGCCGGGATTGGCTGCGACAGCGATGGTGAATCCGGTGGACGCGCCAATGGGGTTGCCGCCGATATCGAGCCCGTGGTTCAGACGGTGCACGATGTTCACCAGCCCGATGGCGTCCACGTCGTACACCGCCGTGGCGTCGGGATAATTGCCCAGCTTCGGCGGGTCGCCGGTGAGACAGAGAATATTTTTGAGGCCGATGGACGAGGCGCCCAGCAGATCGCTCTGGATGCTGAGCACGTTGCGATCGCGGCAGGTATAGTGCAGCACCGTTTCAATGCCGGTCTTCTGCTGAATCTGAATGCAAAGGCTCTGCGCGCTCATCCTCGCCGAGGCGCGCGGCGAATCGGGAACGTTGATGGCGTGGACGCCAACCCGGGCCAGCTCATGCGCGCCATGGAGCTCTTTGCCGCAGTCGATGCCGCGCGGCGGCACGATCTCGACCATGGTGACGAATTGGCCCTCGTGGATGAGGCGCCCGATGCGCGAGCGCTCCTCGAGAGGAGCGGGCGGCGTCTCCGTCACAATGGGCTCCCTCTTTGCGCTGCCGTGGCTGGCGGTCTGCGCGCTCACGGCCCGGAGGGCCGACTTCATGGCCTTGATGTGCTGAGGAGTTGTTCCGCAGCATCCGCCGACATATTGCACGCCGGCCTTGATGAATTTGCGCGCGAAACTCGCCATGTATTCCGGCGAGCAAAGATAGATGTTCCGGCCGTCGATGGAACGGGGCATGCCCGCATTCGGCATCGCCATCAGCGGCAGATCGGTGGCCGCGGCCATGCGTTCGATGGCCGTCAATACGGTGGCTGGACCGACGCTGCAGTTGCAGCCCAGCGCATCGACGCCCCACGACGCGATGCGGGTGGCCGCTGTTTCCGCGGAAGCGCCGTCGAGGCAGTTGGCGTCTTCATCCACTGTGATCATCACCACGATGGGAAGATCGGGCGCAGCCACGCGCGCGGCCAGCACAGCCTGTTCGGCCTCATTCAACGCGGGCATGGTTTCGATGATCAGCAGATCGGCCCCTGCCCCGGGTCCTCCGGCGGCCAGCGCGCGAATCTGCTCGGCAAAGGCCTCGCGGGCCTCGTCCAGCCCGGTTTTGCCCAGCGGCTCCAGGTGAACGCCCAGCGGACCTACCGACCCAGCCACCAGCGCCGAGCCCGCCTGCTTCTCGGCAAACTGCCGCACGGCCTCACGCGCCAGACGCACCCCGGCCTGATTGATCTCCGCGACGCGGTCGGCCAACCCATAGCGTTGCAGGCGCAGCGGGTTAGCGCCAAAGGTGTTGGTTTCGATGATTTCCGCGCCCGCCTGCAGGTATTCTTCGTGAACGCTCCGCACCAGGTCGGGCTGCGACAAGTTGAGCTCGTCGTAGCAGCGATTGATGAAGACCCCGCGCGCGTAAAGCGACGTCCCCATGGCGCCGTCGCAAAGAACGGTGCGCCTATCGAAGATGGCTTCCAGGCGGCTGGGCAAGGGGAGATCCTTTGGCTTCATGGTATCAGGCAGGCCTGCGGCCCCCAATTCGGATTTCCGGCTCCGAATGCCGCGATTCCGGGCGGCGGTTCTCCGCGCCGGAAGCACCGCTCCGCCCTGTTATACTTGGACTTTCCCATGAAAATTGCCTGCAGGCATGTGCGCGGTGAGGTTCCAAGGTTTTGAAGAAAAGAAGTCTCCTCTATTCCTGTGTCGTCCTCAGTTCGGTCCTCGTAGCATGCATGGTCATGAGCTCGTGCGGCAAGGAGTTTTATGTCGATGCCCGCACATTGCCGCCCAGCGGCGTCCTGAATCGCGTGTTGATCGCTGTGCAGCTTCCCAGCTCGGGCGCGCTGCCGTTCGTCGACGCCTACTATGACATCCGGCACCCCTACAACACCTCCAGCGGACAGTTCACCATCGCCGGCTATGCAGGCAAGGGTCCGCTGACCATCGAGAACCTGCCGGAGCAGCAGGCGGGCGCGGTGTACGGCGAGGACGACGGCAGCCTGGCGCTGATCGGTTACGCGTCAGAGAAGCTGATTGCGAACGTCAGCGTCCCCGGGGGGCTGTCGAGCGGCATTGAGGGCAGCCCGTATACCGGGCTCATGGTCACCCGCGATCTGGGTTATGTCTACGCCGCGAATCCGGTCAATCACGTAGTGAGCGTCGTAGACCGGACCACCGGCGTATCCGAACCACTGAACCTGCCGAATGCGTATGGCATCTCGGTCAATCCCGGCGGGACGGTCGCGCTGATCTTCGTCAAGGACGCAACCCAGCCTCCCGGTTATACGGTCCGCGCCCAGGACCCGGCAACCTTCGCGGTGTACAGCTTCGTGAAACTAACGGCAGCGCAGCAGGCAGCCGCGGTGAACAATCCCAACTGGAACGGCGCGCAGGACTGCGAGCCGCAGAAGCTGCCCACCTGGTGCATCTTCCCGGTGAGCACCGGAGCTTCCGCCAGCTTCGATCATCCGATCAAGGCAGTCTTTTCCGCCGATGGAACCACCGCGTATGTGCTGAACTGCGGGCCGGAGTGCGGCGGGACCACATCGAGCCTCACCACGATTTCCATCACTGCCGGCTCGCTGAACCCTGGCGGCTACGGCGCCAGCGGACTGTCGCTGGTGGCCCAGAACAATATTCCAATCCCGGGCGGGGCGACGGACGCCATCTTCAATGGCAATACGTTGTACGTGGCAGGCCAGCAACTCCAGTCCTCTGGGCCTCTGGCAGGCCTTTTTGCGGGAAATCTGACTGTGGTGGACACAACGGCGGGTACGGTCACCGGGACTTATTCCATCAGCGACGGGACGCATAACCGCATGGTCTTCGCTGACGACAACACCTTGTGGATCGGCTCCGCGGGCTGCGATCGCGGGGTTCGCTACCAGCAGGCGCAAGGCGGGGCGCAGGTGGAATATGGCTGCCTGACGATGTTCAACACATCGACGAACACGGCCACGGTCGGCTCGTACCTTGGCGACGCCACCGGTATTGCCGCAGTGACTGGCCTGCACAAGATCTATACGGCCGAAGGCGGGCAGGTCTACATTTTCAGCACCACAGACATGTCGGAGCTGAACAATGCCAACGTGACCGTGAGCGGCACCGCGATCGACGTGGCCTACATGGACGCCACCAGCGACAGCGATAACACCACTTACTGATTCCGAGCGCCGGGCCTTCCCGGAAACCGCATGGCTGAGCCGCCGATTGCCGAAGTTCTCGCTATCGCCGCGCACCGCGACGACGTGGAGCAGACCTGCGGCGGAACCCTGCTGCGGCTGAAGTCCCTGGGCGTCTCCACGGGGATCCTGGATCTGACCCGCGGCGAAGCCGGCACGCGCGGCACCGCAGAGCAACGCGCGGCCGAAGCCGCGGAAGCCGCGCGCATCCTGGGGGTGGGCTGGCGCGAGGCGCTCGACATTCCCGACGGACAGGTGGAAAACACCTGGGCCAATCGCCTGAAGGTGATCGCGATTCTGCGGCGGGTGCGGCCGCGTGTCGTCATCCTGCCCTACTGGGCGGGCCGGCATCCCGACCACTACAATGCCGCGACGCTGGGATATGAAGCGTGCTTCCATTCCGGGCTGGCAAAAGTCGACACCGGCCCCGCGCCGCATCGCCCCTTCAAGATTGTGTACGCCAGCCTGTACGCCGACGTGCGGCCGACGTTCGTCGTGGACATCACGGATTTCATCGAGGACCGGCATCGCGCGCTGATGGCCTACCGCTCGCAGTACTCGAATCAGGCGCAGGGCGGCGGGCTCTTTGTTCCGGAAGGAGAAATCCGAGCGCGCACCTTCGCTGAGGCGCAGCACTACGGCACGCTGGCCGGCGTGCGCTATGCCGAGCCCTTTGTGCAAAAGGAAGTCGGGCTGGTGGACGATTTGACGATGATTCCCGCGCAGTCGCTCTGACGCCTGCGGTTCAGAACGTCAGCACTCCCACCGGATACCACAGCTTGTTCGCAGCAGCTCCGGGAGTATCGGTGCCGATGGTCATGTTCGGCTGGCCGATCACCGTCGTCGCCTGCATCCCTGGACCGAAGGGCGGCGCGAAGATGAGCACGCGATTGTTTCCGCTGTCGGAAATCAGCAGATTTCCGTTGTTGCTCTGAAAGATCCCGTAAGGAATCGTCGTGGTGTTGGCAGCCGGCGGAGCGTTGTCGTTCAAAGGCGGCTGCGCGAAGGTCATCTGCGCTGCCATTCCGTTGCTGAACGGCGGCGCAAACTCAGAAATCCCGTTGAACGCTGTGGTCACCCACAAATTCCCGCTGGCGTCGAATACCAGCGCCTGGGGAAAGCAGACTGCCGTGGCGGAAGCCTGTGAGGGCGAACAGCCGGGCGAGGTGAACGGCTGCCCGCCGGTGACGCCCAACTCCAGCGTGGCGGCCATGCCGGTGGAGAAAGGCGGCGTGTACTCGAGCACGCGGCCATTGAATGTATCCGTAACCCACAGGTCGCCCTGAAGATCGAAAGCGGCGGCCACCGCGTTGCAGAGAGTGGCTGCGGTCGGCAGGGAATTGCCGCTGGCGTTTGCCGGAGCGCCCGCATTGCATGGATCGCCGCTGGCGCTGCTCTGTCCCAGTACCACGGAGGGACTCATGCCGTTGCTGAAGGGCGGCGTGTATTCGGCCACGCGATTCGCTTCCACGACCCACAGGTTTCCATGAGCATCGAGCGCGACCGAAGTGGGAGTATCCAGGGCAGCCGGACCCGTGGCGCACGATCCATCGGCATTCGGGGGCGCGCCGAGAATCAGGCTGGCGTCCATGTTTGTGACAAACGGCGGCTGAAACTGCAGCACGCGGCAGTTTCCGGAGTCAGCGGCATAGAGGTTGCCGGCTGCATCCATGGCCAGACCGCGCGGGAAAGATACCGTGTTGTCCGCCGGCCCGGCGCCGCCCTGGTTCGGCTGTTGCTGGGTAAAGTCCGCCTGGCCCAGCACGATGGAGGCCTTCTCATCGGTGGTGAACGGAGCGTCATAGATCAGGATCCGGTTGTTTTCGGCATCCGCGACGGCCAGGTGTTGCGCCGGAGCCTGCGTGGGTGCCGCGGGAGCTGGATTATTGCCGATGGTGGTGTTGGCGGACGCGCCGGAAACGGCGATGCTGCCACAGGCGGCGAGCAAGAATGCGGCGGCGAGAGAGGCGGGGAAAAGGAGGGCAAGTGCCCAGGTTGGTTTCTGCATGGCCCATTCCCGAGAGGGATGATTGGTTAGATGCAGAAAGCGCGCCTGCGACGGCCCCGTCGTGATCTGGACGTGAGAAAGGCCGCCGTGTACATTGGCTTCCAAACAATCCCCTTGCAAAGTCGCATGGGAAGGAAACCAGAAGCATGCATTTGACGACGGTCGACTGGGCCATCATGCTGCTGTACTTCGTGTTTGTGCTGGGCATTGGCTTCGCCCTGAAGCGCTTCATGAAGACCAGCAAGGACTTCTTCCTGGCCGGGCGTTCCCTGCCCGCCTGGATCTGCGGGCTGGCCTTCATTTCTGCCAACCTGGGCGCGCAGGAAGTGATCGGGATGGGGGCTTCCGGCGCCAAATATGGGATCGTCACCAGTCACTTCTACTGGATCGGGGCGATTCCGGCGATGATCTTCGTCGGCGTCTTCATGATGCCGTTCTATTACGGGTCGAAAGCGCGTTCCGTCCCGGAATTCCTGCGATTACGTTTTGACGAAAAGACGCGCGCGTGGAACGCCTGCACCTTCGCGGGCATGACCGTTTTTTCCTCGGGCATCTCCATGTACGCCATGGCGCGGCTGATCCAGACGCTGCACATTTTTGACAAGCCGCTCGAGTCTTTCAACCTGCCGGTGGAGTGGAGCTTCCACATCGCCATCGTGCTGTCGGCAATCATCGTGCTGTGTTACATCTTCCTGGGCGGGCTGACGAGCGCGATCTACAACGAGGTCCTGCAATTCTTCCTCATCGTCGCGGGGTTCCTGCCGCTGGTCTGGGTCGGACTGAAGAACGTCGGCGGCTGGGACGGCCTGCGGCAAAAGCTGCCGTCGGCTTATCTGCACTCCTGGCAGGGCATGGGCAGCGCGCACACCAACCCCCTGGGCGTGGACTGGTTCGGCTTAGTCGCCGGGTTGGGCTTCGTGCTGTCCTTCGGCTACTGGTGCACCGATTTTCTGGTGATCCAGACCGCGATGGCGGCCAACTCCGAGGAATCCGCGCGGCGCGTGCCGCTGATTGCCGCCATTCCGAAGATGTTCTTCCCGTTTCTGGTGATTCTGCCGGGATTGATCGCCATTGCCACTCCGATGGTGACCCAGCACATGATGGCCGGCGTCGCGCCCGTGGGCATGACGGCTTCCGCCGCCCATTCGCAGTACGCCCAGATGGGCCGCGGGTTGATTCCGCCGAAGGTGGACCCGGTTACCGGCAAAATCATGCTCGACACGCACGGCCAGCCCATCCTGGACTACGACCTCGCCATCCCCAACATGCTGCTGCACTACTTCCCTACCGGCATTCTCGGGCTGGGCCTCACCGCGCTGCTGGCCAGCTTCATGTCCGGCATGGCCGGCAACGTGACGGCGTTCAACACCGTCTGGACCTACGATCTCTACCAGTCTTATATCCACAAAGGGGCGAGCGACGAGCATTACCTGAAGGTGGGCCGATGGACCACCGTGGTGGGGATATTGATTTCCATGGGGACGGCCTATGTCGTGATGGGCTTTAACAACATCATGGACACGCTGCAGCTGGTGTTCTCCATCGTGAATGCGCCGCTGTTCGCGACCTTCCTGCTGGGCATGTTCTGGAAGAAGACGACGGGCCATGCGGCGTTCATCGGGCTGGTGGGCGGCACGTTCGCCGCGCTGATCCACCACGGGCTCACCATCCCGGCCGCGACGCTGCCGGGCATCCACGGCGGCTGGATCCACGTGGTGCACGTCTATCCCAGCGAGATGGCGCTCGATTTCTGGCAGGCGATTTTCGCCTTTACCGTGAACCTGGTGCTCGCGTTCACGATCAGCCTGTTCACCAGGCCGCGGCCGGAACAAGAGCTGGTGGGGCTGGTGTACTCGCTGACGCCCAAGCCGGTGGAGCATCACATGGCGTGGTATGCGCGGCCCACCGTGATTGCCGTCGGGCTGCTGACGGTTGGCATCTGCCTCAACCTGATCTTCCGCTAGGATTGCGAGGAAGGCGAACGGCTATGAAACTCGACTTACGCATTCCGCTCGGCCTGATGTTTACGATCGTCGGGCTGATCCTTTCGATCTTCGGCGCGGTCACGCGCGGCAGCTCGATTTACGGGCAGTCCGCGGGCATGAACATCAATCTCATCTGGGGAGTGGTGATGCTGGTCTTCGGCGTGACCATGTTCCTGCTGGGCCGGTACGCTGACAAGCACCCGAAAGAGCCTCCGGCGACCGACAATCGTGTTTGGCCGACGGGCCACGGGCACTGAGGGCGCTTCCCTTCCGGGGGGGCCGGCCTTCTCCAAAGATTCACATTTTCGAATCCGGGCGCCCTTGTGCGCATCTGAGGTTCTGGCATAGGATTTTAACTAACCGGTTAATCAATGAAGCGACCAACCCACCATCGCGCCGACCAGACCCGGCTCCGCATCCTCCAGGCCGCCATCCGCGAATTCAGCGAGCATGGCCTGGCCGGCGCGCGCACCGTCGCGATTGCCAAAGCGGCCCATGTGAACAAAGCGCTGCTCTACTACTACTTCCGCGATAAGGAAGCGCTGTACGCCGCGGCGCTGGAAGAGGTAGCGGGAAAAGTGGCGGAAAGCGCGCTCGCCGTTCTGCACATGACCTGCAGTCCCGGCGAGCGGATGCTGCGCTTTACGCTGCAGCACTTCGACCGGATCCTGTGTCAGCGGGGATTCCAGACCCTGATGCAGCAGGAGATGATCCGGTTCCGCGAAGGCCGCGGCAATGCGCTGCGCATCCTGGCGCAGACAGCTTTTGAGCCGATGTTCCGGCGCGCGCAGACGATCGCGGAGGAAGGCGTCCGCTCCGGCGAGCTCTGCGACGTGGACTGGATGCAGATGATCTATGCCGCGCTCGGCGCCAACGTTTTCTACTTTCTCAGCGCGCCGATGATGCACCTGATCGGCGCCGGCGACCCACTGGAACCGGCGGCGATGGCCGCGCGCCGCCGCGCCGCGGTCGAGTATCTGGGCCAAACCATTTTTGTCGATCGGCGCCAGGGCGCGCGACTTGCGAAACGCGTACTGGCTGCTATGCCAATGCCGGAATCTCTGTCTGGGGAGAAGCAGATCGCATGAAACCCCGTAATCGCATTTTCATCCTGATAGGCATCATCCTTGTGATCGCCCTGTGCGTTTACTTCTTCACCACCAATCGCACCCACGATCTGGATCTGGTGGGCACGGTGGACGCCAATGAGGTGGTCGTGAGTTCGCGCATTCAGGGGCAGATCGAGTCGCTGGCGGTGCAGGATGGCGACCGCGTGCAGCAGGGGCAGCTGATTGCCACCATTGCGGCGCAGGATCTGGCTGATGCACACAATGCCGCCGTGGCAGTGGCCAGCAGCAATGCGTTCAAGCTGCAGCAGTCGCGAGTGACAGAACTCCAAACAGTGGGCGATACGCGCAGCCAACTGCTGCAGGCGGAAGCGCAGGTGCGCGCGGCGCAGGCCGAACTGGATCAGGCGCAGGCGCAGTACGAGCACCAAAAGGCCGATACCACGCGCGCCGTGGCTCTGGCCAAGGCAGGCATCAACAGCCAGCAAACCCGCGATGAGATGGTGACGGCGCTGAATGCCGACAAGGCCGCGGTCGAATCCGCGCGCGAGAACCTGGCCGCGCAGCAGGCCGCGGTGCAGACGGCGCGCGCCAACCTGTATCAGCAGCAGGCAGCTGCGCAGACCGTCGCCGCCACCAACGCCGATCTGCGCAACGCCCAGGCGCTGGCCAGCCAGGCGCAGGTGCAGCTGGACTACTCGAAGATCTACTCGCCGGTGAGCGGCGTGGTGAACGTGCGCGCCGCGCTGCAGGGCGAGGTGGTTTCGCCAGCGACACCCATCGTCACGATCATGGACCTGTCGCAGACGTGGGTATACGCGCCGTTGCCGGAGACCTATGCCGATTCCGTCGAGTTGGGCGACAAGCTGCAGGTCGTCATGCCCAGCGGAGAAAGCGTTCAGGGGACCGTGATCGCCAAGGCCGCGCTCGCGGATTTCGCCACGCAGCGCGACGTGAGCCGCCGCAAGCGCGACATCAAGGCCGTCCAGATCAAGCTGCTGATTCCCAACCCGGGGATGAAGTACGTTCCCGGCATGATCGCCGACGTCATCATTCCGCAGAGCAAGCTGGTGAAGCGATGAAGGCGGCCGCTCCCACTCCGGGCGCCGCGCCGCCGCCGGCGATTGCCGTGGAGAACATCGTCAAGCGCTACGGCAGCTTCGAGGCGGTCAAGGGGGTCACGTTCCAGGTGGCCGACGGCGAGATCTTCGGGTTGCTGGGGCCGAACGGCGCGGGCAAGTCCACGCTGATCCGCATGATGACGACGCTGATCCCGGTGACGGAAGGCCGGGCGCTTATCGCGGGACACGACGTCTCGCGGGAAGCCGATGCGGTGCGGCACCTGATCGGCGTGATTCCGCAGGCGCTGACCAGCGACATTGATCTGACGGTCGAGGAAAATCTCTCCATCTACGCGAAGCTGTACGGCGTGCCGCGAGCGCAGCGCGAGCGCAACATCGCGCAGTTGCTGGAAGCCGTGGACCTGACGAAGTGGCGCGAGGCGCAGACCAAGACGCTTTCCGGAGGCATGCGGCGGCGGCTGGAGATCGCGCGCGGCCTGGTGCACAGCCCACGGATTTTCTTCCTCGACGAGCCGACGACGGGGCTGGATCCGGTGTCGCGCGTCGCAGTGTGGGAGATGCTGGACCGCCTGCGCACGAGCATGAAGCTGACCATCCTGATCACCACGCATTACATGGACGAGGCGGACAATCTCTGCGACCGGATCGCGATTGTGGACCACGGCAAGCTGGTAGCGCTGGATACTCCGCTGGGCCTGAAAGCGAGCGTGCCGGGTTCGAGCGTCGTGGAAGTTCATTTCAAAGGCGATGTGCCGGAGCGCGAGCAGCGCCTGAAGCAACTGGCCGGCGTCACCAGTGTGGAGTCGCACGGCACGGGCGCGTACCGCGTCATGACTTCCGATGGCGGGTTGACGACCACGCAATTGGTGGAGCTGGCGTTGAAATCCAATGATCCCATCACGGCGCTGAGCGTGCAGAACACCACCCTGGACGACGTGTTCGTGTACTACACGGGACGGCAACTGCGCGACGAACAGGTGAAGACGGTCAGCTTCCTGATGCCGGACCGCCCGGGGATGCGCCCATGAACCGCATGATGGCCATCGTGGAGCGCGAACTGCGCAAATTCTTCCGCTCGCCCGCACTGATGCTGATGTCGATGATGCTGCCCCTCGTGCAACTCATCATTCTGGGCAATGCTTTCGGCGGCAAAGTGACGCACGCCCGCATGGGCGTGGTGGATCTGGACCATGGCGAGCAGGCGGTGAAGCTGCAGGAAGCGTTTCAGGACGTCGAAGCCAACATCCGAACGTTCTACACCGTTTCTTACACCGACGAAGATGCGGCCAGGATCGCCGTGCAGACCGGCAAGCTCGACGCCGCGGTCGTCATCCCGAAGGAGTATTCGCGCCGCGTACTGGCGGGCGAGTCGCCGAAGATCGGCCTGATCGTCGATAACTCCGACCAGTTTGTCTCGAGCGCGGTCGAGACCGAGATGCAGTCGCTGGTGGACGCGCTCAATGCGCCGCTGGTCCAGCCGAAAGTGGTGCAGAACATCACGCTGGAGATCGTCGAGCTGTATCCGTACATCGCCTACATGAAGTTCCTGCTGGCCGGCTCCATCGCGCTGGCGATGTATGTCTCCGTGATGATCGGCGGCGGCATGTTGTACATCGACGACAAAGCGCGAGGTGTGCACGAAGGCTATCTGGTCACGCCGATCACGCGCCTGGAGCTGGTGATGGGGCTGAATGTCGCCGGCGCCATCAAGGCGGTGCTCTCCGGCATCTGCCTCACGGTGATTGGATCGCTGCTCGCCGGGTTAGGGGTCATCTTTCATCCCGAAGCCGTCGTGGAATTGGCCCTGCTGATCGTGGCGACGTCGATCGCGTTCAACGGGATGATGTTCCTGCTGATGGTGCGGGTCGATGACCCGCTGGTGCCCCGCGCTATGTTCGGCGTGCTGAACACGTTGCTGTTCTTCCCCAGCGGCGCGATTTATCCCGTCGAGGCCTTCCCGCCCTGGCTGCGAGCCATCGCTGTCGTCGATCCGTTCACCTACGCGGTGCACGGACTGAAGGAAATCCTGATCAAGGACGGCGGCATCGTCTCCATTGAACGCGATCTCTTTTTCCTCTTTGCCTTTGGCATCGGATCGCTGCTGCTCGCCACGCCGTTGTTCCGGCGGACCCTGTAGCAACAAGCCCGAGCTGCGCTCTGGAGCGAAACCAGCGAAGGTGTATCGCGAAGCCACAGGCCCCGACGCGGCTTTCCGCCGAAGAAAGCCGCACTGAACCGATCTCAAAAGGCTATAGCATCGCTGGTTTCGCGTTAGAGCGGCTCGTCGTCGGCCGGTGGGCGCGGCGGCGGAATGGCACGATCCCCGGGTTCCGGCGGCCGATAGCTGATGCCAACGTTGCTGTCTCGCTGGCCATCCTGGGTGTACCGGCGCAGCTCGCGAAGGGTTTCCTGCTTATCGCGCGCATACTCGGTAGCCAGGCGCGTGAGCGCATACGTGACGATGTCGCTGTGGTGTAACCCCTGCATTTCCGGATCGCGCAGGAAATTCAGCCAGAGCCGATGGACCAGCTGAACGTCTTCGGCGCGCAGCGCGGGCTCATGCGGCCCAATGTGGAAGGACTCCGCCCCGCCATCCGGCATGATGACGTAGAACGTGAACTGGCGCTTGGGCTCAGACAGATTTTCCCAGGCCTGGCCGACGTGATACGCCTGTTCCGCCGAGGACATCCGCGTGGACAAGCCAGACACCAGGGCGGAAACTTCCAGCGAGTTCGCCGCCTGCACCAGAGCGGCAAAGACATCGCCCGCCGGAACCACGAGCAGCGAAATGTGCTTGCCGAAGCTCTCCGCCACGGAGACTGCCTTCGTAAACAGCATCTGCTCGTGTTCGCTGAAGAGCTGGTTCTCCACGTACTCCGGGCCGCCCGCGCCCATCATGCGAGCGGTGAGCACAACGATGTCCTGCTGATCGGTGCGGGTTCGCGCCAGCGCCCACTTCAGCGCATAGGGATTCGCGGCATCGCGCATGGTCACCAGCACGCTGCCGGGGCGCACCTGCAGCGCTTCGCGCCCGATGGTGTCCTGCTGCTCCAGCTGAAAATGTTCCTTCATCTGCTGCTGGGTCAGCGCGTGTTTTCGCGCATTCTTCTTTTCCGAGATCGCGAAAATCGTGAAAAAGACAACCGTGAAGGCGATGCCGCTCACGGTGGCCGTGCTCTTGGTGAACAGGTTCACTGTCGCGGTCATCAGCAGCGTGAGAAAGACGCAGAACAGCCCGATGGGCAGCTCGGTCTTCCCGATCCGCAGATTCACCGGCACCTTCCAGCCGCGCTCGCCATGGTATTTCCAGCGCAAGACGAGCATCGCCAGCGAATTGAAGGTGAAGCTCCAGATCACGCCGAAGGCGTACGCCTCGCCCAGCGTGATCACGTTGCCTCGGCTCACGATGATGGTGAACAACTGCATCCCGGCAACCAAATTGACGATGCGGTAGCTGGTGCCGAACCGCCGGTGCGGCTTGCGGAACCAGTCCGTCAGCACGCCGTCCTCGGCCACGCGCATCATCACGCCCGTGGACCCAATGATGGAGGTATTGATGGCGCCGGAGAGAATCAGGAACCCAACGATGACCACGAAGACGCGGAAGATGATGCGCAGCGTCATCGGGCCCGCCATGTACATGGCCATGCCGGCGATCAGGTTGTTCGCGTACACCGGCACGCGCACCGAGTCCGGGATGATCATGGTGGCCAGCAGCGTCCCCACGCCGGTGAAGATGAAGCTGTAGATCGCGATCACAATCGCCGCGCGCTTCAGGTTCTTCAGCTTGGGGTGCTTGATTTCGCGGTTCACCTGGGCCAGGGTTTCCTCGCCGCTCATGGCCAGGACGGAGTGCCCGAACGCCATCAGCACGCCGAAAAGCCCGAGCGTGCCGGCCAGCTTCGATCTGCGCAGGAACCCGAGCGCGTCGGGCGCGAAGTGCAGGTTCGCGGGCGTGGGCAAGGGCGGCAGGCTGGCGTGGCGATGCCACGCCGTGAAGAATCCCCACGCCAGCAGCAGCACCACCATCACGGTGGTGATCTGCATGACGGCCAGGGCCTTGTCGGTGGACTCCTCGATGCCTTTGATGTTGAGCCACCAGTAATAGAGGGTGACCGCAGCGGCAAAAACGGCCGACGTGCCGTTCATGGGCAGGACGCTTGCCAGATGCGGACCGGCCATCAGCCAGCCCGGCAGCCATCCATGAACCGCGCCTTGCTGGAGCAGCTCATTCAGCAGGCCCGTGATGTATTGGCCCGCGGAGACGCCGGAGATCGGCCCCGTGAGGATGTAGTCGAACATCAGCGCGGACACGCTGATCTTGGCGAAATTGCCGCCCAGAGCCTCCTTGACCACGCGGTAGACGCCGCCGCGGGTGAACATGGAGCAGCTTTCCACGTACACCGCGCGCACCGCGAAGGAAAACAGCATTACGCCCAGGATGAACCAGGGCGCCGCCTTGCCCACGGCCTGCTCGGCAATGCCGCCGGCGTAGAACGCCGACGATCCCAGGTCGTTGAGCACTACCGCGGCGGCTCGCCAAAACGAAATAAAGGTGAGCATCACCGAGGAAGCGACGACCAGCTTCACACGATCGGGATTAGGCGCGTAGCGGGTTGTGCCAGAAGACATGGAGGGTGCCGGACTCGCTGGCGGCGACGGCTTGCAGAGCTTCTCGCTCCACCGGCGCGCCCACGGCTGAGTGTAGAGGCAGATAGTGCCTCAGTCAATCGGGAACCCGCCTGTCCTTTGCCGGTTACTGCTTTGCGAACACTCGAGGAGAATCGCGCCAGCGCCCGCATCCAATCAGAGCAGCCGCTGTTACACTCGTGCGCAGAGCTTCTCATCCATGTCGGAGCCGCTTGTTTTCGAAACGCTGACCGCCGTGTTGGGCACCCCCGTGACCAGCGTGCGCGGCTTCCTGCGCGGAAAGCTGCGCGACGTGGCAGTGGGCACCGGCGCCGATGCGGGGCGCGTGGCCGGGCTGGTGCTGAAAACGCGCAAGGGACTGGAACTGGTCGCCTCAAAAGACGTGCGCTGGACGCCCAGCGGCGCGCTGGAACTGCGTCCGGACGCAACCCTGACTCCGTTGCGCGGCGACGAAGGCTTCATCTTCCTGCGCCAGGACCTTCTGGACCGCCAGATCATCGACGTCCACGGACGCAAGGTGGTCCGCGTGAACGATGTGAACCTGCGCTGGATGCCCGCGAACGGATCGGGCGACCAACTCTGCGTCACGGAGGTGGAGGTCGGCATCCGCGGCGCCCTGCGCCGGCTGCTGACGGGTGCGCTGCCTCGACGGACTCTGGAAGGCCTGGTCACAAAGTTCCCTGCGCGGATCATTCCCTGGAACTTTGTCGACATGATCGAGGTGGACCCCGCGCGCCGCGTGAAGCTGAAGATCGAGCACGAGCGGCTGGCGCAACTGCACCCTTCGGACATCGCCGACATTCTGGAAGAGCTGGCGCCGGCCGAACGCGAAGCCGTCCTGCGGACGCTGGACGAAGAAGTAGCCGCGGACACGCTGGAAGAGGTCGAGCCGAAGCTGCAGAAGTCACTGGTGCAGGCGCTGGATTCTGAGACCGCAGCCGGCATCGTGGAGGAGATGGACCCTTCCGCGGCCGCGGACCTGCTGGCCGAGCTGCCGGAGTCGCGCAGCGAAGCCATTTTGCAGGAGATGGATCCCGAAGAGCGGCGCGAGGTCCGCGAGCTGCTGGAGTTCCGCGAGGATTCCGCAGCTGGCCGCATGACGACGGAGTACGTTGCGGTGCCGCGCAACGCCACGGTGGCGGACGGCATCCGCGCGCTGCGGGCGTTTGAAGGCGATCCGGAGACCATTACCGAGCTTTATTTGATCGACGAAAAGGAAGTGCTGCAGGGCGTGGTTCCGCTGGCGCGGCTGGTTCTGGCGCGTCCGGAAACGCGGCTGGAGGTGCTCACCGATCCGCGCTTCGTCTCCTGCCGGGCGGACGAGCATGAGAATGAAGTCGCAGAGCTGTTCGATAAGTACAACCTGCGCGCGCTGCCGGTGATCGATAATCGCGACCGCCTGGTGGGCGTAGTGGAAGCCGACCATGTGATCGCGTTTTTGCGCGCCAGGGAATAATCAGGCGCCCCACATCGCGCGAAGCGCCCTCCGCCTGGACGGCCAGTCCTAAACGCCGATCACCGCACAAAGTTCCTTCACGGCGGCCGCGCTCTTCTTCAGCGCCGCGTCTTCCTCGGCCGTCAGCTTGATCTCGAGGATCTGCTCGATGCCGCGCGATGCCCAGCTTGCAGGGCACGCCGACGAAGAAGCCGTTGATGCCGTATTCGCCCTCGAGATATGCCGCGCAAGGCAGAACCTTTTTCTTGTCCTTCAGGATGGCCTCGACCATCTCCACCGCGGCGGCCGACGGCGCGTAATAGGCGCTGCCGGTCTTCAGATATTTCACGATCTCGGCGCCGCCATCGCGGGTGCGCTGGACGATGGCGTCGATCTTCTCCTTCGACATCAGCTCCGTGATCGGGATGCCGGCGACCGTGGAGTAGCGCGGCAGCGGCACCATGGTGTCGCCGTGGCCGCCGAGCACGAACGCGGTGACGTTCTCCACCGAGACGTTCAGCTCCTCGGCGATGAAGGTGCGGAAGCGCGCCGAATCCAGCACGCCGGCCATGCCGATCACGCGGTCGCGGTGAACTTCGACTGCCGGAACGCGGCCTGCGCCATGGCGTCGAGCGGATTGGAAACGACGATGAGGATGCAGTTCGGGCGAATTCGCGGCGACCTTGCCCACCACGTCGGACATGATCTTGTAGTTCGTGTTGAGCAGATCGTCGCGGCTCATCCCCGGCTTGCGCGGGATGCCCGCCGTGATGACGACGATATCTGAGTTTGCGGTATCGGCGTAGTCGTTCGTGCCGATGATGCGGCAATCGGTTTTTCAATCGGCATGGCTTCGAGAAGGTCGAGCCTTTGCCCTGAGGCACGCCCTCGACCACGTCGATCAGCACGACGTCCGCCAGTTCTTTCGACGCGATCCAGTGCGCCGCGGTGGCGCCCACATTTCCCGCGCCCACAATCGTTACTTTTTTACGCATAACTTCTCTCCTCATTAGCTGTAGCCAGTAGCCAGTCGCCCGTAGCCAGTAGCCGGAAGCTGTTCGCCCTCAGCCGCGACCGAACCCGCGACGGGCTGCCAGCTACTGGCCACCGGCTCACATGTTCCCGATCATTCTCGTCGCGAACTCGCTGGTGCTCACCTTGGTCGCGCCCTGCATCTGGCGCTCGAAATCGTACGTGACGAACTTCTGCTGGATCGTCTTCTCTATCGAGCTTTCAATCAGCTTCGCCGCCTCATGCCAGCCCAGGAACTCGAACATCATCACGCCGGACAGCATGACGGAACCGGGATTGATGACGTCCTTGTCCGCATATTTCGGCGCCGTGCCGTGCGTGGCCTCGAAGACGGCGTAGCCGTCGCCGATGTTCGCGCCTGGCGCAATGCCCAGCCCGCCCACCTGCGCCGCGCACGCGTCGGAGATGTAGTCGCCGTTCAGGTTGGGGCAGGCCAGGATGCTGTACTCGCCCGGACGAATGATGACCTGCTGAAAGATGGAATCGGCGATGCGATCGTTGATGAGGACCTTGTTCTTCCACTGGCCCTTGCCATGCGACTGTCCGATCGCGTCCAGCACGCCCTTCACCTCTGCATACACTGTCTGGCGGAATTCCTCGTTCGCAAACTCGAGGCCGGGCTCAATCATGGCGGCGTTCTGCTCCACGCTCAGGCCGGGGTTGGCTTCCACATTGCCAAGAATCCAGCTCTCGCGCTCGGTGATCACGTGCTGTCGGAATTCGTCGACGGCTACTTCATAACCCCACTCGCGAAAAGCGCCTTCAGTGAATTTCTGGATGTTGCCCTTGTGCACCAGCGTCACGGTTTTGAGGCCCTTCTCCAGCGCATGGCGGATGGCGTACCGCACCAGGCGCTTGGTTCCCGTAATCGAGATCGGCTTGATGCCCACGCCGGAATCCAGGCGCACCTTTTTCTTGCCGCCCTTCAGAAGGTCGTCGTTCAGGAACGTGATCAGCCTCTTCGCATCGGCCGTTCCCTCTTTGAATTCGATGCCCGCGTAGACGTCTTCCGTGTTCTCGCGGAAGATGACCACGTCGAGCTTTTCCGGATGCTTCACCGGGCTGGGCACGCCCTGGTAGTACTTCACGGGGCGCACGCAGGCGTACAGGTCCATGATCTGGCGCAGCGCGACGTTCAGCGAGCGGATGCCGCCGCCGACCGGCGTGGTGAGCGGGCCTTTGATGGAGACGCGGAAATCCGTCGCAGCTTTCACGGAGTCGTCGGGCAGCCAGGTCTGAAATTCGCGGAAGGCCTTCTCGCCGGCAAAAATCTCAAACCATTTCACGGCGCGTTTGCCGCCATAGGCCTTCTCGACCGCGGCATCGAAAACTCGCTGCGAGGCGCGCCAGATATCGCGGCCGGTGCCGTCGCCTTCGATGAATGGAATGATCGGATGATCCGGAACCTGATATTGCCCGTTGGCATACTGGATCGCCTCGCCGTCCCGGGGCAAGGCAAGTCCGTTATAGCTGGTCTGCATGCGGATGATTTTCCTTCGAGGAATGAGTCAGATTTCAAGCTAACACCCGGCCAGGAAGGCTGGCAACGAATGCAGGCGATCTCCGCGGCAGATTGACGCGCGGCGGTAACATACGCTGTATGCCGGTTCGATCGAGGCGTTTCCTGATCTTCCCCACGGTGCTCCTCTTCCTGGTCGTCGCCGTGCCGCTGGTCGCGCAGCCCGCGCCGGTCCGCGTGGCCATCGTGGGCCTGGAGCACGACCACGTGCAGGGCTTTCTGGGGGCATTCCCGCATCAGCACGATGCGCAACTGGTGGGCATTGTGGACGCCAACGCCGCGCTGCGCGCGAAATACGAGCGCCAGTTCCATCTCGATCCAGGCCTCTTCTACGACTCGCTCGACGATCTGCTCGCCCATCGGCATCCGCAGGCGTTGTTGGTGTATACGTCGATCGCCGAGCATCGCCCCATTATCGAGGCCGCGGCTGCGCATCATCTGGACGTGATGGTCGAGAAGCCGCTCACCCTCTCGCTGGCGGACGCGCTGGCCATCCGGAGCGCGGCGCGGCGCGGCGGCATCCAGGTCCTGGTGAATTACGAGACTACCTGGTACGCGAGCAACCGCGCCGTGTACGACCTCGCGCAAGCGGGGCGGCTGGGGGAGATCCGCAAGATCATCGTGCGCGACGGCCATCAGGGGCCAAAGGAAATCGGCGTGGGTCCGGAGTTTCTGTCCTGGCTGACCGACCCCAGGCAAAACGGCGCAGGCTCGCTGTATGACTTCGGATGTTACGGGGCCGATCTGGCGACGTGGCTGATGCACGGCGAGACGCCCGCGAGCGTGACCGCGGTGGCGCAGACTGACAAGCCGCAGACCTATCCGCGCGTCGACGATGACGCAACCATCATCCTGCGCTATCCCACGGCTCAGGCGGTGTTGCTCCCCTCGTGGAACTGGACCTTCGGCGTAAAGGACATGGAGGTGTACGGCACCAGGGCGTACGCCTTCGCGCTGAACCCAACGCAGGTGCAGGAGCGGTTCAGTGAAACCGCGCCGGACGACATCGTGTCTGCGCCGCCGCTGGCGCCACCGCAGGACAGTTCGCTGCACTATCTGGCTGCCGTGCTGCGCGGGCAAGTTCAGCCACACGACGATTTAACCTCGCTCGACACGAATGTGATCGTGATGCAGATTCTCGACGCGGCGCGGGAGTCGGTGCGCACAGGAAAAACCGTCCCTCTCGCGCCGCTGCCATGAATGCGGAGTTTGCGGCGTATCCTGACATTGTGAACCGCAGTCGCATTCCTCTGGTCCTCATGATCCTGGCCGGCATCGTGCTGAGCGGTGCCCCGGCTTGCGCGCAATATTCCGCCGATCGCCCCGTTGGCGCAATCGCCCAGCAGGCCCCTGCCTGGCAAAAGCACGCCGGAATCGATCAGAATCTGGGCCGCTCGCTGCCGCTCAGCGATTCCTTCATCGACTCCACGGGCCAGCAGGTCAAACTCGGCGATTATTTCCGCGACAATCGGCCGGTGATGCTGGAACTGATGTATTACAACTGCAAGCTGCTCTGCCCGCAGGTGTTGCAGGGCATGGCCACGGCGCTGCGCCAGACCGGTTTCCAGGTGGGCAATCAGTACAACGTGCTCGTGGCCAGTTTCGATCCTGCCGACACTCCGGCTGACGGCGCGATGAAGAAGAAGATGTTCCTCTCCATGCTGGACGCCCCGGCTTCGGCGTCGGACTCGGTCCACTTCGTCACCGGCCCGCAGGCCTCGATCGATGATCTGACGCACGCCACCGGCTTTCACTACGTGCGCGTTCCCGGTCCCGACGGCAAGATGAACCAGTTTGCCCACTCGAGCGTGGTGATGATCATTACGCCGGACGGGCGCGTATCCAAGTACCTCTTCGGCGTGGATTTCCAGTCACGCGACGTCCGCCTGGCGCTCATCTCGGCCAGCACCCGGCGCATCGGCACGCTCAGCGACCTCATCCTGCTCTACTGCTGCAACTACTCGCCTTCCCAGGGGCGCTACACGGTCGCGGTGCTGCGGATTCTGGCCATCGCCGGCGCGGCTTCCCTGCTTGCCGTGCTTTGGCTGATCTGGCTGATGTCGCGGAAGCCAAAGAGCAGCGCTGTCAGCGCCTGAATCGTCCAGACTACACGGCGGTGCCGCGCACCATCATCGCGGCCACATACGCGGCTCCGAACCCGTTGTCGATATTCACCACGCAGACGTTGGGCGAGCAGGAATTCAGCATGCCCAGCAGGGCCGCGACTCCGCCAAACGCCGCGCCATAGCCCACGCTGGTGGGAACCGCGATGACCGGCGCCGCCACCAGCCCGCCGACCACGCTGGGCAGCGCCCCTTCCATGCCCGCGCACACAATCGCTGCGCGCACGCCGTCCAGCGTCTCGCGCTCAGCGAGGATGCGGTGCAGCCCCGCGACGCCCGCATCGCAGATCCGCGCCACGTTCAGGCCCAGATACTCCGCCGTCACCGCGGCTTCCTCCGCGACCGGCAAATCGCTGGTCCCCGCACAGATCACGGCAACTGTGCCGGATGGTTTGGGAGTGTCGCCGCCGCGCAGCCCGATGATCCGCGCCGTCTCGTGCCAAACGGCCGCCGGAACGAGTGCCTGTACCGAGGCATACGTTTCGGCAGTGGCTCGCGTCGCCAGCACGCTGCCGCCTGCCGCGGCCATGCGCGCGAAGATTTCCGCGGTCTGCTCCGGAGTCTTGCCCGCGGCGTAGATGACTTCCGGCAAGCCCAGCCGCAGCGAGCGATGATGATCGATGCGAGCGAAGCCTGCGTCCTCGTAGGGCAGCTTTGCCAACTGGCGCAGCGCCGTCGCCGGCGTCGTTGCCCCGGACTGCACCTGCTCGAGCAATTCCAGAATCGTCTCGCGGGTCATGCCTTTGCCCTTTGTGTTTCGCCGTACGCTGCCAGCGCCGCCTCCATGGCAGCGCGCAACGGAATGCCGTGTTCCCGCGCGGCACGGCGGCAATCCTCATACTCAGGCATCACGTTCAGAGTTTCTCCAGCCGCCGATGCGACTTTCACCCGAATTTTTCCGTAGGCGGTTTCGACGATGACGAATTCGCGGTCCAGAATCGAACGTTCTTCCGCGCGCCGCCGAATGCCAAGCGTCGTTGTCTCGCGAAACAGCAGCCGCGTCAGAGCGAATTCATGGTCCGGCCGGCACAGCACCGTCAGCAGCGTGCCCAGGCGGCCCTTTTTCATGGTGACCGGAGCGGCCATCGCGTCGAGCGCGCCATTTTCGAGCGCGAGCTCCATGGCATGCGCCAGCGCCTGGGGCGTCGCATCGTCCAGAGCGCACTCGAGCACCACCACGCCGTCGGTGAGAAAGCTGCTTTTCTCCGCCCGGCTCGGGGCCGCAGTCCCAACGGAAAGCCGCAACGCGTTGGCAAATCCTTCGGGATCGCGGCTGCCGGCGCCGTAGCCGATGGTTTCTGCCGTGAAGGGCTGCCCCTCTTCGAACTTGCACTCCAACGCGCGCAGCATGGCCGCACCGGTGGGGGTGGTCAGCTCCATCGCCGGGCCCGCCGAATACGTCGGCACTCCCCGCAACAACTCCGCCGTCGCTGGAGCAGGAACCGGCATCCGGCCATGCGCGCAATGCACAAACCCGCTGCCGACGTTCACCGCCGAGCAGCGCCATTCCATCACAGCGCGCTCGCGCATCAGCCAGGCCGCGCCCACTGACGCGCACACGATGTCAGCGATCGTGTCGACCGCGCCGACTTCGTGGAAATGCACCTGCTCGGCGGGAATGGCGTGCACCTTGCCCTCCGCCTCGGCCAGAAGCGCGAAGGCACGTTGCGCGATCTGTCTGGCTTCCTCGGCCATCGGCGTCTCGGCAATCAGCGTGCGAATCTCCGGCCAATTCCGGCCATGATGATGCGCATGGCCGGTCTCATGTTCGTGTTTCCCATGAGCGTGATGCTGGTCCTCCGCCGGATGCCCATGCTCCAGCACATCCACCTTGGTGGCGTGAATCCCGTTTCTCTCCACCGTGCGAATGCGCAGCTCCGCGCCAATTCCCAGCGCCGCGGCGGCCTCCCGCAGCAGTTCCGGCGACACTCCCGCATCGATCAGCGCGCCCAGCAGCATGTCGCCGGAAATCCCGGCAAAGCACTCGATCCTGACTGTCTTCATAGTGGAACTCAGCGGGCCCGCGGGCTCGCCAGCATCTCCGCAGGCAGCAACTCGTTCATCGAACCCGACCGATACCCGTCGCAGTCGACTGCGACGTACGGAAACCCGGCTCCTCGTACCGCGGCGGCTATGCTGGCGAACGCCTCCGGCGTCAACACCGCCGCCATCTCTTCGGGGGCGATCTCAATCCTGGCGACGCTTCCATGGTGGCGGACGCGGAAGCGGCGCAGCCCCAGCGCGCGCAGAGCTTCCTCAGCCTCTTCTACCTGGCGCAGCGCTTCGGGGGTCACGCGGCGGCCATACTCAATCCGCGACGAAAGGCAGGCGGAAGCCGGCTTGTCCCACACGCGCAGACCGGCAACCTGCGCCAGCGCCCGGATATCCGCCTTCGTGAGCCCGGCCTCTGCCAGCGGAGCAACCACCTGATGCTCCTGAGCCGCCCGCTGCCCGGGGCGGAAATCCTGGCCGTCATCCAGATTCAGGCCATACGCAACCGCGGCAAACTCCCGTCTGGCTCGCTCCGCTTCCAGCACCCGGAACAGCTCATCCTTGCAATGGAAGCAGCGATCCGGTCCATTCGCCGCGTAGGCTTCGTGTTCCAGCTCCTGGGTCTCCACAATCAGCAGAGCAATGCCGTTTTCCTCGGCAAAGGCCAGCGCGTCCCGGTAATGGCTCCTGGCCAGCGAGGCGGAATCCGCCAGCACCGCCAGCATCCGATCCCCCAGCACGCGATGCGCCGCCCACGCCAGGAAGGCCGAATCCACGCCCCCCGAATAGGCCACCAGCACGCTGCCCAGGCTGCGCAGCCGCGCCTCCAGCGCCTTTTGCTTGTCGTCGAGGGTCATGGCCGCCATGGGTCGCATCCAGTCTCCCCCATGCTACCTCGCCCCTCCTGCCCATTGGAAATTTGCCTGCATCTGAGCAGATGTCCGATTAGCGGATCAAATCTGGGAAGATAGTAGACAGAGAATGGCGACGAGTTCCCAGAGAGGCATAGTCCTGACGCCGGAAGAACGGCTGGCCAGACGCCGGTTGATTCTGAACGATACCGTTTCCCTTCTTATTCTTCTTCTGATCACGGTAGCCCTCTTCGTCTGCACCTGGCTTCTCCATCGCTCGTTTATCGATCATCAGGCTTTGCTGGGTGCGCGATGGAAAGCCCGCGGCGTGGCAGATCTGAACGCCGGCAAACCCGGCCCCGCCATCGAGTCGCTGCGCTCGGCGCTGGCTTATGTCCCGGACCGCGATACCGAAATTGACCTGGCCACCGCACTGGCCCAGGCGGGCCGCACCCAGGAAGCGTTCGCCTACTTCAATACCCTCCGCGAATCAGCGCCCGGCGACGGCATGATCAACCTGCAGCTCGCCCGGCTCGCCGCCAAACAGGGAAACGTGCCGCTGGCCATCCTCCGCTATCAGTCCTCTCTCGATGGCACCTGGCAGGGCAACGGCTACGAGCGGCACCGCGAGGTTCGGCTGGAGATGGCGGGCTATCTGATCGCACAGCACCAGTACGACAAAGCCCGGGCGCAACTGCTGATCGCCGCCAGCAACGCGCCCACCGACGATCTGGCAGCGCTCCTCCAGATTGCGGACATGCTGGAGCAGGCCCAGGATCTGCCCGATGCGCTGAATCTCTATCGGTCGATTGCGGCTCGGCGCGTACCTCCCGTGCCTGCGCTGGAAGGCGCCGGTCGAGCGGCGTTCTATCTCGGCAGGTATCGAGTCGCTGCCGCCTATCTGGGCCGCGAGCTCGGCAATCCTAAGAGCAAGTCGCTGCCCCAGGATGCCATCGCCGGCGACCGGAAGATGCTGGATACGGCCAACCGGGTCCTGATGCTGTACCCCGCGAGCGATCTGCCTGCCCGCGTTCGTGCCCAGCGAGTCCTTGCCGGCAAAAATCTGGCGCATGCCCGCCTTACCGCCTGCGCCATGACGCAACCTGCTTCCACCAAACTCGCTCCCCTCGTCAGCCGCTGGACCCAGATTCCGCAGCAAATTACTCTGTATCAGCTCGAGCAGAATCCCGACTTGAATCAGACCATCCTGCGGTTGGAGTACGACACTGAGACGGTGACCGCGCAGGTTTGCGGCGCACCCACCGGGGACGACGCCATCCTGCTGCGCATTGCCCAGAACCCAGGCGCGGTGGAACAGGAATAGATGCCGGAACCTACAATCCACCCCATGGAAACCGCGCCCCTTCCGCCTGCTCTGGCAGGCGCGGAGCTCGAGTCTGGGGCAGGGAAACCGGCAACGTTCGCCGCCACGCTGGAGCGGATCGCGCCCACGCGGGACGAACTCCTCTTCCTCGTGCTCTCCATCTTCATCGGGATCCTGTCCGGCCTCCTGGTCGTCGCCTTCCGCATCGCGATTGAGTGGGTCAAGCTGCTGACGCTGGGCTCCGCGCCCCATGCCGGCCAGCTTCGCCTCATTTTTATGCCGGCCATCGCCGGTCTGGTGGTTGCCGTTCTGGTGATCTGGTTTTTCCCGGCCGCGCGCGGCAGCGGCGTCAACCAGACCAAAGCCGCGCTGTACGTTTACGACGGATACATTTCTTTTCGCACCGTCATCGGCAAATTCATCACCGCCGCTCTGGCCATTGGAGCTGGTCACTCGCTTGGCCCCGAGGACCCATCCCTGCAGATCGGCGCCGGCGTCGCGTCCATCATCGCGCGAAAACTCAACATGTCGCGCCGCCGCCTGCGCATGTTCGCGCCCATCGGCGCGGCAGCGGGACTGGCTGCCGCCTTCAACGCGCCGATCTCGGCCATTCTGTTCGTCATTGAGGAGGTGATCGGCAGCTGGAGCGCCTCCGTACTCGGCTCGCTGGTGCTGGCCGCGATCTCCAGCGTGGTGGTGGTGCGCGGCTTCCTCGGCGTCGAGCCGATGTTCCGTATCCCGATCCTGGAGGTTCGCGACCCGCGCGAGTTGCTGGCCTATGCGGTTTTGGGGGTTATCGGCGGATTGCTGGCGCCACTGTTCGCGGCCGTGCTCGGATTTCTGCGTCCTCGCCTGCGTGCCCTGCCCCGCTGGTCGCTCTATGCGCAGCCCGCCGTGGCCGGCCTGATGGTCGGAGCCATCGGCTATTTCGGCTTCCCGCAGGTGATGGGCGTCGGCTATGAGGTTATCGATCAGGCCATGCACGGTCAGTTCATCTGGCAAGTCCTGGTCGCGCTCACGCTGCTGAAGCTCCTGGCGACCACGGTTTCGTTTTCCAGCGGAACCCCAGGCGGCATGTTCGCGCCAACCCTCTTTATCGGCGCCATGCTGGGCGGCGCCGTGGGCGCCTTCGAGAGGCATTTCTTCCCCGGCCTGAGCGGCACGGTCGGCACCTACGCGCTGGTTGGCATGGGCGTCCTTTTTGCCGGATTCCTGCGCGTCCCGCTCACGTCGGTCTTCATGGTGCTGGAGATCAGCGGCAATTACGACATCATTCTGCCGGTGATTCTCGCCAACACCCTGGCTTTTCTCATTTCGCGCAGCCTGCAGCCGGTGGGAATCTTCGAAATCTTCACCCATCAGGACGGCCTCGATCTGCCCTCCATGGAAGAACAGCGCGAAGAACCGCAGCTGCATATCGAGGATGCGCTGCAGCCGGTCGATGTGCCCGTGGTGCGCGACAGCGACATGCTGCAGTCCGTCACGGACGTAATGGCGCAAACCAAAGCGCATGCCTGCCTCGTGCGCCTTCCGGACGCCTGCTGGTATGCTCTCAGCGCCGAGGATCTGACCGCCGCGTCGGTCACCCTTACGCCCGATGCGCCGGTGCTGCGGGCGCTGAAGCCCGATCGCCTGCCCCAGCTTTTCCCTGACATGCCTCTGGATACGGCTCTGCACTACTTCCCGCGGTGGCCCGTGCTGCCCATCCAGAACCGCGCCAGCCGCGGCACGCTGGAAGGCGTCCTGACGCTGAACGATGTGCTGGCCCGCTATCGCGGAGGCCACTAGCCGGCGAACCGTCGCTTGCATCGATGCCTCCGAGACTCTAACCTCTGGACTGATAGCGTCTCGCGTCTTCCCTCATGCTGGGTCTTTATCAACGGCTCATTCTCGGCTGCGTTCTGCTCGTGGCGCTGGTGACCACGGTCAGCATGCTGGTGCGAACCTCGTTCGTGCACCTCGGTGCGCTGGACGCCCAGGTCCACGTGGCTGACAGCGCGGTGTCCTCCCTGGCGTCCGCCCGCGCCGCCATGGTGCATGAGGAGCTGATCGCCGCGCGCATGGCTACCGGCACCGCTTCTCTGGCCGAGTTCCGCAGCCAGGCCAACAGAACGCAGGCGCGGCTGGAGTCCGCCGCGAGCGACGTGCGAAACTTCGACGACAGCATCCGTATCGAATCTCTCGCCGAACAACATACCCGGCTGGCGCAGCATCCCCCTGCGGATCCCGTCGTTCTGACCCGTGACGTGGATGTTCTCGAACTTGAGCTCAACCGCGATCTCAGCAATGTGACGGCGCTGCGCAACTCGGTGGTGGGCGATCTGCACGGTCAGCAGCAGGGCCTGCGCGCGCGGCTGATCGCAGCGTGCGGCCTCTCCATCGTGGCCGCCATCGTGATTTCCGCCATCATGCTGGTGCTGGTCATCATTCCCCTACGCCACACCGCCCGCGTGGCCCGCCGCATCGGGCAGGGCGACCTGCACCAGCGGGTGGAATGGCGATCGAAAGACGACCTGGGCGCCATCGCCACGGAACTGAACCGCCTCGCCATCCGCCTGCGCGATCTGCGCGAGACGGAATCCGGACGGCGCCAACTGGAGTTCCAGCTCAGCGACGCCGTCGTACGCTCCATTTTCGAGCCGGTGATCGTCACCGACGGCAAGGGCCAGGTGCTTAAGCTCAATCAGGCCGCCGTCGAGCTGCTCGGCGGCTCCTCGCAAAATCCTGAAGCCGACCGCATGGTGCTGGCCAGCACGCCGGGCGGCGACAAAATCCTGAGCGCCATCCGCACCGCGGTCACCATGCAGCGTGTTTCCACCGGCGAAGAGGGCGAGGCCGCCCTGATGCCGTTGCGCATTGGCAAAGCTGACCTCAGCTTTCGCCTGCGCACCACGCCCATGCGCGACAGCGAAGGCAAGCTGTTGGGAGCCGTAACCCTGCTGGAGGACGTAACCGCCATCGCCGAAGTCGACCGATTCAAGACGCGCTTTCTCTCCGTCGCATCGCAGAAGCTGCGCGACCCGCTGCAGCGGCTGCGTCTCTCGCTGTACGCCCTCATCCAGGGCCACGCCGGCGAACTGAAACCGCTCCAGCAAGAGCTGGCCGCCAGCGCGCAGTTCGAAGCTGAGCGCCTCGACGACCTCATGCTGGATCTGATCGAAGTGGCGGAACTGGAAACCGGCCGCCGCCAGCTGCGCATCGAGAAGATCCGCCCCATTGACGCGCTTCATGACGCGGTGCTCCGCTTTCGCGACGCGGCTCGCGAGAAGCACATCGAACTCGAGCTCGGCGCGTTTGACGATGTCGCCTTCGTCCAGGGGGACCGCCGCGCCGTTCGCACCATCCTCGACAATCTGATCGCGAACGCCGTCCGCTACACGCCGGAAGGTGGTCAGGTCCAGATCGGCGCGACCGAGCAGACCGATCGGGTGCAGTTCTTCGTGCGCGATACCGGACGCGGCATCGAAGCCGAGCGCTTGTCCACGATTTTCGGCCGGTTCACCGGCGATGCTTCCAGCGGAACCTCCGGCCTCGGCCTTGCCCTGGTTCGGCGCCTGGTCGAATCGCAGGGCGGCCAGGTTTCGGTGGAAAGCCGTCTCGGCGCCGGCACCACGTTCCGCTTCACGCTGCCCATCGCCGTGGCCGAACCCGATCGCCACCCTGTGGAGGCCGGATGACCGATCTGACGCCATCCGCAGCCAATCCACCCGGCGCGCCGGCCATCGAGCCCGGACGCCTCCGCGTCTACCTCGGCGCCGCGCCCGGCGTGGGCAAGACCTACCGCATGCTCGAAGATGCTCACCTGATGCGCCGTCAGGGAGTCGACGTCGTCATCGGCCTGGTGGAACCCCACGGTCGCGTTGATACCGCCGCGTTGGCTGAAGGCCTGGAGGCGATCCCGCTGAAGGAGATCCACTACCGCTCCGTCACGCTGCGCGAGATGGATGTGGAGGCGATCCTCGCGCGCCGGCCCGCCTGGTGCATGGTCGATGAGCTCGCTCACTCCAATGTGCCCGGCGCGCGCAACCGCAAGCGCTACGAGGACGTTCTCGAGATCCTCGACGCCGGCGTCAGCGTGATGACGGCCATGAACGTCCAGCACCTCGAGACGCTCAACGATGCGGTCGCACGATCGGCCAGCACGCAGATTCGCGAAACCGTCCCCGACAGCTTCCTGCGCCGCGCCGACGAGATCGTCAACGTCGACATCACAATCGACGAGCTGCGGGCACGGCTCCGCCAGGGCAAAATCTACGCACCCGACAAGGTCGAGCAGGCGCTGGCGAATTTCTTCCGCAAGGGCAATCTGAACATGCTGCGCGAGCTGGCTCTCCGCACCACAGCGGAACAGGTCGGCGCAGCCGCCTCGGAATACCGCCGCAACCAGGGCCTCGAGCAGGCGCCGATGCCGGAAAAGGTGATGGTCTGCCTGACCTCCCGGCCGGGCATGGAGCGGCTCATCCGCACCGGCGCGCGCATAGCCGGCCGCCTGGCCACCAACTGGTTCGCCGTCTACGTGGAAGATCCGGGCACCGACCATCGCCATGGCGATCCCGAGGCCTTCGCGCGCCTCGAGGAGTATCAGCGCATGGCCCGCGAACTCGGCGCGCGCATCGTCACTCTCCACGACAGCAAGGTCGCCGACGCCCTCATCGAATTCGCGCGCAAGGAGAACATCTCCCACATCGTCTTCGGCCAGTCCGCCCGCACCCGCTGGGATATCTTTCTGCACGGTTCCATCGTCAACCGCTTCCTGAACGAAATGCGGGACACCACGGTGCAGGTCGTTCCCGTGCAGAAAGAAAAGAAGTAAGCCTCCCTACTGCTTGCGCAGGACCGCGTCGCTGTTTTCGTCCGTCGTGATAGCCGCATTCAGCTTCATCAGTTCTGCGTAGTCGGTGGGCGGCAACGTCACCATCTTCAGCACCAGTTCACGCTGATAGTGCAGCACGTCGCCCTCTTTTTTCACCTCACTGTGGTAGGTGGCAAAGCCGGCATCCACATTCACCGGATCGGGCACATCGTCCACGGTGTAACCAGCCGGAATCTTCACGGTGAAATCATCTTTCCAGGTGCCTGGGCCGTCAAAACTAATGGGATACTTCCGCGGCTTGTCGATCAGGCCCCAGCCATCCGTTCCCAGCACCCGCGGGCGCACCAGCAGCAGATTGCCGGCCTGTTTCGCATAGAGCGGCGCCGTGACCTGATAATGCAGCACCAGGGGCTCTTCCAGCGCAAGAACGTTCTGAGTGCTTTCCGTTCCCAGGGTGAACGTGGAAAAGTCATTCTGCAGCGATCGCTCTACAGCCTGCCGCTCGTCCTTCTCGCTGTCCATCGAGAGGGTCCGCCGCAGGTATCCCGCCACCGCTCCCGTGCGATCCACCGTGACGTCGCCGTTGAGCGTACCGTCCGCCCCTAACTGGAAGCTCGCCGTGCGATCGGTGGCTTCGACGCCAGGATTGAGGACCGGAAGCTGGACCACCTGGCTGTCGGCGCCCGCAACCAGCAGGCCGTAGCTGCCCTCCTCGTAGTCGGGAATCTGGCCGATTGGCACGTATTGATTCGTTGGATCAAAGATGAGATACCTCTGCCCGCTTTTGGCTGTCACCACCGCCTGAAGCAGCGGATTCTGGTATCCCGTGGGAATCTGGATGGCCATGATCATGTGATCGCCGCGGATGGAGGGCGCATCGGGGTTGACAACCCCCCGCCGATGATCCACCGGGACCCAGGTCGCCCGGATGCCGACTGCGTCCAGCATGGAGATCATCAGCGTTGCCTTATCCTTGCAGTCGCCGTAGCGGTTCCGGAAGACATCCTCCGCGGAGTGCGGCCTCAGGCCGCCGATCCCCACCTCGATGCCGACATACCGGATCTGCTGCTGCATGAACTCGGCGACCTTTTCCAGCTTCGTCATGAAGTCATCGCCGGGAGCGACGACGCTCCGCGCCTCGCTGACAACGTCGGTTCCCCCTTCGCTTTGCGGCGAGGCGAGCCCCTGGTACCAGTCCCCGATTTGCGCCCAAAGCGCTCCTCCGTCGGGCACCGGATTCTGGCTGTAATGCACGCTCATCCATCCGGCCAGGGCAGACCAATCGGGAGCCAGGGACACGTTCGCCAGATCGATGGCGGGAACATGATCCAGTTCCCAGCTAAAGTGGCCGGGGGCCGTCTCAGCGGGCTGGACCGGCTCGTGCCGGCTCCAGACGGCGCGCTCGTGCCATCCTGCCGGCAGATCGATCTCAAACGTGGTCCGCGCCGTTGGAACGGAGTCCTGAAAATTCCACCAGTCTTCCGTCATGTAGGTCGGAACCTGCGTCGTGTATTCCCAGGCAATGATGCCGCCCGGGTCCGCGCCGGGCGGCGAGCCCGTTCTCAGCCGTTCGTCGTTGTAGAGAATTCCCTCATCGGACGCGTCCAGTCCCACATCGATGTACTCGTTGTCCTTCATCGCATAGCGGTGGCCATCCGGCCCAATGCTCCACACATGGAAGGATTCCAGCTTCTGGTCTTTCGTGAAGAAAGCGAAGGGCCTCGCGTCATCTCGTCCTTCCTGCCGCAGGATCTTCACGACAAAGCGCTCCCGCTCGGTGGCTTTGCCATCCGCGTTCACGGTCACCAGCTTCTCCTCAAGCAGATTGACTGCCCTGGCGTCGCCCCAGTTCCCCGTCGTGGCGGCAGCCTGCACCACCCAATCCGGCAGATTGGCATCCTTCGCGGCGTGCGCCCGCTGCGCTCCCGCGGCACAGAACAGAAGCGAGAGTGCGGCCATGCTCAGGATCCGCCCGGCACGTCTGGTTCGTGGCCCGTTCCTCGTCATTTCGCCCCCGGTCCTGAAGCAGGCGCTGCTGTCCCGGCGGCCACAGCCACCCGGTCCAGCACCAGTTGCTGCTGGTCCTGCGCGCCCACCTTCTGGAAGAAGTCCCGCAGCCTGGAGTACTCCTCGGGTTTGTAGAGCGTGTTGCCCAGCGCCAGCAACCGCGCCTGCTTGTAGACCGTGCCCTTGCCGCCATACGCCGCCTGATAATCCGCCATTTGCGGGTAAGGAATGCTGGCATTGGAGGGTACACTGTCCACGGTTAGCCCCGGCGCCAGCGTCAGCGTAATATCGTCGCGCGCGATGTACGGGAAATGCAGATCAATGGGATTCTCCCGCTGCTCTGCTGAGAAGATTGGCTTTTCGGTGGCCTCAAAGAAGGCAGCCGGCACAAACACGCGCTTCCCCGTCGCGGTTCCCATGCTCCCGCTCACGTCCAGAATGGCCATCAGGTTGGTGGAGCTGTCGGTAAGCCCCAGGAAATGGTTCATCTTCACCTGCACGCCGGCGGGGACGCGCTGCTGAACCTCTTTTTCCAGGGCCTTCTTCGTCGCTTCCTCGTCATGCGACAGCGCATACTGCCGCCAGCGAAGCGCCTCCGCGCCGGTCATGGCGATGCGGATCTGGCCCTTCACCGCCCCGTCGGCCCCCAGCGTCAGATCCCCCGTCCGCAGCAGAGCATTGTCCGTGTAGGCTCCGCCCGGAGCCTCACTCACCGTGGTGCCGTCGTCCGTCTGGCGGATTCCCACCATCATCTGGTGCACCCAATCCAGCTTGCCGTATTCGCAGTACCGTTCTCCGGGATCGAAGTATTGCTCTTTCCCGTTCACATTCACGATCGCGATCTCGTCGGTGAGCTGGTCTCCCCAGCTGAGGTAGCCCAGGTTCAGAAGGGCGTGGTTCCGCTCCGTTACCGTCATCGCGTAGGTTTTGAACCCCGCGGCCCGCGCCATCGCGATAAACAGCCGCGTGATCTCATTGCTGCTGCCGCGCTTATTCGCCCAGATGTCGGCCGCGGTCCTGTCCTTCGCGCCTTCGGCTTTGTTCTCCTGCCGCGTATGCTCCCGGGTGAAGTCCGTGTTCTCCACCGTCATCACAGCTGCATAGATCTTCTGCAGTTTCTGGTCGTCCGTATCGGTGCTTGACACGATCTGCGCTACCGCCGCCTTGATCCGGTCGGAAGGATCCGCAAACCGATTGACGTCCTTCGACCAGACCTTTCCTTCGGCCTTCCAGAACTCCTGGCCTGAACTGTAGGGCGAATAGTAGAAGATCAGGCGATAGGCAAAGCTATCGAGCGGAGGCGAGTACGGCTCCTCGGGAAGCGCCGGGATATCGTTCACCACCAGGTCGAAGCCATCCAGCCCCTCGCGCACCGGCGGCGCTCCCTTGGGCAGCGCAGGGAAATAGATGAGGTTATGTACCGTGCTCTCATGACCCCAGGGGTCGATCCACAGGATGGGAATTTCCGGCGGCGCGGGCACGAAGTGAAAGTGCGCCTGATGGACGTAATACGGTCGCTGAATGTCAAACTCCGGCGGTTCGTACCAGTTCGATTCGTAATCTCTCGTGTATTCGTATTCGATAACGCTGCCCACGCGCACATCCGGCAGGGAAAAGACCTTCTCCATGAGCTTCTCCCCGCCGATCTTCAGCAGTTGCTTTTGGTAAGGCTTGCCGGTAAAAGGCACAACCGTGCCGTCGGGCTCGATGGTCCGCCCGCGAACCTGGTTCACGCTTTGCTCGTCGGCATTGCCGCCTTCCGGCGTTGCCTCGCCGCTTTCATAAGGCATCTCGATCTCGTTGAAGTCTTCCTTGCCTTTCTCGGTCAGGATCTTCACCTCGGCGTAGACCTTGTGCAGATGCAGCTTGTCGTCGACGATCTCCTCGTAATACAGATACACGGCCGACGCATTCGGCGCTGCCGGGTCGGAGGTCATCTTCAGTTGCTGGGCAGTCGGCTGAGCCCACTCGTTGGAAGAAGCGAAAGCGGGGGCGCACGCCAGGAAACCCAGGCACAGGAACAGAGCAATACGGCGGGATAAAACCACGGCAGCCTCTCTAAGGTTCAGCGGTTTGCAGGCACGCAGCGACGGCGATCCGACCAGAGCTCGAATGCCAGAAGGTTTTTGGTGTACCCCTTTTTACTCCGCCACCCTGCCCCATGCAACTGAATTTATCGTTTCGGCAGATGCCCGCGGATAATTGAATTGCCATTAGTCTTTTATCCACTTTGCCTCCGGCTATTTAGCACGGCGCAGAACTACCTGCTCCTGGTCCTGCGCTGCCGCATGCTGGAAGAATCCGCGCAGCATCGGATAGTCCTGCTGCGTGAAGATTGTGTTGCCCAGAGCCAGCAAGCGCACGGCAGTGTAACCACCGCCGGTCTGGCTGTACATGCTCTTGTACTCTCCGCCTCTGGCCATGGGGATCGCGGTTCCCTGCGGCAGGTTTTCGGTGCTGAGTCCTGGCCCCAGGGTGATCGTCACCTGGTCCTGCTGTGCGTAGGGATACTGCATGTCGATCGGATTCTGCCGCGTCTCCGCGGCAAACGTCGGCTTCATCTTCGCCTCAAAGAAGGTTGCGGGCACGATCAGCCGCTTGCCCGCCGTCGTTCCCATGGTCCCGCTCACGTCGAGCGTCGCCACAAGGTTCACAGTGGGATCCGTCAGCGCGTCGAATCCGTCCATCTTCACGTGCACGCCGTCCGGGACGCGCCCCTGCATCGCGTCTTCGAAATCCTTCTGCGCGCGTTGCGCGTCGTTGCGCAGCGCGTCCTGTCGCCAGTGCAGGGCGTCCTCGCCCTTCATGATTACCCGAATCTGTCCCTGCACGGCGCCGTCCGCTCCCAGGGTCAGATCGGCCTTGCGGAAGGTCTCGTTGTCCGTATAACTCTGCGCCGGCAGCGTCGCCTCTTCGGTCCCGTTATCCGTCTGGCGGATGCCCAGCATCTGAGCGTGGATCCATCCCAGCTTACCGAAGGCGCAGTCGCGGTCGCCCGGGTCGAAGTACTCGTCTTTGCCATCCAGATTCACGATGGCCACTTCATCGCTGAGCTGGTCCCAGCTTAGATAGCCCACATTCAGAATGTTGTGATAGCGGGGGGTCGTAATCATGTCATAAGCTTTCAGGCCCGCGGCCCGTGCCATGGCGATGAACAGGCGCGTAATTTGATTGCTGTCGCCCCGCTTATTCGCCCAGATATCCGCCGCCGTCTTCGTCTTCTCCCCCTCGGCTTTGTTCTCCTGCTCCGTATGCTCGCGGGTGAAGTCGGTGTTCTCTACCGTCAGTGCGGCTGCGTAGATCTTCTCGAGCTTCTGTTCGTCAGTGTCGCTGGCCGAAACGATCTGCGCCACAGCTGCTTTGATTGCGTCGGACGGAGCTGCGAAGTGGTCGACGTCCTTCGACCAGCTGCCACCCTCAATCTTCCAGAACTCCGATTCGCTCGCTCCTCCGATCGAGTAGTAAAAGGCAACCCGGTACGAGAAGCTGTTCAGGGGTGGAGTGAAATCCTCCTCCGGAATCGCGGGCAAGTTCTCCACAACAAGGTCATACGAAGTCATATCGCCGTCGCCATTGCGCAGCATGGAGGCTTTTGCGTTCTTCGGCAGGACGTCGTAATACAGCATCCCGTTGGCCTGACGTACATGTCCCTGCGCATCGCGAACGGCAACATAATTAATGCCGGATCTGACGAAATGGTAATGGGCCCTGTGGACAAAGATGTGGTGCTGCAGAACCCAATCCGGGGGAAGAATGTTGTATACCCCGTATGTCAGCTCCCACCGGTACTCGAGGATTGAGCCAACCCGCACGTCGGGAAGCGAGAAGACCTTCTCTTTCACCCTGATCTCACTGAACTTCAACACCTCTTTGTCGTAGGGCTTGCCCTGAAATGGCACGACTGTGCCGTCGGCCTCAATCGTTCTGCCCTCAAGCCCTACTTCGTTCTCCATGCCGGCCAAATACGCCGGCATGGGAATTTCGCTGTAGTCCTGGCGGCCCTTTTCCGTCAGGATCTTGATCTCGGCAAAAACACTGTGGAAATGCTCTTCATCATTCACTGTCTCGTCGTACTCCAGATACACCGCCTCCGCCCCCGGCGCATCCGGGTCCGATGTCATCTTCAGTTGTTCCGGAGTGGGTTGCGGCCAGTCGGCAGCGAAGAGCGGGATATGGGCCAAAACGAGAAAAGACAGAATCAGAAAAAACCAGCGGATCGAGCGAGCCACGACGGGTGCCTTTCAACCGAGAAATGTCCGCCGTACGCACACCCAAATTACGCAAAAAGTCCGTTTGGACACTTCTCTGCGCTGTGGCGGCGAACCCTTTTTACGCTGGGCGGCCTCCTCACGCAAGAAATTTATTTTCCCTGTATTGGCGAAGATGTTACCGCAGGAACCTGCCCGTTTCTATAAGGGAATATTTCCATGCTTCTTCGGCGGATTCCGGTCGCGCTTGCCCTCCAGCATCTCCAGCGCCGCGCACAACCTTCGCCGCGTTTCATGCGGCAGGATGACGGCATCCACATACCCGCGCTCGGCAGCAATGTACGGGTTCGCGAACTGCTCCCGAAACTCGTGCACCCGCGCTGCTCGTGCTTCCGCCAGCGCCGCCGCGCGCTGTTCCTCGCTCAGCGGGCCTTCCCGTGCTTCCGCCTCGCGCACCGTCTCCTGCAGTTCGCGTCCGTAAACGATATTCACCGCTCCCTCCGGCCCCATCACGGCGATCTCCGCCGTCGGCCAGGCGAAGTTCACGTCGGTGCGGATATGCTTCGAGCTCATGACGCAGTACGCACCGCCATACGCCTTGCGCGTGATCACCAGCAGCTTGGGCACCGTCGCCTCCGCAAAGGCGTACAGCAGCTTGGCGCCATGCCGGATGATGCCGCCATATTCCTGCTGCGTTCCTGGCAGGAATCCTGGCACATCCTCCAGCGTGATCAGCGGAATGTTGAAGGCGTCGCAGAAACGCACGAACCGCGCGCCCTTCACGCTGGCGTCAATGTCGAGCACGCCCGCCAGCACCGCCGGCTGATTGGCGACGATGCCCACCGGGCGGCCATTCATGCGCGCGAAGCCCACCACCAGGTTGCGCGCGAAGTGCTCGTGCACCTCGAAGAAGTAGCCATCGTCCACGATGCGCGCGATCGCGTCCTTGATGTCGTAGGGCTGGTTCGACTCCGCCGGAACCACGCTGTCCAGTTCGCGATCCGCACGGTCCACCGGGTCTGTGCACGCACGCCGCGGCGGATCGTCCAGGTTATTCGAGGGCAAAAAGCTCATCAGCTCGCGCACCATCGCCAGGCATTCGGCATCGTCGTGCGCCAGGAAATGCGCCACGCCGGAAATTTCGTTGTGTGTCGTCGCGCCGCCCAGCTTTTCCTTGGTCACGTCTTCGTGCGTCACGGTTTTGATCACGTCAGGACCGGTGACGAACATATACGAGGTCTTGTCCACCATCAGCGTGAAATCCGTGATGGCCGGCGAATACACGGCTCCGCCCGCGCACGGGCCCAGAATCGCCGAAATCTGCGGCACCACGCCGCTGGCCAGCGTGTTGCGCAGGAAGATGTCCGCGTACCCGGCCAGCGAGACCACGCCCTCCTGAATGCGCGCTCCTCCTGAATCGTTTAGCCCGATGATCGGCGCGCCCACGCGCATGGCTGTGTCCATGAGCTTGACGATCTTGCCCGCATTCGCCTCGGAGAGCGAGCCGCCGAAGACGGTGAAATCCTGGGCGAAGACGAAGACGGTGCGCCCGTCGATCTTGCCGTAGCCGGTCACGAAGCCATCGCCCGGAACGCGCTTCTCCTCCATGCCGAAATCGGTGCAGCGGTGCTGGACAAAGCGGTCCGTTTCCTCAAACGTGCCTTCGTCCAGCAGCAGCGCTACGCGCTCCCGCGCATTCAGCTTCCCTTCCCTGCGCTGCCGCTCGCGCCGCTCCGTGCCGCCGCCCTCTTCGGCCAGCCGGTTGCGCCGCTCCAGTTCGTCCAGCAAATGCTTGTCCATGTCACGGGGATGATAGCAGGCGCAACGTTCCTCTCTCACTGCCCGCTCCTCGCACAGCCGCCCCAAACAAAACGCGCGGACCGTCTCCGGCCCGCGCGCCTGCTGCCGCTTCCGCTTTACTTCCCGAACAGCGTTCTCACGCTTCCCACGCCGGTGCAAAAGTCATATCCGGGCCCGGAAAACGTGCTCGAGTAATAGTTGCACGCGCCGTACGTAATATCGTTGAACGTCGCGTTGTAGAACGGTGGAATCGCCAGGTCCCGGTAGATTTCCGTCAGCTCCTCGTTCGACGATGCCGCGAAATGCCCCGACTGCGTCGCCGCTGCATTCAGAATCCCGGCAACGGTCGGCGCCGCCGCGCTGGTTCCTCCCACCGTCCACCAGTCGCTGGGGTTCGTCACGCCTTCGTACGGATAGCTGTCGAACACCCACAGAGCGGTATTCGGGTTCGCGTCCGACGCCACATCCGGCGTCGCCCGCGTGGCTCCCGCATACTGCGCAATCGCCCGTTGGTAGCTGGGCCGCGGCTCCACCTGGCTCGATCCGCCGCCCGCGTCCGACCACGCAATCTCCCGAATCAGATTCCCCGTGTTCAGACTGCGCGCGGTCGTCGTGCCGCCAACCGATACCACGTTCGGCGACGCGCTCGGATACTCCACTCCCGCGGTGTCTCCGGCCGCCGCCACATACACCACGTTCGTCCCCGCAAGGTACGGGTCCAGCTCGGTCTCCTGGGTGAACTCGCCCCCACCCCAGCTCATCGAAACCTCGCCTTTGCCCGTGGCATTCGGCGGGCATCCGAACTGCTGGCCGCACTGCACCAGATTCGTTGCCTCGATCACCGCCGTAAACAGGTCCACGTACCCGTTGGAGTTTGCCTCCACCAGATACAGCTTCGCGTGCGGAGCCATGGCGTGCGCGTATTCAATATCCAGGGATTCCTCCAGCTCCCATCCCCCCGTCGGATCGGCTGGCGGAGGTGCGCCGGACTCGTATGCCACGACAAACTTGCCGGGATCGAACGGCACGCCGAATTGATCGGAAAATGCCGCCAGATCCCCCAGCGCGTTCGGATCGTCGAAGGCATCCACGATGGCAATCGACTGGCTTCCGCCCTGCGGCGTATTCGTTGTCAGGTTCGGATTGCATCCGGGAATCGGCGGCACCAGCTTGTACACACACGCCAGCGACGCCGGGGTCTCAAACCCATACCCCAGGTAGGGCGGCGCCTCGTTGGGCTGCTCCGCGGTCAGCATCACCCGGATGTTCGTGTGTGCGCGCACGCCCAGATCGCCGGGCTGCGACTCACTCGATTGCGGAATCACCAGCTTTCGCCGTCCGGCCGCCAGTTGTGCACTGGCTGCCGTCGTCACAAGTACCAACGCAGAGATAGCGGCCATCCGCAGCGCCGCATGCAAGTTGTCGCTTTTCATAGGGGGATCTCCTGGTCCGTTCTCTTTCACTTCAGCCTCATCGCTCTTCCGGGGTCGCCGGTGCTGCACGAAACACGCCAACCCCACCCGATGGACCGTGGGAGGAAGCGGTTCCGCGCAGACACTGCCGTAGCCACAACGAATGTATGAGGCCGGTTGATACCGCAAACTCGCGCCCGGTGAACGCTCGTCCTGCCCCGCCGCGCGAGACTTTGGTGCAGCTTCAGGAAAGACTTCTCTGGAGGCCCGGAGTGCCTGCGCCCTTCTCAGCCGCGGGTGCTCAACAGACGCGAAATGGGACCCTCCGCCGCCAGTGGCCGCCATCTTAGTCAACTCACCCGCCGGGGTCAATCACCTTTTGGGTCATGCCGTCACCGCTGCAAACCGGTGTCCCGAGCGTTCTCCCCCGTTCCGCGTCTGTGTTCATAGCAACAGAGCGCGGCGACCCTCCGGACGCTTCGCCTCGGCCCACGTTCGATCTTCCTTTGAGGCACACACCGTGAACTTCTCCGCCGCACCAAAGTTGTCTGCCCGCCTCCTCGCCTTCACCGCGCTCGCGCTTCTTGCCGGAAGCGCCTGCGCCCAAACCACGCCCTCGGCGGTTGCGTGCCCCGACAGCCGAACCCCCGGGACGGTCTATCGCACGTTTTATCTCAGCCAGGACATCAGCCAGCAGGAGTTCACCGAAGTGCAAACCGTGTTGCGCAACGAGCTCCAGAGCGCTCGCATCAATGGCGTTCCCGAGCAGAACGCAATTGCCATTTGCGGGACAACCGCGGAACTGGACCTGGCGCAGAAAATCGTTTCCGATATGGATCATGCGCCCACCACCAACAGGAGCTGGCGGCTGACCTATACCTTCACGCACGGCGGCAGCAGCCATACTGCGGCTATCACCGTGGCATCGGGCGAGGATGGCGTGCTCAAGCAGGGCAATCGTGTTCCCATCGTCACCGGCACCTCCAATGGCTCCGACCAATTCCAATATGTGGATGTTGGGCTCAGTATCAGCGCGCGCGTAAACGATTCCGGCGGGGCGCTGCGGGTCAGAACCAAAGTCGAACAGTCAGAGATGCCGGAGCAGAAGCCAGCCTCGAGCACTGGCGATCCTGTCATTGGCCAAACCATGCTGGACACCGTCGTGCTCCTCACGTCCGGCCAGCCGAAGGTGCTGGGCACGCTGAGTCTCCCTGACGGACAGGAGCAAGTCTCCGTCACCGCCGAGCCCGCCCCGTAGGGTCTCGCCGGGCGGCATCAGCTTCGCTACCATAGACAGCGATGACCGCCGCCGCCCGCAAGATCGACTCCCTGCGCGAGAGAATCCGCCATCACGAGCACCTGTACTACGTGCTCGACTCGCCGGCGATCACCGACGCCGAATACGATGACCTGGTGCGCGAACTCCAGCGCCTGGAGGCGCAGCACCCGCAGCTCATCACGCCCGACTCGCCCACCCAGCGTGTCGGCGGCAAGCCGAAGGAGGGCTTCGCCAAAGTCGCGCACTCGCGGCCCATGCTCTCGCTCGACAACGTGATGAGCGAAGAGGAACTGCGCGACTGGGACCGCCGCGTGCGCCAACTGGCTGGCGAGAATGCCGAGATCGGCTACGTCTGCGAGTACAAGATGGACGGCATCTCCATGGCCCTTCAGTACCGCGCCGGGGCCCTGGCGCGCGGCCTGACCCGCGGCGACGGCACCACCGGGGAGGACGTCACCACGAATGTCCGCACCATCCGTTCCATCCCGCTCTCCGTCTCCGCGGCGAACCTGAAAAAAGCCGGAGTCCCCGCGGCCTTCGAGGTTCGTGGCGAAGTCGTCATGCCGCTGGCCGCCTTCCGCAAAGCGAATGAGGAGCGCGAGGCGCAGGGGCTCGCCCCTGCCGCGAATCCCCGCAACTATGCTGCTGGAACCATCCGCACCCTGGAGCCGAACATCGTCGCCCAGCGACGGCTGGACTTCTACGCGTATTTCCTGCTGAACGAGCGCGGCGAAGACTTGCTGACCGAGCAGGCCGAAGCTCTGGACGCGCTCACCGCGCTCGGCTTTCGCGTGAATCCACACCGCGAAGCGCTGAAGACCATCGACAAAGTGCTGGCCTTCGTCGAGCGAGCCGGCGAGCAGCGCGATGCGCTGGGATACGAAATCGATGGCGTCGTCGTGAAAGTGAATTCCACGCAGGTGCAGCAACGGCTCGGCTACACCGGGCGCGCGCCGCGCTGGGCTGTCGCTTTCAAGTTCACCGCCCGCGGCGGCATCACGCAGGTCGAGGACATCCGGGTCCAGGTGGGCCGCACCGGCAAGCTGACGCCGGTCGCCGTGCTTACGCCCGTCTCCATCGGCGGCACGACCGTAAGCCGCGCCACGCTGCACAACGCCGACGAGATCGAGCGCCTCGGCCTCAAGATCGGCGACTTTGTGAAAGTGGAACGCGGCGGCGACGTCATTCCCAAAGTCGTCGAGGTGGTCGACGACAAGGAGCATCCACGCGGCCGCCGCACCTTTCACTTCCCGTCGCATTGCCCGGAGTGCAACAGCGAAGTGGTCCGCACCGAGGGCGAAGCCGACTATCGCTGCGTCAACATCGACTGCCCCGCGCGCCTGCGCGAGAGCCTGCTCCACTTCGCTTCCCGCGGCGTCATGAATATCGAGGGCCTCGGGGAAGCCGTCGTGGCGCAGCTTCTCGACCGCCGGCTCGTCCGCAGCCTGGCCGATTTGTACACCCTCACCGGCGACGATCTCGCCCAGCTCCAGCACGAAGTGAGCACTACCGACAAGAAGAGCGGCAAGACGAAGACGCGCATCCAGGCGCTGGTCGGCCCCAAGGAGCGCCAGGATCTGCTCGCTGAAATTGCCGCCTCCAAAAAGGCCGGCTTGGCGCGCGTGCTCTTCGGCCTGGGCATTCGCTTTGTCGGCGAGCGCACCGCGCAGTTACTGGCTGAGGAATTCGGCTCCATGGACGCGCTCATGGCCGCCTCCGCCGACGATCTGGAGCGTGTCAACGAGGTCGGCCCGCGTGTCTCGCAGGCCATTCGCGAATTCTTTGAGGAGTCCCGCAACCGCGACCTGGTCCACAAGCTCGAAAAGGCCGGCCTGATCATGACCGCCGAGAAACGGAAGAAGTCTGCGGAGCTCGAAGGCCTCACCTTTGTGCTGACCGGGACCTTGCCAACCCTCTCCCGCGACGAAGCGAAGGCGAAAATTGAGGCTGCCGGCGGACGCGTCTCCGGCTCCGTCAGCAAAAAGACAAACTACGTGGTCGCCGGCGAAGAGGCGGGATCGAAGCTGGATAAAGCGAAAGAGCTGGGCGTGAAGGTCATCGATGAAGCCGGGCTGGAGGCAATGCTGAAGGCGGAGTAAGGCTGTACCTTGCCCCTAAACCCTATCCCCGGCCTTCACCCCTTCGGCGCGAAGTACCCCTGGCGCACGGTCACCTTGTATCTCCGGTCCAGACAGAACAAATAGATGGGCCGGAAGGACCCATCGGCCTTGAAGTAGGCCGGCTTGTACACCAGCGCGTATTGGCTCCGCAGCTCTCTCTGGATCTGATCGAAGCTCACCGGCATATCCTCGACATCGGCGGGAAAGAACGCCCTGCCCCCGGTGGCCAGCGCCATCTGGTTCAGCACGTCGTCGCCCTGATCGCGACTGGGGCTGGCGTTGGTGCTGATGGCGAAAATGTTCGTATCGGCGCGCTGGCATTCCTTGATGGCGTCGGCCAGATAAGCATGGCTTTGGTCGTCGTCGCCGTCGGAGATCAGTACGATGACCTTCCGCACCGGCTCCTGCCCGCGCGCACTCAGCAGTTTGTCCCGGCACGCGCTGTACACCGCATCGTAAAGAGCCGTGCCGCCGCCGGGCTCCAGCGAATCAATGCCGGCTGTCAGCGCATCCAGATTGTTCGTCCAGTCCTGCCGGTAATCCGGGGCCACATCGAAGCCCTCGATAAAGGCCTGGTCCGATTGCGGCCGGATCACCTGCAGCAGAAACGCCTTAGCCGCCTGCTGCTCATACTCGAACCGCTGCCGGATGGACGAGCTGGTGTCGATCAGGATCCCCACCCGCAGCGGCAGATTCGTCTGCTGCGTGAAGCTGTACACCTTCTCCGGCGCGCGGTGGTCGTCCAGCAGCGCAAAATCGTTCAGCGCGAGATCGCTGATGAACCCGCCGTTCTTGTCAGTGACGGAGAAAACCAGGTACACCTCGTTCACGTTCTCGTGAATGGTGAACTGGCCGTTGTCCGTGCCGCTGCCGGGGGCGGGCTGGGTCGCCGGCGCCGGCGGCTTCTGGCTCGCCGGAGCCGTCGTCGCGGCCGTCTGCGCCGTCAGCAGGGCTGCACAACCAAAGAGACACGCCAGGCTCACTGCCGGACGCACAATCCTGAAAACTCTGTTTTTCATGGGGCGTTCTTATTTTAGCCCGGCGCTCCCTTCCCGCGCACTCCAAAAACCGCCCGCCTTGCCATTCCTCGGCCTGCCCCGGCAGAATCGAGGCATGACCGAACTCCGTCAGGGCACCGCCATCCCTCTCTCCGCGAACCAGAAGTCGCGCGTCTCCACTTCCGCCGCTCCCGGCGCCATCGGGCCCTACTCGCAGGCCGTGCGCATCGGCGATTTCGTTTACAGCTCCGGCCAGGTCGCTCTCGATCCCGCGACGGGCGCGCTGGTATCCGGCGGCATCGCCGAGCAGACCACCCGCGTCATGGAGAATCTCAAAGCAGTCCTGGCCGCGGCCGGCTCTGACCTTTCCCGCGTTATCAAGACCGTCGTCTTCCTGAAAGACATGAATGACTTCGCCGCCATGAATGCTGTGTACGCGAAGTATTTGGCGCCGGAAGGCGTGGTCGCGCCCGCGCGCTCCACCGTGGAAGTCGCCCGCCTGCCCAAGGATGCGCTGGTCGAAATCGAAGTCATCGCCACGGTCTAAACCGCGCGTCCAACAAGGAGGGAGCCCCGTATGTCCGATTCGAAGCCGGCCAGGATGGAGAAGTCCGACGCCGAATGGCGCGCCCAGCTCACGCCGGAGCAGTATTACGTCACCCGGCAAAAAGGCACCGAGCCCGCTTTCACCGGCGCGCTGACCTATAACCACGACGACGGCAAGTATCGCTGCGTCGGCTGCGGCGCGGAGTTGTTCACCTCCGACACCAAGTTCGACTCCGGCAGCGGCTGGCCCAGCTTCTGGATTCCCGTGGATTCAGCTGCCGTGGAAACGCATGAGGACACCAGCTTCGGCATGCGGCGCATAGAAGCGAGCTGCGCCCGCTGCGGCGCGCACCTCGGCCACGTCTTCCCCGACGGGCCGCAACCGACCGGCCTGCGCTACTGCATCAATTCTGCCGCGCTGAATTTTGAGAAAATGAAGTGATCTCGCCCGCTGGACCCGCTGACCGCCCGCAGCTGACCGCTTCTTCCCTGCCGGGTCTTAAGCTGGCAGCTGGCCGCTGGCCCTAAGCCTTGACGACCTTGCCGGCCTTCAGGCAGCTGGAGCAGACGCGCAGACGCTTATTCCCGCCGTTCACCTTCGCCCGCACCGGGTGCAGGTTCACGTTCCAGCGGCGCTTTGTCACGTTGTGCGCGTGCGAGATGTTGTTGCCAAACTGCGGACCCTTGCCGCAAATGTCGCAAACCTGAGCCATGCTGTTCTCCGAATGTGTCGCGATCCGGCCCTCATGGCCAAAATCCGCGGGATATGCGCTCGCCAAGCTGCCGCCGCGGCGCAGAATCTTTAGTTTACAGGGAATTCCGCAGTCCCACAATTGCCCCGCGTTCGGCCGATCCGCCCCAGATCGCCCCGGGTCGCCGTCCCAAATTGCCCTTTGTTATCCTGACCCCTGTGTTGATTCTGTATGCCGTCTACGTGGCCTGCACGCTTGCTTTAGTCCTGGCCGCGGCGGGCATTGTCCGGCACATCGTCCAGCATCGCCGTGCCGGTCGCTCGCAAACCGACCACCCCGATGAGCCCCTCTGACGCGCTTTTCCCTTTTGCCGCGAATATGATGTGATGGAACGGGGCGAGAGCGCCGTTCCTCATTGCCAGCCCAACCAGGAGAATTGCCTCCACATGAATCCTGCCGCATCCACCTCCGCGAGTCTTCCGCGTACCGTTACCCTGCCTGCGCTGGCGCGCCGCGCCGTCACCGTCCTTCTGGGTTCGCTGCTCGTGGCGGTTTGCGCGCACATCGCCTTTCCGCTGTGGTTCACGCCGGTGCCTGTCACGCTGCAGACATTCGCCGTTCTGCTGCTGGGCCTGCTGCTCAGCCCCGGCATGGCCGCTTCGGCAATGGTGCTCTACCTGATCGAAGGCATGACGGGACTGCCGGTTCTGGCCCCCACCGCGACGGTCAGCTTCCTCCACATCTTCGGCCCCACCGGCGGCTATCTGCTGGCCTACCCCTTCGCCGCCGCGCTCACCAGCTTCCTGTACCGCCGCTTTCTCCGGACGAAATCCGCCCCCGCCGCTTTCGCGGTCTCTGCCGGCGCAGCGGCGATCGGCAGCGCGGTCATCCTGCTGGGCGGAGCTCTCTGGTTCGGCATCCTCACGCGCCAGTCCGCTACGGTGGTGCTGACCATGACGGTTGCGCCGTTCCTTGCCGGTGACATTCTGAAAGTGGTCGCCGCCGCCGGCGTTTCCGCCGGCCTCCGCCGCTTCCGTCGAGCTTAGGGCGCTATGCGCTGACCTCCGCCTGCTCCTGCAGGTGAATCCCGCACTCCAGCTTCTGCCCACCCCAACGGCCGGAACGCGGGTCGCCGGGATCCACCGGCAGGCTGGTGCACGGCGCGCAGCCGATGCTCGCATAGCCCTCCTCATAGAGCGGGAGCAGAGGAATGTTGTGTTCCGCGGCATACTGCCACACGTCACTCGTCGTCCAGCCCGCCAGCGGATTCAGCTTGCGCAGCGCATGGCCGTCCGGCAGGACGAAGGTCTCTTCGGTTTGCAGGTTGGCGCGTGACTTCGATTGCTGCCGACGCAGTCCCGTAAGCCATACGCTGTAACCTCGCAGCGCCCGGAACAGCGGTTCCACCTTGCGCATCGCGCAGCAGCGATCCGGCGCGGTCTGGTTCAGGATGCCGAACGCAGCCTCCTGCTCGGCCACCGTTTGAGCCGGCGAGACATTGATCAGATTCAATCCCCACTGCGCCGTCATGCGATCGCGATAATCCAGCGTTTCCTGAAAGTGATATCCGGTATCGACAAAGATCACCGGCACACGGGGCAGATTCTGCAGCAACAGATGCAGCACGACCATCGCTTCCGCCTGAAAGCTGCTGGTGACGCACGCGTCGCCCTCGCCCAGGGGCTGGCCGGATTTGCCCTCCCGCAGCCTCTCTCGCAGAAACTCCTTCGCTTCCAGCTCCAGTCTCATCGATCCTCTTCGCGTGGGAACTGCCGGAACGCGGCAGTTGTTGGAGATGCGCCATGGTCTGCATCGCCGGACGCTGGAATCCGGACACCCCAAAAGGCTGATGAGAAGGATCCCGGTCAGGGCTGGCGATGCGTGGCCGTTCGCGCCGCGCTACATCGCGGGATCGCCTGCTTCGCCGGTACGCTGTGAACCGTCACGCCAACCTCTCGGGAATTCAGTTAGGAGCAGGAAAAAGCCCGCGTCAGCAAGCAGGCTGAGACGCGGGCTTATGGGTATCTCTGAGTCGAGGGGGTGTTACCCGCAAGTCCGCCGCAGCGTGCAACAACACGCGCAACACGAAACCAGACTCGGGGAAAGGCTCATGTCGTCACTATAAGATCGGTTGACCGGACCGTCAACCGGCCCGGCTCAGCGACCCTGCTGCCTCAACGCGCGGGCCTTTCACAATTTCTGCGCCGCTATCCAGGATCAGGCGCACAATGACACTGTCACATCATCGCCGTAGGCTGGAAGATACAAGCTGTTCAGATCGGAAATCAGCATGCTCTCTCCCGCTGCATTCACGCGCACACTGGAGCGCACCGGATCGCGTTTGATGATCCGGTCCGTCTGCGCAACCTGCGGCGACTCAGAGCTCGTCTCGAAACACGACGGCTCTCTCCAGGATTGGGAGGACGGCCACCACTGCAAGGCCGCTGAGGAGAAGAAGAAGGGCCCCGCCTCAGCAACGGTTGGGCCGGCGCTGCGCCCCCGCAAAAGCGCAGGCCGCAGGAATGGCGGCGATTCTCGCTGGGTCTCCTGTTCGGAGACGTCATGCGGCCGTGAGACCCATCCTCTGACCGCAAAATCGCCTTAGCCCAACGGAAAAGCGCCCCGGCAAGGGCGCTTTGGCGTGAGGGCTTCACCCTCGCGTTCAGGACGCAAGATACTGCTGCGTCATCACAGCCTCGCGGCGAAGACGAGCCGGCGTCCGCAGCACCGCGTGGATGCCATCGGCGGACTGCTGCACCGTCATCGTCTGGGTGCATGCGCCGCAAAGCCAGAAGTGTTCCAGCCGCCGCGTCCGTTTCCCGTTGGGTCCGTCGACGCCCGTCGATACCTCAAAAGCAAAGATCCGCCCCTCCCGGAGGTAGTGCAGGGGTTTGCCGCATTTCGGATTGGCGCAATTGCTCACCATAAGAACGTCTCCATCTCTCTCTGCGCTTCCGAGTATTTCCCGCGGAATGGCTCCCGCGGAGCGTTGCTGAGCGCTGCTGATGCTGAATAGCGCGGAGCATTGTCGAGCGTGTTCCGCAATAGGCCGTGATTCGGTAATTCTCGCCGTTGGATGCATCTTGTTGTCCGAAATGTTGACCGAACAACCTGAGGAAAACTTTTGCCTCGTCGAACCGCCCCGGAAGGCGGCCACCCAGCGGTCGCCTGTTTTCATTTTCGTCCAGCCGGGTACCTTCTGCCGAGAAATGCCTGTGAATTTCTGCGCGCGATCAAACTGTATGCAAAAATGGAGAGTTTGTTCCGATTCGGAGTTCTATGTCTCTTTTGCGGTCCGCGTTTATCGCTCTTTCCGGGAACACGTTGCTTCGTCGCATGGTCGAGCGCTCCACCCCCGGCCGCCGCATGTCTGCCAGGTTTGTCGCCGGTTTCCGCATTGAAGATGCGATGTCTGCGGCCGCGACGCTGCATCGACAGGGGTTTGCCATCACTCTGGACAGCCTCGGCGAGAATGTCTCCACCGCCAGCCAGGCGCGCCAGGCCGCCCAAATCTATCACTGGCTCCTCGATGCCATCGCCCCCTCAAGCCTGCATGCCAACGTCAGCCTGAAGCTGACCCAGATGGGCATGGACCTCGATCCCGCGCTCGCCTTCGAAAACGTTGCCGGGCTCGTCCGCCATGCCGCTGCAACAAAGAATTTTGTTCGGGTCGACATGGAAGGCACCGCCTACACGCAAGCCACCCTCGACCTGGTTCGCCGCCTCCATGCCGAGCCCGCAAACCGCGACCACGTCGGCGTCGTCATCCAGGCGTATCTCCGCCGCAGCGCTGACGACGTTGCGGCCCTCATGAAAGACGGTATCCGCGTCCGCCTCTGCAAAGGCGCTTACAAAGAGCCGCCCAGCCTCGCCTTCCCGGACAAAAAAGACGTGGATGCGAACTACGTCGCCCTGACGAAAATGCTGCTGAAGAGCGGCATTTTCCACGGCATCGCCACCCACGATCCCGCCATGATCGCCGCCACAAAGGAGTTCGCCCGCGCCGAGCGCATCGACCCCTCGGCCTTCGAGTTCCAAATGCTCTATGGAATTCGCCGCGATCTGCAGCGCTCGCTCGTTCAGGAGGGATATGGCGTGCGCGTGTACGTGCCCTTCGGCGACGAGTGGTATCCGTACTTCATGCGCCGGCTGGCCGAGCGCCCCGCCAACGTGCTGTTCCTGGCCCGCAATCTCCTGCGCAAGTGATTGCGTGCGGGCCGGGCCGTCTCAGTGCCCGTCCTCGTAGGGCTCAATTGACAGCAGACTGCCCAGCACATGCCGCTCCTGCGGTGTAAAGGTGTGCGTGAAACGCGCCGAATTCAGGATCGCCTGCCGTTGATCCGGCGGCAGTTGGCGCAGATTGTTGAACGCCTGCCGCATCTGTGCCTGCCGGCCCGCGGGCATTTGCCGGAAGACCTGGGCCGCCGCCCGGACGTCCTGTTTTCCTTCCGGCGAGAGCCGCTCGAACGCTTCGTTTCGCTGCGCCATGCGCTCCCGGACCGCGGGAGGCCGCGAATCCAGAGAACGCAGCCGGTTGAGCACCCGCTGCTGCTGCTCCGGACTCAGCCGGTTGAACCCCGGCTCCCTGCGCAGCAGGTTCTCCTGCTCCCTGGGCGTCATGTTCTGGTGCTGCGCCAGCCACTGCGGCAAATGCTGCTGCCCGCCAGGCCGCATCTCCAGAGGCCTGCCTGTTCCAGGACCGATCCTTCCAGGACCGATCCCAGGATGTCCGGGCGCTGGCCGCATGCCGCCACGCGGCGCTGGCCGATTCTGCCGGAACGCGGGCCTCGCCGGCGCTGCCGCCTGTCGCGCCGCCGGATGCGCCGCCTGTCCCCGCTGCCATCCGCCCCGCATCGCCCACGCGGAACTTGCCGGGATCAGCAGCATGAGGCACAGGACGGACGCCAGAACGGACATACGTCCGTTCCGCAGCCGCCAGTTGCGGCCCCCTGCCCTGCTCCTGATCCCCGAGTTCATCGTCCTCTCCCTGAAGCCGGAATTGCCGGCCGTCCTGTTCCTTCCGGCCCGCCGGCAAACCGCCGGTTCACAGGCTGCTGTTGCCGGCCGTCCCGCTGTTGCTGCCCGTGTCCTGATCCATCGTGTTGAGTTCCTGGAAAACCTGCGAATTCTCATCCAGCGATTGCAGGTCCCGAATCACCGGCGACGCCGACTGCGTCGGCGTGGCCACCGGATGCGGCGCCGTGAACCCTTCGTAGATTCCGCCGCCCACCGCAATCGTCAGCGCCAGCGCTGCCGCGGCCAGCGGCCGCAGATTCACTCTCTCGCCAAACTGCATCCGTGCCCGCAGCCGTTCCAGCCATCCCGCCGGAGCCGCACCCCGCTCATCGCGCAGCCGCGCCTCCAGCCGCCCGTCGAACCAGGGAGAAACTTCCGGCGCGCTCCACGCGTCCAGCGCGGCCATCGTCGCCTGCAGCTCCCTGAGCTCGCGCGCGCACTCCGCGCACCCCTTCAGGTGCTCCCGCGCCTCGTCGCTCACCCGCTCCGGAGCCAGCAGCATCTCCGGCAAACTCGCTCTCACCTTTCGGCAGATCATACTCAGTACCTCAACGTTTCCATCCGCGCCCTCGCGGGCTCTCGTCTAATTCGCCTCGACAAAATCTTTCAGCCGCTCGCGCAGCGTTTGATACGCCCGAAACAGCAGCGACTTCGTCGCCGACTCGCTCAGGTGCAGCACCGCGCCGATCTCCCGGTAATCCAGCCCCTGATACTTGTGCATCAGCACGGCGGTCCGTTGCCGTTCCGGCAGCGCCATCACATGCCTGCGGATCGCGCGCATCCGCTCGTCCTTCACCAGCTCTTCTTCCGCGCCCGGCCGGTGGTCCGCCACGTCCGGCGTGGTGCCCGTCTCCGGATCCGGCTGGTCCAGGTACACCGTCGGCGCCATGCGCTCGTGCCGGGTATCGCGCGCATGATTCACGCCCAGGTTCGTCGCGATCCGGTACAGCCACGTCGAAAACTTGGCCTCCGCCCGGTACGATTGCCGCGACCGGTACACGCGCAGGAAAACCTCCTGCGCCAGTTCCTCGGCCACCGCCTGGTTGTGGACCATGCGGTACATAAAACTCACCATCGGCTTGCGATATTTCTCGATCAGGAACTCGAACCCCGAGTCATCGCCCTGCCGTACGCGGAGCATGATCTCCGCGTCGCTCATCGCCCGCCAGTCGACGGATCCCTGAGCCGCCCGCGACACGCCGCTGCGCGTCCCCTTGCCGGCTTCCAACAACCCCTGGTCCAGAGCCACGGTCGCCATACCCCTGTTAACCCCATTCGGGTCGTCAGGTTGCGCCGATCTTTCAGCCGCTTCATCTTCCTCAGGGGGCAGGGGAACGGGGCCGTTCTCCTCCGTCGGACCCGGTTCGTCCTCACGTTCTCGGGAATGCAGCGGATCGCGCAAGGCCATAATGCTCGCCCAATTCTACGCTGCGGTATGCCCGGCGCACGGGAGCTGTGGGTGCCCCACCCTTGTCCGCGCTTCCATCGCGAACAGGGTGGGATCGATAGCCTGGGGATGCTGACGCCCCCCGCGCCCGGATGATATTCTTACCCTTGTCCCACCCTCCGCGAGGGCGCATAACTCAGCGGTAGAGTGCCACCTTCACACGGTGGAAGTCGTAGGTTCGAATCCTGCTGCGCCCACCAAATCCCCTTCAGAATCAACCACCGGCAAGTCCGACTGCCAGCTTTTGCGGCCCTGACGGTGCCGGGGGCGCCGAGGTCTGCTGAGAATTCGGCCCGGCTTCCATGGGCGGCAGCATCTCCGGCCTCAGAAATGCTTCCTGCGAGGGATTCAATCTCGGGAGGTTGGGCTGGAGTCCCCGCCCAGCGCATGGAGCAGGCGGAGGGGGACCTGCTTTTGGATAACATTTGGGTCATCCGTCGATTGGATATCGGCGGTGATCTGTTTTTCGTCTACGCCTACAATCACAAACGTCCCGACCAGCTTTTCGGCCCAGACTCGCTGCCCCACGTGCGGGTTCTTCATGCTCGGAGTCTACCTGGATTCCAGACCCGTGGCAGCCCTTTCCTGACCGTCATCGCGACGGGTCGGGAACCGAGGCCGGTACTACCGCGTTTGCGCCGATCGCCCCCCAATTTCCCGGGCCGCCCGTTGGACACCGCCATTCGACCGCCAAATTTGTTAGCCTGTCCGCGCAGCGTCCGGAGCGTCCCCGCACGCTCCATAATCACGATGGGGAGGGATTCAGGTGAAACGTATCGGAGGTCTTGCTCTTTGCACCGCTCTGGGACTGGTGCTGTTCGCCGCCGGCTGCAACAAGACGGCGTCCAGCAGTAACGTCGACACCGCGCCCTTTGCCACAGCGCTCAACACGTATTACCAGAGCCATCCCGTTTGCGCGTTCTCGTCGCCGATCACGTTCCCGATCGACGCCGGCGCCGACGCCGGTCTCGATCCCGGCGAGGTGCAGCAACTCGATGCGCTGTCGAGCGCGGGACTCGTCGCGAAACAGAGCCACCAGGTGTGGAGCGCGCCGCAGGGTCCCACGCAGATCCGCGTGCACGAAACCGTCAGCGACTACGAGTTGACCGCGAAAGGCAAGGCGGCCTGGACCAGCAATCCCGGCGGCGGCGGGAATTTCTGCTACGCCACGCCGCACGTGGTCTCCATCGACCATGCCGCGCCGGAGCAGGGCGACCAGCGCTACGGCGTCAGCTATCACTTCGCCGTCGGCGCTTTGCCCAGCTGGACCGACAACGCCAAAGTGAAGGCAGCGTTCCCGAACATCGCCGCCGACGCCGCGGGAACGCCGCAGACCGGCCTGGCGACCCTGACCAAAACCGCAACGGCTGGCAAGCCAGCGGCATCTAGGCTCGGAGCTTTGTGACACGGCGCGGCTTCGGCCGCGCCAGCTACTGCCTACCGGCTTCTGGCTCCCCGCTACCGGCTAGAAACCTGTCAAGCCCCCACCGCCCGAACCAAAGTAACCCGTGCTGATTCCACGCATCTTCGGCGCCAAAACCAACAAACAAATTTGGCGGGCTAATTCCTCCCGCCTGATATCCTGAACTTATAGAGTGAAAAAACAAAAAAGGACCGCTCCGCGGTCCTTTCCTTTTGCCGGTAGCTGGCCGCTGGCGGCTAATCGCCAACCCGCTAACTCGCTGACTCGCCAACTCGCTTTTCTGCGCTCTGTGCTCTGCGCTCTGACTTGATCAATCGCGGCTGTCACCCGCGCAATCGAGGTCGCCTGATGATCACACACGGCCGTCTCGCTTCTGCCCGCGCTGCAATCACATCGAGCCCTCGCGGCCTCAACAGATCACAAGACGGCCGTCACCTGATCACCAACACGGTCGTGAGGCTCGTTGATAGGCGCGGCACAACTTACCGCTCGCGGCCGCGCCGCTCGCCCGGCTAACTCCCATGGCTGCAACAGCGGGATTTTTGACGTCGGCGTCATAGGGGGGCACCCCCCTTGGCTGGCGCTCACCAAGATCGAGCTTCGCGGTATTACTGCGCGGGCTGGGCCTGGGGCGTCTCGGGGCTGGGCGGACGCGGCGGCGCAGGCTTCTTCACCGCTTCCTTCTTGCCGGGAGCGATGATGGCGTGCAGCGTGTTGCCTTCCATGCGCGGCATGAACTCAACCACTCCGGTGTCGCCGATGTCCTGGATCAGCCGGTTGATGATCTTGTAACCGAGTTCGCGGTGGGCCATCTGGCGCCCTTTGAAGCGCAGCGACGCTTTCACCTTGTCGCCGTCATGAAGAAAGCGAAGGGCCTGGTTTTTGCGGGTGACGTAGTCGTGGTCGTCGATGGTGACGGAGAATTTCACTTCCTTCACCGTAATGACCTTCTGGCGCTTGCGGGCGGCGCGATCGCTCTTCTCTTTCTCGTAGAGGAACTTGCCGTAGTCCTGGATGCGGCAAACCGGGGGAACGGCGGTGGGCGACACTTCCACGAGATCCAGGCCGCGCTCGCGCGCGATTTTCAGGGCCTCGAATGGAGGCAGAATCCCGAGCTGCTCTCCCTTGTCGTCGATCACGCGGATTTCGCGGGCACGGATTCGGTCATTGATGCGAACAAACTGTTTCGCGGAACGCTTATCGATGGGGCTCTCTCCTCGGGCGCGGCGTGGGCCACGCGGCAATTCAGTATAGCAATGCTGGCTCTGTTGGATGCGCCGCGGCATGGGCGGGTCGCGGGAGGTAAGCGTGTTCGGTCATCGGCAACTCGGCGCCGATGGCCCCGCTCAACCCGTCGCCGGTGAGACCCGTGACGAGCGTGGGCACCATACGATTGGCAGGCAGCGCTTCCCGAATCTCGAGACGGAGGAAATTGTCGGTCATTGCGAGGGTTCCGGCCAGGGTTCCGGCCAGGGTCCCGGCGCCAGGCAGCGGCTCCATGGTGACCGCCGATAGTCTGCGGCCGACGAATCGGGTCCGGAAGGCGAGGGACTTTTCCGCAATCAGCGAACGAAGCGCCTCCATGCGCTCACGGACGGCGCGGGCCGGCACGGGATTCTGCCGGTGGAGTTCCCAGGCCGGCGTGGATGGGCGCGCGGAAAACGGAAACAGGTGCAGATAGGTGAACGGCTGCGCGGCGACGAAGTCGTAGCTCTCCTGGAAAAGCGCGTCGGTTTCGCCAGGAAAGCCGATCATCACGTCCGCGCCGATGGCCGCATCCGGCATCAGGGCGCGAATTTTGGCGAGCCGCTCCGCATAATGCCAGGGGCGGTACCGGCGATACATGCGGCGGAGAATCGCGTCCGAGCCGGACTGCAGCGGCAGGTGCGCGTGGCGCGCCAGGCTGCCGCCGGCACTGGTTTCGGTTGAGAACTCGCGAAACAGAGCCAGCAGATCGTCATTCCAGTCCATCGGCTCAATCGAGCTGAGACGCAGCCGCGGGAGAGCCGTGCGGCGAAGGATGGCCCCCACCAGCTCCTCGAACCGGCGAACGGGCTGGAGGTCGCGGCCCCATCGGCCAAGATTGATACCCGACAGGACAAGTTCCTGTCCGCCCTGCTCGACAAAGCGATGGACATTCTCGAGGCACGCTTCCAGCGGCAGCGACCGGCTGGGCCCGCGCGTCGCGGGAATGATGCAGAAGGAGCAGCGGTTCCCGCAGCCATCCTGAACCTTGAGGTTAGGGCGGGTCTGCCGCGAGTCGGCGGCAAAGGGCAGCGAGGCCAGCTCGGCGTGCGCGAAACGATCATCCACCAGCACCGAAACCGGGACCAGATCGCCGTCGTGAGCCTTGCGAGTCTCCGCGCCAAAGCCGGCGGCGAGATCCGCGACCATCGACTTGTGGCTGTTGCCGATGACCGCATCGACCTCGGCCAGGCGCGGCGAGTTCCTGGGGCGCGCGCTGCGCGTAGCAACCGGTCACCAGGATGCGCGCATCTGGATTCTCGCGGCGGACGCGGCGCAGATACGCCCGCGCCTGCCGATCGGCTTCCGCAGTTACACTGCACGTGTTTACAATCACCACACGCGCCGCGGCAGGATGCGGGGCGGGCTCAAGACCGCGCCGGCGCAGGTCGGACGCGATGGACTCTCCATCGGAGCGGCTGGCCCGGCAACCGAAGTTTTCGACGTGGTATCCTGCCACATTGCTTAGTGTATCAACGGGAGGGAGCAGCCTTCCCCGCCCGCAGCCGTTCTTATTCCTAACGCTTCGAGGAGTTGCTTATGAAACGCCGCATCCTGCTGGTTGACGACGACCTCGCGATTCTGCTCACGCTGAAGGCGGTTCTGGAGATCAGCGACTTCGAAGTGGAAACGGCGGCTTCGGCGCGCGAGGCCAAGGCGCGTCTGCGCAACAACGAGTACCACATGGTGATTACCGACCTGCGGATGGAAAGCGACACGGCCGGTCACGAAGTGGCCGCAGCCGCCAGGAAGGCACCGAATCGCCCCGCCGTCGCCATTCTCACGGCGTATCCGCCCAAGGATGAGGAATGGGTGACCGACGGCGCGGACAAGCTGCTGGTGAAGCCGATGAACACCCAGGATCTGCTGCGGCAGATCGAGGCGATGCTGGTATCGCACGAAGATCAGAAGCGGAGGGCCAGTGAGAAGAAGCTGGAAGCGCTCTCCATGCGGCCGGCGCGCAAGCCCCGCAAACTCGCTGTGAGCCGGGCCCGCTGAGTCCATCTCAGCAGGCCGGCGAAGCTTCCGAATACCCAAAACCTCAACAGCCCCGTGCCCGAGCTTTAGCTCGCCTGGCTCAGCACCGTCCGCCGCTGCTGGAAACAACTGCGGCAGAGCACCGGACGTCCCTGGGTGGGCTTGAAGGGCACCGTCGTCTCGGTGCCGCACTCCGAGCAGGTCGTCCGGGTTTCCGGACGAACCGAAGACGAGCCGGAGGCCCGCTTGGCCTTGCACTGTTTGCACCGTTTGGGATCGTTCTTGAACTGCTTATCGAAGAAGAACAGCTGCTCTCCGGCAGTGAACACAAAATCGTTCCCGCAGTCCACGCACTTCAGAATCTTGTCGACGAACTCCATTCCGCTTGCCTCGCCTTCCCCTGAAGCACCGCTTGCCCACCCTGACTCGTTCACGCGCCTGCCCAGCGGCGTGCGATCCTGCCAGCTTCTCAGGAACTGCCCGGCTGCTGCCCGCGCGCCGGAAGGTTGGCCGGCTGCGATACTTCCGATTTGGATAGGGGCCCTGCGCGTTCTCCCAGCCTGTGCGATACGGCTGCAAGAACCACGCGCTGCCGCGGCTGAAGTGCGGCAAAGGACAACAGGGACCGGCAAACCTGCCGGAAGCGCCGCTCTGGAGAACGGCTGAAAAACTGATTGCCGGCCTGCCTTACCGGCGCGCGAATGGGGCGCGCCATCCAGGATTTCCCATTCCGGCAGGCGGCCAGGCCGCTTGCCGGCTGGGATCTGCCCTGAATCTGGGGATTCAGGACAGACCGGTTACGAGAGTTTAGTCCTGCTCTTTACGAGCCTTTTTACGATTCCGCTTCCGCGCCAACGCTTCTTTCACGCGACGCTTTTCGCCCGGCTTCAGGTAGAAGGAGTGACGCTTCACTTCCTTGATGATGTCTTCCTGCTGCACCTTGCGCTTAAAACGGCGCAGGGCGTTCTCAAGCGGCTCGCCTTCCTGCACGCGAACCTCTGCCAAAGGAATACACCTCCAAACGACCCTTGCTGGGCAGGTTCCAGATTACCGTACCCGAACGGCGATTTTCCACCGAAACGGGGAATGGCAGAAATTGACAGAAGGGGGCGCGCCGTGCAACTGTAGACATCCAACAGGAGAATCAACGTATGGGCGAGCCGAAATGGGAGGGTCTGCCGCCATCCGAGGCGGCTGGACCGCTGCTACAGGGCACTCTGGACCTGATGGTGCTGAAGACGCTGGAGGGGATGGGGCCGCAGCATGGCTACGGGATCGCCCGCCGCATCGAGCAGACCAGCGGCGATGCGCTGCGCCTGAACCAGGGAACGATCTACCCGGCGCTGCTGCGGCTGCGGCAGCGGGGATGGATCAAGGCGGAGTGGGGCACGAGCGACAACGGGCGCAAGGCGCGATTCTATTCGCTCACGCGCGCCGGCCAGGCGCAGATCGCCGAGGAGACGGAGAACTGGGAGCGCGTGGCGGCGACCATGGCGCGGTTTCTCAGAAGCAGCCAGTAGCGGGAAGCCAGTAGCCGGTGGCGGGTAGCGAGGACAGTACCTGGAGGCTGCGATGTCGGGATTGCGAACACTCATGAGCCGGTGCGCGGCGATGTTCCGGCGGCGGAAGCTGGACCGGGAAATGGATGAGGAGCTGGAGACGCATCTTGCCATGGCCGAAGAGGAGAACCTCCGCCGCGGGATGACTCCGGAAGCAGCCCGGCTGGCGGCGCTGCGCGAATTTGGCGGGGTGACGCAGGTGCGCGAAACGATGCGGCTGCGCGAAGGACTTCCCTTCCTCGAAAATTTGCGGCGGGACTTCGCCTACGCCCTGCGCCAGATGCGGAAGTCGCCTGGATTCGCGGCCACCGTGATCGGCACGCTGGCCCTCGGCATCGGCGCGGCCGCGGCGATGTTCACGGTTGTCGACCATGTGCTGCTGGAGCCGGTTCCGTATCGCGATGCGGGCCGGGTGGTGCAGATCAAGGAGGTGGCTAAGACCGGGGAGGACGTATGGCCGCTGCCATGGCTGGATGTCGAACAGTGGCGGAAGCAGAGCCAGTCGTTCCAGGGAATTGCATTCGTGACGAACGTGCTCGGAGGGCGGCATTTTCTGGAGCAGGGCAAGAGTGCCGTGGAGATCAGCGCCGAGGCGGTGAGCGCGAATCTGCTCCCGATGCTGGGCGTGCAACCGATGCTGGGGCGAGGGTTTCTCCCGGAAACACCGAGCATCGGGCCGGACAAAAATGCCGGAACGATCGTCCTGAGCTACGCGGCGTGGCAGGCGGTGGGCGGACGGCGGGACATCCTGGGCAAGACAGTACGGATCAACGACAAACCCTGGACGGTGATCGGGGTGATGCCGGCGGGGTTCCGGTATCCGGCGGATACATACGGCATGGCGCAGGTGTGGACGCCAGCAGAACTGGACGCGGACGACGCGGCGCGGGGCAACAACACAAACAGCTATACCGTCGTGGCGCGGCTGCGGCCGGGCGTGACGGTGCAGGCGGCGCAGGCGGAGATGGCCGCGATCCAGCAGCGGGTGGCGCAGGAGTGGTCGGCAGACGTGAGGAGCGATCACAGCTTCATCAACGTGGAACGATACGCGGACACGCTGGTGGACAAGGACATGCGCAAGGCGCTTCTGGCGCTGCTGGCGGCAGCGGGCGCGCTGTGGCTGATCGCAAGCCTGAACGTGACGAACCTGCTGCTGGCCCGCAGCACGGCGCGGGCGCGCGAGATGGCGATGCGGCGCGCGCTGGGCGCGAGCCGGTGGCGGATCGTGCGGCAGATGATGGTGGAGGGCCTGGCGCTGAGCACGGCAGCCGGCGCGCTGGGCATTGGGCTGGCCACGGCATCGGTGACGCTGCTGGCGCACGAGATCAGCATGCGTCTGCCGCTGCCGGTGCCGGCGCGGCCGGACACATGGATCCTGCTGGCGCTGGTGGGGCTGACAGTGGCTTCGGCGCTGGTCTCAACGGCCTGGCCGGCGCTGGTGACGGCGCATGCTCCTCTGGAGCCGGCGCTGAAACAGGGCGGCCTGCAGACGGGACAGAGCCGGCGGCATCATCGCATGCGAGGCGCGCTGGTGGCGCTGGAGATTGCGATGTCGCTGACGCTGCTGATGGGTTGCGGACTGCTGCTGCGGACGATCTATGCGCTGGAGCACGTGCCCCTGGGGTTCCGGACAGACCACATTGTCGTGGCGCATCTCGACATTCCTGGATACCGGTTCGCGAACCGCAACCTGACGGCGGATCTGTATGAGCCGGTGCTGGAGCGGGTGCAGCAACTGCACGGCGTGGAGAGCGCGGGACTGATGACAGAGGTGCCCCTGGGGCACACGTTCACCATGCAGCTGACGATGTACCTGAAGGGGCACATCGTGAGCGCGTTGATGAAGGCTGCGACGCCCCAGGTGCAGCAGGTGTTCGGATTTCCCATGGCGGCGGGGCGATTCTTCGACGCGGACGACGTGCCGGGCTCGCCTCCGGCGGTGGTGGTGAACGAGGCATTTGCGCGGGAGTATTCGCCGGACAAGCACGATCCGGCCGCGATTCTGGGCACGAAGCTGATGGGCATGGAACGGGGCGCGAAGAAGGCGGACTACGCGCAGGTGGTGGGCGTGCTCCAGGATGTGCATCAGGCCGGCATCGCGTCTCCTTCATCGCCGGAGGTGGAGGTTTGCCTGACGCAGATGACGCCGAATTCAAATTTCTACAACGTGCTGGACGAGATTGCGATGGATCTGGCGGTGCGCACTCGGCTGCCGGAGGGGGTAATCATTCCGGAGATACGGGACGTGCTGCGGCAGGCTGATCCGGAGCTGGCGGGCGCGAAGATCACCACGATGGATGAAGTCGTCGAGGATTCCTACGGGAGCCAGCGGCTGGCGGCGCATCTGCTGGAGATCTTCGGCGGATCGGCGCTGCTGCTGTGCATCGCGGGCCTCTATGGGCTGCTCGCCTATGTGGTGAACCAGCGCACGCGCGAGCTGGGCGTGCGGATTGCGCTGGGCGCGCCGCGCGCGAACGTGCTGTGGCTGGTGCTGCGGCAGGCGGGCGCAATGCTGCTGGCCGGCGTAATCGTCGGGACGGGGCTGGCGCTCGCGTCCGGACGGCTCGCGCGCGGCTTCCTGTACGGCGTGAAGGCGCATGACGGCTGGACGCTGGCGGGCGCGGCGGTGGTGCTGTTCGTGAGCGGGATGCTGGCGGCGTATCTGCCCGCGCGGCGCGCGGCGGCGGTGGATCCCATGGAAGCCTTGAGAAGCGAGTAGCGATCCCACCCTGTCCGCGATGCGGACAAGAGTGGGGCACCCGCTAATGCGGTTTCAGCTTGGCGCGGGTATCGATGTCGTGGACGCGGCTGGTCTCGAAGCTGACAATCTTCCAGGCGCCCCGGCGCATTGCGTACACGCGCGTGTACCGGTATTTCCCGCTGATATCGCTATCGCCGTTCTTGCCGACGAGATCGGCGACCGAGGTCACCACGGCGGTATCTCCGTACAAACGGATATGAATGTCGCTGAGCTCGAGGCTGGTGATGCTGACCGTGCCGGCTCGGCGCTGGGCCATGGCCTGCGCTTTATTCTCCACCGTGCCATTCGACGTGATGCCGATGTAATCGTCAGAGAGCAGGTTGTTCATCTCCGCGACGTTGTTGGTCAGGATGGCCTGGCGCCATTCTTCCTCGAGCGATTCGATCTGCTTATGGATGGCCTTGCTCTCGTGCCGGGGAAGCGCCCACCCTCCAGGGCACGCCGCGAGCAGAAGCAGCACGGCGAGCGCCGGCGCGATCTTCCGCGAGCGGGATGCGGAAAAGAATGGGCGATCCATGACCGTACCGGATGGTAGCTCGGGTGCGCGCGATGCGTCAAAGGAATGCAACGAACGGGGCCGGATTCGCCGCGAGTGGAGAATCATAGGACCTGGAACTTTCGGCGCTTCCAGCGTTGACGAACCCTTTTGGCGTTCTCGCAGGGTCGCCGCTCCCTGTTGGTCGCGTCGACTGGAACTGCGAGGCTTTGGGATGCGGTGACGCTGGAATCGCGTTTGCCCATTACCCTATCAGACGCAGATGCGCGCAGATTGAATGCTGACTCCTGCGGCGGATCACGCCACCAGGCACAGGGTCTCGACTTCCCGATCGAGCATGAGCTGGTTGAGCCCGGCGACCGCGCCCGCCTGAAAGTGCTTCGAGGCGCGATGCGCCTCCAGAGCCTGCTCGTCCCGATATTGTTCGTAGATGACCACCGTATCGGGTTCGCCTTCGACGGTATGCGCCACGTAGGTCACGCAGCCGGGTTCCCGGCGCGAAGCCGCGACCAGCGTTGCCAGCAGATCGCTCACCTGTTGCCGATCCTCCGGGCGGAATTTCATACGAACCGTGAAGCTGATCATAAGAATCCTGTGCCGCGCTCCTTTTCTGATGCTCACAGCGAAACCAGCGATGCTATACCCTCTTGAGTCTGTCTCAGTGCGGCTTTCTTCGCCGGAAAGCCGCGTCAGGGTCTGTGGCTTCGGGATACACCGTCGCTGGTTTCGCTCAGCGAACAGCGATCTGTCGCATGGCCTCGCCAAATTCCGGCAGTTCCAGCGTCTGGTCGCGATCCGGACCCGTCGAGACAATGCCGATCTTCGCGCCGGACTCTCTCTCCATGAAGCGCAGGTAATCCTGTGCCGGCCGCGGCAGATCCTCGAAAGCGCGAACGCCCTCCGTGGATGCCTGCCACCCCTTCAGCTTCGTGTAGACCGGCCGGATAGACTCGATCCCGCGAATGTCAGCGGGCAGGGTCTCGCACCGCTTGCCGTCGATTTCGTAGCCGGTGCAGACAGGGATTTCATCCAGCTCGTCGAGCACGTCCATTTTGGTGACCACCAGCCACTCCGTCCCGTTGATCTGGTTCGAGTAGCGGAGCAGCGGCAGGTCGAGCCAGCCGCACCGGCGCGGGCGGCCGGTGACCGCGCCGTATTCCTGCCCGCGCGCACGCAGCGCATCGGCGGAGGCGTCGTGAATCTCCGTGGGGAACGGACCCTCGCCCACGCGGGTCACGTAAGCCTTCGTCACGCCGATGACGGTGCCGATGCGCGTGGGACCCACGCCGGTCCCGATGCAGGCGCCCCCGGCGGAAGCCGAGGACGAGGTGACGAAGGGATACGTGCCGTGATCGATATCGAGCAGCGTGCCCTGCGCGCCCTCGAACATGACGCTGTGGCCTTCGGCCAGCGCGCGGTTCAGCAGCAGCGCGGTATCCGTCACGTAAGGCCGGATGCGCTCGGCGGCCGCGGCGTACTCGTCGTACATCTGCTCCGGGTCCAGCGGGCCCGGACCCGTTTGCGGACCGAACAGCGCATGGACAATCTGGTTCTTTTCGGCGCAGGCGTTCTCAATGTGCGTCTTCAACAGCCCGGCATTCAGCAGATCGACCACGCGCAGGCCGTTGCGGGCCATCTTGTCTTCGTAGGCTGGCCCGATGCCGCGGCTGGTGGTGCCGATCTTCTGGCGGCCGGGTGCGCTTTCGGCGGCCAGCTCAATCATCCGATGGTAGGGCAGGATCACCTGGGCGCGATTCGAGATAAAAAGCCGAGTGTCCACGTCGACGCCCAATTCCCGCAGGCGCCCGGTCTCCTTGAGGAAGGCCATGGGATCGAGCACCACGCCATTGCCAATGACGCCGCGGCAGCCCGGCCGCAGAACGCCGCAGGGCACCAGCTGCAGGATGAATTTGTGGCCGTCGATGATGACGGTGTGGCCGGCGTTGTGCCCGCCCGCGTAGCGCGCCACTACCGAGAAACGCTCGGAGAGCACGTCGACGATCTTCCCTTTTCCCTCATCGCCCCACTGGGCGCCAACCACCACTGCCGATTTGGCCTGGGTCACCGGATTCCCTGCTTTCCTCTCTGCTTCTGATTGGCACACGTTCCCTCTCGTCGATGGTGCCTGTTCTACATGCAGCAGAGAGAAACCGTGGGTGGGCCGGATGCCGGAAAATCAGTCCATCCGATTCCTCATAATATATCGCCGGAGCGGGAGGGAAAAGAGCGCGCCTGGGTTCGGCGCTCCGTCCTGGCCGCGTCCAGGCTTACTATGGCTGCATGTCTCCGCGCCGCGTTGTGTTTTGCTTCGTTGGCGTTTCTCTTTCCTGCGCCTTGGCCATGCCGGGACTCAGCCAGCAGCCGGCTGCTCCGGCCGTCCACGTTGCCCGCAAAGTCCTCGAGCGCTACGTGGGCGTGTATCGCGAACAGGAAGAGCCGGCCATCGAGATTTCCGTCTTCCGCGACGGCGATCAGCTTTACTTTTCGGGTCCCCGCACCCCGCGCACCGATCTGACGGCGAAGTCCGATACGGCATTCACTGCCTGGCATGGCAACGCCACCTATACGTTCGTCACGGACAGCAACGGCAAGGTGTCGGCCATCCGTTTCTCCTCGGCGGACGAGCAGGATTTCATGCCGAGGGTTTCCTCGCATCCTGTTCCCAGTCGCTTCCGGCCATACTCCCGCGAAGAGGTGATGATCCCTATGCGGGATGGCGTGAAGCTGCACGCGGTCATCCTCCGCCCGAAGGACACTCACCAGCCCCTGCCTTTCCTGCTGGAGCGGACCCCCTACGGCGTTTATGGCGCCAGCTCGGACTCGATCAACGAGCAACACACGGCGCTGGCGCGCAACGGGTACATCTTCGTGATGGAGGACATCCGCGGGCGGTACGGGTCGCAGGGCCAATTCGTCATGATGCGGCCCCTGGCGGACCACAGCGATCCGCACCTGGTCGACGAGAGCACGGACGCCTGGGACACCGTGGATTGGCTGGTGAAAAACGTGCCGGAGAACAACGGCCGCGTGGGCGTGATGGGCGTCTCGTACCCGGGATTCCTCGCGGCGGAAGCCGGGATCGACCCGAATCCACATGTGAAGGCGATTTCGCCGCAGGCCCCGATGACGGACGTCTGGCTGGGCGACGATTTCTTCCACAACGGCGCCTTCCGGCAGACGTACGGCTACGACTACGTGACGGCCATGGAATCGAGCAAGCAAAACGAGCTGAGCAAAATGAAGGACCACGCGTACACGTATTTTCTGAACGCCGGCTCATTTGCCGCGGCAGGCAAGCTTTCCGGCGCGAGCGATCTGCCCACGTGGAAGGCCTTCCTCGACCATCCGGCCTACGACAGCTTCTGGCGGTCGCGCGCGGTGCAATACCACCTGAACACCGTCACGGTGCCCACCCTGGAAGTGGGCGGCTGGTGGGATCAGGAAGACCTGTGGGGACCGCAGGAGGAATATGCGGCGCTGGAGCCCCACAATCAGCCGAACGATCCCCTGCACCGCGTGTACATGGTCCTCGGCCCATGGCGGCATGGCAGCTGGTCGACTTCGATGCAGCACCTGGGTCCGGTGGACTTCGGCCAGCCCACAGGCGATGAGTTTCGTGGGCAGATCGAAGCGCCATTTTTCGCGTACTACCTCAAGGATCAGCCGGGATTCAGCCTCCAAAACACGGCGACGTTCCAGACCGGCTCGGATCGCTGGATGTATTACGACGAATGGCCGCCGAACAACACCGTGGACCGCAACCTGTATCTGGATGCGGATGGCTCGCTGAGCTTCCAGGCGCCGGCCGATCCTCATGCGTACAGGAAATATGTTTCAGACCCGGCCAATCCGGTACCGTACCGCATGCGGCCCATCGAAGCGACCTACGGGCCCAATTCGCACTGGTACTGGTGGCTGGTCGAGGATCAGCGTCCCTATGCGCACCGTCCCGATGTGGCGGCCTTCGAGACGCCGCCTCTGGACCACGATGTGACGGTGACCGGCGACGTTGTTGCGGACCTGATCGCTTCCACGTCGGGCACGGACAGCGATTGGGTGGTGAAGCTGATTGACGTGTTTCCGGCAACCGCTGACACCTGCGCGGGCTGCACCCGCATCGATCCTGCTGCGGATCCGTACTTCCACGCCGATCCCGACGGCTACGAGCTGATGATTGCGGATGAGATCTTCCGCGGCCGGTATCGGAAGAGCTTCGAGCGTCCGGAGGCGATTCCGGCCAACACGCCCGAGGAGTACACCTTCAGCCTGCATGCGGCGGATCACGTCTTCCTGAAGGGGCACCGCATCCTGGTGCAGGTACAGAGCACCTGGTTTCCGCTGTACGACCGCAATCCGCAGACGTTTGTGCCGAACATCATGACGGCGCAGCCGGGGAACTATGTGAAGGCGGAGCAGCGGATTTATGCGGGGTCGCATATTGTGTTGCCGACGCCGGGTGCACAAGCTGTTGCAGCCGACCCCAGCAATTGCGGCGGCGATCACTCGAAGCCGTCCTTCGCGTCGAGATTCCCTGAGTATGTCGATCAGATCACCAATACGGTTCGATTCGCCTGGAAGACCGGGGGGCTCGAGAACTCAACTGTTGCCGGCGACACAGCCTATGTCGTGTTCGAAATCAACCGGAACGGGACGGTCAGCGACATACATTTGAGCCCTGCGGCGCTGTCGACGGCGCTGAATCAATCAGGCCTGGATGCGGTACGCAGCATCGCGGCCTTTGATCCGCTTCCCGCTGCATTCAATGGCAGCCAGGTCTGTGTGCAATACACCTTCCAGTACCGCCCTGAATCGAAGTGATCTCTACAGCGTCTTCAGGTACGCCTTCGCCTTCTCCAGTTCGGGAAACAGCTTCTCCTCTTCCTGAAACGCACGCGAGTGCACGCAGCGCCGGCCGTTGCGGTGCTTCACCGGATGCTTCAGGTGGAGCATCTCGTGGTACATGAGGTACTCGATGGCGTAGCGGGGCGTGTCGCGGCGGTCGAAGACGCGGCTCACCATGATGGTGTTGTGCGCCGAGTCGTAGTGGCCGAGCAGGCGGCGCGCCGTCACCTCGCTCCACGTGAGCAGCGGACGGCCAAGCAGGCCGAAGAAGAACCTCTGATTCAGCGATTCGAAAACCTCATCGAGATGGTAGTGCTTGCCCTGCGCGGTCACGATGCGCTTGCGGCCGCGCGTTTGCCGGATGCGCTCGCTCTGGCGCACCACCGCCTCGCTGGTAGTGAACCGGCGATAACGCTGCGCGATGCGTGCGTCGATCGGCTTGCGATAGAGCTTAGCCAGCAGGATGTGCGCGATGGCGCGCAGGACCGGCTCCGGCGCGCCCTCCAGCAAGTCTGAAAGGCTGACGCTCACTTTGCCGTCGCGCAGGCGGATCGTCGTATTGAGCGAGGTGAAGCGGCGGAAACGGACTTCCAGCGGTGGCATGGGCGCGCGCGGACGCAGCGCGCGGTACTCCTCGGCAAACAAGGCGGCTATCTGGGCATTCACTACGAATCGAGCCTCGCACAGCGCTTGCGTGGAAATCAAGGCACGCGCAGCGCTCGCGGCGCGGGGCGAGCCGGCGCGCAGTTGCGGGAGGATCCTGGGCGCCCCAGCGGGCATGGACGCAACGCGAATCGCCGGTTGCTCCACGCAGCAAACAGCTCCGCCGCGTCGATGGAACCAAGGCCGGTGGCCTGGTCATAGCCCGCAACGGCGGCGAATCCCGCGACGCCTGGCACGGAGTTATTTCCGCCGATAATGTCGTGAAAGGCCGCAGGCGACGCGGCGGCCACGTCATAGAGCGATGGGGCGAGGTTCCCCTGGCGCTCGCCCCCGCCCTCCACCAGCAGGGCCGCCACTCCTCCCATCACCTGCGCCGCGGCCGACGTTCCGCTGCTCGCCACCTGCGCCCCATGCAGCCAGATCAGGTAGCCATTGCGCCCAGCGCTGGCAAGGGCGACATCGGGAACCTGACGCCATGCGCCCGAACCTGGCTGCCACGCCGGCCGAGCGTAGGTCGCGCTCGCTCCGCCGCCGCCCGCCCACAAACCCGTAGCGCCGCTCTCGTTCCATGCCGCTTCCGGCACGTATCCGAGCGCGGACCCGCCCGAGGCGCCGTTGTCCGCAGCCCAGTATCCAGCGCTCTGGCTGGTGAATTCCGTCCCTCCCACGCAGAGGCTGTACGGCGAAGAGCAGAGGCCGTTCACGGCGCGTCCCCGCGTGGCCGTTGGCTCGGTCGGATCATCGCAGCCCGCCGCTCCGCTGTCTCCCGCGGCTACCACCACGCTGATGCCCTGCACCGCGGCCTGCTGCCACAGCGCGTTGTAGACGGCGGTTTCCGCCGGGCCCAGATCGGCTTCGCACGCTGCGTAGCTGACGGCGACGACCGGCGCCACATTGTGGTCCACGGCGTACTCCGCCGAAAGCAGAATACCGTCGGTGGTGCGCGTCGATGCCGACGCAACCACGTCGATCGAAGCCTCCGGCGCGATGGCCCCGGACCATTCCGCGTCCAGCTCCGTCTCTTCCAGATCGGCTTCGTTGCTGGTTCCTGGATCGGCTCCGTTCACGATAACCTGTGGCGCCTGGACGGAAAGGCCGAAGCTACCGCGGAACGCGGCCAGATCGGCAGGAATCAGATTCGAGCGCGCCAGTACAGCGACGCCTGCACCCGCTCCGTCTATTCCCTGCGGATACAGTGGCGCGATGTCATAGATGGTCGCCACATCCGCCGGTGCAAGATAGTTCGCGGTTCCGGCGGCAAACTCGGCCACCGGCGTGTGTGCCGGGACGCTGCGCCCATCGTGCAGCCCGGCGATCGCAGCAATCACGCCGGCAAACTGCGCCGGAACCGACGGATCCGCAGCATTCGCCGCGCGCGCTTCGCCGCGCACCAGGAACTGCGCCATCTGCGCATGGAACGCGGCGTTCACCTGCGCCGCGGTTCCGCTGAAGAGCATCATGCGGCCGTTCGCCGCCACCTCGTCCACGTGGAATCCCTGCGACGCGAGCCAGGACGCGATCCCCGCCAGCTCGAGTGGCGACGCGCCGAACTCCGCTGCATATTGCGCCGGCGTGAGCCAGTGGTGGTACAGCGCAGAATGGGGGTCCTGCTGCGCGGCCGCCAGGGAGTCCAGTGCCTGGCTGTTTCTTGGCTGCAACAGCAGGACCATGCGGTCCATGCGAAATTGCGGCGAGAGGTCGCCGATCCGCCGCTCCGGGACCGCAAACGCCGGGTGATTGCCGCGCAGGACGACCATCTGCGGCGCGGACTGCTGCGAAACCGGCTGCGAGGCTTGAGGCGCGGCCCGCGGAGACACTGGACGGCCGGCGCCAATCCCCACCGCCGCGCCGAGAAACAGTCCGCACACCACACGCCAGGAAGCGCTCATGCACGCTTCATCGGACGAAGATTAGAAAACTCTAAGAACTGGTGCGGGCTGACTCAGGGTGCGACACACCCGCCGTCCGAACCCGCTCCGTTACGATAGAGACATCCCCGTTCCAGGAGCGCCACTTGCAGGGTCTCGCCACCGAACGCGTCGTTTCCCCGGCCCGCAACATCCAGGGCAGCCTTCGTTTGCCCGGGGACAAAAGCATCTCGCATCGCTACGCGCTGCTCGGCGGCCTGGCCGAAGGCGTCACGCGGCTGACGAATTTCTCCACCGGCGCGGACTGCGCTTCGAGCCTCGGCTGCGTGGCGGCGCTGGGCGCGCGCGTGGAGCGCAACGACGACGGCACGGTAGAGATCGCGGGAACCGGCGGACGCTTTCAGCCCTCGGCGGAGCCGCTGGACTGCGGCAATTCCGGCTCGACCATGCGGATGCTGTCGGGATTGCTGGCCGCGCAAGCGGGCCGATTCACGCTGATCGGCGACGCCTCGCTGAGCCGGCGGCCCATGGAGCGCATCCGCAAGCCGCTGGAGCAAATGGGCGCGCGGCTGACGCTCACCGAAGGTCACGCGCCGATCCACATCGAGGGCGCACCGCTGAAGGGCATTGACTACGCCACGCCGGTTCCAAGCGCGCAGGTGAAAACGGCGGTGCTGTTTGCGGGTGCGCAGGCGCAAGGGACGACCACGGTGCACGAGGCAGTGCGCACGCGCGACCACGGCGAGTTGGCGCTGCGAGCTTTTGGCGCAACGGTGGAGCGCTCGCGCGATACCGTATCCATCGCAGGCGGGCAGACGCTGCACGCGATCGAGGCCGCCATTCCCGGAGACATTTCGTCCGCGGCGTTCTTCCTGTGCGCGGCGGCGCTATTTCCTGGATCGAATCTGATCTTCGACGAATTGGGTCTGAATCCCACGCGCGCCACGCTGCTGGATGTGCTGACCGCGCTGGGCGCGCACATCGGCGTGCTGAATCTGGAGGAGAAGCACGGCGAACTGGTGGGCACGGTGCAGGTGAATGCGCCGCCGCAGGGCCTGACCGGCACGATGATTTCCGGCGCGCTGGCGGCGCAGCTGATCGACGAGTTGCCGGTGCTGGCGGCGATTGCGCCGTACACGCGGAGCGGCATCCGCATTCGCGACGCCAGGGAGCTGCGCGTGAAGGAGTCGGACCGGATCGCGCTGGTGGCCGCGAATCTGCGCGCGATGGGCGCGGAGGTCGCGGAGTTCGAGGACGGGCTGGACGTGGCAGGCGGACAAACGCTGCACGGGGCAATGATCGATTCGGGGGGCGATCACCGCATCGCGATGGCGTTCGCCGTGGCAGCACTGCGGGCCGAAGGCGAGACGCTGATCCGCGGCGCGGAGGCAGCGGCGATTTCGTTTCCGGAGTTCTTCGATCTGCTGGAGAGCGTGGTGGAGCGATAGCTTCGGTAGCCAGTAGCCAGTGGCCGGTAGCATGCAGTTACTGGCTGCTGGCTACCGGCTACCGGCTTTCCCTGCTACTTCACCGCCGCCAGAATGTCGTCCAGGCGGTCCGGCGTGTTCGGGATGCGCTCGAGATGCGGAACGCGCAGCCCCCCGTGATAGTCGATGTCCACATCGACCACCTTGTCTCCCTTCTTCACCAGGAAGTGAATCGGCGCCGTGTCCTTTTCCGCCTGCACGATCGCATCTTTGATCGAGTCGGCCATTTCTCCCGGCGCGCCGAGCGCATTGCCATTCACCGCCAGGATCGTCATGCCCGGCGCCAAACCGGCCTTGAACGCGGGGCTGCCCCACTGCATGCCGGCGATCCTGCCGTCCTGCGCCACGCTGAAGCCGAGCGAGGTGGCATAGCTGGTGAAAAAGCGGCGGAATCCGCCCATCCTGGCCCACAATGGCTCGCTGTCGTTGTAGACGAGCTGGTAGCCGCCCTGCGTGAACCCCTCGAGCGGCACCTGCGGATGCAGCTTGTACACGAGATCGCGGAGGAGGCTCGCCCAGTCGTACGGCTGAACTTTGTTCAGCGCCTGCACGATGTCGTTGAAGTCGTAGGTGACGGTGACGAAGCTCCCGTTGTTGATGCCGTAGAACTCCTTCGCGAAGTCGTCGAGGAACTTTTTGCCGCCGCTCAGCTCGCGGATTTTTGTATCGACGTCGAGCCAAACCAGCACGCCTTCCATGTAGTAGTCCTCTTCGCGCGACCAACTGATCCAGCTCACCGGGCGGCGCTCGGAGAGGATCTCCTCATTCGTGGTGTCCACCAGCGGGCGCCAGTCGCGGCCCGGGCTGTCCTCAAAGCTGGCGGCGATACCGGCGAACACATCGCGCGTTTCTTCCGGCGTCCTCATGCCCGCGCGCGCGGTCAGCACTTCGCCGTAGTACTGGGTCAGCCCCTCGTACACCCACAGCAGATCGTCCTGCATCGGCACGTTGAAGTTCGGCGTCCACAGATCGTTGGGGCGGCGGAATTTGCCGTTCCACGAGTGCGTGTACTCGTGCGCCAGCAGATCGCGCTCACCGACGCCGGCTTTCCAATCGGTGAAGTAATTGTCGCGCGTGCCATCCTGGCTGGACTGATGATGCTCCAGTCCCTCGCCGCTGAGGGTGTTGCTCAGGAAAAACAGAAAATCGTAATGATCGTAGTGGTGCGAAGCCCACAGCTTTTGCGCCTGTGCGACCAGGTTCTTGTGGTCCTGCAGTTCCTCGGGCGTAATCTCCAGCGCCTTCGGATTGTCGCCGAAGACATCGAGATGCACGGTGTTATCCGGGCCGGTGGAGAGATCTTCGCGAAGGAAGTATTTGCCCGTGCCGAGCGGCGAGTCGACCAGCGTGTTCAGCGTCGTCTCTTTGAAGTGAACCGTGCTGCCGTCCTGCGAATCGGTCTCCAGCGCGGTGGCATACTTCCACCCGTCCGGCAGAATCACGCTGGGCTTGAAGTGAATGTCGCGAGAGAAGTGCCCCGCCGGATAAAGAACGACGGTGTTCCAGGACAGGTCAGTCATCTCCGGCGACATCTGCACGGAGCCCGCCTGAGGGCCCATCGCGGAAAGGTAATCGAATTTCACGTCGAGCGAGGTGACGCCGTCGGGCACGTCCACGTGGAAGGCATCCATGGCCACGCGGTCGCGCACCCACGGAATGCTCTGGCCGTTGCCGGTGATGAACAGGCCGGCCAGATCCTGAATCGGCCCTTCGGGCGCGTGCTCGCCCGGGATCCACTGCGGGTAGAGCAGCGTGAGCTTGCCCGCGCGCACGGGAATTGTCTCGTCCACGGTGACCACGCGGTCCGTCGTGTTGGTCAGGTTCACTTTCAGGTCGATGGTGCCGGGATACGGCGTGTCGGCGGGAGCGACGATGGGCGGGGGCAGCGGCGCCGGTTCGGGCCCGGCCGAAGCCTGCGCTCCGGCGTTGCTGGCAAAGGCGAGGGCGAATGCCGCGACGATCGCGGCGGAACACAGAGAGAATCGGCGCATCTTGTTGGAACTCCGATCGAAAGATTGCGGACCTGAAGCAAAAATTCCAGAGCAAATACCAGGAAGACTGGCTCTTATGCCACTTCCCTGCGTGCTTTCTCCCGCTCGAAGAACCGCTCCATGAATTTCGTGTCGAATTCACCGCGGCGGAATTCCTCGTCCCGGAAGATGCGCTGGTGCAGCGGAATCGTCGTGTGAATCCCCTCGACGATAAACATCTCCAGCGCGCGCTGCATGCGATTCATCGCCTCTTCGCGCGAGGCGCCGTGCGTAATGAGCTTCGCGATGAGCGAATCGTAGTACGGCGGGACGACGCCCTCCGCATACTGCGCCGTATCCACGCGCACGCCGTAACCGCCGGGAACATTGAAAGCGCTGATTCTCCCGGCCGAGGGCGTGAACTTCTCCGGATGCTCCGCGTTGATGCGGCACTCGATCGCATGGCCGTTGATGTTGATGACGTCCGGGACCACGCTGGAGAGCTTTTCGCCCATGGCGATCCTCAGTTGCGCCTTCACCAGATCGATGCCGGTCACCATCTCGGTCACGGGATGCTCCACCTGGATGCGGGTGTTCATCTCGATGAAGTAGAGCTTGCCGTCCTCGTCCATCAGGAACTCGATGGTGCCGGCATTCTGGTAGCCCACGCCTTCCAGCGACCGCTTCAGTGTCCGCGCAATCTCCTCGCGCAGCTTCGGCGTCACCTGCAGCGAAGGCGCTTCCTCAATCAGCTTCTGATGGCGGCGCTGGATGGAGCACTCGCGCTCGCCGATGGACATCGCGGTGCCGTGCTCGTCGGCGAGGATCTGAAACTCGATATGGCGCGGCCGCTCGATGAACTTCTCCATGTAGAGGTCGCCGTTGCCGAAAGCGTTCGCGGCTTCGGTTTGCGCAGCCTGGAATAGCCCCGGCAGCTCCGCTGCCGCGCGCACCACGCGCATGCCGCGGCCGCCGCCGCCGGCTGAGGCCTTCAGGATCACGGGATAGCCGACCGTTTTCGCCCATTCGAGGGCCTCACCTTCGCTCTGGATCACGCCATCCGAACCGGGCAGGATCGGCACCTTCGCCTTCTTCATTGCCTGGCGCGCCTTCTCCTTCTCGCCCATCAGCCGGGTCACTTCCGGCGGCGGCCCAATGAATTTGATATTCGAGGCGCGGCAAACTTCGGCAAAGTTGGCGTTTTCGCTCAGCAGGCCGTAGCCGGGATGAATCGCATCGACATCGGCGATTTCCGCCGCGCTGATCACCGCCGGGACATTCAGATAGCTCTCCGCGGAGCGCGGCGGCCCGATGCAAATGGCCTCATCCGCAAAGCGGACGTGCAGGGAATGGCGGTCGGCCTCGCTGTAAATGGCCACCGTGCGGAGACCCATTTCCTTGCAGGCGCAAATGACGCGCAGCGCGATTTCGCCGCGATTGGCGATGAGGACTTTTCGCATAATCAGGAAATTCGCAGCGCAAACAGCGGCTGGCCGTACTCCACCGGCTGGCCGTTCTGCACGAGCCGCTTGACGATCTCGCCGGCCGCGTCGCTCTCGATCTCGTTCATCAGCTTCATGGCTTCCACGATGCAGAGCACCTGGCCCAGATCCACGTGGTCGCCGATCTTGGCGAAGGCGGGCGAGCCTGGCGACGGCGACTCGTAGAACGTGCCGACGATGGGCGATTTGACAATGTGCAGCGAAGCGTCTTCGCTCGCGTCCGCCGCAGCCTGTGCCGGGGGCGCCGCGCTTGCGTGCACCGCAGGGATCGCCGGCGAAGATGAGGGAGCCTGCGACGCGAGCAAATGCGCCAGGTTGGACAGATCCGCTCCGCCCTCCGGCACGAACTTGATGCGGACCTTCAGATCGCCGCGCTCCAGCTCGAATTCGCCGATTTTATTTTCCTTCAGGAACTCAATCAGTTCCTTCAGCTCTTTGGTGTCTTCTGCTTTCATCGTTTCGCTCTTGAGCGGGCGTGGCCCGAGTGAATCTCAATCCAGTCTTTCGTCACCGGCGTCAGAACCCGGTGTCCGGTCGCGGTGACCGCGACCATATCCTCGATGCGAATGCCGAATCTTCCCGGCCAATAAACGCCGGGCTCGATCGTAATCGCCATGCCCGGCTGCAATTTCGTCTCCTGCCTGGCCGCGATGCGGGGCGACTCGTGAATCTCCAGCCCCACGCCGTGGCCGGTGGAATGCGTGAAGTAGCGCGCCAACCCGGCTCGGCGCAGGACGGAGCGTGCCGCTTCGTCCACCTCGCCACAGGTTGCGCCCGGCTTCACCGCGTCCACCGCGGCCTGCTGCGCTGCCAGCACCGCATCATACGCGGCTCGCTCCTCCCGGCTCGCCCGTCCCATGTGCACGGTGCGCGTCATGTCGGAGCAATAACCCTTGAGGATAACACCGAAGTCCAGGGTCACGAATCCGTTGCGGGGCAGGCGGGCAGCGGTGGCGCGGCCATGCGGCAGAGCCGATCGCTCGCCCGAGGCGATGATCGTCTCAAACGACATGCCCTCCGCCCCCAGCGAGCGCGCCCGATACTCGAGCTCCGCCGCCAGCGCGATTTCGCTGAGGCCGGCCTGCAGGTGCGGCACCATCTCCTCGAAGAGCCGGCAGCCCAGCTTCGCCGCCTCCTGCATCGCCGCCAGCTCGGCCGCGTCCTTCACCATCCGCAGATCGGAGATAATCGGCGACCGCAGCGGCTCAAAGAATCCGCGGCGAACTTTCGCACCCAGCGCCGACCGCATCAGCTCAAGATCGGCCACCGTGGTGTGCGCCGGATCGAAGCCCGCATGCCTGGCTCTCTCTGCGAGCAGCGCGCAGGCTTCCTTCAGCGCCGAACGCTTCGCGATCACGACGCGCGCGCCGCGCGCCTCCTGGCGGGCCTGCGCCGTGTAGCGGCCGTCGGTGAACAGAACCGTCTGGCGCGCCAGGATCGCAAGGGCCGCATTGGACCCCGTGAATCCGCAGAGCCAGCGCACATCCGGCAGATGCGTCACCAGCAAAGCATCGGTTTTGTGCTGCCGCATCGCCGCGCGCAGGCGACCCCACCGCGCGGCATGCATATCGGTCCTGCTTCGCATCAGCAACGATAGTATCTGTTCGCTGTGGCAGCACTCAACGCGACCGTGACCGAGGAATGGATCCGGGAATCCGAAAGATCACATTTGCGCGGGGCCGGCGCAGCGGCAGCTCGCAATCGGAGTTATACTCGCCTCGCATTCCCACGGAGGTCGCATCATGAAGATTTCGCGCCACGTTTTCCGCCGTGCTCTCCTGTGCGGCCGCCGCCGCGCTCGCCCTTCCGCTCTTCGCCGCCGCGCAAGCCGCCGGCGTTCTTGACGCGCAGCAGGCCGGCAAACTGCTTCCTCCCGCCGTCTATTTCGACGGCCAGTCGGCGTCCACGCAGCTGCGCAACGCAACCGGCGTTCGCTTTGCCGACGGTCAGCTGTCGCTCGCCGTCCTGGTCGACAGCTCCGGGTATTCGGGCGCAGTCGCACAGAGGTACCAGGGTTATTTGCTCACGCAGGTGCCCCTCGATTTCGGCGGTCATCGGCTGCCCGCGGGCGCCTACGGCATGGGGATCGTCCACGGCGAGCTGCACATCATGGACATTGGGGATCACGACTTGTTGCGGACGGCGGCGACGCATGACGCCGCGATGCATCGCCCCGTGCCCCTGCAGATTGTCGCCGGCACGACGCCGGACACGTATCGTCTGTGCTTTGGCCGCGAGTGCATCCTGTTTCGCCGGGCAAAGTAACCGCAAGGCGGGCGCCGGGCCGGAGCAAAATCGGCGGACTTTGGCTGAACGCGACTTCTGCTAGCAGCAGCTGCTGAAACGATTCGCTCCCGGAACCATCTAACTCGCAGCGATGGCATTCCAGTGCCGGATGCTCGCCGCCGGCCCGCAACCCGGGTTCCCGGAGATTGTGAATTTCTGCCTTGCCGGAAGGACGAAGTCTATGACGATTCGATCGAAATGCCTGGGCCTGGCCGCGGCCGTGCTACTGGCGGCCGCCCCCTTTGCCCTGGCGCAGAACGAAAATCAGGGGCAGGGCCAGGCCACCGTGACGGTGCTGCCCAGTGACGGCAACGTTCTTGTCGCCGGCGTGCCCCAGGACGCGGTGCACGTGCAGGTGGATGGCCGCGACGCTTCGATCGTCCATTGGCAGTCCACCAGGGGGACCAGCGCACCGGTGGAACTGGTGCTGATGATCGATGAAGGCGCGCGCTCGAGCCTGGGGCGCGAACTGGGGGATATTGAGCACTTCCTGGGAACGCTGCCCCCCAATGTGAAGGTAACCCTGGCCTACATGGAATATGGGCGCGCCGCGCTGGCCGGGCCGCTGACCGCGGACCACCAGAAGGCCGCCACGGAGGTCCACCTGCCGATGGGCGCGCCCGGCATGAATGCCAGCCCGTATTTCTGCCTCTCCGATTTGGCGCAGCACTGGCCGTCGAACGACGCCTCGGCTCGCCGCGAGGTGATCATGATTACCGATGGCGTGGATTACTACGACCCGCGCTATGACCCCGAGGATCCGTATCTACTGAAGGCAATTGCGGACTCCGTCCGGGCCAATCTCGTGGTCTATTCCATCTACTGGAAAGGCGCCGGCCGCGCCGCCCAAAGCGGGTATGAAACCAATGCCGGCCAGAACCTGCTTTCCCAGGTCACCGCGGCCACCGGCGGCCAATCCTGGTGGATGGGCTACGGCAATCCGGTTTCCCTGGTGCCCTATTTCGACGACTTCAGCGAACGGCTGCAAAACCAGTACGAGCTCGGCTACCTTGCGCCGTTGCATGGCAAAGCCCAGATCGAATCTCTGAAGGTGAAAGTCAGCGCGCGCAATTTGAAGGTGACCTCGCCGCAGAAGACGTACGTCGCTCCCGCGGGTCCAAATCCCCGGTAGACCGGTTTCGCTGGAACGATGAGCTTCTGGCGCTTAGCGCCCTGCGACCATCTGGCTGGCCGGCAGGTGTTCTACGTCATCGGATTCCGTGCCGTCGTTCAGCCCGCCGTAACGCCGCTCCCGCCGCTGATAATCCTCGATCGCCTCCAGCATGTGAATGCCGCGGAAGTCCGGCCACAGCCGGTCGGTCACGAAAATCTCCGTATAAGCAATCTGCCACAGCAGGAAATTCGAAACGCGCATTTCGCCCGACGTGCGGATCAGCAGATCCGGATCGGGCATGTGCGCAGTGTACAGATGCCGGTGGATCTCCGCCTCATCGACCTGGTCCAGCCGCAGCCCTTTGCGCTGCACCTCCAGCGCGAGCGCGCGAAACGCGTCCACCAGTTCCGATCGCGCCCCGTAGTTCAGCGCCAGGGTAAGCGTTGTACCGGTGTTCTGCCGGGTTGCGTCGGCGGCCCAGCGCATCCGCTCGCCCACCTCTTCAGGAAGGTCGTGGGTGCGCCCGATGTACTGGATGCGCACGTTGTTGTCGTTCATGCGCTGCACGTTGTTGGTCAGGTAGGTCCGCAGCAGGCGCATCAGGAAGTTCACTTCTGTCTTAGGCCGCCGCAGATTGTTCTCCAGCGAAAACGCATAGAGCGTGAGCCACGGAAGCCCGATGCGCGAGGCGGTTTCCACGACGTACTGCACCGCTTCCGCGCCCTGCTGGTGCCCGAGGAAGCGCTTCAGGCTCCGTCGCCCGGCCCAGCGGCCGTTGCCGTCCATGATGATCGCCACGTGCTGCGGGAGCCGCTCCGCATCGAGGCGGCGATAGACTGCGGCCTCATCGGCGGGCAGCTCGTGCACTCGGCTGGAATTCAGTGACAAGGCTTCCTTTCGGAGCGCCCCGGAGCGGACGATGAGGAGGGCTACACGATCCTCGGTGCAACCTGCCGGACGGATTCCGAGCGCCCTCGCCGGGGGAACAAGAAACTCACTTTCCCTGGCTGATTATACAAGCGGGCAGGTCAGGGCTTCGCGCTGTGAGCGCGTTCTGAACGGGAGATCATGTTCCCTTCGCCCGCGCTACGCCGGCCGCCGCCGCACGCAAGCCAGTTCCCGCACCTGATTCAGGAACATCGAGCGCTGGAAAGCGTCCAGCTTGCCCGCCAGCGAAGCAATCTCCGCCAGAAATGGATCGGCCAGCACTGCTGTGGTTTCCCGCGCGCGCCGGCTCTGCCCATCCCGCAGCAGATCGCACACACCCACTTCCAGCGCCGTAGCCAGCCGCTCCAGCGAGGAGAGCGTGGGCACGGCCTTGGCGTTCTCGATTTTCGAAATGTAGGTGCGCGGCACCTGCATCCGTCCGGCCAGCTGCCGCTGGCTCAGGTTGCGCTCGCGGCGCGTTTCGCGCACGGCGCGCGCCACGTCGATGCCTTCCTGCTGCTCGGCGCTCTGCGCTTCCGGAGTCACCAGTTGCGGAGACAGCGGTTCGGGCTCTTCAATTTCGAGGGGCTTGTGGCAACGCCTGCACAGTGAATTCGACGTGCGGAATTGCACCAGACTACAGTAGTCGCAACGCAGTACCTCGCGGGCCTCAAAGGTTGCTAAGGTAGTTGCCATAAGTTGTTGCGGGGCGCCAGAGCACGGGTCCCGGGGATTGCAGCAGCGCCGCCATGATAGCCGCGCTGTTCGCAACCCTGGAAATACATTGACGGGGAGGTATTCATTTTGTCAAGTGAAAATTGCGGAGACTGCCGGAAATTTTCCGGAAGAATGCCAGGAAAAACCGAAAAGGAGTCCCGATGACCGCCTTCTCCCGCGAACGCGCGTGGACGCTGTTGCAGGAACACACGCAGTCGCCGAATCTCCTCAAGCATGCGCTTGCCGTCGAGACCTGCGTTCGCGCGTATGGCGAGCGCGAGGCCGACGCGCGCCGATTGAGTTCGCCCGAGCGCGACGCGCTGCTGGACCTCTACTCGATGACCGCGCTGCTCCACGACTTCGATTACGAGAAGCACCCTTCGATGGAGGAGCACCCGTTCGTGGGCGTCAAAATTCTGGAAGAGCAAGCCTGGCCTGAAGAAATCCGCACCGCGATCCTCGGCCACGCGGAATATTCCGGCGTTCCGCGCCAAACGCATCTGGCGAAGGCGCTCTTTGCCTGCGACGAGTTGGCCGGCTTCCTCACCGCGTGCTCGCTGGTGAAGCCGACGAAGTCGATCCACGACGTTGAGGTCGCCGGCGTGAAGAAGAAGATGAAGGACAAAGCCTTCGCCCGCGGGGTGAATCGCGACGACATCACAAAGGGCGCGGAAGAGCTGGGCGTGCCGCTCGACGAGCACATCGGATTTTGCCTCGCTGCCATGCAGCGGAATGCCGAGGCGCTGGGGCTGCAGGGGACGACACAGGAGTAGAAGGGCGAGGCCGGAGCACCCAACTCCCGGTTAGCCTGCCACTTACTCGGTCGCCCTGGGCCCTGCTTTAATACACGTTTGGCACCAGCCGCCAGCGCACGCGAGCGCAATACTCCGCGTAGCCCGGCAACTCCGCGCGCAGGAGCTTCTCCTCATCCAGCAGCCGCACCACGAGCATCGCGATCAGGATCAGACTGGTCGCCAGCGCCGTCACCGAGCCCAGTTCAATCGGCATCCCCAGGACAAGCACGGCCATCCCCGAATACATCGGATGCCGCACCAACCGGTAGGGCCCGGTCGCGATGACCCGCTGATCCTTTTCCAGCCCGATGGTTGAGGACGCAAAGGTGTTGGCCCGCAGCGAGGCAAACGTAATCGCAAAGCCACACGCCAGGGCCGCCAGCCCGCAGAACGCACGCCCATCGCGGCAACACCGGCTCCCAGCCATAGCGTCGGTTCAGGCCCGCCAGCAGCAGACATCGCCAGATAGCCATGCGGTACCGAATGACCGCACCATGAAAAAGACCTTCTGCACCGGCGCGCTGTTCCTCTAGCATGACCGCATCCGGCGTTCCAGCAGCGCCGGATCTCTGCGCTGGAGGTAAATCGCCGACCCGAGGCTGCCGCTCCCCATCAGGGCGAGGAAAGCCCATGCCTGCCAATAGCGAACCGTTCCGGCTGCGCCCATCAGGACGCAACCAAACAGGATCGTCAGGGTCACAAAGCGGACGACATACTTTGCATTCATCGTCCAGCCCCCATCGCATTTTCTCGGAATCGCGCGCGCGTGCCGCGATCATCGTCCGGCGAACGGAGCAGAATACCCCCGCTGACGCGCGGCGAATATGAATTCGCATCCGGCAGCGAAACTTTCGGAATCAAGCTTCGACGCCACCGAGCGGCGTTCTGGCCGGAAACCGGCAATCTCGACCATCCCGACGGTCTTGCGCCACCGTAGTCCGCTGCGCGCGCTGCCCGGCCCTTGATCTTGCGTCCCGCCCCCCGCTCAATTACAGTCAACGCGATGCTCATGCTCTCCACGCTGAACGATGTCTTTTTCGCGCTGGCTGACAGCGGCCGCGAGCGCGTGATCCTGTATCAGGATGCGTCGGGTGCGTGGCAGCCCATCTCGTCGGCGCAGGCATACCAACGGGTGTGCGCGGTGGCGGCGGCGCTGCGGGCGTGGGGCGTGGGCAAGGGTGATCGGGTGGCTATCCTGGCGGAGAATCGCTGGGAGTGGGCCATCGCTGACTTCGCCTGCCTCGCGCTGGGCGCGGTGGACGTGCCGATCTATCCCACGCTGCTGGCCGACCAGATCGCCCCGTTGCTGGCCGACTCCGGCTCGCGCGTGATCTTCGTCTCGACGCGGGTGCAATATGACAAAATCGGCGCCGTGCGGAACCGAACACCGCTGGAGCGTGTCGTCATCATGGACGAGGCGAATGTTCCTGACGCGGTGACCTTTTCCTCGCTCGTCGCCGGAGCCGACGCGCGCGAAGCCGAGCGTGACCCGGCATTCGACGCGGCGGCACGCGCGGTGCGCCCGGACGATCTGGCCACCCTGATCTACACCTCCGGCACCACCGGCGAGCCCAAAGGCGTGCGCCTGACGCACGGCAACATCGCCAGCAACGTGAACTACTCGACGGCCGAGTTCGGGTTTACCGCGGCGGATCGCTGCATCTCCTTCCTGCCGCTCTCGCACATCACGGCGCGCCACCTCGATTACGCACTCTACGCGCAGAGCGTGATGGTGGCGTACTGCCCGGCCTTCGACAAGCTGCCCCAGACGATGCAGGCGATTCGGCCCACGATCTTCGTCGCCGTGCCGCGCGTCTTTGAGAAGGTGCGGCAGGTGGCGGAGCAGACCGTGGCGTCGTCCAGCGTGAAGCGGAGAATCTTCGGCTGGGCCGTCGCGACGGGCAGGTCGCACGCGGAAGAAGTCGCCGCGGGACGCACGCCCAAATCCATCGCCTGGAAGCTGGCTGACCGCATCGTCTTTCAGAAGATTCGCGCGGGATTCGGCGGGCGGGCTCGCTACTACATCGCCGGTGGCGCGCCGCTCGGCATGGACACGGCGCGCTGGTTCGCCGGCGTGGGCATCCGCATCCTGGAAGGCTACGGCCTCACGGAGACTTCGCCCGTGTTGGCCATCAATACGCCGAACGCGAACCGCATGGGCTCGGTGGGGCGTCCGCTGCCGAACGTCGAGTGGCGCTTTGCTGAGGACGGCGAGTTGCTGGTGCGCGGGCCGAACGTCTTTTCCGGCTACTGGAAGCACGAGCGGCCGGCCGATCCGGCAGATCCGTCGGCTCCCTTCGATGCGGAGGGTTGGTTCCGGACCGGCGATATCGGCCACATCGATGCCGACGGCTTCCTCTCCATCACCGACCGCAAGAAGGAGCTGCTGAAGACCTCCGGCGGCAAGCTGATTGCGCCGCAGCCGATCGAAAACAAGCTGAAGGCCAGCTACCTCGTGGCGCACGCCGCGCTCGTCGGCGACCGGCACAAGTTCGCCTCGGCCCTGATCGTCCCGAATTTCGCCGCGCTCGAGCCGTGGGCGCGCGAGCGTGGGATCGCGGCGGATTCCCGGCAGGAGTTGGCGGAGCATCCGCAGGTCCGGTTGCAATACCAGGTGCTGGTGGAGCAGGTGAACACCACGCTGGCCAATTTCGAGACCATCAAGCGCTTTCGTCTCGTTGCCGAGGAGTGGGGCATCGAGTCCGGCGAGCTCACGCCCAGCCTCAAGCTGCGGCGCCGCATCATCCATCAGAAATACGCTGCGGTGATCGCGGAGTTCTACGCCGACGAAGCGACCGCGCAGCGGTGAGCGTGCCCCCGTAGAATAGAGCTACCGCTTCAGGAGGTCCTTTGCCCGCCATCCCTCCCTTTCCGCTCACTCTCGACGGCTCCTGCCTGCTGCACCAGATGTTCCGCTTCGACTGGCCAGCCTGGCGCCGGATCGACGGTTCCGCGCGCAGCCGCATGGTGCAGGAATTCGCCGGGCTGCTCGCTCCGATGGAGAGGGGATCGGCGCCGGAACCGGCAGCCACTCCGGACGCGCCCCACCCGAACCAGAGCGCGATTTATGCGCAGCTCGGCCACAAGGGCGATCTGATGCTCATCCACTTCCGCGACACGGTGGAGCATCTCGCGCAGGTGGAGCGCGACCTGGCCCGCTCGGAATTGGGCAGCTACCTCCAGCCGGCGCATTCCTACTTGTCGATCGTCGAGCTGGGCCTCTACGAGTCGTCCTCGAAGACGTATCCGGCGCTGATGGGCGAGGGCGTTGAGCCCTTCAGCGAGGAATGGGACCGCCGCATCCAGGAGGTCATGGGTCGCTCGGCAAAGGCCATGGCGGTGCGCCTCTATCCGGCCATCCCCGAGACGAAATACCTGTGCTTTTATCCGATGGATAAGCGTCGCGGCGAGCACGTGAACTGGTACACGGCCTCGATGGCCGACCGCGCGCGCATGATGCAGGATCACGGTCTCATCGGCCGCCGCTTTGCCGGCACCGTGAAGCAGATCATTTCCGGCTCCATCGGCCTCGATGACTGGGAATGGGGCGTGGACCTCTTCGCCGATAATCCGAACGTCTTCAAGCAGCTTATCTACGAGATGCGCTTCGACGAGGCCAGCGCCCTCTACGGCCTCTTCGGCGCATTCTACGTAGGCGTGCGGCTGCCCGCGGCTGACCTGGGCGCGTGGCTGGCCATCGGCGGAACCGCGGACGGAGCCTGGAACCGGTGAAGGTGTTCGTCACCGGCGCCACAGGATTCGTCGGCAGCCACGTGGCTCGCGAAGCTGCCGCACGCGGCGCGGACGTGCGCCTGCTCGTGCGCCGTACCAGCAATCTCGCGAATCTCGAAGGCCTCCACGCCGAGACGGTGACCGGCAATCTGCTCGCGCCGGAGTCCCTGCGCACGGCCGTCCGCGGCTGCGACGCGGTCCTGCACGTCGCGGCGGATTACCGCCTCTGGGTCCGCGATCCCGACGCGATGAACCGCTCGAACGTCGAGGGCACGCGCGCGCTGCTGCGCCTGGCGCGCGAGGAAGGCGTGCCGCGCTTTGTCTACACCTCCAGCGTGGCGACCATGGGCTTCAAAACCGACGGCTCCATTGTGGATGAAGCCACGCCGGTCGCGCTCAGCGACATGGTGGGCCACTACAAGCGTTCGAAATTCATGGCCGAGCAGGTGGCGATCGAAGCCGCGCAGGCCGGCCAGTCGGTCCTGATCATGAACCCGACCACCCCGATCGGCTCCGGCGACCTAAAGCCGACGCCCACCGGCCGCATCGTCGTCGATTTTCTCAACCGCAAATTCCCTGCCTACGTCGACACCGGACTCAACCTCGTCGATGTCCGCGAAGTCGCGCGCACCCACGTCGACGGGCTCAACCCCTCGCTCGGGCGGCCCGGCGAGCGTTACATCCTGGGCGGCGAAAACCTGACGCTCAAGCAGATCCTGGACAAGATGTCGGCGATCACCGGCCTTCCCTCCCCCACCGCGAAGATTCCGTTCGCCATCGCCGCCGGCTACGCCTTCTTCGAGGAGCTCATCACCGGCCGCATCCTCGGCAAAGAGCCGCGCGCCACGCTGGAAGAAGTCCGCATGGGACGCAAGAAGATGTTTGCATCCTCGGCGAAGGCGGAGCGCGAACTGGGTTTCCGCTGCGTCCCGGTCTATCAGGCATTGCGCCTGGCCATCGAGTGGTTCTGCGCGCACGGCTACGCCCCGGCTCTGCCACAGGCGACGGTCGCGGGATGAGCCGCATCGGCATCGTCGCCGCCTTTCCCGGGGAGCTGAAACCGCTGGTGCGCGGTTGGGAAAAGCGCGGCAACCTCTGGTTCGGCCGGATCGGCGCGCGGGAGGCAGTGGCCACCTGCGCCGGCATGGGCGCTGCGGCTGCCAACCGCGCCTGCGAGAGCCTCCTCGTCGCGGGCACCCTCGAGGCAATCGCCTCCATCGGCTATGCCGGCTCGCTCTCCTGCGGGCTGCGGCCGCCGCAGGCCTGCGTCATTCGCGAGGTCATCGACCACGGGACCGGCGAACGCTTTTCCGCGAACGCCGAAGGCCAGCGGCTGATCACGCTGGACCGCGTCGCCGGCCCAGACCAGAAGCGCCGCCTCGCAGAAGAGCACCAGGCCGTTCTGGTCGATATGGAAGCAGCCGCCGTCGCGCGCTTTGCCCGCGACCACGGGCTGCGCTTTCTCTGCTTCAAGGCGGTTTCCGACGGCCCAAACGAGAAGCTGCCGGACTTCAGCCGCTTCACCCGTCCTGACGGCCAATTGCGCCTTGCCGCCCTTGCCTTATGGGCCGCAACACATCCCCAATATTGGGGCGCGTTTTGGCGGCTGGGGCAGAACAGCCGCCTTGCGGCCGCCGAGCTGGCGATTTTAGTCTCGCGTTCGCTGGGCGGTTCGCAGTAGATTAGACCTTCGGAGCATTCATGGCCACGGCAATCAGCAACGACCTCCAGGAGCAGGCCCGCGGACCCCTCCCCGCCACCATGCGCGCCGCTGTCTACCGCGGCGTCAACGACGTGCGCGTTGAGACGGTGCCCGTGCCGAAAATCGGCGCGGGCGAGGTGCTGCTTCGCGTAGCCTGCTGCGGCGTCTGCGGCACCGACCTCAAGAAGATCCACACCGGCTCGCACTCCGCGCCCCGCATCTTCGGCCATGAGTTCGCCGGTACGATCGCCGCTGTTGGCCAGGGCGTCCGCGGCTTTCAGGTGGGCGACCGGGTCCTTTCGTACCATCACGCTCCCTGCGGCCATTGCTATTACTGCCGCAAGAAAACCTTCGCGCAATGCGAAAACTACAAGCGCGTCGGCTGTACGGCGGGCTTTGAGCCTTCCGGCGGCGGATTCGCGGAGTACGTGCGCGTGATGGACTGGATCGTCCGCCAGGCGCTCATCAGGATCCCCGACGGCATTCCCTTTGAGCAGGCCGCTTTTGTGGAACCGGTCAACACGGTGCTCAAAGGCGTGCGCCGCCTCGACCTCGCGGCGGACGAAACGGTCCTCGTCATCGGCCAGGGGCCCATCGGCATTCTGCTTGCGACCCTTTCCGCCCGCAGCGGCGCCAAAGTGCTCACCTCCGACCTGTACCCCGAGCGCCACGCCATCGCTGCCACCTATGGCCTGCATCACCCAATCGACGCCGGCAAGGAGGACGTGGTCGCCGCGGCCAAAGCCGCCAGCGAAGGCCGGGGAGCCGATGCGGTCATCCTCGCCGTCGGCGGCAACGCGCTCATTCGCACCGCCATCGACGCGGCGCGACCCGGCGGCCGCGTGCTCTTCTTTGCCCAGACCCAGCACACCGAGGCCGCCTTCGACCCCGCCGTAGTCTGCATGGACGAGAAGACCCTCCTCGGCTCCTACAGTTCCTCTTTTGAGATCGAACCCGACGTCGAAGACCTGGTTTTTGGCGGTTTTCGCAGCGGATTCGACCTCACGCGCCTCATTTCTCACCGCTTCGCGCTGGAAGAGGCGGTCGAGGCGATCCAGGTGGCCTCCACGCCATCTGCCGCCAGTATGAAGATCTTCGTTCAGCCGTAATGGCCTGATTCTGAGAAAATGAAAGCAATGGCAGCGCAGATGACAGCGGCCGTGCTGCACGGCCGCGAAGACTTGCGGATCGAGCAGGTCCCCATGCCCCGAGCGGGGCGGGGCGAAATCGTCGTGCGCGTGCATGCTGCCCTGACCTGCGGCACCGATCTCAAGGTCTACCGGCGCGGCTATCACGCGCGCATGCTCAAGCCGCCCATCCCCTTCGGCCACGAGCTGGCCGGAACCGTGCATGAGGTGGGCCGCGGCGTCACCGCCTTCAAACCCGGCGACCGCGTCGTCGCGCTGAACTCCGCGCCCTGCGGCGAATGCTACTACTGCACCCACGACCAGGAAAATCTCTGCGACCGGCTGCTGTTCAATAACGGCGCGTATGCGCAGTACCTGCTCATCCCCGCGCTCATCGTCGAAAAGAATACGCTCCTCATCCCGAAGGGCATCGCTTTCGAGCACGCTGCGCTCACCGAGGCGCTGGCCTGCGTCGTCCGCGGACTGGATGAGTGCCAGCCGCGCTCCGGTGACACAATCGCCGTTATCGGCGCCGGGCCGATCGGCCTGATGTTCATGCGCGTGGCGGAGCTCGCCGGCCTGAAGGTGATCGCTGTTGTGAAGCGCGAGGAACAGGTGGCCGCCGCGCGCACGTTCGGAGCTTCCAAAGTGGTGCAGATCAGCGACGTGAAGGATCCCATCGCCGCCGTCCGCGCGCTCACCCCGGGCCGGCGCGGCGTGGATATCGCCGTGGAAGCCGTGGCCACGCCGCTGGCCTGGCAATGGGCTGTCGACATGGTCCGCAAGGGCGGCACCGTGAACTTCTTCGGCGGATGCGCGGAAGGCACCAAAGTCGAGCTGGACACGAATCGTCTCCACTACAACAACATCACCCTGCGCTCCAGCTTCCATCACACGCCTGCCGCTGCGCGCAAAGCTTTCGATCTGATCGTGAGCGGGCGATTCCCCTGCAAAGACACCATCACCAGCCGCGCCCCCCTCGCCGAGCTGGAGCGGGTCTTCCGCCGCCTGATGAACCGCGCCGGCGACATCAAGACGGCTATCATTCCTTAAGATCCCTCCGGCGATGATGGTCGAACCCGCACAGCACGAGCTGATCGAACGCGGCTGGCGAGCGCTGCCTGCCGATTACCGCATTCCCGCCCAGGCGCCCACGCTGGAAGAAGCTCGCGCCTGGTGCCAGCGGCTCGCCGAATCGCATTACGAGAATTTCCACGTCGCCAGTTGGTTTCTTCCCCGGCGCCTCCGCCCCCATTTCCACGCGATCTATGCCTATTGCCGCGTGTCCGACGACCTGGGCGATGAGGTCGGCGATCCCGCGGCGGCGTTGGCTCTGCTCGACCTGTGGGGCCAGGAGCTGGACGCCTGTTACCGCGGCGAGGCGCGCCATCCGGTGTTTGTCGCGCTCGCTGAAACCGTCCGCGCCTGCGACATCCCCAAACAGCCCTTTGCGGATTTGCTCGTCGCCTTCCGCCAGGACCAGACCGTCACGCGCTTCCCCACCATGGCCGACGTCCTGGGATATTGCCGGTACTCGGCGAATCCCGTGGGGCGCATCGTGCTCTACGCCTGCGGCTATCGCGATGACGAGCGCTTCGCGCTGTCCGACGAAACCTGTTCCGCGCTCCAGCTTGCCAATTTCTGGCAGGACGTCCGCGTGGACTACGCCAAAGGCCGCATTTATCTCCCGCTCGAGGATATGCAGCGCTTCGGCGTCAGCGAATCCGACATCGCGCAGGGCCGCTGCACGCCGCAGTTCCGCGAGCTCATGCGCCACGAAGTGGACTACGCGCGCCGCATGTTCCACCGCGGCCTGCCGCTCATCGGCAAAGTGGATCGCGAACTCGCCATCGATCTCGATCTCTTCTCGCGCGGCGGGCTCGAGATCCTGCGCGCCGTCGAGCGCCGCAACTACGACGTGCTCAGCGCCCGCCCCGCCATCTCGAAACCCCGCAAGGCCGCCCTGCTGCTGCGCGCATTGGCGGGCCGGCTGTTTGCGGAGCGCGCCGCTTGACCCCATCTGCCTCCGACTTGTCCGCCGCCTACCGCACCTGTACGCAGATCGCCCGCCGGGAGGCGAAGAATTTCTACTACGCCTTTCTGGCTCTGCCCAAACCCAAGCGCGACGCCATCTGCGCCGTCTACGCCTTCATGCGCCACGCCGACGATTTGTCCGACGACGAATCCCGCGGCCGGGAGCAGCGCCGCGCCGACCTCGACGCGTGGCTCGATTCCTGGCACAGCGCCGCAGCCGGCCAGCCCACGTCCGACCCCGTTTTTCTCGCGCTGTCTGACACGCGCCGCCGCTTCAATATCCCGCTGGAGCTGCTGGATCAACTCGTCCAGGGCACCGCGATGGATCTGGAGAGTCCTGCCACCGGCGCGTATGACACCTACGCCACCTTCAACGACCTCCGCCGCTACTGCTATTTCGTCGCGTCCGTCGTCGGTTTGGTTTGCATCCGCATCTTCGGCTACTCCACTCCCCGCGCCGAAGCGCTCGCCGAAGAAACCGGCCTCGCTTTCCAGCTCACCAATATCCTGCGCGACGTGCGCGAGGACGCCGCGCGCGGGCGCATCTATCTCCCGCTGGACGAGATGCAGCAGCACGGCGTCCGCATGGAAGACCTGACCGCGCTGCGCAGCGGCGCACAGATGACTGCCGGCCAACGCGCCCTGCTCGGCTCCATCGCGCAGCGCGCCGAGCACTTTTACCGCTCGGGCCGCCAGCTTCTGCCGTTGATTGCCGCCGACGCGCGTCCCGCGCTCTGGGTGCTCGTCAGGATCTATCACGATCTTCTGCGCCGTATCGAGCAGCGCAACTTCGACGTCTTCTCTGAGCGCGTGACGGTGCCTGTTTCCGCGCGTGTCGCCATCCTCATGCGCGGTCTGCTGCAGGTCCTGCGCAACCGTCTGCTGGGGCGAGCCTGACCATGACCGGCGCGAACCACACCATCACCGTAGTAGGCGGCGGCCTCGCCGGCATCGCGGCAGCCTGCGCGCTCGCCGACTCCGGCTGGCGCGTGCAGTTGCTGGAGCGGCGCCCGTATCTCGGCGGCCGCGCTTCTTCCTACGAACACCCCGGCACGGGCGAAGTGATCGACAACTGCCAGCACGTGCTCATCGGCCGCTGCACCAGCCTCATCGATCTCTACCGCCGTCTCGGCGTGCTGGACGCGATCCGCTGGTACGACCGATTCACGTTTCTCACCCCGGGCGGACGCCCCACCATCCTCGAGCCCGGCTCGCTGCCCGCGCCCTTCCACTCTTCGGCGGCGTTTCTGCGCGCGCCGGCGTTTTCTCTTGCCGACAAGCTGGCCATCGCGCGCGGCCTCTCGCATTTTGTCCGCGGACTGCCGCCCGACACCGACGAGGATTTCGCCCACTGGCTCAAGCGCCATCATCAGACCCAGCGCGCCATCGACCGATTCTGGCGGCCGGTGCTCGTCAGCGCGTTGAACGAAGACCTCGACCGCATCTCCGTCCACTACGCCGCCAAGGTCTTCCGTGAATCCTTCCTGCTCTCGCCGGAATCCGGACGCATGGGCATTCCCTCCATTCCGCTCAGTGAGCTCTACAACCGCGCCATCGGTTACATCGAAGCGCGCGGCGGCCAGGTTTGCCTGCGCACCGGCGTCGAGAGCTTCGCCCCGACTGAAATCGGCTGGGAGGCCGTCGCCGCCGGTCAGACGTTTGCCTCCGACGCCATCGTCCTCGCGCTGCCCTTCGAGGGCATGGCTGCGCTGCTGCCTGGGCTGCCCCACAATGCCCACTCCGAAGAGCTGGCCGCGCGCGTCGCCCAATTCGAGCACTCGCCCATCACCGGCATCCATCTCTGGCTCGATCGCGAGGTGACCCAGCTCGATCACGCCGTGCTCCTCGACACAACGATCCAGTGGATGTTCAACAAATCGCGGCTGCAGCCCGCGCACCGCGGCGCGGAAGCCAGCTACCTGGAACTGGTGGTGAGCGCCTCGCGTTCGCTCGTGCCCATGAGCCGACAACAGATCATCGATCTTGCCATGCGCGAGCTGGCGCTGTTCTTCCCGGCCGCGGCCTCAGCAACCCTGTTGAAAGCCGCCGTGGTGAAGGAAGTTCGCGCCACGTACTCCATTCGTCCTGGCCTCGATCGCCTGCGGCCCCACGCCGCCAGTCCCTGGCCCGGGGTCTTTCTGGCCGGTGACTGGACCGCCAGCGGCTGGCCGGCCACCATGGAAGGGGCGGCGCGCAGTGGATATCTGGCCGCCGAAGCGGTCGCCCGAGCCCTCGGCCATGCCCGCACATTTCTGGCTCCGGAATTACCGTCCGCCGGGCTCATGCGCTGGCTCCGCCCCTAACCCTCGTATTTTCAGCAGGTGTTCGCAATCACGAAGGAGCGGCATCTTCCCCACGGCGCCGGGTTGCTTTCAATTTTGTCGGCAGACTGAGATTTTCAGCGCACTCCCCGGCTCAAATTTGCGATTATGGTCTTGCCAATCCAGATGAAGCAAACCTGAACGGTTCTTCAGGGTTCTTACCATCAGGAGTTTGGGCCATGGGGATTCTGAACATGCACGAGCTGCTGGCACACATTTCCAGTTGGAGCAGTTACGCCGTTGCCGGCATCATCATGCTGGGCGTTGCCATCCTGGTCTGCGCCGCAGTGGGCTGCTGCACGTCCTGCGAAGAGAAGGACGAGCTCTTCCACCGCGAAGTGTACTGACGCTTCGCTCCTTTTAATCTTCTTGTCTGAAAGTGAGCCGTGGGGCGTTCTTCGCTCCGCGTCTTCGTCTGTTGCGCCGTGGTACCTTGAATTCAGATGTGAGCTCGTAGCTCAGTTGGTAGAGCAACGCCCTTTTAAGGCGTGGGTCCTGGGTTCGAATCCCAGCGGGCTCACCACTCCGCGCCTAACCTTCCAGAAAATGCTTCTCCGCCACGGCCTTCAGCCGCTCCGCCGCGCTCTCCGGCGTGATATCGCGCTGCGGCATGCCCAGCATTTCAAATCCCACCATGTACTTCCGCACCGTCGCCGACCGCAGCAGCGGCGGATAAAAATGCGCGTGGAAGTGCCACTCCTCATGCGCGTGGCCATCGCACGGCGCCTGATGGAAGCCCATCGTGTAGGGAAAGCTCGTCTGGAAGAGATTGTCGTAGCGCGTGGTGAGCTGCTTCAGAATGTCCGCCAGCCCATCTCGTTCCGCTTCGCCGAAATCGAGCAGCGAGCGCACGTGCCGCTTCGCTAACACCAGCGTCTCGAATGGCCAAATGGCCCACCAGGGCACCACGGCCAGGAAGCTGTCGTTCTCGCAGACCACACGCGCGCGCTCCGTCTGCTCGCGCCTGGTGTAGTCACACAGCAGGCACGCGCCCTGCGTGCGGCGGTACTCCTCCAGCGCCAAAGTCTCGGCAGCCGGCTCATCCGGCACATGCTCCGTCGCCCAAATCTGCCCATGCGGATGCGGATTGCTCGCGCCCATCAGCGCGCCGCGATTCTCAAAGATCTGCACGTAGCCGAACTCCTCGCCCAGCAGCCGATACTCCTCGGTCCACGCATCCACCACCCGCCGAAGCGACGCGCGATCCATGCGTGCCAGCGTCAGGCTGTGGTCCGGATGAAAGCAAACCACGCGGCATCGTCCCCTCTCCGGCTCGGCCACCAGCAGAGGATCCTGGCCCGCAAGGTTCTCCGGCCCGTCCGGCCCCGGATTCGGCAGGAGCGCGGCGAAATCGTTATCGAAGATGTACACGCTCTCGTAACCCGGCGTGATGGCTCCGCCCGCACGCCGATTGCCCGGACACAAGTAACAATCCGGATCGTAATGAACCGCGGAGAAGCCGCTCGCCGCGCTCACCTCGCCCTGCCACGGCCGCGCGGTCCGATGCGGCGACACCAGCACCCACTCCCGCCGCAACGGGTTATATCTCCTGTGCGGATACTCCATCGACACGCCCACTCCGCCTCCTGATCCGCCAGGCACGAATCGCTACACCTTATACCCTAAACGCTATACCCTGATTCTTCCGCATGAGTTCCGCCTTCGCATTCTCCGCGCGCGCTATCGCCAACCTGCACGACCGCGCCAACACCCTGTGGCATCGCGACCCGCAGGCCGACCCTCCGCTGGAGTCCGGTTCCGCGGCCATGGAAGTCTTCCTGCAGACCGTCCTCGCCCAGCACCGCGCCAACTTCGACCTGTGGCACAACGAAGATCGCGCCCGCGCGCCCCATGCCTCCGATCGCGATCTCGCCGAAGTCAAGCGCGCCATTGACCGCCTCAACCAGAGCCGCAACGATCTCGCCGAGCGCTGCGATCTGCTGCTCCTCGACCAGCTGAAGCCGCAGCAGGGAAAATCCGGCGCCGAGCAGGCCCCGCTCCATTCCGAAAGCCCCGGCCTCATGATCGACCGTCTCAGCATCCTGGCGCTGAAGATCTATCACACCCAGGAGGAGATCGACCGTCCTAATGCACCCGTGGGCCATGCTGAGCGCAACCGCCAGCGACTGGCTCTCCTCACCGAGCAGCGCGAAGACCTGGTCGTCTGCCTCGACCAACTCTGGACCGATGTCCTCGCCGGCAACCGCCGCTTCAAGCTCTACCGCCAGCTCAAGATGTACAACGATCCCACGCTGAACCCAGCGGTTTACGGTAGCAGTTCTAAACCGTAGCCCGTAAACCGTATACCCTGTCTTTCGGTGCCCCTCCTCATCAACGCCGATGATTTCGGACTGACGCCGGGCGTGAACGGCTCAGTCGTGGAACTGCATCGCGCCGGTGTGCTCACTTCGGCCACGCTCATGGCAACGGGCGCATTCTTCGACGATGCCGTGGCCCTGGCTCGCGCCACGCCCACGCTCGAAGTCGGCTGCCACATCGTGCTGGTCGATGGGACTCCGGCTCTCGAACCGGCAAAGATTCCTTCCCTCGTTCGCCCCAACGGGCAGTTGCGACCAACGCTCGGCCGCTTTGCCGCCGATCTTTACCTCGGCCGTATCCGCCCCGCCGAAATCGAAGCCGAATCCACTGCGCAAATTCGCCGCCTGCAGCAGGCGGGCCTCCGCGTCTCGCACCTGGACACACACAAGCACACGCACCTCTTCCCCCGCGTGCTGCGCCCGCTCCTCCGTGCCGCGCGCGCTTGCGGCGTCCCGGCCATTCGCAACCCATTTGAACCCGCATGGGCGGTACGCGCCACCGCGGGATCACCGGCACTGCGCCGCCTGCAGGTCGCAATGCTGGGAATCCACCGCCCAGCCTTTCGGCGCCTCGTGCGCCAGGCGGGACTAGCCACCACAGCAGGCACGCTCGGCGTCCTCGCCACCGGAACCGCCGACGTCCCCGGCGCCCTGCGCCGGCTGCTCGCCGCCCTGCCCTCCGGGCCGGAGACGTGGGAGCTCGTCTGCCATCCCGGTTATCCCGACGAGCACCTCGACCGCGTCGTCACGCGGCTCCGTGCCTCGCGCGCCCAGGAGCATGCGGCGCTGCTTGAGCAGATCCCCGGCATCTCGCTCGCCACCTGGCGAGATCTCGCCGGAAATCCGCCCTCGCCTTCCGCGTAGTACCCTGTCAGCAACCGTCCCGGAGATCCCTATGTACTGGTTCTACGAATGGTTTTTTCCCGCCATCTGGCTGGCCTATCTGGTCTACTGGCAAATCGCCGCCGTCCATGTCAAAACCACACAGCGTCTGGAGCCCGCCGTCTCCCGCGCCCTCCGCTCCATCCTCTTCCTTGCGGCCATTGTGCTGCTTCTCGATAATCACCTCCCGTGGCCCTGGCTCTACGGCAACTTCATCCCTGTCACGCTGTGGAGCTTCTGGGTGGGAGCCGCCATCACCATCGCCGGCCTGCTCTTCGCCGTCTGGGCGCGCGTCCATATCGGTACCAACTGGAGCCGCTCCGTCACCATCAAGCGCGACCACGAGCTCATCACCAGCGGCCCCTACGCTGTGGTGCGTCATCCCATCTATACAGGCATCCTCATCGGCTTTCTCGGCACCGCCATCGCCACCACGCAGTACCGCGGAATCCTCGCCTTCCTGCTGGTCTTTTTCTCGCTCTGGTACAAGCTGCGCCTCGAAGAGAAGTGGATGCTCGCTCAGTTCGGTCCCGCCTATACCGACTACGCGCGCCGCACCTCCGCGCTGGTTCCCGGCATTCTCTGAGCCGGACTTCCACGCCCGTTACCTCGGATTGTGACGGCGCTCACATCAGCCGTCAGCGCGTTTCCCTTATCAATAAAGCAGTGAATGTCAGCGGTTCACGTTGATCGCGCCGATCAGCTCGCGTGGCATTCCGCAAGGGGAACGGCTTCATGAGCATCTTCAAAGATGCGGGACATCTTTTCCGGCTGGCGGGGGTTTACCTGGCCGGAACGCTGCTCTTCCTGGTGGTCCGCGCGGCGTTCGTCCCACACAGCTTCGGCCAGTACGGACACTACCGCGGCGCGGCCATTGCCGAAATCGCCGCCAGACCGCTGCACTTCGCCGGCCACCAGACCTGCGAAACCTGCCACAGCGATGTGGCCCAAACCAAAGCCGGCGGCATGCACGCCCACGTGAATTGCGAGGCCTGTCACGGCCCGCTGGCGAATCATGCCGCTGATCCGAGCATCGACCCGGGCAAGCCGGACGTGGCCACGCTGTGCATTCGCTGCCATGCCGCCAGCGCTGCCCGCCCGCAGGGTTTCCCCCAGGTGGACGCGGAGCAGCACTCCGGCGGCGTTCCCTGCAACACCTGCCATCAGCCCCACAATCCAGTGATCGCCGCGGGAGGAGCGAAATGAACATCACCCGCCGCCATATGCTCGTCCTGCTGCCCGCCGCCGCCGTCGCGTGGGAGTCGGTCCTCGCGGGAACGCCGGAAGCCTCGCCCAACTACGCCATGTCCGAGCACTGGTGGAGCATGCTCATCGACATCCCCAAGTGCATCGGCTGCGGCAACTGCGTCCGCGCCTGCCAGAAAGAGAACGACGTTCCCGACGGCTTTTTCCGCACCTGGGTGGAGCGCTACCACGTCGAGGACTGGAACCTGACCAATCCTCAGGTGATCTCGCCCGACGGCGGCAAGGAAGGCTTTCCTTCCGTCGCCGACGACCCCGATGGCAAGTATTTCTTCGTGCCTAAGTTGTGCAATCACTGTGTGGATTCGCCCTGCACCCAGGTGTGTCCGGTGGGCGCCACCTTCATTACCCCGGATGGCGTCGTGATGGTGGACCCAAACTACTGCATGGGCTGCGCTTACTGTGTGCAGGCTTGTCCCTACGGCTGCCGCTACATTCATCCGGAGAAGAAGGTCGCGGACAAGTGCACGCTCTGCTATCACCGCATCACCAAAGGGCTGACTACGGCCTGCTGCGAGGCCTGCCCCACGGGCGCGCGCCAGCTTGCCGACCTGAAGAATCCCAAAGACCCGATTCATGCTTTCCTGAAGACCCACAGCGTGCAGGTGCTGAAGCCGCAGATGGCCACCGGCGCGAAGGTCTTCTACAACGACCTGGACGGCTCGGTGCGGTAACGGCGGAAAGGAGAGATTGATGCCCGGCGTGGAAGGTTTCATGTATCCGAACGAGGTCTCGCTTTACTGGAGCGTGCTCATCGTTCTCTATCCCTTCATCACGGGATTGGTAGCGGGCGCGTTCATCCTGGCGTCGCTGGAGCGGGTCTTCCGCGTGGAGGCGGTCAGGCCGACCTACCGCCTGGCGCTGCTGACAGCGCTCGCCTTCCTGCTCGTCGCGCCTCTGCCGCTGCAACTGCACCTCGGCCATCCTGAGCGCTCGTTCGAGATGTACTTTACCCCGCACCGCACCTCGGCCATGGCCATGTTTGGTTTCATCTACCTCTGGTACCTGATGGCCGTTCTGACCGTCGAAATCTGGCTGGACTACCGCGCCGACATCGTCGCGCTCTCGCAGTCGACGCGCGGCTGGCGCCGGTTGCTCTACAAAATCCTCACCCTCGGGTCCACCAACGTCAGCGAGCGCGCCCTGCACATCGACGAGCGCGTCGGCTGGTTCATCACGCTCATCGGCATCCCGTCCGCCTTCCTTCTGCACGGCTACGTGGGATTTATCTTCGGCTCCATCAAGGCCAATCCCTGGTGGTCTTCGCCGCTGATGCCCGTGGTCTTCATCTTCTCCGCCATGGTTTCCGGCATCGCCGCCGTCATGCTGATTTACATGGCCATGATGCGCATCCGCCACCAGCCCATCGACATGCGCTGCGTGGACACCATCGCGCAGTACATGCTTTACATCTTCATCGTCGATTTCAGCCTCGAAATGCTCGACCTGATCCACCGCATCTACGAAGCTGACGAATCTTTCCGCAGCCTGGACTTCATGGTGCACACCAAACTCTGGTTCTCCCAGGTGGTGCTGCAGATCTGCCTCGGCACGCTCGTGCCCATCCTGCTGGTCGGGCTGGTCCAGGTGACGAAGCTCTCTGCGGTGGTCCGCAAGCGCATTTACGTCGTCTCCGGCTCCCTGGCTCTCATCGGCATTTTCGCTATGCGCTGGAACGTCGTCATTGGCGGTCAGCTCTTCTCCAAAAGCTTTCTCGGCTACACGACCTACAAAATGGCTCTGGCCACGCGCGAGGGTCTGCTGGTTTCCATCTCTCTTACCCTCCTGCCTCTGCTCTTTCTGGCCATCCTCGTGAAGCTTCTGCCTCCGTGGCCCAAAGAGCGCTACGCACCCGCGGTCGCGCCTGGCGATTGACCTGCGCGCTCTGCGGCCGGTCTTCAGAAAGCTGGTGAGGACCATGAACGACTCATCGAACCTTCCGTCCGAAGCCGTCGAGCGGCTCACCCGCCGCATGGAAACCCTGGAGCGCCGTGTCTCCGCGCTGGAACAAACCCGGCACGCGCCGTCCGTAGCGGCGTCGCCGGCGCAACAAGCGGCGCCCGCGGCGGCTGTCGCGCCGACCCTGCCCCGGGAAGCCGGTGTCTTCTCCATCCTCGGGAAAGCCATGCTCGCCATCGCCGGAGCCTATCTGCTCCGCGCCCTAACGGAGTCCAGCGCCTTGCCCCGCGTGCCGCTGCTCGCCCTGGCGATTATCTACGCGTTTCTCTGGCTCATCCCCGCGGCGCGGGCGAAGGCCTGGCTGCCCAGCCTGGCCTGGGCCGGAACCTCCGCGATCATTCTGCTGCCGATGCTGTGGGAACTCACCCTCCGCTTCGCTTTCCTGCCGGATGCCGTCACGGCTGGCCTGCTGGCTGCCTTAGTCGTCGCCGCCTCCGCTCTCGCCTGGAAACATCACTTTGCCGAGGTCGCCTGGGTGGCTGAGGCCGCCGCCAGCCTGGCCGCCGTGGCCCTGGCGCTGGCCACGCGCGATCTGATCCCATTCCTCGCCGCGATGCTGGCGATCGCTGCCATCGGCGAAATCGCCGCGGCCCGCCATCGCACCCTGCGCGTCCGTCCTCTGGTCGCCGCCGCCGCCGACTTCATCCTCTTCGCTCTCATCTGGATCTATTCGAGCCCCGCCACGTCGCGCGTGGCATATCCCGCCGTCAGCGCGGCGTTCCTGCTGGTTTTCGCTCCCGTCCTCCTGCTGATCTATGCGGGCAGCGCCAGCACGCAGACGCTGGTTCTCGGCCGCCGCATTTCTTTCTTTGAGACGGCCCAGACGCTCGTGGCTTTCCTGCTGTCCGTCTGGGGTGTGCTGGTCTTCTGGTCAGGTCCCGGCGCTCGCCTGCTCGGTCTCCTCTGCCTCATCGCCGCCGCCGCCGGATACGCGGTCGCCTTTGCCGGCTTCGATCACGCGGCCTCCCAGCGCAATTTCCACGTCTACGCCTCGGGCAGCCTGGCGCTGCTGCTGGTGGGCTGCTGGCTGTACCTGCCCGCGGTGTGGCTGGCGCCAATTCTCACTCTCCTGGCCCTCGGGGCCACTCTCCTCGGAGTGCGGACCGCGCGCCGCACGCTCCAGTACCACGGTCTCGCCTTCCTGTTCGCCGCGGCGTTCTCCTCCGGCCTCCTGCTCTGGACAGTCCGCGCCCTGGCCGGCCGATTCCCGGCATCGCCCGCCTGGATGGTCTACGTCGTCTCAGCTACGGCGATGCTCGCTTACGCAGCCGTTGCCGTCACCGACGACGACGGCTGGCCGCAGCGTGTGCTCCGCCTGCTGCAGGCCGCTCTGTCGCTCAGCGCCGCGGCGGCTCTCCTCGTGTGGGGGCTGGTGAGCGTCACGGTCGGATCCGCTCCCGCTCCTGAGCATTTGGCCGTCGTGCGCACGCTCTCCGGCTGTGCGCTCACCGTGGTGCTCGCGTTCGCTGGCTCCCGGCAGCAGCGGCGCGAGCTGATCTGGCTCGCATGGGCCTCGCTCGCCTGCATTGCCGGCAAGCTGCTCTTCGAGGATCTTCGTCACGGTCACCTGGAATTCACCGCGGCGTCCATCTTCGTCTACGCCGTCACGCTGCTTGCGGTGCCGCGGCTGGTGCGGATGAAACCTGGACCCGCGAAGCACGCCTGATCTGGCCCGCAATCAGGACCGCGATACATTGGTTCTTGCACCATGCCGAATCCTCATCTCACCCCGCTCGCCCACGGCGCGCTGAACCACTGCTTCGGCTGCGGGCTCGAAAATCCCTCCGGCCTGCGCCTTCGCTTCTTCACCGCCGACGACGGCAGCATTGTCTGCCATCCGCGCCTCGCCCGTCGCTTCGCCGGCCCCCCGGGCCACGCCCACGGCGGCATCATCGCCACGCTGCTCGATGAAGCCATGAGCAAGGCCAACCGCGCCCGCGGCATTGTCGCCATGACGCGCCAGCTTTCCGTCGAATACCTCCGCCCGGTTCCGCTGGGCGCGCGCCTCACGCTCACCGCGCGGCATGTCACCGCCCACGGACGCCGCCATCATTGCGATGCGCAGCTCACCGACGCCGCTGGGCAGCTGCTCGCGACGGCAACCGCCGTATTTGTCACGGTCGATCCGGATCGCTTCCGCCGGTCCGCCGAAGACTGAGCCCCGTCGCCAGACTGCTAAAATAGAGCTTCAGGACCACTTTCCGCCCGCACCGGCGCGGTCGTCGTGACCCCGGTCATTTTTCCGGCGGATTCCGAGGAGTTTCACCATGGCAGACACCCACAACGGCAACGGCAATTTCTCTTCCACCTCCGGCACTTCCCTGCGCCTCAAGATCGGTCTGGCCGAGATGCTGAAGGGCGGCGTCATCATGGACGTGATGAACGTCGAGCAGGCGCGCATCGCCGAAGAAGCGGGCGCGGTCTCCGTGATGGCGCTCGAGCGCGTCCCCGCCATGATTCGCGCCGAGGGCGGCGTGGCCCGCATGGCCAATCCGAAGCTCATCCGCGAAATCATCGGCGCCGTGTCCGTTCCGGTCATGGCCAAGGCGCGCATCGGCCATTTCGCCGAAGCGCAGATCCTTCAGGAGCTCGGCGTCGATTTCATCGACGAGAGCGAAGTGCTCACGCCCGCCGACGAAGCGCACCACATCGATAAGCACGCCTTCAAGACGCCCTTTGTCTGCGGCGCGCGCAATCTGGGCGAGGCGCTGCGGCGCATTGCCGAAGGCGCGGCCATGATTCGCACCAAGGGCGAGGCCGGTACCGGCGACGTGGTCCACGCCGTGCAGCACATGCGGCAGATCGTGCGCGAGATGAAGGCGCTCACCGTGCTCTCCGAGCAGGAACTCTACGCGGCCGCCAAGGAGCATCAGGCGCCCTACGAGCTCGTCCGCATGGTCGCTCAGGCCGGCAAGTTACCGGTCCCCAACTTTTCCGCCGGCGGCATCGCCACGCCCGCTGACGCGGCCCTGATGATGCAGCTCGGCGCCGAGGCCATCTTCGTCGGCTCGGGCATTTTCATGAAGGAGCGGGCCACGCCGCTGGACGTCGAGAAGAATCCGAAGGAGCGCGAAGAAGCCATGTCGCGCGCCAAAGCCATCGTGATCGCTACCACGCATTACAACGATCCGAAGATTCTGGCCGAGGTTTCCGAGCAGGTGACCGGCACGATGAAAGGCCTGGCCGCCGCCGCCATCGAGGAATCGCAGTTGCTGCAAACCCGCGGCTGGTGAACTGGCCGTTCAGGCGGACGCGGCTTCGCCGCAAAATCGGCGCGCTGGTTCTTCCGGCGCGCTTTTCGTTTCAGAGAGAGCAGAGATGCCGGGTACGCAATCTCGAAAGAGCAGCAAGAAAGCTGAAAGCGAAGAGCCGAAGGCGTCCGCTCGTCCGGTCAGGATCGGCGTCCTCGCTATCCAGGGCGATTACGACGCCCACGCTCAGGCACTGCGCGAGGCGGGCGCCGAGCCGGTGCTCGTCCGCAAGCCCGAAGAGCTCGCCGGGATCGACGGCCTCATCATTCCCGGCGGCGAGTCGACCACGTTCCTGAAGTTTCTCGAGCGCGACGGCTTTCTCGCCTCGCTCCGCGACTTCGTCCGCACCAAGCCCACCTTCGGCACCTGTGCTGGATGCATTCTCCTCGCCACCGAAGTCACGCATCCCCCGCAAAAAAGCCTCGGCGCGCTGAATGCGACCGTGGAGCGCAACGCCTACGGCCGCCAAATCGACTCCTCCATCCACACCGCCGCCACCGAGCTGCCCGGCGGCCCACTGGAGATGGTGTACATCCGCGCGCCGCGCATTGCGAAAACCGGCGACGGCGTGCGGGTGCTGGCCACGCGCGATGGCTTCCCCGTTCTGGTCGAACAGGGACACATCCTGGCCGCCACCTTCCACCCCGAGCTCTCCTCCGATCGCCGCGTGCACCAGCGCTTTGTCGAGTTGGTCCGTTCGCATATTGCCCACTCCGCGCGTTAAGCTGGGTGTCTCCATGCCAGCCGCTCGTCCCCTGCCCGTCTCATCGCTGACCGGCCTCTCGCTGGCCGCTCCAGCGCCAGCCGCCTCACCCCTAACCGTTTCACCCCTAACCGTCCTATCCCTGGCCGTTTCACCCCTCCCATGAACTGGCTTCCCCCCAATGGCGCGCTGCACGGCATGGACCTGGACCACTTGCTGCGCTGGAATCTCGACACGGTCTTCTGGCTCTTCGTCGCGTCGCAAATCCTCATCGTGCTCGCGATGCTGATAGCTGCCTTGCGCCGCCGCACCGCACAACCCGCGCAGCCACGCTCCGTCGCCGCCTTTCTCTTCACCAGCCTGCTGCCGCTGCTCGCCATCACCGCGCTCTACATCGCCATGCTCGTCACCAGCCATCATCTATGGGCCGCGCGCCGCGAACAGGCCAGCACCCGGAACGCCGTAAAGGTGGAAGTCACCGGCGTCCAGTTCGCGTGGTACTTCCGCTATCCCGGCGACGACGGGACCTACGGCAGGCTCGTTCCGAACCTGGTCAGCGCGCCCGCCGGCAATCCGCTTGGATTGGATCCGAACGATCCGCACAGCCGCGACGACATCGTTTCCCCGGTTCTGGTCCTGGCCGCCGGCCGCCCCGTCGATCTCCGCCTGCGCTCGCTCGACGTGATCCACGGCTTCTTCATTCCCGGCATGCGTCTCAAGCAGGACTTGATCCCCGGCATGATCGGCCACCTCCAGTTCACGCCGGAAGTCCCCGGCGTTTATCCCATCCTCTGCTCGCAGGTGTGCGGACTGGGCCACGCGCGCATGCAGGCCCAGCTCCGCGTCGTCTCCGAAGCCGAATTCCAGCAGTGGCTCGCAGCGCGCGAGCCGGGTGGAGGGACGCCGCCGCCCGCGGAGGCACGCCGATGAGCGAGCACCTGACCAATGCTTCGGCCCCGCCATCGAATCCGCCCCGCGGATTCCTCCGCCGCCGCATCTTCACCACCGACCACCGCGCGCTGGCGATGCTCTACCTGTACCTTGGCCTCGCCGCCGTCGTCCTCGGTACGCTGCTCTCGCTCGTCATCCGTATCCATCGCATCTGGCCGGCCGTAGCCTTCCCGCTGTACGGCGCGCTGCGTCCTGAGGATTATCTCGCCGTCGTCACCATGCACGGCACGTTGATGATCTTCTTCGTGCTCACCGTGATCCCGCAGAGCGCCTTCCCCAATCTCGTCCTCGCCGAGCAAATCGGCGCGGTCCGCATGGCCTTGCCGCGCGTGAACGCCGCCGCCTTCTGGATCACCCTCGCCTCGTTCCTCGCCCTGACCGCGGCTTTCTTCGTACCTCAGGGCGCGCCCATCTCCGGCTGGACCAGCTATCCGCCCTTCAGCGCCATCGCCGCCACCGGCCCCGGCCAGGGCGCCGGCATGGATTGCTGGCTCCTTTCGGTTGCGCTTTTCTGCATCGCCGCCGTTGCCTCCTCAGCGAATTTCCTCGCGACCATCTTCCTGCGCCGCGGACCCGGCATGAGTTTCGGCCGGCTTCCGCTCACCGTCTGGTCCTGGCTCACCAGTTCCGCGCTCACGGTCGTCGCCTTCACTCCGCTCTTCGCCGCCGCGCTCATGCTTTTCGCGGATCGGCACTTCGCCACCAGCTTTTTCATCCCCGCAGGCGAAGTAATCAACGGCATTCCCCGCGCCGGCAGCGGCAGCGGCTCTCCCATGCTCTGGCTCCATCTCTTCTGGTTCTTCGGCCACCCTGAGGTCTACATCTCGATTCTTCCTGGCATGGGCCTCGCCTCCGCGCTGCTCGCCAACTTCACGCGCCGTCCCGTGCCCGGCTATCGCTTCATGGTCGGCGCCACGCTGGCCATCGGCTTCCTCGGCCTGGGCGTCTGGGGCCACCACATGTTCGTTTCCGGACTCAACCCCTACGCCGGAACCGCCTTCGGCCTCACCACCATCGCCATCGCCGTCCCCAGCTCCGCCGAGGTGCTCACCTGGCTGGCCATGCTCTTTCGCGGCCGCATGCGTCTAACCAGCCCCATGCTTTTCACGCTCGGCTTCCTGTCGTTTTTCATTGCCGGCGGCCTCACCGGCCCCATCCTCGCCCAGCCCGCGCTCGACGCCTACCTGCACAACACCTTCTTTGTCGTCGCGCATTTTCATCTGGTCATGGCCATGGCCGGCGTCTTTTCCCTCTTTGCCGGCATCTACTACTGGTACCCGCTGCTCACGGGGCGGCTCATGAACGAAACGCTCGGCAAGGCGCACTTTTGGATCTCTCTGGTCGCGGCTTACGGCACCTTCTTCCCGATGCACTTTGCCGGCCTGGCCGGGGAGCCGCGCCATTACGCGCAACTGGCCGGGCCGGTCGAATCCTTCCCCAGCCTCATTCCCGTCGAGCGCGGCATTACCTTCGCCGCCCTGACGCTCGCAGCGGCACAGCTCATCTTTCTCTTCAATGTTTTCCGCAGCGCGCGCCACGGCGTTCACGCTGGTCAAAATCCATGGCGCGCCACGACCCACGAGTGGTGCCCTGAACTGCATCCCATAACCAGAGGCGAGCCGTATATGTACGGCCCCAGGTCGGCAGGCGAGGAGGATTTCCTCCCGCAGTGGAAACTGGCCGCCTCGCGCGAGCCGCTTGCGGCAGCGCAGCAATATCCCTCCGGAGTGGAACCGGAGTAAGCTAACGAGCACCGGAGTGGGTCATGCCAGCCACTTTTACCCGCCATCAGGTCGAAACCGAGAAAAGGGACACCGGCTACGGCGGGAAACCGCCAGTCGACCGGCGTCCGACAGGCGGTGGAGGCGGCGACGAGAACTGGGACTCCCACTCGTCGCGGCACGGCGGCCCGCGCGAGTTGCTGATCCGTTATCGCCTGGCTGTGCTCTCGGGTCTCGCCGGCGATTTCGTCTTCTTCGCCGTCCTGGTCAGCGCGTTCTTTGTTCGGCCCACCGCCGGCCACATCGATGTCGGCGCCAATTTTGTCTCCGACTGGCACCCCATCGCCATTCCGCCCATCCTGTGGATCAACACGGCAATCCTGTTGATCTCCAGTCTCACCATTGAAGTGGCGCGCCGTCAGCTCTTCCACGAGATCGACGTGATGGAAGAGTGGCTCGGCCTCGGTCGCCCCGCCGTCAAGCGCGCGGCGCCCTGGCTATTCGCCACCATTTTGCTCGGCGGTCTTTTCCTCACCGGTCAGTGGATTGCCTGGCAGCAGCTCTCCGCCGAAGGCCTCTACTTCGCCACCAATCCGAACAGCCACTTCTTCTATTTGGTGACCGGTGCGCACGCCGTCCACCTGTTCCTCGGCCTCTTCGCGCTCGTCTTCGCCATGGTCGCCATCTTCCGGCTCAGGAAGGTCGAGATGCGCCAGATCGCGCTCGATTGCACGACCTGGTTCTGGCATGCGATGACGCTGTTCTGGATTTTTATCTTCGTCCTGCTCGTCTGCTACCAGTAGAGTCCCCATCTGGCCTGACGCCCATTCTCTTCCTGCGGAGTTAGACTGGACCCACAATCATGCGCTACCTCATCGCTCTCCTGGCTGTCGCCGGAATCGTCGTTTCCTGCCTCGCGTTTCAGATCCATTACTCGAACAAAGTCCAGCCCTGCGATATCAATGCCCACTGGGATTGCGGCGTTGTGAACCACAGCTCCTTCTCCACGGTGAACGGCCTCTGGTGGCATCTCCGCGACAGTTTCCACCCCGGCAGCCTGCCCGGCCCCGCGCCCCGCACCGGCCTGCCCGTTGCCGCCGTCGGTGTCGTTGGCTACGCCGTCATCCTGCTGCTTGCGTTATTCCGGCGACGCTCGTGGCTGTTCCTGGTCTCGCTCGGCGCTCTCGCCTTCGCGCTCTGGCTCAGCAGCATCGAGGCGCACCAGCTCGAGGTCTGGTGCCTCTACTGCCTCATCTCGCAGTGCCTCATCGCGCTCATTACGCTGCTCTCCCTCGTCTGGCTCTTCTTCCGCCCACGCCACGCCTGACGCGCCGGACTATCATCATCCCATCCACTCCTCGCGGCCATGGATCGCACTCCGCGCAATCTCGTTCGTTGGCTCTTCGCCTCGGAATCCGGCCCGCGCAACCGCTTCGTCCCGCGCTGGTTCTTCCTGCGCTGCGTGGCCGCCATCTACTTCTCCGCGTTCCTCGCCCTCGTCTTCCAAACCCGCGGCCTCATCGGCCCGGACGGCATTCTCCCCGCGGGCCAGTTTCTCGATTCCATCGCCAACGCCGGGCTGATCCGCTTTTGGTATGTGCCGTCTCTCTTCTGGATCTCCTCCACCTCGTGGTGGATGATGGCCGTCGTCTGGATCGGCCTCGCCGCGTCGGTCGCCGCCTTCTTCAATCTGTGGCCGCGCCTCAGCTTCTTTCTCTGCTTCGTCTGCTTTCTGTCGTGGATTGCCGCAGCAACCACCTTCTCCGAATACCAGTCCGACGGCATGCTGCTCGAGGCCGGCTTCCTCGCCCTCTTCTTCGCGCCTCGCGGCTTCTGGCCCGGGCTGGGCGCCGATTCCCCACCCCCGCGCGCCCCGCTCTTCCTGCTCCTGTGGGAATGGTTCCGCATCTACTTCGAATCCGGCCTGGTCAAGCTGCTCTCCGGCGACCCCGAGTGGCGCCACCTGACCGCGATGGATCACTACTACCAAAACGGTCCGCTGCCCACCTGGGTCGGCTACTACATCCAGCAACTCCCACACTGGTTCCATGTCGGCACCGCCGGCGCCACCCTCGTCATGGAACTCGCCATCGTCTGGATGCTGTTCCTTCCCCGCCGCTTCCGCCTCATCCTCTTCTTCATCGTCACGCCGTGGGAGATCGGCGTCATCCTCACCGCCAATTACGCCTTCCTCAATTACCTCGTCCTGTTTCTCGGCTTCCTGCTCCTCGACGATCGCAGCGTGCGCTGGCTCATCCCGCGTCGCTTCCGCAGTTCGCTCGATGCGGCTGCGGCATCCGCCCCCGCCGAACCGCAACCCCGCGTTGAGCCGGTGCTCTGTATCCTCGCAACAACCGAGTCGCCTGCTGCACCGGGTGCCCCACCCTTGCCGTCCCAGTCTCTGGGACGACAGGGTGGGCGTCTCCGCGCCCATTTCCGCGCGTTCAAGCTCGCCGCCGTCGCCGTGCTGATGCTCTGGATCGCCTACGATACCACCGCCGAGATGATCCTGATCCCGTGGCGCGATTTCCCTCTCTTCACCACGCCCATTGAAGCCCTCCAGCCCTTCCGCATTGCCAACGAGTACGGCCTCTTCGCCGTGATGACGCGCGGCCGCTACGAAATCGAATTTCAAGGTTCGAACGACGGCCAAACCTGGACGTCCTACCGCTTCTGCTTCAAGCCTCAGGCGCTCGATCAGGCGCCCGGCATCTACGCGCCCTACCAGCCGCGCTTCGACTGGAACCTCTGGTTCGCCTCGCTCGGTGACTGGCAGAGCGAGCAGGGCCGCATCGTGTTCATCACCGAGGGACAGCTCCTCCTCGGCGATCCCGCCGTCCTCTCGCTCTTCTGCGGCAATCCCTTTCCCGATCAGCCGCCGAAATACATCCGCGCGGTTCTGTGGCAGTACTGGTTCACCACGCTCCAGGAAAAACACGCCACCGGCAACTGGTGGCGCCGCGCGTACGCCGGCCTCTATGGCCCGGAGATCACGCTCGCGCCCGACGGCCGGATCGGCGTGATTCAGTTGCCCGAACCCCTCCCTCCCCAGCACGACTGACGCAGCTGCCAGCCGCCAGCTACAGGCCACGAGCTACGGGCCTCTGTACCCTATTCCCTGCACGCGGTACCCTGTCTTTATGCCGGATCCCATGTCCCAGCCCCTCGCCCTCGCCGATCCTGAAGTCGCCGCCGCCATTGACGCCGAAGTGCGCCGCCAGCACGAAGGGCTGGAGATGATCGCCTCGGAGAACTTCGTCAGCCGCGCCGTGCTGGAGGCCGCCGGGACCGTCTTCACCAACAAGTACGCCGAGGGCTATCCCGGCCGCCGCTATTATGGCGGCTGCGAGTACGCCGACATCGTCGAAAATCTGGCCCGCGACCGCGCCAAACAAATCTTCGGCGCCGAGCACGCCAACGTGCAGCCCCACTCCGGCTCGCAGGCAAACGCCGCAGCTTATATGGCCGTGCTCCAGCCCGGCGACACCATCCTCGGCCTCGATCTCGCCATGGGCGGCCACCTCACCCACGGCCACAAGCTCAACTTCTCCGGCAAGCTCTATCGCGTCGTCTCCTACGGCGTTCGCAAAGATACCGAAACCATCGACTACGACGAACTGGAGCAGATTGCCCTGCGCGAAAAGCCGAAAGTCATTATCGGCGGCGGCAGCGCGTATCCGCGCCACTTCGATTTCCCCCGCATGCGCCAGATCGCCGACCGCGTCGGCGCCATCCTCATCGTCGATATGGCCCACTTCGCCGGACTCGTCGCCGGCGGCGTTCATCCCTCGCCTATCCCGCACGCGCAAATCGTCACCACCACCACGCACAAGACCCTCCGCGGTCCGCGCGCCGGTCTCATCCTTTGCCGGCAGGAGTTCGCCGCCGCCGTCGACAAGGCCGTCTTCCCTGGCCAGCAGGGCGGTCCGCTCGTGCACATCGTCGCCGCGAAGGCAGTGGCTTTCCGCGAGGTTCTCCAGCCCGGCTTCCGCGACTACGCCGCGCAGATTCTCGCCAACGCGAAGGTTCTCGCTGAAACGCTGGCGTCCGCCGGCTATCGCATCGTCTCCGGCGGCACCGACACGCACCTGATGCTCGTCGATGTCTTTGCCAAAGGCATGCTGGGCAGCGAAGCCGAAACCGCGCTTCACGAGGCCGGCATCACCGTCAACAAGAACGCCATCCCCTTCGACACCAATCCCCCCCTCAAGCCCTCCGGCATCCGCATCGGCACGCCGGCGCTCACCACTCGCGGCATGAAGGAAAAAGAAATGCGCACTATCGGCGGCTGGATCGCCGAAGCCCTCGAGCACCGCACGCGACTCCGCGGCGCTGGCGCGCATCCGCGGCCAGGTCCTCGAGCTCGCTGAGCAGTTCCCGCTCTACGGATGGCTCCGCGAGCCGGCAGCCGTGGCTCGCTGATCCGCCATGGCTTCGCCGGCCGCTCGCATCATCGGCCTCTATGACGAGAACGCCGCTGAGTGGGATCGCCTGCGCGGTCTCGGCAGCCTCTTCGAAAAACCATGGCTCGATCGCTTTCTCTCGCTGCTCGGCCCCGGCGCATCCGTCCTCGATCTCGGCTGCGGCTCAGCCCGCCCCATCGCCACATATTTCATCCGCAGCGGCTACCTCGTCACCGGCGTCGACTCGTCGCCCGCGCTGATTGACTTATGCCGCAGCCGCTTCCCGCAGAACGAGTGGATCGTCGCTGACATGCGCACCCTCGATCTCGGCCGCCGCTTCGACGGCGTCCTTGCGTGGGACAGTCTCTTCCACCTCGCCCACGACGATCAGCGCGCGATGTTCCAGGTCTTTGCGCGCCACGTCCAGCCTCGTGGAGCGCTGATGTTCACTTCCGGCCTAACCCATGGCGAAGCGCTCAGCACGTTCGCGGATGAGCCGCTCTACCACGCCAGCCTCGATGCGTCCGAGTATCGTCAGCTTCTCAGCCGCAACGGTTTTCAGGTGGTCGGCCATGTCGCCGAGGACCCCTCCTGCGGCGAGCACGCCATTTGGCTGGCGCGCTGCACCTCGCCCCGCGAAGTCCCTTCGCACTGAGCCTGAATTTCTCTCTTTCCCAAAAGTTCCATTCACTCCGTCCGCAGCGTCCAGAGGGCTCCGCAGAGAAATGGCTTGCCGGATTCCCACACCGCAGTCCCGATCTTTTAACCGGACATTCATCCAGTTAACGTTCCTTTGATCGCGCTGCAACATACGCGGCAACAGAATCTGTTTCGATGAATACATCGCTCCGGGTGTCCGCTGCGGCCCGAGTCATCTCCCATGGGAGTGTCATGAACCGAGCACAGCCAGGTAAGCGAAGGCTCGTCCTGATGGCCATTGCCATCAGCCTGCTGGCCGCTTCTGTCCTCGCCTGGGGCACCGAATACAAGCTTTCCCTGTATCCCACACCCCAGCGGGAGTCGCGAAGCTCCGTACCGTTTGCCAAGCTGCTCTCGGAAAAGCAGCGGCGCACGGTGGCTCATGACACCGACATGCGTCCCGCGATTCAGGCGGCCGCTGCGGCGTTCACTCTGCTGCTGTTTCTAGCCGTGATTTTCGATTCACGCTGCAGCCATGAGCTCAGGCGTCTGCGGCTGCACCTCGGACGCAACCCCGCTCGCCGGATTTCCTGTCTGGGCCGTTTCTCGTTTCGGCCCCCTCCCGTATTGGCCTGCTAGCCATTCCGCTCCCATAGCACTTCCGACCACAGTGATCGCGGCGAGACACCGCCGCTGCCCGGATGGAATTCCATTCCGAGGCAATCGCCCTCGCTTTCTCTTCAAGAGGGCCTGGTCTGGAGTGAATACGGCGCGCGACGACCCCAACGATTCCGAAACTTACCGAGGAGAAGTTTATGAGGCGAGTTCTGCTGGTGACGTCTGTTCTGATTGCCGTCTGCCTGGCCATGGCCGGCAACGTTTGCCGTGCCCAAAACACAATTGAGATTCAGGGAAAAGTCGTTGACACTTCGGGAGCAGTGATTCCCAGCGCGGCCGTTACCCTGACGGACCTGACCACCAATACCTCCGTGAACACAACGAGCGGGGAGGACGGCCAGTTCGTGTTCCACAATGTCTCTCTCCATCCGCAACTGCTCTCGGTGGTGAAATCCGGATTTGAGAACTTCACCCAGCGAGTGAAGCCGGCGATGCAGCTGGCCGCCATCGTCGCCACGATGAAAGTAGCGGCCCTCTCCCAAAGCGTGACCGTGCAGGGCACCGTCAATCCCGAGGCGAGTCCGGTGCCCAGCCGTGACGACATCATGATGAAGCCCAACACGCTGGTGGTGCTCGACCGGAAAATGCTGGATGCCGGTGGACCGGTGGCGGGCGGCGCGCAGATGATGCAGACCACGCCGGGAGCGAATGTTTTCGGCTATGGCGAGACCGGCTCGACTAAATATTCGATTGTCCTGAACGGACTCCAGCAGGGCTGGGCGGGGGAGGCCACCGGCTTCACCGGTACAGGCGCCCTGGGCATCACGTATGACGGCATTCCCGTCGTCGATCCCGCAACCGGCCTGTGGCAGACAGCCACCATGCCCCAGAACCTGGTCATCCAGGATGTCGCCGTGACCTATGGCCCGGGTGAGCCCGCGAATCGCTGGTACAGCGATGTGGGCGGACGCGTGGAGTTCACGCCAATTCAGCCTACGGTGGAGCGCCACCTCAGCCTCCAGGGCACGGAGGGACCCTACGGCACGCAGAATTTCGCCCTCGTCGGCAACACCGGTATGTTCAAGGGATGGTCCACCGTCGTTGGCGGCGGCGTGGGGCGCGGCGACAGCTTCCGGATCGCCCCCGATGGTTTCGGCAATCCCGGCAAGAATGGCTCCGTCTACGGCAAGTCCCTCAAAACCTTTTCCGCGGGCAGCATCGCCTTAGGCATCCTCTACTCCAAGGGCGGCGGCTATCGCGCCCAGGTCATTCCCACCACCGATATCGGTCTGATCGAACCGAACGGCTCGCACTACAGTCAGCCCTCCAGCGGCTTCTACAGCGCGCTCCCCTTCGCCGCCTACAACAAATACGACACGAACGAAATGTTCATGACCTACGGGCGCGAACACCTGTTTCTGGGCCCCAAAGCCAGCCTCCGCAATACCACCTGGTACACCCACATCCGCCGCTTCCACCGCCGCAACGACGATGCTCTCAGTCAGGGCGCTCAGGTCGACGAGTGGAACAACCCGCACAGCGACATCTTTGGCGATGAAGTCGGCTACACCCAGGTTCTTCCCTGGAATACCATCGATGTCGGCGGTTATCTGCTGCACGAAATCTACAACTCGCACAACCTGTTCTATAACCCCAACCCTGGCTTCGGAGGAAACGGCGCAAAGCAGATCGTCGGCGCCGGATCGAAGTTCCGCTCCGGTTATTTTGAGCAGGACAACGTCACCTTCTACGCTCAGGATGACATCCATCCCATTCCGCAGATTCACATCATTCCCGGTGTCGCGGTGAATGGCTTCTCCACGGCATACAGCGACCAGGCGTTTCGTGATTTTACCTTCGCCCCTGGCGTGATCCCTTCCACCCACTGCGCGTTGAACCCCGTCGGCTCCGATCCCTTCCTCAACATCCTCGGCCCTCCCACGGTGGCTCCGGACGGCAGCAAGACCACCGATCAGGGCTCGCTCTGCGGAGCGCACGAGAGCCGCTCCGCCATCTCGCCTTCCATTGATGCTTCGGTGACGCCGCGTCCATGGCTCACCCTCTATGGCGACTATGACGTCATCAATCGCTCGCCCGAGTTCGGCGGCGGCGGCGGCCTCTTCCAGAAGGTCAACCCCGCTTACTACATCCTCTCGGAAGGCAAATACGGCCAGTTCGGTGGCAAGGTGCACTTCACGCATGCCCCCGGCCTCGGTAACTTCATCGCCGGCGTCGATTACTATCACCTGAATTACAACAATCAGGAGATCGACGTGGAGACGGCCTCCGGTGTTGAATTAACCAGCGGCGGCAACACCAGCTATCACGGCGTGGATGCCTTCTTCAATTCGAACCCCCGCAACAACATGACTTTCTTCGTGAATTTCGCGGGTGAAGCCTCTAACTACTCCACTTATGTCACCGGTGGCACCATCGCTGAATGCGGCTCCTCCTCGAATGCCGCTGGCCTCGCTCTCGGGTGCCAGTATTACAACAACCTTCCCGTTTCCTATACGCCCAACGCGACATTCAATGCGGGCGTCTATTACGGCATCCAGCGCCACGGCCACGAGATCATCGAGCCGCGCTTCTTCCTCCAGTCCATCAGCTCGCAGCATCTTTGGTCGAACCTGACCGGCGCGCCCGTGACTCAATCCATGCCCGCCTATACCACCACCAACCTGTCATTCCTGGCTCCCGTCCGCTTCGAGAAGCAGTCGGTCCATTTGCAGCTCAACATCATGAACCTGGTCAACTCGCGGTACGAGGAATGGGAGTACATCTCCAGCGGCGGCTATTTTGGGCCGCTCTTCCCCGGCAGCAATCCTCCCAGCGGATACATCAACGCCTATCCCGGCGCGCCCCGCGCCGTCTATGGCACCGTCACCTATCAGTTCTGAAGGTGGCCAAAAACAGAAAGGCCTCCCGCACGGGAGGCCTTTTCTCTTTGATCGAAACTTAAGCCGGCTCCGGAATCACGCGCATTCTCCCCAGCAGCAGCACGTAGCCCGCGATGCCGACCGCCAGCATCACAGCGGCCACCGCGAATCCCGCTCCGAAGTTGTGCGCTCGCCCGAAGTACCCCATCGCAATGGGCGCCGAAATCGCCGCCAGCTGCGTCGCGAAATTCATGATCCCGCCCACACGTCCCACGCTCTCGCGCGGCGCAATCAGCGACGGCACCGACCAGCCCACCGGAGCCATCGCACCCAGCCCCGCCAGGCACACGCTGATCCAGCCCACCGCGCCCCACGGAGTGTGCGCGAACTTTGCTCCGTAGATGCCCATGCCAAACGCCAAACCGCCCACCAGCACCGCCTGGCGCACCAGCCACGGCCGCCGCGCGCGCCGCACCAGCGCATCCACCATCCACCCGCCGACGAACAGATCCGTGAACGTCGCCACCAGCCACGGCACCGCCGTGTACAGCGCCGAATCCAGCAATCGAATGTGCATCGCCATCGTGAGATACGCTGGCAGCCAGGTCAGCACCAGATAGAAAACGTAGTTATACGCGGCAAAGCCAATCGTTGCGCCCAGCACCTGCGGCTGCCGCAGCAGGTAGAGCAATGGCGCGCCGTGGGCGTGATGCTCCGGCGCCGATTCCGGCTGCGCGCCGCCCTCCTCCATCAGCTGTCGCTCCGCCGCGCTCAGCCGTGGGTCCTCGCTCGGATTCCGGTAGACCCGCCAGAACAGCAGGAAATACAGGAAGCTGACGAACCCGGTGAAGAGAAAGCTCCAGCGCCATCCCAGCCAGATAACCAGCACGCCCAGAATGGGAATGCCAATCGCCGACGCAAATTTCGCCGCCGCGTCATTGAATGAGGTAGAAAAACTGCGCTCGTGCCTGGGAAACCAGTAGCCGATGGCCTTCGCGTTCGCCGGGAACGTCGGCGCCTCGCCCACGCCCAGCAGCAGCCGCGCCGCGAAGAAGCTGTAGACCCCCGTGGCCAGCCCCGAGGCGAACGAGGCGACGCTCCAGATCAGCGCAGCCACGCGGCCCACCCGCCGCACGCCCCAGCGGTCCAGCATCACGCCCACCGGAATCTGCAGCGCAGCATACGTCCAGTTGTAGGCGGACGACAAATACCCGAACGCGACCGCGGTAATGCCCCACTGCACGTGCAGCGCGTTGAAGGCCACTGACACGTTGACGCGGTCGAAAAAATTGATGAGCACGCCGATGCCCAGCAGCACGGCAATGCGCCAGCGTCGGTGCGGATCGTGCGCCACAACGTCCGGGGCGGCAGTTTCGTCCATGGCTTTTGGTATTGTAGGCGGGCGCGGCGGAAATTCTGCCCGGCCCCGCAATTACTCCAGCGCCTGCACCATCCCGCGGCCCAGCAGCAGCTCCGCTTTCTCCATGAACGCGCGATCCGCCGCCACGTTCATGCCCTCCGGCTCCATCACCACGCAGTACTCGCCCGCCTGCTCCACATTCAGCATCAGCCGCCCAGAACCCGGCGCGGAGACCACCAGATCGCGCAGTTCCGTCAGCGTTGTCTCGCTCACGCGATCCAGCGGAATGCGCATGCGGATGTTGCTCGGCAGCCGCACCTTCACATCTTCCAGCGCCTGGATGCCGGAAACCGCCAGCTTCGGCGCGGCTTCCTCCTCGGCGCGCAATTGCCCGCGCACCAGCACCGGCACTTCAATCCGCAGTGGCTGCGACAGCCGCTCGTAATCCCGCGGAAAGCAGATCAGGTCGATCTTGCCCGTCGCATCTTCCAGCGCCGCCTGCGCGTACAGCTCGCCCGAGCGCTTCGATTTTGCGACCTTCAGCCCGACGATCACGCCGGCCACCGAAATTTCGTTCTCCGGCGCCTGCCCACGCCGCCCGTTCGATGGAGCCGGCTTCATCTCCAGCGCCGCCGCCACGTCCACCACGCTGGGCAAATTGCGCAGCTTCTCCGCGTATTTGTCGAGCGGATGTCCCGAGACGAAGAACCCGAGCACTTCTTTCTCCATCTGCAGCCGCTGGCTCTCATCCAGCTCCGGCACATTCGGCAGCTCATCGTGCTTCGCGCCCTCGGCGGGAGCATTGAAGATCCCGAACAGCCCAGCCTGGCCGGCCTCGCGATCGCGCTGCGTCTTCTGCGCCCGCTCCATCGTTTTGTCGACGGCATCCAGCAGTTGCGCGCGCCGCCCGAACGAGTCGAGCGCGCCTGCCTTGATCAGCGACTCGATCACGCGCTTGTTCAGCAGCCGCAGGTCGATCTTCTCGCAGAATTCCTGGAACCCGCCGAAGCTTCGGCCCTCCTTCTCCAGCTCGTCGCGCGCTGCCAAAATCGAGTCGATCGCATTCCGCCCCACGTTTTTGATCGCCGTCAGCCCGAAGCGGATCTTGTCGCCGTGCGGCGTAAAGTCCGCGTCCGAGTAGCGCACGTCTGGCGGCTCCACGGGGATCTCCATCTCGCGGCATTCCTTGATGTACTTCACCACGTTCTCCGGCTTGGAGATTTCCGACGTCAGCAGCGCCGACATAAACTCGATCGGATAGTGCGTCTTCAGATACGCGGTGTGATAGGCCACCAGCGCGTAGGCCGCTGAGTGCGACTTGTTGAAGCCGTACCCGGAGAACTTCTCCATCTGATCGAAGATCTCTGCAACCGCGGCCTTCGGATGCCCCAGCGCCGCCGCGCCGCTCAGGAAGCGGTCGCGCTGTTTGGCCATGGCTTCCGGATCCTTTTTCCCCATCGCCCGCCGCAACAGGTCCGCTTCGCCCAGCGAATAGCTGGCCAGAACGTTGGCGATTCGCATCACCTGTTCCTGATAAACGATCACGCCATAGGAATCCTTCAGAATCCCTTCCAGGTCCGGGACCAGGAACTCCACCTTGCGCCGCCCCCATTTGCGCTCGATGAAATCGTCGATCATGTCCATGGGACCGGGCCGGTACAGCGCGTTCAAAGCCGTCAGGTCCTCGACCGTGTCGGGCTTGTAACGCCGCAAAATGTCCCGCATGCCCGGCGATTCAAACTGGAAGACGCCGGACGTCAGCGCTGTGTGAAACACCCGCTTCATCGTCTCCGGATCGTCGAGTGGCACCAACTCGATATCCAGCTTTTCCCCGCGCGTCTGCTCGATCAGCTTCAGGCAATCGGTGATCACCGTCAGCGTCGCCAGCCCGAGGAAGTCCATCTTGAGCAGGCCCATTTTTTCCACGGCCTTCATGTCGTAGGCCGTCACGATTTCTTCGTTCTTGGTGCGGTTCAGCGGCACCAGCTCGGTGAGCGGCCGCGGCGCAATCACCACGGCGGACGCATGCACGCCGGCCCCGCGCACCAGCCCTTCCAGCTTCTTCGCCGTGTCGATCAGTTCCTTGATCTGCGGCGTGCCTTCATAGGCTTCCTGGAGCTGTGGCGAATCCTTCAGCGCCTGATCGATTGTGATGCCGACCGTCGCCGGCACCAGTTTCGCGATGCGGTCCACGTCGCCGTACGGCATATCCAGCGCGCGCCCCACGTCCTTGATCGCCGCCTTCGCCGCCATCGTGTTGAACGTGATGATCTGCGCCACCTGCTCCCGCCCGTACTTCCGCGTGACGTAGTCGATTACCTCGCCGCGGCGGTTCTGGCAGAAGTCCACGTCGATGTCGGGCATGGTCACGCGCTCTGGGTTCAGAAAACGCTCGAACAGCAGCACGTTCTGCATGGGATCGATGTTGGTGATCTCCATGGCGTAGGCGACCAGCGAACCCGTCGCTGAGCCGCGCCCCGGACCTACTGGAATGCCATGATCCCGCGCGTACTTGATGAAATCCCACACGATCAGGAAGTACCCGGAGTACTTCATCTGCTTGATGATCCCGATCTCGAAGTTCAGCCGGGCTTCGTATTCGTGAACCGGCGTGCGCAGAACTCCCCGGAGTTCCAGATTGCGGACCGCCGTATCGAGGCGCTTCTTCAGCCCCTGCCGGCAAACCTCTTCGAAATAGCTGTCGATCGTGTGCCCCGCCGGCACCGCAAATTCCGGAAACGGATTGTCGACCTTGCTCAGCTTGAAGTGGCACCGCTCCGCGAACTGCATCGTGCGGCTCACCACCTCCGGCGCGTGGGAGAAGAGCTTCTCCATCTCCGCCGCCGTCTTCACATAGAACTGATCGGAATCGAACTTGAAGCGCTTCGGATCGTGGATAGAGCCGGCCGTCTGCACGCACAGAAGCACCTCGTGGGCGTGCGCGTCGTCTTCGCACAGATAGTGGCTGTCGTTCGTCGCCACCAGCGGAATGCCCAATTCCTTTTCCAGCCGGAACAAATCCGCCTGGATCTGCTTCTCCTCGGGCAGTCCCTGATCCTGGATCTCCAGAAAGAAATTTCCCTTTCCGAAAATGTCCTGATACTGCCCCGCGGTGGCCCTGGCTGCCTCGTATCTTCCCTTCATCAGGTTCTCGCACAGCTCGCCCGCCAGGCAGCCGGAAAACCCAATCAACCCCTTCGCGTGCTCCGCCAGATACTTCTTGCTCACCCGCGGCTTCTTGTAGAAACCGTGCAGCGAAGCCTCCGACGTGATTCGCACCAGGTTGCGGTACCCCTCCTCGTTTTCCGCCAGCACCAGCAGGTGGTTGTAGTCGTCGCCCTGCGGGTCTTCGCGATGGTCCTCTTTCTGGCAGATGTACAGTTCGCAGCCAAGGATCGGCTGCACGCCATGCTGCTTCGCGGCGTCAAAGAAGTGGACCGCGCCGTAAATATTGCCGTGGTCGGTAATCGCCACAGCTTTCTGCCCGATCCCGGAGACGCGCTGCACCAGCTTTTCCACGTCGCAGGCGCCGTCCAGCAGGGAGTAGTCCGTGTGCAGGTGCAGGTGGGTGAATTCAGCCATGGGTCTGGCTCTATTTTAGGTCGCGCGAGGCGTCGCGATGGCCATCAATGCAAGCGCTGCGGATGAGGAAAAGCCGGTACAAAACCGCTACATCCTACACCCTATCCCCTGCTCTACCGCGGCATATCGCGATGTCCCGTCTTCACGCGATACCCGTGCCGCCCCAGCCGACGCGCGACTTCCTCCGCAATCATCACCGATCGATGCTGCCCGCCCGTGCAGCCGAAGGCGAGCGTCAGATAGCTCTTCCCTTCGTGAATATAGTGCGGCAGCAGGAACAGCAGCAGCTCCGTCACGCGGTCCAGAAACTCCCGGCTTTGCGGAAAGCTCAGGATGTAGCTCTCCACCTTCGCGTCGCGCCCGGTCAGGTTCCGGAACTCCGGCACGAAATGCGGATTCGGCAAAAATCGCACATCGAACACCAGATCGGCATCCAGCGGCACGCCCTTCTTGTACCCGAAGCTCACCGACGAAATCAGCAGGCTCTTGCCGCCGCTCTCGCGTACAAACTCGCTCTGGATGTAGGCGCGCAGCTCGTGCACGTTGAACTTTGTCGTGTCGATGACGATATCGGCGACGTTCCGGATCGGTTCCAGCAGCCGCCGCTCCTCGCCCAGCGCGCGGGCCACCCGCTCCTCGCGGCCCAGCGGATGCGGCCGCCGCGTCTCGGAATAGCGCGCCAGCAGCGCCGCCTTCGACGCCTCCAGAAACACCACCGTCGTGGGCAGCGTGCGCCGGATATCCTCGAGGATCGCCGGAAACTGCTCCAGGCTTTGCCCCTCCCGCACGTCCACCACCAGCGCCGCGCGGCGAATGTCGCGCGAATGTTCCACCAATTTCGCAAAATGCGGAATCAGCGAGACCGGCATATTGTCGACGGCGTAGTAGCTCAGATCCTCGAAGGCCTTCAGCGCCGAAGCCTTACCCGAACCGGAAAGCCCGGTCAGAATCACCAGCTCCCGCTCCGGGCCGCCAATGGTGTGGGCCGCGGGTTTGCGGGTCTTGGGAGTGGCGCGTTTGCGGCTCGCGGGCATGGCCCATCGTAGCACCCGCCTCCGCGGCTACGAATCGCAAATGCGTGGCATTCCCGCTCAGGCCGCCGCCCGCGTCGCCAGTTGCAGCGCCGAGCACACGCGCCGGATCTCGTCGTCGGTGATGCGGTTGAAGAAGGGCAGCGCCAGCGTCCGCGCCGCCGCGCTCTCCGTGTTCGCCAGCGGCTTCGGATCCCGCCAGGACGAGTACGCCGGCTGCAGATGAATCGGCGCGAAGTAGCGGCCCGTCGCGATGCCGGCATCGGCCATCGCCCGCATTACGCCGTCGCGATCCGCCTGCATCAGCCGCACCACATAGACGAACCAACTCAGCCGCTGCCCGGGAATCTCCAGCGCGGGCAGCTGCACATTCCTGTCGCCGCTCAGGAGCTCTGTGTATCGCCGCGCAATGGCTTCGCGCCGGGCCAGGATCGGATCGATGCGGCTGAGCTGCGCCAGCCCCAGAGCCGCCTGCATCTCCGTCATCCGGTAGTTGTAGCCCAGTTCCACGTGATCCAGCCACGCGTCGCCGCCGGATTCATACCGCCCGTGATTCCGCAGCGCCCGCATTCGGTTCGCGGCGTCGCCGTGCAGCGTCACCACCATCCCGCCCTCGCCCGCCGTGATCTGCTTGTTCGGATAGAACCCGAACACCGCCGCATCGCCAAAGCTGCCCACCCGCTTCCCGCCGATCTCCGCCCCGATCGCCTCGCAGGCATCCTCAATCAACACCAGGTGATGACGACGGGCAATCTCCAGCAGTGCCGGAACATCGGCCGGCCTCCCGAACGTGTGCACTGCGATGATCGCGCGCGTCCTCAGCGTCACCGCCGCTTCCACCGCGTTGGGCGAAAGGTTCAGCGACTCGGCGCCGACATCCACAAACACCGGCCGCGCGCCCACATACCGGACCGCGCTCGCTACGGCGACAAATGTAAACGAAGGCACGATCACTTCGTCGCCCAGCCCGATGCCCATCGCCAGCAGCGCCAGATGCAGCGCGGCGGTCCCGGAGCTGACGGCGATCGCATGTGGTACGCCGATATACGAGGCCATCGCGGACTCGAACTGCTCCGCCTGCGGACCTCGGCTCAATTGTGTTGTGCGCAGCACGCGGGTAACCGCGGCAATATCGTCTTCTGTGATGTCAGGCGCCGAGAGGGGGATCTCGATCATGCAGGATTCTCCGGGGAAATGGGTAAAGCACGTTTGATGAGCAAAGTTGGTCCCAACGGAACGGAGGTCAGCACCTCCACGATCCGCTCGGCCGCGTGGCCGTCGCCGTAAGGATTGCTCATCCCGGCGAGCGATGCCCGAAATTCAGAGCTGCGAGCTTCCGCCACGCGCGCCAGAATGCTGGCCGGGTTCGCCTCCGCATCCAGCACGTTGCGCGCCCGCTCGCGGCCACGCTGCCGCGTGCCGATGTTCACCGTCGGCAGCGCGAACGACGCCGTCTCCATAATGCCGCTGGAGGAGTTGCCGATCATCGCCTCAACGCAGCGCAGCAGGCTCCAGTAGGTTACGGCGTCCAGATTCACAAACAGCCGTCCGCCAGAATTCCGCGACAGAAACTCGCGCGTCCTCTCGACAAGCGCTCGGCTCCCGGCATCGGCATTGGGAAAACAAAAGACGATCGGCGCCGTCGCTGCCAGTTCCTCCAGCGCTTCGAACAGGGCCGCCGCTTCCGCCGTCGTGTCCTGCTCCAGCGTCACCGGATGGCACGCCACCAGCAGCGGCGGCACGCTCAAATCCAGCCCGCACCGCGCCTCCACTTCCCCGCGATCCAGCAACAGGCTGCGCCGCAGGTGATCGAGCGACGGCGCTCCGGCCCGATGCACGCGCCACGGCTCCTCGCCCATCGCGATCACGCGTGCCCGTGCCGCTTCCGTCGACGTGAAGTGGATGTGCGCCATCTTTGTCAGCGCATTCCGCACCGCATCGTCAATCGCTCCCTCGCTGATTTCGCCGCCCTCAATGTGGGCCATGGGAATCCGCAGCGACAGCGCCACCGCGGCCGGAGCCAGCATCTCGTAGCGGTCCGCAATCAGCAGCAGCAGATCGGGGCGCATCGCACCCAGCACGTCGGCCAGCGACAGCACCGCCGTCCCGATGCTCTTCGCCATCCCCACGTCGCTGTCGCTGCTCAGCAGCGACTCGATCCGCGCGGCCAGCGCGAAATCCATCCTTCTCGATCTCGCGCACCGTCATCCCAAACTCCGGCGATAAATGGGATGCCATCGCGATCACGCGCAGATCGACGTCCGGGTGGTCAGAAAGAAGCCGCAGCGGCCAGTACAGATGGCTGTAGTCGGCGCGCGAGCTGGTCACTACGGCGATGCGGCGCTTCGTCACGGCTGCGCCATCTCGGCGACAGATTGGCGCAGCACCGCTTCGCGCAGCACCGAGCTCGCCTGATAATCCGGTACCAGATCCACCACTCCGCGCAACAGCGCCGCCACATCGCGCGCGGCAATCGCCGTTTCCACGTCGCGCAGGCGCGGCTCCAGATTCGCCGGCGCCGGGCTTTGCACGCGTCGCAGAGCCACTCGTCGCGGGACCACCGTCCCTCTCGTCCGCTCCCATCAGCCGCTCATCCAGCTTGTCGCCCGGGCGTAACCCGACCATCGCGATCGTCTCCAGGCGCCCCGCCGCTGCCATCATCCGCCTGGCCAAATCGACAATCCGCACCGGCTCGCCCGGATCGGGAATGAGCACCCCTTCCGCCGCATCGCTGTCCATCGCCTGCGCCAGCAAGGCAGCCACCTCAGCCAGCGTCAGAAAATATCGCTTCGCCTCAGGATGCGTCACCGTCATCGGCTCTCCGCGCAGAAGTTGCTCCTCGAACAGCGGTCCCACGCTCCCCGGCGATCCAATCACGTTCGCCAGCCGCACCGCGGCGCACCGCATGGCGCCGGCCTCATCCAGCATCACCAGCTCCGCGATCCGCTTGGCCGCCCCCATGATGCTGTGCGGTGCCACTGCCTTGTCCGTGGAAACCAATACCATCGCGCGCGCGCCATGCGCCGCCGCCGCTTTCGCCACTCGCCACGTGCCCAGCGCGTTCGTTTCCACCGCCGCCACCGGATTCCGCTCCATCAGCGGCACGTGCTTCAGCGCCGCGGCGTGCAGCACCATCTCCGGCCGGTGCTCCTCGAACAGCCCGCGCAGCAACGCGGCATCGCACACGCTGCCCAGCACCGGCGCGCACCGGTCGCCGTAACCCTCCCGCATCATTTCCGCATGAATGCGAAACAGCGGCTGCTCGGCCGCATCCAGCAGAACCATCCGTCCCGCGCCGCTCGCCGCCAGCCGCCGCACCATCTCCGCGCCGATAAACCCGCCGGCCCCGGTAACCAGCACACAACGGCCTGCGGCCCGAGCCACGCCGACTGTCTCCACAGCAGGCGCCGCGCGCCCCAGAATCTCCGCCCAGGGGGAGGAACAGCGAGGGAAATCAGTCTGCACTGCGCCCGATTATACGGTTTCGCTCGCGCGATTTCGGCCATGGCAGCTTCGCCCTTTGCGCGATAGAATCGCCCTTCACCGCAATGTCCGTCCTTCTGCTTCCCGCCACCGAACAGCTCGCGCTGCTCCGCCGCCGCGCTCTCACGCCGCTGGAGCTGGCCGAAGAGCATATCGCGCAAATCCAGCGGCTCAATCCGCAACTCAACGCGCTCGTCGACTTCGACCCCAACCGCATCCGCGCGCAGGCGCGCCATCCTGGCCCCGGCCCGCTCTCCGGCCTCCCCATCACGGTCAAATCGTCGATCTCCGCTGCGGGTTATCGCTGCGAAATCGGCAGCACGCTCCATCGCGGCCAAATTCCCACGGAAAATGCCGTCGCCGTCCAGCGTCTGCTCGACGCCGGCGCGGTGCTGCTCGGGACCACCAACTGCCCCGAATTCCTGATGGCGTATGAAACCGAGAACCTGCTTTACGGCAGCACGCGCAATCCCTGGAACCTCGAACGCACCGCCGGCGGATCCAGCGGAGGCGAAGCCGCGGCCATTGCCGCCGGTCTCTCCGCCTCGGGCATTGGCAGCGACAGCGGCGGATCGGTTCGCGAGCCCGCGCACTTCACCGGCATCTGCGCGCTCAAGCCGACCGCCGGCCGCATTCCCGCCGCCGGCCATCTCCCGCCCTGCCAGGGACCCTTCGGCTTTCTGGGCGCCATCGGTCCTATGGCCCGCACCGTCGGTGATCTGGAATTGCTCTTCGCCACGCTGTCAGGCCAGGACCCAACCGACCCCGCCGGAGCGCCCGTCGCTCACCGCCCGGTACCGCTCGAAGAGGCAAAGCAGTTCCCCATCGGATGGTTCGAAGACGATGGCCTTGTGCCCGTCACATCGGAAACCCGCGCCGCCGTCCAGGCCGCTGCGCAGGCGCTCGAGCGCCGCGGCTTTACGGTCAGGCCGTTCCGCCCGCAGTGGCTCGAAGCCGCTCGCCGCTTGTGGTGGACTTTCTTCGTCCAGTGCGGCGCCATGCTCTACGAACCCACCATCCGCGGCCACGAAGCGGAGCTCAGCCCCACCTTCCGCGATTTCCTGGCCATCGCACGCGCGGAGAAACCGCTGACCGCAACCGCGCTCCTCGACGCCTGGGTCGAGTCCGATCGCGTCCGCTCCGCACTGCTCCAGGAGATGCGCGCGTTCCCCGTGCTGCTCTGCCCGGTCTGCTCCATCCCGGCGTTTTGTCCAGGCGAGCGCAGCTGGACTGTCGAGGGCCAGAGCGTCTCCTATCTCGACGTCATGCGTTTCACGCAGTGGTTCAATTTGCTGGGGGGTCCGGCAGCCGTCGTGCCGGTGGCGCGTTCCATGCAGGGCCTGCCCATCGGCGTCCAAATCGCCGCCCGCCCTTTTCAGGACGAACTGGCCCTCGCCGTCGCCGCTGCTATCGAAAGTGAGTTTGGATACGAGCCGCCGCCGCTGGCGCGCTGAACGCTGCGAAAACGGTTCTACGGCTTCAGTCTGGAAAAGAATCCGAACTTCGACACGTCATTCACCGTGATGAACGCGAAGATCAGGATAATCATCACAAACGCCACCTGATACACCCGTTCCTTCACTTCCTGCCGGATGTCGCGACGCAGGATGCTCTCAATGATCAGCAGCAGAATCATGCCGCCATCCAGGATCGGAATGGGCAGCAGGTTCATGATGCCCAGGTCCAGGCTGATCAGCGCCGTCAGCCCCACCAGTGGCTCCCACCCGTGCATCTCGGCCGCTTCGCCGGTCATGCGCGCAATGCCCACCGGCCCGCTGATCTGCTGCATCACGCCCGCGTGATGGGTGAGCAGGCGTCCCAGCACATCGAGGATGTACCCGGAATTCCGCACGTTGTAGCCGACCGACTGCTTCACCGCCGCGGGCAGCGGCAGTTGCTCCACGCGGTACGGCGGCAGCTTCGCGCTGAAGCCCAGCCGGTACCCCGGTTCCTCCGACGCAAAATCCGCCCAGATCGGCTGCACCGAGGCGGAAAAAGCCTGCCCGTTGCGCTCCACCAGCAGATTGGCCGGTTTGCTGCCGTTCTGATTCAGCAGCGCGATAATCGCCGCCACGCTGTGCACGGCCTGGCCGTTGATGGCCATAATGCCGTCGCCCACCTTCAGGCCCGCTTTCGCCGCCGGATCGCCGGGCATCACGTCTTCAATCAGAATCGGCCCTGCCTGTTCGCGCGGCAGCAGTCCCAGCGTCCCCAAATCGAAATCGTCGCTCTTGCCCGGATTCGCCAGGTACAGCTCCGTGCTGAATTGTCTCGTCTGCCCGTCCACGCTGCGCTCGACCGTGATCGGCACGGTCGAATTCATATCCAGCGCCGCGCGGCTGTCCAGCTGATCCCACGTTGGATTCTGGTCGCTGTCGAAGCGCACAATGCGGTCCCCGCTGCGCAGCCCCGCCCGCGCCGCCGCCGTATTCTGCGGCACCGCGTCCAGCACCGCCGGCTGGTCCATGTACAGCAGAACTTCGTTGTGCATCATGTAGAACCCGGCCATCAGCACGAACGCCAGAATGAAATTGGCCACCGGGCCGGCCACCGCAATCAACATCCGCTGCCAGCGCGGCCGCGCGCTGAACTCGTGCGGATCCCCGGTGGTCTCCGCTCCCGGCAGTTCTCCCGCCATCTTCACATAGCCGCCGAACGGCAGCGCGCTCACGCAGTAGTCCGTGTCTCCGTATTTGATCCCGAACAGCCGCGGCGGAAAGCCCAGCGAAAACGTCTCCACGCGCACGCCGCACAGCTTCGCGACGATAAAGTGGCCCAGCTCATGCACCACCACCATGATGCTGAGGACAATGAGAAAGGAAATGATGGAGACGAATGCAAAAGACATAGCGGAAACGGAAAACCTCAGGACTTGCGTCGGTGCGATCAGCCACGCGGCGCAGCAAACCGCCGCGACAGGATCTCGCGCGCCCCTTCGCGAGCCTCACTATCCAGCGCCAGCACTTCTTGTATGGTCGCCGGATGCGTCTCCGAGGTTGTCTCGAGAACCTCTTCTATTGTAGCTGGTATGCCCAGGAACGGTATGGCCCCTTCGAGGAAGGCGGCCACCGCCACCTCGTCCGCCGCGTTCAGCGCAATCGCGTGCGCCCCGCCCTTTTCCGCCGCCTGATACGCCAGCCGAAGGCACGGAAACCGCTGAAAATCCGGAACTTCGAAGTGCAGCTCCGAGAGCGCCGCCACATCGAACCGCAGCTCCGATTCCACCCGCTCCGGGTAGCTCAGCGCGTACAGGATCGGCAGCCGCATGTCCGTCACGGAGATCTGCGCCAGCAGGCTGCCGTCCACATATTCCACCAGCGAATGTACCGTCGACTGCGGATGCACGGTTACCTTCACCGCCGACGGCGGCAGGTCGAACAGCCGGCACGCCTCGATGATCTCCAGCCCTTTGTTCAGCATGGTCGCGGAATCGATCGTGATCCGCTGCCCCATCACCCACGTCGGGTGCCGCAGCGCCTGCTCCACCGTGATCTTGTCGAAATCCTCGAGCGGCAGCGTGCGGAATGGCCCTCCGGAGGCCGTCAGCCAAATCTGCCGCACCTCCGCGCGCGTCCCCGCCCGCATGCACTGGTGCACCGCGTTGTGCTCGGAATCGATCGGCAGCAGCGCCACATTCTTCTCGCGCGCTGCCGCGGTCAGAATCTCGCCCGCCGCCACCATCGCTTCCTTGTTCGCGAGCCCGATGGTTTTGCCCGCTCGAACCGCCTCGTAGGTGGCCTGCAGTCCCGCCACACCCACAATCGCCGAGACGACGAAGTCCACCTCGGGCAGGGTCGCGGCGCGAACCGTCCCCTCCGTTCCCCAAACCACTTCTGTCTCGGAGACCCCGTCCCGGCGCAAACGCCGCTGCAGCTCGGCTGCCAGCTCTTCGGTCGCCAGCGAAACCACCCTGGGCCGCCAGCGGACGCATTGTTGATGGGCGATATCGAGATTGCGACCCGCCGCCAGCGAAGCCACGGCGAACCGCTCAGGATAGGACTCTACGATGCTCAGTGTGCTCTGGCCGATCGAGCCAGTCGAACCCAGGATGGCAATGTGTTTCAAGTTCGCGCGATCTCTGCCGTCGTTTGCTGGCCGCTGGCCGCTGGCAGCTCTTTAGCTGACCGCCAGCCGCTTCACCACCAGCCGTTGCGTCCCTAACCGCTTTATTCCTGCTAGAAGGACTGCTGGGCTAACTGAGCGTACCACAGCAACGGAGCGGCAATCAGCAGCGCGTCGACGCGGTCCAGCATGCCGCCATGCCCCGGCAGCAGGTGCCCGGAATCCTTCACGCCCGCGCCGCGCTTGATGGCCGACTCCACCAGATCGCCGACCTGCGCGCCCACATTCACCAGCACTGCCAGGCTCAGCCAGTGCGTCTCGGTGCCCGGATAAAACAGCGCGTCCACGCTCCGCGCGCTCAGCGCCTGCGCCAGCCACAGCAGCAGCGCCGTGATCCCTACGCTGCCGGCTATGGAAGCGATGCTTCCCTCCCAGGTCTTGTTCGGGCTCAGCGTAGGCGCCAGCCGCCGCTTGCCGAAGGCCCGCCCTATGTACAGCGCGGCGATGTCGCCCGACCACACCACGAGGAATAAGAACAGCAGCAGCGACGGCCCGTTATCCTGCGTCGACAGCAAATACAGCGACGACATCGACAACCCGATGTAGATCAGCCCAAACACCGAATACGCCGTATCCGGCAGCACGCGGTTCACCGGTGACCGAAACGCGCACACGATGAACAGCGCCAGCGCCAGCGCTCCCACGAACGGCGTCATCAGGTCCGGGCGCCGGAAAATCGCCAGCATCAGAGCCGCCAGGCAAATCAGCACCGCGACCCGCGGCGTTTTCGCGCCCATCGCGTCCGCCAGGCCCATGAACTCCCACAATGCCAGCGCCGCGACCGCGAACACCACCCCCAGCAGCAACAGGGGCAGCTTCGGCGACAGAAAAATCACCGCCAAAACGGCGGGAACCAGAACCACTGCGGTGATCACGCGCTGCATGTGTACAGGAAGAATACACGCTGAAACGGCGCTCAGACCGCCGGCGGTGGCCTGATTGCGATTTCCTGGTAACTTGCCGGCGGCCTCAACGCCCCGGCGCGCAGGGGCTCACTTCGCGTTCGGAATCCACTGCGGCGGCATCGCGCGCAGCACGACCAACTCCGCCTGCACCTTCTTCCATTGCCGCGGATTGTGCTTCGTCGCGATCGGCGCGTTGGGCACCGCGTAAAAGGCGAGGATGTTCTGCCGCAGCCCCAGCGGCGGCCGCGCATTGCGGTGGGTCACCCTGTCCAGCAGCTTCGCGTAGGTCTTGTCGGTCAGATTGTAGGCCCCCGGCCGCGTTGGATAGCCGGTATCCAGATCCACGTCCGCCAGGTCGAATTTCTTCGGCCCGTTGTCCTTCACTTCTCCCAGCAACTTCGCATAGTCGGCATTGCTGCGAGCGACGCTCGCCGCGTAGTCGGCCTCCGTGTCCGTCTTCGGCCCGCGAATCGCCAGATCCGACAGCGGTCCCACCTTCGGCACAATGAAGATCAACACCGCCACCACCCGCGTCAGCACGCTCGGCTTGTGCTTCCGGTACGCCTCCCACCGGTTCTCCCGGCTCGCCTGCGCGATCCGCGCCGCGAAGTCGTGAAATGCCGGCGTGTCCGGATCCGGCGGCATATCGCGTCGATGCAGCAGGACCTCCGCATACGCCACACGCGGCAAAAACTGCCGCACCGACCACTTGTAGCTCCGGAGTACCCCGAACTCCTCGCCCAGAACGCTGCGCAGCGTGATCCCATAGGTGTCGTAAAACGCCTGATTCAGCAGCCGCTTCGGCACCCGGAATCCCACATGCCGCAAATACCCCAGGGGCGCAAATCGTCCCTGGCTTACCTGGTCCACGTCGAAAGCAAATTCCGTCCGGATATGCGCGTGCGGGTTCTCCTCATACGTCACCACCGTACCGTAGTGCTTCTCCAGACCAGGAAATTCCTGCGGCACCGCAACGTTGATCGCGTAGCGATGCCCGTCCGAATCCCCCACGTAATGCGACAACGCGCCCAGCGCGAACGCCAGTTCGTTGATGTCCCGCGAATCGCGAATCAGATTCGTGACGAAGTCGCCGGTCCGCACGTAATGGGTCAGGTCGCTGAACAGCGCATGCCCGAACGGATAGTAGCCCGCATCCTGGATGGTCGCCCCGCCGTACGCATACGACCGCGCCATCACCAGCTGCGACGGCGTCGCCTGCGGATACTGGCTCAGCAGCACCGGCTTGATGGAGCTGTCCCACTCAGCGTCAATCAGCGTCTCGTGGGTCAGGAAGGAGTACGCAAAACCCAGCGGCGCAATCAGCAGGAGCGCCAGCCCGGCAACGAAAGATTTTCCCTTCATGCTTTCCCCGAATTCCGTTCAGTCGATCCGGATCGCCGCGGCGCGCGGAGCCGGCAAATCCCTGCTCCTATTCGTACCGGAGAGCTTCCGCCGGCAACACGCTGGCCGCCGAGCTCGACGGGTACAGCGTCGCCAGCAGCGATACCCCCAACGATACGGCCGTGACGATCACCCCGTGTAGGATGCGCGGCGCGAACGGCAGATAGTCCAGCGAATACACATCTGCCGAAAGATGGATGAACCGGTAGTGCTGCCCCAGGATGGCCACGGTATACCCCAGCACCAGTCCCACCGCCGTTCCGATCACGCTGATCAGGAATCCCTGCAGCAGGAAAATCCTGCGAATCTGCCCCGGCTGCACGCCCATCGACATCAGCACCGCGATGTCCTTCGTCTTCTCCATCACCATCATGGTCAGCGCGATCAGGATGTTCAGCGCCGCCACGCACACAATCAGCCCAATCACGATAAACGTGACCGCCTGCTCCAGCCGCAGCGCGCGGAACAGTTCGCGGTTCTGGTCCATCCAGTTCGTGGTCGTGAAGCCCGGCCCCGCCGCCTTCTCAATCTCATTCCCGATCCGGTCGGCGTGGTACAGGTCGTCCACTTTGAACGAAATCTCTGAAATCAGATCCGGCTCGCCGAAAAGGGACTGCGCGTCCTTCAGCCGCACGTAGCCGAAGCTCGAGTCGTACTGGTAGAACCCCGAGTGGAAGATGCCCACTACCTGGAACCGCTGGTACTTCGGCGACAACCCCCACGGCGTCAGCTCCCCCTGCGGACTGGTCACCAGCACCGTGTCGCCGACTTTGGCTCCGATCGAATCCGCCAGCTCCCGCCCGACAATCAGCGGCGGCGTTGGCCCGCCGGATTGATCCTGGAGATTCGTCTCCTGACGCAGCGGCTGCAGGCTGCCCGACTGCAGGTGCCCGAGCATGCCCGAGACGGTTACCTCCTCGCGGGGCAGGATCCCCTTCAGCATCGCTCCGCCCGAAAGCGCACCGCGGGAGATCAGCACCGGCTCGTAAATCCCGGGCGCGTCCGCGGTCACATGCGGCAGATGCCGCAGCCGCTCTGTCAGCGGCCGCCAGTTGCGGATCCCGTCATTCATGGTCCGCATCAGGTCCACATCCGACGTGGAGCTGAGCAGTTGCGACTGGAAATCCCTCTGCGTGCCGTTCGTGATCGCCAGCGCGATGATCAGCGCCGCCACGCCCACGGCCACACCCGTCACGGAGATCCACGTGATGATGCCGATCACGGCCTGCCGGCGCTTGGCCCGCAGATACCGCGCGGCAACAAAAAACTCAAATCTCATAATCTCCGCTTTACAGCTGCCCGCCTCATCGCCGGGCCGGCTTCGGCTAGCGTTTCATCACTAGCCGCCTCATCCCCGGCCGTATCATTCCTGACCGCTACTTCACCACCGCCTTCACCGTCACCGCGTTCCCATACCGATCGAACACGCGCACCGCAATCACATGCTCCGCCGGATTCATCGGCGCTTCGGCGTCCGGCTGCGGCGCTGGCAGCGGCGCCTCAAAGTCAAAGTGTTCCGTCAGCGAGTCCGCGATCTTCCCCACCGGCGCGATGTACTGCCACCGCCCCGCGTCAATCGAATACTCCGCGTGCGTCACCACCGACGTTGCGTCCGCCGCGGTCAGGGTCACGTGGATCTTTCCATCCGCCATCTGCGCCTGCAGGCCGCTCACCGTGGGCGGCGTCGTGTCGATCACGAAATCGTCGCTCACCTGGCTGCCCGTCAGCGCCTGCCCTGGATTGTTCGCCGGCGCATTGCTGGCCACCACCTTCACGCGGTAATGCCCATCCGGCAGCAGCGTCCCGTTGAACGAGTAGTACGTATCGCGGATGTGGTCCTTCAGCAATTGCCAGTTGCTCTCGCCCTCGCCTCGATAAAACAGCGAATAGATCAGCTGATCGCCGTTATCGTCATGCGCCAGCCAGCGCACCGTCACCGCGTTGTGTTCCTTCACCGCCGGCAGCGGCTCGTGGTTGGCATCCTGCACGTAATTGACCGCATTCGGCGTGGGGAAATTGATCGTCACCTGCTGCGGCTGGCCCGGCTGCGCCTGCATCGCCGCCGCGCGCGCCCCCGTCGCCACCACCACCTGGTCCACCACCGGCGGGACGTTGGCGGGCAAATAGTTCACGCCCACGCCGCTCACCGCGCTGCCCTGCTTCTCCACCAGCTTCCACTGCATAAACCGCGACGAGCCAATTATCACCGGCCCCTCGTTCGGCGTGAACGCGCTCCAGTCGCTCCACGCGCGCTCCGGATTCTCAATGTTCCCCGCCCGCGCGTACATTTGAATGCCCTGCGCCGACCCGGTCTCCACTTCCGCGCGTCCCCACTGCGCATAACTCCCCGCGTCGAACACCTCGCTCAGATACGTGCCCTCCGGCGCTTCACCATGGCTCAGCTCATACAGCTTCCCGGCGTTGGCGGTCGCCACGTACCACCCCTTCGCCGTGTCGGCAAAGCCCGTCGCCTGCGAAGCCTCCAGATGCGCCACGTCCGCATACGTCCCGTCGTCGTGAACGCGATAGATGCGCCCACGGTTGCCGGTCGCCGCCAGCACCCCATCCGCAGTCCACGCAAGCGCATACACAATATCGTCGTGGTCTTCCCAGATCTGCCGCGGCGCCCCATCCCCCTGCGGGATCTCATACAGCTGCGATCCCTCCGGGATCAGCGTGTTGCCGTTGAAGGCCTCCACCGATCCAGGCTGCACGATCGTGATCGTCGCCGTAACCATCGCCTGCCCGGTCACCGGAAGCGGCGGCAGGCTGCTCTTGCCCTTCTCGCCCACGCCGGCCGCATAAATCGTCCCATCCGGCGCCACCGTCACCGAGGTGATCTCTTTCTTCGGCGAGTCGTACAGCACAAACGCCTTGCCCGCCGGGCTGATGCGGTAAATCAACCCCGTCCCGTCCGATCCCGCAATCAGATTCCCCGCCTTGTCGAACTCGAGGCAGCGAATGTGCTCCTCATCGCTCTTGAAAAACAGCTCGGGCTTGCTGCCGCTCGCCATCCGATACACCGCCGCCGGCGCGCCCGTCGCTACGTACAGCCTTCCCTGCGCATCGAAGGCCAGATCCCAAACGTATTTCGGCTTTTCCTTCGTGTCGGCCGGATCGAATACCACCGTCGCCGTCGCATCCGTCTTGCCGCTCTCCGCCGGATTCAGCTTGTACACCTTGCCCGAGGGCAGCGTCGCCGCATACACCGAGCCATCCGGCCCCACGCGCACCACCTGCACGCTCAGATCGTGGCTGGTCATCAGCGTGGTCGATTTCCCGTCCGCCGTCACTTTCAGCACCGTCGCCGGTGTCCCGGTTCCCAGAAATGCATTCCCCTCGCGATCCGCCGCCACCGACCACACATACGTCGACGGAGTCGCCAGAACCGTCCGGCTCGCCGGCCCCGGCACCAGATGTCCATCGCTCGTGATCGCGATGCCGTTCGGCGTGCCGCGCTCGAAATCCTGGAACGTTGACTCGTTCCACAGCCGCGTTCCCTGCGCGTGCGCAAGCGCCGGCGGAAGCACCAGCAGGCAGGCAAAAAGCACACGCGCCGTGCGGCGCGCGCAGTGTCGAAGCGTTGGAGACCAGCAGCTCGTCATGCTGGATTTCAGTCTACCGTTTGTCCTCACTCCACGCTTTCCAGCCGCCCGCTTCGGCGCAGTTCACCCTTCGCGACAAAACCTGCATCCTCGCCTACACTGGGTTTTCGTTCCCGCAACTGCAGCAGCCGGGCAGCAGGGCCCGGAACCCACCACCGAGCCTTTGCCTCATGCTGAAGCGCTGGAGAACCCGGATACTGCTCTTCCTCGCCGTGCTCGGCCCGGGGTTCATCACCGCCAACGTCGACAACGACCCCAACGGCATCTTCACCTACTCTCAGGCCGGCGCGCAGTTCGGCTACGCCCTCCTGTGGACCATGATCCCAGTCACCCTGGCGCTGATCGTCGTCCAGGAAATGTGCTCCCGCATGGGCGCTGTCACTGGCAAGGGACTCAGCGACCTCATCCGCGAGGAATTCGGCCTCCGCCTCACCATCATCGTCATGTTCCTGCTGGTGATCGTGAATTTCGGCAACATCATCGGCGAATTCGCCGGCATCGCCGGCAGCCTGCAGCTCTTCCACGTCTCCAAATACATCTCCATTCCCATCTGCAGCGTGCTGGTGTGGTTCCTGGCCGTCCGCGGCGATTACAAGCGCGTCGAGAAAATCTTCCTCGTCGCCTCCATGTTCTATTTCACCTACATCATTGCCGGCGTTCTTGCTCATCCCGGCTGGCGCGTTGCCGCCGAAGCCACCATTCACCTGCCCGCCATGTCCGTCCTGCGCGACCACGCCTATGTCTTCATGGTGGTCACGGTCGTCGGCACCACCATCGCCCCGTGGATGCAGTTCTACCTCCAGTCTTCCGTCGTGGAGAAGGGCATCACCGCGCGCGACTACGCAGGTTCCCGCCTCGACGTGATCGTCGGCTCCATCTTCACCGATGTGGTCGCCTGGTTCATCATCGTCGCCTGCGCGGCGACCCTCTGGGTCCACGGCCTCGGCAACATCACCGACCCCGCCGACGCTGCGGAAGCCATGAAGCCTCTGGCCGGCAACTACGCCTTCATCCTGTTTTCTTTCGGGTTGTTCAACGCCGGCTTCTTCGCCGCTTCGGTGCTGCCCATTTCCACGGCTTATGTAGTCTGCGAAGGCCTGGGCGTTGAGTCAGGCGTGGACAAGCGCTTCCGGGAAGCGCCCTTTTTCTACTGGCTGTACACGCTGCTGATCGTTGGGGGAGCGGGAGCGATCATGCTGATTCCCAACGCCCGCCTCATCCAGTGGTCCATCGAGTCGCAGGCGCTCAACGGCATCCTGCTGCCGCTGGTCATCGTCCTCATGCTCCTGCTCATCAACCGCAAAGATCTCATGGGACAGTACGTGAACTCGCACTGGCTCAACGCCATCGCCTGGCTCACGGCCATCGTGGTCAGCATCCTCTCCGTCATCCTGATGGTTCAGCAATTCTGGCCGCACCACTCCTAAGCGCGCGACAGCACCGGCTCGCTGTCGGCTTCGGGCTACCGGCTTCTGGCTCCGGGCTACTCGGCTTCTGGCTCCGGCCTACTGGTTACCGGCTCCCTCAAGGGCAGGTCAGCTGCACCGTCGCCGAAACCCGGCCGCATCCCGGTCCGCACGCCGATATCGCATCGCACTGGGCTCCCGTCGCGCCGTATTGCGGATCCCACGCGAACACGTCGTAGGTCCCCTTGGCTCCGCTGCCGCAGGTTGCCAGCCCCGCCGAGGAAACCGTCACCTCGGTCGTCGGCACACCCCCGGTCGTGCATGCGCCCCACGTCGCCGGCATCGGCGTCTCCGTGATCGGGGCCTCGCTCCAGTACCCCGTCGCCGTAAACTGCACCGCCGATCCGTTAGCGGTCGCCGTCGCCGGACTGATACTCAACGAGTTCAGTTCCCGCTGCGGAGGCGCCTCGGCACACCCAGCCACCATCACGGCCCCGGCCAGCGTGCATACCACTCTGAGTGAAAACCTGTTCATAGCGTTCCCCCTCAATTGCAATGTTAGACCTGCTTTCTTCCCGCAAGTCTCAGCGCACGGTCGAATTTTCCTCTCGCTCCCTGCTACACGCTGCTGGCTGCCGGCTCCCCTACCCCCTACCCCCTGTTCCCTATACCCTAGAGACAATGAAAACCGGCATTATCGGCCTGCCGCAGGTAGGCAAATCCTCGCTCTTTCGCATCCTCACTCGCGTCAACGTGGAAGATCGCGGCTACTCCCGCGAAGCCCATCTCGGCGTAGCCAAAGTGCCCGACGATCGCCTCGACCGCCTCGCCGCCCTCTTCAACCCCAAAAAGCTCGTCCACGCGACGGTGGAATACGCCGACGTCGCCGCCATCGGCCAGGAAGCGCTGAAGGAAACCGCTTTCCTTGCCTCGCTCCGCACCGTCGATGCGCTCATCCACGTCCTGCGCGCCTTCGAGAACGACTCCATCCCCCACGTCGGCCCCATCGATCCTCTGCGCGATGCCAAATCCGTCGAGTTTGACCTGATGCTCTCCGACCTCACCCAGGTCGAGAAGCGCCTCGAGCGCCTGGAAAAAGATCTGAAGAAGATGCGCACCGCCGATCTCGAAAAAGAGAACGCGCTGCTGCTCCGCTGCAAGGCCTCGCTCGAAGCCGAAACCCCGCTGCGCGAGCTGGAAATGTCCGCCGACGAGAAGAAGCTCATCCGCGGCTTCATGTTCCTCTCGCAAAAACCGATCCTCTACGCCGTCAACCTCTCGGAAAGCCCGACGCTCGGCGACGACCTCGAGAATGCCGGCGCGAAGTACGGCCTCACCGCCATCGCCGCCCGCCCCAACGCCGGCCTCACCGCCTTCTGCGGCAAGGTGGAGGCGGAACTCGCCGAGATGGACGACGAGGAAGCCCAGGAATTCCTCGCCTCCTATGGATTGAAGGAGTCCGGCCTGGTCCGGCTCATCCGCCGCAGCTACGAGCTGCTCGGCCTCATCAGCTTCTTCACGGTCGGCGAAGACGAGTGCCGCGCCTGGACCGTGCCCGCCAACTCGCGCGCCCAGGAAGCCGCCGGGGCAATCCACACCGATCTCGAAAAGCACTTCATCCGCGCCGAAACCATCCACTGGGACACGCTGCTCGCCGCCGGCTCCGAGGCCGTCGCGCGCTCCCAGGGAACCCTCCGCCTCGAAGGCAAGGACTACCTCGTCCAGGACGGCGACGTCCTCCACATCCGCCACAGCGGCTGACGCCCTCCTGTACCCTGTACGCTGTACCCTGACCTCTTATGCTCGTTGCTCTCATCCTTGGCGCATTTGCCGGCTTCGCCAACGTCTTTGGCGGCATGGTCGCGGTGCGCCGCACCTGGCCGCACCACTACCTGCGCTACTTCATCTCTCTCGGCGCCGGATTCATGATGGCCGTCGCCCTCCTCGACATGCTGCCGGAGAGCCTGAAATTCTCGCCTCATTGGACGCCTCTGCTCGTCCTGGCCGGCTACTGCATCACCCACCTCATCGAGCACACCATCACGCCGCACTTCCACGTCGGCGAAGAAACGCACGCCGAGGAATTCCTGCACCGCCATACCGGCTATTCTGTCCTGCTCGGCCTCTCCGTTCATGCCATCTTCGACGGAGTCGCCATCGCCTCGGGATTCGTCGTCTCCACCTGGCTCGGCTGGCTCATCTTCATTGCCATCTTCCTGCATAAGATTCCCGTCGGCTTCACCGTCGCCTCGGTCACGCTGGCCTCTGGCCGCTCGCGCACCGCCGCGGTGCTCTCCGCCTCCGTCCTGGGCATTTCTACCCTGGCTGGCGTGCTGGCCATCAGTCTCATTCCCAGTTGGGTGCGCGTCGGCCTGCCCATCTCCGCCGGCGTCACCATGTATGTCGCCGCCACCGACCTGCTCCCCGAGGTCAACCGCGAGCCCGGCATCCGCATGGCTCTGGTTTTCCTCCTCGGCGTCGGCATTTTCCTGCTCATTCGCCTGCTCGCGCCTCTGTAGCCGCCTCGCTCTAGTGGTGGAAGAACACGCTGTACAGCAGGATCAGCAGCACCAGGCTGCTCACCGCCACATAGAGCCGGTCGCGCTCAAAGGAGAACCCCGCGATGCACATGGCCACGCGCGCGATGGGCGTGGCAATCAGCAGCAACAGCCCGAACATGATGATGCTCCGCGGCTCCAGCGTCGCAATCCCCGTCGCCGCTCCGTGCAGCGTGGAGAACGCCGCCGGCTCGCCCTGGAACTTGCTGTAGTCCACCCTCGGCCCGCGGTTCTGCATCGTGTACAGCACTCCGCCCACCAACACCACGGCCGCGGCCAGCAGTACGCCGATGCGCAGCAGCAGCCCGACCCACTTCTCCACTCTCTCGTCGTTCCAGGCCATCAGAACCTCATCGCGCTGCTCACGATCATCTGAATTCCCATCGCAATAATCAGCAGCGAGAACACCACTTTCAGCGTCCGCACGTGCACCCGCACCAGCAGCTTCGATCCAATCAGCGATCCCGCCAGCACCCCCAGCATCACCGGCATCACCAGCCCCGGCGCCAGATACCCCGCCCGCAGATACAGCCCCGCGCTCGCCGCCGCCGTCACTCCGATCATGAAGTTGCTCGTCGTCGTCGACACCTTGAACGGCAGCCGCATCGCCTGATCCATCGCGATCACCTTCACGGCCCCCGAACCGATCCCCAACAGCCCCGACAGCACGCCCGCCAGCCACATCAGCCCGAACCCGGTCGGCACGCGCTGCGCCACATACGGCTGCTCTCCGCCATCCGGCAGCGGCAGCGTGCCCTTCAGCCGCAGCTTCATCGCCAGCCGGTCCGGCTCCTGCGAAATCTCCTCGTGCTTCTGCTTCAGCGACACATACGCCGAATACAGCAGCACCAGCCCGAACACCAGTCCGATCACCGCGGTCGGCGCTTTCGTCGTCAGCCACGCGCCGAACAGCGCTCCCAGCGTCGTCGCCACTTCCAGGAACATCCCCACCCGGATATTCGAGAAGCCCTCGCGCACGTACGCAGCCGCCGCGCCCGACGAGGTCGCAATCACCGACACCAGCGAGGCGCCGATCGCATATTTTATGTCGACATGAAAAACGATGGTCAGCAGCGGCACAATGATCACGCCGCCGCCCAGCCCGCTCAGCGCTCCCAGCAATCCTGCCGCCATGGAGCTGAGTCCCACAATCACCACGAACAACAGATCGCTCATTTGCGCGTGCGTCGTCCTGTCGGAGTAAGCGTCAACGCCGAGTGACCACCGCAACCGCATCCGGCGGCAGCGTCAGCTTCCCCTCTCGCAGCCTAACACCCTCCGCGGAAGCCAGCGTCAGCGCCGATCCTGCGCGTACCTCCAGCTCCACCGGCTTTTCCGCCAGCGAAAACGCCACCGTCACCGCGCCTCGCTCCATCAGCAGCCACCGCTCCGCCTCGCTGCAGCACACCCGCACCTCATTCAGATCGCCATCCATCAGCGCCGGCGTCCCCTTCCGCAGCGCGATCAGCTTCCGGTACCACGCCAGCATCTCCGCATGTTCGGCCTGCTCGCGCTCCGCCCAGTTCAGCTTCGACCGCTCCCACGTCTCGCGCGCCTGCGGGTCCGGCACCTCCGCCGGATCCCACCCGAATGCCGCAAACTCCTGCTTGCGCCCTTCCGACACCAGCCGCCCCAGTTCCTCATCGTGATCCGTGAAGTACTGGAATGGCGCCGTCGCCGCCCATTCCTCGCCCTGAAAGATCATCGGCACAAACGGCGCGGTCAGCTCCAGCGCCGCCGCAATCTTCGCCCGCCCCAGCCCCGCCAGATGCTCCAGCCGCTCTCCCTTCGCGCGATTCCCCACCTGATCGTGATTCTGCGAGTAGCCCAGGAACCGCCACCCCGGCAATCCCCGCACCGGCCGCCCGTGCACCCGGTACCGATAAGGCGAGTACCGCCCGTCATAGACGAACACCTCACGCAGAGCCTTCGCCAGGTCGCCCAGCTTGCCAAAGTCCCGGTAATATCCGCCGCGCTCGCCCGTCAATACCGTGAACAGCGCATGATGGAAATCGTCGCTCCACTGCGCGTCCATGCCGTACCCGCCCGCTTCCGGCGCCGTCACCAGCCGCGGATCGTTCAGGTCGCTCTCCGCAATCACGACGTAGTGCCGCCCCGTTTCCGCCTCCAGCGCGTGCACCTCGGCCGCAATCTGCTCCATAAAGTGGATGGCTGACCGATCCATGTACGCATGCACCGCATCCAGCCGCAGCCCGTCGATGTGGTAGTCCCGCAGCCACATCTTCGCGTTGTCGCAGAAGAACCGCCGCACCTCGTGGCTGCCCGCGTCTTCCAGATTCACCGCGTCGCCCCACGGCGTGTGGTGCGAATGCGTGAAGTACGGTCCGAACTTCCCCAGATAGTTGCCCGCCGGCCCAGATGGTTGTAGACCACATCCAGCAGTACCGCGAGCCCCTTTGCATGGCAGGCATCCACGAACCGCTCCAGTCCTTCGGGCCCGCCATAGGGCTCATGCACGGCGAACAGATCCACGCCGTCATAGCCCCATCCCTGCCGCCCCGGAAACGCCGCCACCGGCATCAGCTCCACATGCGTGATGCCCAGCGTCTTCAGCGCGTCCAGCTTCTCGCGCGCGGCATCGAACGTCCCTTCCGGCGTGAACGTCCCAAGGTGCAGCTCGTAAAGGATCCCGCTCGGCAGCGGCGGCGCCTGCCATCCGGCATCGTTCCAGGCGAACCCGCCCGCATCCAGCACCCGCGACCGCCCATGCACGCCCTCCGGCTGCCACATGGAGCGCGGATCGGGCAGCGCCAGCTCTTCGTCATTCAGAAAGTACGCGTAGTCCGTTCCGGGACCCGCCTCGGCCACCTCGGCTTCCCACCACCCGCCACCGCTCGCCGCCATCGCGTGCCGCTGGCCCGCCGCTTCCACGCGCACACGCTTCGCCTTCGGCGCCCACACGCGAAACCGATGCATCGCCCTTCCTTCCCGCTCCGTTGCTAACTACGCTTGATCTGCTAACGCCGGGTGCCCCACATCTGCCCGCTTTTGGCAGATGTGGGATTCTAATCGCCTCACCGCAGTTTGCTTGCCGCCGCCTGCTTGCGGCCATTCTCATGCGCCCTCTGCCGCGCCCCATCCTTGCCTTCCAGATCGAACGCCGCATTCACCAGCGCAATGTGCGAGAACGCCTGCGGGAAATTGCCCACCAGCCGTTTGTGCCGCACATCGTATTCCTCGCTCAGCAGCCCAACGTCGTTGCGCAGATCCAGCAGCCGCTCGAACAGCTTGCGCGCATCTTTCTCCCGCCCAATCTCCTTCAGGCAGCTCACCAGCCAAAAGCTGCATGCAAGAAACGCGCCCTCGCCCGGTGGCAGCCCGTCCTCCACCGCATCGGTCTCATATCGCATCACAAAACCGTCGCGGAGCAGCTCCCGCTCCACGGCCTCGATCGTGCCCCGAATGCGCGCATCCGTCGGCGGCAGAAAGCCAACCAGCGGCAGCAGCAGCTCTGACGCATCCAGCGTGTCGGCTCCGTAGTGCTGCACGAAGCTCTTCTTCTGCTTGTCGTACCCCATCCGGCAAATCTGCTCGTGGATCGCGTCTCGCACCTCTTTCCATTTCTTTAGCGGGGCCTTCACCCCCAGCTGCTTCGCGATCAGAATGGCGCGGTCGAAGGCCACCCACGCCATCACTTTCGAATAAGTGAACTGCTGCTTCCCCCCTCTCGTTTCCCAAATCCCCTGGTCGGGCTCTTTCCAGATCTTCTCCAGGTGCTCCAGCAGCAGAGTCAGCACCTGGAAATCGTCTTCCGTGTGCCTGCCCATTCCCTTCAGCGCGTGCAGGAACGTGTCCAGCATCTCGCCATAAATATCCAGCTGCACCTGGGTCGACGCCGCGTTCCCCAGCCGCACCGGTTGTGACTTCTCGTAGCCCTCCAGCCAGTCCGCCTCCCACTCCGTCAGCGACCGCTCGCCCTTCAGCCCATACATGATTTGCACCTGGTCCGGGCTTCCCGCAATCGCCCGCAGCAGCCAGTTCTGCCACTCGCACGCCTCGTCGTAGTACCCCGCCGTCGTCATCGCCAGCAGCGTAAACGTCGTGTCCCGCAGCCAGCAGTAGCGGTAGTCCCAGTTCCTCGTCCCTCCGATCTTCTCTGGCAGCGACGTCGTCGGCGCGGCCACCACGCCTCCCGTCGGCTTGAACGTCATCGCCTTCAGAGTGATCAGCGACCGCTCCACCGCATCGCGGTACTCGCCGCGATACTTCATCTTCTTCACCCACTTCGTCCAGAACTTCTCCGTATCGGTCAGCGCCCTTTTTGCGTCGATCCGCTTCGGATCCGCCTTGTACGAGTCGCCATACGTCAGCGTGAACCACGCCCTCTGGCCTTTCTTCACGGTGAATTCCGCAACCGTCTTCAGCCCTTCCCCACGCACCGGTACTGACGCATGCAGCACCGCAACCCCCGGCCCGGCCACCGCGCGAATCCCGTCGCCGATCGCCTTCACCCACGGCACCGTCCGCCCGTAATCGAACCGCAGCGCCAGCGTCATGCACACGTCCACGCTCCCCCGGATGCCCTCGACGATCCGCACCACGTCGGAGTTCTTCTCGCGCACCGGCATGAAGTCGATCAGGCGCACCGCGCCGTCGTCGGACTCGAACGTCGTCTCCAGAATTAAGGTATGTTTCCGGTACTCGCGATGGGCGCGCCACGCATTGCCCTGCGGGCAAATCTGCCAGAAGCCGTTCTCCTGCGTGCCCAGCATCGCCGCGAAGCACGCCGGCGATGAGAAATCCGGCCAGCACAGCCAGTCGATGGATCCGTGCCGATCCACCAGCGCGGCCGTCTCGCAATCCCCAATCAGCGCGTAGTCCTCAATCCTCGATGCCATAGCCCTCGTCTTGCTGCTAACCGTCTCACCCCTAACCGCACCACCCCTAACCGCTCCACCCCTGATGTTCACTGCTCGTGATAATTCCGCATCAGCCCGCCATCCACCAGGTACGTCGCGCCGGTTACATAAGATGCTTCGTCTGACGCCAGGAAGGCCACCAGCGCCGCTACGTCCTCCACCGTCCCCATACGCCCCAGCGGGATATTCCGCAGCAGCGCCTCCAGTTTCGGCTTGTCCTCGAGCAGCGCCTTGTTGATCGGCGTCGCGATCGCTCCCGGCGCAACGTTATTGATGGTGATGCCCAGCGGCCCCAGTTCCACCGTCAGGTTGCGCATCATCATCCGCAGCCCGCCCTTGCTGCAGCAATAGGTCGTGAACCCCGGGAACGCCATATCCTCGTGCACCGAGCTGATGTTGATAATCCGCCCTGGCTTCTTCTCCGCTCGCAGCCGCTGCACAAACGCCTGCGCAAGAAAAAACGGCCCCCGCAGATTCACCGCCATCACCTTGTCGTATTCCGCTTCCGTCGTGTCCCAGAAGTCCGACCGGATCTCCATTCCCGCGTTATTCACCAGAATGTCTGCGCTTCCGTAGCGCTTCCACGCTGCGTCCACCAGAGAGCGCACGTCGTTGAGGTTGGTCACATCGCCCTGCACCACTTCCCCGCCGCCTGCCCCGGCGCACTCCTGAATCGCCTTCAGCGTCTCCTCCGCGCCGGCCTCGCTTCCGATGTAGTCGATGATGACTTTCGCGCCCTCGCACCCCAGTTGTTTCGCGATCCCCTGCCCAATGCCCGATCCCGCCCCGGTCACAATTGCCACTTTCCCTGCCAGTCGCATGGGTCTTCTCCTCTTCGCCTGCGTTTTCAGGATCCCTGTCCCTCCATTGGATGCCGAAGAGCCGCTCCTTTCCGCCGTTCTCGCCCACCCTCAAAAATTTCCTCCGGCCGCCCGCCGAGCTACCGGCTACTGGCTACTGGCTACCGGCTACCGTTGCCTGTTCCCTGGAACCATCCCCTCCCCGCCTGCGTACCTTCTTCTGTCCGCCGGATCGGGCAGCCAGACTTGCTGCTCCCGCCTCCGGTCGGGTTATGCTGATTTGCGGGGAAGCGGAGCGCGGCTTCGCGGGAGGGACAAGGTTATGGCTATCTACTGCAGGATTTGTGGCAAAGCGCTCGCGGACGACGCCCGCTTCTGCCCCGGCTGCGGCTCGCAAACGGTTCCTCCGGTTCCCTACCCGCCTTCGGTCACGCGCCTGGTTCGCCCCCGCGCCGGTCGCATGATCGCCGGCGTCTGCCAGGGCCTCGCCAACGCTTACGCCTGGGATGTGGTCTGGGTCCGCGTCATCACCGTGCTGCTCGCCGTTTTCGGCGGCGGCTCCGGCCTCCTGGCCTACGTCATTTTCTGGATCGTCATGCCCGAGGAGCCGGTCATTTTCCCGCCTCCCCCCGCACCCTACCAGCCGCCCGCGCAGCCCTGATCCGCGCGCTATACCGTAGCCCGTAAACCCTATACCCTGTCTCTGTGTTCTACCACTCCGGCGGCGACAGGCTCTTCTACACCGCCATGGGCAGCGGCCCCTCCGTCGTGCTGCTCCACCCCACGCCCGTCGATCATCGCTTTTGGCTCCACGCCGCCGACATCCTCGCCACCCGCTACCGGCTCATCCTGCCCGATCTCCGGGGCCACGGCCAGTCGGACGCCGGCTCGGATTCTCCGCCGGCCCCCATCACCGTCGAGAAACTCGCCGCCGACACGGTTCGGCTTCTCGATCACCTTGGCATCTATCGCACCATGCTCGTTGGCTGCTCCATCGGCGGCTACACCCTCTACGAGCTCTGGCGCACCATCCCCTCGCGCATCGAAGCCCTCGGGTTCTGCTGCTCCAAACCCCAGGCCGACGACGAAGCCGCCCTCGCCAGGCGCCAGCATAATATCTCGATGATTGAAACCAGCGGCGCCGCTGCGTTCATCGACGCCACGCTCCAGTCCGTCATCGGCCCAACCGCGCATCGCCGTTGGCCCAACAAAGTTGCCGAAGCTCGCGAGATGATGCTCGCCGTTCCGGCTGCGAACCTCATCGCCGTCCAGCAGGGCCTCGCCGCCCGTCCTGACTCCGTCGCCACCGCGCGCTCGCTCCGCGTTCCCTGCTGTGTCGTCGCCGCCGGCGAGGACCCCGGCAGCACGCCCGCTGACATGCGTCTGCTCGCCGAGCAAATTCGCAACGGCGGCTATGGCGCCGAATACCACGAGATTCCCGACGCCGGGCACTTCGCTCCCTTTGAGCAGCCCGAGCTCGTCGCCCGCATCCTCCGCCAATTCTTTGATTCCGTGGTATAACGGCATCCGAACCGGGCCCTGCGCGCAACTTCCCCCGCCGTTTCGGTGTCCCATATTCACATAGAGACCGCCGAACTCAGGCGTTCCGACGCAACGGCCCCTCGAGGGCTGAAAGGAACCCCGATGAACGACCGCTTTGAGCTTCTCCGCCTCCCCACGCGATGGACACGCCGCATCGCCGCAGCTTCCCTCGATATCGGCCGCCGCGGCATCGCCCTCGGCCTCATCTGGCTGCTCGTTCCCCTCAGCATGCCTGCTTCCGCTCAGCAGCAGGTGCCGCCTCCGCCGCCGCCCGATCAGCAGCAGAGCGCGCCTCCGCCCGACCAGCAGCAGGCCCCGCCGCCGGGTGATCAGGACGATCAGGGTCCTCCGCCGCAGGCCTATACCGCCCTCGGCCCCGATCAGCTCAACGAGCTCGTGGCTCCTATCGCGCTCTACCCCGACTCCCTGGTCGCCCAGGTGCTCGCCGCGGCCACGTATCCCGAGCAGGTAGCCGATGCCGACCACTTCCTTCAGGACAACCAGGGTGTGCCTCCTGGCCAGCTCGCGCAAATGGCGGACGGCCAGCCGTGGGATCCCAGCGTCAAGGCGCTCACCGCGTTTCCCTCGGTGCTCGCTAACATGGATCGCAACCTCGACTGGACCACGCAGCTGGGCAATGCGTATTACAACCAGCCGCAGGACGTGATGGATGCCGTGCAGGCCATGCGCCAGCAGGCCTACCAGCGCGGCGATCTCCGCTCCACCCCGCAGGAAACCGTGCAGTACCGGGAAAGCGATATCGTCATCGCGCCGGTGAATCCTGACGTCGTCTACGTGCCGTACTACGATCCCTGGGCCATTTACGGATTCCGTCCCTGGTATGCCTGGTACGCTCCTCCGCGGCCTCCTGGCGTGTACTTTGCCGGCGGCCTCGCCCTCGGCTTTGGCATGGGCATCGTCCTGACCGCCTGGAGACCCTGGGGCTGGGGATATGGCCACTGGGGATTCGCGTGGGGTCCGCATCCCTACGTGATGTACAACCGCTACGCCTACGTCTCGCGCAGCGTGACCGTCGTCAACCGCGGCCACTACGGATACTTCGACCGTCACCCCGGAGCGCGCGATTTCAACGCCCGCTACGCCCACAACTACGACGCGGCTTACCACCGTGGACAAGTCGCCGGCTACAACCGCGGATTTGAGCAGCACCAGGCGGCCGCCTACAATCGCGGCCAGGCGAACGGCTTCAACCGCGGCTACAACCAGGGCGTCCGCAGCAATCAGCGCCCCGCCTACAACCGCCAGGGCCAGAATTTCAACCGCCCAGCGCAGAACCGGCCCGCACAGAACTACAACCGCCCGGCGCAGAACTATAACCGCCCCGCGCAAAACTACAACCGGCCGCAGCCTCAGCGCCAGAGCCGTCCGCAGCCCCAGCGCCAGAGCCGTCCGCAACCCCAACGGCAGAGCCGCCCGGCCCACAATAACAGCCACCCGAAAGCCAGCAGCAAACCGCACGGCGGCGGCGACCACGGCCACGGCCGCTAAACCGCTCCACCTGCACTACCCAGAGGGATGGCCCCGGCCATCCCTCTTCGTTTGTGTAGCTGCCCGCATTTCCACTAACCGCTTCACCCCTGTCTGCTAGCCGTTTCACCCCTAACCGCTTCACCCCTGTCCGCCAGCCGCTCCATCCCTCACCTCCCTGTGGTAAAACGGTTTGTTAGCCCCCTCCTGGGAGGTCTCGCCGTGGATAAACTCACTCGTCCGGATCGCCGCGCTTTCCTGAAAGCCGGCACCGCGACCGCTGCCGCCGTCCTTGCCGGATCGGCCCTGCCCGCTGCCGCGGAAACCGCCGCACCCGCCGGTCCGCGCGCCCTGCCCAACAATCCCCGCACCCAGCACGCCATGCCCACCCGCAACCTCGGCAAGACCGGCTACAAGGTCGGCATCTTTTCCCTCGGCGGACAAGCCGCCCTAGAGCAGCCCGACAACGCCGCTGTCGCCGTGCCCCTCATCCAGCGTGCCCTCGATCTCGGCATCAACTACTGCGACACCTCTTCCATCTACGGCGGCCCCATGCGCTGGAGCGAGCGCTACTACGGCGAGGCGCTGAAGACCCGCCGCGGCGAAGCCTTCCTCGCCACCAAAACCAAGGAGCGCACCCGCGAAGGCTCCCTGCGCATGATCGACGAGTCGCTCAAGCTGCTCCAGACCGACCATGTCGATCTCTGGCAGCTCCACGACATCGGCACCATGACCGACGTCGATCAAATCTTCGCCAAAGGTGGGGCCATCGAAGCTCTCACGGAAATGCAGCAGCAGGGCGTCGTCCGCTACCTCGGCATTACCGGCCACTATCGTCCTGACGCGCTTATCGAGGCCATTCATCGCCATCCCTTCGACACCATCCTGATGGCCCTCAACGCCGCCGATCCCTGGCACTTCAGCTTCGAGGACAAGCTGCTGCCTCTGGCCGTCGAAAACCAGATGGGCATCATCGGCATGAAGATCCCCGGCCGCGGCCGCATCCTCTCCAGCTACACTCCGCCGCCTCTCGACGTGCAGAAGCACATGTGGGAAGGCATGGTCCTCGCCACCCAGCCCGGCACCCTCACCATGAAAGAGGCCATGGGCTACGCCCTCACCCGTCCCGTTTCCACCGTCATCATCGGCTGCGACAACATCCCGCAGCTCGAAGAAAACGTCCGCATCGCTTCCGAGTTCACGCCCTTCACCGCGCAGCAGATGACCGAGCTGGCCGCGCGCGCGCAGGTCGTCTCGAAGCCATCGCTCTTTTTCCGCTTTTACGATCGCGCATAACGCGCCGGGTGCCCCACATCTGCCCGACTTTGGCAGATGTGGGAAACCACAAAACTATCCACGCCGAAAGTTTTGCAGGGGCACGAATTGAGTCGTGCCGAAAAACCAACGCTAAAGATGGGGTTTAGCCCCTGAGGGTTCCACGTGACCACCGCCGCCCTTTTGCCCGACGTCGCTGCCCAGGAAATCGAAGCCAAACAGGACCGCCTCAACGCCCTGATGGACCAACACGGCTGGTCCGCTGTCCTGTTCAGCCGCCACGAGAACATCGCCTGGATCACCGCCGGACAGGTGGAAGCCCGCGTCGCGCTTGGCGTCGAGACCGCCGTCTGCTCGCTGCTCCTTACCCGTCAGGGCAAGCGCTACTACATCGCCCCGGAAAACGAAGGGCCGCGCCTCGCCGCTGAGGAATTCGCCGGCCTTGGCTTTGAGCCGCTCCTCTATCCCTGGACCGGCAACGCCACGGAGGAACTCGGCCACAAGATCGCCGGCCCGGAAATCGGCGCCGATACCGCCCTCCCCGGCTTTTACCATCACAATTTCACGCCGCTGCGCACGCCCCTGCTTCCCGCTGAAGTCGATCGCCTCCGCCAGGTCGCCGCGGCCGTTGCCGAATCCGCGGTTCGCGTTCTGAAAACCTTCGCGACCGGCATCACCGAAGACGAGATGGCCGCGCGCATCTCCGCCGACCTCCTCGCCCGCCACATCACGCCCAGCGTGCTGCTCATGGGAACCGACGAGCGCATCTTCCGCTACAAACACGCCGCGCCACGGGCCGGAATCCTGAAGAACTATGGCATGTTGAACTTCTGCGCCCGCCGGCATGGCTTGGTCATCTCCATCACCCGCTTCGTCCACTTCGGCCCCATGCCCGCCACGCTGGCCGCGAGCTTCGAAAAAGCCGCCCGCATCAACGCCGAGCTGCTCCATGCCACGCGCGCCGGAGCCACTTCCGCCCATCTCTACGCCGTCGCCGCGAAAGGCTACGCCGCCGCCGGCGTTCCCGATGAGATCGCGAAGCACCATCAGGGAGGCCCCTGCGGCTATCTCGAGCGCGACTGGGTCGCCACGCCCAATGGATCCGAGAAAGTCGACGCGGTCCAGGCCTTCGCCTGGAACCCATCGCTCCAGGGCGCGAAGGCCGAAGACACCGTGCTGCTCCACAACGGCGAGATCGAAATTCTCACCGCCGACGCCCGAGCTGCCCGTCATTGAGACAACCGTCGGCGGAAAGGTTTATCGTTCCGCTGGAGTCTTTTTGCCGTAGTCGGTTTAACGGGCATGGCTTCACACCGTGCCTAAAGGGTCGGTGGGGGAACAATGGGTCTCACGAAGAGAGAAATTCGGAAGAAACTCCTGGAGCCAATAGGGAAGCCAGTCCATTTCAAGTTTCCTGGCAACAAGTCGCGCCGTGGTAAGTTACTAGACCGCGCCGTCGTATTCAGCAGTCATAATCCAGATGCCGACTACTGGGACGTGGTCGATTTGATCGAGTTTCCAGAGCACGCGCACCGTTTATGGATCAGGCTCAGCTATTATCGGCAGGTTGGAGATCAGCTACGCTGGGCCGGTCAAACAACCATCACCGAGCCCGTTCACGTCATGAGGCGGCTCTTCGCGCGAGCAGCAAAGCAAAAGCCGTGGTTTCGCAAAGTCTTGACCGGCGCTCTTGAAGATCTGTCAAAACGCTAGGATCACACGGCTAGGTCTTCAAAGGGAGCCGGAGCAGCAGTCGACTCCTCCTCATAGATTTCGAAGAGAAACAGACCTTCTGGAGAATGCATCATGCGCCCCCGCTTTCTTGCTGCAAACGTTTTCTTCGCCCTCCTCATCGCCGCCACCCCGCGCCTGCTCGCCCAAACCAGCCCCTCCGCATCCGACTGGAACGCCGCCACCGCCGCAGATTTCCCCAGCGTCCCGCCGCTCCTCACCGGCGCCGCCTGGTATCCCGAGCAGTGGCCCGAAGTCGCAGTGGGACAAAGACCTCGCCCTCATGGAAGCCGCCCACATCGACGTCGTGCGCGTCGGCGAGTTCGCCTGGTCCACCATGGAGCCGTCCGAAGGTCACTACGATTTCGGCTGGCTCGATCGCGCCATCGCCGACGCCGCCCGCCATCACATCTACGTCGTCCTCGGCACGCCCACCGCCGCCCCGCCCGCGTGGCTCACCACCAAATATCCCCAAACCCTCCGCGTCAGCGAGAACGGCCGCCGCGCCGAGCACGGCAATCGCCAGCAGTTCTCCTTCACCGATCCGCTCTATCGCAAGTTCGCCCACGACATCGCGGAGCAGATGGCGCTCCACTTCGGCCACAACCCCGACGTCATCGGCTGGCAGCTCGACAACGAATACGCCAACCCCGACTTCGGCCCCACCGCGCAGCAGCAATTCCATCAGTGGCTCAAGGCGAAGTACGGCGCCATCGCCAACCTCAACCAGAAGTGGGCTACCGCCTACTGGTCGCAGACCTACGACAATTTCGACGAGATCCCCGTCCGCGAGGACAACGAGAATCCCGCGCTCCTGCTCGAGTGGAAGCGCTTCGTCTCCGACACCTGGAAGAGCTATTCCCTGAACCAGATCTCCGCCATGCGCCCCCACCTCGACCCGCGCCAGTTCATCACCACCAACACCATGGGCTGGTTCGACGGATTCAACGAGTACACGATCCACTCGGTCCTCGACATCGCCGCGTGGGACGATTACATCGACTCCGACCAATACGATTACCTTTCCAACGGCGCTACCCACGACCTCACGCGCGGCTACAAGAACAAAGATTTCTGGGTGATGGAAACTGAGCCCGCCTTCGTCAACTGGCGCTCCACCAACACGCCGCTCCTCAAAGGTCAGGTCCGCGATCTCGCCTGGCAGGCCATCGGCCACGGCGCGAACACGGTCGAGTACTGGCAGTGGCGCAGCGCGCCCAACGGCCAGGAGGAATACCACGGCGTTCTCGTGGGCGCCGACGGCACGCCCGTCCCCGTCTACGACGAGGTCCAGCAGGTCGGCAAAGAATTCGCCGCCGCCGGTCCCGCTCTTGCCGGCACCACGCCCCACTCTCAGGTCGCCGTTGTCAACGACTTCGATTCGCGCTGGGCCATCAGCTTCCAGCGCCACAGCGCGGACTTCGATCCCGTCGGCGAAATGCTCGCCTTCTACGATCCCCTCCGCACCCAGTCCCAGGCCGTCGACATCATCTCCATCGACGCTCCCCTCGACGGCTACAAAGTCGTCGAGCTGCCCGGCCTCAACGTCCTCTCGCAATCCACCGCTGATCGCCTCATGGCCTACGTCCGCCAGGGAGGCCATTTGCTCCTCGGCCCGCGCTCCGGCATGAAAAACGAGTTCAACGGGCTCCAGCCCGAACGCCAGCCCGGCCCGCTCGCTGCCTTCCTCGGCGGACGCGTCGACCAGTTCTACGCCCTCGACGAGAATGTCCCGGTCAGCGGCGACTGGGGCAGCGGCACCGCCAACATTTGGGCCGAACTGCTCTCAACCTCATCGCCCGACACCAAAGTCCTGATGACCTATGGCACGAGCAACGGATGGCTCGACAATCAGCCCGCTGTCATCACCCGCCAGGTCGGCCAGGGAACCATCACCTACGTCGGCGCCTGGCTCGATCCAACGCTGATGAGTCATCTCACCTCCTGGCTCCTGCAGCAGGCTGGCGTGCAGCCCATCCTCGCCAACGTTCCCGATGGGGTCGAAGTCTGCCGCCGCACCGGAGACGGAAAATCCGTCCTGATCCTCATCAACCACAACACGCAACCGGAACACATCGACCTGCCCGCGCCCATGCGCGAGCTCATCGACCACCCCGGCACTGTCACCTCCGTCGACCTGCCGAAGTTCGGCGTCGCCGTGCTCCAGAAACAGTAGTAGCCAGCGCCTGGCACGGGGTGCCCCACATCTGCCCGCCTTTGGCAGATGTGGGAGCTAACCGTCTCATCCCTAACCGCTTCACCCCTACCCGCTCCTATCCCGTAGCCCGTATCCCGTTTACCCTAGACGTATGCTGCAACTCTCCGGCGCCGGCAAGCGTTTCGGCCCCCGCCTCCTCTTTGAAAACGCAGACTGGCTGATCACTCCGAACGAGAAAACCGCTCTCGTCGGCGCCAATGGCGCGGGTAAATCCACGCTGATGAAAATCCTCGGCGGCATGGACTCGCTCGACTACGGCTCCATCCAGCGCATGAAGGGCATGTCCATCGGCTATCTGCCTCAGGACGGCCTCGCCCTCTCCGGCCGCAGCGTTTTCGATGAGTGCCTCAGCGTCTTCGACGAGCTCCGCGCCATGGAGCGCGAATTCGAGTCTCTCTCCGAAAAGCTCTCCGTCCTCGACCCCGCCGGCCAGGAATACGCCGCCGTCGCCGACCGCTTCTCCCATGTCGAAGCACGCCTCCGCCATCACAACGTTTACGCGCTCGACGCGGAAGTCGGCGCTGTCCTGACCGGCCTCGGCTTTTAAAAAGAGGACTGGTCCCGCCGCACCGAAGAGTTCTCCGGCGGCTGGCAGATGCGCATTGCCCTCGCCAAGCTGCTCTTGGAGCAGCCTGACCTGCTCCTCCTCGACGAGCCCACCAACCATCTCGACCTCGAAACCCGCAACTGGCTGGAAAACTACCTCGCCACCTGGCCCGGCGGATACATCCTCATCTCCCACGACCGTTACTTCCTCGACGTCACGGTCAACAAGATCATCGAGATCTGGAACAAGAGCCTCCACGTCTACCACGGCAACTACGAAAAGTACCTCACGCAGAAAGCCGAGCGCCGCGCGCAGCTCGAAGCTGCGTACCGCAACCAGCGCGAGCGCATCGAGCACCTTGAAGTCTTCATCAACCGCTTCCGCTATCAGGCGACTAAAGCCAAACAGGTCCAGAGCCGCATCAAGGAGCTCGAAAAGATCGAGCGCATCGAAATTCCCCTCGAGGAACCCGTTCCCCACTTCACGTTCCCGCAGCCGCCGCCCTCCGGCCGCACCGTCGTCGACGTCTCCGGTCTCTCCATGCAGTACGGCGACAAACGCGTGCTCGAAGACGTGAATTTCACCATCGATCGCGGTGACCGCATCGCGCTCGTTGGCGTCAACGGCGCGGGCAAATCTACGCTCATCCGCCTGCTCTCCGGCCAGGAAGCGCCCACCTCCGGTGCGCTCAAGCTAGGCCACAACGTGCTCGCCGAATACTTCGCGCAGGATCAGTACAAAGTCCTCGATCCCGCCGCCCGCATGTTGGACGACATCGGCCGCACCGCCCCCAAAGTTTCTGAGACCGATCTGCGCTCGCTTCTGGGTTGCTTCCTCTTCTCCGGCGACGATGTTTTCAAGCAGCTCGGCGTCCTCTCCGGCGGCGAGCGCAACCGCTATGCGCTGGCCCGCATTCTCGTCAGCCCCGCCAACTTCCTCCTCCTCGACGAGCCGACGAACCACCTCGACCTCCGCGCCAAGGACGTCCTCCTCGAAGCCATCGGTAAATTCAACGGCACGGTCATCTTCGTCTCCCACGACCGCTATTTCATCGACGGCCTCGCGCAAAAGGTCTTCGAAATTGCGAAGAACGACGATCCAGAGCGTGGGTCCACGCTCCACGTCTATCCCGGCAACTACGAAGATTATTTGTGGAGAAAGGAAGGCGGAGCCGCCACCCTCGCCGCCGAAACCGCCGCGGCCGCGGAGCGCGCGCCGAAGAACACCGAGCGCCCCACCCTGGTCGATGGGTGCCCCACCCTTGTCGGCCCCGATGTTGGGCCGGACAGGGTGGGCGCGCAACCGAAGCGCCTCAACCCCATCAAGCTCCGCCAGATGCAGGATCGCCTCGCCCAGCTCGAAGCGGAAATCCCCCAGGTGGAAGCCCTGGTTGCCGTCACGGAGGAGGCGCTCGGCGTCTACGTCAGCGCCGAGGAGACCCAGCGTCTCAGCGCCGAGCTCACGTTTCTCCGCGAGCAGCAATCCGCCCTCACCGCCGAATGGGAAGAATTATCCATGCAGCTCGACGGCGTCGTCAGCTAGTACCTTGTCGCCTGATCTCGCCAAAAAGTAACGGACTGTCATTCTGAGCGAACGGAGCCCCGAACGCTGTTCAGTTCGGGGGTGGTAAGCGAAAGCCTGCCCTGAGCGAGGTCGGCTTGGCGACCGAGTCGAACGGGAATCTGCGGTTGTCTTTCCGCTACTCGCTCTTCGTGGCGCCCGAGCTGGAAGAACCCGGCGCGCTCGCGCTCTCACCCGATTTCGCCCCCGTCTTCTCCGCCGGCGAGCTTTCCGTCTTCGCGGCCTTCCCGTCGCCGTCCGCCGACGCCTTCATCGGCCCCGGTTTCTTCGCGGCGTAGTCATTCACGTACCATCCCGACCCTTTGAACTGGATCGCCGAGGCGGAAATCAGCTTCTCCACCTCGCCATGGCACACCGGGCACTCTTTCTCTTCCGGAGCGCTGAAGCTCTGGATCTTTTCAAACTGATGTCCGCACTGTTTGCAGCGGTATTCGTAAAGCGGCACAGCGCTGTCCCTCGCAAAATCGCAAACGTCAAAAAGCTCATCGAGAGCCGGCTCCTCCGGCCCGCATCCTGCGCGCCGTCTGGGAACGGAACCGCCCTCTGTCTCTATATTAGATGGCAACTCTGATGGCGCAGCTCCCGGCTCCCGGCTCGCGACACCCTATCCCCTATTCCCTGCACCCTGCCTTACAAAGACACCTGCCGCACGCCCGTGATAGCCGGCTCGGCCCGCAATTTCTGGATCACGGCGTCCGGCGCCTCTCCATCGATCTGCAGCACCGCCAGCGCTGTCGCCTCGCCGCCGCCATTCGCGCGTCCCAGCGCGAAGTTCGCAATGTTGATCTTGTGCTCGCCCAAAATCGTGCCGATCCGCCCGATCACGCCCGGCACGTCCCGGTTCCGGATCGCCAGCAGCGTTCCCTGCAGCGGCGCCTCAATGTCGATCCCGTCCAGGCGCAGCAGCCGCGGCTGCTCGCCGTGCAGCACCGCGCCGCTGGCCGCAATTTCCCCGCCGCTGGTATGCAGCGTCAGTTGCAGAACGCTGCCCGCGCCGCCCGCCGCAGCTTCCCGCTTCTCCTCGTGCACCCGAATTCCCCGCTCCGCTGCAATCGACGCCGCATTGATCCGGTTCACCTGCTCCAGATGCCCCAGCACTCCCGCAATCGCCGCGTTGCGCACCAAATCCGTCTTCAGCTCCGCCACCCGCCCGCGATACTTCAGACCAATGCTCTCGATCGTTCCCCTGGGGAACTGCGCCAGGAACGTTCCCATCCGCTCCGCCAGCGTCATGTACGGCGCCAGCTCCTGGAACTCCTCATGCGTCAGCGACGGCAGATTCACCGCATTCTGCACCACGCCCGACTTCAGATACTCCCGCACCTGCAGCGCGATCTGCACCCCCACCGCTTCCTGCGCCTCCGACGTGGAGCCGGCAATGTGCGGCGTCAGAATCACATTCGGCAGCGCGAAGAACGGCGAATCCTTCGGCGGCTCTTTCTCGAACACATCCAGCGCCGCGCCCGCCACCTGTCCGCTCTTCAGCGCCTCCGCCAGATCCTTCTCCACCACCAGCTCGCCGCGCGCGCAGTTCACAATCCGCACGCCCTTCTTCATCGTCGCCAGCGTCGTCGCGTTGATGATTCCCTGCGTCTGCGGCGTCAGGCCCACGTGCAGCGTCAGATAATCCGCTTCCGCGAACAGCTCCTCCGCGGACGTCAGCCGGATCGCGTTCTCCCTGGCAATCGACGCCGACACAAACGGATCGTGCCCCACCAGCTCCATGCCAAAGCTCCGCGCCCGCCGCGCCACTTCCAGGCCGATCCGCCCCAGTCCCAGAATCCCCAGCTTCTTGCCCTTCAGCTCCACGCCTGCAAGCGACTTCTTCTCCCACTTCCCGGCGTGCATCGTCTCATTGGCTCGCGGAATCTGCCGCGCCAGCGACACCATCAGCCCCAGCGTCAGCTCCGCCACGGCCACGGCATTCGCGCCCGGCGTGTTCATCACCACCACGCCGCGCCGCGTCGCCGCGTCGGCATCGATGTTGTCCACGCCCACGCCCGCGCGCCCAATCACCCGCAGTTTCTCGGCCGCCGCCATCAGCGCATCGTCCACCTGCACGGCCGACCGCACCACCAGCGCGTCCGCATCCTTCACCGCCGCCGCCAGATCCTTCACCTGATCGTGCGTCAGAACCTCCCAACCCGCCTCGGCCGCAAACACCGCCACCGTCGCCGGAGACACTTTTTCCGCCAGTACGATCTTCATGATTGCCTTTCTAAAAAACTTCTCAGGTGCCGGGTGCCCCACATCTGCCCGGTTTTGGCAGATGTGGGAACTGGTAGCTGGCCGCTGGCAGCTTTTTCTGAGCTCTGAGCTCTGCAGCTCTGCGCTCTGAGCCCTGCTACGCGCCCACCAGCTCAGCCGTCCGCACGCCCGTCCGCTCCGCATACACCTGCTGCGCCGCCGCCACCCCTTTGCCCCACGCAAATCCCGGCAGATGCAGCTTCGCCGCCGCTACCTGTTCCAGCGCTCCCAAAATCCCAATCGTGTCCATGTAGTCGAACAGCCCAATGTGCGCGATGCGGAACAGCTTTCCCTTCATCTCGCCCTGTCCGTTCGTCACGATGGCCGCAAACCGGCTCTTCAGTTCCTTCACAATCACGCCCGAATCCACGCCCTCCGGCGGCAGCACCGCCGTCGCCGCGGCCGCGTACGGACCCGGCCCGAACAGCCGCAGCCCCAGCGCCTCCACCGCCGCGCGCGTCATCGCCGCGCAGGTCTCGGCATTGTCCACCAGCGCGTCGCGTCCCGCCGCCAAATCGCCGCCGCCCTGCGCCGCAATCCAGTCCAGCGACGCGCCCAGCGCCGCAATCAGCGCCACCGCCGGCGTGTAGCTGCTCTCGCCTTTCTGCGCGTTCTTGCGCTCCTTGCGCAGATCGAAGTAGTACCGCGGATTTTTGCTCGTCTCCGCCGCCTTCCACGCGCGATCGCTCAGGCTCAGATACGCGAGCCCCGGCGGAATCATCACCGCCTTCTGCGAGCCGCCAATGATCGCGTCTACACCCCAGCCGTCGCCCAAACCGAGTCCGTCGAGCTTCGTCGTCCCCAGCCCCGTAATCGCGTCCACAATCAGCAGCGCCTCGCTGCCCGCGCTCCGCAGCAGCTTCGCGATCGCCGCCACGTCATGCCGCACCGCGGTCGACGACTCAGTCGCCTGCACAAACACGGCTTTCGTCTCCGGCTTCAGCGCGGCCTGGATCTGCTCCGCCGCAAAAGTCTCGCCATAAGGCACGCTCACCACGTCCACCGCGCAGCCAAACGCCTTCGTCAGCGACTCCCACCGTTCGCCGAACTTCCCCGCCGTCAGCACCAGCACGCGGTCGCCCGGCGACGTCAGATTCGACACCGCCGCCTCCATCGCGCCCGTTCCCGACGAGGCCAGCAGCAGCACATCGTTCTTCGTTCCCACAAACGTCTTCAGTTGCCCAAGCACCCGCTCGTACAGCGCGCGAAACTCGGGCGTGCGGTGGTGGATATCGGCCGCGGCCATGGCAAACTGCGCCGCCGGCAACAGCGGCGTCGGTCCCGGCGTAAACAACCTGGTTTTCCGAATCATGATGACGTCCCCCCAAGGAAGAAAATCCTGTAGCCGCGTGCTGGGTGCCCCACATCTGCCCGCCTTTGGCAGATGTGGGATCTGGCGGCTGGCAGCTGGTAGCTGGCAGCTATCCCCTACACCCTATCCCCTACACCCTGCCTTTCGGCCATTCTAGCCGCCGGTCCTTTCCCCCGTTTCTCGATAGAATGGAAAGGTTTGGCCTTCTCGCGGCCGCAGCGCCGCCACCCACGGAGAACCCCTGCCATGAGCCTCGTCCAGCAAATCGATCGCGACATGATCGCCGCCATGAAAGCCCGCGACCCCGAGCGCACCTCCACGCTGCGCATGGCCAAGGCCGCGCTCAAGAACCGCGAAATCGAAAAGCGCGATGCCCTCACCGACGTCGAGGCTCAGCAGGTCTTCGCCACCATGATCAAGCAGCGCCGCGAATCCATCGAGCAGTTCCAGAAAGGCAATCGCCCCGAGCTCGCCGCGAAGGAAGCCCGCGAGATCGTCGTCATCGAAAGCTACCTGCCCAAAACCGCCAGCGACGACGAGTTGCAGAAGCTCATCGACGAAGCCCTCGCCGGCCAAACCCTCGGCCCCCGCGACATCGGTACTGCGATGAAAGCCGTGCAGGCCCGCGTCCAGGCCTCTGGCCTCCGCGCCGATGGCCGCCGCCTCGCTGAATTGGTGAAGGCCCGCCTCGGCCAGTAGTTGGGTGCCCCACCCTTGTCGCCGCCTTTGGCGACAGGGTGGGTTACGCGCGCAGCGCGCCCCTCAACCCTGCCCCCTGCACCCTATCCCCTGCCTCACCTCACATACCCCAGCAGCTCGCACACGCTCTGCGACTGCGCCAGCGCATCCGGCTTGAGTACCGGCATCGCCGATCCCGAGAAGAATGCCACCTGCAGCGTGCGCCCGTCCGACCAGGTCGCCATCCACTGCGTCTCCTGCTCCCCGCACAGCGTATTGTGGTGCGCGAACTTCTTCTCCGCCGGAATCTCCACCCGGTACAGATTCCCTCCGCCCTGCGCGCTCGCCTGCGCTTCAAACACGGCCGCCGCTTCCCCCGGCGTCAGTTGCCGGATCTGCGCGATCGTGAATCGCGCAAAGTTGATGGAAAGCTTCATTTCCGAAATCGTCAGGTCGCCCGTAATCTCGCGCGCATTCTGGCTGGCCGCCTCCCAGTAGCCTCTGTCCAGAGTCCCGCCCAGAGTCCCGCCCTGCGCCCACGCCTGCCCAGCCCACACGCAACCCGCCAGAACCGCCGCCACTCCCCATATCCACCGTCTCTTCATGCTTTCAGCATCGCACCTGCCCTCGCCGCCCGCAATTCGCCGCACCTGAGTCCTGACTCCTGTCTCCCGTCTCCTGTCTCCTGACTCCTGTCTCCTGTCTCCTGTCTCCCGATCCCTGATCCCTAACCCCTAATCCCTGCCTTCTACCCCCTACACCCTACGCCCTATACCCTGTCCTCATGGACCCCGAAACCACCCGCGCCTTTCTCCTCACGCTGCCGCACGTGGCCGAAACCGTGCAGTGGGGCGACAATCTCGTCTTCTGGGCGGCGGACAAATCCATCGGTGGCAAAATGTTTGCTGTCGTCGGCCTTTCACCCGATCGCGGCGCCGTCCTCTCCTTCGCCGCCGGCCCCGAACGCTTCGCCGAATTGGTGGAACGTGAAGGAATCTTCCCCGCTCCCTATCTCGCCCGCGCGCACTGGGTCGCCGTCGAGCGCTGGAGCGCGCTGCCCGCCGCCGAGCTCAAGGCCCTGCTCCGCGACGCCCGCGATCTCGTCTACGCAAAGCTCCCTGCCCGCACCCGCGCCCGGCTCGAATCATCTCCAGCGCAGCGAAAGCCCGCAAACAAGAAGTCCGCAAAGAAGAAACCCGTAAAGAAGCGCCCGCGCTGATCGACCCTTCCCGCTCGTGGCTGCCCACTGATTACCGCCCACCGGCTACTGGCTACCCGCTACTACCCCCTGCTCCCTACCCCCTACCCCCTCGTCTTAGAAATCCCCCACCTTCCCCGCCCCACTGCCGGGTGCCCCACATCTGCCCGACTCTGGCAGATGTGGGAAGCTGGCCGCTGGCTGCTGGCAGCTAAGAACCCTCTCATCTCATCCCTCCCCCCACGGTCCGCGTTCTGCTGCCAGGCTGCGGACACCCATGCCGGCTTCCTTCACCGTCGTCGTCCCCGAATACAGCATGCGCTTCCGCTGTATCGGCGCCGGCTGCGAGGACGACTGTTGCCATGGATGGGCCGTGCCCATCGACCAGCCCGCGCTCACGAAGTACCGCACCCTCCCTCCCGGCGCGCTGCGCTCCCAGCTCGACGCCTGCCTCCCGGCCACCGAGCCCGCCGACGCACCACCCTCCGCCCAGGCTGCATCCATCCGCATGCTTCCCTCCGGCGCCTGCCCGTTCCTCACACAAGAGCGCCTCTGCCGCATTCACCAGGAGCTCGGCCCGTCCTGGCTCTCGCAAACCTGCGCGCAGTTTCCCCGCCGCATCCATCGCGTCGACGGCATCCCGCAGGTCACGCTCGCGCTCTCCTGCCCGGAAGCCGCGCGGCTGGTGCTCCTCGATCCCGCATTGCTGGCCTCGCCCGTCCGCCGCCACACCGTGCGCTGGAATCCGCCCGCGCAGGGCATTTCGCTGCAGGGCCTTCCTTCGCTCCGCGCCTTCTACTGGCCCATCCGCGAATTCGTCACCGGCATCATTCTCGAGCGCGGCTACGCCCTCTGGCAGAGGCTTTTTCTCCTCGGCATCTTTTGCCAGCGCCTCGATGCCATCGCGCGCGGCCAGGACCAACGCGCCTTCCCCGATTTCCTTCGCGACTTCACGGCCGTCCTCGCCTCAGGCAGCCTCCGCGCGCCCATGGCCGCCATTCCCGCCAATCCCGCGCTGCAGCTTCAACTCGTCTCCCAGCTCCTCTGCCTCGGCGTCAGGCAAATTCGCGAAGGCTCCTCCCTGGCCGCGTGCCTCTCTGCCTTCACCACCGGCATCGGTTCCGGCGAAGACACGCCCCGCGAGCGTCAGGTCGCCGCCTGGACCGCCGCTTATGCCGCGACGTTCGAGCCCTTCTTCCACGATCATCCGTGGATCCTCGAAAACTATCTCTCAAACGAGCTGCTCGCCTCCGCCTTCCCTTTCGGCGACGCTCTCTTTCATCCCCACATGCCGCTTGCCTGCATGGAGTCCTTCGCGCAACTCGCCGTCCGCTTTGGAATTCTGCAAGGCCTGCTCATCGGAGTTGCCGCCGCCCGTGGCTCAGCCTTTTCTACCGGTGACGTGGTCCAAACCGTGGCCGCGGTGTCGCGCCAACTGGAGCACAGCCGCAGCTTTCCCCAGCGCAGCTCCGCATTTCTGCGCGAAAACCACCTGACCGGCATTGCCGGCCTCACGGCTCTCCTGCGCAACTAGGGCGCGCTTACATCGATCGCGCGCGCGCCAGCTCCACGATCTTGTCGATCATCTGCGTGTACGAGTACTCCGCCCTCTTCGCCGCCATCGCGAACTCCGCGCCGCTCGCCAGCCACGGGTTCGGATTCGCCTCGATCACGTACACCTCGCCCTTTTTGTTCAGCCGCATGTCGATGCGCCCGTAATCGCGCAGCTTGAGCGCGCGATACGCAGCCAGCGCCGTGTCGTGAAGCTTTTTCGTGGTCTCCTCGTCCAGGTCTTCGGCCACCGCGGACTTCGTCACCTTGTACGCCTCGGTGTCGCGAAAGAACTTCACATCCTGCCCCGCGATCCGCGGCGTCCCTTTCGGCAGCTTCGACAAGTCCAGCTCAATCAGCGGCAGCACCTCGGGATTGTCGTTGCCCAGAATCGCCGCGTAGATTTCGCGCCCCTCAATGTACTCCTCAATCAGCGCCGGGCTGTCGAATTCTTCGTGGATGTAGTGGATGCGCTCCATCAGTTCTTTCACGCTGTCCACCACCGCTCCGGTATCGATCCCGATCGATCCGTCTTCCGACACCGGCTTCACGATCAGCGGAAATTCAATGTCATGCGAGTGATCGGTGCGCCCCTTGTACGACGTCGCGAAATCCGGAGTTCGGATCTTGTGAAAGTCGAAAATCTTTTTCGCCAGCGACTTGTCCTGCGCCAGATACAGAGCCTGCGGTCCGCCCCCCGTGTACGGCACATGCAGCAGATCCAGATACGCCGCGATGTTCTTGTCCATCGTGTCGTCGCCGGCATACGACTCGGTCAGATTGAAAATCAGGTCCGCTCCGCACCTGGCCAGCGCCAGCAGCGACTGGTTCTTCCCGTCCAGCACGTGATACGAAGGCTCGTGCCCCAGCTTGGTCAGCGCCTCGAAGATCTCCTCGCGATCGTGCAGCGGATCCTTCTTCTTTTTCTTCCGGCGCTTGCCCTTTTTCCCCGGCGCCGCCTTCACCGGCTCCGGCTCAGGTTCAGGCGCGCTGTCCTCTTCCCATACATCGTGCAGGATCGTGATTTTCAGATTTGCCATTTCCCTCAAGCCTTCCCGGTTCCGGCGCCACTCCTCAGGCGCGCCACGGTTCAGGGCAAAATGAACTTGCCCCGCGTCAGGTAGTTCATTGCCATTGCCGTTGCGTACGCAGTCACTTCGGTCAGATAGTCTCTTTCGGATTTTATGTCGGCGCTCAACCCCAGGTCGCTCACCTTGGCCACGATCGTCTCCACCAGCTTCTTCACCAGCGGACGCTGCACGCCCGTCCAGTACGTCACCTTGTCCACCAGCGCCTTGCGATTCTCTCGCAGCAGATCCACCGCCGGGCGCACGTTCTTCCTGCGCTGCTTCGACACGTTGAAGATGTCCCGCAAATCCGCATCCAGCGGAAGCTCTACGGGTGTCAGTTGCTGATCCACCGCGCGCTGGTAGAACTCGCGCACGGTCACATCCATTTCGTCCACGGTAATGTCGGTATCGCCGTGCGCCACCACCGGATCGGTGTCGCCCAGCTTGCGCGCCACGCGGTCCATGTAGAGCAGCTTCTTCATCGCGCCCCACCCCTTGTACCGCTGCCGCCAGTTCGAGCGCGGCGTCAGCCACACTGCGAATGTCTCGGCAAAGTCCTCGTCGGGATGCTTCTGCGCGTACCAGCCCTCCATGTGCCGCACAAACTGGCGCGAGAACGGAACCGGTTTGTAGTTGTCCCGATACGGCCGCCGGAACGGCCCGAACAGGTTGCGCCACTCCTCCGTCCGATACAGCGCGTACGCGTAGTTGAACGCGTGTCCCGCCTCGTGCCGCATGTACATCATGATTTGCCGCGCGTCTTCGACGTCGTTCATCTCCGCTTCCAGACGCTGCAGCTTCGGATCGGCCAGGTAGAACGGAATCCCGATCACCGGCTCCATGTTCGGGCAGCCCCACTCATCGGTCAGGTAGCACCGCGGACGAAATCGCTTCAGCCCCTTCGCATCCAGCTCCTTGTTCAGCTGCTCCACAAACCGCTCGAGCGGGGAGCCCTCCAGCTTCAAGCCGAGCTGCTGGATCGGCTTCGAAAGAATCTCCTGCACTTCCGCCGGCGCTCTTTCGAAATTGGCCACAGTTGGCCGAAGAGTAGCACAGCAGACCCACATCGCGGCTCGCTCCATGCTTCGGGGTACCCATTGTGGAACGCGCCGCTGCCGCAGCCTTGTTCGCGGATTGATCATTCGCGGATGGATCGCGGTGAGTTCTGGTTCTGGCCGCTGGCCGCTGACCGCTGGCTGCTGACTGCTGGCCGCTGACAGCTGGTTGCTGGCCGCTGAGCTGGTTGCTGGCCGCTGACTGCTGGTTGCTGGCCGCTGGTTGCTGGCTGCTGACTGCCGGGTGCCCCACATCTGCCCGAATTTGGCAGATGTGGGAAGCCACAGACCCGCCCCAGCCGACGGAAGGCTTTGCATCAGGGCACGAGTTTTAGCCTGCCCTCAGTGACTCTGAGCGAACGGAGTGCGCCGAAGAGGAGTCGAATGGGTGCCGTCACCAGCACCCAACGACCCGGGCTTTAGCCCCGCCGCTTTCCGCCACCGCGCGGCCCTCGTCATCCGCCCAACCACCCCGGCTTCAGCCCCTGTGCTTTGTATCAGGGCACGACTTCAGTCGTGCCGTAGCGCGCCTCAGAAAGGTCTCGGGCTTTAGCCCCTGCGCTTGGAAGGGGCACGGCTTTTGGCAGCGCTACACGCGCTTGAGGCAACATAACTCCTGCTTGAGCCGCTGCGCGAAGCGGTCGCGCACAGCGCGACGACGGTAGAAGCCCCAGCCTTCAGGCTGGGGTCCAGTCGCCCAAAAATATCTCGGCCTTTAGGCCCGGCGGCTTTCTATCAGGGCACGAGTTCAGAGCCTCCCCTGAGCGGAGCGAGTCGAAGCGTAACTCACGCGAAAAACCTTTCGGGCTTTAGCCCCTGTGCTTTGTATCAGGGCACGAGTTTACTCGTGCCGTAACCCGCGCAAAATGAGTCCGGCTTTAGCCGCTGACGGACGGGATTCTGGCGCAACCACGCGCCGGAGGCGCAGCGCTGGGATGGATTCGCCGATCACCTACGAACTACTGACTACGGACTACGAACTACTACGAGATCCTGACCCCGGCTCAAAAATTGTCAACCCCCGCACCTCCGCACCAAAGTAACCCGCGTTGATTCCACGCAGGTTCTCAACCAAAACTAACAAAGATATTTGGCGGGCTAATTCTTTCAACTTGATATCCTGTACTTATAGAGTGAAAAAAGGAAAAGGACCGCCCCGCGCGGTCCTTTCTTTTTGCTGGCCGCTGATAGCTGACCGCTCACTCGCCAACTCGCCAACTCGCTTTTCTGAGCTCTGGGCTCTGTGCTCTGAGCTCTGATCACTGACCGGAGGTCCCATGCCAACCGAATGTGTCTTTACGCTGCCCACAGGCCGCAAGTGCCGCTGCATGGCCACCCGCGGCTACGCCTTCTGCCGTCACCACGGAGCGCCGCGTCAGCCCCGCATCCCACCCTACGAGCGCGGGTGGAGTCGCCTCCGCTGCTGGCGTGCCCTTCCCCACGAGTACCTCGAAGATCCCGTGGAGGAGCTTCCCGGCCGTATGCTGTACGTTCTTTACGCCCTGCTTGAGGACATCGTCTCCGACCGCCATGCCGGACGCTGCCTGCGGATTCTCCTCAAGCGCCTCAACGCCATTCCCCTCATCGTCGCCCCGGAATTCGAGCAGCCACCCGTCATGCTCCCGCCTGCCCCGCCCGCTGCCGCGCGCAAGGACTCACCAGAAGATGCGGCGGAACGCGCGCGCCTCCTGCAGTGGGCTCAATCTCTCATGGCTCCCGGCAGCATGCCCCGCTCGCAGCCGCCAGTTGCTCAATCGCGGCCCTCAGCTCCCTCACTCGCGGCCGTCCGATGATCATTCGCGGCCGTCACGCTTCTGCCCGCGCTTCCATCACATCGGGCCCTCGCGGCCTCGACAGATCACATCGCGGCCTTCAGTTGAACACGCTCGCGGCCGCGACGCTCCTGATACGTGCGGCACAACTTACCGCTCGCTGCCGCCCCGCCCGCCCGGCTAAGTCCCATGCTGGCAATCGCGGCATTTTTGACCCCGCCGTCATGGGGGGCACCCCCCACAAAAAAACTACGCACCCGCTCCGCAAAGGCGTCCGCCGCCTCTGGTTCTCGCTATATTGGGTGGAAGCCCGGAGCGGCGAGGTAGCGCGAAGGATGACAGCCCCGAATCCCGGCACCAATCCCTACGACTTTATCCTCGAGCACATCGATAGTGTCCCCCACCTCGAAGCCCTGGTCCTGCTTTGGAACAGCCGCCCGGTTGGCTGGACCTGCGAAGAGCTCGCTTCCCGCCTCTATGTTCCCTCGGATAAAACCGCCCAGGTCCTCCGCGATCTGGTGCGCATGCAGCTCATCGCCGAATCTCCCGGACCTCCGCCCAAGTACTCCTACGTGGCGAAATCCGAAGAGCAAAACGAGCTCCTCGCCTCGCTCGACAATGCCTGGCGCAAGGATCTTGTGCGGATCTCGACGATGATACATTCGAAAGCATCCTCCGGCGTGCGCGAATTTGCTCGGGCCTTCCAGTTCAAACAGGAGAAGAAGTAACTGTGGCTCTCGCCCTCTACATCATCACGATCCTCGTCACGCTCGTGTGCGCGGTCCTCCTCCTGCGCGCATACGTTCGCGTGCGGCGAGGACTCCTTCTCTGGAGCGGGCTCTGTTTTGCCGGCCTCACCATCGACAGCGTCCTCGTGCTCGCCGACATGATGCTGTTTCCTGACGTCGACCTGTACACCTGGCGCCTGGCCTCCGTCGCGGTGTCAGTTTCTCTGCTGGTGTTTGGGATGATCTGGGAGCGCCTATGAACCTCTACACGAACGGTCTGGTTCCGCTCGCGCACCCATCCCTCGATCTCTTTCTGCTCGGCTACATCGCCGCGCTGGCCGCCGCGGCCACCATCTTTTTCCTGCGCTACTGGAAGGAAACCCGCGATTCCCTGTTTCTGGCGTTTGCGGTCTTTTTCGCCGTCGAAGGGGGCACCCGCACCTTCGACATTTCCACGCCGAGCCCCAATCTCATCGTGGGCTGGGTGTATATTCTCCGGCTCCTCGCGGTTCTGCTCATTGTCGCAGCCATCCTGCGCAAGAACACCCGCTCCGTCTGAACCCATGGCCGCTTCGGCCGCGGCTGCCGTTTACTGCTGCGCCGCCGCCATCAGCGCCGCCCGCTTGTCCGGAGTCATCGGCCCGCTGGCCCGCCACAGAACGTGCCCCTGCCGGTCCACCAGCAGCGCGACTACCTGCTTCGTGTTGGGAATCTCCAGGTCGCGCATCAGCTTCTCGCGATCCACGAACAGCGGCACGATCCACGGCCAGATTTGCGGATCGTTCTGGGTGCTGCGCAGCGACGACGTATCCCACCAGCGGAAGATGAAATTCTCCCGGCCTTCCGCCGGGAGCTCGTAGTAACGGAACTGGAAATTCGTGTGCTGCAACGCCTGCGCCGCTTCCAGCCAGCTGTCCACGTCCTTCTGCTGCTCCGGCGCAAACGAAATCAGCAGCAGGTCGGTCTTCCCCGCCATCCCGTCTGGCAGCTTCACCTTCTGCTTGTTCAGGTTGTAACCGCTCAGCGGCGGAAACATTCCTCCCGCCTGCGCGGCCCCCGCTGGCGCCAGCACGCTGCCCAGAAGCAGAAGCACGAGCCATGTTCTCGATTGCGGCAATCGACCGTCCAGAGGAGATCCGTAGTTTTGCTGAAGGAACCTTGTCGAATGGTATCACCCACGCTGCGCCGCGAAATGCCCTGTCCAATGCCTCATCAGTTACGATGTCGCTGTGGCCGGCCTCACCCGAAACCTGACGAAACAGCAGCTCTATCGCCTCTCCGGCATCCTCTTCTTGCTCGCTGCGGTTGCCTTCCTCTTCAGCGCCACAAAGTGGATGGCCGCGGTCGAAGGTGCTGCCGGCGTCGCGCTTCTGGCCGTCTCTTTTCGCGCTCCGCAGCCTCCGCCGCCCAATCGCCGTCCGCCGCGCCTGCGCGGCCGGCCCTGACGCCGCTTCCCGCATCGCACCGCGGGCCGTATCATAAAAATGTGACGCCGCATCCCTTTCAGACGGACGATCCCTGCCTTCAGCCCATCGCCCAAAAGGTCGCTGCCGGCGAGCGCCTCGACTACGACGAAGGCCTCGCGCTCTATCGCTCGCCCGACGTCCTCGCCGTCGGCTGGCTCGCCAACTCGGTCCGCGAGCGGATGCATGGCGACGTCACCTACTTCAACGTCAATCGCCACATTAACCCGACGAACGTCTGCGTCGCCGCCTGCCGGCTTTGCGCCTTCGGCCGCACCAAAGGCTCTCCCGGTTCCTACACCATGGCGCTCGAGCAGGCCTGGGATACCGCCGCTTCCGGTTACTCCGAAGCCGTGACCGAGTTCCACATCGTCGGGGGCCTGCATCCCGATCTGCCCTTCCAGTACTTCCTCGATCTGGTTCGCGGCCTCAAGGAGCGTTTTCCCCAGGTCCATATCAAAGCCTTCACCATGGTCGAAGTCGCCTTCCTCGCGAAGCGCGCCAAGCTCACGATCCCGGAAACGCTCAGGCAACTGAAGGAAGCCGGTGTCGATTCGATGCCCGGCGGCGGCGCGGAGATTTTCGCCGACCGCATCCGTCACCTCATCTGCGATCACAAAATCGATGGCGACGAATGGCTGGAGACCGCCCGTATCGCGCACCAGATGGGCCTCAAATCCAACGCCACCATGCTCTATGGGCATATCGAGAACGACGAGGATCGCGTGGACCATCTCCTCCGCCTGCGCGCTCTCCAGGACGACACCGGCGGCTTCCAGACCTTCATCCCGCTCGCCTTCCATCCCGACAACACGCCGCTCGATCACCTGCCGCGCACCACCGGCCTCACCGACATCCGCCAGATCGCCGTCAGCCGCCTGCTCCTCGACAACTTCCCGCACATCAAGGCGTATTGGCAGATGATGACCCCGAAGATCGCGCAGATCGCCCTGCGTTTCGGCGCTGACGACATCGACGGCACCGTGATCGAGGAGAAGATTTACCACGATGCCGGCGCCACCACGCCGCAGGGCATGACTCGCGCCGAGCTGATGCGCCTCATCACCGCGGCCGGTCGCGTCCCCGTGGAGCGCGATACGCTCTACCGCTCGGTCACGCGCACTGAAGAAACCTTCACCGTCGCTGTCTAGCTGATTTCAGCGGACCAGGTCCGCCGCTTCGCTTTTCACCGGCACGCGCGCAGGCTCGCGCGTCAGTTCGCGAGCCCGTCCGGCGGGCTCCAGCGCCGCGTCAGGCTCCCCCAGCGTGCCGGCTTTCTTCGCCCGCTTCCTGCCGACTTCGCGCAGCGCTACAAAGAACAATGCGACAAAGGTCGCCGTGGTCAGCACAATGGCCGTGCCCCATCCCAGTTGCGTCATGTCGCCGTACAGCAGCGCCAGTCCTGCAAAGACAAAGAACAGATGCGCGCAGAACACCTGCAGCGAAGCCTTCCCCATCGTCAGGAACGGCTCGCGGTGGATCAGGAGCACCACCCATTTCCGCAGCCACCAGAAGAAGATCGCGAACGCCACCAGATTCACCACGCGCAGCGGGCCCAGCTGCCACTTGTCCACCAGCAGTCCCAGCGCCGGCCAGTTCAGGTGCGGTCCCAGCCATCCGAACCGGCAGAGGAAAAAGAAGACGCACAGCACGCCGGATACCGGAATCGCCCAACGAGGCACCCGGTTCAGCGGCACCTCGCCCCGTGCCGACTCCGATCCAAGCCACAATCCCGTCACCCACACCGCCTGCCACGCGAACAGGTCGAACGCCCCCGACTCGTGCACAGGAATCTGGAGATGCGTCACCTGGTTCAGCGCGTGCTCGAAGGCCTCCTTCAGCCCGAACTGTGCGGCTGCCCACAGCGCCAGGCTGGCCGCCATCACCGTTCCCCACTTCACCCGCCGCGCCAGGGAGAGCACCACCGGCGAAAGGAACAGGAACAGGATGTACATCGGCAGAATGTCGAGCAGCGGTGGGCAGTACAGCAGAAACAGGGCGCCCACCGCGCCCGCCACCGGATGCGCCAGATAGAAATCCAGCAGATTCATCAGCGCCAGCCGGTGCACGTGCACGGCATACGCCGCCACCACCGTGAACGTGAAGGCGATCAGGGCCAGGTGATAACCGTAAATCTTCAGCGACCGTCGCCAAAGGTGCCGGCGCACGCCGCCCGCGTCCACGCTGTGCTCGCGCGAATAGATGCGCGCCACCAGCAGCGCCGAAAGCAGCACAAATCCTTCAGCCGCCGAAACGAATCCGAAGGGCTGTGCCGCAAGATCGCTGAAGCGGGTCGGCAGGTGCACGAAGATCATCCACGCAAGGAAGATTCCTCGCAGTGCATCCAGCTCGGGACGTCGCTCAAGTTTGGGGAAGTGCATGAAGGCGCGGCCCGCGCGTCCAGACCATACTGTTTAGACGCCAGGCGTCTGGCCGGGTTGCGCCCTCTGCGGGTTGCCTTGATCAGTAAGCTGGAATTCCTGTAACACTTTGTCCCAGAATGAGCGTGTGGATATCGTGCGTACCTTCGTACGTCTTCACGCTCTCCAGATTCATCATGTGCCGCATCACCGGGTAATCGTCCGTGATCCCGTTTGCTCCCAGCACGTCCCGTGCCAGCCTGGCGCATTCGAGCGCCATCCATACGTTGTTCCGCTTGGCCATGGAGATGTGCTGAAACTCGGCTTTGCCCTGGTCCTTCAGGCGGCCCACCTGCAGCACCAGCAGTTGCGCCTTCGTGATCTCCGTAATCATCCATGCCAGCTTTTCCTGCACGAGCTGATGACTGGCAATCGGCTTGTCGTGGAACTGCTTGCGCAGCAGCGAGTACCGCAGCGCCGTGTCGTAGCACGACATCGCCGCTCCCACCGCGCCCCACGCGATCCCGTACCGCGCCTGACTCAGGCACGCCAGCGCGGATTTCAGCCCGTCCGTGCCCGGCATCAGGTTCTTCGCCGGAAGCCGCACATCCTGCAGCGACAAGCCCGACGTCACCGACGCCCGCAGCGACCATTTCCCGTGCACGTCATAAGCGCTGAATCCCGGCCGGTCGTTCTCCACCAGGAATCCCCGCACCTGCCCTTCTTTCGTGTTCGGATCGCCGTAGACCCGCGCCCAGACCACGGACACGTCGGCGATGGTCCCCGAGGTGATCCACATCTTCTCGCCGTTCAGGACATACTCATCGCCAGACCGGTCCGCCCTCGTCCGCATCCCGCCGGGGTTCGACCCGAAATCCGGCTCCGTCAACCCAAAGCAGCCCAGCTTCTCGCCGGTCGCCATCTTCGGCAGCCAGTAGTCCTTCTGCTCGTCCGACCCGAAGGCGTAAATGGGATACATCACAAGCGCCGACTGCACGCTGACAAAGCTGCGCACGCCGGAGTCGCCGCGCTCGAACTCCTGCATCACCAGCCCATACTCCACATTCGACATGCCGGCGCAGCCGTATCCCTGCAGATTGGCCCCAAAGAATCCCAGTTGCCCCATCTGCGGTACCAGCTCCCGCGGGAACCGCCCCTCACGGTTGCATTCTTCAATGATGGGAATCAGGTTATCTTCGATGAACTGCCGCGCCGTGTCCCGTGAAAGCCGCTCGTCGTCATCCAGCAGGCTGTCAAAACCGACAAAATCCACACCCTGAAAAGGAAAGGCCATAAATATGTTTTCTCCAAAACCGTCTATCATACCGGTCCGGCGCCCCCTCTGGATACCCGGCCTCCGCCTGTGCCCCACCAGGAGGTCACCGGCGATTCCGGGTTTACGGATTCACCGAAATAGAGGATGATTGGCGTACGTACCCAGCGAGGACTTACATGGCAGGAGATTTGCAACTCGTCTGCAGCGACTGCGGTCAGGAGTTCACCTTCACCAGCGCCGACCAGGCGTTCTTCCAGGAGCGCGGCTACTCCGCCCCCAAGCGCTGCAAACCCTGTCGTCAGTCCCGCAAGAACGACGGGGGCGGCGGCGGTGGGGGTGGCTATCAGCGTGGGGAATCCCGCGGCGGCACCACCGTCGTCTGCTCCAGTTGCGGCCAACAGACTACTGTGCCCTTTGAGCCGCGCGGCGACCGCCCTGTTTACTGCCGCGACTGCTACCAGGCACAAAAGGGCGCGGGCCGCGGCCGCTAACGGCCGAGCCTGATCCCGTTTCCTTCAGCGAGGGCCCCTGCGGCCCTCGTCGCAGTTCTGCGTCTCAAATCGCGTCAGGCGAGTCGTCAGATGCTCAGGGCCGCTCCAGCATCTGCCGCAGCCTTTCGTGCAGCAGCTTCGTGATCTCCTCCGGCGTATCGTCCGGCGCAAACCGCATCGGCTCGCCCACGCGTACGGTCAGCCGTCCCGACCGGAACCATCCCCGCCCTTTGCTCTTCAACTCGCTCAGCCCCGCCAGTGCTACCGGAACCACGGGCACGCCCGATTCCTTCACCAGCAGCCCGATCCCCGGCCGGAACGCCTCCAGCCCCGCATGGGTCCGATGACCTTCCGGAAACACCAGCACGTTGTATCCGCGATCCAGCGCCTCGCCCGCGTGCTGGAACGACCGCCGGAACCCAGCGCTGCGCGGCAGCGGGAACGCGTTGAACAATCCCGTAATCAGCACGTACGCGCCCGGCCCCAGATAATCCAGGCCCGCCGGGCCGAGGTTCCGCATGTGCCGGAAATCCCGCAGCATGTCGCCCGCCATGGCCGCCGCCACGCGCCGCCGCATCCGCCCCGGCAACGCATACAGGATGAGCGGCACATCGTAGGCGGTCACGTGATTCGCAATCAGCAGCACCGGTCCAGCCGGATGAAAGTCATTCGGCCGTTCCACCTTCGGCGCGGCCAGAAACCGCGTCAACGGCTGGGATATGAATTCCAGAAAGCCGCTTCGCGCCAGCCGCACCGGCCACCACCACGGCCATCGCGGATAAATGTCCTCCTCGCCGGATTTCCGCACATACGCCGCCTCGAGTGCCGGCGCAGCCGTTCCGGATCGCGACTCAGAGCTTTCCGGCGCCTCCGGCCCACCGGCGGTGGCTTGCTGCTCGCCCAACCCCAGCGCGCGCCGCAGGTCCCCCAGCGTCTCCGCGCGCTCCAGCGCCTCATCCTCCACCGTTAGCCCCAGCTTCTGCTCCACCTCCGACTGCAACTGCACCCGGCCGAGGCTGTCCAGTCCCAGATCCTCGGAAAGTCGCGCTGCATCGCCCGTTTTCGCCGGCATCGCGTGGCTGATGGAGAGAATCAGCGCCAGCAGCGGGTCAGCGGTCGCCTCCGCGCCCTCTGAGCGCTGCGCGTTCACCCACTCCGTCACCTTCGGCCGCCGGATCTTGCCCGTCGAGGTGCGCGGCAGATCCAGCTCCGGCCACAGCCGCCATTGCCGCACCTGCTGGTACTCCGCCAGTTGCCGATTCGCCGCCACCACCGCCTGCTGCGCCTCGTCGCCTGCTTTGCCTGCTCTGGCCCCGCGAAACAGCAACACCGCGACGGGCTCCGTGCCGCCGGGCGTCAGCAGCGGCACGACCGCCGAAGCCTGCACGCCCGGCTGCGCGTTCAGCGCCGCCTCCACGTCTTCGGGATGCACATTTAACCCCGCCGGCGTCACGATCACCTGGCTCTTGCGTCCCACAAAATGCAGTTGCCCCTGCTCGTCCTTCTGCGCCAGATCGCCCGTCGCCAGCCATTCGCTCTGGTTGGGCCGCAGCGCGCCCTGCTGCCACATTGCGCCGGAGACCACGTCGCCGCGCACCAGAATCTCGCCCTCCTCCGTGATCCTCACGTCGCGCCCCGGCAGCACTTTGCCGATCGTCCCTTTGCCTGGCCTAAACGGATGGTTCAGCGTGATCAGCGCCGAAGTCTCCGTCATCCCGTAGCCCTGGACCAGAGCAAAGCCCAGCGTCGTCCAGAATTCTTCCAGCTCCGGCGCCAGCGAGGCTCCGCCGCACACAAACGCCCAGAACTTCAGGCCGAACAGGCGATGAATCCGCCGAAAGCGCCACCATCGCGTCCACACTTTCTCGCCCGCCGCGGCTGCGATCTCCTCGGCCAGCTTCGGATAGGCCGCCAGCAAATGCGCGCGCAGCAGATCCAGCACGCGCGGCACCGAGCACACGACCGATATCCGCTCGCGGCGGATCATTTCGACGATGCGCTGCGCCTGCAGGCGGCTCTCGAAATGGACTTCCGCGGCGAGGAGGGGCGGAATCCACAGCGCCATGAATTGCCCAAAGACGTGGCTCAGCGGCAGCGTGTGCAGAAACCGGATCGGATGAAAGAGGCGCTCGTACTTCAGATATTTCGGCACTTCGCGCTCGATCGGATCGAGGCTGGCCAGCACGTTGCGGTGCGTGTGCACAATGCCCTTCGGCTCCGCCGTGGTGCCCGACGTGAACAGTATCTGAAACGGCGTATCGAGTGTCAGCCCTGGGTCGCGCAGATCGCCACCCGGGGCCTGCGGCAGCACGCTCGCAAATTCCCCAAAGCCGATCCGCGGGACATCCCCGGCAATTTCCCGCAGTTGCTCCTCGTCGCCTACGACCACGCGCGGCCGCGTATTCTCGATCACGCGATTGGCAAAGTCCGCAGCGCCGCTGGGATCGAGCGGCACCGCAATCACGCCCCGCTGCAGGCACCCGAAGAACGCACCCATCCAGGCGAGCCCATTCTGGCCCCACAGCACCACGCGCTCGCCCATGGGAATCTCGCGGCGCATCAGCTCCGCGGCAAAGCGGTCGGCCATCGCCGCCAGCTCCGCCCACGTTGACGCCGTCCGCCGATTCCCGCGATACACCACGATGGCCGTAGCGTCGCCATGCCGCCGGAAATCGTCGAGAAATGTGGCGAGGTTCGCGCGCATCCGTCCTATCCTGGTATTACGTTATAGGACGCGCACGTCAGCCAGCGCCGTCAGGCGGCCTTGGCTGTCCTCACCCTCAACACGATGCCTTCCACGCGCTGTAGGCAGGAAACAACGAGGAATAGATTCCTTACCTGAGGATTTCCGGATTTTCCAAACATGCGGACCAGGCTTTTCTCAGGAATACCCGTCTCCTGAGCCAGTGCAGCGTATCCGCGTGTTGCCTTGATGAAATCACGCAACATCGATCTGCCGACGTCAACCTCTCCGGAGAGCAGACATTCGACAGCTTCCCTCAGCACGCCTCGCCGGAATGCGCGATCCCTGCGGATACGCGCCATGATGGTCTCGCGGAAATCCCGGGTCAACGCCATGGCTTCACCTTCCTGCCTCTCCTGTAATCCGCCCAGCATGCTATCGCTCGTTCGATATCGCGGCTTTGCCTTTGTTTGGTTCCACCACCGACCAGGATGATCAGTCGCTCGCCATCCTTGCCAAAGTACACGCGGTATCCGGGGCCGAAATGAATGCGACACTCGAGAACCCCTGCCCCGACCGCTTTGACATTCGAAAAATTGCCGCTCTCCAGCCGATAAAGAGCTGTGTTCACCCTCTCAGCTGCGGGACTATTGAGCTCGTCCAGCCACTCCGAAAATGGGCTGCGACCATTCGAATCGATATATTCACGGATCGCGATCACGATTCGATTGGTAACACATACGTTACCACGCCAGACGACCGTGATCGATAGAAAACTACACTTTCGTCACTCCCTGGCGAAGTCGATGTAACCTCGCTCGGGGTCCGTCCGCACCAGCTTCACCCGCACCTTGTCGCCGACGTCGATCCCCTTGCCGTCGTGCACCAGCATGCCTTCCACGTGGGGCTGCAGAGTCCGCACAAACGTCCCATGCTCGTTCACTCCGGTCACCATCGCGTCGAAGCTCTGCCCGATGCGCCCGCTCAACGCTACGGCCGCGATTCGCTTCTGCATCTCCCGCGACACCTTCCGCTCCGCATCTTCCATCTTCGTGCACTGCGCCGCCACCTGGGCCAGCTCGTCGTCCGTATACGGTGACTTCTGACCGGCCATCATCGCCTTCAGCAGCCGCTGCATCACCAGATCCGCATAGCGACGGTTCGGCGCCGTCGAGTGCGTGTAGTGCTCTACGGCCAGCCCAAAATGCCCCTGCGCTATCTCGCCGGCGCGTTCCAGCACGTACTCGCCCGGCCCCAGCAGCTTGATCACCGCCAGGGACAAGTCCGGAAAATGCTCCGGATCCTTCGCCTGCTGCGCGCAAAGAAAATCGTGCAGCGGCTTCGGATCGGGATCCGCCGGCAGCTTCGTTCCCTTTTCCGCCGCCAACTCCACAATGCGGTCCCACCGCTTCGGCGTTTTCACCACCCGCCGGATCGACGCGTATCCCTTCGCGTCCAGCATCTGGGCCACCACCCCATTCGCCGCGATCATGAAGTCCTCAATCAGGTGCGTCGCGTGGTTCTTGTCCTCGGTCTCAAGATCGAAGCTGCCGCCGCTCATCGGGATCGCCTGCGTTTCCAGCGTCAGCAGATTCAGCGCCCCGCGGTCCGAGCGCTGGACGCGAAGCCGCTGCGCAATCTCGTCCTGCATCCGCAGTTGCTTCTCGAGCTCGGCCGACGCGGCTACTTTCGGCGGCGCCGCAGCTTCGCCCGCCAGCCACGCGCCCACCGACCGATACGCCAACTGTCCCCGGTTCACCACCCGCGCCCGGTAAACATCGCTTGCCGTGATCTGTGCCTGCGCGTCCACGGTGAACTCGACCACCACCGCCGCGCGCTCCTGTCCCTCCAGCAGCGAGGTCGTCCCGGTAGAAAGCTCGTCTGGCAGCATCCCGAAGTTTTTCACGCCGGTGTAGACCGTGGTCGTCTCGCGCAGGGCGTGCTGGTCGATCGCCGATCCCTTCGGCACGTACGCGTCCACGTCCGCAATCCCGATCAGCACCCGATGCCCGCCCGCCGCAGGCTCCGCGTACTCAATCTGATCCAGGTCCCTGGACGTGTCGTTGTCGATCGACGACCACAGCAGCCCGCGCAAATCGCGCGCCCCTGCCGGCGCCTGGGGCGGATGCGCCCGGAGTTCTTCCAGTTGCTGCTGAACCGCCGGCGGATAATCCGGCTCGAAGCCGTGTTCGATCATCGAGCGCCGTGCCGTCGCGCCCAAATCGAAACCATGCGCATGATTGCCTGAATGTCCCATCCAACCCTCACGAATTACGGGAAGGCCAAGGCTATCACGCCCGCCTCCGCTCCTGACCCGTCATATTCCCGCGTTTCGCCGCCCTCCGAACCAACCACCCAACGTCTTTGCCCCTCCAAGCCAGGGCATGCCGCTGCGAAACGTCAAAGTCGATCCCGGCCCGTCCAAAGAAGCCTCGCAGTCGACGCAGCGCAGCCTCGATCGTCCCACGGCCAGCGAAATCTATGAGCAGGTCTCTCGCAACGCTCGCCGCGAACTTAGCCGTCCGGCGCGCGCCCTCGCCATCTCCGGCGTCGTGGGTGGCCTCACCATGGGTCTCACCGGCCTCAGCGTGTCTGTCGTCACCGCGATCCTCGGCAATGCGCCCTGGGCCCAGTTCGTTGCTCTGCTGCTCTACCCCATGGGATTCATGGCCGTCATCATCGGTCGCGCCCAGCTCTTTACGGAAAACACCCTTTACCCGGTTGCGCTCATCCTCGTCGAACGCCGCCACTTCTGGTCCACGGTCCGCCTTTGGGGCATCGTCTTCCCGTCGAATATCGCCGGAGCGCTCCTCTTCGCCATCCTCGCCGCACGCACCAAAGCCCTCATGCCCGCTACTCTCCACGCTCTCACCCAAATGGGCATGGCCGCCGCCGCACCCACCCAGCGCCATATCTTCTGGAGCGCCGTGGTGGGCGGCTGGATCATCGCCATGGTCGCCTGGCTCGTCAGCGGCAGTCATTCCATTACCGGCTCCGTCGCGCTCATCTGGCTCCTCGCGTTTGTGGTCGGCGTCGGCCATTTCGCCCATTGCATCGCCACCAGCGGAGAGATCCTCGTCGCCGTCCTCAGCCACGCCATTCCAGCGTCCGCGTATCTTCGATGGCTTCTCCCCGCGGCACTCGGCAACATCTGTGGCGGCGTCATCCTCGTGACCCTTCTCGAATACGGCCAGGTCAAACTCGAGTAATTTCAGCCCTCCGACCGGCATCCCATACCAGAAGGAGCAGGAAGGCATGCATTTCTTTGACGGCCTGATTCGTTTCTTTCAGCGGAACTGGCACTCCCTGATGTGGTCGGCCATCATCCTCGGCTCGGCGATCGTCCTTGCCCTCATCGTCCGCGCTGTTCTCTTCTGGGCCCTGCGCCGCTCCGCTCGCAAGCGCGGCAAGGTCATCATCCATTCGCTCGTCACCCACGGAGCGAAACCCACCCACTGGATCTTCCCCCTCCTGGCCTGCCTCATCGTCCTGCCCGGAGTTCCCCTGCCATCCACTCCGCGCGGCGTCCTCGAGCACATCGCGGGCATCGGCCTGATCGCCGCGTGCGCCTGGCTCGTCATCCTTTTCGTCGAGGTCATCGCCGACGTGCTCTCCGGCCGCTATCGCATCGACGTCGCCGACAACCTCATGGCCCGCCGCATCCGGACGCAGTTCCAGATGCTGCATCGCGTCACCGTCATCCTCGTCATCTTTGTCGCGACGGCCATCGCCCTGATGACCTTCCACTCCATCCAGAGATTCGGCGACAGTCTCCTGGCCTCCGCCGGCGTGGCCAGCCTCATCTTTGGCCTCGCGATGAAAGACACGCTCACCAATCTGATTGCCGGCATCCAGATCGCTTTCACGCAGCCCTTTCGCATCGAGGATGCTGTCGTCATCGAAGGCCAATGGGGCTGGATCGAAGAGATCGGCACCATGTTCGTCGTGGTGCGCATCTGGGATCTCCGCCGCCTGGTGATCCCGCTCTCCTGGTTCCTCCAGAATTCCTTCCAGAACTGGACACGCACCAGTGCCGACCTGCTGGGCCACTGCTTCGTCTATGTCGACTACACCGTCCCCGTGGAGCCCCTGCGCCAGGAGCTGAAACGCATCCTGGGAACCACCACGCTCTGGGCGGGAAAGGTGTGCGTTTTGCAGGTCTCGGATTTCGAGCAAAACGTGATGCAGCTTCGCGCTTTGATGGACGCGCGCAACTCCGGCGACGCCTGGGATCTGCGCTGCTACGTCCGCGAACACCTCATCCAGTTCGTCCAGAAGAACTATCCCGGCGGCCTGCCGCGCTACCGCGGGGAGCTGGACACGTCCGCTCAGGACCGCAAGGAGCTTCCCGACAAGTCCGGTCCGCCCCCGGCCCCCGGCCAGGGCAAAGAAGGCCAGGAGGCCGCTCCGCTTCCCGGCGATCCGCTGCGCCCCGCGGCGTAGCGCATCAGCTCGCCACGGGAGCTTCGTGAGAAGATATTCCGTTCTTCCGCCGCGGAGTGGCGCCTGCTTCGGCCATGCAAGCCCAGGAATCTGTCCTGCTCTGGTTCCGGCGCGATTTGCGTCTGGCCGACAATCCGGCTCTGCGCGCCGCCACCGCGACCGACCTGCCTGTCATTCCCGTCTTCCTCTGGGATCCGGATGACAAAACGCCTCCCGCTCCCGGTGCGGCATCCCGCTGGTGGCTGCATCAATCGCTCCTGCGTCTCGATGAATCCCTCCGCGCCGGCGGCTCGCGTCTGATCCTTCGGCGCGGCCCGGCAGCCTCCTCGCTCGCCGCCCTGGCTGCGGAAACCTATGCTCGGCGCATTTTCGCCAACCGCATCTTCGACCCCGGCGCGCAACAAGCAGAAACCCGCCTCGCTGCCCAGCTTCGGGCCGCCGGCCTTGCTCTCGAAATCTCCCACGCCGGCCTGCTCTGGGCGCCAGGCGACGTGCGCTCCACCACCGGCAGGGTCTTTCAGGTCTATACGCCCTTCTGGCGTGCTTGCTGGAATCGCCGCAGCGAGCTTCCCGCTCCCTTATCCGCCCCGCGTATGTTGCCGGCGCGGCGCTGGCCCTCCTCGCTGCCGCTCGCCGAGTTCCATCTCGAGCCGAAGATCGAATGGGCCGCCGGCCTGCGCGCCGCGTGGACTCCCGGCGAAGCTGCCGCTTTCGCGCGCCTGCGTTCGTTTGCCCGCAAGGCGCTCCCAAATTATGCAACTGAGCGCGACCGTCCCGACCACGACGGCGTGTCGCGCCTCTCGCCCCATCTGCATTTCGGCGAGATCAGCCCGCTGCAGATCTGGCACGCTGTCGCCGGCCAACCCGGCGCCGAGCCCTTTCTCCGCCAGCTTGCCTGGCGCGAGTTCGCGCACCATCTGCTCGTCGAGCACCCACACACGCTGCGCGAGCCGTGGAATCCCCGCTTCCTTCATTTTCGCTGGCGCCGCAATCGCCGCTGGCTGGCCGCCTGGCAGCGCGGCCGCACTGGTTATCCATTCGTCGATGCCGCCATGCGCCAGTTGTGGGCGACCGGGTGGATGCACAACCGCGCGCGCATGGTCGTCGCGTCCTTTCTGGTGAAGGATTTGTTGATTCCCTGGCAGGACGGCGCAGCCTGGTTCCTCGACACGCTCGTCGACGCCGACCTGGCCAACAACACCTTTGGCTGGCAATGGGCCGCCGGTTGCGGCTTCGATGCGGCTCCGTACTTCCGCATCTTCAACCCCGTCGCCCAGGGCGAAAAGTTTGATCCGCGCGGCGACTACATCCGCCGCTGGCTTCCTGAACTGCGCACCGTCTCTTCAAGATGGATCCACCGGCCCTGGGCCGCCCCGCCTTCAGCACTTGCAGACGCCGGCGTTCAACTCGGCAGGAATTACCCGCTCCCCATCGTGGATCATGCCGCTGTACGTGCCGCCGCGCTGGCCGCCTTCGCCGAGACCAAAGTGGTCCCGCTCGCACGGTGATGTCTAGAGATCCGGCCTAAAAGCGCCCGCGCGCCTTCATGCGTTCGATGACGAACTTCGGCACCAGCCCGTCCACCGAGCCGCCCAGCCGGAACACGTCTTTTACCAGGCGCGAGCTCACAAACGAGTACTGCGCGTCCGGCATCAGAAAGATGGTCTCCAGATCCGGCGACAGCCGCCGATTCATCAACGCCATCTGCAGCTCATATTCGTAGTCGCTGATGGCGCGGATGCCACGCACGATCGCATGCGCTTTCTGCTCGTGGGCAAAATCCACTAACAGCCCGTCGAAGGTTGATACGGACACATTTTCGAACTGTGCCGTCCCCTCCGACAGCATCGCCACCCGCTCTTCCACCGTAAACAGCGGCGGGCTTTTGGAGTCATTGCGCAGAATGGCAACCACCAGGTGATCGAAGATCTTCGCCGCGCGGGCAATTAAGTCCAGGTGACCGTTGGTCACCGGATCGAAGCTGCCGGGATAGATCGCCTTGACGGTGTTCACGCCTGTTGCATTGTATCGGGTTTCGCGGCCCGGTCGGGCAAATCGGCCACGGCGGCGTCTCAGCCGCGCATGGCCCCGGCCGTCATCGCGTGGCCGCTCTGGCTCTCCAGGCTGTGGCGTCGTACGGTTCCGGTCGACTCGCGCACCACCAGCTGCGGCTCCATCACAATCTCCGCCGGCCATTCCTGAGAGGGATGGGCGATGCGATCGAGCAGCGCCTGCGCGGCGCGCTCGCCCATCTCCTGCAGAGGCTGCTTCACCGTCGTCAGGCTTGGCTTGCAGTAGGCCGCTGTGATGATGTCGTCGAAGCCCACCACGGAGATATCTTCCGGCACGCGCAGTCCCGCGTCGCTAATTGCGCGGATGGCCCCGATCGCGGAAATGTCATTGAAGCAGAACACCGCCGTGAATTCCCGCGTCTGCTCCAGCAGCTCCTGCATCACGTGATATCCGGCTTCCGGCGTCTGCCGCGTTTCCTCCAGCTGAAGGCACAGCTCCGGCACCACAGCGATGCCCATCTGCTTCGCCACGCTCAAAATGCTCTTCCACCGGTATTTCGCGTCGGTAATCCCCTCCGCGCCCTGCATGAACGCGATCCGCTCATGCCCCAGCTCCCGCAGATGCGTCAGGGCCAGCCGAGCCGCCAAATCGTGATCCAGCACCACATTCGTCACGCCCGGCGCGGGATTATGCGACGAAACCGCAACCGCCGGCGCGGCCACCTGGATCTGCGCCGGAGTATCCAGCAACAGCAGCCCATCCACCGCGCGATCCATCAGCCGCCGCGAATACTCCTCCACCAGTTCCGGCCGCCGATAATGGCTCGCCGTCACATAAAAGTAATGCGCCTTCAGCAGCCGCTTCTCGATGGCGCTCATCACCACCGGGAAATATCCGTCGCTCAGGTCAGGCACGATCACGCCCACTGACATGCTTCGGCTGTTGCGCAGCGACCGCGCAAAGTAATTCGGCCTGTAGTGGAACTTCCGCGCCGCCTCAAACACACGGTCGCGGGTGCGCTGCGGAATCGAGCGTCCCGCCGGCGAATTGTTCAGCACCAGAGAGACTGTCGTTTGCGACAGACGCAGATACTCGGCCAACTGCCGCAAATTCAACGATGGTTTTGCTGGATTTGCGCCGGCCTTGCTCCGGTGCGCGGCGTTCGCGGCTTCCTGCTTCCCGTGGGTCATCTGCCTCGCGCGCCCTGGTTCGGGCACACTATGGAACGTCCCACGATACCAGATTCTCGCGGATCAGGCTTCTTCCCAGCCGCCAAATACGTCCCGAATTGCGGCGCAGATTTCCCCCAGCGTCGCGCGCGCCCGCACACAGTCCAGCAGAAATGGCATCGTATTCGCCGCGGAAATCGCCTCGTTCCTCCCCTCCGGCTCCGTCGCAGCCGCCCGCCGGAGCGCATCCAGCGCCTTCTGCACAGTCTCCCCGGACCGCTCCGCGCGCAGCTTTTCCAGCTTTCTCGTCTGCGCCTCGCGCACGCTCTCGCCGATGTACAGGATCTCCGGCGCCGGCTCCTCGATCGCGTAGCGGTTCACGCCCACGATGATCTTCTCCCCCGCCTCCACCGCGCGCTGGTACGCGTAGCTCGCCTCGGCAATCTCCTTCTGCGGATAGCCGGCCTCGATCGCCTTCACCATGCCGCCCATCGCGTCCAGCTTCCCGAAGTAGGCAAACGCCCCCTGCTCCATCTCCAGCGTCAGTTTTTCCAGAAAGTAAGACCCGCCCAGAGGATCGGCTACGTTCGCTGCGCCCGACTCGTACGCCAGGATCTGCTGCGTCCGCAGCGCGATCCGCGCCGCCTCTTCCGTCGGCAGCGCCAGCGCCTCGTCGAAAGCATCCGTATGCAGCGACTGCGTCCCGCCCAGCACCGCCGCCAGCGCCTGGATGGCCACGCGCGCGATGTTGTTCTTGGGCTGCTGCGCCGTCAGCGAAACCCCCGCCGTCTGCGTGTGGAAGCGCATCCACTGCGATCGTGCCTGCTGCGCCCCGAAGCGTTCCGTCATCACCTGGTACCAAATCTTGCGCGCCGCCCGGTACTTCGCGATCTCCTCGAAGAAGTCGTTGTGCGCATTGAAAAAGAAGCTCAGCCGCGGCGCGAAATCGTCCACCGCCATCCCCCGCCGCAGCGCCCACTCCACGTATTCCACGCCGTCGTACAGCGTGAACGCCAGCTCCTGCAGCGCCGTCGAGCCTGCTTCGCGGATGTGATATCCCGAAATCGAAATCGGATTGAACTTCGGCGTCCGCCGCGCTCCAAACTCCAGCGTGTCCACCACCAGCCGCATCGACGGCGCCGGCGGATACAGATACTCCTTCTGCGCGATGTACTCCTTCAGGATGTCGTTCTGCAGCGTGCCCGACACCCGCGCCCAGTCCGCACCCTGCCGCTCCGCCACTACCAGATACATCGCCCACAGCACCGCCGCCGGCGAGTTGATGGTCATCGAGACGGTGGTGCTGTCCAGCGGAATCCCCGCGAACAGCGTCTCCATGTCATCGATGGAGTCGATGGCCACGCCGCACTTGCCCACTTCGCCTTCGCTCTGCGGATCGTCGGAGTCGCACCCCATCAGCGTGGGCAGATCGAAGGCCACTGACAGGCCGCCCGCGCCCCCGGCCAGCAGGTATTTGTAGCGGAGATTCGTTTCCTCCGGCGAAGCGAACCCGGAAAACTGCCGCATCGTCCACAGCCGCCCGCGATACCCCGTTGGGTGAATTCCGCGCGTGTACGGCGGCTCGCCCGGCATCCCCAGATACGCCGCCTGGTTCGCAGCCCAGTCCTCCGGCAGGTCCGCCTCGGTGTACAACCGGCGCACCGGCGCGCCGGAAATCGTCGTGAACTGCGCATTCCCAGCCTCGTCCCGATTCACGCCCGTCGCTGCGCCCACCGGTTGTTCGGGGTTCTTCTCGAGTGCCGGCCCCAGCGTCTCCCGCTCCCAGCGCAGCTCATCCGCCGACGGATGTCGCCCCTCCGCTCCCTCAGCGGCAGCGATCTCGCGCAAATTGGCTGCTTTTTCGGCCATAGAACGCTACAGCATAGGCGGGTGAGTGCACGGCAGGCAAGCTCGGCGCTTTCGTGCTGCCCGAATCATCAGCGCGTCCGCTGGCGGCCGGCTTCCCACGCCTTCGCGTATTTCCAGCTCACGTACGCCGAGTGGTACAGATGCAGCAGCAGCCCCTCGCGGCCATCCAGAAACCCCAGCCGCAGGAGGTAGTTGTATTTGAACGTCGCTATCGGCGTCACCCACACGTTCCACACGAAAGCCGCCCAGCTCCGGCTCGTCTTCCCTTTCGCCACGGCCTGCTGCGCACCCAGCGTGCTGTAGCGGTTCATGTGCTCCAGATAGCCCTCCAGCGTGGGATAGGCGTGGTGCAGCAGGCATCCCCGCAGCTTTCCCGTCCGTCCCGCGCAATGCGCCGTCTCGTGCACCGCGCGCTCCTCAAACGCCGCCGCGCCCCGCCGGAACAGCCGCAGCTTCGGATCGGGCCAGTACCCCCCATGCCGCACCCATCGGCCCAGAAAGTAATTCCGCCGCGGCAGAAAGTACCCCTCGCACGCCGGCGTCCCGTTCAGCAGCGCCCGAATCTCCGCCGCCAATTCCTCGCTCACTTCCTCATCCGCATCCAGCGCCACCACCCAGTCGCCCGTGCATTTGGCCAGCGCCGAATTCTTCTGCGCCCCGAAGCCCTTCCACTCCTCCACAAAGAACTTCGCCCCAAACTCCCGCGCGATCTCCGGGGTCCGATCCGTCGAGCCGCAATCCACGATCACCACCTCGTCCGCCCAGCGCACGCTCTCCAGCGTCCGCCCAAGGTTCGCTTCCTCGTTCTTCGTGATCAGCGCAACCGAAAGCTTCAGGCTCATGGTCTTTTCTGGATTCAGGATGACCGAAGTGTAACAAGCGAGTGTTTCAGGTTGCCTGACCAGCTTCCCCCGATCTTCATTTCATTCAATCGTCAGCCGCAATTCACCGAACTCTGGAACAACTTGGCCAGACGGGTCGTGGATCAAACTGAATGGACTGGAGCCCCAGGCGGATGCCTTCACCCGGACAATTCGTTTGCGCGCTTTTGGCTACGGTCCTCGGCTCCGTGGTTGGCGTACCCCTCGCCGCACAGCAGGCGAAAACAGCGGCGGAACCCGCCCAGCAACTGGCCAGCGACGTCATCTGGAACGAGTTGCACGCCCGCCAGGACGAGGGCCTCTGGTCGTATCTGAGCACCCGCACCAGCGCGGGACAGACTCTGGTGCAGGAGCAGGTGGAAACCAGCGATGGCCCCGTTTTCCGTGTGCTCGAACGCAACGGCACGCCGCTGAACGCGGACCAGCAGCAGCGCGAAGCGCACCGGGTCGACGCCTACATCCACAACAGCTCCGCCATCGCGCGCCAGCGCCACAATCAGGAGGAGAACGAGGCGCATCTCGCCTCCATCATGAAGATCGTGCCCCAGGCGTTCCTGTTCGCATACCAGGGCACGGCTTCGGGCGACATCGTGCAGCTCGTCTTCCGCCCCAACCCGGCTTTCACCGGCTCCGGCTACGACGATCGGATTGTGCACGCGCTTTCCGGAACGATGACGCTGAACCTGCGCCAGAAGCGGCTGATTGACATGCGCGGCGCGGTTTCGCAGCCGGTGGACATCGGTTTCGGGTTACTCGGTTCGGTGAGTGCGGGCAGCACCTTCGAGATTCATCGCTGCCAGGTGAGCGCCGCCCACTGGAGAACCGACCTGCTCGAAATTCATATCCACGGACGGTTCCTGCTGTTCAAAGGCATCAGCAAAGATGAGCGCGAGGCGAGGTCCGGGTTTCATCCGGTGCCGGGCAACACGAGCCTGGCGCAAGCCGACCGCCTGCTGGCAGCGGCGAATCCCCTGCAGGCCCAGCTTGGCGGCATCGGCGCCGGCTCGCCCTCCGTATCGGCCGTCACCAGCGTCAGTTCAGACCCGTAGCCCGAGGGCCCGGCCCGTGCTGATCCCTGTCTGACTTCATCCGCTCCCGCGGCGCCGGCCGCTGCAATGTTCCGATCCCCCGCAACAGGAAGACCAGCGCTACAAGAACCACGACAGACACGATCCCCACCAGGAACATAATTTCCCCCTCTGGGTAGGAGGGGCCTGCCATCGCCGCGGGTTATCCGCGTTCGGCGATACCGCTCACTGCGCCGCCGGCTTGCCCTTCGTTCCCGCCGGCTTGTGCGAGGTTATCCCCTTCGAGATGAACTCCCGCACCTCGTTGCCGATGGCGTCCCCGCCCATCACGATGAATGTGTCGCGGAAAGTGATTCCTACGCCCCGATCCCCGGGCGCATGATAGAGATTCGCCAGGCCCGCCGCCGCAAGGTCCCCCAGCACTCGCGAGTAGCAGAATTGCTGCCGTTGATCGTCCCCGCGGCACATCAGAGTTTCCCTGAGCGCGTACGTGATCCGCCGGCGGATGTTCGGCCCGCCGTAATAAAAATACCGCGGATCCTGGTGCAACAGGGACGGCAATACGGCGTCGCCGATGATCCGCGCGTCGAAGCTGTCCGCCAGCGTCGCCCCGAATCGCTTTCCATATCCCTGCCAACCGCCGCCGTATCCTGGAAACGTATTGTGATACTGCTCGGTGCCTGCGATCGCCGCATCCGATCCGATCGTGAACGGATCGATCAGCGTCCGGAACTCCAGCCGGAATTTCAGCTTCGCCGTCAGCGGCGCCGCGTCCCACTCGTAGCTCGTGCTGAAATTCGGAATCACCGCGAATACGCGCTGTTGCGTCTCCTGCTTGATCTGTTCCGTCGCGATCCGCTCCGTCGATGCCGTCACGCGCACCGTGGTCACCACTCTCGGCATCGGCACGATCGTGATCGGCAGACGGAACTCTTCTCCCGCCCCAAGTTGCACCTGCGTAGCGCTCACTGGCTCAAAGCCCGGGCCCGAAGCCGATACGCTGTAAATCCCCGCCGCCAGATCGCCGAACACAAACTTGCCGTTCCTGCCCGTGATCTCAGTCTGCGGCGCTTCGAGGTTCCCGCCGGTCAGCGCCACCCGGATTCCGCCCACCGTCGCGCCTGAAGGATTGGTCACCGTCCCGTGAATCGTTCCCAGCGTTTGCGGCTGGGGCGCGTTCGGCAGACTGCCCGTTCGCGTCTCCGCCCCGCCGCGCATCGCATCCTTCGCACCGGCCGACGAGAACGCGGGCGCGGCTGCCAGACACAGTGCCACCATCACACTCGTCAATCTGCCGCGGGAAATCCAGCGCGCCCGGGGAGGTCCAACGGTGATGGAGAAATTCGAACGGCGATGCACTCGCAGGAACTCCGACGCGAGCCTGTTGGGCAGGCTTCACTGGCTGCGGGTTTAGACGCCCGAACCGCGCGCGACGATAGCCCGTCGGTACCGAGAGAACGGGCGTTCCTTCCGATTTTCGATGAAGCGAACCTTAAGAATTAGAAAGGAATATCGTCGTCGGTGATCTCCGTCGACTGCACCAGATCGTCGGCATGCGCTGGCGGCCGCTGGTCGTATTGTGAGCCGCCGCGCGATCCGCCGCCCGACTCGCCATCGCCACGTCCTGACAGCAGCACCAGATCCCGCACGTGGACTTCCGTCATGTAGCGCTTCTGTCCCGTCTGCTTGTCATCCCAGGATCGGGTCTGAATGCGGCCCTCAATATATAGCTTCGACCCCTTCTTCACGTAATCGCGCACGATTTCCGCCAAACGGTCGAAAGCCACCAGATTGTGCCACTCCGTGCGCTCCTGAAACTCGCCGGACTTGTCCTTGTACCGCTCCGACGTGGCCAGCGAAAAATTAGTAACGGGAGATCCGCTGGGTAGAAACTTCGTCTCCGGATCTTTCCCCACATTCCCCACAAGAATCGCTTTGTTGACGCTCCTGGCCATGGCTGCTCCCTCTTCTCCGATTTACCGCAGATCTCTGGCAAGAAGTATAAAGCCCGGGTCCGAATTGGACACGAAGGTACCGGAAGGCCGCCGCCGAGGCTTCCGGAGCGTTCCGAAGCGGGCCAAGGGCCGGCGCTCCAGGTGCGAAGTACACTGGGGCTCATGCTGAACCGCCGCGCCTTCCTCAAATCCAGCGCTGCCCCGCATCGAGGATTGCGAAGTCGCCGCGATCACCGCCGCATAAGCGCTAGACCGCCGCATTGATCTGCTCGATCAGTTCTTCCGCCGTCGCCGCCGGTGGCAGGCACGATGTTCCCCGGCACACCAGCGCCATCGCCTTCGTGCCCGCTCCCGGCAAATGCGGTAGCGTCTCCGCCAGCACCGGCGGCAGATTCTCCGCCGTCACCTGCTCCGGCTTCAGCGCGATCACCGCCTTGTTCACCGCATAGCGCGCGTTCGCCATCGCCGCCAGCCGCCGCGCCGCTTCGCCGTCGCCCACCACCACTACCTGAATCGGCGGCAGCAGCAGCCGTTCCAGCGCCAGCCCGTAGCTACCCGCGTACAGCCCGTAGTGCTCAATCACGCCCCCAAACGCCGCCAACGTCGCCTCCGCCTTCTCGCGAAAATCCTTCCGTCCGCTCAACTCCTCCAGCCGCAGCAGCGCCGCCGCCGCCGTCGCGTTTCCCGCCGGAGTCGGTGAGTCCTGCATCGGCTTCCGCCGCGCCTTCAGCGCGCCCAGCTTCTCGCCGCCCTCCTGCCCCGTCTGCTGATTCGTGTCGAAGAACCCTCCGTTCTCCGCATCGTAGAACCGCGCGACCATCGCTTCGGCCAGTTGCATGGCGCGGTCGTAATGCCGCCGCTCTCCCGTCGCCTCCCACGCGTCCACGCACGCGTGCGCCAGCAACGCGTAATCATCCAGCACGCCGGCGATCCACTTCGCCGTTCCCGCCCGATCCGGATACGCGATCACATGCGCCAGCCCTGCTTCCGCCGTCCATCCCTCGGCCCAGACGCGCTCCAGCGTCTTCAGCGCGAACATCCGCGGAGCCTCCAGATCCAGCACCCGCGCCGCATCCAGATACGCTGACACCGCCATCGCATTCCAGCCCGTATAGATCGTCTTATCGATGAAGGGCGTCGGCCGCTTGAGCCGCTCGGCATACAGCTTCGCCTTCACGCTCTCCACCAGCGCCGCCGTTTCGCCCGCATCCCGCTTGATCTTCACGGCCGCTTGTTCCACGGTGAAGTTCCGGTGGAGCACGTTCTTCTTCGGATTGTGGTGCATGTCGCCCAGTTCGCCGATGTCGTAATACACCTCGGCCGCGGCCATTTCTTCCGGCGTCAGCACCGCAGCAGCCTCGTCGCGCGTCCAGGTAAAGTAATCGCCGTCGTCGTCCAGTGAAATGTCCGCGTCCTGCGACGCGTAGAACCCGCCACGCTCCCGGTCGCTCAGCCACTCGTCCATCCAGCGCAGAATGTCCCGCGCCGTCTCCGCGAACTCCGGTTCCACAAACGTCTGGAACGCGTGCGCATAATTCCCCAGCAGGCCCGCGTTGTCGTACAGCATCTTCTCGAAGTGCGGCACCACCCAGCACTCATCCACCGAATACCGATGGAACCCGCCCGCCAACTGGTCGTAGACGCCGCCGCGCGCCATCATTTGCAGCGTCACCGTCGCCGCCGTCTTCGCGGCCTCATTCCCCGTTCGCGCCGCCACATCCAGCAGCAAATCCAGCGCCGCCGGATGTGGAAACTTCGGCTGCGACCCGAACCCGCCGTGTCGCGTGTCGAACTGCCCCACGGCGGACGCCACCAGCTTGTCCACAATCTCCGGCGACAAACTTTCGCCGGGCGCCGTAAACGTCTCTCCGTGCTCGATGGCCGCCAGCACGCTCGCCGCCGACTCCAGCACGGCCTCGCGCTGCGTCGTCCACGCCTGCGCCAGCGTCAGCAGCACCCGCTCGAATCCCGGCCGCCCGTACCGGTCCTCGCGAGGAAAATACGTCCCCGCGAAAAACGGCCGCCCATCCGGCGTCAGAATCGCGGTCAGCGGCCATCCTCCCTGCCCGCTGATCGCCTGCACCGCCGCCTGATAGCGCGCGTCCACGTCCGGCCGCTCGTCGCGATCCACCTTGATGGCCACAAAATGTTCGTTGATCGTGGCCGCCAGTGCCGCGTCCTCATACGACTCGCGATCCATCACGTGGCACCAGTGGCACCACACCGCGCCTACGTCCAGCAGCACCGGCTTTTCCAGCCGCTGCGCCAGCGCAAACGCCGCGTCGCCCCACTCCTGCCAGTGCACCGGCTGATGCATCGCCGACCGCAGATATGACGAGGATGCCTGATCGAGGTTGTTGCGATTTTCCGAGGAAATGGCAGAGGCTTCCGACATACTTTCAGCCTAGCAGTCGCAGGTGTGAACCGCTGGCATCCTTCACTTAGTCATCCATTCGACAGAGGTGCGACGTCACTCACGGCTTCAGCCCCTGTGCTTTGTATCAGGGCACGACTTTAGTCGTGCCGTAATGTGCCCCAGATGAAAATTGGGCTTTAGCCCCTGCCCTTTTCCCTCTGCGCTCTCCGTGCCCTCTGTGGTAAAGCCTTGCGAAACTACCCGGTCACCAGCTTCCGCGCGACCTCCACGTACAGCTCCACCGCCTCCAGCAGCTCCAGCTTCCTGAGCCGCTCGTGCTCCGTGTGCGCTACGTGGATCGATCCCGGACCCAGCAGCACCGGCTCGCCCCAGTTCCCCAGCCACGGCACATCCGTCGTGAACGCCGCCACCATGGTCGGTAGCCCTTCGATCGCGCGCAAGCGTCGGAACGGAATCTCCAGAGTGAACTCCACGGTTCCCAAGCCGGCAACCGCCTGCTCAAGCGCGTGCTTCGTCGCCGCCGAGTCGCCCACCAGCCGCACCAGCACCTGCGCCTCGGCCGCGTCCGCAATCACGTTGGGCGCGCGCCCGCCGTGGATCGTCCCAATGTTCAGCGTGCTGGGGCCCACGTCCGCCACCGGCAGCTGGATCTTCAGAATCCGCCGCAGCGCCTCCACCATCTTGTGCGTCGCGCTCTCACCCAGCTCCGGATACGCCGAGTGCGCCATCTTCCCGGTCGTCCGCACTACCGCCCGCAGCGTCCCCTTCGACGCCACCGCCACGCGGTTGTCCGTCGGCTCCCCATTGATCAGGAACTGGCTGCCCCGCGCTTGCAGATTCGCCGCCTTCGCCCCCGCCGAATCCCGCTCCTCGCCAACGACGAAGAGCAGCCCCGCCTTCACGCCCTCCGCGCGCAGCCGCTCGGCCGCTGCAATCTGCGCCGCAATGATGCCCTTCGCGTCGCACGCCCCGCGCCCGTAAAGGAACTCTGCGTCCTCGCTCGATGGGATGAACGGCGGCACCGTGTCCATGTGCGTGGAGAAGACCACCTCCGGCGTCTCGCCTGGCCCGCTCGCGTACACATTGTTCCGCTCGCTGCTTGACCCGCTCTCCTTCGATTGCTCCACCGGCATCGTCTCGACGGCCCATCCCCGGCCGCGAAGAAACTCCGCCAGAAACGCGCCCACCGCGCCCTCGTTGTACGTGATGGACTCGATGTCCACCAGGCGTCGCGTCAGGACAATCGGATCGAGTGTCATGGAATCCCCAGTCTACCTGCAACGGGATACGGTTTACGGTCTACGGTTTAGAAGTTCCCGTCCTGTCTCCTGTCTCCTGTCTCCTGTCTCCTAAACCGTAACCCGTATCCCGTAACCCCTAAAATGATTCCGTGCCCCACTCCGGCTCCGCCTCGCTCCGCTCCGTCGACGATCTCCGCTCCTCCGCCGGCCGCCTCGAAGCGCTGCTCAACGACGGCTCGCCCAACGCGCCCTTTTCCGCGTTGGTCTGCCATCCTCACCCGCTCGGCGGAGGCACCCTCCACAACAAAGTGGTCTACCACGCCATGAAAGCATTCCAGTCCTTCGGTCTGCCCGTCCTGCGCTTCAACTTCCGCGGCACCGAACTCAGCGAAGGCACCCACGACTTCGGCCGTGGCGAGCAGGACGACGTGCGCGCCGCACTCGACTGGCTCGACCGCACGTTCCACCGCCCGATTCTCTTCGCCGGATTCTCTTTTGGCTCCTGGGTTGGCCTCCAGGTCTGCTGCGGCGACGCGCGGGTCTCCGGCCTTGTCGCGCTCGGCCTGCCCGTTCACGCTGAAGGCCGCGACTACGACTTCAGCTTCCTGCGCCAATGCCCGCAACCCAAGCTCTTCATCAGCGGCACGCGCGATCAGTACGGTCCCCGCACGCAGGTCGAAGCCGCCGTCTCCAACGCGCGGGACCCCAAAGAGCTTGTCTGGATCCCGGACGCCGACCACTTTTTCGTTGCGCAGGATGAAACTCCGCACCCGTCCTCCCCGCGCGCCGGGAGTAAGCTGGATGAGGTGAAAAACGCGATACGCTCATGGGCTTTGCGCTGCTTCCCGGTTCTCCCCAAATGATCACTCTCGAGGAACTGCAGGCGGTTTCGCGGGATATCTTCGAGTCGGCCCTCGCTGCCTGCAACATTCCGCAGGCCTTCGACCGCCATCTCCACTTCGAAGGCCGGGCGCTCGTCCGCCATCCTTCGCCGCGTCTGCCCGCCATCACGCAACCGCTTGCCGGTTTCAGGGAATACCAGGTGTTCGCCTTCGGCAAGGCCGCGCTCTCCATGCTCAATGCGCTGCTCGAGCGGCTGCCGGAGAAAAAGCATCTCCGCGGCGTCTGCTCCGCGCCGGAAATCCCCAGGAACCGCAATCGCCGCATCCGCTACTACGCCGGCGGCCATCCTCTGCCCAACGAGGACTCCTTCGCCGCCGCCCGCGCCGCGCTCGCGCTCCTGAAAAAAGCGAAAAAGGACACCTTCGTCTTCTTCCTCATCAGCGGCGGCGGCTCCGCCATGCTCGAGCTGCCTCTCGATCCGAAGATCTCGCTCGACGACACCATCGCCTTCCACGAAACGCTGGTCGCCAGCGGCGCCACCATCACCGAGGTCAACACCGTCCGCAAGTACTTCTCCGCCGTCAAAGGCGGCCGCCTCGCGCTCGTCGCGCCCCAGGCGGAAAAGCTCTCGCTGCTGCTCGCCGACGTGCCGCTGAAGGATCTCGCCGCCGTCGCGTCGTCGCCCACGCTGCCGAACTATTCCAGCCTCGCCGAATGCTTCGTGATCCTCGAGCGCTTCCACTTGCTCGAAAAATTCCCCACCGCCGTCCGCGCCTGGTTCGAACGCCTCAAGCGGGAACAATCCGCCGCGGCCGCCAGCCAGCCCGACGATCCGCAAAGCGCCGCCGCCTTCGAGCACGCCCAGTTCGACACGCTGCTCTCCAACCATGATTTTGTGAATGCCGCGCGGGATCACGCTCAGGCTCTGGGCTACAAGGTCGTCATCGACAATACCTGCGACGATTGGGACTACGCCGAGGCTGCAAGGTATCTCCTCGCGCGCTTTCACCAATTGCGGAAGGAATTCCCGCGCCTCTGCCTGCTTTCGAGCGGCGAGGTCACGGTCCGTCTGGGTGCCAACCCCGGCTGCGGCGGCCGCAACCAGCAGTTCGCCCTCGCCGCTGCCCTCGACCTGGCTCACTACGAAGGCCAGCCGCTCGCCGTCCTCAGCGCCGGCTCCGACGGCATCGATGGCAACAGCCCCGCGGCCGGCGCCGTGGCCGATACCACCACCATCGTTCGCGCCCGCGCCTACAACTTCGACCCCGAAGCGACGCTGGCCCGCTTCGACGCCTGCACGCTCTTCACTTCGCTCGGCGACTCCGTCGTCACCGGCCCCACCGGCAACAACCTCCGCGACCTGCGGATTTTGATCTCCGGCTAGCCGTTACTGGCTACCGGCCACTGGCTACTGGCTACCGGCTCCCTCAGAACTTCACAGTTGGCACCTGCTGCGCCGCCGGGGTCGCCGTGAAGTAGTCATTGTCCGTCTGGAACCCGCCAATGCGCGCCCAAATGTTATTCGGGATCTGCCGGATGTACGTGTTGTAGTCCTGCACGTCTTCGTTGTACCGGTGCCGCTCCACCGCGATGCGGTTCTCCGTTCCCTCCAGCTGATCCTGCAGCTCCAGGAAATTCGTGTTGGCCTTCAGATTCGGATAGTTCTCCGCGATCGCCAGCAAATGTCCCAGCGCCCCGTCCAGCTGCCCGTTGGCCTGCATCGCGCTCTTTGGATCGTGTGCCGCCAGCAGCGCCTCGCGTGCCTGATCCACGTCGGCAAACACCTTCTCCTCGTGCGTCGCGTATCCCTTCACCGTCGCCACCAGGTTCGGAATCAGATCCGCCCGCCGCTGCAGCACCACGTTCACGTTCGACCACTGCGCCTGGATGGCCTGCTGCTTCGCCACCATCTGATTGTGCGCGCTGATGTAGCTGCCAGCCACCAGCAGCCCCGCCACCACGATCACCACCACCACCGCAACTGCGATCCAAAGTCCTCGACGCATCATGGTCTTTCGCTCTCCTTCAAAGTCGCTCGAAGTCTACCAACTGCCTCCGGCGCCGCCGCCCCCGGTCGCGCCGCCGCCAAAACCGCCAAATCCGCCACCGCTGCCACCGCCGCCGCCAAAGCCGCCCCCGCCACCACCGAATCCGCCGCCGCTGAACAGCATCCCCAGCAGAAACCACAGCAGCCCCGAGCCGCCGGCCCAGACGATAAAAATGACGACCAGCACGAGGAAAACAATCCCACCCAGCACCTGCGCCAGGCTCGCCTTCGGCGCCTCCTGCCCAATCGCCGCGCCCTGCAGCGTCAGCGACTGCAGCTGCACATTGGCGTCTGTCGCGATAATCTGCGCAATCTCGTCCGTCGCCAGCGTCAGCGCACCGTCGAAATCGTTCGCGCGCAGCGCCGGCACCATCTGCCGCCCGATGTCGCCGACCTTCCCGTCCGGCAGAATCCCTTCCAGTCCGTAGCCGGTCTCGATGAACCGACGCCGCTCGCTCGGCACAATCAGCACCAGCACGCCGCGGTCGGATTTCTTCGACCCGATGCCCCAGGCCGTGTACAAATCCACCGCATACTGCTGTACGTCTTCTCCGGCCAGCGAGTTCACCGTCACCACGGCAATCTGCGCGTGCGCTTCGTGGTCCACTTCGCCGCACAGCCCGTCCAGCTGATCGATCGTCGCCTGCGACATCACGTGCGCGTCGTCGCTCACGTAACCTGTCGGCTTCGGCAGGTCTTTCACCGCCTGCGCGCGCGCCGCGCCCGCCGCACATACCAGCAGCGCCACCCACGCCGTCATCCTCAATCGAGACATTGCCCTCATTGTAGCCGCCCACGCAGGCCGGGACCCACGCCCGCGCTCTGATCACTGATCTCTGACTACTGGTCACCGGCTACAGGCTCCCGGCTACGGGCTACGGGCTACAGGCTACAGGCTACAGGCTCTTTTCCATCGTCAGCGCGTCGATTCGCCCCAGATAATATCCGCGAATCCGCCCCGTCCGCGTGAAACCGTGCCGCTCGTAGAAGGACTGCGCGCTTCCGTTGTCCACGGCCACTTCCAGCAGCAGTGCCGTCGCACCTGCCGCGCGCAGACGCTCCTCGGCGGCACGCAGCAGGGCCCCACCCACGCGCCGCCGCCGCATCTCCGGCCGCACGTCAAGCGTGATCAGCCGACCCAGCAGCGCGCCCCTGCGCCGCTGCGTACCGGCGATCGCAAATCCCGCAATCTGCCCCGGCTCAGCTTCTGCCACCAGTGCAAAATTCCGCGGATATTTCAGGAAATAGCCCAGCTCCGCCTTCGACCACGAGATGCCCGGCGCGAAGCACGCCTGATCCAGCGCGTACAGCTCGGCAAAATCCTCACCGCGCGCTTCCCGAATCAGCATCTCCGCGGCTCACCGCTGCGCGTTCTGCGCTACGCTGCCGCCCTCGCCGGCCATCTCCGGCTGGGGCTGCGCCACCACACCGCTGAACAGCGAGGCCGCCATCAGGCGCCGTCCCGTCCACGCCACGTCGTGCACCGTCCAGCCCGCATTCCACCACTTCCACGTCCGGCTCTGCGGATCCACCGCGAAGATCAGCGTGCTTTCGTCCGACGTCACAATCATCCGCGCCATCGCCGGATCCCAGCGCAGATCATTGATCGCCACCACCGGCAGTCGCTGCAGTTTGGTCCAGGTATGTCCGCGATCTGCTGTGTAGAAGACGCCTTCGCGTCCGCCAGTCCACAGTATCCCCTCCGGGGTCGCCGCCAGCGTCCTTACCGCCGACAATCCTGACGGGAAGATCACCGGCTTCCACGTGACGCCGCGATCCATCGACATCATGATGCCATTCCGCCGCGATGCATACACCGTGTTCCCCTGCGCCGCAATCGCGATGTATGCTCCCAGGCCTGAAAAGAATCCCGCGCTCTCGCCGCCCAGCACCGGTCCCTGCCATGTCGTCCCATCGTCGGTGCTCCGGAAGACGCCCTGCGCCGTCGCCGCGTACCAGGTTCCGTCCGCCGCAGCCAGCGTCGTTACGCGGCCCTTCATCTGCCGGATCCTCGCGCGCTGCTCCTGCGGGCGCATGTCTCGGCCTGCTCGTGTCTTCCGCGCCTCTCGGGGTGGATCCTGCTTTTCTCCAGCACCCACCATGTCCGCCGCCGTCCACGTCGCGCCATTCCAGCGGAACACCCCGTTATCGGTTCCCGCCAGCAGCGTCCCGTCCGCGGCTTCCGCCAGCTCGAACACATCGCGGCCGCCCAGGCCTTCGCTCGCCTGCTTCCAGCTTCTTCCGTAATCCGTCGTCAGGAACACGCCGCCGAATCGCTTGTCGTTGATCACGCCGGCATAGATCGTCCCCGGATCCTTCGCGTCGGTCAGCAGCGCCGCCACCTGCCGCTGCGAGTAGCCCATGTTCGACGGCTGGAATGTCACGCCGCCATCCGCGCTCGCCAGCACCCCGCTGCGATCCGTCGCCAGCAGCAGATGCTGCGAATTCCTCGGATCGACGTACACGTCGTTCACGATCACATCGCCCGGCGTCAGCCGTTGCCACGTCTTCCCGCCGTTGGTCGTCTTGTACAGGCCCTCGGTCGTGCCCGCGTACACCGTGTCGCTCTGCGTCAAATCCATCACGATTGACCGCGTCCGCCGCGCGGAAGACGGAATTCCGTTCACCTTGCGGAAGTCATCGCCGAAATCGTCGCTCCGATATATCCCTGAGCATGCGCTCAAATACATCAGCCGCGGGCTGTCTGGATCCACGTACATCGAGAAGACATCCGAGTCGACAATCAGCCCTGTGCTCATGCTCTTCCACGTCTTCCCGCCGTCCATCGTCTTCCACGGCAGGTGCCACGTCCCCGCGTAGATGATCCCCGCATCGTAGGGATCGATCGCAATCGACTCCACTTCATGAATCTCTTTGCTGTCCGGCGGGCTGATCTCGTCCCAGTGCGCGCCTTTGTCCAGGCTCCGGTACACGCCGCGCAGCGTCCCCGCTACTAACTCGTCCGCGTTCGCGCGGGCCTGCTTCAGCGAGAGCACTGCCTGCCCGTGCATGCCCGCCGCTTCTGCCCACGTGTGTCCGGCGTCATGGCTGATGTACACGCCTCCGTCCGGATGATCCACCACCCACACGCCGGCAAACAGCGTCTTCGGGTCGGAACGGTCCACCGCCAGGCTGTCCACTACCAGGTTGTCCTGCGATCCCAGCTTTGCCAGGCGCGTCCATGAGGCGCCCGCGTCATCGGACACGTAGATCCAGCTGTCCGTTGTCCCCAGATAAATCCGCTGCGGATCGCGCGGATCGAAGGCGAACCGCCGCGCGTCTCCGCCATCGGGACCAATCGTCGTCCAGGCGCCCGCCTTGGCGGGAACACTTTGGGCAGGTAATCCGGGAACCGTAACGGCCACAGCCGCCAGGAATAAAAGCAATCGCGTCAGTCTCATATCTCCAGGGGCCTGCGCGGCAAAGCTCTCCATCCGGCGCTCCGCGCGGCGTCGTTGGCTAACCTTATGGTAATCGGTTTCCCTTTTCTGCTGCGCTTCCGCTCTCCGCCCGAATAATCATCGTCACCCGTAACTTCCCTATCCAACATAGAAAGGAGCGCCCTCAGGCGCTCCTTCCAAAAAGACCAGCCACCTCGTCTACCAAACCCGGCACTTCTGCACAGGATCCATCGCCTGCCCGGTATGGCAGCCGAAGGCCTTTGAAAACTCCGGCACATTCACCAGCACACCTTTCACCCGAACGGGATTCGGCGAGTGCGGATCCGTTTGCGCCATCATCCGGTCGATCTGCGGCCGGTCATTCGTGCACCAGTTCTGCGCATACCCGATGAAGAACTGCTGCATCGGCGTGAACTTCTCCTCCGCCGCGCTCGCCGCCGGACCCGGCACCTTGCCTCCGTCCATCGCCATGCGCGCCATCAGCGCCATCATCGCCAGCCGGATGCCGCCGTTGTCCGCCGTGTTCTCGCCCAGCGTCAGCTTTCCGTTCACGTTCAGCCCGGGAACCGCCTCGAATTGGCTGTATTCGTTCGCCACGCACCCCGTGCGCTGGTCGAATTTCGCCTTATCCTGCGGCGTCCACCAGTTGGACAGGTTGCCGTGACCGTCGTACTGCGACCCCTGGTCGTCGAAGCCATGCGTCAGCTCATGCCCCACTACCGCCCCAATGTGCCCATAGTTGGTTGTGGCCGGCTCATCCTTGTCGTAAAACGGCGGCTGCAGGATGCCAGCCGGAAAATTGATGCTGTTCTGGTCGGGATCGTAGTACGCGTTCACCGTCGGCGGCGTCATCTGCCATTCGCTCCGGTCCGTCGGCTTGCCGATCTTGTTCAGCTGGTATGCGGTCTCGAATTCGCGCGCCCGCACGGAGTTCCCCAGCGGATCGTTCGGTTTGATCACCAGCCCCGCATAGCTCCGCCACTTGTTCGGATAGCCGATCTTGTCGGCCACCTCATGCAGCTTCGCAATCGCCTTCACTTTGGTGTCCGGGCTCATCCAGTCCAGGCTCTGGATGTCCTGAGCCATGGCCGTCTCGATCCCGTGCACCATCGTCAGCGCTTCCTGCTTCTGGTCCGGCGTGAAGTACTTCGCCACGTACAACTGCCCCAGGGCATCGCCCATCGAAGAGTCCACCGAGTTCACGCACCGTTTCCAGCGCGCCTGCTCCTGCGGCGTCCCGGTCAGGTCGTGCCCGTAGAAGCTGAAGGATTCCTGTTCGAACGTCTCCGGCAGCCGCTGCGAAAACGAGTCCGCCAGATGCACTCGCATGTACGCCTTCAGCGTTGCCAGATCGGTATTCTCGATCGCCGCGTTCAGCCCTTTGAAGAAATCCGGCGAGGCCACGTTCAGCGAGCTCACCGCGGGCGATCCCATCGCCGCAATGTACTTCGGCGCGTCAATCACCGGAGCTGTCGCCGCAAACGCGGTCAGATCTTCCACGTGGTAGGTCGCGTGCGGATCGCGCCGCTCCACCACGCCCTGCGAAGCCTTTGCCAGCTCCGTCTCGAACTTCATGATCGCGTCGGCTTCGCCCTGCGCCTGGTCCGCCGGATCGCCCAGCAGGGTCAGCACCCTGGCTAAATGCGCGACATACTGCTTCTGCACCTCCACGCTGTGCGCATCGCTGCGCAGGTAGTAATCCTTCTCCGGCAGGCCAATCCCGCCCTGATCGATGTAGGCGATCATCCGGTCCGCATCCTTCAGGTCCTGCTGCGATCCGTAGCTCAGGAAAACATCCACGCCGATCCGGTTCAGGTGCGCGATCAGCCCCGGCAGCGCCGCCTTGCTCGTCAGATCATCGATTCGCTTCAGCTCCGGCTCCAGCGGCGTCAGTCCCGCCTTGTTGATCGCGTCCGTGTCCATGCACGCTTCGTAGTAATCGCCGATCTTCTGCTGGTTGGCCGTCCGGTGCGCTCCGCCCTGCTGCGCCTGCTCCACGACCTGGTGCATCGCCGCCGTATTGAACTCGTACAGCGCAACGAACTGGTTGAACCAGGGCAAATCGCTCGGGATCGGATGCAGCTTCGCATAATTCCCGCACGCGAACTGGTAGAAGTTCTCGCACGGGTTCGCCGTCGTATCCATCGCGCTGGCATCGAATCCTGGAATCACCTGCGGCGCCGCCTCATTTTCCGCCGCCTGCCCTGCTGCGGGCCTCGCTGTCCCCAGCATCATCCCCAGTCCCATCAGAGCCGCCGCGGCAGCCATGATTCTCCTGTGTTGCATCTTCCCTCCTCAAAATAAGCAACTAGTCCGCCCTGTTCCAGGCGTAGTTCAGCATACGCGCAAAAAATTGGGGCTGGCACTCGGCCAGCCCCTGTCTCGTCCGTTTGCTGCTAAAGCTACTGCGCTGCGCCGCTCTTCGCAGCTTTGTGGTGGTGATGCCGAACCGGATGCACTGGAGTCCGCGGCTGCGCCTTGAACTGGCTCTCGTCCACAGCCGTCGTGCCCGGTACGTCATTGTCAAAGGTCGCGCCCGCCGGAACCAGGTAATCGTCCACCTCGTTCTCACCCGACGTGCCCGTCCGCACCTGAATCCGGCTGGCATCGATGCCTTTCTCCGTCACCAGGTACGCCTTCGTATTCACCGCGCGCTGACCCGCCAGGTTCTCCGCCGTCGGCCAGTGCTCACGCTGCCATTTCGTCTTCGGCGTTCTGGTGGGCGCCGAGTTGCCAACCAGCACGATGGTCGCGTCCGGCTTCTGCTGCGCGTTCAGCGCCACATCGTCCAGGCACGCCTTCGCTTCGTTGTCCACGCGCGTCGGCTTTTTCGTGTCCTTGTTGAACGTGATCGAGCACAGCGTCTGCGTCTTCGGTGCCGGCGGCGGCGGCGGCGCTTCCACATCGACCGACGTCGTCGACGAAGCCGTCTGCCCCTTGTCGTCCTGCACGTTGCACGTCACGGTGACCGTTCCCGACGGCGCTCCGGTCGTCGACAGCGTTGCCGTGTTCGTCGTTCCGCTGATCGATCCCGCCGAAGCCGAGTAGCTGTACGTCGAGCTGCCGGTTCTGCGGGCTCACGCCCGTCGCCGTGATCGTCGAGGTTCCGCCCGGCTGCACCGTCGTCGGATTCGCCGTGCAGCTCACCGTCGGCGGCTCGAACTGCTTCACCGTAAACTGCGCGGTGCAGTCCGCCGATTGTCCCGGCTTGTTGCCTTCCGTCACGTGCCCGCTCACTTTGTAATCGCCAGGCTGCAGGTTGGCGGTATCGATGGTCGTGCTCGAGTTCGTCCCGCTCACCGTCAGACCCTGTCCGCTCCAGCTATAGCTCGCCGGCTTCTTCGGATTCAGGTTCGTCGCGGTCCCGGTGACCGTCACCTGCTCACCCGGATAGACAGAATCCGGACTCGCCGAGCAGCTGTAGCCCACCGGCGGCGGCGGCACGATGCTGCCCATATGCACCACGATTCCCGTGCTCAGCCGCGCCGAGTTTACGTTCGCCCGCCCGCCGACTTGCGGCGCTGCTCCAAAATCGACGTGGTAATACTGAAAGTCCGCCTGGAACAGCCGCAGCGCAAACCGATGGTTTCTGAACGGCAGCTCGTAATCCAGGCCTCCGCCCACCGTCAGTGCCGGTCCCCACGTGTAGCCGTGCCACACAAACTCGTCCGGCACATTGGGTCCGCCCAGCCGAACCAGCCCTGCCGTCGCGTGCGCGAACGGCGTCATCCCTGACATCGGAGCGCGGAAGATGAGGCCAAGACCAAAATCCTGCGCCCCGTCATTGGCGCCGTCCGGATGGTTCGCATACTCCAGCTGACCACCGACGTACCGGTTGAAGAAGTAGGCAAAGCTGCCAATCGCTCCTTCGTTGATTGAAGAATACGAATTCGTGACCGCGCCGGTGTGGGGCACCAGCGTCGTCACCGTGCCATGCGGCGCCAGGTACGAATACCCCAGAAATACATCCATGCGTGACGGGTTTTGGTCACTGCTGGCAGTCGACGTGGTTGTCGAAGCTGCCGCCGAAGAAGACGAACTCTGCGCCAGCACCATCGATGCGCCCATCCCCAGCACGCATCCCGCGAGCAGAACCCGGCCCAATTTTCCAAACGGACGAGAATACATGCGCCTATCCTCCGCAACAACTTGAAAATGCTTTAATGTAATTACGCAACCCCGCTACCTGCAGCACAAGGGGGAGGCGACTGAAAAGATTCCGCGTTTACGAACTTACCACAGGAACCAGCCCAACACAGCGCATTTTCCGCCATGTCACACAAGTATTTGGCACTGATAGGTACCCTAAGCGTTACCTCTCCGGGGGAGAGAGTTGTCGCTCTTGCTACTCGCCCTCCAGCCTGAACCTGCCCCAGCAATTCGATTTTCCAGAGCGCCCTCCTGATCGGCGTCGCCTCTGGATCGTTACTCCAGGTTCAGCACCCGCTTCAGACTGCCGCGCTCGCGCTGAATTTTTTCCTGCAGCAGCGTGATGGCATACAGCAATTGCTCCGGCCGCGGCGGGCACCCCGGCACATACACGTCCACCGGGATCACCTGATTCACTCCCTGCACGATCGCGTAATTATTGAACACGCCGCCCGAGGTTGCGCACGCGCCCATCGAAATCACCCACTTCGGCTCCGGCATCTGATCGTAGAGCCGCCGGATCACCGGCGCCATCTTCCACGACACGCGGCCCGCGATCACCATCAGATCCGATTGCCGCGGCGACGGCCGGAACACCTCCGCCCCGAAGCGCGCCACGTCGAACCGCGACGCTCCCATCGACATCATCTCGATCGCGCAGCACGCCAGCCCGAACGTCATCGGCCAGATCGAGCTCTTCCGGATCCAGTTGATCGCCGCATCCACCGTCGTCAGGAACACGCCTTCCGGCTGCTCGTAGCCGTAGCTCGCCTCCAGCACTTTCTCCCGGTTTTTTCCGCTGCTCTCGAGCGTCCCAAACAGCCGCCGATCCTGCAACTCGCTCATGTTTCCATCATACCGCCGTCCGCCGCCCACCTCTTCGGGGTTTCCCCTAACGGTCTTACCGCTATCCGGTTTTCGCTGACCGGTTTTTCGCTGGCTGCTGCCCGTTAACCGCTTCTCCGCTGACCGCCTTTTCCGCTACAGTAATCTCAAGTTCTGTTGCCCATCTCCCGGGCGCGACCCTGTCGCTCTCGCCTGCGGATCGCAGTTCCATCACGATTCTTCCGCGGAGTGCCATGCGTTCTCGCCGTTCCCTTCTGCCTCTCTCTCTTCTGCTCCTCTGCGCGCCCGCCGCGCTCGCCCAGTCGTCCGCCTCGCCCGCCATCTCCTCCGGCGACAACGCCTGGATGCTCACCAGCGCCGCCCTGGTTCTGCTCATGACCGGCCCCGGTCTCGCGCTCTTCTACGGCGGCCTCGTCCGCCGCAAAAACGTCCTCGGCACCATGATGCAGAGCTTCGCCATGATGTGCATCGTCACCGTGCTCTGGGCGCTCTTCACCTACTCGCTGGCCTTCAGCCACGGCAATCCCTTCATCGGCGGCTTTCACTTCGCCTTCCTGAATCACGTCGGCCTCACTCCCGACCTCGATTACAGCGCCACCATCCCCGCCCAGACCTGGATGATCTACCAGCTCATGTTCGCCATCATCACCCCGGCGCTCATCTGCGGAGCCTTTGCCGAGCGCATGAAGTTCAGCGCCATGTGCCTTTTTCTCAGCCTCTGGTCGATCGTCGTCTACTCGCCCATGGCGCACATGGTTTGGGGCAAGGGCGGATTCCTCAACGCCGCTCTCGGCGGCTCGATTCCCTGCCTCGATTTCGCCGGCGGCACCGTCGTCCACATCACCTCCGGCGTCTCCGCCCTGGTCTGCGCTCTCTACCTCGGCAAGCGCGTCGGCTATCCCAAAGAGCCCGCGCCTCCCCACTCCGTCGTTCTCAGCTTTATCGGAGCCTGCCTGCTCTGGGTGGGCTGGTTCGGCTTCAACGCCGGCTCCGCGCTCGCCGCCAATGGCCTCGCCACCAGCGCCTTCGTCAACACGCAGTTCGCCACCGCCACGGCCGCCATCTCCTGGTGCATCGCGGAATGGATTCGCAACGGCAAACCCAGCGCCCTCGGCGCCATCTCCGGCGCCGTCGCCGGATTGGTCGCCATCACCCCCGCCTCCGGCTTCGTGCAGCCCATGTCCGCGCTCGTTATCGGAGCCATCGCCGGAGCTTTCTGCTATCTCATGGTCACCGTCGTCAAATCCATCTTCGGTTATGACGATTCTCTCGATGCCTTCGGCGTCCACGGCGCCGGCGGCACCATCGGCGCCATCCTCACCGGCTTCTTCGCCACCACCGTCATCAACCCCATCTACGGCCCCGGCAAACCCACCGGCGCCATCGACGGCAATTGGCATCAGATCCTCAACCAGCTTGCCGGCGTCGCCATCGCCTGGGGCATCGCCATCTGCGGCACCCTCATTCTGCTCAAGCTCGTCGACGTCGTCATCGGCCTGCGCGTCACCCGCGAGGAGGAAATCGAAGGCCTCGACGTCACCCAGCACGGCGAGGAAGGCTATGACTTCGGGTCGTGACCTTCAGATCCTCCAATTCGATCCGGAACCCTTTCGCTCACCGGCCCTTCACTGGCCGCCTGACCGCCTCTTCGCTGGCCGCATCTTCGCTGACCGGCTTTTCGCTGACCGCCTTTTCGCTGCACTCTTTCTGATAGTCTGAGTAGCCAGGAACCTACGGATTTATGCAAAAAATCGAAGCTGTCATCCAGCCCTCCAAGCTCGACGCCGTCAAAGACGCTCTCCTCGAAGTCGGCATCGAGGGCATGACCATTCTGGAAGCCCGCGGCCACGGCCGCCAAAAGGGGCACACTGAGTTCTATCGCGGACGCGAATACACCGTCGACCTTCTTCCCAAGATCAAAATCGAGATGGTGGTGCGCGACGAAATCGCCGAAAAAGCCGTCCAGGCCATCCTCTCCTCGGCCCGCACCGGCAAAATCGGCGACGGCAAAATCTTCGTCTCGAAGATTGACGACGCCATCCGCATCCGCAACGACGAGCGCGGTCCGTCCGCCCTCTAACCCGGCCTGGCAGTTTCGTAGGCGCGCCCCCCGCCCGCAGCGGCGCCGGGACCTCGCTCTTGCTGTAGGCGCTAAACGCTATACGCTAGACCCTACACGCTGTTTCTCGCCATGACCTTCGACCCGTCCAGCCTGGCGCTCCTGCGCAGCCGCTACGAGGAAGACCTGGCCCTCCTGCGCCAAAATTTTGAGCGCACCGGCGACGGCTCCTCTGCCATCCGCCGCCGCGCCCGCGTGGTCGGCAATCTCCTCTGCGAGCTTTGGGAATCCCTTGTCCCCGCCGCGGATACCTACCCCATCGCTGTCATCGCCACCGGCGGCTTCGGCCGCCGCGAGCTCTTCCCCTGCTCCGACGTCGATGTCCTCTTCCTCTGCGCGCACGAGAAAATCGAGCCAGAAAGCCGCGACTTCATCCGCACTTGCACCCAGGCCATGTGGGACATCGGCCTCCGCGCCAGTCCCGCCACCCGCAGCGTCAAAGAGTGCGAGCGCGTCCACCCCGACAACCTCGAGTTCACCGTTTCGCTCCTCGATCGTCGCTTCCTCACCGGCAATCGCGATCTCTCCCGGAAATTCGAGAAGGATCTCCTCCCCTCCGTCATCCTCCGCGAATGGGATACCGTCATCCAGAACCTCGCCGAAATGGCCCGCGCCCGGCACGCCAAGTACGGCAACACCATCTTCCACGTGGAGCCCAACGTGAAGGAGTGCCCGGGCGGCCTGCGCGACTACCACCTCGCCCAGTGGCTCACCCTGCTCAACTCCATCCAGGAGCAGAAAGCCTGGCCGCGCGCCTCCGCCGACGACTTCTACGGCACCCACGACGAGCCCGAGTCCGCCTACGATTTCCTTGCCGCCGTCCGATGTTTTCTCCACTACCGCGCCGGCCGCGACGACAACACCCTCGACTGGCACGCGCAGGACGAAGCCGCCGCGCTCTCCATCGGCCTGGAAACTCGCGGCACCTCCGATCCCGCCTACTGGATGCGCACCTGGTATCGCCAGGCTCGTACCGTCTACCGCCGCGCCACGCTCCTCATGGACGCGGTTCCGCCGCCGCGCCGCTCCTTCTACAAGCAGTTCCGCCGCAAACGCGCGCCCGTTCCCGGCACCGACTTCTTCCTCCAGGATGGCCGTCTCGACCTCGCCGAAAACGCCACCGTCCACGACGCCGACACCATCCTCCAGGTCTTCGGCCTCATGGCGAAGCACGGCTACCGACTCAGCTTCGCCGCGGAAGATCGCATCGCCGACGCGCTCCCCGTCCTCGCCGTCCAGATGCCCGAAGGCCCGTTCCTCTGGAACTGCCTTCGCGAAGTGCTCCTCGGTCCCTGGGCCGCGCACGCCCTGCGCACCATGCACGCGCTCGGCATCCTCGAGCTCCTCATCCCCGAATTCCACGGCATCGAATCCCTCGTCATCCGCGACACCTGGCACCGCTACACCGTCGACGAGCACACTTTCCACGTCATCGACAACGTCCACCGCCTCCGCCAGCCGCAGCACGACTGGGAAAAACGCCTCGCCTCGCTCATCCCCGAAATCGACCGCCTCGATCTCTTCTTCCTCGCTCTGCTCATGCACGACACCGGCAAAGCTCGCCGCACCGGCAATCACGCCATCTCCAGCGTCGAGCTGTGCGAGAGCCTCTTCTCCCGCCTCGAGCTCGACTCCGACGAGCGCGAAACCGTCCGCCGCGTCATCCGCAATCACCTCGACATGTCCGCCGCCATGCGCCGCGACATCTTCGACGCGGCAACGGTCCGCGTCTTCGCGGACAAAGTGGCCACGCAGCCGCAGCTCAAAATGCTCACGCTCATGACCTACGCCGACATCCGCGCGGTCTCGCCGGAAGCGCTCACGCCGTGGAAGGCCGACAGCCTCTGGCAGCTCTACATGAGCGCTTCTAATTTTCTCGACCGCAGCGTCGACGAGGTCCGCTACCACGCCTCGGCCGATCCGGCGCTCCTCAGCCGTATCGTGGCCCAGCTGCCCGCCTCGGCCTCATCGTTCTCGCCCTCATCGCTGCCTGCCGCGCTCCCCGCAACCATCGACGCCCTCCGCGTCTTCCTGGAAGGCCTGCCGCAGCGCTATCTCGCCACTCGCTCGCCGGAGCAGATCGCCGCCCAATTCCGTCTCGCCCGCGCTCTCGCCGAGAACCCCGTCCAAATCTCCTTCCGCCCCCTCCGCCAGCTCAACGAGATCACCGTGGTCACGCCCGACCGTCCCGGCCTCTTCGCCGACGTCGCCGGTGTCCTCTCCGCCTGGGGCATGAACATCGTCAAAGCCGACGCCTTCTCCAACGCCGCCGGCATCATCGTCGACACGTTCCAGTTCACGGACACGTACCGCACCCTCGAGCTCAACGCCTCCGAAGTCGACCGCTTCCTGCTCAGCGTCCGCGACATCGTCGCCCGCCACGTCTCCGTCGAGGAGCTCCTCCGCAGCCGCCACGTGAAGCACATGCGCCCTCGCGTCACCGTCGAAACTCGCCTCGAGTTCGACAACGACGCCTCCACGCACTCGACGCTGCTCCAGATCGTCACCCAGGACACGCCGGGTCTGCTCCGCGCCATCGCGCTCAGCTTCGCCGCCTGCGGCTGCAACATCGAAGTCGCGCTGATCGACACCGAAGGCGAAGCCGCCATCGACGTCTTCTATCTCACCCACTCCAGCCGCAAACTCGATGAACCGCTCCAGGCCGCTCTCTCCGAATCCCTCACCCTCCGCCTCCACCATCTTCGGCAGTAACAAACAGTTCTCACCCTGAGCGACAAGACAGATTTGTCATCTCGAGCGGCAAACGATTCTGAGCAATAAAAAGAGCTGTCATCAAAAAGAGCTGTCATCCTGAGCGGAGCGCCGCCACAACTCTTTCCAGCGGTGCGCGATATCTCCCGGCGCGAAGTCGAAGGACCCCGCGAGCCGCATACGGCTTACGCGACGAGATTCTCAACGCGAGCGGAATCGGCCGCGCAGCGGCCGAAAGATATCTACCGCGGTGACCGCTTCAGAAGTAGAATCCGGAAAACGAGCCATTGGACGATCACCCATGATTCAGGCATTCCTGGAATCCCTGCAACCAGACCGCGACCAGTTGCTCTCGGAGATCTCGAAGCACATCACGGACGACATGCTCGCGGAGATCGCACTCGCTGACTATGGCCTCGATCAGGAGCAGCATCTCGCAGCTCTCCGCCGTCTGCGGGACACCGGCACCTTCGTGAAGCCGATGCACATGTACCCATGCGAGGTCCTTGAACTGACACGGAACTCCCAGCCCGACGACCCTGAATGGAGGCCGGGAGACACCGGTGTTTGCGGCCACTGGATGCGTGCGTTTGCCAGCGCCGCCCTTCTCCGTGCTAGAGAAGATCCGTGGAGTTACGGGGCCGATCCCGCCTTTCCCAGCTACACGCTCATCCAACTAATCGATAGCGTCGACACCCTGCCGGTCGATTTCGATCCAGAACTGGTCCGTCTGCTGGCATGGATGATGCTGCATTCCGACCTGGAGGGCCGGGATGAGCAGGTCATCTGCTACGCAGTCGGCCTTCTCTGGCTCGCCCTGAATCTGAAGACCCCGCCATCCGACCAACACCTTATCGAATTGTCCGACTGGATTGTCCGGCGGGAAGCAGAGATTCACGATGGCCTGCCCTCAGCCTTTGATCGGTGGCTGTTGGGGATTGAATTTGACTCCCCACCCTCCCGCTGGGAAGACCTCGGAAAACGGCTGGCCGCGCTTGATCTCAGCTCACACAGCAGGGAACTCGCAGATTGGGTTCAGTTAATCGGACGGGAACTGGCTGGCGAGACGATCGAATAACCTGGACGCCCAACATCCGCCCCGCAGCGCCGCAACCAACCCCTAACAACTGGCGACTGGCCTCACTCCGGCCACGCCGTCATCAACCGATACACGCCGCTCCGCTGCACAAACCGAAACGTCACATCCTTCCGCACCGCAGACTTCCCGGGCGACGTTTCCACCCGCACTTGCCGGTACTGCCACGTTTCCCACGGACCGGCCTCGCCATGGCCGCCTTGCGGATGCGCATCAATCTCGTCCGGCGGCCCGAACACGATATACACGTGCCCGCGATCGGTCGCCCAGCCCGGCTCGCCCTTCCCGCGAAAATGCTGGTTCGCGTAGGCCACCCGCTGGTAGTACGCCTCTTTATAAGGATTGGTCGCGCTCCCCGGCGTCGGATTTCGCCGCTCCCAGAACTGCTTCACAAATTCCGTCCGCTCGTCGTCCGTCTTCAGCCCCAAAAACGCCTGCTTCTCCCGGGACGAAATAATCCACCGCACATCCTGGTCCACCCACGCCTGCCACACCGTCTCATGTTGCGCGGCCGTCGCACTCGGCTTCGCCGTCTGCGCCCGCACCGCGCCCGCCAGCACGCCCGCGCTCGCCAGCATCACCATCAGCAATCCCAGCGCTCCCGCTCGAGAAACCGCCGCCGTCTCCTCCACTCCCAGCAACCGTCCAATCCGCATTTTCAAATTCCCTCCCGTCGCGCTCATCGCCATCGCTGCCCCGCGCCGCGCCTCCAGCATCGTCAGCGCCCGCGCATACGCCACCGTGTCCCCGCTCACCTGCGCCGCCACATCGTCGCAGCACGCCTCGCGTTCCCGCCGCATCTGCCGCGACACCCACCACACCGCGGGGTGATAGAACAAAGCCGTCTCCACCACCGCCTGCAGCACGCCTGCCAGGTAATCGTTCCGCCGGATGTGCGCGAGCTCATGGGCCAGCACCGCTTCCACCTGCTCCGCCGACATCCCGGCCAAACATCCCACCGGCATCAGAATCGCCGGCTTGAGCCACCCCAGCACCGTCGGCGCGTGCACCTGCGCCGAGTGCAGCAGCCGCACCGCACGCCGCACGCCCAGCCGCGCCGCGAGCCGCCGCACCCTTGCCTGCATCTCCGCCGGAACCGAATCCTCCGCCCGCGCGCGCATCCCGCGCGTCGCCAGCAATCCCATATTCAGCCTCGCCAGCAGGATCAAAACGCCCGCCAGCCAGAAGCCAATCACTTCCGGCAGCGCCGCATTCAAAGTCCGGACCATCCCTCCTCACACCGCTCCGCCCACGTCTGCGCGATCCCCTCCCCGGCCCAGTCGCAATGCCGACTCCCGGACCCGCCGGCAGCATCATCCGTTCCCCCGCCGATCCCGTCTCCAGAGCCAGCCGCGCGAACGTCACCATTGGCAGCGCCGCCATCAGCGCCATCGCCGCGCACGCGGCCGCATACCGCAGCTCCGCACGCCCTCGCGGAATTACCGCCAGCGCCACAGCCAGCGCCATCCCCACCGCCGCTCCCTCCCAGCAAAAGTGCAGCAGCGTCCACCCCAGCGCGTGCACGCCCGGCATCGCCGCCAACTTCGCGATCTCGCTCATTTCTGACCTCGCTTCTGCTCCCGCTCAAACGCATCCAGCATCTGGCGGATCTCCCTCAGTTCCTCTGCCGACACCGGCCTTGAGCTCAGCGCGCCCAGCACCAGATTCTTCGCCGATCCCTCGAACGCCCGCTCCAGCAGCGCCCGCGCCAGTTGCCGCTGCGTCCCCTCCCGCGCCGCCCGCGCCTCGTACACGTGCGACCGGTACCGCTCGTTGCGCACGACCAGACCCTTGGCGGTCATCACCTGCATCTGCTTCAGCACTGTCGTGTAGCCGATGCCCCGCTCCCCGAGTTCGTCATGCACCTCCCGCACCGTCGACGCGCCCCGCCGCCACAGCACCTGCAGAATCTTGAGCTCCGCCTCGGTCGGCATCGGCCCCTGCTTCGTTCCTTGCTTCACCATGTCCCGCAGCATAGTACGATGCTTCTCGTATGTCAACGACAAGAATCGTACTCAACAGAAGGCAGCCGGTAGCATCTAGCGAGTAGCTGACAGCAGGCAACTACTGATAACTGATCAATGACTACTGATCACTCGCTTTTCAGTACGCCCACCACGGCGCGCGCGGCGCGCCAGACGGCATTCCCTGTCCATCCATCGCCACGTAAACGTGCACCCCATAGAAGAACGGCAATCCCCAGTCGAATCCGTAGCCCGATGGATTTGCCCCGGCCAGCGTCGCCATCGCCGCGTCCGTATCCGTCGACGAGCTGGTGAACAGCGTCTCGGCATTCGCCACGCTGAATCCCGTGCTCTTCGAGGACCCGTTCGCGCCCGAGTTCGTCGCCGACAGGGACTCCGTCGACGAAGGGCAATACCACGACGACAAATCCCCAATCGATGTGCTTTTCGGGCACGTGGGAATATTGCTCGCGTTCGGGAAGAACAACCCGTTCGAGCCGCTGTCGATAAAGCTCCCCGCGCCCGAACAGCCCGACCCAGGGGCGTAAGTATGGCCGCTGAAGTCTGTGGTGAACTCGTCGCACGTCAGCGTAAAGATGGTCGCGCTCGACGCCAGTTGGTTGTTCGATTCCGTCCCAATGCCGAACACCAGGGAGCCATTCACCGATGCCTCCGCCCCCGATACCGCCGGCAGCTCCACAATCACGCCGTTGTTGTCCTTCGGCAGCAACGCCACCGGATTCGCCACCTGGTTCGCCACCGCGACATACGCCTGACTGCAGCTGCCGCCCGAGCACGTGAAGTAAACCGGCGGCGGCGTGCTCAATCCGGCCAGCGGCGAGCAGGCGCTGCCGCCTTCGTAATAGCAATCCGTCGGCTCGACGCCCACGCCCAGAATCCCGTTCGCCCCCAGCAGCGTCGTCGTGTTGTCATTCGTGGTGCCGCCATTCGAGCACGCGCTGGGCACGCCCGTGTTGCTACTGCTGATCACCTGGATCGGCACTTTGCTCGCGGTTTCCCCGCCCAGCCCCACGTCGGCCTGCTCCACGTGGCCCCACAAATACGAGCCGTCAACAAACGCCACGCAGTTATACGCCGCCGATCCATTCGACGCATTCAGCGCCGGCAGCCCCAGCGACGAAACCTCCGAATCGAACACGCGCAGCCCCACCGACCCCGTGTCGACCAGCAGATTGTCGATTGTCGTGCAATTCGACGTACCTGGAACGCACACCGTCACGGTCGCAAATGCGGCATTCTCGTAGATCGACCCGCCGGACTGCTTCGCGGTCGGACCGCCATCCACGGAGATAGGCAGAACGTTCGCCCCGCTGGCCGTCGTCGTGGTCGTGGTGGTGGTGGTATGGGAGGAACTGCTGCCGCAACCCGCGGCGCCGATCACGCTTGCGGCCGCCAGCAACAGCGACGTCCTGCGCACAACAAATTGCATTCTCATCGGATCTGATCCGCCTCGACGCCCGCGGGCATCTTGTCCGGCAAATACGCACGTCCGTAATACGCGCCCATGTGCCCGAAGGTCTGCACCACCAGCCCCGGCTCCTGGATATTCAGCGGATGGTGCCCGTATCCCTGCGGCTGCCGCGCCGCGAGCGCGTCCGAGTATTCCTGGAAATAGGAGCCCAGAATCTGCTGCATCCGGGGAGGAAACTGGCCGCGCCACGTCACGGCGAACACCGTTCCTCCTGAGGAAACGTACTCATCCACCACCGTCCCGTAGGGAGCCCGCATCTCGTGGATGTCGTAGCTGGGCCCATGCGCCACATTTTCCTGGGCGCTCATCTGCGCGCGATCCCGCTCGACCGATTTCACGCTGCCGCCCAGCGATGCGAACGCCGGGGTTGCCACCGCCAGTGCCACTGCCAGCGCTGCCGCGCGCCGCCACCAATCGATGGCTAATCGTGACCGTTGCGAAACTTTGCGACCCGCGATGCTTACAGCCATGTGTCCCTTCGCCCCGGCGTGCTGCACGCGCCGTAGTGCCTTTTGGGACGTTCTTTTCTCGCGCCTGGATGTCCTTACCGGCACAGGAGAAACGCGAAGGGCCTGGCGCCGCAACTGCGCCAGGCCCTGCAACTCGTCTGAAATCAATCGGGTGCCTCACCCCAGTCGCAGCCGTTGCGACAGGGTGGGCTCTGACTACTGATCACTGAGTACTGGCTGCTGCTCTCAGTAATTCACAATCTTTCCGAACGACTGCGGATCGAGGCTTGCTCCGCCCACCAGAGCGCCGTCGATTTCTACCTCGGCCATCAGCGCCGAAGCGTTCTCCGGCTTCACGCTGCCGCCGTACAGGATGCGCATCGCGTCAGCAACCTCGCGGCCCAGCAGCTTCGCCACCTCGCCGCGAATCACGCCGTGCGCATCCGACGCGATCTGCGGAGTCGCCGTCTTGCCCGTCCCGATCGCCCACACCGGCTCGTACGCAATCACAATGGGACCCGTCTGCGCTGCTTCGATCCCGGCCAGCACGCCGCGCGTCTGCCGCAGCAGCACCTCATTCGTCTTGCCCGCCTCGCGTTCCGCCAGCACTTCGCCAACGCAGACAATGGGCACCAGCCCATGCTGCAGCGCCGATTTCAGCTTCTTGTTGATCGCCTCGTCCGTCTCGCCAAAATACTGCCGCCGCTCGCTGTGCCCCAAAATCACGTGCGTCGCGCCGATCGCCTTCAGCATCACCGGCGACGTCTCGCCTGTGAACGCACCCTCGTCGGCCGAATACATGTTCTGCGCGCCCACGGCCACGCCCGAACCGGTCACCGCCGCAATCACCACCGACAGCGATGTGAACGACGGGCACAGCACAATCTCGTCTCGATCATGGTTCGCCACCAGCGGCAAAAAATGCTTCGTGAACTCCTGCGCCTGCACCGGCGTCTTGTACATCTTCCAGTTGGCGGCAATCAGCGGCTTTCTCGGCATATTTTTCAGGGTCCTCTCTGCGATTGTAGAAGATGCTGCGCGCCCGAAAACGTGATCCCCGCCACATCTCGCGCAGTCACATCGATCCAATCCCGCTGACCTCGGAGCGCTTACTGGCGACCGGCCGCTGGCAGCCGGCGGCTGACTGCTGCTCTTCTCGTGTATCGTGTTTCCTGATCGCACTTGCCCAACGATGAGCACGCCCCACGCCAATCTGCTTCAGGCAGCCGCGCACACCAGCACTGGCCGTCTGCGCACCCACAACGAGGACGCCTACGGTCTCAGTGCCGAACAAGGTATCTTCGTCGTCTGCGATGGCATGGGCGGCGCCGCCGGCGGGGAAGTCGCCAGCCGTCTCGCCGTCGATACGGTGACCGATCATTTGCTCAGGCGCTCTGCCGACATTTCCGCCCGGGAAGCGCTCCACCAGGCGATTGCTGCCGCCAATCGCACCGTCCTCGACCGCGCCGAAAGCGATTCCGGCCTCACGGGCATGGGCACCACCCTGGTCGCGCTGCTGCTCGAGCCCGGCACGGCGCTGATTGCTCATGCCGGCGACAGCCGCTGCTATCTCTTTCGCCGCGGCCAGCTGCTCCGCCAAACCAACGACCACTCCCTCGTCGACGAGCAGATGCGTCTCGGCACCATCACCGCGGAAGAGGCCGAGCGCTCGCCCTTCCGCAGCGTCATCACCCGCGCCGTCGGTACGCAACCATCCGTATCCGAAGAAATCCTCGAGCTGCCCGTCCAGCCTGGCGATCTCTTCCTGCTCTGCACCGACGGACTCACCCGCGAAGTCGACGAAGACGAGATCGCCCGCATCCTCTCCGTCGCCGCCGAGGCGCAGAGTCTCGATCCCGCCGCCTTCCGCCTGGTCGAATCCGCCAACGAAGCCGGCGGCCGCGACAACATCACCTGCCTGCTGGTGCGGTTACCATAATCCGGGAGTGAATCCATGACTGACATCCGCACCGTCGGCGTCCTCGGCGCCGGAACCATGGGCAACGGCATCGCCCACGTCTTCGCCCGCTCGGGCTACACCGTCCGCCTCTGCGAAGTCGAGCAGCGCTTCCTCGACCGCGGCCTCGCGACCATCCGCAAGAATCTCAGCCGCGAAGCCGAGAAATCCAAAATTACCGCCGCCGATGCCGACGCTGCCTTCGCCCGCATCCAGGGCACGCTCGACCGCGACGCCCTCGCTGACTGCGATTTCCTCGTCGAGGCCGCCACCGAGCGCTTCGAAATCAAGCGCGATCTCTTCCGCGACATCGACCGCATCGCGCGCCCCGGCGTCATCCTCGCCACCAACACATCCTCTATCTCCATCACGAAGCTCGCCGCGCAAACCAGCCGCCCCGACCGCGTCATCGGCATGCACTTCTTCAATCCCGTGCCGGTCATGCAGCTCGTCGAAGTCATCCGCGGCCTCGCCACTTCGCAGGAGACCTACGACGCCGTTCACGCCCTCGCCCAAAAGCTCGGCAAAACGCCGGTCGAAGTCAACGACGCACCCGGCTTCGTCTCCAACCGCGTCCTCATGCCTCTGCTCAACGAGGCCATGTACGCCGTCATGGAAGGCGTGGCCACGCCGGAAGCCGTCGATCAGGTTTTCAAATTAGGCATGGCCCATCCCATGGGCCCGCTCACCCTCGCCGACTTCATCGGCCTCGACGTCTGCCTCGACATCATGCGCGTTCTGCACGACGGCCTCGGCGATCCCAAGTACCGCCCCTGCCCGCTGCTCATCCGCATGGTCGACGCCGGCTGGCTGGGCCGCAAATCCGGCCGCGGCTTCTACAGCTACGACCAGAAGTAAGCATCGCGCGGGCGCACAGGCTCGATGCGGCGCCTCCTGCGGGGCCGCCCCATTACAATCGAAACCAGAGTTTCCACGGGGCGCACCGTGATCGGCAATCCCTTTCGCAAAAAGCGCGACGACGCAGGGCAGGAGACCCCCACCCGGCTCACCGGTCCGCGCATTCCCCGCCGCTCCAGCGGATGGGAGGCGCTGCAGAAGGAGTTGCGCGACCGGGAGAGCCTCCGCGTCCTCGACATCGGCCCCACCTCGCCGCAGAATATCAATCTCCTCACCGGCATGGGCCACAGCGTTTACATGGCAGACGTGGTCCACGAGGCGCTGCGCAGCAACTGGCAACTCCCGCCCGCCGCCGGCGAAGACAAGCCCGGCTTCGACATTCCTGGTTTCTTTGAGGAGAACCTTAACTTTCCCGGCCGCGAGTTCGATGTCGTCCTGCTCTGGGCCACGCTCGATTACATCCCCGAACCTCTCGTCGCGCCCCTCGTCGAGCGTCTCCGCCGCGTCACCGCGCCGGGCGGCAGAGTGCTGGCCGTCTTCCACAGCAAGCCCGAGGGCCCCTACACCGCTTACTGCCGCTACCATCTCACCGAGACCGGCGAAGTTGAAATGCAGCAGTCGGAGCCATTCCGCATCCTGCGCGTCTACACCAATCGCAACATCGAGCGGCTCTTCGAAGGCTTCGCCGGCAATAAGTTCTTCCTCGCCCGCGACAACCTCTACGAAGTCCTCATTACTCGTTAAGCCAAATACTCCTTGATCAGCGGATCCTCCGACCGCACCAGATCCGCTGTCGACCCATCAAACACCAGCCGCCCCTTGTGCAGCATCAGGAAGCTCGTGTTCGGATCCGCCGTGTGCGGCGGCAGCGCCTCCATCCCGTTCTTCTCCCGGTTGAAGTGGTGTGTCGCCAGCGTGTATGCGTCCTGCAATCGGTGCGTCACCACCAGCGAGCTGGTATGCTGCACGTCCCGCTGCTTCATCACCAACTCGATGATCGTCGTCGACGTGATGGGGTCCAGGCCGCCCGTCGGCGAGTCGTACAGGATCAGCTTCGGGTCGCTCACGATCGCGCGCGCGATCGCCACCCTGCGCCGCATCCCGCCCGAGAGTTGCGACGGACTCTTGTACAACGTGTGCTCCAGTTCCACGAACCGCAGCGCTTCCGTCACTCGCCGAGTTACTTCGTCTTCCGGCAGATGTTCTTCCATCAGCCGGTAGCCGACGTTATCGCGCACGTTCAGCGAGTCGAACAGCGCGCCTTCCTGGAACACGGTCCCGATCGCGCCGCGCAACTCGAAGAGGTCCGCCTCGCGCATGGCGCTGATTTCTTTGCCGAAAACGAAGATCCGCCCCGAATCCGGCCGCAGCAGCCCATTTACCAGCTTCAGCAGCACGCTCTTGCCCACGCCCGCCGGCCCCAGCAGAATGCGCGTCTCTCCGCGTTCCACGCGGAAAGAGATGCCCTCCAGCACCGGTTCCGCGCCGAACCCGATGGTCACGTCTTCAAAAAGAACGACGGGCTCATCCGATGAGCCAGGACCCGGCCGCGCTGATCCATTTGCGCTCACCGGCTCACCGCCCGTAGATGCCGATCATGAACCGGCTGATCACAAAATCCGAGACAATGATGAGCACCGACGCCCACACCACGGCCTGGGTCGTCGAGCGGCCCACGCCCTGCGTGCCGCCCTTCGTCCTCATCCCGAAGTAGCAGCCGATCGTGGCGATTATGAATCCGAAAAAGACCGGCTTCAACAGCCCCTGCAGCAAGTCCGGATATTGCAGCGACTGATATGCAGTGTGGAAGTACTGCGATCCGCTCTGTCCCAGCATGGCAACCGACACAAACCCGCCGCCCAGAATCCCCACCGTGTCCGACAGGATCACCAGGAAGAACAACATCACCACCGTGGCCACGATCCGTGGCATCACCAGCTTCTTCAGCGGATCGGTCCCCAGCGCCCGCATGGCGTCGATCTGCTCCGTCACCATCATCGACCCCAGCTCGCTGGCCATCCCGGATGCGTTCCGCCCGGAGACCATCAGCGCCGTCACCACCGGCCCGATCTCCTTGATCATCGACATGCTGACCAGCTGCCCGGTGAACGCCGTCGCCCCGAACTGTTCCAGGCTCGACGCTGTCTGCAGCGCCAGCACGCACCCCAGGAAAAATCCCGTCAGGATCACGATTGGCAGCGACCCCACGCCGATGATGTCCGCCTGCTGGAACAGGTCGCCGGCATAAAACGGCCGGCGGAAGATGTTGCTCACCGCGCGCGCCGACAGCACAACGTACTCCTGCACCGACAGCACGCCGCGTTTTGCCGCTGAGTCGATGGTCTCCAGGGCCATAAGGGCTACCGCGGATTGGATGCAGTACCCGCCGCCTCCGCTCCGAAGTTTGAGCGTAGCACAGCAGCCCGTACCGCTTGCCTCGACCCGCACGAGGTTACGAAGTCATTGCGTGAAGTTAATTGTGAATGGCTCGATGTTCCGCGCGACGGAGGCGCGAGTCGTGCCGAAACGCCCCCAATGGGTTTGGGCTCCGGCGCCTCAGGATAACCTACTCCCGCACTTTCTTCCTGATCTCGATGTTGAGCCGCTTGATCTTTTGATTCAGCGTTGACAGCGGGATCCGGAACCCCTCCGCCGCCTCCGTCTGGTTCCAGTTCGAGCGCTCCAGCTTGTCCATGATGATCCGCCGCTCGATATCCTCGATGATGTCGAACAGCGACGCATCCGGATTGTGCTCCAGCAGGCTGCTCGAATAGGTCGCGCCCGTCAGATGTCCGGGCAGCAGATCGGCTCCGATCGTCGTCCCCGACGACAGCACCACGCCGCGCTCCACTACGTTTTCCAGCTCCCGCACGTTGCCCGGCCACTCGTAGTCCACCAGCGCCCGCATCGCGTCAGGCGTAAACGTCCGCACCGGCAATCCGTTCTCTTCGCTGAACCGCTTCAGAAAATGCGTGGCCAGCAGAGGAATATCCTCCCGCCGGCTCCGCAACGACGGCAGCTCAATCGCGATCACGTTCAGCCGGTAGAACAGGTCCTCGCGGAACTTCCCTTCCCGCACCTGTTGCCGCAGGTCCACGTTGGTCGCCGCAATGATCCGCACGTCCACCTGGATTTCCTGCACGCCGCCCAGGTGCATGAACCGCCGGTCCTGCAGCACGCGCAGGATCTTCGCCTGCGTGTCCATCCCCATCGTGCCAATCTCGTCCAGGAACAGCGTCCCGCCGTGCGCGACTTCAAACAGCCCCTTCTTTGCCGCGATCGCCGACGTGAACGCGCCCTTCACGTGCCCGAACAGCGTCGACTCCAGCAGGTCCGTCGGCATCGCCCCCGTGTTCACCGGGACAAAGGCCTTGTCCTTGCGCGGCGAGTTCGCATGCAGCGCCTTCGCGATCAGCTCTTTGCCCGTCCCGCTCTCGCCCTGCACCAGCACCGTCGATCGTGTCGGCGCCACCTGCGCCACCAGATCGAAGATCCGCAGCATCGGCTCGCTCTTGCCCACGATGTTTGGAAAGTTGTACCGCTGCCGCAGCGCCCGCTTCAGCTGGACGTTCTCTTCCTCAGCCCGGTACCGCCCGATCGCCGCCCGAATATCTGCCAGCAGTTTCTCGTTGTCCCACGGCTTCTGCACGAAGTTCTGCGCACCGCCGCGGATCGCGTCCACCACGTTGCCCACCGTGCCGAACGCCGTAATCATAATCACCGGCAGTTGCTCATGCCGCTCGCGAATCTTCGCGAGGATCTCCATCCCGTTCTTCCCCGGCAGCGCCAGGTCCAGCAGCACCAGGTCGAACGGCTGCTCCGCGATCCGCTCCAGCCCCTGCTCGCCGCTCTCCGCGGAGTCCACCGCGTAGCCTTCCAGCGTCAGCAGCGTCTCCAGCGACTCGCGAATCGCCGACTCGTCGTCCACGATCAGAATCCGCGGCGCGCTCTCCGTGCCCTGGGTTGTCCCGTTGCTCGGTGCGGTCAGCGTTCCTTCAGACATGGGCCGGCTTCCTCAGCATGGGAAACTCCAGATAAAACGTCGTTCCCTGTCCCACCTGGCTTTCCACGTGGATCTTTCCCGAATGTTCCTGAATGATGCCATACGTCACCGCCAGCCCCAGTCCCGTCCCGCGCGGCTGTCCGTCGCGGCGGGAGGCTTTCGTTGTGAAGAAAGGATCGTAGATGCGGCGCAGATGCTCCGGCGCAATGCCCGAGCCGCTGTCGGCGATTGATATGCTCACGTGCCCGTTCACTTCCGTCGCCACCCGCAGCGTGCGCGCCTCGTCCACGCCCGTCATCGCGTCCTTCGCGTTCAGGAACAAATTCAAAAACACCTGCTGCAGCTTCCCCGGATTCCCCAGAATCGGCGGCAGCTCCGGCATCAGGCTTGTCTCCACGCGGATCTGCGACGTCCTGAACTGGTGCTCCAGCAGCACCAGCGTCTCGCGAATGATCGCGTTCACGTCCGTTTCGCGATATTCCGCGCCGCTCGTTCGCGAGAAATTCAGCAGCCCGTTCACGATCTCCGACGCCCGGAACGTCTGCTGCGTGATCTTTTCCAGCAACGGCGCTAACCGGTCGTCGCCCCGCGTCTGGCGCGCCAGCATCTGCGTGTACGACGAAATCACCGCCAGCGGCGTGTTCACCTCGTGCGCTACGCCCGCGGCCAGCAGTCCAATCGACGATAGCTTCTCCGCCTGCGCCAGCTGTCCCTCCATCTGCGTCTGGTCCGTGATGTCGTCGATCAGGATAATCCGTCCCACCGTCCTCAGGTCGCGCGCCACCAGCGGCGCGATCGCGATGTTCGCAATCCGGCTCTCTTCCGCCCGCGTCTCCAGCCTGAACTTATACAGGTTGTGCACGCCCGGCTGATCCTTCACCCGGTGGAACTCCGCCACCAGATCGGGCGGGAACACCGACGCCAGCAGCTGGTGCAGCGCCTCTTTCCGCGGCAGCGCAAACATCACTTCCATCTGCGAATTCCAGCTCTCGATCCGCTCCTCCGGGTCGACCGCCAGAATCCCCACGTTGATCGACTCGACGATGTTCTCGTTGAATTCCTTCAGCCGCTCGAACTCCAGAATCTTCTCTTCCAGGCTGGCGTACAGCCGCGCGTTCTGCAGCGCAATGCCGATGTACCCCGCCAGCGATTCCAGCAGTTCCATGTCTTCACTCGACAGAAACTCCCCGCTCGCGCGGCGTCCCAGCCCGATCACCGCAATCGTGCGATCCTGCACCTGCCAGTCCCGCGCACCCGGCACTCCGATGCGGCATGGCAGAAAGTAATTCATATCCAGCACCGCGACGCTCTTCTGCTCCGACGGCTTCAGGTGCAGCGCCAGTTGCGGATTCTCGAGAAACATGTGCGTTCGCGCGTCCGGCTGATCGAACTTCAGGAACTCAAATTCCAGCCCTTCCTGATGAATCGTCGCCGGCAGCCCATGCTGCGCCGCCAGTCGATAACTTCCCGGCGCATCCGACAGGAATACCGCCACGCGCTCCACCAGCAGCGTCCGGTGCAGCCGGTCCACAATCGCGTGCAGCAGCGTCTCGAGATTCGTAAACGAACTCAGCCCCCGCCCGAAATCGATCAGCGTCGAGCGGTAGTCGTAGCTCTGCCGGTCGAAGATCCGGTCCACCCTCTGCTGAATCGATCGCTTCAGCGGATCGAACAGCAGCGCCGTCACCACGATGGCCGCCATCAGGCCCCACACCCCAAAGCCGGGCAGCCGCGTGTGCACCACTTCCGCCGACACCGCTACCAGCGCGAAGTACACGCCCACCAGCGCCGCCGTCGCCAGCGTGTAGGTCACGCCGCGCTTGAAGATGAGGTCCACGTCCATCATCCGGTAGCGCACGATCGCCCAGCTGAACGTCAGCGGCAGAATCACCATGCAGATGCCGGCCAGCTTCGTCACCGCATCCGGCATCGCGAAATCGAACAGGAATGGAATCGCCGAGAACAGCGTGAACGGCGCCACTGCCAGCACCGTGCCCCACGTCAGCCACTTCAGCTGCTGCCGTTCCAGCGGTGCCTCGGTGTGCCGGAAGTGCCGGTAAAACACCACCGCCGCCAGCACATAGAACAGCGCCTGATACCCCGTCGCCACCTGATCCAGCCGGTGCCGCAGCAGCTCCGTCGCCGACCACATCTCAATGGCCAGCACCTGCAGCCCGACGATCAACGCGCCCGGCAGGTACGTCAATGCCGCCAGCCACCGGGGACGTCTCCGCCGCCCGCTCGAAAACGCCAGCGCAAAATGCAGGAAGAGCGCCGGCTGCAGCGCCTCCGCGCTGACCTTGCTCCAGTACACGATCCAGTCGAACTCATTGAACTTGGTCGTGTACCAGAACGCGTACAGCACGAACGATGTCAGGCAGAAAATGTAAAAGTGCGTCGAGTGCGGCGCCGTCCAGCGTCGCAGCAGCACGTAGAGCCCAATGCACAGGTACACCAGCGCGATCAGCCGGAACCCCTGATTCAGCCCGCGGTCCTGCGCCATCAGCACCACAGGCACGTCCGGAATCCGGATGCCATCCCGCACCAGAGTGTAATGAATGGTCAGATTGGCCCCGGTCCGCCACATCTGCCGCGTCAGATCGGCCACCCGCTGCATGGGTCGGCCGCCGGCGCTCGTCAGCAGATCTCCTGCCTTCACGCCGCCTTGCTCGCCGGGACTGTTCTCCGGAACCCGCGTCGCCACCAGCCCGCCGTGTCCCTCAGTCCACGAAACGCCGTCCGTGGGAGCCTGGTAGTGGTTCTCCTGGTAAAGGTTGAATCCCGCGCACACGATGGCCGCGCCGGTAAACAGCGCCAGCAAAACTGCGGTGATGCGGGTTTGGAAAGACTTCACCATCGGCGGAGGGTCCCTGGGCCGTGCGAGGCCCCTTGCGAAACCGGTGCACCCGCATCCCGGAACACGAACGGTTGTCAGCAATCAGTTCCGGCCGCAGATCGCCTGAACAGGATAGAATGCAAGCCGCCTGCCACCCTGCGGCCTCAGCTTCCAGCTCGTTTCCATAGCCACTACATCCCTGAAAAAACGCATGATGGCTGCCACTCTTCGTTCTCTGTGGCTGATCGATTTAGCCGAAGGTAGCTCTGCTCCTCCAAAAACAGGGATGCGATATGAAAAATCATATCACGCACAGTCGCAGCCACTTACCCTTAATGGCCGCCCCCGTGTCCCTCGGCGCCTCGTCTCGTCGCCCAAAAGATCGCCCCCAGAAAGATGACCGCAAAACTCCCAATCACCAGCCCTGCCATTTCCGTTCTCCTTGCCGAACCGTCCCGGTTCGTGCCTCCCAGCATATCCGATCTGCTCTAAACCTCGCGCGGCATCCGCGGAGCATGCCCGCCCGCACTCGGGGAAACCAAATTCTCGCCGCCCTCACAATTTCACCGTCATGATCCATTCGAATGTGGTTGAATGGTCACTCAAGGTCGCGGCTTGTTACCCCAGTAACGTGCCGAATCCGACATCTCAACCGCGCTTCCCCCGCGCACATCACCCTGCAGCCGGCGCTGCGGGTTTGCCGGGGAGGCGTGTTCCTTGAAACAACTGCTCAGAAGTTTTCTGCGGGATCAGTCTGGTCATGACAAGGTGGAGTTCGCCCTCATCGCCGGCTTCCTGGCGCTCCTGCTCATCGGCGGCGAGAAGAAGCTCGGCAACAAGATCGACAAGGACTATAAAGCGATCGGCACCACCATTTCCAAATTGAAGTAAGTCCGGCAAAGCCGGGCGGCGAGTCCGGTCAGGGATTACAGTAACGGCAGTCCTGAATCCCATGCGTCTGCCCGCACTCGTCGCCGCGCTTCTTGTCCTCACCGCCCGCGGAGCCGCGCCGCTCCACGCCCAAACGCCTCCGGCCGCTCCCACGGTCACTGACGGTCTTGCAGCTCTCCGCTCCGGCCACGCCGACGTGGCCCTTGCCGACTTCCAGCGCATCCTGGCCGGCGACCCCACCAACGCGACGGCCAATCTCTATGCCGCTACCGCCGCGCTCGAGATCTACAATGGCCCGCTCGCCGTCCAGTACGCGGAGAAGGCCCACCAGCTCGACCCGCAGGACTGGAAAGTCGACACCACCCTCGTCGCCGCCTACGCCGCCGCCGGCAACAAGTCGCAGCGCGACATCCTCCGCCTCCAGCTCCACCAGCTGCACGCGAGCGCCACACCCGATGCGCCCGCGGCCCGCGACGCGCACCTCGCCAGCGGCTTTCTCCTCGAGATGTTTCCCGTCGAATACCACCCCGCCGCCGGCGCGCAGCAGTCCTGGCACGTTGACGCCATCGAATACTTCGAGCCGATGGGTGAGTTGCGCACTTACTATCGCTTTCTCATCCGACGCTCCACCGGTGGCCCGCGCCTCTGGGAGATCGACGTCCAGAGCAACGACTTCGACGAGACTTCCTGGGCCCAGGCGCATCCCTCCGAAGCCGCTTCCGGCCTGCGCCAGTTTCAAATCAATGGCCGCAACAATGCCGGACAGGAAGTCGACTACCGCCTCTTCACCGGCCGCGACGACTACGACGCTTTCCGCGCCATGGTCGTGACCATCCTACAGTCCGAACCCCTGCCCACTGCGCCTTGAGAAGCAGACGGCCGTGGCGTTCAACTCTCCTGCGTGCCGGATGTTGAAGTCAGCGATGAACACCGCGCCGTAGGCGCAATGAAGGTTAGCCCAGCACTTCAGTGCTGGGAAAGCGTCCAGAGAAGAACGAGTTCCGGAGGGACGACGCTGCGTTTCAACCACTGCATGGTGCTTCTCACACTAGCCGCTTCATTCCTAACCGCCTCATCCCTGTCTGCTGACCGGCCACAGCAAATTCAATTTCTCCCGCGCCATCCCAATCGCCGTGTACTGCGCGCCCAGCACCTCGCCGTCCGCCTCCACCAGCAGCGGCGGATCGTAGGTGTTCCCCTCGAGCGGCCGGCACACCATCCTCGTCACCTGCTCGTACCGCGGAAACGGCAGGCCGCCCCAACCGTAGTGTCCGTTCTGCCGATGCGTCGCCAGCGCATGAAAACTCGCGTGTCCCAGTCCCAGCCGGCTCGTTTCGGGCACCCACGCCACGCGCAGCTCGCAACCAAACGGATCGCCTCCCGGACGCCAGCGATTGATCTCCGGCACGTGGGCCGCGATGGCTTCGCACGCTCGCTCGATCGTCGTGCTGCCGTCAGCGCGCGTCATCTCCAGCGCAAACGGCTGTACCGGATGCTCCAAGAGTAGCCGCGCTCCGCCCACGAAATACGCCAGCCGCCCACCGTGCCGCTTGCCCTGTCCCGTCGGCGACAGATTCATCAGCGCCGCATGCACGCCCATGCCCGCGGCGATGAAGAAATACCAGCTCCGGCGCTTATGCCCCGGCGATCCCAGTTCGATCGTCCCCAGGCTCACCGCGCGCGTCTCCGCATCCACCAGCAGTTGCGCGGCCTTCAGCGGATCTCGCGGGATTCCCAGATTCTGCGCGATCACGTTGCCCGTCCCGAACGGCAGCACGCCCAGCGTCGCCTGCGATCCCGCCACGCCCTGCATCACCTGGAAGAACGTCCCGTCGCCGCCGCACACCAGGAACGTGTCGAACCCCTCCGCCACGGCCTCGCGCGCCTGCTCGCCCGCCAGGTGCGCCGACAGCCCCTCCCGCTCGTACACGTCGCAACCGTGCGTGCTCAGCAGCTCCGCGATCTCGCCCACGGTCGAGCGCCGCTTCGCGTTGTCGATCAGCAATGGATTCAGGAACAGCAGAACGCGTCGCATCAGGTCAGATTATGGGCCGGTTCAGTTGCGAATGTGAACACTCCGTTAGATGCGCGTTCCCGCACCACACTCGTCACCCATTACCGCCGGGTGCCCTTGCCCCGCGTTCCCGACGCGACAGGGTGGGTGAAACGCCTGTCCGGCGTGATAGATTGGCACCCATCCCCGGGTTCCCCTGATTTCCAACACCAACAGGAGTAGTGGATGCCTCGGCGCGCGCTCCTCATCCTTCTGCTGCTGGCCCTCTGCTCGGCGCCGGCCCGCGTCTTCGCGCAAACCGCGCCCGCTTCCCCCGCTATTCGCTACCACTACGGTGACAATCCCACGTGGGCCAGCCCCACCTTCGACGACAGTTCCTGGCCCGTCGCCCCGCAGGGCTCATGGCCGGTCCCCGCCTTTCATTCGGACGGCTTCGTCTGGATCCGCGCCCGCGTGCCGGTGCCCGCTGCCTCATCCGGCACGCTGGCGATTCGCGTTACCAGCCTCGGCTCTTATCCCGAGGCGGATCGGATTTTTGTCAATGGCCGGAACGTCGGCGGAGAAGGCGGATTTCCGCCGCAGGGCCAGCCTGTTTATTTTCGCCAGTCGGCAGTCTTTCCCCTCTCTGCGGGAACCGCGACCCCCGGAAGCACCGCTGTCGTTGTCCTGCGCCTCTGGTACGTCCCGGTCGTGCGTCTCTCCGGCGGTCGCAGCCAGCTCCACTTCCGCATATCGGATTCCGAAGCCGCCTCTACGACGCAGCGCGCCGACCTGCTCGCAGAGACTCTCGGCCGGGTTCCCGATCTCGCACTGAACGCGCTGATGGCTCTCCTCGGCCTCGGACTGCTCGTTTTCTGGTTCCTGACCCGCAGGACCGAGCTGCTCTGGTGCGCGCTCCTGCTGATCTCTTATCCCCTCCTCGAATGGTTCTTCGACGCAACAGACCTGGGTCTTCTCTCCATTCCTTACAGGGACTGGGCTCTGATCGAGGTTCTGCTCAGCATTCCGGGCATGGTGACCACCGTCGAGTTCATCTGGACCGTCCATGGCCTGCGCGCTCGTGGCTGGCGCCGCTCCGCCCATTTCTCCTGGATTCTGTACAACGGCGCACATCTTGCGGTTTGTTCAGGCGTCCTGGCTTCCCCCCTGGTGTGGTGGTCCAACACAACAACCATTGTGTTTGTTCAGATTTTCAATGCCATCACCCTCGTAGCCAATCTGTGGGTGCTCCTGATCCGCCGCTACAACCGTGCGATTGCGGCAGCGATGTGCGTCATCCCCATTGCCTCCGCTCTCGCCTACTTCGGCTGGTGGGAGTCCTGGACGATCGGCACCGTCTACATCGATCTCTTCAATCTCGGTTTCCTTCTCTCCGGCTTCGCCATCGCCGCCATGCTCATCCAGCGCGCCGTCGCCGCGTGGCGTCAGGGCGATCATCTCCGCATCGAGTTCGCCGCCGCGCGCGAAGTCCAGCAGCAGCTCGTCCCCGCCGCGCTTCCTGCTATCGATCGTTTCCGCGTTGCCGCCGCCTACCTGCCCGCCGCCGAGGTCGGCGGTGATTTCTACCAGGTCCTTCCTCAGCCTGGCGGTTCCGCGCTTCTCATCGTCGGAGACGTCAGCGGTAAAGGCCTCAGAGCCGCCATGACCGGCACTCTCGTCCTCGGCGCGTTCCGTTCCCTCGCCCAGGAAAATCTGCCCCCCGCGCAGATTCTCTCCCGCCTCAATGCTCAGCTCCTCGCCTCGTCTGACGGCGGCTTCGTCACCTGCCTCTGCGCCCACATTCAGAAGAACGGTGCTCTCACTCTCGCCAACGCCGGCCATCTCTCGCCCTACCGCAACGGCGAAGAACTTCAGATCGAATCGGGTCTGCCCCTGGGCATCACCGCCGACACTACCTACGCCGAATCCGCCCTCACTCTCGCCTCCCGCGACACCCTCACCTTCCTCTCCGACGGCGTCGTCGAGGCTCAGTCTCCAGCCGGCGAGCTCTTCGGCTTCGACCGCGCCCGCCAGATCAGCACGCATTCCGCCGAATCAATCGCCCAGGCCGCCCACGCCTTCGGCCAGCAGGACGACATTACCGTCCTCACCCTCCAGTTCGCTCCGGTCGAGGTCGCCCATGCGTAGGCTCGCGCTCCTCGTATTCGCATTCGCGGCGATGCAGGTTCTGCACGCGCAAGCGGCCGTCCCCGGGATTCTCACGATTTCCCCGCAGAACTGCGTCTGGCGCGTCGGCGATAATCCGGCCTGGGCCGCGCCCGCCATCAACGAATCTGGCTGGCAGCCCTTCTCGAACTGGAACCCTGGGTCGCCCGAGCCCGACCTCTGGATCCGTTGCCACGCCGATCTCTCCTCGCTCCGCAACGTCGCGCATCCCTCGCTCCAGATCACCCTCTACGCCGCCTACGAAGTCTCTGTCGATGGCCGCCTCATCGGCACCGCCGGCAACCTCCGCTCCGGCAACTTCACAATGAACACCATCCGCGCATGGCCCCTTTCCGGCGGCCTGGCCCCGCCCTCCCTGATCGCCCTCCGCATCACCCGGCGGATCGTATCCAGGATTCCAGTCGGCTCCCTCCCGCCGCTCGCTATCGAAGCCGGTCCCGCGTCCCTCCTGCGCGACCGACGCAGCGGCGTGATCCTCGCGCAGGTTAGTCCCAGACTCATTCCCTCAATTTGTTTCACCATCATCGGCGTCCTGGGCATTGTGCTCCTGCCTCTCTGGTTCAACGACCGCGGCCGCCGCGAGCTGCTGTTGCTTTCCATCTGCTGCCTGGGCCTACCGGTCATCTACCTGGATTACCTTGGCGCTGCGGCTCTCATTGCCTGGCCTGTCGCGATTTCCGCCTTCACCTGGCCGCTTGCCTCCTCTACGGTCAATGTCACCCGCGTGCTCTTCTTTTTCGCTCTGGCCCGCCGTCGCGTTCCCGTGGTGTTCTGGATTCTCATCCTCCTCGCCAACGGGCCTTACCTGCCGGCCCTCCTGATCCCCTTCCTCGCTCCAGCCCACGCGCTTTGGCTTGATTCACTTCGCTCGCGCCAGTTGGAAGCCGTCGGCGATTTCTTCAGGGTTTTCGAAGACCTCGCGCCCTTTGCCGCATTTCTCCCGTGGTCCCGCCTCGCCCCGCGCATGAAGCCGCTGGCTGCGCTTTCCCTGGCGTTTGGCACGGTGATGGTCTTCTTTTTTTCTCTGCGCCTGACCGCCGCGCAGATTCCTGGGATTCCTAACCTCCAGGCGCATTGGGGTTATGCCGCACAGGATGCCGAAGCCATCGTGGTCCTCAGCCTGATGGCTGCGCTGCTCGTGCTTCTGTTCCGCGAGCAGCAGCAGACCGGCCGCGAGCGCGCCATTCTGGCCGGCGAGATGCAGGCCGCCCAGCAGGTCCAGCGTCTGCTTGCCCCAGCCGTCCTCGACACCGTGCCCGGCCTGCGACTCCAGGTTGCCTTCCGGCCCATCGGCGAAGTCGGCGGAGACTTCTACAGTTGCCGCGTTTTGCCCGGTAGCCGCCAGCGCATCCTCATCGGCGATGTCAGTGGCAAGGGAGCTGCCGCCGCCCTGGCCGCTGCGGTACTCATAGGCGCAGCTCAGCGCCGCGACCGCGAATCTCCGGCCGCTCTCCTCGCCCACCTCAACCTGGTTTTCGCAGACATGCGCCTCGGCGGATTTGCCACCTGCCTCTGCGCCGACCTGTTACCCGGCGGATCCGTCGTCATCGCCAATGCAGGGCATCTTGCTCCCTATCGCAACGGCTCCGAAATCGATATCCCCGGCTCGCTGCCTCTGGGCCTCAACCCGGATGCCGACTACTCCGAATCCACGGTCCGCCTCGCCCCCGGCGACACGTTAACCTTCCTCTCGGATGGCGTCGTCGAGGCGCAGTCCCCCACCGGCGAGCTCTTCGGCTTCGAGCGCACCCGCTCCATCTCCACGCAGTCCGCTGAAGAAATCGCACGCGCCGCGCAGCACTTCGGCCAACAGGACGACATTACCGTCCTCACGCTTCAATTTGCTTCTGCCGAGGTTCTTCATGCGTAGAGTCGCCCGACTCCCGTTGCTGCTCGCGCTGCTCCTCCTGCCGCCGTTCGCGTGCTTCGCACAAACCAGCCTTTCCACAAGCCCGAAAAACTGCGTCTGGCGGGCGGGAGACGATCCTGCCTGGGCCGCGCCCGCTCTCGACGATTCCTCCTGGCTTCCCGCGGCGCGCTGGCCCGGCGTTGCCACTCCAACCTCGAATTTCTGGCTGCGCTGCCGTCTCGATCCCGGAGCGCTCGCTCCTGAGGTGCAGCCGGTCCTGCAGGTCTCCGGCGACCTCAGCTATCAGTTGTTTGTCGACGGCACACGCATCGCCTCGGTCGGGAATCTCACCAGCGGCTCCCATGAAACCGGCGTGGTGCGCACCTGGACGGCGCCTGCATTCACCGATCGCTCGCGGCCAGTCCTGGTGGCGATGCGCATGACGTTCGCCGGAGCGATCGACGGCCTGCAAAAGCTCCCCCGCATCGAGCTCGGCGACGCCCAGCTTCTCCACGGCAAGTACCTCGCGCAGGTGAATGAGAATGTCCGCAGCCAGTGGATCACCTGGATCTGCTATGCCCTCATCACCGCCGCCGGGTTGTTTTTCTTTGTGCTCTATTGGTTCGACCGTTCCCAGAGCTATCTGCTGTGGGCGAGCCTCGCCTGGCTTTCGCTCTCCGTACTGCGCTGGAACGAGCTGCTGGTCGCCGCCTCCGTGCACTACCCTTCGCGGCTGGAATTCTTTCTTTACGGCCTCGGCCAGGCCGCGCCCGTTTTCGCCATTGAGTTTTTCTTCGCCCTCAACTGGCGCAAGGTCAATTGGTTTTTCCGCTTCAATCAGGCTGTCACCGTTCTCTTTGCGATCTGCCTGCTGCTGTCCGGGTTCCTTCCCCTGCGCTGGGGTGCGGCGCTGTATTACCAGGTCGACGTGCTTCCCTTGTCGGCCTTCGTGGTCAACTTCACGCTGATCCTCGGGTGCTCCGCCCCCTGGTTCGCGTTCTCGCCGCTGCGCTCGCTGCATGGCTGGCGAAGGCCGGTCGCTTTCGTGTGTTGCCTCTGGCAGCTCGCCGATGCGCTCTACTACTTCGTCCAGCTCCCTTCGCTCAATCTCAACGTGGTCGCCTGGTATCTGCGCATCCAGCCGTACCGCTCCGGCGCCATCGCTGCCGTCGTCATCTGTCTCACGCTGCTGATGGTGCAGCACCTGCGGCAAACCAACCGCGCCCACTCTTCCCTCCGGGACGAATTGGATGCGGCCCGGCAAATCCAGCAGCTCATTGTCCCCGCTACGCTCGAATCCATTCCCGCCTGGAAGCTGAACGCCGTCTTCCATCCCTTCCAGTACGTGGGCGGCGACTTCTACCACTGTCCCGTCCTTCGCGATGGACGCCAGCGCATCCTGCTCGGCGACGTGAGCGGCAAGGGCACGGCCGCGGCGCTGACTGCCACGCTCCTCATCGGCGCGTCCGAAGGCCACGACACCGATTCCCCCTCTCGCCTGCTCGCCCATCTCAATCGCGTCCTGCTCGCCAGCCGTATCGGCGGTTTTTCCACCTGCCTCTGCGCCGAGGTTTCATCCGAGGGCCTCCTTACCCTCGCCAACGCCGGCCACCTTGCCCCTTACCTCAACGGCGACGAGGTCCCTCTCGACTCCGGCCTGCCCCTCGGCATCACCGCCGACGCGTTTTACTCAGAATCCTCCTTTCATCTCTTCCCCGGCGACACGATCGTCTTCCTCTCCGACGGCGTGGTGGAGGCCCGCAACGCCGCGGGCGAGCTCTTCGGTTTCGATCGCACCCGCGGCATCAGCACCAGGTCCGCCGAACACATCGCCGCGGCCGCGCGCCGCCATGGCCAGGAGGACGACATCACCGTCCTCACGCTCCAATTCGCCCCCGCCGAGGTCCTCCATGCGTAGGCTGGCCGCTCTGCTGCTTCTCTTCTTTCCTGCGTTGCTGGCCGCGCAAACCGTTTCCGTACCGGCCTGGCCCAACGGCTCGCAGGCGCTCCATCAGGGCTGGCGATCTCGAGATCGCTCGCGCCGCGCAGCACCACGGCCAGCAGGTCGACATCACTGTATTGACGTTGGAATGGTCCGGAGCCGCTGTCGCCGCCGTCTGAGATAAGGACGCTCCGCCCTCGCCAGCCGCGCTGCGACTGGCTGGCCCTCTTCGCGACTTCCTACCGCTTCATCCAGCTGTAGACCATGTACCCCAGCAGGCCAGCAAAGACCAACAGGCTCACAAGGAGTCGCGGCCAGTCCACGTTGACATGGTACTCCAACAGGCCAGGGAGCACACCCGCATCCAATGGAAATTTCATGATTTGCGCAACCATTCTCTCCCTTCGCCCCGCCCCTCGTAAATACCCCGGACGTTGACCTCCCCCCTCCCTGTTCGTAACCTGAAATCAGCACTTCCGCTTACCCGCGCAAAGGAGCCTCATGCTGATCACCCTGGTCGACCTCGAACGCGAGCCAGTCCGCTTCGACCTCGAGCTCGCTCCCGGCGCCATCGACTTCGGCGACCTGGCCCTCCAAACCTCGCCCCTCGCCATTCACGGCCTGGCGGAGGTCCTGCACGAGCATCGCGGCCCCAAAGAAATCATCGCCGACATCCGCGCCCGCGCCTCCTGGTCCGGCGCCTTCGAGGCCCCCTGTGCCCGTTGCCTCGAGCCCGTCCGTCACCCCCTCGACGGCGACTTCGATCTCCTCTTCCGCCCCCTCGGCGCTGACGCCGGCCCTCCCGACCGCTCCCTGGGCGCGCCCGAAACCGAAATCGGTTATTATCAGGGAGAAGGTCTGGTGCTGGAAGACGTTTTGCGCGAACAGGTCCTGCTGGCCCTCCCCGCGCGTTCGCTCTGCCGCACCGACTGCAAAGGGCTTTGCCCGCGCTGCGGTCGCAATCTGAACTCCGAATCCTGCACCTGCGATACGGCTCCTGCCGATCAGCGGTGGTCGGCGCTTTCAGACTTGCGCAGCCGGCTCAGCCAGCCACCCCCGCCGGGGAAAGATTAAAGCGCCGGCCAGCACCAGGGCTGGGCGCGAAAGGATTCTCACCATGCCGAACCCAAAGCGCCGCCATTCCAAACGGCGCACCGCTCTCCGCCGCTCCCACGACGCTCTCACCCCCGGCGCGCTCTCCGAGTGCCCCAACTGCCACGAGCGCAAGCGGCCGCACCACGTCTGCCCCAAGTGCGGACACTATAAGGACCGCGAAGTCGTAGAAGTGAAGGAAGCCAGCTAGTGCCAGCCACCGCCGATCCGCGGTTTTTCCCGCTGACCGGACCATCGCTGACCGGCTTTCACCTGACCGGACTTAAGCTAACCGCTTCTTAGCTAACAATGCTCACCGACATCGCTCTCGACGCTATGGGCTCGGACAAAGCTCCCGAGCCGGAGATCCGAGGCGCGATTCTCGCCTGCCGCTCCCAGCAAGTCCGCGTGCACCTGATCGGCCCTGAGCCGCTGCTGCGCCCGCGCCTCCGCGCCGCCCTCGGCTTCGCCCGCCTGCCCATTGAAATCGTGCACGCCGACGAGTTCATCGGCATGGACGAAAAGGCCGCGCACGCCGTCCGCGCCAAGAAGAACAGCTCCATGCGCATCGGCCTCAAGCTGGTCAAGGAGAAGCGCTGCGCCGGCTTCTTCACCGCCGGCAACACCGGAGCCGGCATGGCCACGGCCAAGATGGTGCTGGGCGCGCTGCCCGGCGTCGATCGCCCCGCCCTCGCCATCGTCGTGCCCACCATGTCCGGATCGCCCTGCGTCCTGCTCGACGTCGGCGCCAACGTCGACTGCAAGCCGCAAAACCTGGAGCAGTTCGCCGTCATGGGCGAGCTTTACGCTCGCTCCGTCCTGCGCGTCCCGCGTCCCCGCGTCGGCATCCTCTCGGTCGGCGAAGAGGAAGGCAAAGGCAACGACCTCACCCGCGAGGCCACTGCGCTCATCCGCCAGCTGCCCGTCAACTTCATCGGCAACGTCGAGGGCCGCGATATCTACAACGGCAACTGCGACGTCATCGTCTGCGACGGATTCGTCGGCAACGTCGCGCTGAAGACTTCCGAAGGCCTCAGCCGTCTCGTCCGCGAGATGCTGAAAGCGTCGCTGAACCAGACCGTGACCGCGCAGGTCGGCGCGCTGCTCTCGCGCAAGGCCTTCAACGCTTTCCGCCGCCGCCTCGATCCCTCCGAGTACGGAGGAGCGCCGCTGCTCGGCGTGCGCGGCGTCTGCATCATCGGCCACGGATCGTCGAATGACCAGGCCATCATGAACGGCATCCGCGTCGCCGGGGAGTTCGCCCGCGCCGGCATCAACGAACGTCTGGAACGCGAATTCGCCGAGCGGCCGACCGATTCACCGTCGACCAGCTCCGAACTACCGTTGCAGTAGGACTGTCCGCGACCCTTTCTCTTCTTCCTTCTGTCTCCTCTGACTGCCGGGTAACGTTACTCAATCTGTCTCAGGGGGGTACCCCCCATGACGGCGTGACAACTTTTTCTGTTGATTTCACACATGTTACCAATGTTGACAGCCTCGACAACATAGAGACGTCGCCGCCTCGCGGGGCCGTTCGGGTACTGGACGCACTGTACAGAGTGCGGGGCGATGGGTTGGCATGAGAACCCTCCAGACAGCGATTGGGGGCAGGAAAAAGGCCGCTCGATGAGCGGCCTTTTCTAAACTTCCCTCTATTTTCAGGATAGCAGGTTGAGGGGAAAAGACCGCCAAATATCTTGGCGGGATTTGGCGTGGAAGTGGTGTGGAATCAGCGTTTGTTACCTTGGTGCGGGCGGGCGCCTCTTGACAGCCATCCGCAAGCGCATTTGAGGCGAGAATAAGGCATGGCCCACTGTAGTAGCATATGCATCTAAGCGTTTAGGTGTTTATGTGTCGGAGGCGCTTCGATGGAATTGGACGCGGATGTGCGGTGGAACCTGAAGGTGTCGCGGGAAACGGACCTGTCGCTGCGGACGTTTTTAGGAGCGCGGGGGATGAAGAAGGGCGACCTGTCGAAGTTCGTGGAGGAGGCGGTGCGCTGGCGGATCTTCGACCGCACGGTACAGGAGATCAAGGCGCGGAACTCCGATACGGACCCGGAAGAACTCCAGGATCTGATCGATGCGACGGTTCGGGAAGTGCGGGCGCATGGCGACTGGCTGGCGAAGCGGCCCAGAATGCGACCGAGATTGGGATTGTGAGAGCTCTGGAGGTTTTGAATCGCGATACGGGGGCGGCTCCGGCGGAAGAGGATCGGTTGCCGAAGGGTGAACGATGAGATGGGGAGCCGTTGTCAGGCAGGGATCAGGGGCACTTGGCCGAATCAGCTCTCGCCGCCCCGCCGATGGGAGGTGGGTCGGCAACTATATTCCAAACAGTTTGTCGTCTTGTCCGAGTTCCAGGACCGTGTTCTCTCGCAGAAACTCTGGTGCTAGTGGTGGGAGCTTGTCTCGGAGTGTCGCCACGATCAGCTGGCCGTCCACCTCCGTGGCAAGTTGCAGCAGGGCAGCCAGTTGATTGTCGTGGATGGTCTCCACTCCGTCATGGCAGACGAATTTCGGGAAGTTGATCTTCGTGTCGTGGAGGAAATCAATATAGGCCAGATCAAACGCCGCGGTCTGAGACGCTTTTTTCCCTGCGCCCACGTTCGAACCGACGGCGGTGAGTTCAAACGAGATGTTTCCCGCGTCGTTCTCGTCAAAGTGCAGGAGGTACTCCTCCCCGTACAGTAGCGCGGATAATTCAGAAAAATGCTTGTTGAAGATATCTACTCTGTTGCGTAGCGCGCCCTTTTCCCTTTCGATCAATTCCGAGGTTGCTTTCAGCCGAGTGTTTGCGGCTTCTATCTGCTCGCGGAGCCGTTGTCGGTCCTTCAGGCCCTCTTCGAGGCTTCCCAGCAATTTATATTTCTCCTGCAGCTCCGATCGCAGTTGGAGAGCCTTCTCGAATTCGGCGGAGGTGACGAGTGCGCCAATTTGTTCCGTCTCTTCCAACTGCAGGGCGGCGAGGTCACGGCGCTCCCCCTCGGCACGCTCGTGCAGTGTTTCGATTTGCGCCTGTAGAAACCGCCACTTGCGCGTGCGGAGGTTCTGTACAAAGGCCGAGAGTTCCTCCCAGTCGTGCTGAAGTTTGGGAATGTAGTTTCCTGCTTCTTTGTATATGGATTCGATAACGCGGCGGTCAATGCCGGAGAACTCCTCTTCGAATTCGCGGATGGTCATGTTCAGGGAGAAAATCTCGCCCTCTATGCGGCTGAGATTGCCGGCCGCCTGTGCCGCCGTCGCCCGGATTCCTTGATACTAGGTTGGCCCGCTCCGCTATCTCCGGGACTTCGCCCCGCAGTTCGTTCGACTGGCTCAGTTCCCGGATTTCGCGTTGCAGGTGGAGCAATAGCTGCTCGATCTCTCCCTCCTTGCGCAGGCGATTAAGGCCCTCCAGATCTCGCGACAAGCTCTTTTTCAGCGCAGTCTGGTCAAGCCGATCCCCCAATACGTCTGTGGCGAAGAATCCGAAGAGGAACAGGTGTAGCGCCTCGTAGTCTGCCTTGCTGCCGTAATCTCCAAGGAACCTGAGGGTGCGCCTCATCCGCTCGGGTGAGGACCTCACAAACTTAGGAATCAACTGACGGAGGGTCGGCTTCGCGTCTTTCGAACCGAAGAGGCGCCCTTTCAGCGTTGCTTTAAAGGCGTTAGCGCTCTTGTAGGTTGCGCCATCGACTTCGAATCCTTCCTTACCCGTGCCGCCCTTGCTGAAATGGCGCGTCGAAGTATGCTGACCGCCGGCTTCGTCCCGCAATCGGAGGGTGATGGAAGCGGGAACGGTGCCTGTGAGGAAGGCATGGACATCCTGATTTATGGCTCCAGGAAATTCGGCGTCCTGCCAGATGTCTTTGCCGTCTGAACCGAGGCAGAAATCTATGAGGCGGAGCAGGGTGGTCTTGCCGACATTGTTTCCGGAGTGCGTCGCAGAGGTGGTGGGCTTGTCTAGAATCAGGTTCAGACCTTGTTTGAATGCAACGGTCCGCACAATCGACCCGCCGCGCGCAATTTTGAGATCAATCAGGCGCATATGGATATCATCCCGTTCTCGTCCGCTTGCACAGCGCCAAGGAGGTAGAGCCACGCAGCGGCTGAGACGACCTGGGCGAGGGATATTTCTCTCCCGGTTACCTGGCTCATCCGCGCTTGCAGGTCCTCCAGGCTGAGCTTTAGGTCGCCGGAGTCACGGAAAACCATCAGCCCTGCTGCTCCCAAAAAGTAACCGCAGTTCCACGGGCGCTGCTCACGAGGTAGCAGCATTTGTGGGCTCCTCGAGGACATCGCATTCGACAACCGCATCTGCCACGACCAGGCTGATGGCCAACCGCGCCATTTCCTGTTCGACCTTGGCGCCGCTGGATGATTTGTATTCCTCCATCATCTTCTCGATCACCGCCACAAGGATAGATGCTGCGTTTCCAGCCGCGTAGCTGCTCCTGGATGGCGGAGGATCAATGCGCATTCGTGCAGTCTCGGCGTAGTCGATATACGCCGACCGTGCTCGCAACCTCACAGCCACTCGCGCGTTCGGGTTCACCTGTTCCGCGCCCTTGTAGGCCCTCGTTAGTTCCAATGAGTAGCGGTAATACCAGTCGAGGAGGTAGTGGTCCTCAGGAAGATTATTGAATATCAGTTTTTGGCTCACTTCCGGAGGCAGGGGCCGTCGGGCTGTCTGCGCTGAGAGTTCCTGGCTTGAGAACATTGCGATCACCGCTCCCAGATGGGACGGCAATTCCCGATTGATCTGTTGTTGAACCGCAAGGCTTACCTGGCCGATCTGGATGTTGGTGACAGGGGCGTTGGCGTCGCCCCCGACGGATACGCTTCTGTCCCGCGATGTGATCTTGTCGCTCACCACTTTGCCCCGTGCAAATGGGGCCAGAGTTCCACAGCCATCCCGCAAATCTCTACGGCGATTGCCGCTATCGTGACAGCTACATGCAATCGGCTGACGTGGCCCCCGGGGCGTGACTGCGTGGAAGTGTTCGTGATCGTCCCGTAGTTATTCCCGCCAACTGCAACGGAGCCGCTGTCAGCCCGCACGGAGGGGCGCCGGGGCAGCCCGCGGCCAAGCAGGAAGAGAAGGGGGCCCGCTGCAATCAGCAGGATACCTAATGTGTTGTGGTTCATGTGCTTGCAACAGGTTAGCTCCGTGCTTGCGATCAGTCCAGCGCGTTCTTTCCTGCAATCTCGACGTACCGCCGACCCACCACCTGAAAGCGTCCTGAGAGGACGCGGGCGATGGCTTCGGGGTAGGCCTGGTGCTCCTGCTCGAGGATGCGGTCGGCCAGGGAGTGGGCGTCGTCCGAGGGCAGGACGGGGATGGCTCGCTGGAGGACGATGACGCCGTGGTCCAGCTCCTCATCGACAAAATGGACGGTGCAGCCGGCGACCTGGACGCCGTAGTCGAAGGCCTGCTGCTGCGCGTCGAGGCCAGGGAAGGCCGGCAGCAGCGAGGGGTGGATGTTGAGGATGCGGTGCGGGAAGGCTCGGACGAAATCGGGCGAGAGCAGGCGCATGTATCCGGCGAGGCAGACCAGCTCGACCTGGTGCTGGCGCAGGCAGGCGATGACGTCGGCATCGTGGTCGGCGCGCTTGCGTCCGCGGGAGTCGAGGGCGACGGCGGCGAGGCCGCGCTGGCGGGCGGCGGCGAGGCCGGGAGCGTCGGGGACGTTGGAGACGACGATGGCGATGCGGGCGTTGGGGATGGCGCCCGCGTCGATCGCGTCGGCGATGGCGAGGAAGTTGGAGCCGCGGCCGCTTAGCAGGATTCCGAGGTTGTGCATGGGTCGGGAAAGTTGCTAGTTGCTGGTTGCTGGTTGCTGGTTGTCAGTTGTCAGTGATCAGAAAATGCAGGTCCTTCGACTCGTCCGTTCGCTGACGCGAACGAACTTCGCTCAGGATGACAGATCTATCTTTACCCGAAGAAACCGTGCCGCAATTGAGAAACAGCAACCGCAGGTCCTTCGACTCCGCATCCCGCGAAGAAGCTGCGGGATGCTCCGCTCAGGATGACAACATATTTAAGTAACGCAGGTCCTTCGACTCGTCCGTTCGCTGACGCGAACGAACTTCGCTCAGGATGACAACCGGATTTACGCATAGATCACGCGGCGGTCGCCTTTGACGATGCGGCCGATGACCCAGGCCTTCTCGCCGGCGCGGTCGAGCATGGACTTGCAGCGCTTGAAGCGCTCGGCGGGGACGACGGCGATGAGTCCAATGCCCATGTTGAAGGTGCGGAGCATCTCGTCCTGCTCGACGCGGCCGAGGTCGCGGAGGTGCTCGAAGATGGGCAGCACGGGCCAGGAGCCCAGCTCGACGTGGGCGGAGACGGATTTGGGCAGGATGCGGGGCAGGTTGCCGGTGATGCCGCCGCCGGTGATGTGCGCGAGTCCCACGGCGTAGTCCGAGGCCATGAGCTTTTTGATCAGGGCTCAGGTAGCTGCGGTGGGTCTTCATGAGCGCCGCGCCGGCCTTCTCCCTGAGCTCGTTGACGTACTGCTCGGGCTTGTAGCGGGCGATATCGAAGAAAAGACGGCGGGCGAGCGAGTATCCGTTGGTGTGCAGGCCGGTGGAGGGGAAGCCGAGGAGGATGTCGCCGGGACGGATTTTGGCGCCGGTGATCAGCTTGGCGCGCTCGACGACGCCGACGATGAAGCCGGCGAGATCGTATTCGCCATCGGCGTAGAAGCCGGGCATCTGGGCGGTTTCGCCGCCGATGAGGGCGCAGCCGTTGGCTTTGCAGGCGTCGGAGAGGCCGGAGACGATCTTCTCGGCGACTTCGGGGTCGAGGCGGCCGGTGGCGAGGTAGTCGAGAAAGAAGAGCGGCGTGGCGCCCTGGACGGCGATGTCGTTGACGCAGTGGTTGACGAGGTCAGCGCCGACGGTGTGGTGGATGCCGAGCTGGAAGGCGATCTTGAGCTTGGTGCCGACGCCATCGGCGGAGGAGACGAGGACGGGCTCCTGGAGCTTGCCGTCGAGGCGGAAGAGGCCGCCGAAGCCGCCGATTTCGCTGAGGACGTTGCGGGTGAAGGTGCGCTGGGCGAGGTACTTGATGCGCAGCTTGGCGCGGTCGCCGGCATCGAGGTCCACGCCGGCGTCGGCGTAGGTGGCGCCACCGCGTCGAGCAGGCTCGGCGGAGGCAGGGTGGGCGGCAGCGGCGGGCGCTTTGGAGAGGGTGTCAGGCAAGGTCGTGGTGTGCGGCGGGAGATTTCCCGGAAGGACAAGTGTAGAGCATTGGGCGGGGAGCAAAAAAGCGGGGAGCGGAAAAAGCGGGCAGCTAAGAAGCGGGCAGCGCGCCCACCCTGTCGCCAAAAGCGGCGACAAGGGTGGGGCACCCGTTTCACCCACCCTGTCCTGCGGACAAGGGTGGGGCACCCGTTTCATCCGCCTGTCCTGCGGACGAGTGGGGCGCCCGTTTCATCCACCCAGTGCGGAGGGGCTGAAGCTTAGGCGGTGGCTTTAGGAGTGAGCGCGGCTTTGGCCTGGGCGACGAGGGCGGTGAATCCGGCAGCGTCGTTCACGGCGAGGTCGGCGAGCACCTTGCGGTCCAGCTCGACGCCGGCCTGCCTGAGGCCGCTGATGAGCTGGGAGTAGGAGATGCCGTTGATCTTGGCGGCTGCGTTGATGCGGACGATCCAGAGCGAGCGGTACTGGCGCTTTTTGCCCTTGCGGCCGGAGTAGGCGAACTTGAGCCCGCGCTCGACGGCTTCCTGGGCGGCCTGGTAGAGCTTGGATTTGGTGAGGAAATAGCCGCTGGCCCTTTTCAGGATTTTCTTGCGGCGGTCGGTGCGTTTGGTTCCACGTTTGACGCGTGGCATGGTGGGTCTCCTTTGGGTGTTGGTTCAGCGGCTGGAGGCGGGAGGGCCTCTTCACTCGCTTGTCGTGCCGGATCCACTCTCGGCTCAAGCCGAGGGAGCCGCTCGCAGGAGCGGCCCGAAAAGATCAGGCGTAGGGAATCATGCGGGCCACCTTCTTGTGGTCGGCGTCGGAGACCAGCACGCTGTGCGCCAGCTTGCGCTTGGTCTTCGTCTCCTTCGACGTAAGGATGTGCCGCATTTTGGACTGGCCGCGCATGAATTTGCCCGTGCCGGTCTTCTTGAAGCGCTTGGCCGCGCCCCGATGCGTTTTGAGTTTGGGCATGGTGATCCTGCTTGGGTTGTGGTGCTGACTACCTGTATGAGTATAGGGGATTTGCGGGGAGGGGTCCAGCGGGGGGCATCCGAGGAGATCCGCAGGCGGAAGACCTCGCCCGGGTTGGCAGCAACCGATCAGGCGCAGCTCTCGTGAAGCATGAAAATTTGCGGGTTGTCCTCTTTTCTGATGAAAGCGGGGGTCGGATGAGCCATCATCGGACAGAAGATGAGATTTCCGATGAAGCTTCGTCATCGCGGAAGCCTGCGTCTCCGCAGATGAATCCCAGAAGCAGGATGTGCGGCCCGGGGGCGAAAAATCCTCAATGACGAATAATCGAAAACAGAAAATCGGCATTGTTGGGGCCGGCAGCGTGGGCGCGACGATCGCCTATGCATGCATGGTTCGCGGCGTGGGCAAGCACATCAGCCTCTTCGATATCGCGAAGGCCAAACTCGAAGCGGAGGTTCTGGACCTGAACCACGGACTGATGTTCGTGCCCGAGGCCAGACTGGACGGATCCGATGACATCGGTGTGCTGCAGGGGTCGGATGTCATCGTGATTACGGCCGGAGCGAAGCAAAAGCCGGGGCAGACGCGCATCGATCTGGCGGAAACGAACGCGGACATATGCCGCAGGCTTATTCCTGACCTGCTGCGCGTTGCTCCGGACGCCATTCTGCTGATGGTCACGAATCCCGTGGATGTGCTGACTTATGCTGCGCTCAAATTAAGCGGATTCGAGAGCGCCCGAGTGATGGGAAGCGGAACCGTTCTGGACAGCTCGCGCTTCCGCTTCCTGCTGGCGCAGCACTGCGGGGTCGCAGTGCAGAATGTGCACGCCTATATTGCCGGCGAACATGGCGACAGTGAAATACCGTTGTGGTCGAGCGCTACCATCGGCAATGTTCCGCTGCGGGAATGGAGGCACCCGAAGCGTCTGACCGCGGAAGACCGGGCGACGATTTTTGAAAGCGTACGTACCTCGGCAGACCGAGTGATTGCCGGCAAGGGAGCGACCAACTATGCTGTCGGTCTGGCCGTGAGCAGTATCCTGCAGGCGATTCTGTGGGACGAAGGCCGGGTGTTGGCGATCAGTTCGCTGCAGAGCGGTGACCAAGGTCTGGGCGATGTCTGCCTCTCTATGCCTGCCATCGTGAACGGGAGCGGCGTGGAATACGTCCTGCCGGTGGGGATGAACGAGGAAGAGGAAGCTGGATTGCGCGCCAGCGCCAACGCGATCAGCAAAGTGGTGCGTTCGCTCGGATTCTGAACGATGGCGGGCCGCTTCAGGAACGCGGCTGCGATGCGGGAAGGAGATTTCTGTGGATTACACCTATTTTGCCGACCTGTTTCGCGAGTTCGACCTTCCCGGAAAAGGCATCCTCAGTCGAGTGCTTCGCAAAGACGACCACGTGAATGTGACGGCGTTTGGGTTCTCGGCGGGCGAGGAACTCTCGACGCATTCCGCGCCGACACCGGCGATTCTCTACTTCCTCGAGGGCGAGGGAGAAATGCAGCTGGGGCAGGACACGGTCGAAGTCCGGGCGGGCTCGTTCGTCTACATGCCGCCCGCGCTGCCACATGGAATCATCGCGAAGTCGCCACTGCGAATGCTGCTGGTCCAGATAAAAGGGCTCCCCTCCGCGAAGCCGTAGGTGCCAGGTATCTTTCAGCAGCACAGGGAGATGCAGAAGGCGGCAGGATGACCAGGGAGGAAGCGGGGGTAAAATGGGACTTCGCCGGCCTCGGGGCGGGTTCCCCCCAGGGGGGCCAGCCGGGAAGCCTGGCCGGAGTGAGGCAAATGCGATTTCCCCTCCATTTCTGCTCACCAAACGCGATTTCGTGCGTCAGAAAATACGCGTACGACGCACACCCACGCGACAGGAGATTTTATGCCTGCTGATGCGCTTCGCTTCCTATCCCCAGCCAAACCACGTGTGCAAACCGAGCGGACGAGCGGCCCGCTCCGGGAAAATGTTCACGAAACCGAGCTGATTCGCGAGGCGCAGGCGGGCTCGCGCACAGCCTTTGACGCGCTGGTGCGTCAATACGATCAGGCGGTGTTGCGCCTGGCGATGCACCTGACGGGCTCCGAGCAGGACGCGCAGGATATCCAGCAGGAAGCGTTCCTGAAGGCGTACCGGTACCTGGGCAACTTCCGCTTTGAGTGCTCGTTTTACACGTGGATCTATCGAATCGTCACGAACCTTTGTCTGGATCATCTGCGGCGGCGCAAGACTCGGCGGGAAGACCAGGCGGTGGTGGTGGATTCGTCGGGCGAGGAGATGGATCTGCTGACGAACGTTTCCGACGACCGTGCCGGAGCGAATCCGGGGCGAGAACTGGAACGGAAATTCCTGGGGCAGTGCATCCGTCAGGCGCTGGAAGAGCTGACGCCGCGGGAACGGATGGTGTTCGAGCTGAAGCATTATCAGGGACTGCGGCTGCGCACGATCGGAGAAATGCTGAACACGACGGAAGAGACGGCGAAGAACACGCTGTTCCGGGCGACGAAGAAGCTGAGGGTGAAGCTGGCGGAGTTGAGGTAAGGCAGGGATTACGGGTTACGGGTTAGGGGTTAGGAAGAACGGACGGGAAGAGATCCGGAAGCAGGACGAGTTTTGGGGCAAAGTGAGGCATTGAGTCTGCCATGAATTGCGAAGTGGCGCACGAAAGTATCGTTCTGGCAGCGTATGGGGAGTTGCCGGACGATCAGGCGCACCAACTGGAACAGCATTTGGCGGGCTGCGAGAGCTGCCGCCAGGAACTGGAAGCAGTCGCCGGACTACAGAAAGCGGTGTCGGCGCTGCCCGCCGAGGATCCTTCGCCGAGCCTGCTGGCGCGGACGCGGGTGCGGCTGGATGAAGCGCTGGACGCGATGCCGCGGAGCGGATTTCTGCTGCGGCGGTGGCAGAGCTTCCGGCGGGGAGCGGGCCGGCTGGGCAGCGCTCCGGTGATGGCTTCGGCGGTGCTGCTGCTGGGAGTGGGCGCCGGCGGGTGGGGTGGCTATCGGCTGGGACGCAAGCCGGTTCCGGCGCAGCCAGCGGCGCTGGAGGCGAAGAGCGCCGTGCCGGAGGCGCCCGTGCTGGCGCAACTCGATGCTGGACAGATAGCGCGCGTGAGCAGCGTGACGGAGGAGCCGGGCACGCAGGACGTGGAAGTGCGCTTCGATCGCGTTGTACCGGAGACGGTGTTCGGGACAGCGGACGATCCGGAGATTCGGCGGCTGCTGGTGGCGGCGGCGCGGGACCGGTCGAATCCGCGGGCCCATGAAAACTCGGTCGACGTGCTGGCGCAGGAGTGCCGGAGCGGGCGGGTCTGCGCGAAGGGGGCGGTTCGGAACGCGCTGATGGTGGCTCTCCGCTACGATCGCAGCGCAGCCGTCCGGCAGAAGGCGCTGGAGGGCTTGCAGCCGTATATCGGGGACGATATGGGGGTGCGCGACGCGGTGCTGGAGGCGCTGCTGAACGATCCCGATCCGGACATCCGGACGGAAGCGATCGGGCTGCTGACTCCTGTCGAGGCGGATTCCAGCGTGCGCGAAGTGCTGCAAACGGTGGCCAATCAGGACGATAATCCGTATATCCGCAATGTATCGCGGGAGTTTCTGGAGCAGGTATCGCAGCAGATTCAGTAATGGCCGCACGACCGTACCGCGACGGCGCGGCGGCGGCGTTCACCAAAGCATGTCTCGTTCGTCAGACAGTTTGGGGCAGATGCGAGGCGCAAGTTTGATGAGTTTGGTTCCGAGGCCTATTCTCCATTCCCTTCCCGCGCTGGCGCTGGCCGGATGCCTGCTGCCGGCGAGCGGCCTGTTGGGCCAAATCACCCCCATGGTGCACGACAGCCCCGCGCTGGACGGAGCGCAGCATCTGCAGTTTCCTGGCGATCAGGACGCGCTGCTGAACCGCGCGAGCCAGGGATATCTGGGCGTGGGCACGCGCGACATCGACACGCAGGAAGCGGTGGATCTGAAGCTGAAGGATGCGCGGGGGGCGGAGATCATCGCGGTGGATCACGATGCGCCGGCGGCCAAGGCGGGGCTGCGCGTTCGGGACGTGATTCTTTCAGTCAATGGACAGACGGTGACGGGCGAGGCAGAACTGCGCCGCATGCTGCGAACGATGCCTCCAGGGCGCACGATCACGCTGGTGATCAGCCGCGAGGGGCAGGAACAGACGCTGACCGTGAAGCTGGCGGACCGGTCGACGCTGGAAGCGAAGGCATGGTCGCAGCACGTTCCGGTACCGGAGCCGGAGGAGAGCGACGACTACCAGCTGCCGTCGGCGGGGTCGGAGTTCGGGAATGGATTCATCGCGGGCGGCGTGGCGAATCCGCTGTATACCGGGCTGCAGCTGGACGCGATGGGATGGCAACTGGCGCGCTTCTTCGGCGTGCACAGCGGGCACGGGCTGCTGGTGCGGCGGGTGGACGATAACAGTCCGGGCGCAGTCGCGGGCCTGAAGGCCGGCGACGTGATTGTGCGCGTGAACGGCAAAACGATTACCACCGCGGGCCAGTGGGAGCACGCGCTGCGTTCGAGCCAGGGGAAGCCGGTGGATCTGACGGTGATGCGCGATCACCGGACCCAAACGATGAAGATGGTTGCTGGGCCGGTGCACACAACGAGTGAGCTGGTCGTGAGCTATTAGCTTGTGGAGTCCTGAGTCAGAAGTTCGTTGAAGAATTAGGCCGGCAGATCCTTCGAACCCGTTTGTCGCAAAAACGCGGCGAGCTACGCTTCAGGATGACAGCGCTGTGAGTTGAATGAGATTAATGATTCAGGACACCAGTAGGTTGACCACGTGAAATTTTCCGGACCTGGACAGCTTGCGGAAAAGTTCACGACGGGACCAGGAACCCTGCCGCAGCGGCTAAAGCCGGTCTCATTTTGCGCCAGTTACGGCACGACTGAAGTCGTGCCCTGATACAAAGCCCCGATCCAGGCGCATTTTTCCGCGAGCTTCAAAAGCCCCGAATCAGGAGTACGCGAAAGTTCCCGGGCCTAAAAGGCCCCATTCCCTATGCCGCTTTCCCCCAGCCTAAAGGCTGGGGCTTCTACCGTCGTCCCGCTTTGCGAGACCGCTTCGCGCGAGAAACCACATCGTCCAGTCGCAGCACCAGGGACGACCTGGGACCGCAGGCGGTTCGTGGCGGGACCAATCACTCTCATTCCAAAGCCATTCGCGGCGGCGCTTTCGCCGTTGGATTCAAGGCTGTCGCGCCGCATGTGGGCGTGTGTTTCAATGAAGAGAGATCATGTCTTCGACCCAGTCCACAGCGGTGACGCCGGCCCGCAAAATGACGGTTTCGCGGCGCCTGAAGGCGGCATCGCGCAAGGCGCGCGAGCTGACGCTGATCGGGCACGCGCTGGCTTCCACCCGACACGCGGTGATGGCGCAGATTGTGCCCATGCGGCGGTGCAATCTGGCGTGCGCGTATTGCAACGAGTACGACGATCACTCCGACCCGGTGCCGCTGGACGAGATGCTGCGGCGGATCGATCACCTGGCGCGGCTGGGGACGAGCATCATCACGATTTCCGGCGGCGAGCCGCTGCTGCACCCCGAACTGGACGCGATTATCGCGCGCATCCGGCATCACGGGCGCATGGCGGGGATGATCACGAATGGTTATCTGCTGATGCCGGAGCGCATCCAGCGGCTGAACAAGGCAGGGCTCGATCACCTGCAGATTTCGATCGATAACGTGCAGCCGGACGAGATTTCCAAGAAGAGCCTGAAGGTGCTGGACAAGAAGCTGCAGTTCCTGGCGGAACACGCGGACTTCCACGTGAACATCAACTCCGTGGTGGGCGGCGGGATCAAGAATCCGCAGGACGCGCTGACGATCGGGCGGCGCGCGGTGGGACTGGGATTCACCTCGACGATTGGGATCATCCACGATGGCGACGGGCAACTGAAGCCGCTGGGCGCGGAGGAGCGCACGGTGTGGACGGAGATGCGCTCCTGGAAGAAGAAGAACTATTCGCGGTTCAATCAGTTCCAGGAACAGATCGCGAACGGGCAGCCGAACGAATGGCGGTGCCGGGCGGGCTCGCGCTTCCTGTACATCTGCGAAAACGGACTGGTGCACTACTGCTCGCAGCAGCGCGGGTATCCGGGTGTGCCGCTGGCGGCGTACACAAAGGCCGATCTGCAGCGGGAGTTTCTGACGGAGAAGAGTTGCGCGCCGAATTGCACGGTGAGCTGCGTGCACCAGATCAGCTACATCGATCACTGGCGCGCGCCGCAGACCTCGACGACGACGCCCGGCAGCGCCGAGGGACTGGTCAACATTCGGCTGTAGGGGCAGCCGCCAGCTGCCAGCCGCCAGCGGAGAAAGTGAAATGGCGATTGCTGTTGTCCAGCTGGGAACGCCGCGCCAGCGCGGCGAAGGCCTGCGGCTGGGGACGGTGCGGCGGCCTCCGCGGGGCGTACCGAAGGCGGAGTTTGCGAAGCTGGATTTCTACGATGTGTGGCTGCCGGATCTGGCGCCCAGCCAGGAGCTAGTCTCCGAGATCATGCATTCCGATGGCGGCGCGAAGGCGTGGCGCGCGTTCGAGCGAAAATATCGCGCACAGATGAAGCGGCCGGAAGCAGCGCGGTTGCTGGATTTGCTGGCGGCGCTCTCAAGACAGACAAATTTTTCGGCGGGCTGCTATTGCGAGAACGAGGCGCGGTGCCACCGGTCGATTTTGAGGAAGCTGCTCGAGGAGCGCGGCGCGGAAATCAGGCGGGAAGCCAAGATGGGCGGAAATGCAACCGCGGATTCTTCACTCACCACCCCCGAACTGAAAAGCGTTCGGGGCCCCGTTCGTTCAGAATGACACTTCTCCCTATTTAAAAGACTCTTTGGAATCCTCGATGTCGATACAGCCTAGAAGCTAAAGGAGAGGCCGCCTTCGACGCAGCGGGCAGCCTGCGCGAAGTAGAGGGTGCTGCCATCGCGCGAGAGGAACGGGCGGTAGCCTTCAGCCAGCAGGTTGCGGACGTCGACGAGGGCCTCAACGCCATTCGGCAATCGGCCGAGGCGGATGGGCTGGCGGAGGAAGAGGCTGAGATAGGGATCGTGGGAGGCGTCGGAGAATGCGTCCACGGGCGTGACCGTGCGCGCATTCTGCCAGCGGTAGGACGCCCGCCACTCGGTGCCGGCGTGCGCGAGCTTGCCGTGGACCGCGCCCCGAACCATGGGCACTTCGGCGGAGCGCATGGCGTCCAGAGCCTGGGCGACCGTTTGGGATTCCGGCGCGGCGTCGCTCATGTCGAGCGCTTCTCCCACGCCGGCGTCGAAGCTGATCCACATGCTGCCGGTCATCTGCTGCGAGACCTCGCCCATCATGCCATCGCCGCTGAGGTTCTGGCCGGCGGCGCGGAGCAGGCCGCTCGATCCGTCGTAGAGCAGGTCGCCGCTGTTCCAGTCAGTGCGGGAGATGGTGCCACCCCCGGTGACGACAGGGTGGTCGACGCGCTCGCGCCATGCGGACAGCCGCATGCGCAGATTGCCGCGGGAGCGCTCCACGTCGATTTCCTGACGCAGGCCCTCCTCCAGTTCCGGCGCGCCGTTGCGTTCCGCGAGCGTCGGCTCAACGGTGGCCTGGCGGTCGAGGTCATCGACGGTCTGAATGCCGGGCGCGGTGGATACGCGGTAGGCGATGAGGGTTTCGCCGTGGTGCATCGAGATTTCAACAAAGGGATGGTTGGCCAGCAGCACCCGATTCAGGTGGACGAGTTCGGCGGAATCGCCAGCCTGCGCCTGGAGGAAGCCGAAATTCATGGTCTCGCCGCTGCGCATTTCGCCGGCCTGGAGACCCTGGCTGTGGGGACCGCCGGCAATGTCGGGGCGATCTTCGATGGCGCTGATGGTGCGGAAGCTGCGACCGAGGGCGAGGCGCTGCTCATAGCCGAGGACGGCGTTCAGCGCGGGGGCCTCGCTCTGGGTGAGGTCGGCGCGGAGAATCATGGCGCGGGTGTCGTCGGGCGCGCGCTCCATTTCAAATTCATTGTGAATGCCGCCGTTGCCAAAGCCGGCATCGCCGCCCCAGACGGTGACGCGGGCCTTGAGCGTGGGCTCAGAACCGGCGCTGTCGGTGACCACCACCAAGGGCCCGTTCTGGAGCAGGCGCAGGAGCGGACGGTTGGCGGAGAGGCGAAGGGTCCAGGTCCAGTCATCTTTGGGCTCGTCGGCCTGGCGAGGCTGGGCGGGCAGCCAGCGGAAGGCTTCATAGAGCGTGTCGAGCGTGAGGTTCACCACCTGGCGGGATCCGGCCAGGAGGCTGAGGTTCTCGCGCATGGTGGGCAAGAAGAAGGCGCCCGACGCCTCGACCTCGTAGGTTCCGGGAACGATGGAAGGGATGATGTAGTGGCCGCGCTCGTTGGTGTAAACGTGGCGGACGACGGAGAGGTCGGGCCGGAGAAGCTCGACGATGGCGCCGATCTGCGGAGTGCCGTGGCTATCGCGCACGACGCCGCTTACGCTGCTGGACTGAGCGCTCGCCTGGACACCGGCGACGCACAGCACAACCACCGCAATCAGGACAGGACCGGTAATGGAGCTACTTCGCTTCACTGAGGTCTTGCGCTAACTGGCCCGGTAACGCGATTTTCTGATTTGCGTGTCTTCCGCCGAATCAGAAAGTGCGCCATCCCGAATTGCACAACCGGCGGGCGGCTCTGACGGCCGCTCCACCGCTGCTCCCGGGCCAGGCCCGGAAGCCAACCCGCTATTGTTCTACCGTGAACGGGGCGGACTCGGCAATCTGCTGGCGGTTCACGCCGTCGTTCACGCTGATCTTAACCATATACTTGCCCGGCTCAAGGCTGGCAAGAGGGACCGTCTTCTCGAGGGTCAACTGGTCCGAAGTAGGACTCAGGTGGTCAGAGTCTTCTTTGGTGTCGAGGAGCGTCTTGTTGGTCGCCACATCGACGATCTGGTAATCGATTACCGCGCTGTTCTTCTTACTCTTCTTGTCGAGGCCGAGGTTGTAGACCTGCATCCAGAAGTTCAGGTTCTGGGTGCGATGGAAGAGGGGAGCGGTGGAGGGGCTGAAGCTGACTCGCGGGCGCACATAGGTATCGCCGATGATGAAGGACCCGGCGCCGATCTCCTGGGCGGGGACATGGGCCATCTGGTCGGCCAGAATGAGCGAGGAGGCCGCGAGCTGATCATCGCGGTAGGCTGGGACATCGATGGCCTGCGCCCACACGCCGACGTGATCGGGGTTGTTCTCATCCTTAATGGCGATATCGATGCGGTAGCGGCCGGGAGTGAGCGGCAGCGCCTGCCAGTAAAGCGAAACGTTATCCAGGGACTTCGAGAGCAGCTCGGCCGGCTCCTGCACCTGGACGGGGGTCTCAAAGCTCTGGACGACCCGGTCGGTGATGGTGGAGACCTGGCCCATGATGTCGATGTGAGCGGTGGCCACGCCGTCCTTGGTATTGAAGGTCATGTCGCGATTGCGGATCTGGAGCGTGACCGGGACCAGCACTTTGTCATCGAGAATCCGAACGAAGTCCGTGCGGACCTGGAACGGGAAGAACGGGCCACTGAGCACTTTATGGCTGGTGAGGAAGTTCGCCAGATCCATGTCCTTGAACTGGATGACGGGAGGCGCTTCCAGCTTGGAGAAGAGCTCGAGGCGGTCGAATTCCTTGCCCTGCATGGTAGCGGACTGCGGACCGGGGCCGAGGTTCTCGAGACCGCCTTTGAAGCGGTCGGCTTTCTTGGCCATGCCCATCTGCTCGTAGAGGGTCTCGCCGGCGCCGGGAACGTGGAGCAGGGCGTCCTTCTTGGAGCGGTCGATGGTCATTTCGTAATCGCCGCACATGCAGGAGTCGACGAATTCGATGTCGATGTTCTCGCCGATGCCCTCGAGATAACGGTAGTGCCAGTCCTCGAAGGGGAAGGTGGAGGTCTCGCCGCCGCCTTCGTCGATGGGGCGCTCATAGAGGCCGCCGCTGGGATGGGAGTCGATGCTGTCCGGAGCGCCGAACTTGATGTAGATCATGCCGCGGTCGGTCATCCAGCCGGGCTCGCCGGCGGCGAAATGCTCATTGGCGTAAGCAATGCGGCGATAGTATTCGTCGCGGAAGGTGTTATCGGGAGAATCCGGGTTGGGATTGCGACGGCGCCAGAATTGCTCGATGAAGGCGTCGCGCTCCTCGTCGTTGGAGAGACTGAGGAAGGCCCTCTTCTCTTCGGGGGTGATGATCCAGCGAACGTCCTCGTTGAGCCACTTTTTGTAGGTTTCGCTGAGCTCCTGATGAAGTTCCTTCTGCTGCTTGAACCGCTCCTTATTGGAAAGCTTGCGGTTGAGCGGATTCTGGCCCGGGGGGGTCTGCTGGGTATCCTGGTTTTGCGCCTGGAGGACGGCGCAACCCGCGCCGGCAAGCAAAGCGATCAGAAAGACGGAAAGAACGGAGGATCGGATCCTGGACATGAGGGAACAGCTGCTCCTTCGAGCGAATTCAATTCTACGGGGCCGGAGCGGAGCTTTCAAGCAATTCGTGGAGGGTGCACCGCTCTGAAAAGTTCCTGCTGCCACGAAGGTTATGGCGGGCTCCACGACTGGTCCCCAGGCGCCGTCAGGGTATGGGTGATCGGAGCCGTCCGCAGGCGGCGGTTCCGCTTGCCGGGCCGCTTTCGGTGAGACTGTGGCGGGGCCCAAACTGTTATCATCAAGTGGAATCTCTTCCGGCAAGTTACGGGCTGCGAGGGCCGACGTCCAGGGCTGAGGGGTGGAAGCCATACCCCGGGCTGAGGGTGTGCCGGCGCGGGGCGGCGCCGGATGGGGAGAAGCTGAGGGAACTAACGCGAGCAGATTTGCGTAGCCCCTCGCGAGGGAAATGCCTTGAAAAAAATCCTGCTCATCGTGGGCGCGGTTGTCATTGTCCTGGGCATCGTTATCGGGACCGTGGTGCGTGCGCAGGCCGGCTACACCAAATGCCTGATTAGTACCGTGACGCGCCAGGACCTGGTGGCTGTGGTCAGCGCGACTGGACAAATCCGGCCGAAGATCTATGTGAACGTGGGCGCGAACGCCATGGGGCGCGTGACCAACCTCTATGCGAAAGAGGGCGACAAGGTTCACAAGGGCGAGATCGTCGCCACCATCGAGAACACGCAGCAGGGCGCGAACATCGTGGGGCAGGAGGCTTCGATCGCGTCGGCAAGGACGGACATCAATTCGTATCTGGCGGCGGAGACCTCAGCACAGGCGAACGTGCAGCACGCCCAGGCCGACCTGCAGCAGAAGAAGCTGGCCTATCAGCGCGCCGTCGCTCTCTATAAGGACCAGGTGATGTCGCAGCAGGATTACGACACCGCGGTGGCGAACTATCAGCTGGACGTAGCGAGCGTGGCGCAGGCGAAGGATCAGCTGGCTCAGGCGATCGCGCAGACGGCGTCCGCGCGCGCCAAATTGAAAACGCAGCAGGCTACGCTCGTCTTCGACCAGGATGTCTACAACCAGACCATCTCCATCGCTCCCTTCAACGGGATTGTGACGAATGAGCCGGTGCGGCAGGGTGAGATGGTGGTGCCGGGGATCCAGAACACCGAAGGCTCGACGATCATGACGCTGGCCGACATGTCCGTCGTAACGGCCGAGGTGAAGGTCGATGAGACGGACATCGTGAACGTGCAGAACGGGCAGGAAGCAGAAGTCACGGTAGACGCGATTCCTGGCAAGACGTTCAAGGGGCACGTGACCGAGGTGGGGGACCAGGCGCTGCTGCGCTCCAGCGGGCAATCGACGAGCGAGGCGACCAGCGGCGTGGAAGAAGCGAAGGACTTCAAGGTCGTGGTGACGCTCGATCATCCGACGGATGAGCTGCGGCCTGGGCTTTCCTGCGAAGCGAAGATCATCACCTCGAGCAAGAAGGACATTGTCGCGATCCCGATTGAGGCTCTGGTGATGCGGGATCCGAAACACCTGAAGGACGACACGAGCCATCTGCAGACGGTTTCCGCCGCGACGAACACGAACGCGGGGAATCCGCTGGCGCCGTCACCGCTGGTGCAGGGCGTGTTTGTGGTGCGCAAGGACAAGGGCAAGGACCGAGCCTATTTTGTGCCGGTCACGACAGGAGTGACGGGCGCGACGACGATCGAAGTGCTCGGCGGGCTGAAGCCCGGCGACAAGATCGTCACCGGCACGTATCGCGTGCTGCGCGATATGAAGGAAGGATCGCTGGTGAAGGAAGACACGTCGCTGGCGACGCCGGCGAAGGATAATTCCACATCGTCGAGCGACAATTCCTCATCCTCATAGATATGGATTCGCAATCGCGCGAAGCCGGGCTGCGGCCCAGCGCGCAGTACACTGGCAGCACGACAGGAGCCGGCATGGCCTCACAGACAAGCTCGGAAGCAGCAGTGACCGCGGGCGCGGCGCCGGCCGACATGATCGTGGTCGAGGATCTGTGGAAGACCTACGACATGGGATCGGAGCAGCAGGTCCAGGCGCTGCAGGGAGTTTCGCTGCGCATCGCTCGCGGGGAATACGTGGCGATCATGGGACCGTCGGGTTCGGGGAAATCGACGCTGATGAACCTGATCGGCTGCCTGGACACACCGTCGAAGGGCCAGTACTGGCTGAACGGACATCTGGTGAGCGAGCTGAACGACGATGAGCTGGCCCGGATCCGGAACAAGGAAATTGGTTTCGTTTTTCAGACCTTCAATCTGCTGGCACGCGCGACCGCTCTGCACAACGTGGAACTGCCGCTGATCTACAACGGCACACCGGCTGACGAGCGCGACCGGCGAGCGCGCGCGGCACTGGATGCGGTAGGGCTGGGCGACCGCATGCAGCACAAGCCGAACGAGCTTTCCGGCGGGCAGCGGCAGCGTGTTGCGGTGGCGCGAGCGCTGGTGAACCATCCGTCGATTATTTTGGCCGACGAGCCGACGGGGAATCTGGACTCGAAAACGGGCGTGGAGATCATGGCGCTGTTCGACGATCTTCACAGCCACGGCAATACGATCGTGCTGGTAACGCACGAGGCCGATATTGCGGAGTACGCGCACCGCGTGGTGCACATCCGGGACGGCAAAATCTTCTCCGATCAGCCTTCACCGCGCGCCCAGCGAGCCTGAAGCGCGGGCGACCTGAAAAAGAAAAGGGCAGGCCTGAGAGCCTGCCCTTTTTGGTTGCGGGTTGGCAACGACCGCATCAGGCTTGCGGATGCGGCTTCTCAGAAGCCTTGGGACGCGACTGCGGAGCGGGGCGGCTCTCCGGCTGGGGACGAGACTCGGGCCGGCTCTGCGGATGGGACTGCGGGGCGGGGCGAGACTCGGGGCGGCTCTGGGGACGCTGCTCCGGGGCCGGACGCGACTCGGGGCGCTGCTGCGGAGCCGGACGGGTTTCCGGCTGCGGACGGCTTTGCGGGCGCTCCGGCTGCGGACGCGCCTGGGGCCGGGTTTCGGTCTGCGTCGCGGGACGGGTTTCGGGACGCGTCGCGGGACGGGTTTCGGGACGCGTCGCGGGACGGGTTTCGGGACGCGACTGCGGACGGGTTTGGGGCCGGGTTTGGGTTTGCGGCCGCGCTGGGGTTGGACGGCTCTGCGGTCTGGACTGATTTTGGGTCTGAGGCCGGCGGGCCGGCTGCGCAGCGGGCCGACGAGTCTGCTGATTAGGCCGGGCATTCTGCCGCCCGTTCTGCGCGGGACGCTGTTGGTTTCTGGCCGGGGCAGCAGCGGGGCGCGCCATGGCAGCATGCTGCGGCTTGCCGTGGTTGTTCTTGTACTGGTACTCGGTGTTGCGGGCAGCCATGTCGCGATGCGCCATCTGCTGCTGCGTGGGGTGGAAATGCTGCGCGTGCATGGCGCGCTCATCCTGCGGAGTAGGACGTGCCTCCGCGCCGCCCCGACCGTTGAAGCTGGCGCGGCCCCAATTGCCAGGACGATAGGTCACGGGCGCGCGGTAGGTGTCGTGGAAGCCACCGCCGACGTGCCAGGCCACGACGTTGTAGCGGAAGCGGTTGCCCTGCCACATGCCACCGTAGAAGCCCTCGCCGGGATAGCCGAACCCGTAATTGATGCCGCCATAGAAGCCGACCTGCGGGCCCCAGTAGCCTTCGTTCCACATGTAATTGCCATTGACGAAACCCCAGTAGCCTGGAGTCCAGAAGAGACCGGCCTGAGGCGGTTCTACCCAGACGCCGGGAACCCAGTAGTAGCCATCCGGACCCCAGGCCCAGTAGCCAGGCTCCCAGAGGTAGCCTTCGTCGGGGCAGGGCGGCTGATCATACACCGGCAGCGGAGGCGGCATGGTGTTGATGGAAACAGCGATGCCGATCTGTGCGGGCGAGGTCGCCGGCAGCAGACCGAGCAGCAACAGGGCCGGCAGCAACAGGAGGCCGAGTCTGAGGAAAGCTTTCATAGCACACTCCGTAGTGGGTTTTCCCAATCGAAAATCTGGCGCGAGGTGGCGCTCGATCAGGTACGATGCCGTTCCCGGGAACCTGGATAGCGGAGGTTGTCCTTAATTTTGTTCGGATCGACGCCGGCTCCGGGGCAGTTTGCCCAAAGAGGGAATTCTGGGGAGCGGGGGCGGGGCTGCGTTTCAACTCGCGCGAGGGATTGCCGATAAGAGCAGCATCCGGGAGTGGACCAGGGCCGTGTATCCCGCACAGACAGGCACAGAACATGAGGGGCAGCAGGCGGAGAGGTGGGCTGGCAGCTCCGCGCTGGCGGTCATAGAGACGCTTCCGGCTGAAGCGCTGCGCCCGGAAATGCTGAACCCCGACGCGTGGATGCTGGGGGCGATGGCAGGGCGGAGCCTCGCCATGCAGCACCTGTTTGCGCGAATGAAGTCGACCGCGCCGCACTTTCGGCTGGCCACGGTGGAGGGGGAGGCGGGGACGGGCAAGCTGCTGCTGGCGCAGACGCTGCACCGTCTGGGACCGGCGGCGGGAGGGCCGTTCGCGCCGTATGTCGCTGCCGATTTTCTGGCAAACGCTCAGGGGTTCTGGAAGGAAGCGGGGCACGGGCTACTGTGGATTTCGCGCGTAGATGAACTGGGGCCGGAGCAGCAGCGCGGGCTGCGGGATTTTCTGGAGCGCGCGGCACACGAGAGGATGCGGCAGGGGCTGACGCAGGGACCTCTGCAACTGGTGGCGGGATCGAGCCAGCCGCTGCGCCGGCTGGCGGCGACGGGAGGGTTCCGTTCCGACCTGGCGGGGCATCTGACGGCGATCCGGTTCGCATTGCCTCCGCTGCGCGAGCGGCGGGATGACATTCCACTGCTGGCGGCGATGTTTCTGCGGCGCTGGATGAAGGAGCAGGCGCGCGTGCTGCGCGGATTCGCGCCAGGAACGCTGGCGCGACTGGCGGCGCATGATTGGCCGGGGAATGTGCGGGAGCTGGAGGCTGTGATTTCGGGAGCGGCGATGGATTGCCCCGGGCAGTGGATTCGCCCGGTGGACCTGCCGCGACTGGAGTGGCCGGCGACTACCGCGGCAGCGGCGGTGAACGATCCGGAAGCCGAGGACCCGAACCTCGATCGGGCGATCCTGCGGCACATCACGCGGATTCTGGCGCGATGCAATGGCAACAAAGTGCGCGCAGCGCGGCTGCTCGGCATCAGCCGATCGACACTGTATCGGCTGCTGGAGACGGGCGAAGAACGGGCCGTTTCCTAGCCAGCCCCTGCGTGGGAATTCCGTTGCCCGGGCTGCGCGGCCGGGTGCAGAGGACCTCCATCGAGGTTCGTGCTCCGCGACCAACCGGAGGCTTGATCTTCGCATCGAACCGGGAGTCTTTTTTGGAAAATGATCTGGGATTCTGGAGATTGTTTTCCTGAAGCACTGCCACGATTTGGAGACGAAGCAGGTGACCCGCACGACCGCAACATCCGGCCTTCCGCAAGCTGCGACGGCCGATGATTCTGTACGAAATCACCATCCGGGGATCCACCACCTGAAAACCGGAATCGAAGGCCTCGACGACATCCTGCACGGCGGCTTTCCCCAGGGCCATCTGTATCTGATTGAAGGCGACCCGGGGACTGGAAAGACGACGCTTGCGCTGCAATTTCTGCTGGAAGGCCTCCGCAAAGGCGAAACCGTTCTTTACGTGACGCTGTCGGAATCCACCGAGGAGCTCCGGCAGGTGGCGCAGTCGCACGGGTGGAACTCAGAAGGCCTCCGGATCTTCGAGATGATTCCTCCCGAAGACGACCTGAAGCCGGAAGCGCAATACACGGTCTTTCATCCCTCGGAAGTGGAGTTGGCCGACACCATCGCCTCGATCCTGCAACAGGTGGACGAGGTGAAGCCGCAGCGGCTGGTGTTCGACTCGCTGGCGGAGCTGCGCATGCTGGCACGCGATCCGCTGAAGTACCGCCGACAGATTCTCGCGCTCAAGCGGCATCTTTCGGGGCGCAACATCACGGTGCTGATGCTGGACGACCGCACGAGCAACAGCAACGACGACCTGCAACTGCAGAGCATCGCTCACGGGGTGATCCTGATGCAAAGCATTGGCCGGGACTATGGCATCAACCGGCGGCGGATTCAGGTCCACAAACTGCGCGGGTCGGCATTTCGCGAGGGCTATCACGATTACATTATCCGGACGGGCGGACTCGAGATTTTCCCGCGGCTGATTGCGGCGGAGCACAATCCGGGATTCGAGCGGAGGCTGGTCCCAAGCGGCCTGACCGAGCTCGACGATCTGCTGGGCGGCGGGATCCACACGGGAACGAGCACGCTGCTCACAGGGCCGGCCGGCTGCGGCAAATCCACCATTGCCTTCCACTACGCGTATTGCTCGGCGCAGCGGGGCGAGAAGGCGATGATCTTCACGTTCGACGAATCGCTCGGCACGCTGGTGGACCGGGTCAGCGGTCTGGGCCTCGATCCCGATCCGCTGCTGGCCGACGGGGTTCTGCAGATGCAGCAGATCGACCCGGCCGAGCTGTCTCCAGGCGAATTCATCTCGCAGGTGCGGGCGCTGGTGGATCACCAGAATCTGCGGGTGCTGGTGATCGACAGCATGAACGGGCTGCTGAATGCCATGCCCACGGAGCAGTACCTGGCGCTGCAGCTTCATGAGCTGTTCTCGTACCTCGGACAGCAGGGCATTGCGACCATCGTGACCCTGGCTCAGGCGGGCGTGATCGGCACTTCCATGCAGTCGCCGGTGGACGTGAGCTACCTGGCCGACACGATCCTGCTGTTCCGCTACTTCGAGCGGCGCGGCCAGATCCGCCAGGCGCTGTCGGTGGTCAAGAAGCGCAGCGGCACCCACGAGCGGAGCATCCGGGAGCTGTTCATGGAGCCTGGCGTGCTCCGGGTCGGCAACCCGCTCACCGAATTCGAAGGGGTCCTCACGGGAGTACCCAAACTCATTGGACAGTCAGCTGTTGGGGAGGAAACCGCTGGTACCCGAGCTTAAACCTTCGCCACACGACAGCCGAACCATCATCCTCGCGCCCACCGGGAAAGACAGTTTGCTGATCGCGGGATTACTGGCGCGGCGGGGGATGCCCTGCCATGCGGCGGCATCGGTGGAAGAACTGTGCCTGGAAATCGAGCGGGGCGCGGGCGCGGCGATCCTCTCAGAAGAAGCACTTTCGGAAAGCGCGATCACGCGATTGCGCACCGTCATCAACAACCAGCCGCCGTGGTCGGATTTTCCGCTGATTGTGCTGACGGTAGGCGGCCGCGTGACCATCCAGAGCGAGCGCCTGCGCACGCTGCGCCAGCCGCTGGGGAATATCTTCCTGCTGGAGCGGCCGATCCGGCCGGAAACGCTGCTGAGCACGCTGGAAATCGCACTACGGGGGCGGCTGCGGCAGTATCAGATCCGGGAACAGATGACGCAATACTCGCGGGCGCAGGAGGCGCTGCGGCGCTCGGAGAAACTGGCGGTGACGGGGCGGCTGGCGGCCAGCATCGCGCACGAGATCAACAATCCGCTGGAAGCGGTGACGAACCTGCTCTACCTGATGCGTGACTGCCCGGATGGCGAAAAGGGGAAGCGGTATCTGGAGGCAGCCGACCAGGAACTGGCGCGCGTGGCGGAGATCACGCGGCACACGCTGCGGTTTTACCGCGAGCCGAACCATCCGGTGGACACGCAGGTGGAAGGCGTGGTGCGGTCGGTACTGGTGCTGTATCACTCACGCCTGGCGGCCGCGAACGTAGAGGCGGGGCTGGAGGTTTTTGCTCCCGAGGCAGCCGTGCTGTCCAGTCCGGGCGAGTTACGCCAGGTCATCGCGAATATCGTGGGCAACGCGATCGATGCCATGCGGCACGGCGGACGGCTGCGGCTGCGGCTGTCGGTGGAATCAGGGCCTGAGGGCCCGCGGGTGCGCCTGACCATCGGGGATACCGGGTCGGGCATTCCGCGCTCGCTGCTGCCGACGATCTTCGAACCTTTCGTGACCACCAAAGGCGAGACCGGCACGGGGCTGGGATTGTGGGTCACCGGGGAGATTCTGCGGCGCAATGGCTGGAAGATGCAGGTGCGGACGCGCTGCGGTCCGCTCCGCTCCGGGACGGTCTTCTCGATCGTGATGCCGGCGGTGGATGCGGCCGCATCCACCCAGGAAAGAGTCGGCGCCGCCGTAGCCTGAGGCCCACGCCGACCTGCCTTGGCCCGGCCCTGTATTCTGTCCTCAAGCCTTCCATGAAGCTCCATTTCCTGCCGTTCCTTGCCTTTTTCTTTTGCGGCGCTGCTTTTGCGCCCGCACAAAGCTCGCAAATCTCGCCGGCGGCGGTGGCGCAGGCCGATTTGGCTGCGCGCACTAAGTCCCTCAACGACCTGTTCGAGGAAGTTTGGCAGGATCGGCTGAGTCATTCGCCGATTCTGGCGTCCGAAATCGGCGATCAGCGGTATGACACGCAACTTCCGGACGAGTCTGTGGCGGGGTACAACGATCAGCTCGCGCGGGATGCGCAGTTTGTCGCGCGGCTGGCGGCGATCGACACGGCGGGAATGCCGGAGCAGGAGATTCTGAGCCGGGATCTGATGATCCGCGAGCTGATGCGGGCGCAGGAGGCTTCGCAGTTCAAACCGTGGGAGATGCCGGTGACGGCGTTCAGCGGCTTGCCGGCGACGTTGCCGCATCTGGCGGCTCAGCTACACTTCGCGACCGCACAGGATTACGACGACTACGCGAATCGCCTGGACAAAGTGCCCTCGGCCTTCCGGCAGATCACCGACAACATCATGATCGGGATCGAGGACAAGCGCGTGCCGCCGAAGTCGACGCTGGAGAAGCTGCTGGCGGAGACCAATACGCTGCTGGCGCAAAAGCCGGAGGACAGTCCGTTCGCCGTGCCGCTGCGCGAGTTCCCTGCTTCGATTTCCGCCGCCGACCAGGCGAATCTGCGGCAGGAGGTGCTGACGGCGATCACGAAGCAGGTGTATCCGGCGTACCAGCGATTCGCAAAGTTTCTGCAAGCGGTGTACATCCCGGCTGCGCGCGGCGGCGATGGGGCTTGGGCGCTGCCGGATGGCGCGGCGTATTACGCGTTTTTGGTGAAGCAGAAGACGACGACGGATTTCACGGCTACGCAGATTCATCAACTGGGCGAGAGCTGGGTGACGCAGGATGAGGCTGCTGAGCTGGCGGTGGGGAAGAAGCTGGGGTATCCAACGCTGGCGGCGCTGCGGACGGCGATGGCGGCCGATCCGCATTTGCACGCGACGAGCGCGGCGCAGCTGGTGGACGCTTACCGGAAAGCGATCGCACCGGTCAGCACGAAACTGCCGGAGCTGTTTGCGGCCGCACCGCAGATGGCGGTGAACGTGGAAGCGATGCCGCCCTGGGCGGAGCCGGATCAGGGCGCGGCACATTTTGAGGTGGCCACGCAGGGCGGGACGCTGTACGTGAACAGCTCGGACCTCGCGCATCGGTCGCTGGCGGATGTGGAGTCGATCGTGTACGACGAGGTTGTACCTGGCGAGGGACTTCAGATGTGGGTCCAGCGCGAGCAGACGACGCTGCCGGCGTTTCGGCATTGCCTTACGGTGTCCGCTTTTACCGAGGGATGGGGACTCTACGCGGAGCAACTCGCGCAGGATGCCGGTCTCTATCAGGATCCATACGCCCAGGTCGCGCGGCTGGAATTTGACGAGGACGCTTCGATCGCGCTGGTGGCCGATACGGGAATCCATGCCGACCGCTGGACGCGGCAGCAGGCGATCGATTACTACCATGCGCATTCCCGACTGAGCGATGCGGCGATCGAGACGGCTGTGGACCAGATGATTGCCGATCCGGGGGATGCGCTGGCGGCGAAGACGGGCGAGCTGGAGATCCTGGGATTGCGGGCCGCGGCACAAAAGACTCTGGGCGAGCGGTTCGATGTGCGCGCGTTCGACCAGGAGATCATCGGATCCGGCGCGCTGCCGCTGGACATGCTGTCCGATCAGGTAGCGGCGTGGATGAACGCGCAGCCTGCGAAATAGGGCGGGATGGCGTAGGGTGAGCGCTTCCGGGGCCATTCAATCGTAGCGCCGTCCCTCCGGGACTCGTTCTCCTGTTTGCGCTCTCCCAGCGCTGAACAGGCTGTTACGAAACTCAATGCGAAGGGGCCGTTCAATACGATTCAATATGGATGATTCCGCACCAGCACCACGGATCTGGCTGCTTCTGAAAAGTTTCGTAACAGCCTGTGAAGCGCTGGGCTAATCTCCATTGCGCCTCCGGCGCACAGAGCGTGTCCAGCCGTATTGATTTCACCGAGCGCAGGGAAGGCCCGAACGAGGAGAGGTTTACGAAGTATCCTTGGTTCGCTGGTGGAACTGCCCGAGCGATGGCCCCAAAGCCGATCATCGATCCCGGCCAACCGTGGAAACTGCCAAGGAACTGGCCGGGATTCCCGCATTGCGGATACAGAATGTCTGCCGCGGAATGGGCCGCGCTGCGGGCAAAGGCCAGAGCAGGTGATGCCGAGGCCGAGTGGGGCGTGAGCGATCGGTATGATGAGGGCTGCAAAGACAAGACGGGGAGAATTCTCGTTCGGCGTTCCCCTCAGAAAGCACTCGAATGGCTCCGCCGCGCTGCGGAACATCGGAACGCATGCGCCCAGAATAACCTTGGCGTCATGCTGGGCAATGGCGATCGCATCGCCAAAGACACGCAGCAAGCACTTCTGTGGCTACGACGGGCGTGCCGCGGAGGGAACACCGGCTGCGCCGTCGTCAACCTCGCCATCACCTGGCGCGAAATCGGCAATTTTCGCCACGCGGTTGCCTGGTTTCGGAAGGCCGCAGCCAGCGGCGACGGAGAGGCTCTGATCCAGCTTGGAGTTCACCTGTATTGGGGAAAAGGCGTCCGGGCCAATCCCGCAGCAGCCGTTCGCTGCTTCCGCCGCGCAACCAAGTCAAGCAACATATCCGATTCGGGTCGTGACGATGGGTACTTCTACCTCGGATGGGCGTATCTCGAAGGGCGCGGCGTGAAGCAATCCGGGGCAACGGCAAAGAAGATGTTCCAGCGAGCCAATATCGATAACGACCACCTTGCGGCGCAGCGGGCCCTGAAACGCATCGGCTGACCTCGTGCCCTAAGCGGAAGAAAGAGGTCTTCCGCGCCTAAAGGCCGCTTCAAGATAGCTGTCGATCCCCGGCCTGAAGGCCGGGGCTTCTACCGCCGTCGCGCAGGGCGCGACCGACTCCGTCAGCCGATGCGTTCATGCGATTGCCCTGGCACGGTCGATGTCTGCTGAGCGCTGCCTGCCTGTATGCTGAAGGGACCATGGCCGACAAGCTTCCTCAACTTTCCAGCGCGCGGGTGGCGGTACTGGGCGCGGGCAAAATGGGCGGGATCCTGCTGCAGGCGTTTCTGAAGCAGCAGATCCTGTCGCCCGAGCGGCTGCTGGCCACGGTGGCTCACGCCGAGCGCGCCGCGGCGCTTTCCGCGCAATGGGGCATTCAGGTGTCCACCGACAACGTGGCGGCGACGGACGCGGCCGACGTGCTTCTGCTGGGCGTGAAGCCATTCCAGGTTCCGGCGCTGGTCGAAGAGATCCGGCCCGCGCTGACAGCGGAGAAACTGCTGATCTCGTTTGCGGCGTCCGTACGGACGGAGGCGATAGAGCGCGCTGCGGTGGAGGAGGTTCCGGTAATCCGGGCGATGCCGAACACGCCTTCGATGCTGGGCGCGGGGATTTCGGCGTTGTGCCGCGGCCGGTTTGTGCGCCCGGAGCATATGGAACTGGCGGAGAGCCTGTTTGCCGCCGTGGGCCGCACGGTGGTGGTGGACGAGAAACACATGGATGCGGTAACGGGGCTGAGCGCCAGCGGCCCTGCGTTTATCTACATCATTCTGGAGTCGTTGGCAGAGGCGGGCGTGAAGGTGGGGCTGCCGCGGGACATTGCGACGCTGCTGGCGGCGCAGACCACCTTCGGCGCGGCCAAGATGGTGCTGGAGACCGGGTACCACCCGGCTCTGCTGAAGGATGCTGTGACAACTCCGGCCGGATGCACCATTGACGGAATCCTGGAGCTGGAGGAAGGCGGGTTGCGCGTAACGCTCATCAAAGCAGTTATGCGCGCCACCGAGCGCGCCAAAGAGCTGGCGGCCGGATAAGGCGTAGACTTCCGGGACCGCAGCCGGAAGTTACGATGGCCCTTCAGCACTCGGCGGACCCAAACCCGGAATTCCCTCCCGGCCCCCAACCCGGTCCCGAACTGGTTCCCCTACCACAAGCTGCCGGATTTCCGGCCCCGTTGCCGCATACGGGGCGGGTGCTGCAGTTCCCTGCTCCGGCAGCGCCGGCGATCTCGAGGCATGCGGCGTCGGCGCAGACGCGATCGCGGCTGCTGCTGGAATTCATGGTGCTGTATATCGGAGGGCCGCTGGCGTTCTGCATGCGCCTGACCGGCCGGGTGAACGCGCTGGAGATGCTGTGGCTGGCTGCGGCCATCTGCCTGACTTTGCTGCTGCTGGATCCGACGTTCGATCGAGGGCAGTTGTGGAATGCCGCGCCGATGGGTCGGCAGCTTCCGCAGATTCTGGGATTGTTTTTGGCGGGCGCGGCAGCGATCACCGCACTGGTGTGGATGTACGCGCCGCACCGGCTGTTCGGACTGCCGCGGCGCGAGCCTTTTCTGTGGGTCCTGATCCTGATCACGTATCCGATTGTTTCGGTGGCGCCGCAGACGCTGGTGTATCGCGTGTTTCTTTTTCACCGCTACCGGCCGCTGTTGCAGCTGAAGCCGAACCAGCGCGCAGCGGCGCTGATTGTGATGAGCGGGCTGGCGTTCTGCTTCTCCCACGTGATCTTTCGGAACTGGATCGCGCCGGCACTAACGCTGCCGGGCGGCCTGCTGTTCGCGACGCGCTATCACAACACGCGGTCGCTGTGCACCAGCTCGATGGAGCATGTATTGTACGGCGGCTTCCTCTTCACGGTGGGACTGGGGCACTACTTCGGGATCATCTGAAGGCCGCGGTTTTGGGGTATCGGCCGTCGGGGAAATGTCGCGATTCGCAGCGCCATCCCGTGGGACTCGTGCCTCCCCCCCGGCTCAACAGCCCTTACTGTTGCGGCTGCTGCGCGCCCTCTTTGGCGCCGCGCGCCGCGCCCTTCGTGGTGTTCTTCGTCTTGCGGGCGGCTTTTTGAGTGGTGCGCCTGGTGGCGTGCCAGCCTTTTTTCGAGTCTCTTTTTGTGGCGTTCGCAGTCTTGTCCGTGGTCCTTCTCGTGGCGCGACCGGTATCCCTGGCCGCCTGTTTTGTATGTTGTTTGGCGTGCTGCGCGTCCTGCGACGCAGTCTGGTCCGATTGAGCGCGAGAAACCGCGTACGCCGGCACGAGCACCAGCGCCGTCGCCAGAATTGCAGTCATCCATTGCCGAATTTTTGTCATAGCTACTGAACAGGATGGCGGGGACGCGACGGCGAGTTGCGCCGGAAGCGTGGAATTTCGCAGGCAACCGCAGCCAGGGCCGGCACGGGGCTGACCGGCGATAGAATCGAAGTTGCGGATTTCCTTCTGGATGGCTCGCTCAGATAACCCGACGCGATTGGCGCTGCGCCGCTTTGCGTGGGGCGTGCTGGCTTACAACGTGGCCGTGATCGTGTGGGGCGCGGCAGTGCGCGCGACCGGGTCCGGCAACGGCTGCGGGGAACACTGGCCGCTGTGCGAAGGCACCGTGGTGCTGCGCCACCCGACGATTGCGGCGATGATCGAGCTGGCCCATCGCGCCACCAGCGGCATCGACGTGCTGTGCGTGGTGGCACTGGCGATCTGGACGTTTCGCGCTGCGCCGAAGCGGCACCTGGCGCGAGCGTGGGCGGTGGCCGTGCTGGTGCTGACGTTCAATGAGGCGCTGATCGGGGCACTGCTGGTGGAGCTGGGGCTGACGGCGAACAATGCGTCGCCCGCGCGGGCGTTTTATCTGGGCCTGCACCTGACGAATACGTTGCTGCTGCTGGCCGCGCTGACGCTGACGGCGCACTTCCTCTCGCGGCGGAGCGGGACGATGCGCGGAAGCCTGGCAGTCCGCGCACCGGCGCTCGCGATCACGGGGCTGGCCGCGGTGTTGGTGGTGGGGGTGACGGGATCGCTGGCGGCGCTGGGGGACACGCTCTATCCGGCGCACGATTTGTGGCGGGCGATGGCGCGGGATTTCGCGCCGGGCAGCTCGTGGTTGCTGCGGATTCGGTGGCTGCATCCGGCGTGTGCGCTGGTGGCGGGAGTCTTCCTTGTTTGGCTGGCCATGCGGTCGCTGGCGCGGGCGGAGGATCGGCGGCTGGCCGGCGGCGTGGTGGCGCTGCTCGCTGTGCAATATTTCCTGGGGCTGGCGGATCTGGCGCTGCTGACGCCGACGGCTCTGCAGATGGCGCATCTGCTGGTCGCGGACCTGCTGTGGATCGCGCTGGTAGTGCTGTGCGCGCGAGTGTGCCTGGTGCCGAAAGCTGCGGCGGTTGCGCAGCAGGCAGCGGCGTGAGCCGGCAGGGGCTCAAGCCGAGAGCGCCGTCCCTCCGGGACTCATCCTTTTGTCGAAGCTCGCCCAGCGCTGAAGCGCTGGGCGAATCTGCGGCGCGCCTAAGGCGCGCGAAGTGTGCCCGGGTGCACTGACCCCACACCCAAAATCAAAGCGCCGGAGCGATTGACCCCGGCGCCTGGCGCTTTCCGCTAATTCGCTAACCGCTTTTCATCCAGCCATTTTTTCGCTCACCGTTTCTCCGCTGCCCTCAGACCAGAGCGGGCACGTGGACTTTGTCGTACCACGAAGTGGCGGCCTTGAGGGCGTGGTTGACGTTCTCGATGTTTTCGACGCCGGTGGTGTTGAGCCAGTCCTCAAAGGCCTTCGCGCCCTGCTTCGCGTAGACGGCGATGCCATCCTTCCAGGTGGCGCGCCCGCAGAGAACGCCGTTGAACGGGGCGCCGGATTCGGCCGCGAGTTCGAGTGTCTCGATGAAGACCGGATTGGAGACGCCGGCCGAAAGATAGATGAAGGGCTTGTGCGTGGAAGAGGCGGCGAGGCGGAAGTGCTCGAGGGCCTGCTTGCGCGAGTAGGCTTCCTGGCCCTTGAAGGCCCTGGTGCCGGAAACGAACTCCATCTGGATGGGCACTTCGACCTTCAGGACGTCGACACCGTAGCGCTCCTTGCCAAACTCTTCCATGGAGCCGGTGACGATGTCGGGCTTCTTCTGCGCGTAGCCCAGGCTCTTCTCGCCCTCGCCGTGCACGTCGTAGCCGACGGTTTCGAGAAAGAAGGGGATATCGTGGGCGCGGCACTCGTCGCCGATGCGCTCGGTCCAGGCGTGCTTGTGGTCGTTGATCGCGGACTTTTCGTAGGGCGTGTAGTAGAGCAGGACCTTGATGCAGTCGGCGCCGGCTTCCTTGAGGCGACGGACGCTCCACACGTCGAGGAGGTCGGGCAGGCGGCCGGGGAGAGCGGCATCGTAGCCGGTCTTCTCATAGGCGAGCAGCAGGCCTTTGCCGTTGCGGCGCTTCGAGGCGGGCAGGCCGAACTCGGGGTCGAGCAGGATGGCGGAGGCGTGCTTCGTGAGCACCTCGGTCACCAGCTCCTTGAACTCAATGAGGGCCGATTCCGGGACGTCGGCTACGCCCTTTTCTTTCGCCAGCGACTTGCGCAGGGATCCGCGCTGGTCCATGGCGGCGGCGGCGATGACGCCCCGCTGATCCGATACGGCCTTGAGCCCGGCCAGTTTGCCGGGAGTCAGATGATTGTTCGACATGAATCCTCTCCCTCCGCTCGATTGCGACGCAAAGTATGCCCGTCTAGATTTTATCGTCTGCGGTGGACGGTTGACGAGGACACAAAAGTAACCTGCATTTTTTAAATGCCAGGTTCCGAGCGCTCCGGCCATCAGCCGCGGGCGCCGAGGCCCTGCACGACGAGAACCGCTCCGATGATTACCAGGCCCAGGTAGACGATCCTGAGAAAGACGTCGCCGCGGAGTCGGCGGTTGATGAGGGTTCCGAGGACGAGCGCGGGGATCAGAGCCGGGAGGGCGAAGAGATAGAGGTGGAGCACCTGAGACGACCATAAGCCCGAGATCCAGAATCCAGCCGCCACGAAAAGGCCCGCAGGGAGGAAATACGCCTGGAGCGTAGCCCGGAATTGAGGCGCCGGCCAGCGGCGCATCGCGCCATAAAGCACCAGCGGGGGCCCGTTCATGGCGTAGGCGCCACCCAGAACCCCGGCACAGAATCCACAGGCCACCAGCCATCCTCGGCCGTTGCCGCGGATTGCAGGCGCGCGGCGCGCCGAGAGGCACCACAGCGAAAACGCCAGGATGAGCGCGCCGAGGACGGCTTTGACCAGGGCGGGATGACCCTGGGTGAGCAGGAGCATGCCCAGGGGAATTCCCGGCAAGGTGGCCAGCACGAGCCACGTGGCGCTGCTCAGGTGAATTTTCTTCCGGTCCTGCACAACCACCACGATCGCGACTGTCATGGAGAAGAGCAGGGCCAGAGGAGCCGCTTCGCGTATCGGAATCCAAAATGCCAGCAGGGGGACGGCGATCAGCGCTTCGCCGAAGCCAAAGGCGGAGCGAACCAGCGTGGCCACGAAGGCAACGATCAGGACGGGAACGATCACAGAGTGAATGCTGCTCCTCCCGTTCCAGGTGCGGGTGAATCGGGGCGTGGTGGGGGGAACACTACGAGCCCTGCGCTGCGGCCGCGATGGCCTGGCGCTGGGCTTCGAGCAGCTCACGGATGCCGGCTTCCGCCAGGTCCATCATCGCGAGCAGGCGGGGACGCGGGAAAGCCTGGCGCTCGGCGGTGGCCTGCACCTCGACGAGGCCGCCGTCTTCGGTCATGACCAGGTTCATGTCCACCTCAGCCTGGGAGTCTTCCTCGTAGGCGAGATCGAGGAGGACGGTGCCCTCGACTATGCCCACGCTGGTGGCGGCGACGAGCTGCTTCAGCGGTGAGGCCTTGAGGGCGCCGGTGGCGACCATGCGGTGGAAAGCAATCGCCAGGGCCGCGCACGCTCCGGTGATGGCCGCGGTGCGCGTGCCGCCGTCGGCCTGGAGGACGTCGCAGTCGAGGACGACGGTGCGCTCGCCGAGCGCCTGCAGGTCAACGACCGCGCGCAGGGACCGGCCGATGAGGCGCTGAATCTCGTGGGTGCGGCCACCGATTTTGCCGCGTTCGGCCTCGCGCGGGGTGCGGGTGAGGGTGGCGCGGGGGAGCATGCCGTATTCGGCGGTGACCCAGCCGCGGCCGCTCGAGCGCAGCCAGGCGGGAACGCCCTGCTCGACGGTGGCATTGCAGAGAACGCGGGTATGGCCTGCCTCGATGAGGACCGAGCCTTCGGCAACCTGCGTCCAGCCGGGGGTGAGGCGCACCGGGCGCAACTGGTGGGGGGCGCGGCCGCCGCTGCGAAAGAACTGTTCCGAGAGTTGTTCCGGCATGGGGCCATTGTACGGGTTTGGGAAAGGCGGGCGCGGCGGTGCGGAAACGGGAAAGGCCGGGCAAGTGGCTGAAGGGGCAGGAGATGGCGAGAGCGGAGTGGGCAAGGGATTCCCAATTGGGGAGGGATTTACCGCAACGAGCGAAAGAGGCTCGAGCGAGCGGTTGGCCAGTAAGCCTTTCAGTTTCAAATGGATGGAGGTCGTTGGCGGTTTGGCCCCCAACGTGTTCTGTTGTGGGGCACTGATTCCGAACCGGACTTCGAACCTGATTCCGAACCTGGACGAAGCGGGCGGGCCGCGGCGACCTCCAGAGCGTCGCGGCTCCGGCCGCGGGGCGAGAGAACGGACACGAAGAACGGGCAAGAAAGGAAGGCCGCACGATGGGATCGACTGCGCTGGCTCAACCTGTTCCGGAGCTCCGGCCTGGGAGTCCGGAAGTTCCTTCCGCTCCCCAACCGGAAATGGAAAAGCGGCGGGATGCCGGACAGGCTCTGGCGCTGGCGGGATTGGCGCACGACGCCCGGAACCTGGTGACGGCGCTGGGGCTGTGCGCGGAATTGCTGAGCGAGCCGGGCGTGCTGCAACCGGAGCACGCGCACTATGCCACGGAAATTGCCGCGATGGCGGAGGCGTCGGCGGGGCTGATGCGGAACCTGGCGAGGCTGGCGCGCGCGGGACGGCAGAGGGAGATCGCGCCGCAGGAGACGCCGGTGACCGACGCAGCCGAAGCGCTGCGGCATCTGGGAGGACTGCTGACGGCGTTAGCGGGACCGAAGATCGTGGTGCAAACGGCATGCCTGCCCTGCGCGGGAACGCTGCGGCTCTCAGAGGAAAGCCTGACGCGCATTTTGCTGAACCTGGTGCGGAATGCCGCGGATGCGATGCCGGAGGGCGGACGAATTCGCATCACGGCGCAGCGCGGGGGCGGCGCGAGCTTCTTCTGGACGCTGCCCGATGATTTCGAGGGAGCGGCGGCGGAGACGGTGGCGCTGTCGGTCGAGGACAACGGCCCGGGCATTCGGCCGGAGCTGCTGGAGCGCATCTTTGAGCCAGGCTTCTCGACGCGGCGGAGCCTGGCACCGTGGCCGGAGGCGCAGCACCAGGGGCTGGGGCTGAGCATCGCGCGGCAACTGGTGGAGGAAGCGGGCGGGACGATGCGGGCGGGCTCGGCGGGACGGCGAGGGGCGCGCTTTGAGATCGAGTTGCCCCTGACTAACGTAACCCCCTGCGTAGCTGCGGAACCGACGATTCCGGGCGGGAACGGGACGCCATGATGCGAGGATGGGAGACAGCATCGTTGTCGAACCTGGGCCCGCTCATGCCGTCACCGCTGGAAGCTGCTCCGCTGCACCTGCTGGTTGCCGATGAGGATCCGTCGATCCGCCGCGCCTGTTGCGAGATCGCGCGGCTGGAAGGAATGGTGGCGCACGAGGCGGACTTGTGCGCACGATCGCGGGAGCTGTTGCTGGCGCGGGGCGCGGACATCGTGCTGGTGGACGAGAAGATTGCGACGAGCGACGGATGCATGGTGCTGGAGGAGCTGCGGCAGATGCGTCCGGAGCTGGCGGTGGTGTGGATGACTTCCGCCTCGACGGTGCAACTGGCCATTGAAGCCCTGCGTTTCGGGGCCAGCGACTATCTGGTGAAACCGTTCACGGCGGAAGAGCTGGCGGTGGTGCTGCGGCGGCTGGCGCGGCGGCGCACGCTGGACACGGCGAGCCGCGGCCTGCGCGAACGGCTGCGCTCCGGCCAGGGGAACCTGCTGGGGCAAAGCCCGGAGATGGAGAAGGTGTTCCGCATCCTGGGGCGGGTGGCGCAGAGCACGCACCCGGTGCTGATCCTGGGCGAAAGCGGGACGGGCAAGGAGCTGGTGGCGCGGGCGATCCACGCCAACGGGCTGGGCGCAGGCAAGCCGTTTGTGCCGGTGGACTGCGGCTCGCTGGCGCCGACGCTGATCGAAAGCGAATTGTTCGGGCACGTGAAGGGAGCGTTCACGGGCGCGCACCGGCCGAATGACGGGCTGCTGGTGGCGGCGGGCAGCGGGACGGTTTTCCTGGACGAGATTGCGGAGCTGCCGCTGGATCTGCAGGCGAAGCTGTTGCGGGCGCTGCAGGAGAAAGAGGTGCGGCCGCTGGGCGGGAGCCACGCGGTAGCGATCCGGGCGCGGGTGCTGGCGGCGACGCATCAGGATCTGACCGGCATGGTGGAGCAGGGGAAGTTCCGCCGCGATCTCTACTACCGGTTGAACGTGGTGAAGCTGACGCTGCCACCGCTGCGCGAACGGAAGGAAGACATTCCGCTGCTGGCGGCGCATTTTCTGGAGCGGAACAGCCGCGACATGGAACGCAGGTTCCGGCTGAGCGCGGAGACGCTGGAATTTCTGGTGGAGTATTCGTGGCCGGGCAACGTGCGCGAACTGTCGAACGCGATCGACCGGGCGTGCAATTTGTGCTCGGGCGAGACGATCGAGATGGGGGAGATGACGACCAGCATCCGGGACAGCTGGATGCAGGCGAACGCGAGCCGGCAACCGCCGCCGGAGACGAACGGGCACGCTCCGGCAGTGGAGACGCTGGCGGCGATGGAGAAGCGGGCGATCCTGACCACGCTCGAACAGGTGCATGGCGACAAGCTGCTGGCTGCGCGGCTGCTGGACATCGGGAAAACCACGCTGTACCGCAAGCTGAAGGAATATGGAGTGACGTCATGAGCGCCAGGGAACCGATCCAGCCGGGGGCGGTGCTGCTGGTGACCGCGATGGACGAGATGGAGAGCGCGGCGGCGGCACTGGCGGAGAAGCTGGGGATGTCGGTAGAGATCGCGTCGACGCGGGCCGGGGCGCTGCGGCTGCTGGAGCGGCGCAACTATGCGGCGGTGGTGCTGGATCAGATGCTGGCGGAGGCGGACGGGGAGGGAGCCGACCTGATCTGGAAACGGGCGGGCCTGGCGGTTCCGGTGCAGATGAGCTTTGCGCTGGCCGGGAGCGCGCGGCTGGAGCGCGAAGTGCGCAGCGCGCTGACGCGGCGCAGGCGCGAACAGCAACTGGCCAGCGAGGCGGCGGCCGCGGCCATGGACGCGGAGCTGAAGGACGCGGTGACGGGGTTTCTGCTGGAGTCGCGGCTGGCGCTGGCGGAGGCAAACATTCCGCCGGGGATCGAAGTACGGCTGCAGACGCTGGCGGCGAGGGCGGAGCAACTGCGCGACCGGCTGAGCGCGGCTGCGCCGGCGCGGGAGCCAGCGACGGCCGCGCGCGCGTGAGACGGGCGAGGGGCAGGCTCCGATCGTCCTGGGGCGAAAGGTGTCGCGGCGAATCGTGTCGCGGCGAATCGTGCGGAACTCCATGGAAAAGTAGTCCGCAACTCAACTGAAAAGTAGTCGATGGCACCGGGGCGGGGCTAGTGCGCGGCCCTGGCTGGCAACGGCGCGTCGGGTGCGGCCCATCCCAGGAAGAGAACTCAAATTTTTCCGGAGCGGGAGGAAGATGCGATGTCAGAGCCTCTGCATGGGATGAAGATCGCGATCGTGGCCACAGATGGATTCGAGCAGTCGGAGTTGCTGGAGCCGAAGAAGGCGCTGGAGACGGCGGGCGCGGAGACGGAAGTGATCGCGCCGCACAGCGGCGAGATTCGCGGCTGGAACAAGACCGACTGGGGCAACAAGGTGAAGGTGGACAAGACGCTGAGCGACGCGCGGGTGGAGGATTACGACGCGCTGGTGCTGCCGGGCGGGGTGATGAATCCGGATCATCTGCGCATGGACGAGCAGGCGGTGCAGTTTGTGCGCGAGTTTGCGACGACCGAGCGGCCGGTGGCGGCGATCTGCCACGGGCCGTGGACGCTGGTGGAAGCGGGCGCGGTGAAGGGCCGGACCTTCACCTCCTGGCCGTCGCTGAAGACCGATTTGAAGAACGCGGGCGCGACGTGGGTGGACGAGGAAGTGGTGGTAAGCGGCCAGTTCATCAGCAGCCGAAAGCCGGACGATATTCCGGCGTTCACGAAGACGCTGATCCAGATGCTGGAGGAGAACCGGAAGAAACGGGCGGCGTGAGGCTCGAGCCGCGGGCGGACGAGACGGCGGCGAGGCGAGCGCGGACGAATGCGGCGAGGGAGTCGGAGACCCAGTCCGGCGGACCGACGGCGAAGCGCGGCCTGGCGAGGAGAGCCGGATGGAGCAGCGCCTGCGGGTCGGCGTCGCGCTGGGAGAGCAGGATGGCATCGGCGCGCGGCAGGTAGCGGCGCGCGGATTCCTTGAAGTCGGCCACGGATGGATCCAGGACGGTGAGGTAGAGATCCGGCTGGAGGAACTCGAGGACGCTGTTGGACTCGAGGATGGCGTTGGGTGCGGACTCGATCTCATACCGGATGCGGGGCATGGCGCCTGCGATGCGGCCGATGCGGGTGCGTATCCAGAAGACGCGCTCCGCGCCGGCGGCCAGAAAGCGGGACGTATCGGTGCCGCTCGAGGCGTCACGCTCCGGGTTGACCGCGACGCAGGCTTCTTCCGGCTCGCAGGCGCAGGGATGGCCCTTCGCGGTGCAAAACCCGTGCCCGTACTGCGTGATCTTGAAGGCGGTCCAGCGAAATTCCGGCAGGCGGGCAATGAGCGCGGCGACCACGGAGGTCTTGCCGATGTTGCGCGTGTTGCCGCCGACGACGACGATGGCCACTGCTGATCTCCGCTTGCAGCTTCGATGACGGTATTGTCGTTGGGGGCGGAGGCGGGTGCAAGTAGTCCGTAGTCAGTGATCAGTAGTCAGTGACCAGAGCCGCCTGTCGCCCAAAACCGGGACCGCAACTGGAGGAGTCGTATGCCCGTCGAGACCAAAGAGGAAGACAAGCCCGCGAGGGTCCGCTTTCATCGCAACGGCCAGGAAGGCGCGGTGGAAATCACCTGCTCGATGCTGGAGGGGCAAGATGGAGCGCCGTATCGCGTAGAAGGTGGAGCGTCGTGCTTCGGCAGCCTGACGGCGTTGCGGGCGAGAGTGGTGGAGGTGGGGATGAGCCCCGCGGTGGCCGAGGATCCGTCGCGCTCATTCAACGCGACGGCGCGGCAGTTGCGCGAGCTGGGATTTCAGGTGAGCGTTCGGCCGGAGGCGTGAGGTTGCGGCGTCCATTCCGTTTCCGCTCCGCGGCTGTTGCTGATTTGACAGCATTCGGCGCGGCGGGCCATTCTTCGGGCGCATCAAAAGTTTTTGTATGAACCCGCCAGTTCTCCCGCACTTTTTGAATGCCGAAGAAGGCACCGAGCCGGCAGGCGAGCTCGTCGCAATCACCGTCGATGGGCGGAAGCTCACCGCGACGGACGGCGAGTTGCTGATTGATGCCATCAACCGCGAAAAGGGCGGGCGCGGCGGCGGCAAAGAACTGGCACAGGTGTGCTATCTGAAGCAGCTGGGGCCGATCCAGACGTGCGACACCTGCATGGTGGAAGTCGACGGGAAGCTGGTGCGCGCCTGCGGCACGCTTGTCACGCCGGCATGGTGGTCGAGACGGAGTCGGCGCGCGCGCAGACGGCGCAGCGCGAGGCGTTCGACCGGATTCTGGGCAATCACGTGCTCTACTGCACGGTCTGCGACAACAACAACGGCAACTGCACGGTGCACAACACGACGAAGCTGCTGGCGGTCGAGCATCAGCGATTCCCTTTCGGCCGAAGCCCTACGAGGTGGACGAGACGCAATCCGTTCTACCGCTACGATCCGGACCAGTGCATCCTGTGCGGGCGCTGCGTGGAGGCGTGCCAGAACGTGCAGGTGAACGAGACGCTGACGATCCGCTGGGAGGATCCGCATCCGCGCGTGCTTGTGGGACGGCGGCGCGCCCATCGGCGAATCGAGCTGCGTCTCGTGCGGGCATTGCGTCACGGTTTGCCCGTGCAACGCGCTGATGGAAAAATCCATGCTGGGCGAGGCGGGCTTTCTCACGGGCTGCCGCAAGCCAGGCGCTGGACGGCATGATCGACGTCGTGAAGGCGGTCGAGCCGGAGACCGGCTATCGGCGCCGATCATGAGGCTGTCGCGAAGCGGAAGCGGCGATGCGCCAGATCGCGGATCCGGCGGACCAAGACGGTCTGCACTTATTGCGGCGTGGGCTGCAGCGTTCGATGTCTGGACGCAAGGACCGGCACATCCTGAAAGTCGAGCCGCGCGAGGGGCCCGCGAATGGCATCTCGACCTGCGTCAAGGGCAAATTCGGATGGGACTTCGTCAACAGCCCGGACCGGCTGACCACGCCGCTGATCCGCGAGGGCGGCCAATTCCGCGAGGCCGGCTGGGACGAAGCGCTGGATCTGGTGGCGCGCCGGTTGGCGGAGATCAGGGCGCGACACGGCCCGGATGCGCTGGCCTTCATCTCTTCGTCGAAATGCACCAACGAAGAGAGCTACCTGATGCAGAAGCTGGCGCGCGCGGTGGTCGGCACGAACAACATCGACAACTGCTCGCGATACTGCCAGTCGCCCGCGACCATGGGCCTGTTCCGCACCGTCGGCTACGGCGGCGATTCCGGCTCGATCTCCGATATCGAGCAGGCGGACCTGGTGCTGATCATCGGCAGCAACACCGCCGAGAGCCATCCGGTGCTGGCCACGCGCGTGAAGCGGGCGCACAAGCTGCGCGGGCAGAAGCTGATCGTCGCCGACCTGCGCGAGCACGAAATGGCGCGGCGCGCCGACATCTTCCTGCGGCCCGAAGCCGGGCACGGACCTGCGTGTGGCTCTGCCGCGGTCAGCCGCTACATCCTCGACGACGGGCTGGCCAAGACCGAAGTTCCTGACGCAGTGGGTCGAACGGCTTGGACGAATATCGGCAAGAGCCTGGAGCCGTTCACCCTGGAATTTGCGGCCGCGACGACCTGCGGCATTCCCGTGGAGACGCTGAAGAAGGTGGCCGAGCATGATCGCCGCAGGCCGAGAAGCGTCTGCATCCTGTGGGCGATGGGCGTGACGCAGCACAGCATGGGCTCGGATACGTCCACGGCGATCTCGAATCTGCTGCTGCTGACCGGCAATTACATGCGGCCGGGCACGGGCGCGTATCCGCTGCGCGGCCACAACAACGTGCAGGGCGCCAGCGACCACGGCGCGATGCCGAACTTCGTTCCCGGCTACCAATCCGTGGACGATCCCGAGGTGCGCAGCGCATTCGAGAGCGGCGTGGGGCGTGCCGCTGCCCACGACCAAGGGGCTCGACAACCACGAGATGGTGGACGGCGATCCACGAGGGCGAGCTCAAGGCGATGTACCTGATCGGCGAGGAGATGAGCACTCGTCGATTCCAACGCCAACTATGTGGGCGAGGCGTTCGCCAAGCTGGAGTTCTTCGTCGTGCAGGACATCTTCTTCAGCGCCACGTGCCGGTACGCCGACGTGGTTCTGCCGGCGAGCCCTAGCCTCGAGAAAGAAGGCACGTTCACGAGCACCGAGCGGCGGATCCAGCGGCTGTATCAGGTGCTGGAGCCGCTGGCGGGCAGCCGGCCGGACTGGGAGATCATTCAGGACATGGCCAACCGGCTGGGCGCACGGCTGGAACTATAAGTCATCCGTCGGAGGTGATGGATGAGTGTGCCGGAATTGCGCCACTGTTCGCGGGCGTGACCTACGAGCGGCTGGAGGGCTACAAGAGCCTGCAATGGCCGGTGCAGGCCGACGGCACGGACACATCCGCTGCTCTACAAGGACAAGTTTCCGTTCCCGGATGGCAAGGCGAAGTTTCATCCGCTGGAGTGGCAGGAGCCGGGGCAGCAGGAGGACGATGAGTATCCGACTGCACCTGAACAACGGACGCATGCTGGAGCACTTCGAGGCGGGCAACATGACGTACCGGGTTCCGGGCATCGTGATGAAGGCGCCGGATACGTTTCTGGAGGTTTCGCCGGAGGTCGCCGCGCAGTACGGCCTGGAAAACGGGCGATGGGTGAAGGTGAAGTCGCCCGACGGGGAGATCACTTTGCGAGTGATGGTGACGGATCGGGTGAGCGGAAATCAGCTCTACGCACCGCTGAACTCGCGGGAGCAGCCGATCAACACGCTGACCAGCAACCATGTGGACGTGGTGGTGCACACGCCGGCGTACAAGGAAACCCCGGTGAAGATCGAGCCGCTGGAGAAGCGCGGACGGCCGCCGCTGCCGTATACGAATCACCGGTTCCACAATCCGACGCCGCAAATGGGCGTGGAAGTGGAACGGAAGTGGGCGCAGCCGGGGTATCGGATGCCGGGGTCCGGGCTGGTACAGATTCACGGCAGCAACGGCAGAAAGGCATAGGCACCATGGCGAAACCGATCCAGCTGGATATCCCAACGAGGAATCGCGAAGCGGAACACCGCGCAATGTTGGCGACGATGCCGGTGGAGCACGCGGAGGTTTTGGCCGATCTGCTGGCGCTGGCGGAGGATTTGCGGCGGCACAACGTGATCAACACGCTGCGGGGCGCGGTGGGCGCAGGCGGGGAGCTGATCACGCATCTCTCTGAGGCGATGGCGCAGCCGGAAGCGGCACGCGGGCTGCGGAATCTGATTGCGCTGGCCAAGCTGCTGGGCAGCGTGAATCCGGAACTGCTGGAGACCGTGCGGCGCTCGCTGCCGGAGAGCTGGCGCGATCCGGCGGCTCGCGACGCGACGACGAAAACGCCGAGCCTGTGGAGGGTGGCGCGAACGCTGACCTCGCCGCCGGCACGAAGGGCACTGATGGGCGTGGGCGTGGTTCTCGCGGGCGTTGGACTGTATATGGCGCGGGAGAAGGCGACGCGGAACGGATAGAGGCAGCAGCGCTCTTCCGGGGATTATTGAAGGGATGGCGGAGAGGGAGGGATTCGAACCCCCGATAGCCTTTCGACTATGCCTGATTTCGAGTCAGGTGCATTCAACCGGGCTCTGCCACCTCTCCGCGAGGGAACTTGTTTCAAAATGCCGACTGCGGCGTACCCGGAGCGCGCAGCATGGAGCGGGAGACCGGGATCGAACCGGCGACATTCAGCTTGGGAAGCTGACGTTCTGCCACTGAACTACTCCCGCTCTTTATAATCAATAGCTTACAGGCCCGTTCGCGATTTGCTGTCCAATTTACGAATCCAGTTCCTGGAATCTCTGCATGAGCATGCGCCCCTCATTCGGGCTTTGCTGTCGGCAGAAAAACTGTGATGGATCGTAAGCGTGGACAGCCCGAATCGCACCCGAGCGAACCTGAAAAAGTATATCAAGGCCGCCGGCCAGTGGCGGATTGTCCCGGTGCTCCAGCAGAACGGCATCCCGGTGCCGGGCATCGTCCTCATCGATGGCACGCCCCTGCGCTCGACCACCGGCACTTTTTATCTGGAGTTCCGCGAGAACGAACGGCCAGAACCTGGTCAACGAACTCCGGCGGGCGGAACTGGCGGGGCTGATATTGACTGCGAGTGTTATGTCGGCGGCAAGCTTGCGGTGCGCCCAGTTCGCGATTCGCGCGCAGGCAGCTTCAAGAACCCACTTACGCAGGGGCAGGATCAGGCCCGTTCCCTGGGCCAGGTGGATGAATTCGCTGGGCAATAGCAGGCCGCGCTCAGGGTGATTCCAGCGAATCAGGGCCTCAACACCGATCAAGCAAGGGGAGTCCCCCTGGGGCTGACAGTAGAGAACGAGATGATTGGGGCTGATTGCCGGGTGAAGGTCATGCTCCATGACCGCGCGAGTTTCGGCCGCGAGCTGCAAGTCGGGGGCAAAGAAGCGAACGGGATTGCGGCCCTCGATCCTGGCTTGATTCAGGGCCAATTCTGCTTGTTGCAGAACCTGGTGAGGGGTTCCCGCTTCAGTTCCGAAGAGGGTGATGCGCTCGCGTGATTCCTGCCACCCACGGAGAGCGATGAATCCACGATTCCATTTGAGCCGTTCCGTTCAGCGGCACTCGAAATTGCCGGCATTCTCCGTGTCGCCCTGTCCTTTGTACTGCGCATGCTGCGGATAAGGGCAAAGCGGACGGCTGCGGCCAGGAAAGGCTCTTCCGGTGGCGATCACCGATTGCGGCGCCACGCCCTTTTCGACCCAGTTGGTGAGAGCCCCCAGCAGATCGAATTCGTCGAGCGAAGGCCCTCCACCGCAATGGCTCATTCCCGGAACGAGATAGAACTGGCTCCATTGGGACACCGCTGGAAGACCTCCATTCGCCGCGGCCATCTCCTTGTAATAGTCCAGCGTGTCGAGAGCTGAGAACCAGGGATCGCTGTCGCCGTGGTAGAAGATGAGTTTTCCGCGGTGGGCGGCAAAGGCGGATAAGTTGGTGGACATGGAGTCGACAAGCGGCTGAACGTCTTTCAGCGCTTCCGCTTCGACATCGACATGAGTGCTGGTGGGTGGTGGCCCGAAGATCCCCGGCCCCGGAACCAGGATTCCCCTGATCCCGGAGGTGGCCGCAATCCCGGCGTCGTAGAGGAAGCCGGGATAGACCTGAATCCCCTCAGAGGTTTTCGGTCCGCCGAAGGCCTTCCTGATCGCGGCCACCTTGGCCGGCGCGAGGCAGGAGCTGGTCTGCCCCGGGCCGCAGGCAAGAACCTCGGGATCGAAATGGCAGGCGAGAGGATCGGAGATCATGCCGTCGACCACGCCGTCGATCCCATCGCATTGCTTCATGAGGGCATCCATGAAGAGCTTGCGGTCGGCGTCAGTGATGGCCTCGGTAATGATCGGCTTTCCCGCAGCATCCCTGGGCGCGATCTGATTGAACGCGGCGGGGATCCACTCGCCGATGGCGAGATTGGACAGGCCGGTGCGCATCGCGGGGTCGCCCACGATGATTCCGTCGAATGCGGTGGGATAACGCTGGGAGAGAACCATGCCTTCTCGGCCACCCGTTGAGCAACCGACGAAGTAGGAATACGCCGCAGGTCTGCCGTAGTACTGCGCGATGATTTGTTTGGCGAGCGCGGCGACCTCAGGATTCGCCTCGTAAGCGAAGTCCAGGTAGGCTTGCTGATCCTTCATGAAGCTGAAGTCGAAGGCGCCATTGTGGCTGTTGTGGCCGGTGTCCGTGCTGACGACGGCGTAACCGCGCATGAGTGCGGGTTATCGCCCGCCGCGGTGAGTCCGATCGGCGGATATACAATTCCATTGCCTCCCGCCCCGCCCTGCATCAGGAAATCGCCGTTCCAGTGGTCCGGCATGGCCAGCGCAAAATGAATGCCAAATTCTTCGCCGCCCGCTCCTGTGCGCCGATCGATGACTCCTTCGACGCGGCAATAGGCAGGCAGGACAAGGTACCGCGGCGGCGCGGTGAAAGGAACCGGCGTTTTGCTGCCGGCAGCCATGGGCGCCGCTTTGGTGATGTTCACACCCCGGGCTTTGAAATTTGTGAGACTGGCGCATGCATTGGGGTGCTGCGCCCATGCCCCGGGGGCCAGTACGAGAAGAGTCCAGATGACCGAGCGAACGAATCCTGCAGGCCGCATGCTTACTTCCCTGGGTTTCCCGCGAAGGCCGCCGCGCATCGCAGGAAAGGAATTCTGCCTCGACAGATCAGAAGAGGATTGTAGTACCGTCCCGGACGAGCGGGTATAGATTCGACCGGCAATTTTTTGGGGGCACGCTGAGCGCACTCGAAAAGGCCTGAGAAAGGAGGACGTATGCTCGCAAGCTTTTCAGTAGCACCCATGGAGGTGCAGGGCGGAGTGAAAAACCTGATTGCGGAAGTGCTGCGCATCGTGGATGCATCCGGACTGGATTATGAGCTGGGCGCCATGCAGACCACCGTGGAGGGCGATCCGGAGCGGGTCATGCAAACGATTCTGGCCTGTCACCGGCGCATGCTCGAGATAGCGCCGAGGGTGCTGACGCACATCGCGATGGACGACCGGCGAGGCGCAACCGGACGGCTCGAAGGCAAAGTGCGCGACGTGGAGGAAATACTGGGGAAGAAACTGCGGCGGACGCGGTGACAGGCCGGGCGGGCTGATCGGCCGCGGAGAAGGTCAGGCACGGCAGTTTAATTGCCCAATCCGGGCGTCGCCTCAGCGCGAGCCCAGCAGCCGCAGCGCATTCTCGCGGTAAACCTTCTTCAGCACGTCGTCGGGAAGGTTGAGCCCGTAGATGTTCCAGCGGCCCTGGCGCGAGGCATGCGACGGGTACTCGAAGTATTCGTCGCTCGTCTCGAGGAAACGGAAATAGAGCCGGTACATGGATGTTTCCGGTAACAGATCCGTCCCGAAAAGGATGCGGTCCGCATACCTCAGGAAGAAATCACGGGCGGTGTACGGCTGGCGGCCCAGCTCCGCGGCGCGCGCGCTGATATCGACGCAGACGTTCGAAAAGCTGTCCAGCACCCAGGCCGCGCGCGCCAGATGCTCACTGCTGCCCGCGACGTGGGCCCCCACGAACGTGGTCTTCGGATGCCGGGCAAAGACGCGGTCCCGCTGCTGCAGCAGTTCCTCTTTGGAATACTGCGATCCGTAAAAGCTCCAGTCGGGGTGCGCCGCGAGTTCCTCGTAGCGTTCATTGGTCTCGTCGATGGGCAGGAAAAACGCGTCGGGATCGGCGGTATGAAACATCACGGGGATGCCCAGCTCCGCGGCTTTGTCGAAAATCGGCGCCAGCCGCTGGTCGTCGATACGCACCAGCTCGCCGTCAGAGCCGCGCAGCGTCAGGCCCAGATCCTTCCAGAACTTGATGCCCACCGCGCCGCGCTCCACCAGCCGCTCCAGCTCCTCGCAGGCGCGCTGCACGAATCCCGGATCTCCGACGCCGGTCCAGTCCATCCAGGCGATGGTGGCAAAGCGATGCGGATCGGCCGCGCGAAACTTATCCATGATGCGCAGGGCTTCGCCGCCGGTGCGCATCGTGATGTTCACAATGCGCTCGATGCCGCACCCATCCATCACGCGCAGAACCTCGGCCGGCTCCATGGAGTCGAGGTGGTTGTGGTAATCGATGGCGGGGAACTTCGGCCGCTCCACCGGATGCTCGGGGACGTGGAGCATCGACCGCGGCCGGAATGAACTCAGCGGCAGGGTAACTTCCGCCTTCGCCGAGACCAGCGCGACGAATTTGTCCTGCGCGCCGGAGCCGGCCCCACTCATACCAGGACCAGCTCCACATTCTGGCTGCGCAGGCCTTCTTCGGCCTCGCGCGGGATATTGCGATCCGTGATCACGCAGTGGATGGCGGAGGTGGGCACGATGCGGGAGAGACTGCGCCGATTGAATTTGGTCGAGTCGCAGACGACGACGACGCGTCGCGAGGCCTTCACCATCGCCCGGTTCACACGCGATTCCAGAAAGTTCGGCGTAGTAATGCCGGTCTCGACGTCGAAGCCGTCCACGCCGAGGAAGAGGATGTCCGCGTGCATCTCGTCCAGCACGTCCTCCGCCAAGGGGCCCACCAGCGAGAAGGAGTTTTTGCGCAGCGTGCCGCCGATGAGGACGACCTCGAAGGGCGTGTTGGTCAGTTCCGCCGCGATGTTCACGGCGTTGGTGATGAGCGTGAGCTGCGCAAAGCGCTTGAGCGCATGGGCCACCGCGGTCGTGGTTGTGCCCGAATCCAGCATGACGCACTGGCCTTCCTGCACCATCTTCGCGGCGGCCTCGGCAATGCGGTGCTTCTCCTGCGACTGCTGCTTCTGCTTCTCCTGGAGCGAGGGGTCGAAGAGGGCGCCGGACTGAATGCGCAGCGCGCCGCCGTGGCTGCGCTGCACCAGGCCGCGGGATTGCAGGTATTCCAGGTCCTTGCGGATGGTGATCTGCGAAATGCCCAGCGTCCCCGACAGCTCGCCCACCAGCACCCGGCCCTGGCTCTGCACGAGCGTAAGAATGTGCCGCCGGCGCTCGTCGATCAGCATCTGGCCGCTCTCGGCGGCATTCGCGTCTCCGGCTTTCGGATTTCTCGCCATATCGTTGGGCTCACGTCTCCATGCGCTCGATGGTTTCCCAGGAATGATAACGACTCCACAACCCGCCGTGCCATTCCCCCCCTGTCAGTGCGGGCGGCGAATGTCCGCAGGATTGAAGATCGTGGACATGTAGCCGCTGATGCGCACGCGAAATGTCTGCCTGGTTTGGCGTCCATCGATCCCGCGCGCGTTGAGGGTGACTTCGTAATCGCCCGGCTCCGTCCAGGTGTGACGCACCGCTGCTCCTTCCGTCGTCACGCCGTCGCCAAACTCCCACCGCCACACCACCACCGGCTCTGCCGCCGTGGCGGCTGCGTCGAACCGCAGCGTCTCACCCGCCTTGCCGGTGTCCGCGTGCTGCACGGTCACGACCGGCATGGCGGCGGCCACATCTTCGTTCACGAGTTTCAGCATGCGTACGCCATGGGCCGGAACCGTGACCTGAACCCTGCCGGCATCGAGCTCTGCGTGCGCAGCCGGATCGAGGACAGGGCGGATCCGGTAATGCGCATCCGGCGCCAGTCCCAGCCGCGCAAGCGGAATCGAGTGCCGCCCCTCCTGCTCCGTCCAGTTGAAAACAGTGAGAATGCTCTGCCGTGGCGATTCCTTCAGAAAGAAAATGCTCGGCTGCCCATCCGCCTCGGCGTAATCCAGCAGATCCACCGGCGTCGAGGCGCGGCTCAGATGCACCATGTCCAGCAGATCCGGATCCTCCAGCAGCTTCATCCGCTCGGGTGTGTTTTCCAGCGACGGAAGGTTGTCGCCGATCTCGAACATGCCGCCCGCTACGGCCGCCAAAGCAATGGACGCGCGCGATTCGTCCAGGGTCGCCGGGGTGCGGCTCTCGTGCCAGCTCTGGTCGGAGATGGTCTGCGCGGAGACGGCGAACGCATCCGGATCGGAAACAAAGAAATTGCGGTCCATATAATAGCGCGCGGCGATGCCCGGAGCGGCTTCCTTCGTCGCCTCAAAGGTGTGCCCGGTGTCCTGCGAGATGCGCCCGTAATCGACGTATCCCACGGGATTCAGCATCGCGCTGCCGTCCTTATCCAGCCATACGTCATCGCCTACCGCCTGGCGAATGATCGCCAGCCCGATGCGCTGCGCCTGCATCGCTGTGGTATTTGGCTGGTAGCGGTAGCCCTCGATGGCGCTGTCATCCATGAAGTCCAGCTTGACGTAATGAATGCCCCACTGATGCGCCATGGTCGAGTAGGTGTCGCGCAGATACCCCTGCGCCCCTGGATTCGTCGTGTCCAGCATGTAGAGCTGATCCTTGCCGTCCACCACATTCCCTGCCGGAATCGGGTTCCCCTTCGCGTTCTTCACCAGCCAGTCGGGGTGATGCTGGTAGACCCACGACCGCTCCGAGACCTCAAAGGGCGCGGTCCAGATTCCCGGCGTGAGCCCAAGGCCGTGAATCCTGTACTCCAGGCTTCCCATTCCATCCGGGAACAATGCCGCATTCGGGGTGGTGTACTCGCCGCGCGCGTACTGGTAGCCCTCGTCGATGTGCACGACGTTGTAGCCGTACTGCTTCAGGTGCTGGGCTTCCCACTCGGCATTCGTCAGCGCCGCGCCCTGATTCAGCCCGAAGTAGAACGCCGTCCAGCTCCACCAGCCCATCAGGGGCGGAGCCGAGACGCGCGCGCGATGGATCTTCCGGATGAGCTCGCCATAGGTCTCCAGTTGCCGGTGATAATCGCGGCTCACGCTCAGCAGCGTGCGCTCGGACTCCATCCGCCCCCCCGCCGGAACCGGCAGGCTCAGTTCTATCTGGTCCTCCGCGGGCGAGCCCTGAAGCGAGTTCTCTTTCTCCATCTCGGTGGTGCCCGTTGAATCGACCTGATACGAATCGATCGTCGGATGCGCGCCCTTCGCTGCGCCCATGTGCATCCGCAGAATCGTCAGGAATCGGTCCGAGGTGAGCGCGCCAAGGAACAGGCCTTCGTGGCTCTCGCGGTTGTAGATGAGCTGGCTCCCCACCGCGCGGTGCATCCTGTGCTCAGCATCGGCGAGGTCATGGATCTGCATCGCAGGCCGGTCCTCGCTGAAGCTGTCAGAAAGCACGCGTTCTTCGGCAGCGGCACCACCGAGATCCAGCAGATCCTGGCCCGTGGCATCCACCACGCGAATGGATTCGACGTGGATGGTCCTTCCCGTGCCGTTTTCCACTGCGACCTGAAGCTCGGCGAACGGGGCGTCGTGGAAGGCGGTAAGCCGGTATACGAGTTGCGGTTCGCCGGTGAGACCGGAGAACATCACCTGCCACTCTGTCGCCGTACCCAGCTCGCCCCGCATCTCGTTCTGCCGGACGTCATGCCGCGGATAATCGGCCGAGCGCAGCCATCGTCCATCCACTTTCGCCGCCACTCCGGCAACCAGCACGGGTTTGGCGGCCCCGGCCTCGCCCACGCTGTACTGGCCGCTGGGGATTACTGCCACGGCCACGGGTTTCTCCTGTGCGCGAGCCAGGCTCGCCAACGCGCAAGCGGCCAACGCAAGCAGTCCGGCTCGCGGAATACGGCCCCCGAACATCCGACCAAGCACCCAGCGGTCACTCATGCAGGATTTCGTTTCCTTTCGACGCGCGGAACTCAGAGATCGAAGGTTAGTCTTCGTGAGAATCGAGTGTCAAGCGACGTAAATGCTGCGGCAACATGCCTGGTATCAATACGTTGATGCTGGGCAAAGGGCGCCCGGACGGTCCTGGCGCGCCTGGGAGGGTCCTGCCGTACCCGAACGGATTGCGTAGCACAAGAAAACAATGGTAATAATACGGAATCTTCTGACCAGCCCGCATTTCCGGGCGCAACTCAGGTGCGGATCATGCCCCAACGCGATCTCATCATTGCCGGCGAGGTCAACCTGGACCTGATCCTCTACGGCCTTCCTGAGTCGCTTCCCCTCGACCGCGAGCTGCTCGCCTCCGGCTTCCGCATGACGCTGGGCAGTTCCTCGGCGATTCTGGCTCACAACCTTTCGCTGCTTGGGATTCGGACCGGATTCATCACCCGCGTGGGCGGGGACGAGCTGGGCCGTATCGCGATGGAGCGGCTGGCGGAGAGCCGCGCCGACGTGTCGCGTGTTGTCCACGACGAGACGGGAACGACCGGCGTGACCGTGCTGCTCCACCACGGCGGCCCGCGCCGGATTCTGACATACCCGGGCATCATGTTCGATCTCACCTGCAGCGATCTCGATCTGGATTACCTCGCGACGGCCCGGCATTTTCACGTGTCGTCGCTCTTTTTGCAGCGCGGCCTGCATGCGGGCCTGCCGGATCTCTTCCGCAAGCTGAAACAACGCGGCCTGACCCTCTCGCTCGACACCAATGACGATCCCGACGATCGCTGGGACGGTGTGCTCGCTGAGCTGCTGCCGCTGGTGGATATTCTTCTGCCCAACGAGGACGAAGCGATGCGCATCGCCAGGTGCAGCTCGGCGGAGACAGCCCTGGACGCGCTCTGCCGCCAGGTGCCCCTGGTCGCCATCAAGCGCGGATCGAAGGGCGCGCTCGTCGGCCGCGCCAGTGAGCGCTTCCCTGCGCCGCCGATTACCGTGGCTCCTGTGGATACGATCGGCGCGGGCGACAGCTTCAACGCAGGATTTCTGGCGGCATGGCTTGGCGGAGCGGATGCGCAGACCTGCGCTCGCGCCGGAAATATCGCCGGCGCTCTGTCCACGCTGCGCCCGGGAGGGACGGAGGCTTTCCGCGACGCCGAACTGAGGACCGGCTTTCTGCGGGAGCACGCGTTCCCCGCTCTGGATCATCCTTCGCAGCCACATGCTGGATGAGGCACAACAGGACTCATGATGAAGACAGGTAACCTCGCGCTCTGCGCCGCAATTCTGGCGGCGCTCGCCGGAACCCCCATGCTGGGCGCGCCCTCCGCTCCGCAGTTCCAGGGCAACGGCATCTCCGTCACCATTCGGATCCAGCAGGGGCGGTTCGCCGGGCTTGCCATCCGTGACGAGCTCGACGGCCACGCGCTCGTGATGCCTGAGGCCTTCACGCTGGTCATGCACGATGGGTCCACGCTTCGCTCCTCATCCATGAAGATGTCCTCGCTGGCGCCCGCGCCGGCCAGTTCCGGTTCGACCGCCGTGCGCCGCCTCTGCGCAGGCTTCTCCGATCCGCAGCTTGCCGGTCGCATCCGCTGGTGCCTCCTGATGCGCCCAGGCGCCCACTACTTCCGCCAGGAAATCACCGTCGACGCCACGCGCGACCTGCCCATCGCTCAGGTGCGCCTGCTCGACTTCCTGGATCCCGGCGCTCGCGTCTCCGGCAGCGCAGCCGGCTCGCCCATCGTGGATTCCGACATGTTCTTCGGCTTCGAGCATCCGCTGTCAGCCAGCCGGGTCCAGGATGGCCATGTCATCGCATACCTGTCGCGCCAGTTGCCCCTGCGCGCCGGTCAAAGCGCCACCTGGTCCTCAGTGATCGGCGTTGCCGCGCCCGGCCAGATGCGCCGCGCCTTCCTCGCCTACATGGAAGCCGAGCGGCCCCGCCCCTACCGGCCGTTCCTGCACTACAACTCCTGGTACGACCTGGGCTATGGCCAGACGTACAACGAGGCCGGAACTCTCGACCGCATCCATACCTTTGGCCAGGAGCTGGTGGTCCAGCGCCACGTCGAACTCGACTCATTCCTCTTCGACGACGGCTGGGACAATCCAGGTTCTCTGTGGGACTTCAACAGCGGATTCCCTGACGGCTTCACGAAGGCCGCTGCGGCCGCCCGCCAATATCACGCCGGCATCGGCGTGTGGCTTTCGCCCTGGGGCGGGTACGAAGAGAAGGCTGAGCGCCTGGCTTACGGACGCGCCCACGGCTACGAGATCATCAACGACGGCTATGCCCTTTCCGGCCCGCGGTATTTCAAGCGGTTCCAGCAAATCTGCTTCCAGATGATCGACCGCTACGGCGTCAACCAGTTCAAAATCGACGGCACCGGCAATGCCAACCGCGTCTTTCCCGGCAGCGAATTCGACAGCGACTTCGACGCCGCCATCTACCTCATCGGCGAGCTGCGCCGGCACGAACCGCGCATCTTCATCAATCTCACCACCGGCACCTATCCATCCCCCTTCTGGCTTTTCTATGCCGACTCCATCTGGCGCGGCGGCGAAGATCACAGCTTCGCCGGCGTCGGCACCTCCCGCCAGCGCTGGATCACGTATCGCGACGCGGCGACTTACCGCAATACCGTCCTCAGGGGACCGCTCTTCCCGCTCAATTCGCTCATGCTGCACGGGATCATCTACGCCCGGCTCGCTGAGGGCCTCGGCTCCGACCCTGCCGGCGACTTCCCCAGCGAGGTCCAGTCCTACTTCGCCAGCGGCACCCAGCTCCAGGAAATGTACGTCACTCCGTCGCTGCTGACACAGCAGAACTGGGACACGCTGGCCCACGCCGCGAAGTGGGCTCGCGCCCACAGCGACATTCTGGAAGACACGCACTGGATCGGCGGCGATCCCGGCAAGCTCCAGGTCTATGGCTGGGCTGCCTGGAGTCCGAAGGGCTGGATCGTCACCCTCCGCAATCCCTCCGATCATCCGCAGACCTATTCCCTGGATCTGCCCTCGGCGCTCCAGCTTCCCGCCGGCGCCCGCATCCGCTACCGGGCCTTCGATCCCTTCGGCCACGCCGGCGCCCCGCCGGTCCAGCTGAACCCGGACGGGCCCCAAATCCTGCATCTGGCTCCCTTTGAGGTCCGCACCCTCGAATCTGCCCCGTACGGCGGTTCGGACACGGGAATGACCCAACCGAAACCCTGAACCTCCGGTTCCATGTTTCGCATTGCATTTCGTAGTTACGTTTTGTTACGCTACGAGAGTTCCTGCAGGTGAGTTTTCCGGAAACGTCCCCGGGTTCGGGGCTGCCAGGAAGGAGTTCGATTCGGTGGACCCTTTATCGTCGCTGCTGCTGCTCCCACCTTCGCAGAAGCTGGAACGGGGGCTGCTCCATACTCCTCGCGAAATCGCCCAGCAGCCCGATACCTGGACGCGCACCCTGCTTCAGTTGACCTCCCGCGCGACGGAAATCCAGGAGTTCTTAGCCGCCGCCGGTTTGCGCCTCGTCCCGGAGCAGCGGCCCACGGTGTTCCTGGTCGGCGCCGGCACTTCGGATTACATCGGCCAGTCGCTCCAATCCCTGCTGCGGAAGAAATGGCAGTGCGAGGTCATACCCGTTGCCAGCACCAGCCTGCTGACTGACTTTTCAGAGTACTTGCTGCCGGCGAAACCCTATCTATGGATTTCGTTTTCCCGCTCTGGCGACAGCCCGGAAGGCGTTGCCGTCCTGGACCGCGCTCTCGAGGAACATCCGGAGATCTTTCACCTGCTCGTCACCTGCAATCCCTCCGGCCGCATGGCGCGCGCTCTTTCCGGCCGGCCGCGCTGTCTGACGGTGCTTCTCGATGAGAGCACGAACGACCGCGGCCTCGCCATGACCAGCTCGTTCACGAACATGGTGCTCGCGGGCCAGTATTTCGCGCACGCCTGGAATCCCGGCGGGTACGAGCCCATCCTGCGCAGCCTGACGGAGGCGGCACGTGCAGTGCTGCCGTCCGCGGCGGAGCTGGCCGACGAGATGGCCCGCCAGGATTTTGCGCGCGCTTGTTTCGTCGGTTCCGGAGCGCTTGCGGGAGCCGCCATGGAAAGCGCCCTGAAAACGCTGGAGCTCACCGCCGGACGCGTGCTCACCGTGGCCCAGTCCACGCTGGGCCTGCGTCACGGACCGATGGCCGCCCTGAACAGCTCGACGCTCTTCGTCAGTCTCGTCGCCACGGAGCCGCGGCGGCGTCACTACGACGTGAATCTGCTGCGGGAAATCGGCGCAAAGCACCTGGTGCGCACGCGGATTGCCGTTGCCGCTGATCCCGATCAGCTCGCCCAGGCCGCGGATCGCGTGCTGGCGCCGCAGGTCCCGGCGGTTATCCCCGACCTCTACCGCCCGCCGCTCGATGTCCTCTTCGGCCAGTTGTTTGGCTTGTTTGCGTCCATTCGCTGCGGATTGAAGCCCGACGATCCCAGCCCGAATGGCGCGATCAGCCGCGTCGTTCAGGCCATCGAGCACAGTTAAACAGCAGCGCTCACTGGAACCAGACCACCGCGCCGCGGTCCAGCTCCGGAATTGTGAACGTGTAGCCGTTCCCTGCAGGCCTTCCGTGCAACACCGTCTCCGTCCCCATGAACGGCAGCAGATGCATCGTTCCGCCCAGGCTTTGCGCGGCGGAGATGCGGATATCGTGCTGCGGCTCAGGCGTCTCCTTCTGGTCCGCCACCAGCCCGCTGAAGTTGGCGAGGAACAGATACGTCCGGCCGCCGATGCGCGCCTCATGCGCGACCACGTCCTTTGAGGCGGCGACCTGGACATCCGTCGTGGTGCGAATGGCCTTGAGAAAATCCGGAGCGCTGGCCGGATCGGAGGCGGAGAAATCCTTTTGCGCATTCTCCAGATAAGCGAGTTGGGGGTTCTCCGGGAAGCGCGCCGCGTCGGCAATCAGATGCAGACGCGGATCCGCATGACCGGTCAGCACCAGCCTGCCGCCATGGCCGGAAAACGCCACCATTCCCGCGATCTCCTCGTCGTTGAGCGCGCGGACATCCGGCAGCACCAGCACCTTACCGCGGAAATGCGCCAGTGTGCGCGGGGTGACGATGCGGAACTGCACGTGATTCTGCAGCAGCATCAGCAGCACCCCGCGATACGCGTTCACGAATTCCTGAGGATAGTAGTTGCGCGTGCGATCGGAGAAGTACACACCTGTTTCGCCTTCAGCGTGCCGCACCGCGCCGAAGATGTCCTCGTTCCGGGCGATCCAGTGGAAAATCGCGATGCGGGTGGGCATGTCGTTCGAGCCCGACATCACGTGCCCCTGCGCGTCCCAGAAGTTGGCGCCCACCGTCAGCTGGGAGTTCGCCAGCGTCAGCATCGCGTCCTCAGGAGCCACGTGCTGGGCGCCGTCCCAGGAGTAATTCAGGATCCACGTCGGCTTCTCCGGCCCGGCAAACGCGCGGAAGCTCCGCATCCCGATCTGATACATGAACCAGTCGAACGGCGTGCGCGACGCTGCCGTGTGGTCGTCGCCATCGCCGAATTCATATTCATGCGCGATCGCGTCCGCGATGGGATAGAGCTGGTAGACGTCGGCTCCCACGCGCGGGGCGGCTTCCTCGATGCCCGGATAGATCTCCGGAATCAACGCAATGTTCGGATTGACAGAAATGGCGTTGCGCCGCACCTCCGCCAAAAAATCATCGATCGTCTGGATGCGGAAGTCGATCCACTTCCTGAATCCAGGATCATCCGGATCGCCCAGGCGGATATCTTTGCGAGCATCCAGCCCCGTCTGTTCCCGGAACGCCGCCACAGTGTAGTCGTCGAAGCTCGCCCAGGTATCCTCCCAGCCGGTGAAATGCGTCATCCAGTAGGGTATGTCCAGATAGATTCCGTCGATGCCGGTCGCCGCGATCTGCCGGATGTGCTCCATATAAATGCGGCGCCAGGCCGACGCATACGGAGTAACCCACACATCCTCTTCGCCGGAGCGAATCCAGAAGGCCGATGTCGATCCAAAGATCGCCGGCTTGCCGTGGATGTCCCGCTGCAGCCAGTCAGGATGATCCTTCGCGAGCGTGTGGGGACCGGCAGCATCCTTTGAGATGCATTCGAAGCCCGCGACATAGACGAATGCCTTGTTCCCCTGGGCGTGCGCGGCCGCCGTCACCCGCCGAATGGCCTCGAGCTTCTGAGCGGGATCGAGAAAGCTCTCGTAACGGCCCTCAATGTCGTTGTCCACCTCGATGCCGTAGACGCCGCTGGCCCTGGCATTGCGCACAATCTGCTGCGCGTTGTCCGGCGTCAGCGGATACGCGGCGATGCGCACCTGGCGCATCCACGCGCGGCCGGAATCGCCAGCCTTCTGGGCCTCTACCATTCCGGTGGCGCAGGCCGCAGCCACCATGCCCACAGCAACACTCTTCCACTGCCGCGATAAGAATGCGTGCATCTCGCCTCCGCGTCTGGCGCCGTGACGGGTGGTCAGAACTGATAGCGCGCGCCGAACTGCACGTGGCGCGGCGTGTATCCGGCCGCCGTTGAACTGATCATGCCGAACGTGCTGTCCCCGTAAAAGTAGTCCGGGAATGCGAACCGCGGCGTATTGGTGAAGTTGAAGAAGTCCACGTGGAATTCGACGTGGCTGTCGCGCGGCATGTCGATCGATTTCATGAAGGACACGTCATAATTACGAATGCCGTCGCCGCGCGCCTGGGAGAAATAGCGGGGCGCATCGCCCGGCATCTGGTCGCCGGGGTCCGCGAAGCAGTTCGCGTTCAGATAGGGCTGCTGCGTGAACCCGGCATGATGCATGCTCATGCCCGTTTTGACCGCGCGGCACACCACATCGGGCCGCTGGTTGCCGTCCGCCAGGCGTGGATTGGACATGGCGATGGGGAGCGGCGTGCCCGACTGGAAGCTCATCAGCGTGGTGCCCTGCCAGCCCCCCACGACCCAGTCCAGCGGCCGGCTGATCCCTGACCCCAACAGCTTGCCCCGCCCGAACGGAAGCTGGGCCACCACCGCGGCCTCCAGCCGGTTGGTTGCGTCGTTCGCGCTCACTGACCACTCGGCCTTCAGGTTGTCCAGTTCCTGCGGATCGCCGCTGTCCAGAGAGCCCACGAACGCATTGAACCCGACCGACGAGTCATCCTCTTCCTTCGACCAGGTGTAGTTCCCCTCAAACGTCAGGTACTCGCTCTCGCGCTTCTGGAAGCGCACCTGCATCGAGTTGTACCAGGAGGCCGCCGCCAGTTTCGGCAATCCTGCGAAGGTGCCGTCGAACTGGGGATAAGGCCGCAGCAGGTTGATCAGAGGAATCTGCGGGTCCCCGTAGCGTGACTCCGGCTCGTTGAAGATCGCGTTAGGCCCGCTGAAGAGCGGCTGAAAAGGATTGTTCACCAGGTTGTAGAGCTGGTCGCTGGTGTATTGCTCGCGCACCGCGGACGCGATGAAGTTCCGGTTGCTGGTGCTGGTGTAGCCGCCCCACGGCAGATGGGTGGAACGGTTCGCGGAGTAATCAATTCCCAGCACGACCTTCCACGGGAATTCCTGCTGGATGCCCAGGTTCCATTGGTAGATTTCCGCGTTGCGCGCCGATTCCCAGTCAAGATTATTGCCGTTGGACAGGCCCCACTCGGCCAGCTTCCCGTACTTCTGGCCCTCCGGCTGCGGAATGCCGGTGGGGAATGGGTCCTTCAGCGTCGCATAGCGCGTCTGATAATTGTCCTTCGTAAAGAAAACGCTGGGGCTCGCGCTGAACGCGGTTCCCGGATACTGATAGTTCGTCGCGACGTTCAGCCCGTAATACACGCCTGCGCCGCCGCGAACCACGGTCGAGTTCTGCGCCTGCCAGGCAAACCCCAGCCGCGGCCCGATGTTGTTCCGGTCAGTCGGGATCGTGCGCTGCGCGCTGCTCGCGAAGATCGTCGTGCCCATCAGGTCGTTGTTCAGGCCCGGTACTGAGACGCCGCTGTCCCCGCTGAAATCGCTGAACTGGTTAATATTGTGGCGAACCGTGTAGGGGCTGCTCCACCCATAGCGCACCCCCAGGTTGAGCGTCAGCCGGCTGGTCACCCGCCAGGTGTCCTCCGCATAGAATGCGGTTTCCAGCGACCTGTCCGCCACCGCGGGCGTAATGTTGATGCCGCCGCTGTCGCCATAGCCGATCAGGATGTCGGCAAAAGTGTTCCCCTGCGTGTTGTTCACCGTGTCGTAGGGCGTCGACGCCGTCACCACCGGATCAAAGCTGAAATATCCGGTCGGATAATTCGGCTGGAAGAAGTTGTTGTAGAACACGCGTTGTTCAAAGCCGAATTTCAGATCATGGCGGCCCAGCGTCCACTCGAACGCCGAAGAGTAGTCCAGCAGCGTGTGCGCGAAGTTCGTATCCACGCAGCACTGGCTGTACAGCGGCGTCGCCAGCGAGTCGTCGCCGTACGAGTTCGGAAGGATCGACGGCATCCGGTCGATCCCATTGGCCTGAATCAGCGATTCCGGAAAGCCGATCGTCGTTGGATCGGGGGTCTTTGTATTCGAGGGCTGCGAAACCCGATCCAGTCCAAAACGCGAAACCCAGATCGTGTTCGGCGTCGGCGTAAACGTGTACTCCAGCCCGTCGTTGTAAAACGCGCCGTGATAGTACACGCCGTCGTTGAAGATGTCGTCCGTGAAAACTCCGGGGGTGGCTCCGTCGTTGTGGTTGTAGCTGTAGCGCCCGTTCAGCTTCGACCGCGCTCCGAAGTTCTGGTCGATTTTGATGTCGAACTGCTGGCTGTTCGAAGCCGCCAGAATCACATCGCGGAAGTTGTTCGTCCCCACGCCCGGGTCGCCCGGCTGGTTCGGCTCCGGATAGAGCTTCAGGATCGCCTGGCCCACGGAATCAACCTCGCCTGGCGGAATCTTGTTATCGTTGTACGCTGGCCGGTTGCCATTCGCGTCCGTATAGAACGGATCGAAGATCTGGTCCTGCACCAGGTTCCCGTTGGCGTCGTAAGCCATGGCCTGCGAGAAGTCGCCCTTCCGCTCGTCATCCGTCGGCACTGTGGCGACGATATTCACCGGCGCCCGGTCGCGCACAATTTCCAGATCGCCGAAGAAGAATGTCTTGTTATGGACGATCGGGCCGCCCAGCGAGAACCCGAACTGATCGTGCTGGTGATCCGGCACCGGCCCCGAGTTGAAGAAGTCGCGCGCATCGAAATTCGAGCGCTGCCCGTACCACCAGCCCGTCCCGTGGAAGCTGTTCGTGCCGGACTTCATCACGGTGTTCACCACCGTGCCGCCGTTGTTCCCGTATTCCGCGGAGAAGCTGTTGTTCTCTACCTTGAACTCCTGCAGAGCTTCCACCGACGGCTCGTAGTACACGTTCGTCGTGCCGCCTTCGCCCTGCTCCGGGGCGCTGATCAGATTCCCATCCAGGCGGATGTCGGCTGTCGCGTTGCGCTGCCCGTTCGAAACAAAGTTCGTCCCCTCCGGATAGGAGTCCTGCGTGCCCGAGCCGGTAACCTCCGACACTCCGGCCGCCAGAAACGTCAGCCCAAAGGAGTCACGATTCATCAGCGGGATCTGCACCAGATACTTGCTTCCCACATCGGTCCCCAGCGTCGCGTCCTGCGTGTCGAGCAGCACGGGAATCGAGTGCACGGTGATGCTGGTGGACACGCCCGCGGGATTCAGGGTCGTATTCAGGGTCGCCTTCTGATTCACCGTCAGGACGATGTTTTCCTGCTCCACCGTGCCGAAGCCTTTCGCACTCACCACCAGCTTGTAAGCGGCCGGCGCCAGATTGCGAAAGACATACTCTCCCTGGCCATCCGTCCGGGTCGTCTGGCTGATATTTGTGCCCACGTTGGTCAGGACCACTTCCGCCCCGGGAATTACGGCTCCGCTGGAATCCGTGATGGTGCCGGCAAGGACCGCTTCATTCGTGGACTGCGCCGCCCCGTATCGCAGAGACAGCAGGATCAGGAAGATACCCGCCAAGCAGGCAAGCAGTCTGGAAGTTCGCATCGTGCCTCCTGAATTTCCATACGAAACCTTTGATTTGTTTCCTATTCTTTCGTATCGACACGTTTTAGCCCCAGGATGGCTCTCCTGTCAAGCGATTCCCGCATGCTGGTGACCACAGGGCCTGTGGCCGGAGGCGCCATTGAGCGGTTGTGTGGGGCGATTCCGGAAAGAGCTCGCCTTTTCGCGGCTGGCCGACGGACGCGCGTTGCCGCAAGCGAACAGGAGGTGTGCGCTCGCGGCTGGATGCGCAATGCTCACTGCGTCGTGAAGGTTGCGGCAACACCGGTGTTGTTGAACGGATTTCCGGCGATGTCGGTCATGTACCAGTTCGGGCTGGACAGAACGATGTCGTCGATGGTCCTGGCGGCGAGCGGAGCCGTCGGGATCAGGGTCACGGTCGCGTCATCGGAGGAGATCGTGAACCCGCGGTTCGGTCTCGGATGCCGTTCTCATCGACGGCGCACCCATGTCAGCTGCCAGCGCTGCGTGACCAGCAAAGGAAAGTGTTTGGCGGCTGTGCCTGTATGATCGCATTAGCGGCAGTTGTGCGGAAAGCTGTATTCTGACTTTCCCCGTGACTTTCTTTTCAGGCTTACTGAACTAAGTCAGCCTACCTGAAGCTGTCCTCTCCTTAGACTGTCAGGAAATCGGGGATGCAATGCCTTCGTCTGCAATTCTGCACGAGGCTCAGAAACTCCACCTTATAAGCAATCGTCTGGACACGCTGGCGGATGAACATCCCGTCGTCTGCGACGCGCTCATTACCATTTCCGGAACTCTCCGTCACACAGCCACGCTCCTGGAGGTACTGGTTGTAACGAAAATGGGACCGCTTCCCGATCCCGGCTCGTCGAACGTCCGGTGAACCGATCCCTCTGCCTCGCGTCAACTGTCTCAGTCGGGCAAGGATGACCCGCGGGAAGGCTTCTCCGCGCTCCGCCCAGGCAAATGGTCGTGGAGGAGGACATTCAGCAGGGATTTGTGAACGTGGATGCCGCCGTTGTATTCGATAAAACCGAGCTGGCGAAAGCGATTCATAAAGAAGCTGACGCGGGAGCGGGTGGTGCCGACCATCTCGGCCAGCATTTCCTGGGAGATCTTCGGAATCAGCGGTTCGGGGGCCCCAGGCTTGCCGAATTCGGCCATCAGGAGCAGGATTCTCGCCAGACGCTTTTCGCTGGAGTTGAAGAGCTGATCGACCAGATCGGCCTGGGTGCGCATGCTGCGGGCGAGGAGAAACTTCAGGAACAGGTCAGAGAGGGCATGCTCGTCGTGCATCGCCCGGATCATCTCGTGGCACTCGATCCTGAGAGCTGAGCAGGCTGTGATCGCAGTGGCGGTGGCCATGCGCAGGCCGCCCAGACTGGCGAGCGATTCCTCTCCCACGAAGTCGCCCACCGACAGGAGCGAGACGGTGGCTTCCTTGCCGCTGGCGGAAACGACGGTCAGTTTGGCGCGGCCATTCTGGAGATAGAAAATGGAATTGGCGGGCTGGCCCTGGGAGAAGAAATGTTCCCCTGGGTTCAAGACGAGAACAGTTCGCCCCAGTCCGGCTTTCGCAAGAAAATCGGCGACGTCAAAGGCGATTCTCTTCGACTCAGCCATGTGAATGGTCCCGCCCCCCCGGAACGCAGCTTCTGGCCATCCGCTGCGCACCGGGCTTGCCCCGAAGAACAGGCCACCTGGGAGAGAGTATAAACCCGGCGCGGTGCGGCGAAAACCGGGGGTCGCGAAGGCTGTGGCCAGCGCGACTGGGGATTCCGCCACACAGGCGTTTGCCGGGCTACTCAATATTGACCTGGAACATTAAGGAAGGGTTGCCGTAGGCAACCGCATACCACAGGCCGTCCGCTCCCATGATGAAGTAGACGTCCTGCTGGTAAAACCACGGAGGATAGGAACCAGCGTAGAACCAGTATCCGCCGTAAGAGTACTCCCGACGGCCGTTGTAGTAGCGACCGCCATTGTCTTCAAAGCGGGCATGGTGGTCCGGTCCAAACCTGCTTGCGTTGTATTCGTGGCCGCGATTATCTCTCTGACCGTTGCGGGCCCACTGGCCCTGCGGTTGCCCATGCTGCTGGCCCCGGGCTTGCTGTTGGCTGTGCTGCGGACCGTTTTGCCGGCTTTGCTGAGTTCTGGACTGGTGCTGTTGCGGCTGTTGCCGCTGGGCGTTTTGGTGGCTCTGTTGAGGTTTGGCCTGGCGTTGCTGTTTTTGCTGTTTTGCAGGTTTAGCCTGATGCTCGTGTTGCTCGGGTTTGGCCCCCTGATCCTGCTGAGCGTACGTGGGAGCGAGGACTCCGAAAAAGAGCGCCAAAGCTCCGATGCTGACCAGTTTGATTGGTTTCATACGTTGTTCCTCCGATTACCGTAATTTCGTGGGCCACTCGCTCCTTATGTCGCGGATGGCGGTTGTTTCCTGCTGTTGGCGACCGCGGTTGGCAGTCGAATTTTTTGGGCATCGTTCATCCCGGTTCACTTCCTTCCCGACGGGACTGCCGGAGAGCGAAGGGCGTCGCATTTCACATTTGCGAAAAGGTGGGACGAACAGCCCGGTACCTTCCCGGCGGCATGGAGGCCGGGAGAAGCAGACAGCCTCCCGAATATAGGCGCGAATAACTTCGACAACTGAGCAAAACAGAACAGAACCTGGTTAATGCGCCTGCCATTCCTGTCCGGCTGAGAGTGCCGGCACTCTCACCGCAGTGCAACTCGTCGTGATCGCAGCGTTCCCGCAAGCGACCGTCCGTCTCTGAGCAAAACGGCACAGTATCCGCATTTCCGCGGGACGATACTCACGGCAAGAGTCCGAGTGCCGTCCAAGCACTCTCTGTGCGTCCAGATTGCAGACAGGGCCCACCTCGAGTGAGGCTGCAGCGATAGCGTCGGTGGATCCTTATCCCCGCTCATCCCGGGCCGAGACCCCCCGAAGACCGGCGTAAGAAGGAGATCCTTCATGAAGCCGAATGCAGGCAACTCTGAGTCAAAGGCCGCACCGAAAGACGATCTCAAGTCCATCGCGATGCCGGAGTTTCAGAAAAAGCTGGGGTCGACCGCGGAAGGACTCAGCCAGGCGGAAGCCGAGAAGCGGCTGGCGCAGTATGGGCCCAACGAAATCGCGGAAAAGAAGACCAATGAGCTGCTGAAGTTCCTCAGTTATTTTTGGGGTCCCATTCCGTGGATGATCGAAGTGGCCGTCGTCCTGTCCGGCGTGGTGCGGCACTGGATGGATTTCGGCATCATCTTTTTCCTCCTGCTTTCGAATGCTGTCGTGGGGTTCTGGGAAGAGCATCAGGCGGGCAACGCCATTGAGGCGCTCAAGGCCAGGCTGGCCATCAATGCGCGTGCGAAGCGCGATGGTAAGTGGACGACTCCGAAGGCATCGGAACTGGTTCCCGGCGACGTCATCCGCCTGCGGCTGGGCGACATCATTCCGGCGGATGCGCGTCTGCTGGACGGAGATTCCGTCGAAGTCGATCAGTCCGCATTGACGGGCGAATCCCTGCCGGTGACGGTCAAGCCGGGCGGCGCAGTCTTTTCAGGCTCGATCCTCCGCCAGGGTGAGATCGACGCCATGGTGTACGCCACCGGGACGAAAACCTATTTCGGGAAGACCGCGCAGTTAGTCCAGGAGGCGCATACCGTCAGCCATTTCCAGCGTTCCGTGCTCAAGATTGGCGACTACCTGATTATTCTGGCGGCGGCTCTGGTGATCTTGATCCTGGCGGTCGCGCTATTCCGGGGCGATCCGGTTCTGACGACCCTTGAGTTCTGCCTGGTGCTTCTCGTTGCCGCGATCCCGGTCGCCATGCCCACCGTGCTGTCCGTGACCATGGCCGTCGGCGCGCGGCTGCTGGCAAAAAAAGAAGTGGTGGTGACGCGCTTGTCGGCGATCGAGGAACTGGCCGGCGTAGACATCCTGTGCTCGGACAAAACCGGCACCCTGACGCAGAACAAGCTGACCCTGGGCGATCCTTTCAGCGTCAACAATATCCCCGGCGATCAGGTGATCCTCTGGGCCGCACTCGCTTCGCGCGCCGAAGACAAGGACACCATCGATCTGGCAGTGATCGGTGGCGTAAAGGACGAGAAGTCACTCAAGAGCTATCAGATCCTGCATTTCCAGCCCTTCGATCCAGTGCATAAGCGCACGGAAGCCACGGTGAAGGGCGGAGATGGAAAACAGTTCTTCGTGGCCAAGGGCGCTCCGCAGGTGATTCTTGCGATGGCGACGAACGCCGAAGAGGTAAAGCCGGCCGTCGAGAAAGCCGTGAATGAATTTGCAGGACGCGGCTTCCGCTCGCTGGGCGTAGCGCGCGCGGATGAGGAAGGGAAGTGGGAGTTTGCCGGCGTGTTGCCGATGTTCGATCCACCGCGCGCGCAGGCCAAAGCCACCATCGCGAGCGCCGGTCAGATGGGCGTGAAGGTCAAGATGGTCACCGGCGATCAGCTGGCCATCGCACAGGAAACCGCAAAGCAACTGGGGATGGGAACTAACATTCTGGATGCCAGCTCTTTGCAGGACAAGAAACAACAGGATGGGGCGCAATCCTCGGAAGCCATCGAAAAGGCGGACGGCTACGCCCAGGTATTCCCGGAAGACAAGTTTCACATTATCGAGGTCCTGCAGAAGCGCAATCACTTCGTCGGGATGACCGGAGATGGCGTCAACGACGCTCCCGCGCTGAAGCAGGCGGATTGTGGCATCGCTGTCTCCGGGGCAACCGATGCGGCCCGTGCGGCGGCATCGATCGTGCTGCTGGCGCCCGGCCTCTCGGTCATCATCGATGCGATCAAAGAGAGCCGCAGGATTGTCCAGCGGATGAATAGCTACGCCATCTACCGCATCGCGGAAACGCTGCGTGTCTTGTTGTTCATGGTGCTGGCCATCCTGGTATTCAACTTCTATCCATTGACCGCCGTGATGATCGTGCTGATCGCTGTCCTCAACGATGGGGCGATCCTTTCCATCGCGTATGACAACGTTCATTACAAGGACCAGCCCGAGGCCTGGAACATGCGGCTGGTGCTGGGCATCGCGACAGTGTTGGGCGTTGTTGGTCCCATCGCCGCCTTCGGCCTGTTCTATCTCGGCGACCGCGTCCTGCACCTTGGACATCCGCAACTGCAGACGCTGATGTACCTGCTGCTCTCTGTCGCCGGCCACCTGACCATCTTCCTCACTCGCACCCGCGGCCCGCTCTGGTCCATACGCCCCGCCAGAATTCTTTGGATGGCTGTGCTGGGAACCCAGGCGATTGCCACCCTCATTGCCGTCTACGGGCTGTTCATGGCGCCTCTTGGCTGGAAGCTGGCAGGCCTGGTATGGGCTTATGCCCTCGTCTGGGCTCTGGTAACGGACCGCGTGAAACTCCTTGGTTATCGGATTCTCGACCCGACAAAAGAACCCTTACTCGCGAAGAAGCCGCCGGTCGATCGTACGCCGCAAATCGCCGCACGAGCCTATGAGCTCTACCAACAGCGAGTTCAGGGTGAAAGCCAGCAGAATCAGGACTGGCTTGAGGCAGAACGAGAGATTCGGAGCATTCCGCCAACAAGTCCGAAGGTTACGTAAATACGTAGGGGCTCGAGAGGGAGACGATGAAGCTCAATGCGAACGATTTCCGGGTGCAATCCGGAAAGAAGGTAAAACTCAGCGAGTGGGCAACGACGCTGGATCACCTTGTTCTGACAGGCAGCGAATATCGGGATGTTCTGGCAAAGCATGTGGCGGAGCTCAGTTCTCTGCAACAGCTTCATTACGCGTCGCACCGTTACGCTTTGCTGCTGGTCTTTCAGGGGATGGATGGCGCGGGCAAGGACGGCGCTATCCGGCACGTGATGTCCGGTGTCAATCCCGAAGGGTGCGAGGTATTCAGCTTCAAGCAGCCGAGTGCCGAAGAGCTTGATCATGATTTTCTGTGGCGCACGATGTGCCGTCTTCCGGAACGGGGGCGGATCGGCATCTTCAATCGTTCCTATTACGAAGACGTGCTGGTGGTTCGGGTGCATCCGGAACTTCTCCGCAGCCAGGGACTTCCGGAAGAGCTGCGCGACGAGAAAATTGTGTGGGAAGGACGGTACCGCTCCATTGTGGAGATGGAGAAACACCTGTACCGCAATGGAACTCGGGTGGTGAAGATATTTCTTCACCTTTCCGAGAAGGAACAGCGGAAGCGATTCCTCGCACGCATCGATGAGCCGGAAAAGAACTGGAAATTCAGCCTCACTGACATTCACGAGAGGAAATACTGGAAGGACTACGTGAAGGCCTATGAGGCATGCCTGCACGCGACCAGTACGCACCACGCTCCCTGGTACATCGTTCCCGCCGATGACAAAGAGAATGCGCGGCTGATTGTCTCGCGCATTGTGCTCGATGCGCTCGAAGATCTCAAAATGGCATGGCCGAGAACCACGCCGAAGCGGCGTGCAGAATTGCAGTCCATCCGAAAACATCTGGCAGCTTAAAGACTCGCCGCCGCATTCATCGTTCGCGAGGTCAACGCCGCAAGACAGAGAGGATCGTCCCCTATGTCCACCACCGAGCAGATTCCAGGCGTCGACGCAGAGAGCCCCGCGTCCCTGAGCAATTGCCTAACGACACCGGCGGCGCCGACCGACTTCATCTTCGACGTCGCTCTTTCGAGTGCGGTCGCTGCGAACGGCCAACACGAAGCTGCAGCGCAAGTTCCTGACGGCCCGCTTATGCCGCAGATGCTCGACCGGATGAATCGTTACTGGCGCGCTGCGAATTATCTCTGCATCGGACAGATCTATCTCTTCGAAAATCCTTTATTGCGAGAGCCGCTCCAAGCGGAACAAATCAAGCCGAGGCTCCTGGGCCACTGGGGAACTTCGCCCGGACAGAACCTTATCTACATTCATCTGAACCGGCTGATTAGGGAGCACGACGCGGACATCGTCTACATCGCCGGCCCCGGACATGGCGGTCCGTCGCTCAATGCGAATTCCTGGCTTGAAGGAAGCTATACCGAAGTTCACCCGGAGATCACGCAGGACGAGAGCGGGATGAGGCTGCTGTTCAGGAAGTTCTCAACGCCAGGTGGTGTGCCCAGCCATTGCGGACCACACGTCCCGAATTCCATGCATGAGGGCGGAGAACTGGGCTACTCGCTGGCCCACGCTTTTGGCGCAGCCTTTGACAATCCCGACCTGATCGTTGCCTGCATTATCGGCGATGGGGAATCGGAGACTTGTCCGCTCGAAGGAAGCTGGAAGTCGGTCAATTTTCTCAATCCCGTGCGGGACGGCGCGGTACTGCCTATTCTTCACCTGAACGGTTACAAGATCTCCGGTCCCACTGTGCAGGGGCGCACGAGCGATAAAGATCTGACAGCTCTGTATACAGGGCGCGGTTACAAGCCGTATTTCGTAGAAGGCGACTGCCCGGAGCGCGTGCATCAGCTTCTGGCAGGGACGCTGGACGAATGCTATGCAGACATTCGAGCTATTCAGCAGGAGGCTCGCAGGGACGGATTCAAGAAGCAGCCAGTCTGGCCCATGATCATCCTGCGCACGCCCAAGGGATGGACCTGCCCCAAAGAAGTGGATGGCATTCCGATCGAAGGCACTTTCCGCGCGCATCAGGTGCCGCTCGCGACCGTTCGCGAGAATCCTGAACACCTGAAGCTCCTGGAAGCATGGATGCGAAGCTACAAGCCGGAAGAACTCTTCGATACCAACGGAGCATTCCTTGCCGAGTTAGCCGAACTCGCTCCGAAGGGCAACCGCCGCATGGGCGGCAATCCCCATGTAAACGGCGGCCGGCTCCTGAAGACGCTCGATCTGCCGAACTTTACCGAGTATGCGCTCCAGATTCCCGGTCCTGGAGAGGTAATAGCGGAGGCGCCGCGAAAACTGGGCGACTTCTTCCGTGACATCTTCAGGCTGAACCCGACGAACTTTCGCATGTTTTGTCCTGATGAGACGAATTCCAATCGCCTGAATTCGGTTCTTGAGGCAACGAAGCGGTGCTTCATGGCGGACACCATCTCGATCGACGACGAACTCAGCCCCGACGGCCGCGTCATGGAAGTATTGAGCGAGCACTGCTGCGAGGGATGGCTCGAAGGCTACTTACTCACCGGGCGCCATGGCATGTGGTCTTCCTACGAGGCTTTCGCGCAGGTTGTCGACTCGATGCTGACGCAACATGCCAAATGGCTGGAGCAATGCCGAGACTTTCCGTGGCGCAAGCCGCTTGCTTCCCTCAACGTTCTGCTGACCAGCCACGCGTGGCGCAACGACCACAACGGGTTCAGCCACCAGGCAACGGGGTTTGTCGACAATGCGCTGGCGCGCAGGAGCGAAACCGTGCGCGTGTACTATCCGCCTGACGGCAATTGCCTGCTGAGCGTATTCGATCACTGTATGCGAAGCCGCAATTACGTCAACCTTGTGACCTGTGGCAAACAACCACAGTTGCAGTGGCTGACCATGGATGAGGCGCTCGAACATTGCTCGCGCGGCGCATCGACGTGGAAGTTTGCGACCAACGACGGAGGTGCGGAGCCAGACGTCGTCCTGGCCTGTGCGGGCGACGTACCAACCATCGAAATATGCGCGACTTCCTGGCTTCTGCAAAAGTACGTTCCCGGCATCAGGGTGCGGGTCGTGAATGTGGTGGATCTGAGCGTGCTGATGATGCCGGATCAACACCCGCATGGGATGGACAACATGTCCTTCAACGAGCTTTTCACGGAAAAAGCGCCCGTCATCTTCGCCTTCCACAACAATCGCTGGCTGATCCATACGATGGTTCACGGGCGCTCCAACGAGGGGCGCTTCCATGTGCGCGGCTATATGGACCAGGGTACTACCACCACACCCTTCGACATGGTGGTGCTGAACCAGATGAGCCGCTTTCACCTGGCCATCGACGCGCTGAAGAATGTCCCGCGGCTCCGCTCTCAGGCCTCGGATGCAATCGACATGTTCAATCGAAAGCTCTACGAGCACCACGACTACATTCGACAACATCTGGAAGACATGCCAGAGATCAGGAACTGGCACTGGACGGATGATTTCAGCGAAGCAAACATGCCGCCGCCGCTTGCCAAGGGGCATCCCCGGGCCGGCATCTTCACCGACAGTTAGATCACGAGTAGCTCCGGGGAACGCAAAAGATCTCCTTTTGGCCCCGCTATGGTCCGATCGTGCCGTTCGGGTTTGCTCTGCCGCCTCTGTGGAAACGGTGATGGACCATGGTACGGGCAAGCAGAAAAAGAATAGCAACCAAAATGGCGATCCAGATGAATGTCCAGATTCTTCGCCTCAGCGGCCTTCGTCCTGGACCGGGCGACGCATTCGAATCGGCGGTCATTCTCATCTTCCTCGTGAATAGCCAGGAGACGAACCCTGAAGCATGGCCGGCCAAGTGTAAATCATACTTTTGACTCCGGCGGGTCCACATCTCCACCCTGTGGCAGCACGTCCGGCAGGTCCAGGCGCGCGACACCGATGCGGTTGTCGGCCATCCCATAGTAAACATCGAAGCGGTTGGGCAATCCGAGATCGTCGCGCCGATCGATGCCGGTAGGAAACACGACGTTGGCGATCGTCCCATGGCATTCGGCCGGCAGCTCCGGTTTCAGCACCGGATTGCCAGAACGGTACAGGATCACCTGCGGATGCTGTTCCGAAAGGACCATCACCCCTGCGGAGTAGCACAGCTGGTGCGCTTCGCTGTTCGGCTTCGCCAGGTCGCTCACGCCGTGATACAGGATCAACCAGCCATGACGGGTGAGGACAGGAGGAGTTCCCGCGCCGATTTTGAGCCGCTCCCACGGAGACGCCGGCGTCGCGAGGCGATGATGAGAAGTGAACTGGCCGAGGCGATCTGCGTTCTGACCCTCCAGTATTGGTGGGCAATAGGAAATCCAGATGCTCTCGCGATCGAGATCCACTACGCGGGACAACGTATCACAGGCGGTTTCCTCCGGCCGAGTGCCGGAAAAGAGCGGCCGGTGCAACATGGCCAGCTCCGGATGCCCCGAAGGGTTGTGAATCGCGATCGGGAAAAAGCTGGCATCTTTGTCGTCCTCATCGCCCAGTTCGATCCCGCGCCAATGGGCAAACGTCGCCAGCCCCATGCGCTCCCAACAGAAAAGATCCTGTGACTGAGCCAGCGCGATCCGCGGGCCTCGGCTTGAATAGGCCGTATACGTCATGATGTATCGTCCGAGAGGCTCCACAAAGGTGACTCGAGCATCCTCGCAACCGCCTTCGCCATCGGGGCGCCGCTCGTAGTCGACCTCTGGCTCCAGCGCGATGCCAAGCCTCTCGACACCCTCCGGGTCGCCGGCCGCATTGAACAGCACCCGTGCAATGCCAATGCGCGAGTAATTTCCCTTTGCCACCAGTCGCGGGAAGAGATAGAGCCTGCCGTCCGGGCCGCGCGCGGCTGCCGGATTCAGGACGCCCTCGACCTCGTCAAGATTTCCGGGCTCCGGCTCCATGATCATTCCGATGCGCTGCAACTTAAGGTCACTCATGGATTCCCACCTGCAGATCAGCCTGCGGGACGTCGCCCAAGCAAGCCAGGATGGATTCAATCACACGCTTCGTGTCCTCGGGCCCACACACCGGAATGGAGATCACGCCCGCCTGCTCGGCCGGATAATCGTTTCCGCCCACAAACAGCGCGTCGCCGATGTAGATCATGTCTTTGAGCGAAATGCCAAGAACATCGCGCAGCTTGCGGATCCCGTAAGCCTTGTCGATGCCCGGCCTGGTGACATCGATGGAGGTTGCGCCCCCCAGACGAACTGAGAAGTTGGGAATTAAAGGGTCCAGGATCGTTTTGATTCTCTTCCGTTTCGCAAAATCCGGATCCCATTTTTCCTTTTCCGCCAGCGGCGCCTGCTGACCCAATGCAGACAGCGTAATCTGGCTGCCCCGATCTTCGATGACTTCACCCCAAACCTTCTCGGCCTTGAATCCCGATGCCTCGAATGCTCTTTTCAGCGCACTGACGATCTTCTCTTTTTCATCCGCCGTCAAATCTTCCGAATAGATCTTCTGCCACTTCCCTGAATACCGATAGAACTTCGTTCCACAGGTCGGGAGGATGGACAGATTCAGCAGGTGCTCGTCGTCGGGCAGATGGCAGAGCAGTTGTTCCTCAAACTGCGGCCAGGCGCCCCCGGAGATCACCGCCACTTTGACGATCGAGAGAAGAGCGCTCAGCAGCGCCGACATTTCGTCGTCGATAGATGACTTGCTCCTGGCGAGTGTTCCGTCCAGATCGAAAACGATGAGCTTTTTCATTCACTCTCCCCAGGTCGCTTCCTCAGCCATTGCCTGAGCAAAGTCCTGCCGGGCATGGATTGGCTCCGATAGCATTAATTCAGGCAGGGCAATCTCCAACAGGATCACTGCCGCCGTCGGTCGAAACGTACATGGCCCGACAATGGCTGGCAGCAGCCACACCTCGCCTCTTTCGATCGCATAGGTCGCCCCGTGGTGCTCGATTGTTCCAGCGCCCTCGATGCAGACAAGGACGCGTGGCAAGCCGGCAGCCCCAACGGCGAATGGGGATTCTCCGCGCAGGCGCCACAGCCTGAAGGCATTGCAATCGAAGTAAAGCTCACGCTCCGCCGGAGACGAAGTCTCCAGCACGGGCTTCACCAGACCGGCCGCGCTCCTTCCAAAATTGACGCTCGCCAGCGCCTGATCCACCTGAAGGGGTCTGGGCTTGCCGGTCTTCGTGTCGATGTGGCCCCAGTCGTACAAGCGAAATGTTGTGTCGCTGTTCTGTTGAATCTCGAACACCATGATCCCGTCGCCCAAGGCGTGAACGGTGCCAGCCGGGATGAAGATGCCATCGCCGCACTTCGGGGTGAAGATGGCGAGCTTGTCCGCGAGCGTACCCTTCGTGATCGACTGCCGGAGGCTTTCGGACGTGACCTCAGGCTTCAGACCCGCATAAACGCGGCTCTCTTTGCCCGCCTTGACCACAATCCATGCTTCTGTTTTCGCGCTCTCGCCCGCGGCTGGAGGCACATTGGGTGAGTATCCCGGGTGCACCTGGACGGAGAGCATCTCGCGCACATCGAGGAACTTCAGCAGCAATGGGAAGCGCTGGAAACGGCCCGTCAGTTTCCCCATCATTGGTTCCTGCTGTTGGACCATCAGCTGACTGATGGCTTGTCCGGTGAACGCGCCGTTGGCCACTTTGCTGTCGTAGTCATCGCGGTCGCTCAGCACCCATGCTTCACCGACCGGACCGTTCGGCAATGGCGCACCTACAAGGCCGGCCAATTGCCTGCCACCCCAGAGACGATACTGGTAGATCGGCTCAAAGCGCAGCGGATAGAGCGAGCTTCGTGCCACTGGTTCGCCTCGTTTCCGGGTCGATCGCGCGGAGACATTGCGCACCGAATCTCGCTCAAGGTGAGAGTTCAGGTTGCAACGAAACCGGGCTTCGCTATTGCCCGACCGGCGTGGTCACGTGGTGGCGCCTGCCAGGCACCAGCGACAGGTCGACGCTCGTGATGTAGACGAAGAGGGCTGCAGCGATGCAGACCACCGCGACCCAGAGGCGCCAGTCACGATGCGCGCGCATCCAGTACGGGCGGGATTGCTGAGCGCCGCTCGGATGCGGCCCCTTCTCATGGTGCGAGTGAGTTGTTCCAGGATCGGTCATGCGGGCTGCAACTCGTCTTCGGGTGCGGGCACGGCGCTACTGTGGCCGTTGCGCGCAGCCTGTGCTTTGTTTGCGTTTTCCTGACCAATCCCCATGGTCAGCGCGGTCATGCCGGCAAGGCCGCCCAACTGCATCGTCTCAATGGCAGAACTGGGAACGATGACGATGGTGGAGTTTTGCTTCAATCCTTCGTACAGCATGTTCATGGCTCTCAGATGCAGCGCAACCGGGTCGTTGGTGTAAGTTTTGGCAGCTTCCGCAAACTTCTCGGCTACCTGGCGCTCCGAATCTCCCAGGATCACGCGGGCCTGACGTTCCCTTTCCGCCTGCGCCTGCATGGACATTGCATTCTCCAGCGCCGGTGGAATCAATACATCCTTCACCTCGACCGAGATCACGTTAATGCCCCACGGCTCTGTGCGCTCATCGATAATCGTCCGCAGCACGCTACTGATCTTGTCCCGGCCTTCCAACATTTCCGAGAGCATCGTCTTGCCGATCACGTCGCGCAGGGCCGTTTGCGACGCCCAGCTGATCGCGCTCTTGTAGTCCGCCACATCCAGCGCGGCTTTCTTCGGATCGACGATCTTCCAGAAGAGCACCGCATCCACGTCCACCGGAACCGTGTCTTTCGTCAGCGTCTTCTCCGCTTTGAATGAGCTGGTAAGTACGCGCGTGTCGATCCAGTACGGAATGCTTTCAATCAGGGGAATGATAAAGAAGAGTCCCGGTCCCTCCAGAGAGCGGAACTTGCCGAGTCGCAGAACAACAGCCTTATTCCACTGGTCCGCGATCTGAATGGCGGACGAAACAATGAAGGCTACGACAATTGCGGCACAGAATATCGCTATGCCGGTCGCGTTGCCTGCCGCCGAATGTGCGAAATATGCCAGTGCCGCGCCAATGCCGGCGATCACAAGGAACACCAGTGCGGAAAGCGAATTGCTCTTTCTCATTGCAATTACCTCTTATCTCGGGTGAAAGTTGCCCACGTGCTTGCGATGAGCGTGAATTCGGCACTGATCACGGATTCCGTCCTGAATCCGGCGCGCCGTGCGTATTGTTCAAATGCATGCGGCCAAGCAGGGAGTGAGGCCCGCTGTAGAGGAACTCCAGACTGACGTTTGCGCCTGCCAATCCCAGCATGGTGTAGTTCCCCATGCGGAGCGCATCTTTAGCGCCATAGCGGCTGGGATACCATCCGTAGACCGCCGTCATCGAACCAGCATAGGGCGCGAGGAGCGCGGGAACCGAGAAAACCCGGCGACCATTTTCGCCTCGGCGCGCCGTCAGAGTCGATATCACGGCATGGCCAAGCCGCGGAAATACGCCCCTGCACTCGCAGCGGTAGTAGAGGGCGTCTTCTCTGAAGGCTTCTGACAGCGTATAACGTGTCGTCGTGCTGACCAGGTTGGTGCCGAAGTCGGACCCGAATCGCCTGCTGTAGCCCGCGGCGCCCTGTTTCCATTCCGGCGGTGAGTTGTCCTCCTGATCGATGCCGGCCTCGACTGCCGCAACGCCGATGGGAAGCGGGCCGAATGCCTGGAAGGCATAGTTGTGAATTTTGGTTCCCTGGGTCGGAGGATTGTAGGTCAGGTCTGGTTGCACTGGGTTTGTGCTCGCGACCGGGGCAGCCGGATCCGGGGGTTTGAGTGACGACTGTGCATTTGCCAGCAGCGGGGGGATTGAAGAAAAACCGATGACGAAGATTCGGAGGATGATGACACGCAGCTTCATGGCGGGTCCCCCGAATCTCTCCCAGAGATGAGTGTGGCAGAGTGGCTCTGCATAAGATGGTCACTTTTGCTCTAAGAGATCGAAGAATCGAGAATAGGCTGAGCGTGTGCAGGTGATCCGGCACGAGGTTCCCCAGCCAGACGCCGACATGGAAGGACCTTCGAAGCATCGACTCCTCTGCTGACGTTGGGAAGACTTTTCCCGGCCTGGCCGGTTCGCGATGCGTGTGCGCGGTTCATTGGGCGTGTCCCGAATCCTCCCTAAGCACAATGGTGGTATCAATCGAGAATCACGGAATTAGGAATCGGAGTGATGGGAAGATGACATATGGCTGACTCCGTGAGTTTCGAAATCCGCGACCTCCATCGCCACGACCAGCCTGCGCCGGACAGCTGGCATTTTCATGGCCTTCTGCGCATACGCCTGGACGAGGACTGGGTCGAGTATCCGCAACCGGTCTGCGTGAATGACTGGCTGAAGGCGCTCCTTGGTGTGCAGCGGGAAGTCGCTTTTGGCGATCGGACTCGCGACCCGACTACCTTCTTCCTCAGTGGACCGCGAAACTGGCCGCTCTTCGAGGCCATCCGCATGTATGACTCGCTGCGTATCGCCTTGCTGCAGGACGGCGAAGCTCTGGCCAAATCCCTGGTTTCTGTCACCGACTTTCAACTCGCAGTGGAGGAGCATCTGCATCACGTTTTCCAGGACGTGCTGTCCCAGGGCGGTGATCCTCCCACCATGCCCGGCCATCTTGCGCGGTGGAAGTGCAGGCAGTTCTCTGCGAAACAAGCGGGAGCGGGCGTTCGGTCCGGGGCCGATCTGGTGCCGTGCCAGCCGGCGGTTGTGATCTGCCTGCGGGCTGACCAGATGATCGGCGAGCCAACGGCCGGGTCGTATCATGGCCGCTGCCCGCAGTGCAATGCGGAAATCCTGATTGCGCCCTCGTCCGAGGTGATGATCAGCCAGGGCGCCGATGTCCTCTGCCTGTCCTGTGCCGCTCAGGATCAGCCCGGAATTGATACGGAACGCCGCGAGGAGATCGCGCGCCTGAAAGCGAAGGCCGAAGCTGCCTACGATGCCATCTACCAGATGCACGACGACAGGCAAATCGCGTGGAAGGCCGAATTGGCGGAAGACTGGCTGCGGTCCGCGGCGCGGCTTGAGCGCGAGGCCGGTCTGGCAGAGGATGCGGACGCGACGGAGAAGCGTGCCCAGCACATCCGCAAGGTCTACCGTCACCAGTTCCTGCAACCGCCTGACCCCTGGGCATAATGATGGCTGCCCCAGCGCTGTAGCGCAGTCCCGGGGCCGCGCAAGTGGAGTGCCGCGCTATTCCGACACCGTGAAGGTGTGCGTCGGCAACTGGGTCGACAGGCCCAGCGAGTCGTAAAACACCACGGTCATGGTGTGCGTTCCGGCAGCAAGGCTGCCGGAGTAGGTATAGGTCCACCCGGAGTTCAGATAAGCGGAACCGTACTCAGTGGCGATCCCCGGCCGGGCAATGCCCAGTGTCGCGTTGCCCACGGCCGTGCCGTCGATCAGAATCGACACCTGGTGCACTGGCGCTCCGTCGTGCACATCCGCCGCCCAGCCGGTCACCAGCACACCGTCGCCCTGCGTCACCGTGGTTGATCTGGTGATCGCGTCCTCGGGCGAAGTCATCACTCCAAAGGGCGGCGCGTTGGCCTGCACTGTGATGGTGCGAGAGCCCAGCGTTGCCGATCGTCCGCCGGAGTCATAGGCCACCACGCTGACTGTATGCGTTCCTGTCGTTGGTGTTGCGTCTGTGAAGGTCCAACCGGAGTTCGCGGGCTCCCCGCTCGGACCGGCAACGCTCAGCGTCGCGTTGCCAACCGACGTGCCATCGATGAACACCGTTACCTGGCTGACCGGGGCTCCCTGCACCAGATCTGCCGCCCAGCCGGTGACCAGCAGGCCATCAGTCTGGCCCACAGGCGTGGTTTTCGTGATCGCATCCACGGCCTGAGTCAGCGCGCCATAGGGCGGCGCCGACGCCGATGACACCGTGAAGGTATGAGTCGGCAATTGCGTCGACAAGCCCAGCGAGTCATAGAGCACCACGGTCATGGTGTGCGTCCCGGCAGCAAGGCTGCCGGAGTACGTATAGGTCCACCCGGAGTTCAGATAAGCGGATCCGTACTCAGTGGCAATGCCCGGCCGTGCAATGCCGAGTGTCGCGTTGCCCACGGCCGTGCCGTCGATCAGAATCGACACCTGGTGCACTGGCGCTCCGTCATGCACATCCGCCGCCCAGCCGGTCACCAGCACACCGTCGCCCTGCGTCACCGTGGTTGAGCTGGTGACCGCGTCCTCAGGCGGAGTCATCATCCCAAAGGGCGGCGCGTTGGCCTGCACTGTGATGGTGCGAGAGCCCAGCGTTGCCGATCGTCCGCCGGAGTCATAGGCCACCACGCTGACCGTATGCGTTCCTGTCGTTGAGTGTGGCGTCAGTAAACGTCCAGCCGGAATTCGCGGGCTCCCCGCTCGGACCGGCAACGCTCAGCGTCGCGTTGCCAACCGACGTGCCATCGATGAACACCGTTACCTGGCTGACCGGGGCTCCCTGCACCAGATCTGCCGCCCAGCCCGTGACCAGGAGCCCGTCGTTCTGGCCAATCGGCGTGGTTTTCGTGATCGCATCCACGGCCTGAGTCAGCGCGCCATAGGGCGGCGCCGACGCCGATGACACCGTGAAGGTATGAGTCGGCAATTGCGTCGACAAGCCCAGCGAGTCATAGAGCACCACGGTCATGGTGTGCGTCCCGGCAGCAAGGCTGCCGGAGTACGTATAGGTCCACCCGGAGTTCAGATAAGCGGAACCGTACTCAGTGGCAATGCCCGGCCGTGCAATGCCCAGTGTCGCGTTGCCCACGGCCGTGCCGTCGATCAGAATCGACACCTGGTGCACTGGCGCTCCGTCATGCACATCCGCCGCCCAGCCGGTCACCAGCACACCGTCGCCCTGCGTCACCGTGTTCGATCCGGTGACAGCGTCCGCAGGCGCAGTCATCACCCCAAACGGCGGCGGCACGGTCTCAGTACCGCTCAGCGTAATCGACTGCGGTGAGCCGTTCGCATTATCCGTTAAGCCCAACCCCTCGCTCAGAGAAGTCGAAGTGCCTGTGGCACTGGGGCCGAGCGGCGAGAAATCGACGCTAAGCGTGCAGGAGGCGCCCGACGCCAGGTTCGTGGATGTGGTGCAATCCGTCGCCACGCCCGGGGCTTCGGGGAAGTCCGTGCCGTAGCTGACGGCGCTGAAGGTCAGCGTCTGGTTGCCGTCATTGGCTACGGTCACCGTCTTCGGGCTGCCGCTGCTGGTCGAGCCGGCGGCCGTCGTGGCGAAGCTCAGGCTGGGCGGATCGCTGTAGTCCAGCTTGTTCACCGCAGTGCTGACCAAATCGGCGACGTAGACGTTCCCGCTGCCATCCACCGCGACGCCATAGGGGTTGGTGAAGCCGCTGCCCAGGGTCTTCACCGCTGTGTAGCCGCCCGCCGCCAGAATCTCCTTCACCGCACTGTTGAACGTATCGGCGACAAAGACATTCCCGTTCCCGTCCACCGCAACACCGAAGGGGTTGCTGAAGCCGCTGCCGAGGGTCTTCACCGTGGTGTAGCCGCCCGCCGCAAGAATCTCCTTCACCGCGCTGTTGAACGTATCGGCGACAAAGACATTGCCGCTCCCGTCCACCGCAACGCCAAAGGGAAGGCTGAAGCTGCTGTTCAGCGTATTCACCGTGGTGTAGCCGCCGGCCGCAAGAATCTCCTTCACCGCGTTGTTGGCCGAATCGGCAACGAAGACGTTCCCGGCCCCGTCCACCGCGACGCCATAGGGGTCGCTGAAGCCGCTGCCCAACGTCTTCACGCAGCTGGACAAAATGCAACCGGGCGGGATCTCCTTCACCGCATTGTTGTCCGTATCGGCGACGAAGACGTTCCCGACGCCGTCCACTGCCACGCCAGCGGGACGGCTGAAGCCGCCGCCCAGGGTGTTGACCGTGGTGTAGCCGCCCGCCGCCAGAATCTCCTTCACCGCATTGTTGTCCGCATCGGCGACGAAGACGTTTCCGCTTGCATCCGCCGCCACGCCGGCGGGACTGCTTAAGCCGCTACCCAGAGCTATTTGAATATTGTTGCTGCTGAAGATGGCCTGCGGACCCTCGCCCGTCCCCTGCAAATAGACCGTGGCCACGGCGTTCGCCGGCGAGGCGTTGTCATAGAGCACCACCGCGCCGTATCGGGGCCCCGGATGCTTGGGATCGAAGGTGTAATTCACTGTGCAGGTCTCGACAGCCGTATACGCTGTGCCTATCGCGCAGGTGCCGCCTGCGGCCGCCTGGAAGTCCAGGTTCGGCGCCCCCTGGGTCAGCACCGCGATGCTGCCCAGCGTGAAGTTCGAGTTCAGATACACAGTCACCGTCTGCGTGGCCGACGGAGTGCCGACGCCGGTGGCCGGAGCCAGGATCGCAGCCGACACCACCGTCTCCGAGGCCACCGCGCTGGTTAGCGCGGCATAGCTCGCCGTCCAGGTGTAGTTGCCTGGCTGGGTCAGCGCGGCACCGCTCAGGTTGAAGGTGGCTACCCCGCCCACTGCCGTCGCCGTGTAGGTTTGCGAATAGCTGTTCGGCCCGGTCACTGTCAGCGTGATCGTGTTCGTTAGTTCCGGGAGCAAGCTGCCGACGGCATCCTCTTCCTCCACCGTCACTGCCGAGCCTGCATTGCCGCCCACCCCGATCACCGCAGCCGGAGCCACGCCGAAGACCAGCTGCGCCGGCGGAGGCGCGGTCTCTGTGCCGTTGACCGTCATCACGGATTGACTGGCAGCTGTGTTATCGGTGATCTCGATTGATTCAGTCAGAGGTACGTCGCCGGTATCACTTGGCGCCGACGGCAGGAAGTCGATGCTCAGCGTGCAGGAGGCGCCAGACGCCACGGGTGTCGTCGTGGTGCAGTCCGTAGCCACACCGGGGGCCTCGGGAAAGTCCGCGGCGTAGCTGACCGCGCTGAAGGTCAGCGGCTGGTTGCCGTCGTTGGCCACCGTCACCGTTTGTGGGCTGTCCGTGCCGATGGTCCCTCCAGGCGTCGGAGCGAAACTCAGACTCGGACCGTCGCTGAAGTCCAGTTTCTTCACCGCAGCGTTGAGCGAATCGGCGACGATGACGTTCCCGGCTCCGTCCAATGCCACGCCAAAGGGAACGTAAAAGCCGCTGCCCAATGTCAGCACCGTGGTGTAGCCGCCCGCCGCCAGGATCTCCTTCACCGCACTGTTGACCGCATCGGCGACAAAAACATTGCCGCTCGCGTCCACCGCCACGCCCCAGGGGTTGTCGAAGCCGCTTCCCAGCGTTTTCACCGTGGTGTAGCCGCCCGCCGCAAGAATCTCCTTCACCGCATTGTTGGCCGTATCGCCGACGAAGACGTTCCCCGCCCCGTCCACCGCCACGCTGTCGGGACCGCCGAAGCCGCTGCCGAGCGTCAGCACCGTGGTGTAGCCGCCCGCCGCCAGGATCTCCTTCACCGCGTTGTTCCACGTATCGGCGACGAAGACGTTCCCGGCCCCGTCCACCGCCACGCCCTGGGGGGTGTTGAAGCCGCTGCCCAGCGTGTTCACCGTGGTGTAGCCGCCCGCCGCAAGAATCTCCTTCACCGCATTGTTGTTCGCATCGGCGACGAAGACGTTCCCGGCCCCGTCCACCGCCACGCTGGAGGGATTGGCGAAGCCGCTGCCCAGCGTGTTCACCGTGGTGTAGCCGCCCGCCGCGAGAATCTCCGTCACCGCGGAGGTGGCAACATCGGCGACGAAGACGTTCCCGCTCGCGTCCACCGCCACGCCGGCGGGATTGCCGTAGCCGCTGCCCAGCACGCTCTGGATGTTATTGCTGCTGAAGACGGCCTGCGCACCCTCGCCCGTTCCCTGCAGGTAGACCGTGACCACGGTGTTCGCCGGCGAGGCGTTGTCATAGAGCACGACCGCGCCGTATCTCGGCCCCGGATGCTGTGGATTGAAGGTGTAGTTCACTGTGCAGGTCTCGCCCGCTGTATACGCCGTGCCCACCGCGCAGGTGCCGCCCGCGGCCGTCTGAAAATCGGTGTTGTTCGAGCTCGGGGCCCCCTGCGTCAGTACCGCGATGCTGCCCAGCGTGAAACTGGAGTTCAGATACATAGTCGCCGTCTGCGTGGCCGACGGAGTGCCGACGCTGGTGGCCGGAGCCGTGCTGGCAGGCGGCGCCACGATCTCCAGGGCCATCGCGCTGGTCAGCCCGGTGAAACTCGCCGTGTACGTGTAGCTGCCTGGCTGCGTCAGCGCGGCGCCGCTCAGGTTGAAGGTGGCCACCCCGCTCACTGCCGCCGCCGTATAGGTCTGCGTTGTGGTGTCCGGATAGGTCACTGTCAGCGTGATGGTGTCCGCCGCTTCCGCGCTCACGTTGCCACCCGCATCCTCTTCCAGCACCGTAACCGCCGAGCCTGCGTTGCCGCCCGGCGTGACAATCGCCGCCGGAGCTACGCCGAAGACCAACTGGGATGCCGGAGACGGCACGGTCCCCGTTCCGCTCAGCGAAATCGACTGGGTCACGCTCGGGCTGGCGTTCAGGGTGTTGTCGGTGAGGGTCAGGGACTCGCTCAGGCTGCTCGTGGTTTGCGGGATGAAGTTGACAGGCAGATCGCACGCCAGCCCGGCGTTCAGACTATTGGAGGTGGTGCAGGCGTTGGTGTCGCCGTCCCCCTCGGGAAAGTCGGCGGGATAGCTGAGGGTGGTGAAGGTCAGCGCCGCGTTGCCGTCGTTAGTGACGGTCACCGTCTGCGGGCTGTCGCTGCTGGTCGAGCCGGCCAGCGTGTTCGCGAAGCTCAGGCTGGGCGTATCGCTGAAGTCCAGCCTCATTACCTGGCCTCTGTTGTTCGCGACGTAGACGTTGCCGCTCCCGTCCACCACCACGCCGGTGGGCTCCTGGAAGCCGCTGCCCAGGCTGATCCCTGCGGTGTAGCCGCTCGCCCTGGTGATCTCCGCCACTGCGTTGAAATTGACATAGGTGACGAAGACGTTGCCGGTCGCGTCCACCGCCACGCCATAGGGATTGGTAACGACGCCGCCCAGCGTTTGCACACAACTGGACGAGGTACAACCGGGCGGAATCTCCTTCACCGCAGCAGCGTAAAAATCCGTGACGAAGACGTTACCGCTCCCATCCACCGCCACGCCCTCGGGCTCGCTGAAGCCGCCGCCCAGCGTGTTCACTGTGTTGTAGCCGCTCGCCTGGGTAATCTCGTACACCGCAACGTTGGCAATATCGGCGACGAAGACGTTCCCGCTCCCGTCCACCGCCACGCCAGTGGGAGAGTAGAAGCCGCTGCCCAGCGTGTTGACGGTGGTGTAGCCGCTCGCCTGTGTGATCTCGTACACCGCGCCGTTGGTAGCATCGGCGACGAAGACGTTGCCGGCCCCGTCCACGGCCACGCCCCAGGGCTGGCCGAAGCCGCTGCCCAGGGTGTTGACGGTGGTGTAGCCGCTCGCCTGTGTGATTTCGTACACGGCAGCATTGCCGGAATCCGCGACGAAGACGTTCCCACTCCCGTCCACCGCCACGCTGTCGGGGTTGTTGAATCCACTCCCCAACAAGCTCTGCACGCTGGGCAGGTAATCGCCGGAGGTGGTGTTGGCGAAGATGGCCTGCGGACCTGTGCCGATTCCCCACACGTATCCGGTCGCCAGCAGATTGCCGGAGTTGTCAAGAAGCTCGACTGCGCCATCGCGCTGCCCCGGATGCGTGGGCGCGAACTTCACGCTCACCGTGCAGGTGTCGCCTGCGCTGTAGGTATAGCTCGTCCCGTTGGTGGTGCAGGTACCGGTGCCCGCGTCGGCAAAGTCCAGCCCCGCTGCGCCCTGCGTCAGCACCATGGGCGCCGCAACAGTGCCGCCCGTATCAAAGGTGAACGTGAGCGTTGCGACGGCGCTTGTCGTGCCGATGCTCACTGTTCCGAGGTTCACGCTGGTGGTCCACAACTCCCACGCGCCGCGGCCATCGGCGACAAAGAGGTCACCGCTCCCGTCCAGCGCCACGCCCTGTGGGCCGCTGAAGCCGCTGCTCAGTGTATTCACCGTGGTGTAGCCACCTGCCGCCAGGATTTCCTTTACCGCATTGTTGCCCGTATCGGCGACAAAGATGTTGCCGCTTCCGTCCAGCACCAGCCCTGAGGGGCCGCTGAGACCGGTGCCGACCAGCGGCACCACTTCGGTGTAGCCGTTCGCTGCCAGGATCTCTTTCATCGCGTTGTTGCCGGTATCGGCGACAAAGACGTTGCCGCTCCCGTCCAGCGCCACGCCCTGTGGGCCGCTGAAGCCGGCGCCCAGCTTGTTGACCGTGGTGTAGCCGCCTGCCGCCAGGATTTCCTTCACGGCATTGTTGCCGGTGTCGGCGACAAAGACGTTGCCGCTCCCGCCCACTGCCACGCCGGTGGGCCGGCTGAAGCCGTGGCCCAGCGTGTTGACCGTGGTGTAGCCGCCCAGCCGCCAGGATCTCCTTCACGGCGTTGTTGCCGGTATCGGCGACGAAGACGTTGCCGCTTCGGTCCACAGCCAAGCCGGAAGGCCGGCTGAAGCCGCTGGCCAGGGTGTCGACCGTGGCGTAGCCGCCCGCCGCCAGAATCTCCTTCACGGCGTTGTTGCCGGTATCGGCGACGAAGACGTTGCCGCTCCCATCCACCGCCACGCCATGGGGGTTGTCGAGTCCGCTGCCCAGGGCGGCGATGGCGCCGCTGAAATGCGCGGTCTGCGCGACTGCGGCCCCGGGCAGGATCAGGCCGGCGAACAAGGCAAGCAGCAGAGAAGATACACGAGTGGCGGGAACGTCCAAAAAGGAACGCGGCATGGAGAGATCTCCAGGAGCATGTGGAAATGCGGAGTGCTATGCCGCGTCACCGGATGGGGCCGGAGAGACAGCGCCAGAACTGCTTCAGCAAACCAGACTCGGGCGGCAACGGTGCTCTGAGGAAACAAAGCAGCACCAGGCGGAAGCCAGGCGAGAGGGGATTTGCCTGCAGGCGCGCAGCAGTGGAGACTGCCGGGAAAGTCCAGGGTACATCGTACAGGAACAAGCAGGGCAGATAACAACAATATTGCGCACTATATTCGACATTATTCGGCGAATTTATGTCCGTGACATAGTCACACTTACCGCGAACTGTCCAATATTGAGCAGATTGGGATAATTCGTAGCTGGTACGGTGCCCTCCAGACCTCTGCGATCTGTGGTGGGGTTCAATGAGGCGCCCTGGCTATCGAGGCGCGTCCTGCTGAAGCAGTGTGAGTGAATCCACAGCATTGAACGGATATTGCCGGAGCGATCGTTGTCCCGTCGTCGTGAGGATGACGTCCACGCGCCGATTGCTGGCCAGAATAATCGTGGTCAGGTTGTCGAGCACCTTCTGCCGTTGTTCCGGAGTCAGTTCGGGATTCCCTGCAATTTCGGCCCTTATCTGGTCATCGGTTAAATTCTGCTCCTCACCGAACGCCCTGGTCTGGATATCGTCCGCGGGAATGCCCTGTTCGATGAGGAACTGCCTGGCGCTGTCGACACGGCGCTGCGATAGAGCCTGGTTGTATTCCACAGAGGCTCGAGGATCGGCATGGCCTTCCAGGAGCAGCTTCGCGTCAGGATTGGTCTCCAGGTAGGTCTTAAAATCGCTGGCCAGCGTGACAAGGATTTCTTTTTGGCTGTCGACCAAGCCTCCCGATGGATTATCAACGGTTGGCTGGGCGGTCGGAAAATAGATGCTGTGGAGCGCAAGCTTCTGCTCCAGTGGCGTAAGAGTCCGCGCATCGATGTTGACGGAGCAGTCGGCGCTTGCGCCGCCCGCGCCAACGGCGTGAGCCGTTACGGTATAGGTGCCAGTCGTCACGCCCGTGGTGTCGAGCTCCACAGTAGCTCCCGAACCGACGATTTGGCCGCCGCTCGCGCTCCAGGACCAGGTCAGCGGATCGTGGGTCGTGTCTCCGGGAGTTGCCGTCACATGCACAGGGGCGCCGGAAATCACGGAAGTCTGGTCCGCGGAACAGCTCAGGCTCAGCGGCGGCTGAACGGCCGGAGCTTCCACCTGTACGTCCACGGAACAATTGGCCGTGCCGCCGCGGTCGTTCGCGACCTGCAGGCTGACCGTATACGTCCCGGGCGCGGTGCCCGCTGAGTTCCATTGCGCATCGGCCCCTGTCCCTGTGACGGCGCCCCCATTTGCCGTCCACGCATAAGTCAACGGGCGGTTGTCCGGATCGCTGGCGCTTGCATGGACGCCCACGACGTCGCCCGATCCGGCATAGACCAGATTCTTGTCGATGGAGCATGCGGCGGTCGGTGGGCGGCTCATCGCCTGAACCTGCGGCCCGCCCCCGCCGAAGCGGAAGACAATTCCAGCAGAGAGACGTATGTCGTTCTGCCCCGAGGTAGCTCCCGTGTCGAAATTCGCGAAGCGGGTCATCAGATACTCGGCCTGCACGATGCGCAGGGCGAAATGATGATTGATCGCGACGTCGAGCCCGCCTCCGGCGGTCATGGCAAAGCTGGTCTGCGAGGGGAGCAGCGTGCAGCTGAAGGAACAATGAGTCAGTGTCACCTGGTTCGCATGCACGCCTCCAGCCAGAACCTGGAGAAAGGGCGTGACCCGGCTGTCATTCCGGAAGGAAAAGCGCGGGCCAAAGAGAAACGTCAGAGCGCCCACGTTTGGATTGTCCACATCGACAGTGGAGGTATATCCACCCTGGAAGTTGATCTCCGAGTTCGTGTAAGCGCCGAAGTCGCCTACCAGCCCCAGGTAACGATTGATGTTGAAGGCGACCGATGTGCTGCCGCCGTTGAGCCATACCACCCGGTTCCCGGCGGCGAGCGAGGGCACCGCTCGCACATAGGAATACCCCAGGAACCACTCAACCCTGGGAACATTGCTGTCCGTGCCGTCAAAAGCGGGCGCGGCTGCTGCCATCAACGGTGCGCCCGGATCGGCGCCGGTTGTCGAGCTGGAGTTCCCGACCGGTCCATCGCCGGGTGTCGACTTCGCCGCTTGCTGCGCACAGAGGCTGAACGCAGACAGCATGGAAAAGAGTCAAATGCCGCTGTGGCCATCGATCCTTGCACTCAATCTCATTGTCGCCTCCCGAGCTGCGCGTCGCGATCGTCTAAACTTTCGGCGCCGGATTTTCTCGGCTCGATTCAAACATCCCATCGCCTCAAGCCCGCTGGGACCGCCCCGGTGGGGGCGGTCCCAGCATGGCGTTAAGGCACGTTGATGACGGTGTTCACCATGCGTGGTCGACGCAGTCAAAGCAATCACTCTGCCGTTGATGGTCGTTACTGCGGCAACTCCGGGGCTGGAAACCGTGATTCCCGGTTGAGAGATGATGGTTCCCACCATCGTCCCGCCTCCCCCGTAATTGATGACCGCGCCGGGTAGGCCACCGACTGCCCAGTAGACGTTGCTTGGCCTGGGCGCCGTTGATCAGGATGACGCTTTCCGGCGCTGTCGGCGTGCCTACGGTGAGAGACGATCCGATCTGGAAGACCCACGTCGCATTGGGATTGCCCTGAGCATCCAGAGTAAGAGGCCCGGTCGTTATGCCAACCGAGCTGGCGTTGGTGTACACGCCGGGGTAAATGGTGGTATTACCCAGCTCCGCTGCCAGTACGCCGGTTGAGGGAAGACCCTGAAGAGTGGTGTAAGCAGTTCTCGCTTCCAACGCGGCTTCGGTCGCGATGGCCATCGTAGCCGCGGTTCCTTCATTGGGGCACGCACCGCTGGGAGGTGGCGGAGCGGTGTCGATGGTTCCATTCACCAGCCCCAGATTGAGCTGGCGTTACCGTGTACGAGCATGGATAGACGCCGGCAACGGCCGCAACGCTCTCATCGTAGAATCCGGTCATCGTGGTGGAGGCGCCCGTGGTCCCGATATCTCCATTGATCACCGTGTGGATTCCCTGGTTTGTCATTCCGGCGCCGCCGCCAAAACCGCCGAACAGAGAGATGGTCGGTCCAAGGATGACTGGCGGTGGAACCACTGCCGCACCCGTGGTAAAGCTCCAGGGATTGGGCGCGCCGGTATTGCCCAGCGGATTGCCTGCCAGATCCGTGGCTCCCGAGGTTATCGTCGCGATATAAGTTGTGCTGGCGATCAGCGGCAACGTCGGCGTGAAGGTGGCGATGAAGTTGATCGCATCGTAAGAGACCGTTCCAACGATCGCCGTTCCTCCCGGTCCCGTCAGCTGGAAGGTTCCCGTGGTGATGGTCAGTGGATTCATGGCCTCGGTGAAGGTCGCGCTGACCGCCTGATTCAGCGGTACATTCGCGGCGGCGTTGTCAGGGTTCGTCGACACGATCTCCGGGGAAACGATGGCCGGCTTCGCGCTCGTGGTAAAGGTCCACACGTAGTTGTTGGCCAGTGCCGTGCCGGCCAGGTCCTTTGCCCCGGTGGTAATGGTGGCGGTAAACGTGGTGCTGTGCGCGAGGTTCGTCGTCGGCGTGAACGTCAGCGTATCGCTGATGGCTGAGTAGGCCACCAGACCGGTCACCGGAGTGGCGCCTGGGCCAGTCAGCGTAAAGGTTGCTGAACTGATCGTGGCTGGATCCATCGGCTCGCTGAACGTGGCGCTGACGGTCTGATTCACCGGCACGTCCGTGGCCAGGTCGGCAGGGATGGTCGAGATCACCGTCGGCGGTACCGCGATGGGGAGCGCAGCGGTGGTGAAGGTCCAGACGTAGTCGCTGGCCAGCGCAGTGCCTGCCAGATCCTCAGCCCCGGTAGTGATGGTGGCCGTGTATTCGGTAGTCGGCAACAGGTTGGCGCCTGGAGTGAACGTCGCAACCGAGCCGGCTGCGACGTAGGTAACAGTTCCGGTCACGCTGGTCCCGTTCGTTGTCTGCTTCAGCGTGAACGTTGTCGTGTTGATGGTGGACGGCGTCATGGCCACGCTGAAGCTGGCGCTCAACGCCTGGTTGATGGGCACAGCCGTCGCCCCGTTAGCCGGTACGGTGGAAATAACCGTAGGCGGCGTCGGCGCCGGAAGCGTCCTGAAGCTCCACACGTAATTGCTGCCCAGCGGCTGCCCCGCCAGATCCTCGACTCCCGCACTGATGGTGGCCGTGTAGACGGTGTTGTAGTCAAGGTCAGTTGCCGGCGTAAAGGTCGCCACGTCGCCCGTGCAGCCGATGGTTCCCGGTACCGGAGTCGCTCCAGGGGCAGACACAACGGTGAACCCTGTGGCAGGAAATGCCTGGCAGTTCATCGCCTCATTGAAGGTGGCGCTGAGCACCTGACCCACCGGAACGCCGGTAGCTGCATTCAGCGGGACGGTGGATACAACCATGGGCGGCGGTGTAATCGTCGTGAATGTCCAGACATAATTGGCAGGCAGCGAAGTCCCCGCCGTGTCCTGCGCGCCGGTGGTAATCGTCGCGGTGTAGTTTGTGCTGTAATCCAGCTCGGACATGGGCGTAAAGGTCGCCACTCCGCCGGCGTAGGTCACGGTTCCGGTAACCGCAGCGCCTCCTGTCGCGGTCAGCGTGAAGGTTGTCGCGCTGATCGTGGCGGGGCTCATCGCCTCGTTGAAGGTTGCGCTCAGCACCTGATCGACAGGCACATTGGTGGCGCCGTTCGCCGGGACCGTCGACACGACGGCAGGCGGCGGCGTACCCGTGGAAAAGGTCCACACGTAGGGACCGATCAGCTCAGCGCCCCCCGGGGTCGCGGCCCCGGTCGTGATCGTGGCCGTGTAGGTGGTCCCGAAGGCAAGCGCGGCATGCGGAGTAAACGTCGCGGTCATGCCGCTGTACGCAACAGATCCGGCAACGGCAGCGCCGCCCGGCCCATCCACCGTGAACGTGCCGGCGGTGATCGTCGCTGCGCTCATCGCCATGCTGAAGGTCGCGCTGATCGGCGTGTCTACGGACACATTGGCAGCGCCATTGGCAGGGATTGTCGATACGACGGATGGGAGCGTGACCGTTTCCTGGCCGCATCCGGCCACGAAAACGACCGACAGAGCCGCCAGACAATACGTGATACCAAACCTGTATTTGCGCATTTGATTCCTCTCGCCCATCGGTGGTGGCAACATGTCTGCCATTGATCCGTTCGTCCACGGTGCGGCGGACGCCGCCTGGGACTCGGAATCCCAGGTTAAACGGGGGGAAAGCGGTGGCTGAGCAAAATTGCACATCTCGCGGAAATAATGTCAGGAGATAACTCACGCCCTGGCTAAGCGGTTATGTACCTGTAAGGACTGGCCCTGCAATTCCAATTAGACAATACCGTCATCTCCCTGCTGGCGTGACATGCGCTCCGCAACGCGAAAGTTGATCACTTTTGATCAGTTTTCAGGAGCACTTAGCTTCGATACTGGCCTGTCCGGCAGTTTGGACAACAGGGGAATCCCATGACGCCAAACGAAGACACTCATGAACCCGAGCACTCAGACTCGAACCCAGGGCAAGCTCCACGAAGTGAAGGGAGCCATGCAAGAAGTGGCCGGGAAGGCACCAACGATCCGGAGCCGGACACCTCTGGAAACGTGGAGAAGAACCTCGGCAAGGTTCAACAATGGATTGGCTCGTGCTGAGAAGATCGATCGGCAAATAAATGGCGGACGCACCACAACCGGCTCGCACCAGGCCGAGGAGGAAACGATGACAACAAACGTAGTGGAAAGAGCGGCGGATCAGATTACCGACTCCGCGCACCGGGCATCTCGCGCAACCAGCGCCATCGCCGATGTAATCGAGGATGGACTGGGGCTCGCGAAACATGCCGTGAAGAAGGGCGGCGACGCTGCCGAAGAGTTCCTCGACGACACCAAACAGCGCCTCCAGCGACATCTCGAGATTACGGTTGCGCTGACCCTCGCCATGGGAATCGCCACCGGGGTCGTGATCGGCTGGGTTGTGAACCGAAAGTGAAACCGAGTCATCGAGCATACGCTATCTGTGCGCGATGGACCTTCCAGACACTACTTCGTCAGGGAGATTTGGAACCAGCTACTCCAATTGACAGGCACAGTGTGTATCGTTTTGCTCACTTTAACCACTGTTGTCTCGGTTAGCTGCCATCGTGAGTACTTTCGGCGCCCGCCGCGCCAACTTTGCGAAGACACACGGCGCGCGCATGCAATCCGGCGTATCCTTGAGTTAGTACCCTCGGTTTCTTTCCTCGCCTTCAGCCCTCCACGCATCGCTCCAGACGAGTACCTTCCACGCAGCCAACATTACGACTGGAGCGGTTATGAGTCTTATCAAGAAATCCGACGTAAAGAACCACCTTTCCACGCGGAACTCAGTGCGGCCTCCGTTCGGAATAGCGCCGAAACCCGCAGCGGTCACTTCGGAACCCGCACCGGGCAGCCAGGAGACAGATCTGCTGGAGGATTCCAGCCGTCCGCTTCATCCGATTGGTGCTGAGCCTATAGCGAATGCCCAGGTTGGCGGTTCCATCGGCGTGCCGACGGGCGAACCCTGGCGCCCGAGAAAACTGTGAAGCTGCACACGATGTTCCTTCGCAGGGAATGCCTCCTGCCGAATGGGCTCAGGCTGACGAAGAAGCAATTCGACAAAGGCTGGACATCCGCGGAAGATATCACGTCCACGGCTCTCGATTTGGCCGTGCGACGTGCCGGCTGGCATTTTATGTGGGTGGAGATGACCGCCTCCGGTCTTGGGTGCAGCAGAACGGAAGCATCTGCTGAGAACCATGCCATTGCTCGTGGCCTCGGCCGCATCAGCAGCGAGTTCAATGCAGGCGAGCTGATCTCGATGCGCGCCTCAAAGTGCCTCGGCTTCTGGATTGTCAGAGTCATGATGCATGCGCGTCAGATCCAGCAGCAATCCGCGCTGAATACAGTTGATCGGACGACTCTGCGACAGCTATCCATGGGATAGTTCTATCCGTCTCGCAGGGAAACGCAACGTTAAGGTCAAGGGTTGGCCCTGCAGGTCTCCTGAAAGAAGGAAACATGTCCCCCTCAGAGGATTTCTCCCGCGCTGAGTTGCCCGCGTCAGGCTCCGCCGGAATGCCGACTTGCGCAACGATCGCAGCGCCATCTCTCCCCTTGCCCACCCGGATCGCATTCATCGGTAATTACCTTCCCCGCCAGTGCGGGATCGCGACGTTCACGACGGACCTGTGTACCGCAGTGGCGACAGAGTACGGCATCGGCCGGCTTTTTGCGATCCCGGTTAACGATCCGCAGTCGAGCTATCAATATCCCGACCGGGTCCGTATTGAAATTGAACAGGAAGACTACGCCTCCTATGAGCGGGCCGCCGATTTTCTGAATTTCAATGGCAATGACCTTGTGTGCCTGCAGCATGAATACGGCATTTTTGGCGGGGTCTCCGGCAGCCACATACTGGCGCTGCTGCGCAGGCTCAAGATGCCGCTCGTGACGACTTTGCATACCGTGCTGCGTGAGCCTGACGCGCATCAACGCGCCGTACTGGACGAGATTGCCCAGCTTTCCGATCGCCTGATCGTGATGAGCGAGCGCGCCGCATCTCTGTTGCGCGATATCTATGCTGTCCCGGCCGATAAGATCGATCTGATTCCCCACGGCGTGCCGGATCTTCCCTTTACCGATCCCAACTACTTCAAAGACATGTTCGGCACTCAGGGAAAGTCAGTGCTTCTGACCTTCGGCTTACTGTCGCCGAACAAAGGAATCGAGAATGTGATTCGCGCGCTGCCGGCGATTCTGGCGAATCATCCCAACCTGGTATATATCGTCTCCGGAGCCACGCATCCTCACATCCGGCGCCGGGAGGGTGAGCGCTATCGCGAAGAGCTGCAGGCGCTGGCCGTGGAGTGCGGAGTCTCGTCGCAGGTGATTTTCAACAATCGCTTTGTGAGCGCCGAGGAACTGGCGGAGCACGTAGGCGCGGCGGACATTTATATCACTCCGTATCGCCACGAGGCGCAGGTAGTCTCGGGCCCGCTGGCCATTGCCCTGGGAGCCGGCAAGGCGATTATCTCCACGCCCTACTGGCACGCGCGCGAGCTGCTCGCCGACGGCCGCGGCATCCTTGTCCCGTTTGACGACCCGAACTCCATCGCGGAAGCCGCCATTCGGCTCCTCGATAACGATGCACTGCGGCACACCATGCGGAAGAAGGCTTATCTCCACGCGCGGGGAACGACATGGCAACGCACGGCGCAGGCCTATATGGCGAGTTTCCAGCGCGCGCGCATGGAGCGCATTCTGCGGCCGCGTCCGACGCTGCAGGACATTTTGGCCGCCAGGCCCACCGATGAGTTGCCGGCGCTGAATACCGCTCACTTGGCCAGCATGACGGACGACACCGGATTGCTGCAGCATGCTGTTTACACGGTGCCGAACTGTCCTGAAGGGTACACGACGGACGATAATGCGCGAGCCCTGATTGTCAGCATCCTGTTGTGCGAAGCTCAGGAGACAGATGGCGTCGAATATACAAAGCTGGCGCACCGGTATCTGACATTTCTGTCCAGCGCGTTTGAGCGCGCGAACGGGAGATTCCGCAATTTCCTGAATTATGACCGCCAGTGGCGGAAAGAAGCAGGATCGGAAGACAGCCATGGGCGGGCTTTGTGGGCACTGGGTACGGTGCTGGGCCGTTCGGACGACGCCGGTATGCGAGGCGCCGCCGGGCAGTTGTTTGAGGCTGCGGTTCCGGCAGCGCTGGATTTCACAAGTCCTCGTGCCTGGGCCTTCTCGATTCTTGGAATGCAGGCCTATCTCGACTGGTTTCCTGGAGACAGAGTGATCCAGGGGACACGCAATCTGCTGGCGAACCGGATGCTGGACCTCTACGAGCGCTGCCATTCTCCGGAGTGGCCGTGGTTCGAGAAGAGTCTCGCTTATGCGAACGCGCGATTGCCGCAGGCTCTTTTGCTTTCCGGATGGCGCAGTGAAAACCAACGAATGATCGAAGTCGGCTGTGAATCTCTCCGGTGGCTTCTGGCCCAGCAGCATCGGGACGATCCACGGATCTTCGTCCCGATCGGATCGGGTGGGTTCTTCGCAGAGGGAGGGGCGAAGGCGCGCTTCGATCAGCAGCCGGTCGAGGCCTGTGCGACCATCGCCGCCTGCCTTCAGGCGCACCAGATCACGAGTGAACAATTCTGGCTGGAGGAGGCGTGGTCCGCCTTTCGCTGGTTCCTGGGAGAAAACGATCTGCAGGTCCCGCTTTATGACAGGGTCACCGGGGGCTGCAGAGATGGACTCCATCCCGATCGCGTGAATGAAAACCAGGGAGCGGAATCGACCGTTTCCTTTCTCATGGCTCTTCTCGATATGCAGCGCGCAGAGACGCCAGTCCCAAAACCCATCCACCAGGAAATGAGTGTCTCTCGTTGAATCAAATTCTGCTTCCATCCACGCAGCGGGCGTGTGCCGCCAACGACCGTCAACATCATGGGAAGCCCGCGGAGGATCCCCTGTTCACGCGCCACCCGGGCAATCCGATCCTGTGCCGCGATCTATGGCCTTATCCGGTTAACAGCGTATTCAACGCCGGAGCAACGCGACTGCCGGATGGTGACACGTTGTTGCTGTGCCGGGTGGAAGACCGGCGCGGGTTGTCGCATCTTTGCGCGGCTCGCTCGGCAAACGGAGTAGATGGGTGGCGCATCGACGAGCAGCCGACCATGCTCGCCAGTCCTCGCGAATTTCCTGAAGAAATCTGGGGTATCGAGGATCCGCGGATCACCTGGGTGCCGGAGCTGGAGCAGTATGCGGTCGCGTACACCTCGTTCGCCCGCGGCGGCCCGGGGGTATCGCTGGCCCTCACCCGAGACTTCAGGAACTTTGAGCGCTACGGCGTGATCATGTCGCCTGAGGATAAGGACGCGGCTCTGTTGCCACGGAGAATCCGTGGATTTTGGGCGCTGATCCACCGGCCGATGACGACGCTGGGCGCTCATATGTGGGTTTCCTATTCGCCGGATCTGCGCCACTGGGGCAACCACAAGATCATGCTGGAAGCGCGGCGCGGCGGATGGTGGGACGCCAACAAAATCGGACTCTGCTCTCCGCCGATTGAGACGGCGAGGGGATGGCTGGTGCTCTATCACGGGGTCCGGCAGACCGCATCCGGCAGCATCTACCGGATCGGCCTGGCGCTTTTCGACCTGAACGATCCGGAGAAATGCCTCAAGCGCGGCGATTCCTGGATGTTTGGGCCGGAGGCTCCGTACGAGCGGGGCGGCGATGTCAACGATGTTGTGTTTCCCTGCGGCCAGACCATCGGAGCGGATGGGGACACGATTCATCTGTACTACGGCGCCGGCGATTCCTGCGTTGCGCTGGCCACCGGCAGCCTGCAGAAACTACTTGCGTGGCTGGAGGCGAACTCCAGTGCGGGAGACGCAGCGACATCCTGAGGAGGATCCTTCCCATGACGAGCACCAACCTGATCTGGCCATCCCGGCTCCCGCGGCTGCTTTGGATGGGCCGCACTTGTCCCTGCTGCCGGTCCATCGAGTTTCGATCCGCAGAGCCCGAGCTTCTCGACCGTCTCTTTATGCTTTTCTCGCTGCGGCCCATTCGCTGCGTGAATTGCTGGAGGCGTTATTACTCCCTGCGCAGGGAACCGGCCGCATGACCAACATCACGCTAACAGTCAGGGCCGCGGAGCCAACGCGCCTCGACGGAGAAAAATCAATCCTGAACACACCGAAAGCATCGTCCAGCTACACATCGAACGACCTGCTGTCCAGCCTGAATGGAGACGACGCCCGCAGATCAATGAACTACGAGACGGTCGCTCAAAGTGCCGAGGAAATACAGCATGAGGGAAATGCGCCGGCCGTGAGCATGGGACCCTGGCTGATCGATTCGGGGCAGACGCATCTGCTCACGAGGATCAGTATCTACAGCCAGCGGGGGGAAAGCCGCGAGCGGATCCGTCTGCTGTATATGAATGCCACTGCGCTGCGGATCTGGAGGGCGATGGGGAAACGGCCGAGGATCATCGCGGCGCAGCATCGGCCGCCGTCCACGGCTCTGCTGACGTATGGCGTTCCCTTCAGCGAATAGCGAGCAGTTCCGCCGGCGCTGTTCCGTTAAATTCGACCCAGCAGCAGCAGAACGATCACGATGATGAGCAGCAGTCCAATTCCGCCGGTCGGGTAATAACCCCAGCTTCTGCTGTGCGACCAGCGCGGCAGCGCGCCAAAGAGAGCTAAAACCAGAATCACAATCAGGATCGTTCCGAGCATATAACGTGCCTCTTGGGGGATCTTCAGTGAGACGTCCATCGGATGCAGTCTCTTCTGAAGACTGCACCCAACGCACGGTTAGAGCGAGAAACTGATGGCGAGCCCGACTCCCGGATAGCTCCGGTTGTACAGGTAATAGCCCCCATCAACATAGACGACGTAGACTTCGTCGTTGTCGTACCAGTTGGCGCCCCAGTTCTCCGGATAAGGATCAAGGACCGTCATCCAGTAACCGCCGTACTGGAAGCGGGGATATCCGCCGACTACCAGGAACGGCAGTCCCTGAATCCGGAAGCCATGGTCTGGTCCGAAATAGCCGCGGAACCTGGCGTCGGGGACGCGATAGCCGTTATAGCCTCCGCGCTGTTGCCAGGTCCTGTGGTCGTTCTGCCAGTTGCCGGCCCGGTGCTGCTGCCATGCGGCCTGCCGGAACTGCTGCGTCTGCTGCGTCCGCTGCTGGGCGACGGCACGCTGATTCTGCCGTTGGTTCGTCCGCTGCTGGGCGACGGCACGCTGGTTCTGCCGCTGGTTCGTCCGCTGCTGCGCGACGGCACGCTGGTTCTGCTGCTGGTTCGTCCGCTGCTGCGCGACGGCACGCTGGTTCTGCCGTTGGTTCGTCCGCTGCTGCGCGACGGCACGCTGGTTCTGCTGTGGGTGCGCCGGCCGCTGTTGCCGCGCTGGCGCCCGCCGAGTCTGAGCCGATGGCTTCTGCTGATGAGTCTGCTGTTGGGGCCTGGCCTGCTGGTGGGTGGTTTGCTGCTTCGGGTGCTCCTGAGTCGGCTTATCCTGTCCTGCAAAAGCCGGAAGGATGAATCCAAACGCCAGAGCCAAAAGAGCTGCGGCGGAAATGTGTGAGTTTTTCATAGATCTAATCTCCAGTGTGGTTCGTGATGCGTGACGCGCCGACTTAGCGCAGGTTTCCGGTGGATGGGCCGCTGCTGGCCTGACCGATGGCGTCGCCGGATACCACAAGCTCCACGCGCCGGTTCTGCTGGCGTCCGCCCGAGTCGTCATTGGAAGCGGTCGGGGAAGTGTTGCCGTAACCGGTGGCTGTGACCGCGGTGCCGGCAACGCCCTGCTGCACCAGGTAATCGCGAACGGCTCCGGCACGGTTCTCAGACAGCGTCTGATTCATCTGATCGCTGCCGACATTGTCGGTGTAGCCGCCCACTGCGATATTCAGGCCCGGATAGGCGAGCAGGATGCCGGCCACCTTAGCCAGCTTCTCGCGCGCGCCGGAATTCAATTCATATTTCCCGGTTTCGAACAGCACATCGGACATGCTGACGATCAGGCCGCGTGCGCTGTCGCGCGTTTGCAGAACAGTATTGAGTTGCTCGGCAAGCTGCGCGCGCATCGTGGCCTTGTCAGCATTGGCACGCTGCGCGTCCTGTTCGGCCTGCTGCGCCGTTGCGTTGGCCACGTCGGTATTGGCCTGGGCTGTAGCTACGGCTGTTGCGGAGGCAGTCTGGCTGGCGACCAAATCCGCCTGCGCCCGGGCGGCATTGGCTTCCGCCTGCTCCTTCTGCAGGTTTGCGGCGTCGGTCTGCGCCTGCGCGCGGGCCTCCGCTTCCGCAGAAGCCTGGCGTTCGCTGGTCAGACGGGCCTCGTCGATGTTTTTCACGGCGATGGTACGCGCATCTTCGGCCGTCTGCACCACCTCGCGCGAGGTGGCAATCAGCTCCTTCGTGGAGGAGGAGCGAGTCGTCGCCTCCTGGTCCGCTGTGTTCATCAGCTCCACGGCATGGCGGAAGCTGCTGGCGGCGTATTGCTCGGCTCCCTCGGATTTCGCGATGCGCACGGCATTGCGTGCCTCGAGAAACTCCAGCGGCAGCTTCGCATTCAGAACCACAGGGTCGAACTTGTAACCGGTCGGAATGTAGCCGCCGCGCTCGATGAGCTCATACTTTGCGTTCACTGGCTCGGCAGTTCCCCGGGTATCGGCGCGAACCGCGTTTTCCAGCACGACGGCGTTGCTGGGCTGATGCACCGCATAGTAAGGCTCCGCGGTCACAACCAGCGCAAATGCCTGCAGGTCGGTGGTTGCGTGGATCTTGCTGCGGTGGTCGTTGCCCACCAGCACTTCCCCCAGATTGACGGAACGGCCTTCCGGCGAAACCGCCCACAAAACGTAAGTCAGATATTCGTTGCCGAAAACCGTAGGCTCCTGAAGGTGACCAAATTCGGCGGTGATGGCGAGGTTCCCACGCTTGCTGTCGACGCGCGCCCAGCCGTCCGCTGCCGGCATCAGATCCGTGCCGGTAAAATCGACCTTCGTCGCTCCCTGGCGGTGTTCGTAGTTCACTGCCTCCACGCTCCGGCTGATGGTAGGGGCGTGATAGAAGGCAGGCGATGGAGCCAGCTCTGCCTGGGCAATCACCGGGGGCGAGGTTTGAGCAAAGGCGCTCGCGGAAGCCGCCATGGCTGCGGCCAACAGTATCTTGGTTTTCATAGTCTTTCCTTCGGCAAGATATCTGCCGCCGTGCGTTGTATCCGGTGCTTTGCCAGCGATGCGGCACAGAACCGAAGCGAATGTCAGAGGTCAGTGTCCGGCGTGAAAGTGGGTGATGTAATGCATCAGGCCAAATACGTTTATCAGCCAGATGACCAGAACAATCGTGACCAATCCGTTCAGAACGCTCCTGATGGAGGACTGCATCGGGATGAAGTGGTTGATCAGCCACATCAGGACTCCGACGATGACCAGCGTGATGACAATTTGGATCAGTGGCATACGGGTTCTCCTTCCGCCCTCGCGCCGCCGGCATGGATCGCGAACGATCCCGCCGGCGGCTGAGGCGAAGTTCAGTTACTGCTGGCCCGGGGTGGCTTCGGCAATCGTGCCGGAGCGGCCCATCTCGCCGACGGCCCGCATGAACCTCAGGGTCGACTTCGGCGCATGGACTCTGCCGGAAAGAATCGCCTGGAACGAAGCATCGCGGCCGTAAATCGCGCGCGTGGAGTCTGCATCCTGCTCGACAACAGCTCCATTAAGCGTGACTCCGGCAAAGACTCCATGGGAACGCGAATACGTCAGGACTTCCGTGTTCATCGTCCAGTCCGTTCCCGCCGAGGCGTGCCGGCCCACCGGGCCCGCGGACGCCGATGCGGCTCCGCTGAGCTCGAATTTGCTGGAAAGCAGATGCTGCAGGCCGCTGTCGTTCATCACGACCATGACCAGATCAACGCCTTCCACGCCAATCTGTAGTCCCCAGCTTCCGCCGCCGACGGATACGAACGCCGGTGCGCTCCAGCCATCCGCCGTGCGGCAGGAGGCGATGCCACGGCCGTGCTCGCCGCCGACCACGAAGCCGCCTTTCACCAGATTGGGGATCACGACGATGCATTTTGCGCTGCTCATGACTTCTTCGGGAATGCCCTTGTCCGGGGTGCTCATGATGGAGTGGAGCACGTCGGTGGACATTTGCAGGCGCTGGATCGCATCCTGGCGTCCCGAAGCAGCCCAGATGTTTCCGCTGGCCAGCGTCACGGCACCGACTAACAGGAGAGAAGTGATTTTCATTGGGTTTCCTTGCTTCATGCGGAGAGCTAAGAGGGACACATGGCGGATGGACTGACTTAGCTCAGAACCATGGGGGAGAAGACAAGTAAAGACTCTTCTCCACGGTCAGTCTTTCAGGATGCTTCTGCAATAGCTGAGCTATATCGCTCATGTTGGCCCCTTTTACGTGAATTACGCCGGACATGGGCCCGCTGCCAGCATAAAGAGCGTGGCAATGGCAGTGCCGACGAAGGCGGGAGGGTGATGAGGGGAATCGTCACGCCGGAAATTACTCCTAATCGCCCTTAAAAGGGAGAGCGCGAGAGCGCAGTTCGCTAAGGATGGTCACTCCAGCTCAGGAGCCCGGAGCCGGCGCCTTTCGCATTTCATTTTTGCGGCGTGGCGTAAAATGACCGTGGGCTTTCCTTTTTTATTTTGGAAGCTTGCTGCAGGACCTGTTCCTGCAGCCATGCCTCGCTCTCCCGGAAAGGGTGGCGTTCATGATCGAGCAGAAGAAAATCCCGTTTGACGTGGAGGCCTTTCTGTCCACCTCGGGGCTGGGACGAAGGTTGGTGCAGCTGCCGGCAAAGCAGGCCTTCTTTTCCCAGGGAGATCCCGCCGATTCGATCTTCTACCTTCAGGAGGGCCGCGCGAGGCTGACGGTCGTATCAGCAGGCGGCAAAGAAGCTACCCTCACGCTCCTGGCTGCGGGCGATTTCGTGGGCGAGGAGTCGATTGCGGCCGTAATTGGCCTTCGTCTGGCGACAGCAACCGCCATTACGCGGTGTACAGCGCTCAGGATCGAACGGGCGGAAATGATCCGTGTGATGCACGACGAGCATGCCTTTTCCGACCGGTTTCTTGCGTTTCTGCTGGCACGCAGCATGCGCACTCAGGCGGACCTTGTCGATCAGCTATTCAATTCGAGCGAGAAGCGGCTGGCGCGCCTTCTGCTGCTGATGGCGGAAGTCGGTAAGCCAGGCGAGCCGAATACTCCGATTCCGAAGATTTCGCAGGAAGCTCTGGCGGAAATGGTGGGTACGACGCGATCCCGCGTCAGTTACTTCATGAACCGGTTTCGCAATCTCGGGTTTATCGAATATAACGGCGGCATCTACGTTCACAAATCCCTGCTCAACGTAATTCTGCTCGATAGGCTGCCGGAGCCGAGTGCGAAGAATCGGCCCTCTCTGCGGAAACGGAACTCGCTCTCGCGTGGCTTGTGAGTGTTTCGCACGCCGCCATACCCCCAGTCCACACAGAAGCGCGATGGGCGTTTCCTGCCATGGCAACGCCACACAGCCCGACGGCGCCCGGTTCGCTCGGAGCCCCTTCTTCGGGCCCAAACGTGGTGTTTTCTTGCCGGATCACCGGGGAGGGTCCGCGAGGGCAACCATACCGCCCGACTTATGCCCGCACTGTTCAATTTTGCTCATACCGCCCGGCGCGGTGGCGGGGGCTCACGCAGTCTGCCTCAGATGACAGGGCCTGTGGAGATCTCAGAAATACAGCTTTTATGCTTCGGGATGATCGGTAGGAGAAGCATCTGCCGGTTCTCTGCCTCCCGATGCGATGAGGGCCCTTGAGGACATCGTGGTTCCGCTTTATTGCCCGGCCAGGGCGGTGCTGTTTCAGGAGCAGCAGCGGGCCACCCGGATCTTTATTCTTTTCGATGGATGCGCAAAACTTTCCGTGAATTCCAGTGCCGGAAAACGCGTAATTCTGTGGATCGCAAAACCGCCGGAATTGCTGGGGCTCGGTCCCATATTGTCTGACAGCCTGCACGAAGTGACAGCGGAGACCCTGCATCGATGCAGGGTCGCTTCGATTCCTCGCGGGGAGTTTCTCGATTTCCTGACTCGTCATCCCATGGTCTGGCGCAGCCTGGCGCGCGAGGTCAGTCTGGAGATGAGCCGCGCCTGCTCGCGGATGCGCACCATCGGCTTGTCTTCCGTGGCGGCGACAAGGCTCGCGATGCTCCTGCTGGAATTGTCTTCCGGCGGCCGCGCTATCGGCCCGGGAATCTGTGTCCGGGTCCCACTCACCCACGGAGAAATTGGTGAGTGTATCGGCACCACACGAGAAACGGTGACCCGAGCTCTGGCCGAACTCAAAGAACGGCAGCTGATCGAAATTCATGGCTCAAGCTTCATCATCGCGAGCCTCTTTGCCCTGGAGGCCTATGCCCACAGCTCCCGTCCGGTGCTTTTGCCGTCGGCCTGGCCATCTTCCAGCCGGGTGGGCCATCCCGCGGTTGCAGCCATTCCCGAACGCGGCGTGGGAGATCGACGGATACGTCAGGCCTGAACCGGCTTCTTCGCGCCTCCTGAGGACGAGCGCAGGTTTGGGCGGTTTTCTGAGGAAGTTGCTGGAGCCCCGGCCCGCGCGCCAGGCGATATGAGCAAAATTGAGCAGAATCGGGAACGGCGCGATGGGATACTGCGCCCCTGGCCGGTTCTGTGAGGCCGCCGGGCGAGGAACGCCATGTCCGACGTCGCAGCAAAACTTCTCGTCGTGGATGATGATGAGCGACTGCGCACATCCCTGTGTGAACTGTTTGTGGAGTTCGGATATTCAGTCCGCATTGCCGAGGACGGATTCTCCGCGTTGGCGGCGATCCGGCAGCAGGTTCCGGATGTCATCGTCTGCGATCTCAACATGCCCGGGATGTCCGGCTTCGAACTTTTGTCGGTAGTCCGCCGCCGGTTTCCGGCGATCCTGGTCATCGCGATGAGCGGCTCATTCTCGGGTTCGGGGATACCCCCCGGAGTGGCCGCGGATGCCTTCTATGAGAAAGGAACCCACCCGTGTTCTTTGCTGGGCACCGTGGAAGCCATGGCACAATCCCGCCGGCCTTCCTCTCATCAGGGCTCCAGCGATTTGGCGGCGATCTGGATCCCGCGGAACGGACCGGATCCTGGCGGAGAACCGTACGTTTTGCTTACCTGTACAGAGTGCCTGAGAGCCTTTCCGCATGTTCCCGGCTCCGGGGACGCAGTAATCAGGGAAACGGAGTGCGTTTTCTGCGCCAGCCGGATCCACTATGCGATGGTTCAGCCGCTGAATCCCGCCTCCCCGCAGGCATTTAGCCGAAGGCCCGGCACCGGAGCGCCATCCCCTCTTTGCGTGCCCAACCTCAGTTTGTGAAACACGGAAGGCGCGCGACGCCAATGCCAAACAATCGTCTGTGAAGCAGAGCAGGATACGGATGAATGGACTTCGGCGCATGGCAGTTGCTCCCGGGCCACGGGAGTGACACAAATCCAGTCTTAGAGGTTGCATCCCACCGTTCTGAGGATTGTCGACGGCCTGACCGACCGTGCCCAAACTTTCCCCATCTCGATGGACACGACTGCTGTTGAAGTCGATCGGTCCCGGCGTCATCACCGGGGCGGCCGACGACGATCCTTCCGGAATCGCCACCTATACGGTTGCGGGCGCGCAGTTCGGCACCAGGTTGCTGTGGACCGCGGCTCTGACGTGGCCTCTGATGGCCGCGGTGCAGATGATGTGCGCCCGCATCGGAAAGGTTACAGGGCAGGGCCTGGCGAGCAATCTGAAGGCGCTGTTCCCCGCCTGGCTGCTCTACGTGCTCGTGATCGCGCTGCTGGTCGCCAACACGATCAACATCGGCGCCGATCTCGCCGGCATGGCGGATGCGGCTGCCATGCTGACCGGGATCAATTCGCATCTGTTCGTGGTGCTGTTCGCGGTGCTGATTTCATGGGCCACGGTTCGGCTCCGCTATCAGCAGATTGCGAACACGCTCAAATGGCTGGTACTGGTACTGCTGGCGTACCCGGTGACCGCGTTTGTGGTCGGAGTCGACTGGGGCCAGGTGGCCCATGCCACCTTTGTGCCCTCGATGCCCCACAGCGGAGATGAGTGGGCGATGCTGGTGGCGATTCTGGGCACCACGATCAGCCCGTATCTGTTCTTCTGGCAAGCCAGCGAGGAGGTGGAAGAAGAGAAGGCGGCGGGCCAGAACACGCTTGCCTCGCGCCGAGGAGCATCGGTGCAGGAGCTGGAGATGCGGAACATCGACGTAGGAGTGGGCGCGTTCTTCTCGAATGCGGTGATGTTCTTTATCATCCTGACCACGGCCATTACGCTCAACCGGCATGGTCTTACGCACATCGAGACGACGCGCCAGGCGGCGGAAGCGCTGCGGCCTCTTGCCGGCAGGTTCGCCGCAACCCTGTTCACGCTGGGAATTGTCGGTGTGGGATTCATCGCCATCCCGACGCTGGCTGGCTCGTCGGCCTATGCCTTTGCCGAGACGCTGGGGTGGCGCCAGGGGTTGAGCCGGAGCCTGAAGCAGGCGCGCTGGTTTTACGCGCTGATCCTGTTCTCGACAGCCGTGGGCGTCGGGCTGGATTTCGCGGGCATTAATCCGGTCAAAGCTCTCTACTGGACGGCTGTCATTAACGGATTGCTGGCTCCATTTCTTTTGGTCGGGATCCTCATTGTGGCATCGAACCGGAAGCTGATGCAGGGTCAGCCGAGTTCACGCTTCGGTTACGCAGTGGTGGCGATCACAGCCCTGGCCATGTTTGCCGCCGGCATCGCCATGTTTGTCGTGTAAAAGCGTCGCGGGCGCAAACTCTGCAGCCGGAGAAAGATGGGTCCACTTTCCAGTGGACCCGGTGTAGAGGCGTAGTTCGGAGCTTCGGGAAGTTACTGCGAGGATTCGTCTGTCGGAAAGGGCGGCGCAAACAACATGCCACTAAGAGAGGAGTGTGATGGACGGTTTGTAAGGAGGGACAGCCTCTTTCATCCAGAATGCCCGCACCGGCCCTGGAATACTGGTCATTTCTGCTCACCACTTACGTTTGGTCTCCGGCCGAAGCTGCGGGACGGCGCGCAACCCTGCGCCATGGGACTGAGCAGTTCGGCTCAGATTTGAGCGTTCAAGTAATGCGAAGGTAGACATGGATCAGAGCTCGAGGACGCCCCGTCCCGAGCAGAAAGCCCATTGGTCCGTTCAGGAGGACACCATGCCACAGAGCGCCCACAATCGGGCCGCGGAGCTGCACAACCTGGCGGCCCACGCCCATGCGGCCGCGGCGGCCGCTCATGGCAAAGGGGACTTCCTGACGGCTCATGAACTCACCAAGCAGGCGCATGAGCACTCGACTCTTGCACATCGAGTTTCTGAGGAGATCGGCCGCGAAAGCGCGGCGAGGCCAGTGTATGAGTGAACGAAAGAAAATGCCATTCGATGTCGACAATTTTCTGGCCCAGGCCGGGCTTGCAGGGAAGATCGCCCACGTGAATGCGGACCATGTGTTCTTCTCACAGGGAACCCCGGCGGACTCGATCTTTTATCTGCAAAAGGGGCGGGCCAGACTGACCGTGGTTGCGAAGAACGGGAAAGAGGCTACGATCACGCTGCTGGGGGCCGGCGATTTCGTTGGCGAAGAATCGCTCGCCGCCGCCGGGGGACTCCGCATGGCAACGGCCACCTCCATTACCGCCTGCACCGCACTCAGGATCGAGCGCGCCGAGATGATTCAGGTGCTGCATGGAGAGCATGCTTTCTCCGACCTGTTTCTCAAGTTTCTGCTGGCCAGGAGCATGCGAACGCAGGCGGATCTCGTCGATCAGCTTTTCAATTCCAGCGAGAAGCGCCTGGCACGCATTCTGCTGCTGATGGCGGAATTCGGCAAGCCGGGCGAGCCGGAAACCCTCATCCCGGCCATCACCCAGGAAACGCTGGCGGATATGATCGGCACCACGCGGTCGCGGGTGAGCTTCTTCATGAACCGGTTCCGCAAGCTCGGCTTCATCGAGTACAACGGGCGCATCCGGGTCCATCAGTCTTTGCTCAATGTGATCCTGCACGACCAGTTGCCCGACCACAATGCGGAAAAGCCTGCACTGCCGGATACCAGGAGGCCTGTTGCCGGGCCAGCGATATGATGGCTGAAGCCGCGGCTTGAGGGGACGAAGGGACACCCCGGGTTAGACGCAGCTTTGTGGCATACGGAGTTCCAGGAAGTGCACCGCGGAAACAGGCGGCGCGAGTGAACCTTCCCGGACTAAAGCCCCTGAATTGCAGAGCCTCACGGGCCGATGAAGCGGTTGCCTTCCAGAGAATTGAGTTTTCCGTACACTGTGAAGCCGCGCCCTCTCCAAGGAGGCCGCAAATGACCCGTGAAAGTGATTGATTTGGGCGGGTGCGGTTGATATCGTGCGTGCATACCCACAAATCCAACCGCAAGGTTCCTTTCCATGATTTCCGGCAGTGCCGTTCGCCCTTCTCTTCGTATTTCCATTGTTTTCTTCTGCCTGGCTGCCACCGCGCCCCTGATGCGGGCGCAGATTGCCGCATGGCCGCTGGATGGCCCGGCGTTCAGCGCGTCGCCCCAGGCAATCCAGGCCGCGGCGGCAAAGATTCCGGCGGAGAAGTTCGCCGCCGCGACGGTTCTGTACGAGGAAGAAGACTTCACGCTGGATGCGGCGGGGCGGCTGACGAATACGCACCGGATGGTGTACCGGATTGAGACGGCGGCGGGGGTGCAGGGTTGGTCGGAGGCTTCGGTGGAATGGGAGGCCTTCTATCAGGACGCGCCGCAGATCCGGGCGCGCGTGATCCAGCCAGACGGGAGCGTGACGGAACTGGACCAGAAAACGGTGACGGACGTAGCGGCCCAGAACGAGGGAGACGGGACGTACTCCGACGACCGGATGCACGAGGCGCCGCTGCCGGCGCTGAGTCCGGGCGTGATTGTGGAAGTGGAGACGATCTGCGCGGACAAGGAACCGTACTTCACGGCGGGCGGAGCGTACCGGAACTACTTCCAGCGCATGGTGCCGGTAATCCGGTCGAAGATGGTGGTGGAAGCGCCGGCGGGAACGCCGCTCCAGTACAAGAGCGCGTGGCTGCCCGATCTGGTGACGAAAGACGAGACTTCGCACGGGGTGCGGCGGGTGACCTTCGACCAGGGACACCTGGATGGCTGGACCAACGAGGACATCAATCTGGCGAGTGACCATCCGCGGGTGCCGTGGGTGGAGTTTTCGACGGGGAAATCGTGGGCGGAGATCGTGGCGTCGTACGAGCAACTGGCGGCACCGCAGATTCAGGCGGACGCGGTGAAGAGCCTGCTGCCGGCGAATCCGCCGCAGGACCGCAACGCGCTGATTGCCATGCTGGTGGCGAGCCTGCACGAAAACGTGCGGTACACGGGCATCGAGTTCGGGAAAGCGCGGCTGCAGCCGCAGACGAGCGCGCAAATTCTGGAGCGGCACTACGGCGACTGCAAGGATAAGGCGTCGCTCCTGGTGGCGATGCTGCGCGCGGCCGGGATTGAAGCGCACATGGCGCTGCTGGATGCGGGACCGGGACTCGACGTGGTTCCGGACTTGCCGGGAATCAACCTGTTCGATCACGCGATTGTGTACGTGCCGGCGAGCCAGGGCGAAGGTCCGCTGTGGATTGACGCGACGGCGGAGTACACCAGGGTCGGAGACATTCCGTATCCGGATCAGGGACGCGAGGCGCTGATAATCGCGAAGGACACGACGGGACTGACACTGACGCCCGAAGCCGCGCCGCAGGACAGCGTGCTGGTGGAGACGCGGAAGTTCCTGCTTGGAGATTACGGACCCGCGCACGCGATCGAGACGTCAGAGACGAGCGGGTACATCGACGCGAATTATCGCGGGTACTATGGCGACTCGAGCAGCCGGAACGCGCAGATGTCGCTGGAGAACTATGCGAAGCAGGCGTACGCGGCCAAGGCGCTGAGCAGCGTACAGCACGGCGACGCAAGCGATCTGACGAAGCCATTCCTGCTGACGCTGGACATGGAGAAGGCGGAGCGTGGCGATACGGGGATCGGCGACGCGTCGGTGGCGGTGTACTTCGGGGGAATCTGGAACAGCTTGCCGGACTGGTTTGGAACGGATCCCGACCCGGATACCAGGAACCAGACGCCGGACGAGAAGAGCCGCGAGCAGAAGGCGGAAGCAGACCGAAGCGCGGACTACGAAGTGCCTCCGTTTGTCGCGGAGCGGCGGTACGAAATTGTGCCGCCGGTGGGCTTTACGGTGCGCGGGCTGCCGCCGAAGGAGACGACACAGATGGGTCCGGCGACGCTGACGAGGACGTACAGCGTGGATCCCAAGGGGGTCGTGACCGCGGATTTCCGGTTCGACACGGGCAAGAGCCGGTACACGGTGGAGGACGCGCTGGCATTGCGGAAGGCGATTGCGACGGCGAACAAGGAAGGAGCCGTGATCGTCACGTTTGATCAGGTGGGCGCGAAGCTGCTGGCGCAGGAGAAGATCCGCGAAGCGCTGGCAGCGGATCAGGGGCTGATCGAGAGCAATCCGAAGGATGCGGTCCAGCACGTGCGGATGGCCTATGTGCTGCTGCATGCGGGCATCGGCGAGCAGGCGCGGGCGGAGGCGACCCAGGCGACGCAGCTCGATCCGAAGTCTGCGATTGCATGGAAGACGCTGGGCTGGGTTCTGCAACACAACCTGATCGGCGTGCTGCACGGCACGGGATTCGACCTGAATGGAGCTGCCGACGCATACAAGAAGGCGGCGGCGCTCGATCAGGATGACACGGACACGATGGTGGATCTGGCGGAGCTGTACGAATACGACCAGAACGGAACCCAGTACGGGTCGGTAGACAACCTGAACCTGGCGATCCAGGAATATCAGGCACTGAAGGCGAAGGATCAGAGCGCGGGCGAGCAATATGAGGATCGACTGTTGTTTTGCCTGTTGTATGCGCACCGCTATAAGGAGCTGCTGACGGATATGGCGACGCTGCCGACCTCAGAGGCTCGGGACGGGCTGGCCATCGCGGCGACAACGGCAACGGAGGGCGTGCAGGCCGGTCTGCAGCGGGCGAATCAGGTGTCCGGCGGCAACGATCAGCGCGACTCCGCCCTGCGCAGCGCAGGAGAAGAGCTGGTGTGGCTGCGGATGTACCCGGAAGCGGCGCAGATCCTGCAGGCATGCATTGCGGGACAGAGCGACGCTCCGGCGCTGGCGCGGCAGGTGGAGATGTATCGGAACCTGCATCCGTACGACGCGCAGGCCGCGGGGAAGCTGGATCCGCAGGGCGTGGTCCGGCAGATGATGGTGGAAGGATTGTCGGGAAGCGTGACGGACGCCGACCTGTCGCGCCTGCTGGCGCATCATGCGTACGCCACGGACGCGGAATGGCAGAAGAACACGAAGGACAACGAAGACTCAGCCAGCAGCATGAGCGCGGTGGCGAACCGGCTGGGGCTGATGCCGCAGGAACTGGCCGATCTGACGCTGGGGTCGATGAAGCTGAGCACTACCGGAGACGATGCTCACGGGTATCGGGTGACGATGGCGCAGCCTGGTTCCAGGCCGCGAACGTTCTTCGTTATCAAGGAAGACGGGATGTATCGGGTGGTCGCGGACCAGAACGACACGATGGAAGTGGGGAACGAGGCGCTGTACCTGCTGCATCACGGGGACGAGGCGCAGGCACGATCGCTGCTGGACTGGAAGCGGGACACGATGGAGCGTGGAGGGGGCGACGATCCGCTGGCCGGACCGCTGTTCCCGCGGCTTTGGACCAGCGGCGAGTCAAAGGGCGCGACGACGATTGAGCTGGCGGCCAATTCCCTGCTGCTGTACCGGGCAGACATTTCGCCGACGCTGCCGCAACTGGAGCGGAGCGCCGCGCTGGCGACCGGGCCGAATAAGCCGGATGCCGCCGGAGTGCATTTGCTGGTCGCGGAAGGATGGCTGTACGCGCAGAAGCCGCTGCGCGCCAGGGCGGCGATTGACGCGCTGCTGAGAGAATACCCCGACTCCAACACGGTGATCGGGCTGGCGGGCGAAGCGTACCGGCAGACGCACAACTGGACAGCGTGGAATGCACTGGTGAACAGCAGGCTGGAGAAGCGCCCGGACAACCATGATCTGCTGCTGGACAAGGTTGAGGCGCAACAGGCAGAAGGAGATTTTGCCGGGGCGGCGAAGACCATGCAGACGGTGCTGAATGGCGTGCAGGCGAATGCGATGGACTACAACAATTTCGCGTGGAACGCGCTGTTCGAGAAGCAGGTAAGTGATACCGCGCTGCAAGCTGCGCAACAGGCGACCACGTTGACGAACAGCCAGGAATTCGCGAGCCTGCATACGCTGGCCTGCGTGTACGCGGCGAGGGGCAAGACCACGGAAGCGCGGCAGACGCTGCTGGAGGCGATGTCGGCGGCGGACTTGGCGGAGCCGAACTCGGAGATGTGGTACGCCTTTGGGGCCATCTACGAGCAGTTCGGCGCAACGAAGGCGGCGATTGCGGCTTACGAGAAGGTGGAGAAGCCGACGGGACCGATCAATCCGGTGGACACGTGGATTTTGGCGCAGCAGCATCTGAAGGCGCTTGAGGCCGACCAGAAAGCGGCGGGGAAATCTGGCACTTCGCCGGCTCCCGCCGAGGCTCCAGGAACGATAACAGGGAGCCGGTAGAATCGGGTCATGCCCCTTTATAAAGTGATTCTCCTGGCTATCATCCAGGGCCTGGCGGAACTGCTGCCTGTCTCCAGCTCCGCGCACGTGGTGGTGACGGAGAAAGTGATGGGGCTCGACCCGTCCTCGCCGGCGATGACGTTATTGCTGGTGATGCTGCACACGGGCACGATGTTCGCCGTGATTGTTTACTTCTGGAAGCAATGGCGGGAGACCATTTTCTCAAGCGCGGCTGAGTTCAAGCGGTTCGCGTGGCTGGCGATTCTGGCGACGGCCCTGACGGGCATCATCGGCGAAGGGATCGCCAGGATCATTGAGAAGACCTGGCTGAAGAACGTGCCGCACGCGCAGATCGAGGATCTGTTCAGCCACCTCGGGATCATCTGGCCGGCGCTGCTGGCGGCGGGCGTGCTGATCATCATCGCGGGGCTCAGGGAGAATCGGACGCCTCCGGCGCAGGAGTCGCCGGAAATCGACAGTCGGCAAGCCGGACTGATTGGGGCGGTGCAGGGGCTGTGCCTGCCCTTTCGCGGGTTCTCGCGGTCGGGCGCGACGATCTCCGTGGGAACGCTGGCCGGGGTGAGCAAGCGGCGCGCGGAGGCGTTCAGCTTTGCGCTGGCGGTCATCCTGACGCCGCCGGTGGTGGCGCGCGAAGTGCTGCGGCTGCGGCACGCAGATCACAGCGGGTTCGCGGCGGCGGCGCTGCCCAGCGTGCTGGGCATGGTGTTTGCGTTTCTGGCTGGGCTGCTGGCGTTGAAATGGCTGAGCTCGTGGCTGGAACGCGGGCGCTGGTACTACTTCGGCATCTACTGCCTGTTTGCGTCGGCGGTGGTGTTTGTGCTGCACCGGCACGGATTCTGATCCTGATGGGGCTGTGAAGCTGGCCTTGCCGAGAGGGCGAGCGGCGCGATAGCTTCAGGGTCATGTTCTTCCGGCGATTGCGGGTGGAGCGGGTGGATGCATCGGGGCAGGCGCAGGCATGCCCTATCGCGTGGATCGACAATTTCGCGATGCGCAACTTCACCAACGACGCAGTGTTCGACGACACGCTGCCTGTGGCAGACGGGCTGCTGGAGGCGGGATTTCGCGTGCCGCTGGAGCGGCTGGCGCCGGCGATGGAGGACTGGTTCCGGCGCAAGGGTTATCTGGCTGCTGGAGAAACGCTGCGCGTTCAGGAAATTGCGCGCTGAACCGTCGTCGATCGCGCCGGACGGACCACGCTCACTCGGCTGCACGGCATCTTATTGAATGGAACTCCCCCATGGCGGTGAACGACTGCGCCTGCACGAGCAGGGGTGTCCCATTCATTCCAAACGCCGGAGAGTCACTATGAAGGTTGAGAATTTGAGAGATCTGCTCGTCGATGAGCTGCGCGATCTGTATTCCGCGGAAACGCAACTGACAAAAGCGCTTCCGAAAGTGGCCAAACACGTGCACGACAGCAATCTGAAGGAAGCGATCGAGCACCACCTGAAGGAAACCGAGAATCACGTGCAGCGGCTGGAGCAGATTTTCCAGCGGCTGGACGAGAGTCCCAAGGGGAAAACGTGCGCGGGCATGAAAGGGCTGATCGAGGAGACCGACGAGCGCATGTCGGAAGGCGGCGACAAGGAGACACTGGACGCCGGGATCATCGCGGATGCGCAGCGGGTGGAGCACTACGAGATCTCCGCGTATGGCTCGGCGCGCACGTTCGCGAATCTGCTGCGGGAGCCGGAGATCGTGCGGCTGCTGGAGGAGACGCTGAAGGAGGAGAAGGCGGCCGACGCCAAGCTGAACCAGTGCGCGGAGACCATCAACGTGGAAGCCAAGGCGGCGTGACGCAGTAGTCAGTATCATGATCAATCAGTAGTCAGCGATCAGTAGTCAGTGATCAGGCCCCGCCCGGTTGCGAGAACCGCGACGAGGGTGGGGCCGCATTGGCGCTGAGACCGGCATCCCGGGAGCGCGACTTGCGCGGCGTCTGCCATGACCACTACCATTCCGGGCATGGTCGACGTCGCCCGGGGAATCCTTCCCGTTCTGTCCGTGGACCGCGAATCCGCCGAGCCACTGCATCGGCAGGTGTATGCGGGGTTTCGCGATGCGATCCTGCGCGGCGATCTGGCGGCAGGGCAGCAGGTTCCTTCAAGCCGGGCTCTGGCGGCGGAGCTGGGGATCTCACGCTTCCCGGTGCTGGACGCGTACGCCCAGTTGCATGCGGAGGGATTTTTCGAGAGTCGCGTGGGCGCGGGCACGTTCGTCGCGGCTTCCCTTCCCGTGGCGCAGGGAAAAGCGAAGAGGAGCGCTGAAAAATCCGGCGCGCGGGCGACTTCGCGCCGGTCACGGCAGTTTCCGGCTTATCGTCCGGTTCCCTGGAGACATGGGCTGGGAGCGTTTGGCGTGCATCAGCCGGCACTGGATCAATTCCCTTTCGAGGTCTGGTCGAGACTGACGGCGCGTCACAGCCGATCGCCGCGTGCTCATGCGCTGCACCACATCGATCCGCTCGGGCTGGAACCGTTTCGGGAGGCGATCTGCAGCTACCTGCGGGCGTCGCGGGCGGTGCGCTGCGATCCCAGCCAGATCATGGTGGTGTCGGGATCGCAACAGGCGCTGGACATCACCACCCGGGTGCTGCTGGATGAGGGCGACGCCGCATGGGTGGAGGAGCCGTGCTATCCGCTGGTGCGCGCCATTCTGGCCGGGGCAGGATGCCGGGCTGTGCCTGTCCCGGTGGACGAGGAGGGATTGGATGTGGCCGCCGGCAAGCAGGCTGCCGGCGATGCGCGAGCGGCCTTCGTGACGCCTTCGCACCATTACGGACTGGGCGTGACGATGAGCGCCTCCAGACGGTTCCAGTTGCTGGAATGGGCGCGGCAGGCGGGCGCATGGATCGTGGAAGACGACTACGACAGCGAATACCGGTACGAGAGTATGCCGATTCCTTCACTCCAGGGACTGGATGGGGCGCAGCGCGTGATTTACATCGGGACCTTCAGCAAAGTGCTGTTCCCTTCTTTGCGGCTCGGGTATCTGGTGATTCCCGAGGACCTGATGGAGCGGTTTGTGAGCGTGCGGTTCGCGATGGATATCTTCCCTTCGTACCTGTACCAGGAGGTGCTGACGGATTTCATGCGTTCCGGACACTTTGCCCGGCACATCCGGCGGATGCGGAATCTGTACAAGGCACGACGGACGGCGCTGGTGGAGAGCCTGCGAGCCGAGTTCGGCGACGAGCTGGAGGTTCACGGGGCTGCGGCCGGCATGCACCTGACAGTCACGCTACCGCCAGGTTGCCGGGACACGGAGATTTGCACGCGCGCAGCCGAGAAACATCTGTGGCTGTGGCCGCTGTCACCCTGCTATGCGGATGACAAAGCTCGGCAGGGGCTGATTCTTGGGTTTGCGAATACTCCTGAGGAGCAGATGCGGGAGGCGGTGCGGCATTTGAAAGGGGTAGTCAGGAGTCAGGTCCGCAGCCAGTAGTAGTCCGTAGTCAATGGGGTGGCTATGCCAGTTGACGACGAACTGGCTATGGTCGCCGACCAGTGACGAGAGCGAAGCTTCCTGTAACAGGCGTTCGGAAGGAGGCTCCCATGAGAAACCAATGGACGGTTACAGGAACCATGTGGGTCGCGGCGATGCTGCTGGCGACCTGGACGGGGCGAACTTGCAGGGCGGAAGCTTCCCTGCAGATGACGAGTTCGGTTTCCGAGCCGGGCATCGCCAGGCTGAGGCCAGAAGCGCGGGGCGACCTCTATCTGGCGCGAGGCGAATATGAGCAGGCGATCGAAGCTTACCAGCAGGCGCCACGAACCGCCGAAGTGTGGGACAAGATGGGCGTGGCCTGGCACCATCTGGATGCGATCGGCGAGGCGAGGCACGATTACCAGCGCGCGCTGCTGATTCGTCCGAATTATCCGGAGGCGATCAACAACCTGGGAGCGACCTACTTTGCGCAGCGCAACTATAAGAAGGCGATCCGCTTATACGAGCACGCGCTGCGGCTTATGCCCGGGTCGGCGGTGATCGCAGCGAATCTGGGAACGGCGTATTTTGCACGAGGGAAATTTCGGCAGGGACTGGATGCGTATCGGCGGGCCTTTCAGCTGGACCCTGCGGTGTTCGCTGAGCCGGATTCGCTGGCGAACGTGCCGGGCAACACGACGCGGACCTATCGGGCGCACGAAGATTATTGCCTCGCAGAGTTGTTTGCCCAGGCGGGCATGGAGAAACAGGCGATCGAGTATCTGACTCGCGCGATCAACGAGGGATTCGACGACACCCATCGGATCATGCAGGACAGCGTCTTTTTACAGCTGCGCAAGACGCAGGAGTTTGCGCAGCTGATGGCGGCGCAAAAGCCGCACTGAGCCCGGATCCGCGCGGACGCCGCTATGAGGAGTTGCGCGCCGAAGGCAAAGCCACCTTTCCCGGACCGGAGCTGCGAAGCGCCACCTCAGAACCTACCGCGCTCCGGTCTTTTTTTGATGCAGAGGCAAACCAGCCGTGCCGAAGTCACGCCGGGCTGCCATTCGCCACTCGCCGGACGGCCCCGGGATGAGCTCGCGAAACCCTCCCGGCAAGCCGGGGGACGACGCCGGTTTCAGGGTGCGCCGACCTCCGTCACCGCTTTTCCGTCCAACCGCGTCCAATGAGTTGAATCCTTCCTTCCCTTTTGGGGTTAGGAATGATAGAGGTAGGTATGGAAACCCTCCCCAGCACGGAGACGGCTACGGTGCAGGCTTTGAGTCGTTCGCGGGGGGAGGCTCATCCAACGCTCATCGGCGTCCGGAACCTGCGCAAAGAGTACGTGACGGGACGGGGCCAACTGGTTCTGTTCGACAAGCTGAGCTTTGACGTGCCCGAAGGCGAAATGCTGGCGATTGTGGGCCAGTCGGGCGCTGGAAAAAGCACACTTTTGCACATTCTGGGCGCCCTTGATACCCCTTCAGAGGGTGACGTATGCTTTACGTCAATTTCGCTGAACAAGCTCAGTGTTCGGGAGGCTGCCTCGTTTCGTAACCGGTGGGTTGGTTACGTATGGCAGTTTCACTATCTGTTGCCGGAGTTTTCGGCGCTGGAGAATGTGGCAATGCCGCTGCTGGCGAGGGGCGAGGCCAGGGCGGAGGCGCTGAAAAGCGCGGAGCATTGGCTGAACGAGGTGGAACTGGGGGACCGCGTGGGGCATCGGGCCGGGGAACTGTCAGGCGGGGAGCAGCAGCGGGTTTCGCTGGCGCGGGCGCTGGTGACGAAGCCGCGGGCGCTGCTGGCCGACGAGCCGACGGGCGATCTGGACAGCCAGAACGCCGATATGGTTTTCAGCCTGATTGAGAGGCTGCACGCAACCCACGGGCTGACTTCAGTCATCGTCACCCATAACACAGCGCTGGCCCGCCGCTGTGACAGGATTTTGCGGCTGGAAAAGGGCCGCGTGGAAGAGGTTTCTCCGCTGGAAGCGTGAGGCGGAGGGTTCGGGAAGCGGGTTGGCAGGAGCAGGCCAATCCTGAAAGCGGGATGGAGGCGGAAAACGCACCAGCCCGGTGAGGCCGTCCGAGATTGCCCCTGGATTTGAGGCGTGGACGGCGGCAAGAGCCTGATCGGTAAGGCAGGCTCGCAGGAACGAAGAGACCCGGTCGCCTGAGGCGATCGCCGGCAATCAGGACCGGCATCGCGCGAGTGGGCGGAGCCTCTCAGAGGGAACATGTTCGAACGCTATACAGAAAAGGCACGGCGCGTCATCTTCTTCGCGAGGTATGAGGCCAGCCAGTTTGGGTCCCCATACATTGAGACGGAACATCTGCTGTTGGGGCTGCTGCGCGAAGATAAGGCCCTGACCACACGCTTTCTGCGCTCGCACGCTTCCGTTGAATCCATCCGCAAGCAGATTGAAGGGCACACGACGATCCGGGAGAAGGTGTCGACTTCGGTCGACCTGCCGCTCTCCAACGAATGCAAGAGGGTTCTGGCGTATGCCGCCGAAGAGGCGGAGCGGCTGTCGCACAAACATATCGGCACGGAGCATCTGCTGCTGGGACTGCTGCGCGAGGAGAAGTGCTTTGCCTCGGAGATTCTGCACGAGCGCGGCCTGAAACTGCTGGCGGTGCGCGAGGAACTGGCGCGGACCACGCAGGAGAAGGTTCCGCAGCAGCAGCGCACCCGCGAGTCGAGCCTGCTGGCGGAGTTTTCGCGCGACTTGACGCAGGCGGCGATGGACGCGCAACTGGATCCGCTGGTGGGACGCGATCAGGAACTGGAGCGCGTGGTACAGATCCTGTGCCGGCGCACGAAGAACAACCCGGTGCTGATCGGCGAGCCTGGCGTGGGCAAGACGGCTATCGTGGAGGGACTGGCCCAGCGCATCGCCGACGGCGACGTGCCCAGCTTCCTTTCGGATAAGCGGGTGTTGGCGCTGGATCTCTCGCTGATCGTGGCGGGGACCAAGTACCGCGGGCAGTTCGAGGAGCGCCTGAAGACGATCATGAAGGAGCTGATGGAGAACCAGAACTCCATCATCTTTATCGATGAGCTGCACACGCTGGTGGGCGCGGGCTCGGCGGAAGGCTCGCTGGACGCGGCAAATATCCTGAAGCCGGCGCTTTCGCGCGGAGAAATTCAGTGCATCGGCGCCACGACGCCGGCGGAGTACCGCAAGTCGATTGAGAAGGACCGGTCGCTGGAGCGGCGCTTCCAGGCTGTGAAGGTCCCACCGCCGAACGAAGAAGACGCGGTGAAGATCATCATGGGGATCAAGGACCGCTACGAGAAGTTCCATGCGGTCAGCTACACCGACGACGCGATCAACTTTGCGGTGGCGCACTCGAACCGGTATATCTCCGACCGCTTCCTGCCGGACAAAGCGATCGATCTGATCGACGAGGCGGGGGCGCGGGTGAAGCTGCGGCAGACTTCCCTGCCCGAAGAGATCACGGAAGTGCAGAAGCGGATCAAGTTCATCGTGCACCGCATGGAGAACGCCATCGCGAATCACGAGTTCGAGAAGGCGCGGTTCTATTCCGATGAGGAGCGCAAGGAGCGGGACAATTTGCGCTCGCTGCGCGACAAGTACCACCTGGACGATTCGACGGCGGGGATTGTGGGACGCGAGGACATCGAGGACGTGGTGAGCCGGTGGACGGGCGTGCCGGTGACCTCGATCAAGGAAGAAGAGACGCAGAAGCTGCTGCGCGTGGAAGAAGAACTGCACAAGCGCGTGATCAGCCAGGACAAGTCGATTTCGGCTCTGGCGCGGGCGATTCGCCGCTCGCGGGCGGGGCTGAAGTCGCCGAACCGGCCGATCGGGTCGTTCCTGTTCCTGGGGCCGACCGGCGTGGGCAAGACGGAGATGGCGCGCACGCTGGCGCAGTTCCTGTTCGGCAGCGAGAAGTCGCTGATCCGCTTCGACATGTCGGAGTTCATGGAGAAGCATTCGGTGTCGAAGCTGATCGGGTCGCCTCCAGGGTATGTGGGCTACGAGGAAGGCGGACAGTTGACGGAGCGCGTGAAGCGCTCGCCGTACTCGGTGGTGCTGCTGGACGAGATCGAGAAGGCGCACTCGGATGTGTTCAACATCCTGCTGCAGGTGTTCGAAGACGGGCAACTGACGGACGGGCTGGGGAACACGGTCGACTTCAAGAACACGATCGTGATCATGACGTCGAACATCGGCGCCAGGCACCTGCAGCGCAAGCAGGGACTGGGCTTCCAGAGCGATCGCGAAGATCTGGTGATGGAGAAGATCGAGGACCTGGTGAAGAACGAGGTGAAGCGGACGTTCAATCCGGAGTTCCTGAACCGCATCGACGAGATCATCCTGTTCCAGTCGCTGACGGATGGCGATCTGATCCAGATTCTGGAGCTGCTGGTGCAGCAACTGAACGCGAATCTGGCGCAGAAGGCGATCACGATCTCGGTGACCGAAGAAGCGAAGAAGTGGATCCTGGAAAAGACGCTGGTGGACCGCAGTTACGGGGCACGTCCGCTGCGTCGCGCGCTGCAGCGGTACGTGGAAGACCCGCTGTCGGAGGCGCTGATCGCGGGCGGGATCAACGAGCGGCCGGCGTTTCTGGAAGTCTATCTCGAAAACAACCAGCTCTTCTACCGGCCTGTGGCCAAGGAAGGTGAGGAGAAGAGCGCAGAGGGTGTGCTGCTGGTGAGCTAAAGCGGGACGCATCCTGTAGAAAAGGAAAGGCTGCGAGAGATCGCGGCCTGTTCTGTTTGGGAGGGAGGCGTTGCGTTTTTGCTTGCCCGCCGGACTCGGCTGGCTTAAGCTGCCCGCAGATTCAATCCCAATTTGCGGGTGAACCATGAACTCTCAAAACATCGACCCACAAACCATGCATGCCCTGATGGCGATGATCTGGATCCTGCCCATCTTCGGACTGATCATGATTGCCATCATCCTCATCCCTTACTGGATGATCTGGAAGAAGGCGGGTTTTTCGCCCTGGCTGAGCCTTCTGATGATCCTGCCGCTGGTGAACTTCGTGATGCTGTACGTGCTGGCGTTCAGCGAGTGGAAGGTGGTTCCGGCGCAGCCGCCGGCGTATCCACCCGCGTACCCGCGGGTATAAAGGCAGGCGGCTCGCCGCCGAGATAGATGAGGAACCGCGACCGCCTTGGGCCGAGTTCCGTCCCATCACCGGTCGAGCGGCGGCGAGGGCGGAGCGTAATAGCCCGGACGATAGCGCAGAACGTAGCTGGGGGCGGCGGGTCCGGCGCTGGGCGTCATCGTGAGCTCGATATGGCGGAAATCGGATTCGGTGCGCCGCGCAACCGGGTAATAGCTGATGAGGTATTGCGTGCGCAGATCATCGGAAACCTGCTGGAAGACTTTGCCGAGACCGCCTGCGCCGACGTAGTAATACTTGCCGCCGGTACCCTGCGAGAGAGTCATCATGGCGTGCTCACCCCCGGTATTGCGGCCGGCGTCGGAAGGGATTGGGACGTCGATCAGGCTGTAGATCATGACTTCGCCGCGGACGGCCTCTTCCAGAGCCTGCGGATAGCTAACGCCGTCGACGGTGTTGCCACCATCGGAGATGAGGACGAGCACCTTGCGGCCGGGGCGCTCGGCAAGGCGCTTCGACGCGAGCCAGATGGCGTTGTAAAAGGCGGTGGCCGGACCGGCGGTGAGATGCTTCAGGCCGGCGTCGATCTGGTGAAGATCATTCGTGAAGGGGACAACCTCTTCGACGTCGGAGTTGAAGTCGATGAGGTCGAATCGGTCCACGGGGCGCAGCAGAGCATGGACGAAATCGCGGGCAGCCCGCTCCTCGACGGGCAGGTCCCCGAAGACGCTGCCGCTGGTGTCGATGGCGAGCACGATGGAGAGCGGCATGGAGGTATCGCGCTCGAAGTAGGCGATCTTCTGCGGGACGCCGTCTTCGGAGAGAGCGAAATCGTTTTGCGTGAGTCCCCCGATGGGCGCGCCGTTGGGGTCGGTGACGCTGACGAAGACGTTCACCAGGCGGACATTCACGTGATACTGCGGCGTGCGCGTCTGCTGGGCGCTCGTCGCGGGCACAGCCCCGAACAGGGGGAGCGCGGCGAGTAACAAAACGGAGAGTCTCATCGCGCGCGCTCCGGCGAGAGCTCGGGCGGAAAGGGCTCGCCCTGGGCCCAGACGGCTCCGTCTTCAAAGAATTCCTTCTTCCAGATGGGGACGGTTTGCTTGAGGGTGTCGATGAGCCAACGGCAGGCGTCGAAGGCGGCGGCGCGATGAGGGGAGGCGACGGCGATGACGACGCTGGTCTCGCCGACTTCCAGGCGGCCGAGGCGATGAACGATGGCCACGTCGCGAATGGGATACGTCTGAAGGGCTTCGGCGGCGAGTTGCTTCATGCGGGCGAGGGCCATCTCCGGATACGCCTCGTAAAAGAGGTATAGAGTGCGACGTCCGCGGGTGTGGTTGCGAACGATGCCGTCAAAAACGACGAGCGCGCCATCCTGACCGCGCTTGAGGGGTTCGGCAATGGCAGCGGCGGAGATGGGATCGCTGGTGAGGGCGACATGGGACGAAGCCGGAGCGCTGGGCTCGCCGGAGCCACCGCTGACGGGAGGCAGGAGAGCCACCTCATCGCCGTCGGACAAGGGATGCGTGGCCGGAGCGTATTCGCGGTTCACCGCCACAGCAATGGAGGACCAGAGATCGGCGGATTCGGGACGACCCGCACGGCAATGAGTGAGCAGATCGGCGACCGTCGCGCCAGCGGGTAGATCGATGGAGTCAGGGATCTGCCCGGGAGAGTCGCGAAGCATGCCGAAGGTGAGGACGGTGATGCGCATCAGGAGCTATTATCCGGCACCGGCCGGATAGATTGCCGTAGTTCCGATCTTTGGACGGACGGTGGACGGGAAAGGTCGCGGCCAGGCATGGAAACGGGTTTACCGGGTGCCGGTTCCGGTCGATGCGAGACAATAGGGACAGCATGGAATTTTGCGATTTGAAGGCTCAGTACCGGCGGCTGAAGCCGCGCGTGGACGCGCGGATCCAGGAGGTGCTGGAGCATGGGCGGTTCATTCTGGGGCCGGAGGTGCGCGAGCTGGAGGAGCGCCTGGCGGCGCGCGTGGGGGCGCGGCATTGCCTGAGCTGCGCCAGCGGAACCGATGCCCTGCTGCTGGCGCTGATGGCCCTGGGAGTTGGCGAGGGCGATGAGGTGGTGACGACGCCGTTCACCTTCTTCGCGACGGGCGAGATGATCACGCTGTTGGGGGCGCGGCCGGTCTTCGCGGACATCGATCCAGTGACGTACAACCTGGATCCGGCGAAGATTGAGGCGGCAATCACGCCGAGGACGAAGGCGATTCTGCCGGTGAGTTTGTACGGCCAGCCGGCGGAGATGGACGCGATCAACAAAATCGCCGAGCGGCATGGGCTTCCGGTGATTGAGGATGCTGCGCAGAGTTTTGGGGCGATGTACAAGGGCCGGGCGTCGGGAAATCTGAGCACCATCGGCTGCACGAGCTTCTTCCCGTCAAAACCGCTGGGCTGCTATGGCGATGGCGGAGCGCTGTTTACGAATGACGATGCGCTGGCGCAGGCGATGGCGGAGCTGCGCAACCATGGGCAGGCGGGGCGGTACCTGCACACGCGAATCGGGATCAACGGACGGCTGGATACGCTGCAGGCGGCAATACTGCTGGCCAAGCTGGAAGTCTTCGACGAGGAGCTGGCGCTGCGGCAGAAGGCAGCGGAGCGGTACACGGCGAGATTGAAGGACGCGGTGCCGACACCGCAGGTGCTGGCGGACCGGACGAGCGCGTGGGCGCAGTACACGATCGAAGTGGAGGAACGACTGGCGGTCGAGAAGGCAATGAGCGAGACGGGAGTTCCGACGGCGGTGCATTATCCGACGCCGCTGCACCTGCAGCCAGTCTACGGAGAACTTGCGCGAGAGATGGGCTGGAAGCGAGGCAGTTTTCCGGCTGCGGAACGCGCGGCGGATCGGGTGTTGAGCCTGCCGATGCATCCATACCTGACGACGGAGCAGATCGATCAGGTGAGCGAGGCGGTGCGGATTGCTGTTGGACGCAGCGTGGGCGCCCGATGAACCATTGGGGATAACAGGCGACCGAAGATTTAATTGACAGCGAGGGTTGCCCCAGGGAGAATGGCGTCAACTGACGGGCGACTTGAGGCGGCAAGCTCGCATCCCACGCGAGCAGCGGCGCAAAGTACCCGTCGAAACGCCGCCTGCGATGCCCGAGTCACGATGGAACCCGAGCAAGGCCGCCGCGAAGGTTGCGCGCGGGCTGCTTTGGGGCGCGTTGGGGCGGCACAATACGGGCAGGTTTCCCCAGCACCGCAGATTTTCCCGACAACCAGGGTTATTCCATAGCAGGCCGTCCCGCGTCTTGCAGCGGGGGGCGAAGGGAGGTCTCGTCAGCGCGCGATAAAACCGAGCATGCCGGATTCCGGAGCGACCGCCCCGGAATCACAACCCCAAAGCCCGCAACAGGAGGTACGTATGCAGGAAGAACTTCAGATGCTGGACGAGTGGATCCCGGAACAGATGGAGCCGGGGACGCTCTTTGTGCTGGAGAACGCCGCGCCGTTGGGAGATGCGCGGAATCCTTTTGTGGCGGTGCTGGCCTGCCCGAAGTGCGGGGCGCTGGGGCTGATTACGCGGGCGCAGTTCGTGGGACTGGAGTCGATGATCTGCGGCGGCGACGCGTGCTCGGCGGAATACTACCTGCGCGACGACGAGATCGAATATCGAAAGCCACACTGAGCGGCGCTGGGCCAAAACGAAAAGCGTGCCTGCGGGCACGCTTTTCTGTTGGCGCTAAAGAATTGGCAGGCTGGGCTACGATAAGGGCAGCGCCCGGATGGCGGAACTGGCAGACGCAGCGGACTTAAAATCCGCAGACTCTAACCGGTCGTGGGGGTTCAAGTCCCCCTCCGGGCACCAGGAGAACCAGAGATAAGAGAGGTCCTTCGTCGCTGCGCTCCTCAGGATTTCGCCTGCGGGCTCGGACGCCCGCAAAGCGGCTCAAGTTCAAGTCCCCCTCCGGGCACCACGAGAACCAGAGTTAAGAGAGGTCCTTCGTCGCTGCGCTCCTCAGGATTTCGCCTGCGGGCTCGGACGCCCGCAAAGCGGCTCAAGTTCAAGTCCCCCTCCGGGCACCAGGAGAACCAGAGATTAAGAGAGGTCCTTCGTCGCTGCGCTCCTCAGGATTTCGCCTGCGGGCTCGGACGCCCGCAAAGCGGCTCAAGTTCAAGTCCCCCTCCGGGCACCACGAGAACCAGAGATAAGAGAGGTCCTTCGTCGCTGCGCTCCTCAGGATTTCGCCTGCGGGCTCGGACGCCCGTAAAGCGGCTCAAGTTCAAGTCCCCCTCCGGGCACCATGAAATCAGCGGGCTGCCTGTTGCCCGGTTTTCCTCAGGTCGAAGCGATCCAGGTTCATGACTTTGTTCCAGGCGGCAACAAAGTCGTGGACGAATTTCTCCTGGGCGTCCGCGCTTCCGTAGACTTCGGCCAGCGTGCGCAACTGAGAATTTGAACCGAAGACGAGATCGACGCGGGTGGCGATCCACTTTGGCTTCCCGGTTTTGCGATCGCGTCCTTCAAAGAGATAGTCGGAGTCCGGCACCGGCTTCCACTCTGTTCCCATATCGAGCAAGTTGACGAAGAAGTCGTTGGTGAGCGACTCGGGGCGGCTGGTGAAAACGCCATGCTTGCTTTGCCCGTAGTTGGCGTTAAGCGCGCGCATGCCGCCAACGAGAACGGTCATTTCCGGAGCGGTGAGCGTGAGCAACTGGGATTTATCGACCAGCAGCGCCTCGGCCGGCACGGCGTATTGCTGCTTGAGGTAGTTGCGGAAGCCGTCGGCCTTCGGCTCGAGGACCGACATGGCCTCGACATCGGTCTGCTCCTGTGAAGCGTCCATGCGGCCGGGGGCGAACGGCACGGTGACCTGAACGCCGGCGTTTTTCGCTGCCTGCTCGATGCCCGCACAACCGGCGAGGACGATGAGGTCGGCGAGCGAGACCCGCTTGCCGCCGGATTGCGACTGGTTGAAGGCGCTCTGGATCTCTTCCAGCGCCACCAGCATTTTTTTCAACTGCTCCGGCTGATTGGCTTCCCAGTCCTTTTGCGGAGCGAGACGGATGCGCGCGCCGTTGGCGCCACCACGCTTGTCGGATCCGCGGAAGGTGGACGCCGATGCCCAGGCGGTGGAAACCAATTGCGAGACGGACAGGCCCGAGGCGAGGATTTTCGCCTTAAGCGAGGCGATGTCCTGCGCATCGATCAGCGGGTGGTTGACCGCGGGAATTGGATCCTGCCAGATGAGTTCCTCGGCTGGGACATCGGGGCCGAGGTAGCGCGAGCGCGGGCCCATGTCGCGATGGGTGAGCTTGAACCAGGCACGAGCGAAGGCGTCGGCGAATTCGTCAGGATGCTCGAGGAAGCGGCGTGAAATCTTCTCGTAGATCGGGTCGAAGCGGAGGGCGAGGTCGGTGGTCAGCATCGACGGCGCGTGACGCTTCGATGGATCGTGCGCGTCAGGCACTGTGCCGTCGCCGTCGCGCCCTTTGGGCTTCCACTGGTTCGCGCCGGCGGGGCTCTTTGTCAGCTCCCACTCGTAGCCGAACAGGTTCTGGAAGAAATAATTGCTCCACTGGGTTGGCGTGTTGCTCCAGATGACTTCGAGGCCGCTGGTGATGGTGTCAGCGCCCTTGCCGCTCCGGTATTTATTTTTCCAGCCGAGGCCCATCTCCTCGATGGCGGCGGCTTCCGGCTCAGAGCCGACGTTTTTGGCAGAGGCCGCGCCGTGGGTTTTGCCGAAGGTGTGGCCGCCGGCGATGAGGGCGACGGTCTCTTCGTCATTCATGGCCATGCGGAGAAAGGTTTCGCGAACGTCGTGAGCGGCGGCAAGGAAATCGGGCTTGCCATCCGGACCTTCCGGATTCACGTAGATCAGGCCCATCTGCACGGCGGCCAGGGGATTTTCAAGATTGCGTTCAGAGAGCTGACGAGAATTCTCTTTGCCGTGCAGTTCTTTTTCCGCGACCAGCGGACCTTCGCCTGAAGCGGCGTAGCGGGTGTCCGCACCCAGCCAGGTTTTCTCGCGGCCCCAGTAGACGTCCTGATCGGGTTCCCAAACGTCGGCGCGGCCGCCTCCGAAACCGAAGGTCCTGAAGCCCATGGACTCGAGGGCGACATTGCCGGCGAGGATGATGAGGTCGGCCCAGGAGATTTTGCGGCCGTACTTCTGCTTGATGGGCCAGAGCAGGCGGCGAGCTTTGTCGAGGCTGACGTTGTCGGGCCAACTGTTGACGGGAGCGAAGCGCTGCTGACCGCGACCGCCGCCGCCGCGGCCGTCGCCGATGCGGTACGTGCCGGCGCTGTGCCAGGCCATGCGGATGAACAGAGGACCGTAGTGGCCGAAGTCCGCCGGCCACCAGTCCTGTGAGTCGGTCATCAGCGCGACGAGATCCTTTTTTAAGGCGGCGTAGTCGAGGGTCCTGAACTCCTCCGCGTAGTTAAAGTCCTCGCCCATGGGATCGGAGAGGGAGGAGTGCTGGTGCAGCATGTTCAGATTGAGCTGATTCGGCCACCATTCGCGGATCGAGGTACCGGCTCCGTTCGCCTGCTGGAACGGGCACTTAACTTCAGAAGACATATTTTGCTTCTCCTTCGGGTTGGCGGCCCGGATGCTGGAGCGGTCAAAGGCCCGGGCATCGACGGGTGGGCATTCTCAGGGTGCGCTGCACAGGAGGCGCAGCGCGGTTCGTATTTGTCTCGACTTCCTGAATGTAGCACCAGGGAGGCGGATGGCTCCAGGAGAGGCACCAGACAACAGCGCTTACGGATCAGGGATCAGCATGGGGCTGGCGACGGCAAACACCAGCGCCGTGATCCCGATTCGCGGCCGCCTGCTTCCCTACTCGACCTGGCCGATGTACACGCCGTAGGGGCCGAGTTGAACGGAGCCGAGGGATTGCGGATCGGGCGCGCCAGGCGTGCGGAGCAGCGTGTGCAAATGCCGCCCGGTAACGCCCTGCTGCTTCAGATCAAACCGGACGGTCTGCGGCTGCGCAGTGAAGTTGCAGGCGACGATGACGGCTTCTCCGTCAGAGGATCGGCGCAGCCAGGAGAGGACGTGGCCGTCGGTGGGATTCAGCATCGTCTCACGGCCGGCGCGGAGCGCGGGATCGCGCTGCTTGAGCGCGATGAGCTGCCGGTACCACTGCAGCATGGAATCGGGCGCGTGTTCTTCAGCGGCCACGTTCGTGGCGGCATAGCTGGGCGGGATGGGCAGCCAGGTTTTCACGCCAGCAGGGGAGAAGCCCGCGTTGGGAGAGTGGTTCCACTGCATCGGGGTGCGCTCGCCGTCGCGGCCCTTCTCTTTGGGCCAGCCGCGGATGCCGATGGGGTCGCGGACATCCTCCTTCCGCGTGGGCGGCGTGGTGACCATGCCGATTTCATCGCCGTAGTACATCATGGCGGTATCGCGGGAGGCGAACAGGACCGTGGAGAGGACGCGGCCGATGTCGTCGTGGTGCGGACCGTCACCGAAAACGGATTTGCCGGAAGCGTCGAACTGATAGCGATCCCAGCGCGGGTTGTCGTGGTTATCGAAGACGAAGAGCGGCTCGTGGCCGTCGATGCTGGTTTCCGCTTCGCCGATGCGCTGGCGGAAGAGCGCCACGTTGAAGCGATTGATGAACCCGATCTCCATATCCATCGGCAGGTCGAGCTCGTCCTCTTTCGCGCCGTACCAGGAGCGCAGATCGGCTACGGAATCGAGATAGGTTTCGCCAATGAGGACGACTTTGCGTCCATGCGTCTGGTCGGCGACCCGGCGGAGCTGGCGGATGATGGTGTGCACTTCGGGCAGATCGTCGGTGTAGATGGTCTGGACGACTTTATCGCCATAGGCGTTGACGAGGGGCTTGCCGTCAGGGCCGAGGACATACGGCTCGTCGCGGTCCTGCGGGTCCTCGAAAAGCGAGGTGATGGCGTCGAGACGGAAGCCGGCGACGCCGTGGCGAATCCAGAAGCGCTCGACGTCGTACATGGCCTGGCGGACCTGGGGATTGTTCCAGTTCAGGTCGGGCTGCTGGATGTAGAAGCGGTGATAGTAGTACTGCCGGCGGGCGGGATCCCACTGCCAGGCAGAACCGCCGAAGACGGATTCCCAGTTGTTGGGCGGCTCGCGATGGCCGTTGACGATCTTCGGATCGCGCCACACGTACCAGTCGGCCCTGGGATTCGTGCGCGAGCTCGCAGACTCTTTAAACCAGGGATGCTGGTCGGAAGTGTGATTCAGCACCAGGTCCATGATGATGCCGATGTGGCGCTTGTTGGCTTCGGCAACGAGGCGGTCGAAGTCGGCCAGGGTGCCGTACTGCGGATCGATGGTGTTGTAGTCCGAGATGTCGTAGCCGAAATCGACCTGCGGCGAGGGATAAATGGGCGTGAGCCAGATGGCGTTGATGCCGAGCTTCTGCAGGTAATCGAGGCGCGACGTGATGCCGTTGAGGTCGCCGATGCCGTCGCCGTTGGAATCCTGGAAGCTGCGCGGATAGATCTCGTAGATGACAGCGTCTTTCCACCAGTTTGCGTTCTGCTGCGCGGTCTGCGCAGGAAGGGCTGAGGCGCACGCGAGCGCAAGGAGAGCGGCTCCGAGGAATCGGCCGAATGTCCGCATAGGTTTGCTCCTGAAACTACTCAATCTCAAAGATCACCGCCTGCATTGCGGGAATGTGCAGCGTGAGCTGCGTTCCGGTCGTGGTTGCGTCGCCCGAACCGACCTTCGGCTGGAATTTTGAGCAGCCTTCCAGACCGGTCTGACTGGTGGAAAGGGTGAGGGTTCGCGCCGCGCCTGCATCATTCACCGCGACCAGGAAGCGGCTGCCCCCGCCCGATGCACATCCCTGGTGAACATCCGCGGCGCGAAGGAAGACAAATGCGGACGGGTCGGTGAAGAGATCCTGCTGCTGGCCACTGGAAAGCGCAGGGTGATGATCGCGGAACTGGAAAAGCGCCGCTGCCCAGTCGTGCACGGCGGCCTGCTCTGCGGTGCGGCCGGCGGCGGTGAAGGCGTCTTCCTTGTCTCCGGGAAAGCCCCCGGGGAAGTCGCGGCGGTTGTCGGGATCGTTTCCACCCTGCATGGCAATCTCATCGCCGGAGTAAATCTCCGGCATGCCGCGGAGCGTAGCGAGCAGGCCAAAGGCGAGCTTGAGATCGTCGGGGCCGACACCCGGCTGACTGAGGAATCGCATCATGTCGTGATTGCCAAAGAAGGTGACCAGGCGCTCCGGATGCGGATAGAGTGAGTCTTCGCTCAGCACCTCATCCAGCGCTCGCAGATCATTGTGGCGAACCGGGCCGCCGGGAACCTGGTCGTGGTGAGAAAGCGCGGCTCGCAGGGCGAGGCAGAGCGGAAAATCAAAGGGCGTGGAGAGGCCAGTGTCGATGCCCTCGCGCGCGACGCCGCCGGCGAAATATGACGTAATGACTGGATTAGGGTTGAAGATCTCGCCGACGGTGGTGAGGTGCGGATAGAGCCTGTGCAGCTGCCCATTCAGGCTCTGCCAGAAGGCGCGGCCGACATAAGGAAACGTGTCGTAGCGAAGGCCGTCGGCACCGGTGCTTTCCACCCACCAGAGGACGTTCTGGATGAGATATTGGCGGACCAGGGGATTTTCCTGGTTCAGATCGGGCAGGAAATTGGCGAACCAGCCGTCGGTAACCTGAGCACGCTGATACGGGGTGGCATGCGGGTCGAGGAGCGACGCAAAGTCACCGGTGGAGGGAAAATGATCTTCGCGCGTGCCGTGAAACCAATCGGGCGTGGGAGGATCGAAAGCCCAGGAATTGTTGGCGCCGACGTGGTTGGGGACGGTGTCGAGCACCAGCTTCATGCCACGGCCATGAAGAGCCCGTGCGAGGCTCTGCAAATCGGCGAGCGAGCCGAAGTGCGGATCGGTGCGGTAGAGATTCGTCGGGCTGTAGCCGTGGTAGGCCTGACGACCACCATCGTTGCCATAGACGGGCGTAAGCCAGACGGTGGTGATGCCGAGCTGTTGGAGATAGTCCAGATGCTGCTGGGCGCCGCGGAAATCGCCGCCATGCCAGCCGCGAGGAAGGTCGCGCTCCGAAGGTTGCGGATCGTTGGCCGGATCGCCGTCAGCGAAGCGATCGGTCATGATGAGGTACATCACGTCGGCGGACGAGAAGCCCTGGTAGCGACTCACTGACGCTTTGCGTTTGGCGAGCAGGAACGGGACTGACGTCCGGCCCCGAGGAGTGGCTACGGAAATCCTGAGGGGCTGCGGCAGAGCGTTGCCGGTGTTCAGCCAGACAAAGGCGTAATGGCTATTAGCGGGAATCTGGGTCCGCGCGACAGAGACGCCATTGCCGGAGACGGAGAACTTTGCGCCGCTCAGGTTGCGTCCGTGAAGGAGCAGCATGGGAGCGGGCAGGCCAATCCACCAGTTCGGCGGATCGACTTTGTCAACGCAGGGGCCGGCCGCGGCTGATACCGACTCGCAGGAGGGTAACCGGCTCTGAGCAACAGCGGCTGGAACCCCACAGCCGAGCCAGAACACCGCGGAACCCAGCAGACAAACCAGCCTCCCATGGCCCTTCATGGACGTCGCCTTTCGCCAGTTCAGAGTAGAGGAAAAGGAACGCCACGGCGGGAGGCCGCGCCGTGGCGCTCGAGAGCCGCCTGTCAGAAGGACAAGCGCAGCGCGAGCTCAAGCTCGCGGTTCGTGGGTGAGAGGCGAGGATTCAGCAACTGGCCGAAATCGCCGTTGTTGTAGTTCGTGTCCGGGATCTGGAACTGAGGCGTGTTCGTCAGGTTGTACACCTGAGCGCGAAACTCCGTCTGTTCCCGTTCCGTGACGTGGATGCTCTTGACCAGGGACGTATCCCAGCTGTGAGTTCCCGGGCCGGGGAAGTAGTTCCGCGGCAGGTTGCCGACCAGACCAGCCGGAGCCGTAAACGCTCCCTTCGGGCAGCTGATCCAGACGTCCCACGACACGCCGGTCCGGCATCCGCCGTGGTAATCGGGACGGCCGTTGGGGCTGTTGGGTGCACCCTGGATGTCCATGGGCGTGCCGCTGGCCAGTTCAATGACGTTGTTCCACTGCCAGCCGCCGACCACATAATCCAGCGCCCTGGGCATGTTCTGGCCAAACTGTTTTCCACGGCCGAAAGGCAGGTCGTAGATGGCAGCCGCGCCAAACAGATTGCGCTGATCATTGTTCGAGTTGCCGCGCTGGTACTTCAGCAACGGAGTGCCATTGGCCCCAACCAGGATGCCGTTGGGGGCGTTCGCCAGGACGTCAGAGGCATCGTCGATGGCATGACCCCAGGTATACGAAGCGTTGATCTGGAGCCCGCTGGACAGCCTGCGAACCAGTTGCGTCTGCAGAGCGTTGTAAGATCCCGTGCCGACCATTTCATACGCGTTGATCGTGCCGACACCGTTCGGGTTGATGGCGCCGCCCACCGGGAACCAGCTGGTGGTCCCGCCGAGTACCGTTTGGTTGGCGTTGAACTGAGTCGCGAGATTCCCCATGTTCGTGCCGACGTAGGCCACGGTCAGGGACGTGTGGTTGTCCAGAGCCTGCTCGATCTGAGCATTCCACTGGTGGATGTGGGAGTTCGGGCTGTTCTTTGGATAGTAGACGACGGTATCCGAATTGTTGATGGCGTTCGGGTTGACGCCGACCTTCGTTGGAAGAGCAGCCGTGGCGGCCGTGGGATTGTTGCTGCCGTTGGGCGCCATGCCGCTGAACGTGATGCGATAGCCGGTGTTGCAGGTGGTCGCAGTGGGGCATGCGTAGTAGCTTTGGATGCCGTTCCAATCCGGGTTCTCGGAGAGCTCCTCGGCAACGCCGCCGCGATTCATGAAGTAGAACAGGCCGTAGCCGCCGCGGAGAACCGTTTTGCCATTCCCCCGCACATCGTACGCAAATCCAACACGCGGACCCCAGTCGTTATGCGGCGTGTCGATCAGCGCATCGGGCCATCCGGAGGTTCCGGCTTCCACCAACTCGCCCGTCGCCGGATTGAAGTTGGACATGTGGTTGGAAGCTTCGGTCGGCCAGCTCAGGATGTCGTAGCGCAGGCCGAGATTCAGAGTGAGTTTGTGGGTCGCCCGGAAGTCATCCTGAGCAAAGAAGCCGTTCTCCCAGCTCCGCGTTTCGTAGTAGCCCGAGAACGCACCCGCCTGGTAGCCGCCCATGAAGCCGGCCAGCACTTCAGACTCCTCATAGCCGGTAAAGGTTCCGTGCGCCGATGTCGGAGCAGGCATGCCGCCATAATTGCCGTCATCGATCCAGAAATAACCCTTCGCGTCGTTGCCCTGATCCCAATTCACATCGCGATGAATAATGGTGGCGCCGAACTTGAAGGCGTTTTTCCCTTTGGTCCAGCTGATGGCATCGGAGAACTGGTTGGTGGGCTCGACGATCAGGTACGGGCCGCCGTCACCGACGTAGCTGAGGTTTCCATACCATCCACCGATGATGGGCATACCACCCAGCAACGGAGACGTGTTGGCGTTCTGAATGCCCAGCGACTGGGCAAGGGGAACGCTGGCGTCGGGCTGCTCGTATCCGGAAAGATCCCGAATCCAGCCGTAGTGGAATTCGTTAAGCACCGTGTTGCTGAAGATGTGCGTGTAGCCGACGGCGACCTGACGCGGATGCGACGGGTTGGTGCCGTTCCCGGAAGGCAGGAAGTGAGACGAGTCGACCAACCAGGGGGTATTGTTCAGAAAGTCCTGGCCCAGGCTGTAACGGGCGAAGACAGTATCTTTGGACGAAACGACCCAATCGACGCGGCCGTCGTAATCGTTCATGGTTTCGATGTTGTAGGCCGCGCGCGAAAAATTCTGAGAATTCATCGCGATGTTCGCATTGGCAATGTTGGGATTCGGAAACGCGTTCAGGTACTTGAGGCCAACCGAGATCTGGCTGGCGCCGGGAACGATGTTGATATCGGGGCCGGGCGCGTTGGTGGTGGTATCCCAGCCGAACGGCAGGCAGGTTTGCGGGTCATAGATGTATCCGTAGCCCGCGGCAAACTGCGGCAGAAGGGTGCCACCGCTGTAGAGATTCGGGCAGATGGCCGCAATGGGCACGCTGGTGGCTGTTCCGTTTCCGGTCGGACTCAGGAGCTCGGTGAAGTTGCCCTGGCGCATCAACGCCGTGGGCACATGACCTGTGTCAATGCCCGCAGGCAGGCTTTGCCGCCAGCCCTGGTAATCCCCGAAGAAGAAGAGCTTGTTTCTCCAGAATGGGCCACCCAGGGCGGCACCGAACTGGTTGCGGCTCAGCTCCGGAGCAGTTTGCGGAGATGACGTGAGGTTGAAGGTGTCCGCGGCGCCGATCTTGGAACGGTTGAACCAGTACGCCAGGCCGTGAAGCTGGTTAGTTCCGGATTTGGTGGCAACCTGAACGACGCCGCCGCCGGAACGGCCAAACTCAGCGGGAGGCGTGCTGGTGGTCGTTTTGAACTCAGCGATGTCTTCGATGGCAGGGAAAATCACGAGGCTGTTGACCAGCGACTCGTTGTCGTCGATGCCATCGATCATGAAGTTGTTCGACTGCGGGGGCAAACCGTCGACGGCCAGGGCCGCGGCGCCGGAATCCGCGTTGCGCCAGGTTTCAGCATTGTTGTTCGGCGCGCTGGCGTTGTCGGAGTACTGGCCGCGGCCGACGCCGGGCGTCAGCAGGGCGAGCGTAGTGAAGTTACGGCCATTGAGAGGAAGATCGACAATCTGACGTCCTTCGATGACTTCGCCGAGCGAGGAAGTGGTGGTATCGACGAGCGGCGCCGATCCCGTGACTTCCACCGTTTGACTGGAAGAACCCACCTCCAGCTTGAAATTGAGCTGCTTCTCCTCGGAGATTTGCAGAGCGAATGTCGCCGATTCGGCCTTGAAATCCTGCTTGGTGGCTTCAATCCGGTAGTTGCCAATCGGCAAGGCGTTCACGACATAGCTGCCGTCCGCCTGACTCTGGACGGAGACAGTGCGATTGGTCGCCAGATCGGTCACTGTGATGAGGGCACCAGGGATCGCCGCACCGGTTTGATCGGTAATGCTGCCGACGATGGTGCCCGTATCGGTCTGCGCGCTGACCCGTGCCGCGAAAAATGCCGGCAGAAGCAGGACCAACGCGAGAGCAAACCACTGGCTGATGGCGTTTCGCTTCCTATTATTATCTCTGGCTGAAATCGAAATCATTGTTGCCTCCAAAATCTTCTGGTCTCGGGCAGGTTCTATCTCTTATCGTCGACACTGCCGGACAGCGTGCATGACACGCGCTCCGGGCCACAACCGGCAATGCACAGCAAGTCTTTTTTGAATAAAATGTTAATCAACTGGCAAGGCGCGTGATTTCAGCAGGATACGGCAAAGTTTCACCAGATGAATGAGTACGAAAGTACATTGACTGAGGTCTTGTCGGCGCGGTACAAAGGGGAGGTCTACCAATTGGATTCATTCATGCCGGTCTCCGCAGAGCATCAGGAAAAGACGGCAGCGCGCTATCGCTTCGGCCTCTTCGAGGCTGATTCCGGGTCTGGAGAACTGCGCAAGTCCGGGGTTCGGCTACGCCTGCAGGCGCAGCCGTTTCGCGTGCTGCTCTGTCTGCTGGAGCGTCCGAGCGAGCTTGTCACTCGCGAAGAGATCCAGCAGCGGCTATGGGGAACGGACACGATCGTTGACTTCGACCACAGCCTGGGCACCGCGATCAATAAGCTGCGCGACACACTGGGCGACTCCGCGGAAAACCCGCGATTCATCGAAACTCTGGCGCGCCGTGGATATCGCTTCATCGCTCCGGTCAGCGTAGTCACTTCGGACGCAGGCGAGACACAGCCGGCGGAGATGGCTTCCACAGAGCCTTCGCCGGCAGCTGGGCATTCGGCCGACCGACATGGCAGCGCTCCAGCGGCAGCAGCGTCTTCGCCGGAGGCACGGCATTCGCGCTGGCGGATGGTGGTGTGGACCGCCGGCGCTGCGGCGGTTGCTGTTGGGGGATTTGCGGCTGGATTCTGGCAGCGTCCGACCTATACGGCTCCGCCGCACATTGCACAGATCACATTTTCCGGCCGAGTCGCGCCCGGCGATCCGCTCTTCGAGAGCTTTCCCGGGACAGCCACGGATGGGTCTCGGATCTACTTTCAGGAAATCGAGAACGGTCGCGCGGTTCTGGCCCAGGCACTGATCGCGGACGGTGAGACCAGCACGCTTGCGCTGCCGGATGAGCTGGCCGCGCCTTCGCTGGGCGATCTCTCACCGGACGGGTCGCGGCTGCTGCTGCGCAATCATCTGGCGACCGCGCCGGAGCAGGCCCTTTGGGTGGTCTCCACGATTGGCGGGGCAGCGCAGAAGATTCCCGGCATTCTGGCGCATGACGCCGCCTGGATGCCGGACGGCCAGCACATTCTGTACGCGAACGGCGACTCGCTTTCGATCGCGAAGGATGACGGCAGCGATATTCACCGATTCGCGACCCTGCCGGGCCGCGCATTCTGGCTGCGCTGGTCGCCGGATGGCAGCCGTCTGCGCCTGACTCTGCTGAACAGCGAAACGCATACCTCAGCGCTGTGGGAGCTGAACCGCGATGGAACGGGGGCGCACATTCTGCTGGCGGACTGGACGAGCGCACCGGCCGCGGAGTGCTGTGGAAGCTGGACTGCCGACGGACAGTATTATGTGTTTCAGTCAGCGCGCGGCGGTGAGAGCAATATCTGGGCGATCCCCGAGCGGGGCGGCCTGTTCGGCGGAGCGAAATGGCCGATTCCGATCACGAACGGGCCGCTCGACTACGAGGCGCCGATCACGGGGCGAGAGGGCGACCGAACCTTCTTCATCGGGTTGAGCAGCCAGTCGGAGCTGCTGCGTTACGATACGGGAGCGCGGCTGTTTGTGCCCTATGGCGCTCCGCTGAGCAATGCGCGACGGGTGGAGTTTTCGCAGGATGGCCAGTGGGTGGCGTGGATTCGGCAGGACAACGGCTCACTGTGGCGCAGCCGCACGGACGGGTCAGGCCGCATGCAGCTGACGTCGCGTCCGATGCAGGTGTTCATGATGCACTGGTCGCCGGATGCGCGGCGGTTGGTCCTGATGGCGAGGCAGCCGGGCATGCCCTGGAAGATCTATACGATGGATTCCGACGGCGGCCACCTGCAGGAAGTACTCCATGAGCAACGCAGCGAGGCCGATCCTGACTGGTCGCGGGATGGGAAGACGCTGGTCTTTGGACGCCTGCCCGATTTGATGGCCGAGGCGTCTCAGCCAAAAGCGATCTACACCGTGGATCTGGCCACCCATAAAGTGACCGAATTGCCTGGATCGAATGGGTTGTTCAGCCCGCGCTGGTCGGCAAACAGCAAGTACATCGCGGCGCTCTCGATCGACCAGAAAAAGCTGATGCTCTACGACACGTCGACCAGGACCTGGCGCGTGCTGGCGGAGCAAAACATTGCCGATCCGGTTTGGTCGCACGACGACAGCGCGATTTATTTCCACGATTTTGCGCAGGCCGATCAGCCCATTTATCGGGCCATCGTGGCGACGGGCAAAGTGGAACGCGTGGCCGACCTGCACGATCTTCGCTCGGCCAGCGTGCTCGATTACCGCTTTGCCGGCCTGGCGCCAGGCGATGTGCCGCTGGTGAGCGCGCGGACATCGACGGCAAACCTGTACACCGCGGAACTGCCGCAGTGAGCGCCTCACGCCCGGGAGAGATGGGCTGAGTAGCGCATGCGAGTTCCCTGCGCGTGGGGCAATTTATACTGCGAGACAGCCGCGGTTCCTCGCGGAGTGGCCCCATCTTCTGATCAGGTACTCGTGAAGACTCGATATCCCTTGTGGTTCCGATCCGGGCAGGTTGCGGCGCTCGCGATGCTGCTGGCTTTGTCGGCCTCGGCGTGGGCGCAGGGCGGCCATAACGTTGCGCCGCCGCCGCCGGCGGGAGCGAAGTCGGTGCGGTGCACAGGGCGCGCGATTCCTCAACTGGAAGATGTGACCGCGAAGGCCGGCATCACGTTCACGCATGCCTCGGATCCGGAGAAGAAGTACATTCCGGACTCGATGAGCGGCGGGGTGATCCTGATCGACTACGATCGCGACGGCTGGCCGGACATATATTTCACCAATGCGCCCACGGTTTCGATGGCGCAGAAGGGTGAGCAAGCCCACGGCGCGCTGTACCACAACAATCACGACGGGACCTTTACCGATGTCACGGCCAGGTCGGGGCTGACCCACTCCTGCATTGCCATGGGCGGAGCTGTGGGCGATTACAACAACGACGGCTGGCCGGACCTGTACATTACCTGCCTGGGCGGAAACATCCTGTACCGCAACAACGGCGACGGCACGTTCACGGATGTGACGGCGCAGGCCGGCGTGACGAACGGCGGCTGGTCGACGGGCGCGGCGTTCGGCGATTACAACAACGACGGGTTTGTCGATCTGATGGTGACGAACTACGTGAATTTCAACCTGCACAATCTGCCGACGTTCGGCAGCGAAACCTACTGCAAATACCGTGGAATGGATGTGCAGTGCGGCCCGCGCGGACTGGCTGGATCGCAGGACGCGCTCTACAGGAATAACGGCGACGGCACGTTTACCAATGTGGCGAACGAGGCGGGAGTGAATGGAGCCAGCGAGTACTACGGGCTGGGAGTGGTCTGGGTGGACTTCAACAATACCGGACGCCAGGATATTTACGTCGCGAACGATTCCACGCCGAACTATCTGTACAAGAATCTCGGGAACGGGAAATTCCAGGACATCGGGCTCGAATCGGGCACCGCGCTCAGCGACGATGGTTCGGAGCAAGCCTCCATGGGGATCGCTGTTGGCGATTACAACCACACGGGGCGGCCCTCGATGCACGTGACGGATTTCGAGAATGAGAACGACGATCTCTACCGCAACGACGGAGGCTGGAACTTTACCGAGGTCTCCTATCCGTCAGGGCTGGCCATCAGTTCCCTGCCCTATGTGAAGTGGGGAACGGCGTTCGCCGACTTCACCAACGACGGCTGGCTGGACCTGCTGACGGTGAATGGCCACGTTTATCCGCAGGTGGACAAGCTGTCGTCCGGCGCGCGCTACGAAGAGCCGATGCTTCTGCAGATGAATGAGGGGGGCGGAAGATTTTGCGATGCCAGCAAGGAAGCGGGGCCGGCGATCCAGATTCCGCGCGTGAGCCGGGGGCTCGCGGTCGGCGATTTGTTTAACGACGGAAACATGGACGCCGTCGTCGAGAACATCGATGGGCGGCCGCTGCTCCTGCGCAATCGCGGGATTGCCGGGCGTCACTGGGTAAGCTTCGAGCTGGCGGGAACCAGGAGCAACCGGCTCGCGCTGGGCGCGCGCGTGAAGATTGAGTCCGGCGGCGTGACGCAAACCGGTTGGGTGCTCAGTGGCGGGAGCTACCTCTCGCAAAACGATCTGCGCGTGCACTTTGGATTGGGAGCGGCGACAAAAATTGAGACGGTGACCGTCTACTGGCCCTCCGGTCACGTCGATGTGATGCACAACCTCGAGGCGGATCGCTTCTATGCGGTGCTGGAAGGCGCGGGGAACGTTCCGTTCTCGCGCATCCGGCCGGCGAGTGCGCATCCTGAGCACATGAAGCATTGACGGACAGCCTCGGGCGCCGATCACCGACTCACAAGAAAAGAAAAACTGCGAAGTTCGCGGATGACGCGCGCCGCCGCGCCGGATTCGATTGCCTCCGCGGCACGAACGACACCTTCTCTCAGGTCGCCGACGAGAGCGGCGGCCTCCAGTGCCGCCGCTGCGTTCAGCAGCACGACGTCGCGCTTCGGGCCTTTGGTGGCGCCGGTCAAAATGGATTCGAGGAGCGCCGCATTTCCGGCGGGAGTTTCGCCGCCGGCCAGATCGGACAGTTCAGCCTCCTGCAGGCCCGCATCGCCGGGATGCACGACGCGGCGAATCGTGCGCGTTGGCGCTCCGTCTCCTGAGGCGATGACGGAGACGGTGTCGGTGGCAGAGAGGGCGAGTTCGTCGATGCCGTTGCGGGCGTGGGCCACGAGACCGCAGCGGATGCCAAGCTGCGCCATGGCGCCGGCGACGATCTCCAGCTTCTCCGGCGCATAGACGCCCATCACCTGCGCGGGCGCGCCCGCGGGATTGGTGAGGGGTCCGGCAAGGTTGAAGATGGTGCGGAAACCAAGCGCACGGCGAATGGGCTGAACGCGTTTCATGGCCGGATGCAGAGCGGGCGCATAAAGGAACGTGAATCCAGTAGCGCGCAGACAGGCCACGGATTGCTCCGCCGTCAGGGCAACAGGAATTCCCATCGCCTCCAGCACGTCGGCTGAACCGCACTTCGAGGTCACGCCGCGATTGCCGTGCTTGGCGACTTTTGCGCCAGCCGCTGCAGCCAGCAGAGCTGCGCCGGTGGAGATGTTCAAGGTGCCAAGGCCGTCGCCGCCGGTGCCACAGGTGTCGACCAGAGCTGCGCGTTCCGCATCTGTGAACGGAATTGGAATGGAGAACTCCCGCATGGCCTCGGCGAATCCGGTGAGCTCGTCGACGGTTTCGCCGCGAGAGGCCATCGTGGTGAGCATCGCCGCGATCTCCATGTCGCTGGCGGGATCGGGCTCGCTGCGCAGGATCGCTTCCAGAGCCACGCGGGCCTGCATTCGCGAAAGCGGATGGCGCTCCTCGACAATGTGCTTGAGCAGCGGACGGAGTTCGGGCATGGGATTGCTCTCATGCTACCCGACGGGCAGTTCCAGCGAGAACCTGACCGTAGGCGGAAAAAGCACGCCCGCTGCGTGGTTTGCCCCTGACGGAAGGCGTCCGATACACTGGAAATTCGGCCTCACCCACTATTTTCGCGCAGGCACACGTCGTATCTGAACGGAATCAGGGCCGAAAAGGGCTTTCTGTTTCACAGTTTCAAAGGATTTCTGCTGGAAATCTCATATGAAAATTCACGAATATCAGGCAAAGGACATTCTGGCGAAGTATGGCGTCGCGATTCCGCGCGGGGAAGTGGCGAACACGCTGGATGAGGCGTTGGAAGTCGCAAAGCGGCTGTTCAGCGGCGGCGCAAAGGGCGTGGTGGTGAAGGCGCAGATCCACGCCGGAGGCCGCGGCAAGGGCGGCGGCGTGAAGGTGGCGAAGACGCTGGAGGAAGCCGAGCAGTACGCGAAGCAGATTCTGGGCATGCAGCTGGTGACGCACCAGACCGGTCCTCAGGGGCAGAAGGTGCAACGGCTGCTGATCGAGGAGACAGCGGCGATCGATCGCGAGCTCTACCTGGGCATCGTGCTGGATCGCGCCGCGGCGAAGCTGGTCTTCATGGCGTCGCAGGCCGGCGGCATGGAGATCGAGGAGGTCGCGGCGAAGGATCCGAAGGCCATCCACAAGGCTTATATCGATCCGGCCGTGGGTTTCCAACCGTATCAGGCGCGCGAGCTGGCGTTTGCGCTGGGACTGAAGCCAACGCAGATCGGCGAAGCCGTGCACTTCATGACAGGCCTCTATAAGGCGTACATCGAAACGGACGCGTCGCTGATGGAGATCAATCCGTTCATCACGACCAAAGACGACAAGCTTTTCGCGCTGGACTGCAAGATCAACTTCGACGACAACGCGATGTTCCGCCACAAGGACCTGAAGGAGCTGCGCGACGTGGCGGAGGAGGATCCGCTGGAAGTGGAAGCGTCGAAGTACGCGCTGAATTACATCAAGCTCGACGGCAATATCGCCTGCATGGTGAACGGCGCCGGGCTGGCCATGGCAACGATGGACATCATTCAGTATGCGGGCGGCATGCCGGCGAACTTCCTCGATGTGGGCGGGGGCGCCAGCCAGCAGCAGATCGAGCACGCCTTCGAGATTCTGCTGTCGGATAAGAACGTGCAGGCGGTGTTCATCAACATCTTCGGCGGCATTCTGCGCGTGGACACGCTGGCCACCGGTGTGGTGGAAGCGGCGAAGAAGCTGAAGGTGAAAGTGCCCGTGGTGCTGCGTCTGGAAGGAACGAACGTCGAAGAGGGACGGAAGATCCTGCAGGAATCGGGGCTGAAGTTCATTGTGGGCGACACGATGCAGGACGCGGCACAGAAGGTCGTGGCAGCGGCGAAGGGAGTGGCGTAGACATGTCTGTTCTGGTGAACAAGGAAACTCGCCTCATCGTGCAGGGAATCACCGGGCGCGAAGGCACCTTCCACGCGAAGGGCTGCGCTGAGTACGGAACGAAGGTCGTGGGCGGGGTGACGCCAGGCAAAGGTGGAACGACGCACGAAGGCTGGCCGGTGTTCGACACGGTGCACGAAGCGGTGGAGAAGACGGGCGCGAATGCCACGGTGATTTTCGTGCCGCCGCCGTTTGCCGCCGACGCCATTCTGGAGGCGAACTCGGCGGGACTGCCGCTGATCATCTGCATCACCGAAGGCATTCCGGTGAACGATATGGTGAAGGTGTGGAGCGTGCTGAAGAATTCCAGCTCGCGGCTGATCGGGCCGAATTGCCCGGGCGTCATTTCGCCGGGCAAAGCGAAGGTCGGCATCATGCCGGGGCGGATCCACAAGGAAGGCTCCATCGGGATTGTCTCGCGGTCGGGCACGCTGACCTATGAGGCGGTGTACCAGCTCACACAGCGCGGCATCGGGCAGTCCACGGCGATCGGCATCGGCGGCGATCCGATCATCGGCACCACGCACGTGGACGCGCTGAAGCTGCTGAACGAAGATCCGGAGACGGAAGCGATCATGTTGATCGGCGAGATTGGCGGCACTGCGGAAGAAGCGGCCGCAGCCTACGTGAAGCAGCATGTGAAGAAGCCGGTGGTGGGCTTCATTGCCGGGCAGACAGCGCCTCCGGGACGCCGCATGGGCCACGCCGGCGCGATCATCTCGGGCGGCCAGGGAACGGCGGCCGAAAAGATGAAGGCGCTGAAGGCAGCCGGCATTCACGTGGTGGAAAGCCCGGCCGCGATCGGTGAGACCGTGGCCAGGGTGATTGGCAAGGCGTGAAAAACAGGGTTTAGGGGATAGGGAGCAGGGTATAGCGATTCCTTCCGTGCCCTGGATTCTGTCAATTTGAAAGGTCAAAGGCTCAAATTACTATGTCGCAGCGCACCTTTAGCATCATCAAGCCGGATGCATTTCGCAAAGGCCATGCCGGAGCTATTCTCGCCGAGATGGAGAAGGCCGGATTCCGGATCGTCGGCATCAAAAAGCTGTCGATCTCCAAAACGCAGGCCGAGGGCTTCTACTACGTCCACAAAGAGCGGCCGTTCTTCCCTTCCCTCACTTCGTTCATGTCGTCCGGCCCGATCATCGCGATGGTTCTGGAGAAGGACAATGCGATCGCCGATCTGCGCAAGCTGATGGGCGCGACGAATCCGGCCAATGCCGATGAGGGCACCATCCGGAAGAAGTTTGCCTCCTCGATTGAGGAGAATGCGATCCACGGCTCCGACGCGGAAGACACGGCGAAGTTCGAGATCGGCTACTTCTTCGCTGGATACGAACTGGCCTGACGGCTTCCACGATTAGCTCGCAACACCGGAGATAAAGGTCTCCAGATGGCGGATGGTTTCCTGCTGCTCGGTGATGACCCAGTTGACGAGGTCGCCGATGGAGACCATCCCGGTCACCCGTTCATTTTCCATCACCGGCAAATGGCGGATGCGCTTTTCCGTGACCAGGTGCATGCACTCGCCGACCGTATGGGCGGGTGTGACCGTAATGACCGGGCTGCTCATGATTTCCGATACGGGCATCTCGTGCGACGAGCGGCCCTGCAGGATGACCTTGCGGGCGTAGTCGCGCTCGGAGACAATCCCAAGCAGTTTTCCATCCAGCATGACCAGCAGAGCGCCCACGCGCTTGTCGGCCATCATGGCGATGGCGTCGTAGACAGAATCCGAGGGCTTCAGCGACCAAACCTGACCGCCCTTGTTACCGATGAGTGCGCCGATCTTCCCAGTAATCTCCATAACGGGGGGAGCATAGACCTGAGGCGAAGGAGTCGTCAAACGCCATTTTGCTCTTCCGCTCTGGGATGCGGACAGCCCCCCTGCTGGGTTGGGCGCCGGAACTCATCGGTCTGCTATTCTGGACAACCGTTTGGAGGCAGGCATGAGCAAGCTCGTTTATCTGCTGGGGGTTCTGGTGGTCCTGGGCACGTCACGAAACGTGGCACGGGCGCAGAACGGCGGCCCGGCCAGGCAGCAACAGGCGATTGTTCTGCATGCGGCGCGGCTGTTTGAGGTGGAACCGGGAAAGATCATCAGCCCGGGTGAGGTGCTCGTGGTGGGCGACCGCATTCAGGCCGTCGGCACGTCGGTGGCGCATCCGGCAGGTGCGAGAGTGATCGACCTGGGCGACACCACGCTGATGCCTGGCCTGATCGACGCGCATGTGCATCTCTTCCTCCACCCGGGACGAGCGGAGGATCTGCAGACCGTCGTTGAATCCGTTCCGGAGAGGACCATCCAGGCCACGCTCAACGCCAGAGACGATCTGATGGCCGGCTTTACCTCAGAGCGCGACATGGGCACCGAAGGCGCGGGGCCAGCGGATACCGCCGTGCTCCGGGCCATCAACGCGGGATTGATTCCGGGACCCCGGCTGCGCATCAGCGGCATGGCGATTTCGATTCTCGGCGGGCACGAGGACGCGATCGGATTCAATCCGGCACAGCACGCGCTGGGCAATGCGGATTACGCGAACGACACCGAGCAGCTCATCGAGACCATCCGACAGCAGCACAAAGACGGCAGCACCTTTGTGAAGATCTACGAAACGGGACGCGACCAGATGGTGCCGCATGGATCGGCTCCGTGCCTGGGCAATCCCCTGTGCGCACAGCTTGGAATCGGCGAACAAACGGGCGATCCGGAGTTCTGGGATTTCCATACGCCGTACCAGTACACCGAGAATCAACTGAAGGCCGCAGTGGCCGAGGCGGCGCGGCTGGATACGAACGTCGGCGTGCATTGCCAGGGGGAGCCGGCAGCGCGGTTTGCGGTCGAGGCCGGCGTTGCCTCCATCGACCATGCGACGCAGCTCAGCGACGGGACCATGCAGTTGATGAGGGAGAAGCGCATCCCGGCGGTGCCGACATTCCTCGTCTTTGAGTACTTCGCGGATCATGCGCCCACGCCGCAGGCTGCGGCGGCGGAGCACGCGATGCTGGATTACAAGATCCACGAGTTCAAGCGCCAGGTCGCGGCGGGGATTCCCATGGCGGTTGGCTCGGACGTGGGCCCGTTTCCGCATGGCACGCAGGCGAAGGAGTTCGAACTGATGGTGCGGTACGGCATGACGCCGCTGGCCGTGCTGCAGGCGGATTATCTGAATGATCCGCGGATATTGACCTGGGAGAACGAGGTGGGGCAGCTGAAATCCGGCTATTACGCGGACGTGATCGCGGTGCCGGGGAACCCGCTCCAGGACATTACCGCCGTCGAGCACGTGCAATTTGTGATGAAAGGCGGCGTGGTGTACCGGAACGACGCCGCGGCGGGCGCTACTCAATAACAGCCAGAACTTCTCCAGAGGCGACAGCGGCGCCGGGAATGGCGCGCAGATCGGCGACGCGGCCCTCCCGAGGCGATTTCAGCTCATTCTGCATCTTCATGGCTTCGATCACCACGATGCCCTGATGCGCGGCGACTTCCTGGCCCTTTTCCACGAGCACCCGCACCACGCGGCCCGGCATGGACGCCTTCAGCACCGTGGGGCCGTCTGCGCCGCCGTGGCGGCGCCGGGAGCGGAGCGAACGAGGATCTTCGACGCGATACGGAATCCGCTGGTGGCCGACGTGCAGGGCCGGCTCGGCGGAGTCGCCATCGAGAACCACGCGATGTGAGCGGCCGTTGAGCAGCAGCGAGAGCACGCCGGGACGCAGCAGGCGGGCGTCGCCTTCGACAGGCTCGCCGTCGATGCGAATCATCCAGGATCCGGGAGGTTCGGCAGGCTCGATCTGCACCTGGCGGGATTGGCCGTGGATTTCGATCTGGATTTTCATGTGCGAGGATCGGCTCCGGAGGCTTCGCGGCGCGCGGCAGCCTTCCACGCGCCGGCGGCGGGCGCGGCAGGCGGGCCGGCGGCGGGCTGTACAGCTTCGAAGACCGCGGCCGCGATCGCGGGAACCGCATCGGGCGCATCAGCAGGCTTTGGCGGAGCTTCACTGAGAAGGCGATCGAGAAAGCCGGTGTCGATGCGCGCGTCGCAGAAGTCCGGATCGCGCAGAATACGGCGAAAGAGGCCGAGATTGGTGCGGATGCCGCCGATGACGTACTCGTCGAGCGCGCGGCGCAGGCGAGCAATGGCCAGATCGCGCGTGGGCGCGAAGGCGATCAGCTTCGACAGCATGGGATCGTAATCCATGGGGACCACCCACCCCTCGTAGATGCCGCAGTCCTCGCGAATGCCGGGCCCTCCGGGCTGCAGGAGGCGCGTGATGCGCCCAGGCGAGGGCATGAAGCCGCTGTCGGGATCCTCGGCGTACACGCGGCACTCGATGGCGTGCCCGCGCAAGGCCACGTCCGACTGAAGAAACGGCAACGGTTCGCCCTGGGCGATGTGGATCTGCAGATGGACGAGGTCCAGGCCCGTCACCAGTTCCGTGACCGGGTGCTCCACCTGGAGGCGCGTGTTCACTTCGAGGAAGTAGAAATTCCGTTCGTCATCGACGAGAAACTCGACCGTGCCGGCATTCGTGTAGCCGGCCGTCAGAGCCAGCCGCACCGCGGCTTCGCCCATCCTGCGGCGCAGGTCATCATCGACGACGGCGGAAGGCGACTCCTCAATGACTTTCTGGTGGCGGCGCTGGACGGAACATTCGCGCTCGCCGAGGGAAACGCAGTGGCCGTGCTCGTCGGCGAGAATCTGGATCTCGATATGGCGCGGGCGCTCGATCAGTTTTTCGAGGTAGACCTCGCCGGAACCGAAGGCGCGCTCCGCCTCGCTGCGGGCCGCATCGAATGCCGAGGACAGATCTTCCTCGCGCGAGACAGCGCGCATGCCCTTACCACCGCCGCCGGCCGCGGCCTTCAGCATGACGGGATAGCCGATGGAAGCAGCGACGGAGCGAGCCTCCTCCAGAGAGCCCAGCCCGTGCACACTGCCGGGTGTGCGCGGCATGTTGGCGCGATCGGCTGCCTGGCGGGCGCGCGTCTTGGATCCCAGCATGCGCATCGCCGCCGCGGGTGGGCCGATGAATTTGACGCCGGCGTCCTCGCAGGCCTGAGCAAAGTCGGCGTTTTCTGAGAGGAATCCATAGCCCGGATGAATGGCGTCGGCGCCGGTGCGGCGGGCGATCTCGAGAATCAGATCACCGCGGAGGTAGGATTCCGCCGCCGGCGCGGGACCGAGGCGATACGCCTCATCCGCTTCGAGCACGTGGGGCGCTGCGCGGTCCGCGTCGGAGTACACAGCGACAGGAGCGATGTCGAGCTCGCGGCAGGCGCGCAAGACGCGCAGCGCGATCTCCCCCCGGTTGGCAATGAGGATCCTGCGAATCACAGAAATACAGGGTATAGCGTATGGGGTGTGGCGTACAGGGTTCCGCGTGCTCTGCGGGGCCGGGAGCCTGGATGAGAGGAACCGCAAGCAAAAGGCCCTCGCAGTGCGAGGGCCTTCAGGGGCAGAGGGCGGAGAAACTTACTGAATGACCACGCCGTTGACCTTGCTGTTGGCTTTCTCTTCGTTGGCGCGGCGCGTGCCGAGAGCCTTCTCGCGCCATGCGTCGGCCTGAGCCAAATCGGCCTTGCGTGCGGCATCGTCGCCGCATTCCAGATCGGCCTTGCGCCGGTACAGCAGGTTCAGGTACACCATTGCCGAGTCGTCGCTGGGCCGCAGACCCTTCCCATCGAGCTTCTGAGCGGAGGCGAAGGACCCAAGGTAAGCGTCGTTGTTGGCAGGATCGACGACCAGCAGCAGATAGTGCAGCCCCTCGTTGATCAGAGGCGTGTTCTGCTGCTGAACCTCGGAACAGACCTTCTTCGGCATCTTGGCATTGCCCTGGCTGTTGTCCTGCATGCCAGCGCCCTGCAGCTCCTTGACCGCATTCGCGTATGCCTGGGTCCAGTCGATCACGCCGATGGTGTAAGCGGCATCAGCGTCTTTGGGGTCGGCATTGAGGACCTTGAGCTGCCACTGCTTGGCCAGATCGAACTTCTTCAGGTCGTAGTACATCGTGGCAATCTGCTTGAGAGCGGTGGTGTCGGTGGGATTGGCGTCGAGGACCTGCTGAAACTCATCGATTGCCATCTGGGCGTGCTTCTCGTTATCCGGGGTATCCAGGCCTGGCACAACCTCCTGTGCGTAGGCCGTGGCCAAATAAGTCCGCGTCATGGGATAGGTGGGATCGAGATTGACGGCCCGCTGAAAATGATCGATGGCCTCTTCGTACCTGGCTTCCTTGTAAGCTTCGACGCCCTTATTCAGCTGATCCCGTGCCTCCAGGCGCTTGCAGCCGGTGGCAGAGGCCACCAGCATGATGGTGGCGGCGGCCAGCACCGGTAAACGTGCGATTCGGTTCATGCTTTCTGTATTCTCCTTCAACTCGCCGGGAGCCTGAACAACCGGGCGTAAAACTGGTTGCGACACGATTGTACCGGGTCTGCCGCATTCGGCAAGATGCCCGGAGTGTGGCGGCCAGGTTCCGAAAGGCTGACCGTCGGGGGCGTGCCTTACTGGCCCTCTGCAATCTTGGGCGTGATCAGACCGACGTGATCCACTCCGATGCCGTTGGCGATGTCCATCACGTGCGCGACCGCCTCGAAATCGATGTTCGGATCGCCCTTGATGAACATAACTTTCTGGGCGCGGATGGAATAGATCTTGTTCAGCTCACTCTCCAGATTGCTGGCCGGAACGGCGGTCTGGTTGATCTCGTAGCTGGGCGCGCCACCCGGTGTGCCGTGAACCTGCACGACGATGGTCTGTTCGGGCGGGGGGGCCGTTTTGTTCTTCGGGGGCTGCGGCACCAGCGCGTCCAGGCCTTTGGGGGTCACGGGCACGATGATCATGAAGATGATCAGCAGCACCAGCAGGACGTCGATGAGCGGCGTTACGTTCGGGTCAGCGCTGAGCGCGCCGGCTCCGCCTACATTCATTGACATGGTTCAGTTCCTCGTTTCTTCAGCCGCATCCAGGACTACTCGCCCATGGGGACGTTGTTGTTGAGGTTCTCGGTCAGCATGCCGATTTCCTCGACGCCGGCAGTGCGCACCGCATCGATGGCGTCCATCACCGTGCCGTAGTTGGCGCGGGCATCGGCCCGGAAATAAACGATCTTGTTCGTGTGGTTCTGCAACTCCTGGTCCACCTGCTGGCCAAGATTCGCGATGCTGGTCTGTTCAGTCCCCAGATAGACCCGGCTGTCGCGCGTGATCGCCACGGTGATGGCGTCGGTCTTGCTGGCGTCGTCCATCGCCGTCGCGGTGGTGGTCGTGGCCAGGGTGACGTTCACCTTGTTGTTGAGCATGGGCGTGATCACCATGAAGATGATTAGCAGCACCAGCATCACGTCGACCATCGGCGTGACGTTGATGTTGGCGTTGACTTTGGCGCCTTCGTTTCGTGTAGCCAGTGCCATTCCTGTGCGCTCCCGTGGGTCGCGTGTTCAAGGGCTTCGGGTAATCAGGAGCCGGGAGCCGGTTCTTGCGCCGGCTCCCGGTCAGGAGATTCCCGCTGTTTCAAACCCGTTGCGCCGTTGCGCTCCGGGGACCCGCTGCTTAGCACCCCGCCGCGCACCGCGCGTCGGGGACCCCGCTTGCTTACCGTCGATTGCTCTGCTTGATGAAGTAATCGATCAGTTCGCTGGAGGAGTTGTCCATCTCGACGTCGAACGCCTCCACGCGGTTGGTGAAGTAGTTGAACAGCCACACAGCCGGGATGGCCACGAACAGGCCGAAGGCTGTGGTGACGAGGGCTTCAGAAATACCGCTGGCGACGGCGCCGATGCCCGGCGTCTTCTGCGTGGCGATTTCCTGGAAGGCCTTCAGAATGCCGGCGACGGTGCCGAACAGTCCCACGAACGGAGCCGTGGAACCGATGGTGGCCAGGCTGCCGAGACCCCTCTTCAGCTTGGCATGCACGATGGCCTCGGCCCGCTCAAGCGCGCGCTTCGAGGACTCGATCTGCTCCACGCTGACCGCTCCGCCTCCGCCATAGGTGCGGAACTCCTGGAGGCCGGCGGTGACCACTTCGGCCAGGTGCGACTTCTTGTTGCGGTCCGCGACCTTCACGGCCTCGTCGAGCTTGCCCTCTTTCAGGGCTCCGGCGACGCGGGGCGCGAATTCGCGGGATTGTTTACGGGCGGCGTTGAAATACAGCCAGCGGTCGATCATGACAGCCAGGGACCAGATGGACATGATCAGCAGCACGAAGACGACGCCACGGGCCAGCCAGCCCATGTTGTGCCAGAGGTCGAGGGGGCCGAATCCCACCGACGAGGATTCCTGAAACATACCCAGAGAGGCTGGGTTGGCAAGGAGATGGTTGAAATGAGCGAGAATCACAGAATCTTTCCTCCTGAGGAGTTGCTGCAGTAAAGGCCGAAAAGCGCTGACGGAGTGCCTCACCGTGACAAATGGACGGCAGGCCGGAAAAAGCAAGGACCGGAGAGGCCCGGGGCCGGCTTGGCCGCCCGGGGTCCATCCGGCTCATCCACCAAGGTTAAAGACTACGTTGATCTGCGTTTCCACTTCTACGGGCTCGCCGTTGAGGAGGTACGGCCTGTAACGCCAGGTGCGTACCGCATCCAGAGCGCCTGCCTGGAGCATGGGCGGGCCGCTGATGACGTGCAGGTTTTGGATCGTTCCATCCTTGGAAATCGTTGCCTGCAGCACCACAGTTCCCTGAATGCGCGCGGCTTTGGCGATGGCCGGATACTCCGGCGTTTCGCCGCCGATGCGGTTGCCGGCCATCACGCCGGAGGAAACCGCGATCTTCCTGGGAGTGGCGGCCTTAACGACCGGCGCGGGGCCGTTGCCCAGGCCTCCCAGCACACCGCCCAGAACGCCGGTGGCGCTGCCATCGCCCATGCCGCCGATTACGCCGCTGGCGGACGGAGGCTCAGACTGTTCCTTCACGATCTTGATTTCCTTGGGAATATGGGAAGGCGCAGTGAGCTGGTTGTTAATGATCTCAGAAACTACCTTCTGAACATGCACTTCCGGCGGCGGTGGCGGCGGTGGTGGCGGAGGAGGCGGCGGCACCGTCAGCATGGTGGCCATGAATCTCGCGGGGAGCGCCTCGGGGTAAATCAGCGGGTAGAGGATCAGAGCCGCAAGTACCGAGGCATTCAGCAGAATGCCGACGATCGTGTAGTACTTGCTCTTCGTCTTGATCTTGTGGCCGGATTCGAACAATGCATTTTCAAACATGGCAGGCCTGCCTCCGAACCTTTAGGTGGTCGTCACTTGCTATAGACACCGCAAGCGCCCCGTTTTGTTCCCTTCGATTTTCCACCGCGCCGGGTTGATCCGCCGGGTGCCATCCATCACATTTAGCGCGAGTTTCCCAGCGAATATTGCCGGTTCTCGTTCTATACCACAACCGGGGGCGGCGCAGCCATCTCCGGTCCGGGCGCCTGTCAGGCCCGATTTACCATACCGGTTTTGCGCTGCCCAATGGGTCGCCAGCATCATACCTTAGCTTTCTTTGCCGCGGGAAGCGCGGCCGCTCGTCCGCGGCCGGTACGCCACTCCTGCCATGCCACCAGCATGGGGGCCGCAACCGCAATGGAAGAGTACGTGCCGATCAGAATGCCCACCACCAGCGCGAACGAGAACGGGTGCAGCACCTGGCCGCCAAAGATAAACAGGGAGAGCACGGTCAGGAAGGTGAGGCCTGAGGTCAGCACCGTCCGGCTCAGCGTCTGATTGATGCTGCGGTTCACCAGTTGCGGCAGCGGCTCGCGCCGGCTCAGGCGCAAATTCTCGCGGATGCGGTCGAAGACGACGATGGTGTCGTTCATCGAGTAGCCGATCAGCGTCAGGATGGCCGCAATGACGGTGAGCGAAACTTCCATATTCTTCAGGCTGAAGGCGCCCACGGTGATCAGGGTGTCGTGGAAGCAGGCCACCACGGCCGCAAGGCCGTAGATGAACTCGAACCGGAACCACAGATACACCAGCATGCCGGCCAGCGAGTACAGCGTCGCCAGCTCCGCCTGATGCTGCAGCTGAGTGCCGACCTCGGCTCCCACGATCTCCACGCTGCGCACGGAAAACCCGGAAAGATACGCGTCCTGCTGGAACGCGCTGAGCACCGCCGGATCAACCACTCCGTTGAGGTCGCTGACAGAGGGGATCACACCGCTGTCCTGATCGTCCCGGAGGTGCAGGACCGCGCCGGCCTGCGCCTGGTATTTGATCTGGGCCGCGACGGTGGCGCCCAGGTGCTCGGGGTCCTGCTGCTCCAGCCAGTTGGTGAGCGACTCGCGGGTGGCGTTGTCCAGATCCAGCTTGCTCTGGTTCTGCGCTGCCGACGGGGCGTAGTTCTCCGTCAGGGTCCGAAGGATTGTGGCGCGGCCCTGGTCGATTGCGGATTGGTTCGTGGCACTGCCTGACAGCGTAATCAGCACCTCGTTGTGTTCCGCGGCGCCGAACGTGGTAATGCGGGGACTCTGCAGGCCGGCCCTGTTGGCCGCGTCGCGAATGCGGTCCACATTGGGCTTCTCGGCGAACTTCACGCGCACCACTGTGCCGCCGCGGAAATCAACATCCAGCGGCAGATGGTGCCAGAAGAAGAGCGAGATCAGCCCGGAGATGCTGAAGATGAGAGAGAAGCCGAGGAAATACCACTTCTTCCCCAGCCAGTCGATCTTTGGATCATGAAACAGTTCCACGAAAACCCGCCTATTTAAAAAATCTCTCGCTTAAATCGAGATCGGTTCGCCATGCAGCTTGCGGCTCAGGTGAGAGTCAAAGATCACGCGGGAAACAAAGACCGCGGTGAACAGGTTGGCGAGCAGACCGAACGTCAGTGTGACGGCGAAGCCCTTCACGGGACCCGTGCCGAAGATGAACAAAATCGCCGCCGAAACAATGGTGGTGACGTGGGTATCCAGAATCGTCGTCCATGCGTGGCCGAATCCCTGATCCACTGCCGCGGCCGGGGACTTGCCCGCACGCAGTTCTTCGCGAATGCGCTCGAAGATGAGCACATTCGAGTCCACGCCCATACCGATGGTGAGGATGACACCGGCTATGCCGGGCAGGGTCAGCACTGCTCCGCTGTATCCCATGAATCCGAGCAGGATTACCAGGTTCAGGAAGAGCGCGAGGTCGGCATTGATGCCGGCCCCTTTGTAGTAGATGAGCATGAAGATCATCACCGCCAGCATGCCGACGATGGAGGCCACCACGCCCTGATGGATGGAGTCGGCTCCCAGCGACGGCCCGACCGTGCTTTCCTGCATGTATTTCAGAGTGGCGGGCAGAGCGCCGGTGCGCAGCAGCATGGACAAATCCTGCGCCTGCTGCATGCTCATGCTGCCGCCGGAGATGTTGCCGGTATCGTGGATCTCGCCCTTGATCACGGCCACTTCGTAAATCCGGTTGTCGAGGACGATGGCCATGTCTTTGCCGATGTTCGCCGCAGTGAACTGGCCGAACTTATCGCCGGCCGCGTTGGTCAGGTAGAAGACCACCTCCGGTTGGTTCGTCTGCTGATCGTTATCGGCTTTCGCATCGCGAATATCCGTGCCGCCCCAGACCGGGATCCTCTGAAGCTCATACCATTCGCCGGTGCTGGTGTCGCTGGAGGCGCCGGGAACGCTCTGCGCCAGTTCCGCATCGGGTGGCACCACGCCGCCGAGCTGCTGGAGGGCCGTTTGCTGATCCGGCCACGGGCCGCCGAGCACGGCATGGGTGGAAAGCCGCGCCGTGGATTGAATCACGTTCTCCACGCGGCTGAGGTCGTCCACGCCAGGCAACTCCACAAGAATCTGATAGCTGCCGAGCTGATAGGGCTCCACGATCGGCTCGCTGACGCCCAGGCTGTTGATGCGGCTCTGGATGACGTCGATCGAGCGGTCCAGCGCCCGCTGCTTCAGGTCCGACTCGACGGTGGGCTTCATGGTCATCGTCCACGTGTTGTTCGGCCCGGGCGCGATGTCGTACTGCGAGCCAAACTGAGCATTCAGCAGGCTGCTGACGTCCGCGGTCTTCGCGGCGGGCACTCCTGTGATCTGGAGGAAGTCCGGGCGATTCGTGTCCGGCCGGGTGATCGAGGCGCCGACGATGCCGTTCTGCTGAAAGGCTGTCTGCATGCTGGCAGCATCGCTGTCAGCCTGCGCGCCCACCGCCTCATTCACTTCCACCTGCAGGACGAGGTGCATGCCCCCCTTCAGGTCAAGGCCGAGATGAATGCGGTTCAGGATCGAGTCTTTGACCGCCGTTCCGGAGAATCCGTGCGGGATCCCGAAGATGCCGTAAATGAAGAACAGCAGGATGGCGATGATGCCGAGGGTTTTGGCGCGGAGATTCGTCTGCATGGAGGCTCTACTTGGTTTCGTCCTGGGTTACGGAGGCGATGGCGCTCTTCACGACTTCGATCCGGAGGTTGTCGGGGGGAACGCGCAGCTGGATGCTGTCGTCCTTGATGGCCAGGATGGTGCCGCGAATGCCGCCTGTAGTGGTGACGCGGTCGCCGGTCTTTAGATTGCCCAGCATCTGCTGCCATTTCTTCTGCCGGTTCTGCTGCGGCCGAATCAGCAGAAGGTAGAAGACGCCGATGATGAGAACGAAAAACAGCAGCTGCGACGAGGCGAATCCCGCAGGCAGAGCAAGCAGCGCCAGCAAAGGAAATGATGTCAACGCACGGTCCTTCTGGCCGGAACGGCAGGCAGCCCGCCCGCGGCTCGAGAGTATATCGATTTCCATGGAAGGGCCCCGACAGCGCGTGGTGTTCCTGCATCGCGTCGCGCGCGGGACCTGAATACCTGGAAAAGGCTCCCCGTTGTCATGCACACTGCCAGGATTCCAGGGAGACCTGACTTATAGAATCGCGTACAGCCGTGGCAGTGTCAAGAAAAAGGGCGGCAGCGGGCAACCCTCCGCGCGCCAGGCCTGCTCCTGCGAGCTCTGATTTCGTGCTCTGGTTCAAGCCCTGATTTCGTGCTCTGGTTTCGTACCCTGCTTTCCACATCTCCGCCTCGAGGCCGGAGCCTACACTGGAACCTTCCTGAAACATTCGGTGGGAGGCACAGGGGCGACCAATGTCAGCCGAGCAGCGCACAATCCATCCTGGGCGCATTGAGGTCATCACGGGACCCATGTTTTCGGGCAAATCCGAAGAGCTGATCCGTCGCCTGAAGCGGGCGCAGATCGCCAGGCGCCGGGTCTCCTGCTTTAAGCCCGATCTCGACATCCGCTACCATCGCACCGCGATTGCCTCGCACAGCGCGCAAACCCTGGACGCCCTGACCGTGGCGAATATGGAAGAGCTGAAAGCCGTGCTGATGCCCATGATCGAGGAAGTCGAAGTGGTCGGCATCGATGAGGCGCAGTTCTTCGATCCGACGCTGGTCGGCTTTGCCAACGAGCTGGTGCACCTGGGCAAGCGCATCATCATTGCCGGGCTGGACACCAGCTTTACCGGCGAGCCGTTTGCGCCGATGCCCGAGCTGCTGGCTATCGCCGATGAAGTGGTGAAGCTCTCCGCGGTTTGCATGCAGTGCGGCGCGCCCGCGATTCACACGCAGCGGCTGGGCAGCAGCCAGTCTCTGGTGCTGGTGGGCGCGGCGGGCGTTTATGAAGCGCGGTGCCGCGCCTGCTTCCGCCCCTGGGCGGACGAACATGGTTCCGAGCAGATGGAATTGCCGGTGAGCGCCGGCGAGCGGCCCTGATTCTCAGCGGCTAGGAAGCCGGCTTCGCGGACGCCACCTGATTCTTCGACATGCTGTGCAGGTAGATGATGATGTTCCAGACCTCATTGTCCTTGGCGCGGCCATCTTCCGGCGGCATCTTCCCCCGGCCGTTACGGATGATGTAGAAGAGTTGGCCGTCGGTCCAGGACTTGAGCGCCGCGGGATCGCGCAGATCGAGGAGATCGAGCTTCTGCTCCACCGCGACGTCGCCCTTGCCGCTGCCATTGTCTGCGTGGCACAGCGCGCAATCCCAGCTATAGATCTGCTTCGCACGCGCCAGCGACTCGGGCGTGGGCTTCACCGGGTTGGTCATGTTTGCGTATTCCGCGGGGATCGGAGCCAACTGGGTGGACGTAGCGGGAGGCGTCGTCTGGCTTTGTTGAAAGAACGCCGGCGCCCCGATGAGCAACAGTACCGGAAGGAACAGAAAAGGCTTGAACATGGCAGCCTTCCTCCTGCGACGGGAAGCCTCGCCTGGAAGCAGGCTTGAGGAACTGGCAGGCGGATTCCCGGATTAACTGTACGCCTGTTGAGTAAAGCTGGTGCAGGATTCTTTGGGGGACGCGGGGATGGAAGGGTATCAACGTAACGGGCGCAACCAGCCCGCTACAATCAGCCCAGTGTCGCTCGCCTTCCAAATTCACCGCACCTGCGGCAGGGCACGCCGCGCCACGCTCACGCTGCCCCATGGCGCCGTGGAGACGCCGGTTTTCATGCCGGTGGGCACGCAGGGGACGGTCAAGGCCATCCCGCAGCATCTGCTCGAAGAGCTGGATGCCCGCCTGATCCTTGGCAACACCTACCATCTGTACCTGCGGCCGGGGCACGAGGCCATCCGCCGCATGGGCGGGCTGCACCGCTTCATGAGCTGGGATCGCGCCATCCTCACCGATTCGGGGGGCTTCCAGGTTTTCAGCCTCAGCGATCTGCGCAAGGTGACCGAGGAGGGCGTCTCGTTTCGCTCGCACATCGACGGCTCGTCGCATTTCTTTTCGCCCGAGCACTCGATGGACGTGCAGATCGCTCTCGGAGCGGACATTGCCATGGCCTTCGACGAGTGCACGGAGTATCCGGCCGACTACGCGCGCGCTCGCGCCTCGCTGGACGTGACGCTGCGCTGGGCAAAGCGCAGCCGGGATCACTTTGAGGCGCACAAGCAGGAGCGGCCGTGGGACAGAGCGCAGAGCACCGAGCACAGGGCTCAGGAAAGCAGCTTCGCGGGGAAAACGCCGAGCCTCTTTGGAATCGTCCAGGGAGGCATGTTCGCCGACCTGCGGCGCGAATCGGCGGAGCGGCTGGTGGAGATGGATTTCCCCGGCTACGCGATTGGCGGCCTGAGCGTGGGCGAGCCGCGGGAGCTGACACGGGAGATGATCGAGACGACGTTGCCGCTGTTACCCGCGAATAAGCCGCGTTACGTCATGGGCGTTGGCTATCCCGAAGAAATTGCCGAATATGCGCGGATGGGCGTGGACATGATGGACTGCGTGCTGCCCACGCGCGCCGCGCGCCACGGGCTGCTCTTCACATCCGAGGGCCGGCTGAACATCAAGAACCGGCAGTACGCCGAGGACCAGAACCCTCCCGATCCGGCTTGCAATTGCCTGGTCTGCCGCCGCTACAGCCGCGCGTATCTCCGCCATCTGATATCCGCGCAGGAGCCGCTCTCGGCCGTGCTGAACACGCTGCACAACCTGGCGTTTTATCTGGAGACGATGCGGAGGGTTAGGGAGGAGATTGCGGTCGTGCGATCCGCTTGACAGGCCCCCCGAACCAGCCCACGATGACGTCCAGAGGATCCGGATGGCCCGTTCGGTTCCCCGCGGGAGGCCACGATGTCAGCCAGGCCAGCCCTTTGCGCGCTCGCGCTCACAGCGCTCTTCACCCTCACCAGTTGCGGCGGGGGACCGCCGCGGATCCTGGAATCCATCACGGTGAACGCCGTCAGCAGTCTGTCAGGCACCACCTATACGGCCACCGGCCACTTCAGCGCCGCACCGATAACGGTGAACAATCTCGCGGTCGCCTGGTACCAGACGGGTCCCGTGCTCGATCCTGGTCCCAAATATTTGACGTATACGCTGACCACGGCGCGCTTCAAAGGAATATGCCCGGGCGGACCCGTGCAGTCTTACGTCGTTGCCTACGCGCCTGCCGACCCCAGCGCCCCGGCCACGGGATCGATTCTCTTCACGGATTTTGTGACGTTGGTGGAGGATCACACCGTCACCCAACTGGACGGCTTCGTCGCGGGTTCGCTTGCTGAGTCCTGTTCGACGGCGCAGTTATGGACCGCGGGCCCGCTGACGGCCGCCGGGTTTTAGCGGCAAGCCGCTAATTGCCGATCTTTCCTAATCCTGCTCGTTCCGCATGCTCCGCGATCGCCTTGTTGATCTCCAGCGCGAGCGTCAGAGCGGCCCGCCCGTCGCCGCCGGAAACGCGCGGCGTCGACCGCGCCCGCACGCAGTCCAGAAACGACTCGATCTCCAGCCGCAGCGGCTCGCCCGGCAGCACCGCAGGCTTCGCGACGTTGAGGACTGGCAGACCGGACGCAGCACCCAAATTTTGCTGGCCGCTGGCTGCTGGCTGCTGGCCGCTGCCGGAAACGTCGATCACCAGCAAATCCTGGCGCGCATAATCGATCGAGACGTACTGGTGCGGCTGAAAAAAGCGCAGCTTGCGCACGCGCTCGGTGCTCACGCGGCTGGCGGTGAAGTTCGCCACGCATCCCGACTCGAACTCCACTCGCACGTTCGCGATATCCACCTTCGGCGACAGGATCGGCAGGCCCACGGCGTGCAGCGACCGCACCGGCGAGCGCACCATGCTCAGCACGATGTCCAGATCGTGCACCATCAGATCCAGCACCACATCCACATCCAGCGAACGTGGGCTGAAGACGCTCAAGCGGTGCGCCTCGAAGAACATGGGATGGTTCAGCAGCGGCTCGGTCGCCGTGACCGCCGGGTTGAAGCGCTCGAGATGTCCGGTCTGCAGAATGCGGTGGTGCTCCGCGGCCATGTCGATGAGGCGCGTCGCCTCGGCGACCGTTGCGGCGATCGGCTTCTCAATCAGCACGTCGACGTCCGCGGAGAGCAGCGCCTCAGCCACGGCGAAGTGCGATGAGGTCGGGACGCAGACGGACGCGGCATCCGCGGCAACTTCGCCACGAAAACGGGCAGCCAGGAACTCGGCTACCGACGCGAAAACAGGGACACTCCACTCCGCAGCCGCGGCATCGGCGCGCGAGCGATCCGTCTCGATGATCGCTGCCAGGCGCACAGGAGCGCCTTCCGCCTCGAGAGCGCGAATCACGCGCAGGTGATTGCGCCCGAAGGCGCCCGCGCCGCAGACCAGGAATCCGAGGGTAGACGAACCGGGTGCGGCCACTTACGCCGGCTTTCCTTCCACCACGCGCAGGCAGCGCGCGTACAGATCCAGCAGTTGCGTCACCTGGTCTTCCGGCTTGGCAGCTCCCGGCGGCGCAAATCCCGTGGAAGGCGCGCTGCCCCGGACGATCCCGGTGCTGCCGGCGACAAATTTCAGCAGATCGAGCGCGATGTCCTCGTTGCGGCGCGCGCCGTTGGCCGAGGGCGAAACCTGATCCATGAAAACACCTCTCAGGCCGATGCTATCAAAGGGCGTGACGCCCCTACAGTTCCGAAACGCACAGGCAAATGCGTCCCACCAGCAAATCCGATGGCGCCTCCTCAGGCGCCAGCTCGATCACGTCCAGAGGGTGGTCGAGAGCGCGCGGACGCAGGACCAGGCGGTTGGCTTCGAAGGCGACGTGACGGAAGAGCATTTGAGATCCGGCGCGCACTGCGTACAAATTGGGGTGAGGCGGCCGGGAAACCGCCAGGGAATTGTAGTGGCGATCGATGACCGCCAGAGAGCCGACGCGCAGCACCGGATCCATGGGCAAAGCCTGCAGCGCGCTCACGCGCACCCCCACGAAGCGTTCCCAGTTGCGGCGGCTGACCGCCCTCCGCGCGGGAAGGCCCCTCAGCCATCCTGCGGGCAACTGGAGCGAGTCGATCACGGCCCGCGGCCCAATCACCGGCGCCGTCATGGCTGCGGACTGCGCCACGATGGGGACAATATCCCTGGACTCTCCTTCGGCAATCGAAGAGAGGGAAAGCTCCGCATGCATACATAGGTCCTCCACACTGAGCGCCTGCGCCAGCAGGATGCGATCCAGCGCCGGCAAGCTCAGGCGGCGGCGGCGGTGCAGAAAATTCGAGATGTGCGCCTGCGCGAGGCCGGTCTGGCGGGCAAGCAGCGAGCTGCTGAGGACTCCCTGGTCGATATGGCGCCACGTCTCCAGCCGCAGACGCTCGTGCAACTCGAGGAATTTCATTGCTCGAATGTTTTCACGCAGCTATACACCCATTACCTCAGGGTTTGCAGAAAGAATCGAACTTTTCCGGGATTGACGCGACTGCCCGGGCACTTCGGTACTCACGTAGATAACAGTGACGGAATGCGCGTCTGGAGCCTTGATCCGAGCTTTCAGGCCAACTAATGTCGCACCAGCTTCGCGACAGCCGGAGACCCGTTTTGTCTGATCCGTTTCGCGCTGCCGCCTCTCCTGTTGAGGAACCATTGATCACCTTCTCCTGATCTCCAATTTCAACCAGCGAAAGGCAACCTGCCGCCAGGCATGAGCGGCAAAGCCTTTTCCTCCCCCGAGGCCACCGCGCCGGTCATCGCGCGGCGACCCGCTTTTCTCTGGAGAACCCATGACGTACCTGCGAATCTTTCTGAAGGTGTGTGAGGGGTGTGGCAGTCTTTGGTTCCGCACCCAGGATAGCCCGGAGGTGTACTGCTCTGGCTGCTCGGCAAGAATGCGCTCGCTGCCTCAGGCGCGCCGCTCGCGTCGTCCCGGACGCCGCGGAAACCACGGCGCCCGCAAGGCCGGAGGTGCGGCATGAGTGCGGCCCTGGCGTTGCCGGTCGTCCTTGAATCCACTGCGGCGGTGGCCGACCCGGAATTCCCGGTCGCTCGCCCGCGTCCGCTTGGCGGCCTTGCGTTCTACCGCCGGCACACGGTCGCGCTGCTCCGCCGCTATCTGGTCACGTCCATGGTGATCGGACGGGCTCCCTGTGTGCTGGGCAATGTAGCCTTTCGCGGACGCATCACCAGCTACCGGATGCAAAGCTTCGAAGATCAGATCATCTTCGTCTTCGATGTGGAGAAATGCCTCAAGCGGCTGGACCGCGTTTCCCAGGAAGTGGTGGCTCACATCGTTCTGGAGGATTACTCACCGCTGGAGGCTGCGAATTTGATGGGCGAGAGCCAGCGCTCCGTGGAGCGCGTTTATACCGAAGCTCTCGACCGGCTCACTCGATTCTTCCTCGAAACTCAGCCTGCTGCGCCCCGATGCGGAAAACCTGTCAAGAGGGGCGACCGAAAACGAAAGTAACAAATGAAGGAAACAAAAGACTTTCACGCCAAAAATCCAAAAGAAATTTGGCGGGCTAATTCTTTGAAACTGATATTCTGAACTTATACAGTGAAAAAAGAGACAGGGACACCGATTCTGGTGTCCCTTTTTCTTGGCCGTGGGCTGAGAATCGATCCTGCGAGGCTCTGGATCCTCCCGGAGCGACCTGGGGGACATGGGAAATGAGGCTTATGCGGAAGAAGAACTTGGAAACGCGGACCAGGGTGTTGTCTGAATGGCTGTGGCTGCGCGTGGCAGCTACCGTCGTGGCGCTGGTTTTGGGAACTTTGGGGCGGGCGGCGGCGCAGGTTTCCACCACCACTGTTCAGGGCACCATCTACCGCGCCGACGGCACTCCGGCCAGCGGTTCGGTGCTGGTGAGCTGGAGCGCCTTCACCACGCCACAAAACCAGGCCGTGGCTGCGGGCAGCAAGAGCGCCGCGATCGGGGCCGACGGCTTCCTCAGCATGAATCTGGCGCCCAACGCCGGAGCATTGCCGTCAGGCAGCTACTACACGGCGGTCTATCACCTGGGCGATGGCACGGTGTACCCCGAATACTGGGTGGTCCCGGCTTCGGGAACGGCGTCCGTTGCCTCGGTTCGCGCGCAACTGGAGCCCTCCACCGTCGCTGTAGCGTCCGCGGTCACGCCCTCGTACGTGCAGGGAGCCCTGGCGTCGCTCAGCAGCACCTACCTGCCGCTGGGCGGCGGCACGCTGACCGGCGCGCTGACCCTGAGCGGCGATCCTTCCGGGCTGAATCAGGCCGCCACGAAGCACTACGTCGATCAGACTGCGGCGCAGGCGCTGCCTTCGTCCGGAGGTGCGCTCACGGGTCCGCTCTCGGTGCCGAGCCTTTCGACGAAACTCCTGGAAGGCCGCCACTACGCCAACGAGTTTCAGTCGTCTGCCGGCAGCAACAACGGCATTGCCCTGTCGGTGCAGGATTGCGCATCCTATCCCTACGCCTGCCAGGTCCTGGCTCCCGCGCTCTACGCGCAAACGGAAGCGCAACCCTGGGGCGGCGCTCGCCAGTGGGAGGGCGCGGCGCCCAACGCAAACGTGGTCAATGGACCCGCTTATGGGCAGCCAACGGGATGCGTGGAGGACGAGCGGTTCGGCGGCCCACAGTGGATTTGTAATGGAGCTGTGGCGCCGCCTTCCTGGGCTGGAAATGGTGCGGGCTCGACTCCGCCGGTGCAGGGACCGTCCTTCACCACCTACAACACGCAAACGATCAACACGGGCTACTATCCGGCGCCTCCGGCGCTGACGCTGAACGCTTATAACTTTGCGGGCACTGAGTACAACAGGTTTCAGTCGCAGTTCCCCGCACTGCTCGTTACTCAGTCCACGGATGCTCTCACCTCCTCGCAGGGACTGGAAATCTTCCAGTATTCCAATAGCAATGGCGACACGATGCCGATGGACATATTCCATTTCCAGCGTGGCGGGATCTCCACCGGCGACAGCGAAGGAGCAGAGTTTCGCACCATCATGCAGGAAGCGGTTGACGTCTACCGGGGAACCATCAGCGGTATCACCAGCCAGAGCGGGGCTTCGACGACGTGCCAGGGTCCATGCACGATCTTCAGCACGACCCAGACGCAGGGCTATCTCGGCTCTCTGGGCGACGGTCTCGAGGTGATCGATCTGACTCGCGGCGACTCCACCGGCTACATTTCCCTGATTGCGAGTGCAGCGGCGGTCACCTGCACCGGCTGCGACTGGGACGCGAAGTACGGAGATTCGGCGGCGCACACGACGACGACGGCCAATCTCAACACCGGGGGAACGACGAATCCGCTCCAGCCTGCGGCCAGCGTGTGCGTGCCGGTGACGAGCACGACCGGCTTTACCACAGGCGGCAACGCCTTTCTCGTGGACGTGAGCGGCACTTTCTGGGAGAACGATCCGATCACGGCAATCAATTCCCCTTCCTGCGGAAGCAATACCCTGACGCTGGCCGTTCTGCGCCAGGGCTTCCAGTCTGGATCAACTGTGGCAGAAGGCGGCATGGCAGGGATGGGCATCGAGTTCACCGCCGACGAGGTTGGGCCGAGTGCCATGAACGGCCAGTGGGCAGGGGTCGGGCTGACGAACCTCATCCGCACGGTATGGCCCATCGCCTACAACGTTTCGGGCGACACTCTCTACGGGCCTGCCAGCAACGAAGGCCACAGCTTCGGCAAGAACTACAACACCCTGGCTTACTCTCAGATGGGCAGCGGCGGTTCCGTAAGCTGCACCCTGAGTGGCGGCAGCATCACCGGCTGCACCGCCAGTGGAGGAACCGGCTATCTCAATTTCAGCAGCACCAGCAACTATCAGGCACCACCGCAGATCTCCATCTCCGGCCTGACTTGCACCACGAATCCTGTGATCTACATCAGCGCGACCAGCGGAGGCGCGCTGTCCGCGGTGGGCATCGCCAATGCCGGGTCCGGTTGCACGGGAACACCCACGGTGGCCGTGACCCCGACGAACGGCTACGCCGTGTACCCGATGGCGCGAACCCTGAACGTATGGAATCCATCCACGGGCAAGGTGGACGGCAGCTCGATTGCCACCGACATCCCCGCAGGCACGTTCAACAGCGGGGACACGCTGGAGCAGGAGCACTACCCCATCGAGGATTACCACCTGGAGAACGCGCAGATCGATGCGTTTCAGGGGGGCTCCTACTCCGACCCCTTCTATATTCGCTGGAGCGGACGGAACAGCGCGCAGGCGTTCTTTACTGCTAACAATCAGAATGCGAGCACGCTTTATGCAGGGTATCCAGCGGGAGCCACCCCTTACATCTTCGGTCAGGGACAAATGGTGCCGCCCACTGGATTCTCGTTTTTGGGTCCGTGGGGCACCGGCATTTATCTGCAGGAGCCTCCCTTTGGGAACAATCCGGCGGTCTTTCCCGGCGCGATCTATGTCGGCTGCAACGTCGGGGGCGTGGATGTCTGCGCCGCCTGGAACGCCTGGTCGATCCTGCTGAATCACGCGAACCTGCAGGCCAATGGGGGCGCTTCCGACGTGCTGGAATATAACCCCTCGACGACAGTGTGGCAGTGGACCGCGGGGGCAAGCGGACCAGGCGGTGCCGGACCCGGCTGCACCGTCAACTTCAGCACCGGCGGCTTCTCCGGCAATTGCGGGGGGCAGCCCTGGACCTTTGACTCATCCGGCGATCTCACGCTCTCCGGTTCTCTGCACGCAAAAGCAGCGGTAACCGGCGCCACGATCAACGGCGAGATCACCGTCGACGGCACAACCTATCCGACGCTCAACGCCGCCTGGAACGCAGCCGCCATCCAGGCCAGCGCTACCGGCCAGGACCAGACCATCCGTCTGGGACCGGGAAACTTTGCGGTGTCGGCCACGCTGGCTGAACCTTCCGGCGGCGCCTGCGTCAACGTGATCGGTTCCGCGGGCACGACGGTGAATGCCGACAGCTCGCAGGTGGCCACCACGCTCTCGGTCACCAGCCCGCTCGGCGGCGATCTCTTTTCTCTCGGGAACGCGCAGCAGACGCAGGGCTGCACTTTCCAGAATCTCAACATTCTGGCAAACGGCAACGCCGTCCATGCTTTCGAATTCCAGTGGTTTCGCGGCCTGCTCATCGACAACGTCACGGTCAACGACACCAGCTCGGATGGCATGGTTCTGGGCGAGGAAACCACTGGGCATCAGTCGAATTTCCTGCTGCGCAATGTCACGGTCAGCTACTCGGCCACGGCGTTCACGCCGGCGAACCGGCCCAATTACGGCATTCATCTGGAGAAGACCGCCATCGACAGCGCGCTCGACGAGATCACCGTGCGCAACGCTCTCACCGCCGCGGTCTACAACGAAGGAACCGGAAACACCGGCTATCTGATTCACGGCTTCGGCTACCCCTACACCTGCACCACGGCGCCATGCGTGAACAATGCCTCCTCCGCCTCGGCGGCCAACGCCTCGTACGCCACCAGCTACGTTATCTATGACACCGGCGGCGGCGGGACGGAGTGGACGGACACATACATCGACAGCCCATCCATCGCGGGTTTCTACATCGGCGCCAACGGCGTCTCGGTGGAGGGCGGTCATATCCAGTGGCCGGAGCTCACCAGCTTCCCGGCGGCGAATCTTGCCTATGTCGCCGCGAACGTCACCAACAACCTGCTCATCGGGGACGTGAGCTGCCTCGGCATGGCGAGCGGCACGAACTGGATCACCTACTCCGGGGCCTCCGGCAATCCGCCCAGCTTCTCGAGCGTGCATCACCTCACCGGATGCGGCAACTACTATCAGGGGCTGGAGCCGGCGGTGACCACCGGCTTCTCCTCAGGCGGCGCGAACATCAATGACCCCACCGGCGCGGTGCCGCGCGTCTGGGCCACGCCGCTGGCGTCCGCGTCCACCGATGTGGCGTACTCCGCGCAGATGTACACCGGCTATCAGGGCGACATCTTCCAGGCGCACTTCTCGGGAGCGAACCCGTTCTTCAACATCACCTACCAGGGAACGATCCGCTCCAGCGGAGGGCTCGCGCTCAGCACGGTCATCAACAGTTCCTCGACGCTAACGCTGACCGCGGCCAACAAAAATGTCATCGCGAACGCCGCCACCGGGCCGCAGACCCTTACGCTGCCCAGTTGTTACACGCCGCTGCCGGATAAGTCCTCGCCCACCGGCCTCGAGTTCACCATCATCAAGTCCGATGTGTCCTCGAACGCGGTGACGCTGCAAACCGTGAGCTCGCAGAACATCAATTACAACGGCGTCTCCGCGCAAACCCTGGCGATTGCCTCGCCGGGCAAGCGCACGCTCGTCTGCGGGCCCGACTACAACTGGTATGCGTACTGAGCGAAAGCTGAGCGGAACGCATGTCGGATCTGGGCAATGGAACGAGGGAGGACCTCGTCCGCCTGGGCGAGCGAATGGACACAGGCATGGACGAGGCTCTGACCCTGACGGAAAAGGTTCTGAAGATCAGAAACCGGTCGGGGAAAATTGAACCTCTGGCCGCAAACCAGGCGCAGAAATGCTATGCGCTGCAGTCCTGGAGTCAAAACAGCAACATCATCCTCAAAGCGCGGCAGATGGGCATCACCACGTGGATTGCGGGGAGGTTCTTTCTGAAGACGATCACGCATCCAGGCGCGCTGACGGTGCAGGTGGCCCATACGCAGGAATCGGCGGAAGCGATCTTCCGCATCGTGCATCGCTTCTTTGCTCAACTGCCGGACGGGCTGCGCGAAGGCGCGCTGAAGAACGCGAAGTGCAGCGCGCGGCGCATCGCCTTCCCGGCGCTCGACAGCGAGTATCTGGTGGAAACCGCCGGCGATCGCAACGCGGGGCGCGGGCTCACCATCACCAACCTGCACTGCACCGAGCTGGCCCGCTGGCCCGGCGATCCGGAAGAGACCCTCGCCGGCCTGCGCGCCACGCTCTCGCCGCAAGGCGAGCTGGTGATGGAGTCGACGCCCAACGGGGCTGCGGGGTGTTTCTGGAAGGAGTGGCAGGAGGCGGAGAAGACCGGAACGAAGCAGCACTTCTTCCCGTGGTGGCTGGAGGCGGCCTACACGGCGGATCCGGTGGACGACTCGTCGCTGACCGAAGACGAGCGCCATCAGCGCGAACGCCAGGGACTGACTTTGGACCAAATGGCGTATCGCCGGCACATCCAGGAAAACTTCCGCGGCCTGGCGCGCCAGGAGTATGCCGAGGATGCCGAATCGTGCTTTCTGGCCAGCGGCAGTTGCTGGTTCGAGGTCGCCGCGATCGACAACCGCCTGCGCGAAGTGCGCCCCCCCGCGGAGAAGCGCGGCGATCTGTGGGTCTGGGCGAAGCCGCAGCCGGGGCGGCAGTATCTCGTCGCCGTCGATCCCTCCGGAGGCTCGCCGGAAGGCGACTACGCGGCCGCGCAGGTGATCGATCGCGAGCAGGGCCTGCAGTGCGCCGAGTTCCGGACGCGCCGCTCACCGCTGGACACCGCCATGGCCGCCGCCGATCTGGCGCGCGAATACAACCGCGCGCTGCTGGCGGTGGAGCGCAACAATCACGGCCACGGCGTGCTGGCGTATCTGCATTCGCCGTGCCAGTACGAGCGCGTCTACCGCGGCCCGGACGGCCAGGACGGCTGGCTGACTTCCGTGAACAGCCGGCCGGGCATGCTGGCCGATCTGGGCGCGGCCCTGGTCCAGACGCCCTCGCTCTTCTCGAGCGAGCGCCTGCTGCGCGAGTGCCGCACCTTCGTGCGCGGCGCGGGCGGAAACGGCGGCGCCGCGCCCGGCGAGCACGACGACTGCGTCATGGCTATGGCGCTGGCGCTCGCGGTACGAAAGGAACAATACGCCGCAAAACGAGTGCAGTAGCATGGTGGGTTCGGAGACAGGGTTCGGAGACAGCGTGGCGATTCTGGCGGTCCAGCAAATCCGGAAGATGCGCGGAGGCGCGCAGAGCCACCTCATGCTCGGCGAGGACGGCAACGCCTGGGTGGTGAAGTTCCAGAACAACCCGCAGCACCTGCGCGTGCTGCCCAACGAGCTGCTGGCCACGCGGCTGGCCGCGCTCGTGGGGCTTACCGTGCCGGAGTGCGACGTGGTCGAGGTGACGCCCTGGCTGGTGGAGCGCACGCGCGAACTGGAGATGGATTTCGGGCCGCGGCGCGAGCCCTGCCGCCCCGGCCTGCAGTTCGGCTCGCGCATGGTGGGCGGCCTGCTGCCCGGGCACCGGGCCGACTACCTGCCCGAGGATCAGCTCGCCGAAGTGCGCAATCTCGACGAGTTCGCCGGTATCCTGGCGCTCGACAAGTGGACCTGCAACGCCAACGGACGCCAGGCGCTCTTCCACCGGAAAGCGCGCGAGCGGCGCTGGTCGGCGGCCTTCATCGACCAGGGATTCTGCTTCAACGCCGGCGAGTGGCGCTTCCTCGACGCGCCGCTGCGCGGCGTCTACGCGCGCAACCTCGTCTATCGCGGCGTCACCGGCTGGCCGAGCTTCGAGCCCTGGCTCAACCGCATCGAGGCTTTCGCGCCGGAGAAAATCTGGGCGATCGCGGAAACGATTCCGCCGGAGTGGTATGACGGCAACGGAGGCGTGCTGGAGAACCTGGTGGAGCAGTTGCTGAAGCGGCGCTCGCGCGTGCGCGATCTGATCGCAGCTTTCCGGGACTCCTCCCGCCAGCCCTTCCCGAACTGGGACCGCGCGCGCATTTCCGCGCCCTCCCCGCAATTCCCCGCTCCCCATTGGGGCGATAGTGTCACTGGAACGATCCAATGACCGACCGACTTCCCTGCGAGTTCTTCCTGGTCCGTTACGTGCCGGACCCGGTGAAGAACGAGTTCGTGAACATCGGGGTGCTGCTCCGCCCCGCCGGGGACGGCGCAGGCGCTCCCGAATTGCGCCTCACCCGCGACTGGTCGCGCGTGCGCTGTATCGACCCCGACGCGGACACGGAGATGCTGGAGGCGCTGGAAACCGAGATGCGGCAGCGGCTCGCCGGGCATGACGCCGACCTGAAGCCGCTGATGACAGTGATCGAGGACTCCTTCTCGCATCTGCTGCAGCTGACCGAGCCGCGCGGCTGCCTGGTGGAGAACCTGGCCGCCGGCATGGAGGAAATGATGCGGCTCTACGTGGAGCCGCGCAAAGCCCGCGGCCGCGCGACCCTCACCGGGCGCGCCGCCCTGCTGCGCAGCATGCGGACCCATTTCGAGCAGGCCCGCGTCTGGGATCTGATGCGGCGGCGCATCGCGGCCTCCGCGTACACGCAGCCTGGCGATCCGCTGAAGCTGGACTGCGGCTACCGGCCCAACGGCCTCATCCGCGTCTTTCACGCCGTCTCGCTGGAGGCCGACGCGGAGCTGGCCAAGGTGCTCGCCTTCAGCGCGCCGGCACTGCGCGCGGGCGTGCACGCGTCGAGAATGCGCGAGCTGGAACTGACCGCGATCGTCGAACCGCTGCGCAACGGCGAGGGCGAGGTCCCGGACGACGAGGACCAGGTCGCGCGCTACCGCTTCGGCGTGGAAGCGATGGAGGCACAGCAGATCCGCGTCCTCACCGCCAGCGACCTCGAGCGGGTAGCGGAGACGGCGCGGAGGGAATTGCGCGTTTGAAAGCAGGGATTAGGGGATAGGTTTACGGGTTAGAAAACCGTTGGCAATACGGCAGCACTGCCCCTTCTTAGGTTCGTTGAGCCGGGCAAAGTCCGTGTCGCGCCAGCTCAACCCTAATCCCTAAACCCTAACCCCTGCACTCTGACTCACCAGGCATGGCCAACCGCCATGCCTTTTTCTTTGCCGGAAGGAGCACACACTTGACCATCAAAGACCAATGGAAACGCGCGCTGGCGCGGCTGGCGCGAGGAGCTGGCGATCTCGGGGCCGCGTCCCCGGCGGCCAGGCCCGCCTGGGCGGCGCGGAGAACGGCGGCCCTGCCCTCCGTGCTCGCCCCTTATGCAATCTCCGGCCGGCCGCTGCCCCGGCCCACGCCGGTGAACCTGCGGCGGTTTGCCGAGACGCCGCTCGTCCGCCGCGCCATCAACCTCATCAAGGACCGCATCGCCGCCATGGACTGGCAGGTGCGCCTGCGCCGCGATCAGGATCCGGAGCAGGTGGCGTGGGCCGAAAAGCGCGCCCGCCTGTTGCGCCACAGCCTCGAATTCCCCAACGCCTCCGACTCCTTCCGCGTCCTGCTGGAGCAGGTGATCGAGGACGCGCTCACCGGCGGCTTCGGCGCCATCGAGATGGAAGTGACCGGCGACCCGGCGAAGCCCTTCGAGCTCTGGCCGGTCGACGGCGCCTCCATCCGCATCGATCCCAGGTGGGACGGACGGCCCGAGTCGATCCGCTACGCGCAGGCGACGGGACTCGCCGGCGCCGGCAACCTCGTTCCGCTCGAAGATCGCCAGCTTCTGTACCTGCGCATGAATCCCCGCAGCTACACGCCCTTCGGCCTCGGCCCGCTGGAGGTCGCCTTCGAAACCGTCAACGCCTTTCTCAGCGCGCACCGCTTCGCCGGCAAGCTGGCCTCGAACTCGGTGGTGCAGTACGCGCTCTGGCTCAACGAGACGACGCCGGCCCAGCACGAGCGCCTTATCCGCTGGTGGCAGGACGAGATCGAGGGCACGGGCCGCGTCCCGCTGCTCTCCACCGAGCAGAAGCCCGAAGTCCTGCGCTTCGCCCAGGGCACCGATGCGGATCTGCGCCTCAACTGGCAAACGTTCCTCATCCGCATGATCGCCAACGCCTTTTCGCTGCCGCCGGTGCTGCTCGGGCTGGAACAGGATGTCAATCGCTCAACCGCCGAGTCGCTGCTGGACGAGGCCTTCCACTCCGCCATCGTTCCCCTCGCGCGGCTGATCGCCGAGCACATCACCCGCGACCTGTTTGCCAAACGGCTGGGCTGGCCGGAGTTCGAGTTCGTCTTCAACGATCTCGACGCGACGGACGCGATGCAGGAAGTGCAGATGCAGACCGCGTTGCTCCAGGCCGGCGTGCTCACGGTAAACGAAGTGCGCGCCATGCGCGGACTGGCGCCACTGGGGCGAACAGTTATCAGTGATCAGTGATCAGTGATCAGTCACTGACTCCTGACTACTGACTCCTGACAACTAACCGCTTTCTCTGATCTCTGATCACCGATCACTGGAGACCCTATGCGCCTGAAAGCTATGGCCGTCCGGATGCCGGACGTCGCCGATCACCCCAACCGTGTGCCCTTCACCGGCGTGCTCACCCGCGTGGACGAGCCCAGCACCAAGCCGCCGGCAGGCGCGCGCGGCCACCGCGTGGTGCTCACCCGCGCTGCGGCGCTCGCCGCGCTCCCGTCTCTGCTGGGCATGGCGGTGGACTACGCCCCCAGCTGGGACGGGCACGACGCGCGCCGCAAATGCGGCATCATCACCCACGCCGACGTGGAGGGCCCGCGCCTCACGGTCGCCGGCTATCTCTTCGCGAAGGATTTCCCCGAGGTGGAGCGGCAAATGCGCCAGTGCATGCCCGGCGCCATGGGCATGTCCTGGGAACTGGCCGACGCCCACGTGGAAGACCTCCGCGCGGAGGTCTGGACGCTTACCCGCGCCACCTTCACCGGCGCGGCCATCCTTCTGCGCGAGAAGGCCGCCTATCGCGATACGTCTTTCGCGATCGCGGCGCGACGTTCTGCCGCGCCGCCGTCGGGACTCTGCCGCGAGCCGCGCGCTGAGCCTGTGTACGCCTCGGCGCGCCTGGCTCGCTCCGCATTTCTCAACCCGCAACTCAGAAAGGAAGAAGCATGGAATCCCAGACCAGCGAAGTTCGGCCAGGCGAAGTAATGGCCGGCATCGAACGCATGGAAACCCGGCTGGAAGCCGCGGCCTCCCTCGTGGAGCGCGCCGTCGCGCTGCTGGAAGAGCGCGAGGGTGAGGTGCGCCGGCTTGTCGCGGCAGCCCCATCGCGAGAGGCCGAGTTGGAGCGAAAGCTCCAAGCCGCCGAGCAGCAGATCGCGGAGCTGAAGGCCCAGTTGGAAACCCGGCCGGAATCGCAGCCCGAGATCAGGGCCGACGCGCCAGCCTCCGCGCGCAAAACCGTTCCCGCCACAACGGCGCAGTTCCTCGCCAAGCAGGGCATCGCGCTCGAGCACGTCGAAGCGGGCGCGCTCGACGCGGCCCTGTCGAGCCTCAGCCTCGAGCAGCGCATCGCCGTCAAGGCGCAGCTGCTGCGCGCCGGGCTGGCCGGCTGAGAACAGCCGGTAGGCAGTAGCCCGAAGCGGTAACGGATTGCGAATCCGCTGACTTGCCGACTCGCCGACTTGCTACCGGCTCCAGACTACCGGCTACCCGCTTCTGGCTACTCGTTAGCAGGCTCTTCACCAATACTTCACCGCCGAAAGGAAGATATGACCGCCAGTTTCCAGGACATTCACGCCGCCGCCGATTTCATCGGGCCCGGCGCCATCGAAGTGCCGCTCTACCAGACCGAGATCCTCGACATCGTGCGCCGCCGCAATCTGTTCGGGCAGCGCATCCGGCAGGTCCCGGCCACCGGCCATCCGTCGCGCTACTTCGAGCAGACGGGGATTCCCGATCCCGGCACCGCGGGCTTCGTCGATCCGCGCAACATCGTGGCGCCGGTGGTCACGCCTTCGCGCGTCGAGCGCAGCGTGCCGCTCAAGGCCATCGTGGCGCAGCTCAACTACAACCTCTTCGACATGGAGCTGGGCTCGCAGCAGAAGCAGTTCGCCTACCTCCAGGCCAAGGACCTGGTGGACACCATCGAAGGCGTCATGCTCGCTCACGACGTCGCGCTGTGGAACGGCAACGACACCTCGCTGACCACGCCCACCACGCTGCAATACTGCGGCGTGACCGGCCAGATCGCCGCCGGCGGCAACACCGTCACCATCCCCACCACCGGCTGCATCACCGACGGCCTCAAGTCGACCATCGCGCAGATGGTGGCCAACACCAGCTACGCAGTGCGGCCCACCGCCATCTACGCGAACCCGGTGCTGCTCGACCTGATCGACCGCGAAATGAAATCCGAGTTCAACGTGGTTCTGACCACGAAGGAAATCGCGGCCGGCTTCACGGTGAAGATGCTCACCACCCAGGCGGGCGAGCTGCCGCTCATCCCCGACTGGTCGCTGGCTTACACCGGCACGCCCGGCTCAGGCTCCGCGGTGTTGCCGGCCTACATCGTCACCGAGGACCTGATCGAGTACCACTGGCTCTCCGATCCCAACCCGCGCGTCTTCCAGCTCGGCGTCCCCGGATCGCTGGCCTCGCAGCACGTGGTGGTCAAGTTCGGCGCCCCGGTGGTGAAGGGCGCGAACTACGCCCACTACCAGGTGTTGGTGGATCGGTAGGCCCGGCGACGAGGGGCCACACCCGAACCTGGGCCGGCCCCTCCCCAGCAAGTCAGCAAGTTAGTTGGTTAGCAAGTTGGCTGCCGCTAACTTGCTGACCCGCTGACTTGCTAACTCGCTCACCCGCTAACTCGCTTCCGGGAGAACCCATGTCCTGCTACCTGCAGCCCACCGAATACCAGACCTATGGCCTCGCGCCCGACGTCACCGACGACTGGATCGCCGCGGCCTCCTCGCTCATCGACAGCCACTGCCGCCGCACCAGCCTCAATCCCACGCAGTACGCCGAACGCCTGCGCCTGGTCGAAGGCTCGCAAACCGTGCGCCTCAGCCATCTGCCGCTCGTCGCCGTCGCGCCGGCCACGTCGCCCTTCGTTTCCATTCAGGCGCGCTACGCCAAACCGCGCCGCGGCCAAACCGTCTTTCCGCTCCAGGAAGAAATCCTCTGGGCCTTCTCGCTGCCAGGCGCCTGGACCGCCGTCGATCCCGGCACGGTTGACTTCGTTCCCGATACCGGCGAGCTGATTTTCCCGCTGAACATCCTCGGTCTGCCGTACAACGAGGTCGCCGTCGCCTACACCGCCGGCCTCGCGACGCTGCCCGACGCGGTGAAGTGCGCCTGCGCGCAAATCGTGAAGAATGCCCAGGCCACGCCCGGCCTGAACGTCAAGACCTCGAAGGTGGACACCATGTGGCTCCAGTACTTCTCCGCCTCGCTCATCGACCCCACCGTCCAGGCGATGCTCAAGCCCTGGGTCTCGGTCAGGATGGGCTGAGCCATGGCCGATCTCAGCACGCAAAATCCCTGCGGCCTGGCGCAGCGCGTCGCCACCGCGCTGCTGCGCGCGGGCGGCGGCGCGATCGCCTCTCTGCAAATGCCGGCACTCACCGGCGACTCCACCGACGCCGGCCAGCTCGGCCTCGACGCGCCCGGCTTTCTCTCGCTGCCGCTCTCGCCGGCGGTCTTCCGCAAGGCGCGCGTCGCCATGCAGGACGGCGAGCTGCCGAAGTACGAGCTGCTCGTCTCCGCCGATGCGGTCAGCGCTCAGGTGTCGCAGCAAAAGCTCGCCTCCGCCGAGGCTCTCTTCGCAATGGCCGCCGGCGTCCAGATCGCCGGCAAGCTCTTCCTCATCGAGGCCGTCTCGTCCTCCGTCGCCCAGGGCGAGCCGTATTTGTATCGCCTGCTGGTTCAGGAAGCCTGCAGCCAGTGACGACGCGACCGCAGTGATCAGTGAACAGAGATCAGCGATCAGTCTTGCCGATGACTGACCACGGTCCACCGAACGATAACTAATCTGATTACTGATTGATACTCGATCACTGATCACTGACCACTCATCACTGCTCTTCAAGGAGCACCATGCAGAACGCCAAAGATACCTTCTACGTCGCGCTGCGGAATCGTCTAGCGGCGCTGAATCCGGCCCGCACCATGACGCTGCGCGCCGTCTCGCGCCCCGGCATCCTCGTGCAGGATGCCGAGGCTCCCATGCCGCAACCCTTGCTCGACGCATTCACTCTGAACTGGGCCGGCCTCGCCGCCGACCTGCAGATGCCCGCGATCCTCGCGCAGCTCACCTGCGAGATCCAGTACGCCACCTCCGGCACTCAGGCCAACGCCGGACTCGACCGCGGCCGCGCTCTCGCGGAGATGGATTACGAGCTCCTCACCATTCTGTATCCGTACTCGGCACAAAAAATGAACTACGCCCAAACTCCCGCCGCCGCCCTGGAGACGATGGTCTTCTGGTCCGAGCCGGAATTCGGCTCCCATCGTCCCGCTCCGTGACCGCCTCAGCCGCACCGCCAAAATCATCGTGTTTGCGTTTCAGGAAGCAGGCGAGAAATGAGCACGTCCGCCCCGCTTGCCGCGCTGCCTCCTGTGGGCCGCCGCGTCCGCGCCTGGTTCGCGCCCGTCAACCGCGCGCAGAAGCAGCCCACGCTCTTCGATCCCTCTGTCAGCGGCCAATGCTCGCTCGACGCGCCTCCGGCTCCGTGGATCGATCTCGGCTTCATCGAGAACTTCGCCCGCAAATCCGCCAGCAAATACGGCGACCTGCTCACCGGCAGCCCCGCCGCCACCCAAATGCAGGTCCGCGAAACCCTCGACGCCACTGTCTCCTTCCGCTTCAAATCGTGGAGCAAGCTCTCCATGGCGCTCGCCGCCGGTTCGCAGCACATGAACCTCATCGCGCCCGCCAGCGGAGCCGTCGCCAATGGCTCCGGCGCCAAAGGCATTCCCGCGGTCAGCCTCGGCACCGGATCCACCGCGACGTTCCTCGCGCTCGCTGCCTCCGACGCCGCGAATTTCTCCGCCGGCTCTCT